>NZ_VXCA01000040.1 GCF_011369485.1 Pseudomonas atagonensis | reverse complement strand
GACACAGAACTCCTGTGGGAATGGGCTTGCTCACGAATGCGTCAGGCCAGGCAACATCGATGTTGAATGTGCCGTCGTCTTCGCAAGCAAGCCCGCTCCCACAGTGATTGGAGTTGATGCTGAGTTACTCCGTGATCTTCTCGAAGTTGCGATAGAACATATCGCCTTCGCGGCTATCGGTCATCGAGTGCAGCTGGAAGCTTCGGTTGAGTCGCGCGCCGCCGTCACGGGTCAGCGGTGCCCAGACCAGGTTGGCGCGGCGCATGGTCGACATGCTCATCATTTCGTCGAACGGAATCGACAGGTAGATGCCTTTGTCGAAACTACCTTCGCCATACTCGGCACTGCCGGCGGTGGTGATCGTCGCCCAGGCACCAAAGCGCACGCCGTTGAAAAACTCTCGCGAGATGTCCAGCGTGCCGCCCCAATCGCCGGCCAGATAGCGACCGACACTGACGGCTGCCAAGGTGTCGAACGGCAGATCGGTGTAGCCGGTAATGTGCCCGGTCACCACCGAATAATCGCGCAACGCAAACCCCTGATCGAAATCACGCTGACGCACCCAGTTCAGATCCGCGCCCACTGACCAGCGTTCGCCCGTCGGCCGGAACAGCACTTCACCGCCCACGCCGGCAAACATCGACTCCAGATATCCGCCGTAAACCATGCCGTACAGGTCTTTATCCAGTTGCTCGGCGTGGCTGAGCTGGAACAACGGCATGGTGGTGTTGGACGTGGTCAGGTACTGACGCAAGTCCGTGCGCACGCGCGGCAAACCGCTCGGCGCGTCGTAGGTGAACTTGTCGAAGTTGTTCGCCAGGTTGGCGCTGAGCAAGCCGCTCCACCAGGTGTTGCGGTTGAAGCGGTATTCAGCGTCGGCATCGGCGCTGAACTGATAGAGCAAGCCATCCGGGCCACCGACGTTCTGCTTGAAGCCCAGGCCGACGCCATAACTGAAGTGCTGCGGCGCTTCGCTGTATAGGGTTTTCTCGTTGTGCGGCATCGCCGGATTGATCTCCGTGGTGCGGTGCAGCGACAACAACGGCTCTTCGTTGTTGATTACTTCGCGGAAGGTCTGACGCGGCACGCTGGTTTCTTCCAGCGGCAAGTCGTAGCGCTTGTTGACCACGGTGAACCAGTCGATGTCGTCGTTGACGCTGTTGTCGAGAATCCGGCTCGCCCGACCGACAGCCTTGGACGAATGGAAATAACGCTGCTGCTCGCCATACACAATCAGCTCGGAATCGCGCTGAGTAATGCGCTCGACCTTGTAACCGGCATTCTGTTGCAAGCGTTGCGACACGTCGGCCCAGTTGACCTGATCCGGCGCCGTGGTCGGCGCCTTCGCCGGCAACGGTTCCGGGGTAGGATCGTAGGTTTTCGCAGGAGCCTTGCGACTGACAAAATTGGTGTGGAATGTCACACCGAACATCGCCGTGTTGCCGCGCTCCCACGCCGCACTCACATCAACCGAATCCGTCACCTTGAACACCGCGCCCAGGTTGATCGGCGAGTCCTGCTTGATCTCGTTGTCCTTCGGCTCGTGCTTGTAATCGTTGCCTTCGTATTCGAGTTTCAGGCTGAGCCGATCCCATGGCGTCTGATAGCTCACACCACCGAAGAATGACGGCTTGCCGCGAAAGTACGAGCCCGCGTTGACGTCACCGGTGCCTTCGAGCGCCGGCCGGGTCTTGAAGCGATCATCGAGATAACCCAAGGGGTTGTCGACGTCGCCGCGATTGCCCAGGTAACCCCAGGCAATGCCGGCGCTGAAATCGAAATTGTCGTAGCGCTTGTTGGCGACGAAAAACTCACTGGCGAACAAACCCGTACCGCCGACGTCTCGGAAACCCAGCGCCACATCAGGCGCCCAGTGGGTTTCTTCCCACAGCCGGACTTTGACGTCGACCGCCTTGTCCTTATAGCTCTGGCTGCCGCTCAGAGCCTCCGAGCCGTAGGGCCGGTTAGTGATCGCGGTGTAACGGAATGAACCTTCGAGCCAGTCCAGCGGCTGCAACGACACGCTGTAACGGCTGTACGGTTCAGTGCGGTTGGCGTTGACACTCAACTCGCCGGCCGGGGCCATGCGCGCTGTCGGCGTCTGCAACAGACCGGTGCCACCGAAGTCATTCTGGGTAATGCGTGGCTCTGCATGCGCCAGGCCACAGGGTAATAACAGCACAGCTGCAAAACGTAACTTCAACGAACCACCTCGGCCAGCTGCGTGGCAATAAAGTCGGCCAACTGCTGATTCAGCTCAGGAACAGGCGGATCAAGATCATCATTTTTCAACGGCACCAGAATCTTGCTGCCGGCCACGGGGAAGTGCCCGCTCTCGCGATTCCAGTGCGCAATACCGACGCGCCGCGCAACGCCGTTGGGCTGGATCAGCCACAGATAATCGGCTTCGGCATCGCTCAGAATCGTGCAGCCCTGCAGGTACTCGCGCGCCTCCTGCAACGGCTGATACGGCAGGTGGCAGGTTTCGGCGACAGCACCGAGCACTTGCACTTCATCGACGCGTTTGGGGTAGATCAACCGATCACCGTCGTCGAGGCGGATGTTGCGGGCGAAGCCCACTTCCAGCGCCACCGGATCCAGATCGGCGACCTGGCGTCCGGTCACCGGCATCTCTCGCACTTGCTCGGCAACCCGCAGCGCCAGCGCGACCCGGTCCGGTCTGTCGAACAGCGAAGCCATGCGTTGCAACACGTCAAGATCGAACAGCACACCAGCCTTCAGGCGCGCCTGCTCCTCAAGCAAGGATTGGCGCAACAACCCGCCGGCCAGCCAATAACCTTCGGCATTGGGAACCGCCACGTTGATCACATCGAGCAGGCGCCCGCCCGGCGGCAGTTCGACCGGCCCGGGATTAGCGACATCGCCTGTGACGGTGACGGCCGCGTGACTTGCGCCGCTGAGCAACCACAGACACGCCGATAACACCCGCAGGCGCTTCACGGCACACGCCTGCGATCAGGGGTCAGTTGCACAACCTTGACGCGCAAATGCGAGGTCAGTTGCTGCTCGCTCTGGACGATGAAACCGTCGCGCGGATCGACCCAGTAACGATTGGTCGCGCGCAGGCCGATGGCCGGCGCGTCAATCTGCTCATCGACACGTAGCACGGTGTATTCCTTGTCAAGAATGTCGAGGGTTTCGGTGCCGCGACGGGTGAAGCGACTGTTAACGATCACTCCGACTTCCTGGCCCTTGTAAAGATCGATCCAGCGCCGCGTGGTGTAGCCATCGGGCACTTGATGCAAGCCTGTCTTGAACGGCGCATCATCGGCGAGCCGCGTGCCGTCCAGATCGCCTTCAAGGCCCAGGCCAACAGTGCGCACGGCGAGACCATTGCGCAGCAACAGGACTTGTTTGCCGGAGGCGACCCAGAACTGCAGGTCGTCGCGCTCGCGCACCAGCGCCAGCACGCCGGAGCCGGACGGCGTGGTCAGTTTGATCTGCGGGTAATTGACCCCGGCCACCTGGGCCGGTGTCACGTCCAGTTCATCCGGGCCGACTACCGCTGCTTTGAGGTTGTTCAGCGACGCACTCATCAGCGGGTTACAGCCGCACAACAACAGGGCCGCCATCAGGCAGACGCCAACGTTCAACGTTTTCACAGTCGGCGACCTTATTTGCTGTTGTTACTGAATTCGCTCCAGTTCTTCGCAGCGGAAGCGCCCGTACCGACAATCGATGCCGACGGCACCAACTGGCTGATAAAGCGGTTCCAGCGAGTCACATTGGCCGGCCCGACGTAGACGACATCCTGCGGGCGTACTTCGAAGTGCGAGGCGAGCGCCATGGCCGTCGGCGATTCCGCTTCCAGCTGATAGATTTTCGCTGGCTCGACATCGAGGTTTTCGACGCCGCGAATCACGTAAACCGCGTTGCCGTTGGAAGTGGTCTGACTCAGGCCGCCGACCGAACCCAGTACATCGGAGAGGTTCATCGTTGCCGTCTTGAAGCTCAGGGCACGCGGCTGATTGACTTCGCCCATGACATAGATGCGCTTGTTGTCGTTGTACGGCAGATAGAGCTGATCGCCGCCCTTGAGGTAGACGTTCTGCAACTCGGAATCCGGGCGATTGAGCGAGTCGAGATTCAGCGGGTAGACCCGACCGTTGCGCGTCAGCAACAGGCCGGACAAGTCGGCATTGTTGGTGTCGATGCCGGCTGAACCGAGGGCTTCGACCACGCTCAGTGGATTGGTCGAAATCGCCTGTGGCCCGGCCTTGGCCACCGCGCCGGTGACCACGACTTTCTGGCTGGCGAAACGCAACACCGCGACATCCACTTGCGGCTCGGCGATGAACGCCGACAGCCGCTGTTCGATGTCCGAGCGCAGTTGCTGGATGGTCCGGCCGGCGGCCTGGACTTCCTTGATGTACGGGTAATAAAGCGTGCCGTCAGAGCGTACCAGCCGGCCGTTGGCGTCGATCTGTTGCTGCGCGCCGGACGGGGCCGTCAGCTCCGGGTGATCCCAGACCGTGATGTACAACACATCGTTATTGCCGATGCGGTACTCGGTCGGCGCACTGAGCAGTTCCGTCGGCACGGTCTCGCGCTTTTGCGTCGCGCGGTTCATCGAAATCAGCTTGGGCGTGATCGGAATCAGCTCGACCCGACTGCTTTCACTGGCGCCCTGGCGGGTGATGCCACCGGTGCTCAGGTACTGGCCGGGGGAAAACATGCAACCTTGTAAAGCGAGACTTGCCAACATTAAAAGAGAAAAACTACGAGTCATATAATGGCACTACGCTATTCAAGGGCGAATCCAAAAACAAAGTCACCCGACTTTCGTCGGGCGACTTTGTACTGCACTAACAACTGTTCCTGTTAGTTATGCGTGCCGGTTGTACCGGTGGTACCCGTCGTACCGGTGGTACCGCCATTGGCACTGCCACCGCTGTTGGACGCCGCCACAGCACTGGCGACCATTGCAGTACTGGCTGCAGGCGCTTGGGAAGCCGCTACATTGCCACCTACATTGGTCACCGCTGTCAGCGGCGCTTCAGCTGCGGCAGCCCAGTTGCTCAACATCGTCAACAGGGCAACTGCCATCACTTTTTTCATAACAACTCCTTTCTAACATTCGACTGTTAAAAAACAGTCTGTGTTAGAGGTGGTAGCGTTCAAGTCCGCAAAAAGCGCGAACAAGATCCGTCGTTCTTTCACAGTCTTACGCAACTGATAAAAGTCGAACGGCAGGTTTATATCTACGGACTTGCAAAAGGCATTGCCAGTGTAATTTCCCGACGTTATCTAACAACCTGACTGAAAATAACATTGGACTAAATGGCCATCATCGCAAGTAGCCGTTGGGATGATTCGATTGCCAGCGCCACGTGTCGGTGACCATGTCCTGCAAGTTGCGCGTAGCCTTCCAGCCCAACTCTTTCGCCGCTTTGGAAGCGTCGGCCCAACTCTCGGCGATGTCTCCCGAGCGGCGTGGCATCACCCGGTACGGCACCGGTTGCCCGCATGCCTGCTCAAACGCACGCAACACTTGCAACACGCTGTAGCCGTCGCCGGTGCCGAGGTTCCAGGTGTGAATGCCACTGCGCCCACTGATCGACTGCAAGGCTTTCAAATGGCCGTCCGCCAGATCGACAACGTGGATGTAATCGCGCACCCCGGTGCCATCGACGGTGGGGTAATCGTCGCCAAAGATCGACAACTCCTGCAGGCTGCCCACCGCGACCTGGCTGATATAAGGCAGCAGATTGTTCGGGATGCCGTTGGGGTCTTCGCCCATGTGGCCGCTGTCGTGGGCGCCGATCGGGTTGAAATAACGCAACAGCGCGATGCTCCAGCGCGGCTCGGCCTGACTCAGGTCACGCAGCACGTTCTCGACGATCAGCTTGGACTGGCCATAAGGATTGGTCGGATTGCCAGTGGGAAAGTCCTCGCGAATCGGCATCTGCTCCGGCTCGCCGTAGACCGTGGCCGACGAGCTGAACACCAGCCGGAACACCCCCGCCGCCGCCATCGCCTGGCACAGCGTGACACTGCCGCTGACGTTGGTCTGGTAGTACTCGAGCGGCTTGCGCACGCTCTCGCCCACGGCTTTCAGCCCGGCAAAATGCAGCACGGCGTCGATGGCATGCTCGCGGAAGATCCGGTCAAGCAACGCCCGGTCGCAGACGTCGCCGCGAATCATCAGCGCACTTTTGCCACAAATGGCTTCCACCGCGTGCAATGCCGCATCGCTGCTGTTGCAAAGATTATCCAGCACGACAACTTCATAACCTGCTTCAAGCAAAGCAAGTGTGGTGTGCGAGCCGATATAGCCGGCGCCACCGGTGACAAGTATCTTCATAGCGCGGTCCGTATTTGATAAGTGCCCGCAGCATGTCAAGCCTCACTTAGTGGTTTTGTGCTGCACTCCACACAAATAAGGCGACAACAACCGAAGACAAAACTAGTTCAATGACTGGCAATAAATATTTTTACAAGTCAAACTCTATTGCCCGCTACTTATTAGCACTGCCCGCGCACTTATCACTATCAACGGATACCGACTAAAAATAACGAATCCGCGACTAACCGACTTCTCATAACATTGTCATGTTTTGCCGCAACTACCAATTGCCATTAATAACCTGACTCAGGTATTAAAGTAAGCCTTCAATAATGATTGAAACTTGCCGCCATTTATCATGGCTTGCAATCGTCGCCTGTGTTCCATGACTGTCCAGGATACTTTTATGATTCGTAAATGTTTGTTCCCCGCTGCCGGTTATGGCACGCGTTTCTTGCCGGCAACTAAAGCGATGCCCAAGGAAATGCTGCCGATCGTCAACAAGCCGTTGATCGAGTACGCCGTTGAAGAAGCCCGGGACGCCGGTCTGCAGCACATGGCAATCGTCACTGGCCGAGGCAAGCGCGCGCTGGAAGACCATTTCGACATCAGCTACGAACTCGAACACCAGATTCGCGGCACCGAGAAAGAGAAATTCCTCGCCGGCACCCGCGAACTGATCGACACCTGCACCTTTTCCTACACCCGTCAGGTGGAAATGAAGGGCCTGGGCCACGCGATTCTCAGCGGTCGCCCGTTGATCGGCGATGAGCCGTTCGCGGTGGTGCTGGCCGATGACCTGTGCCTGAACCTGGAAGGCGATGGCGTACTCACGCAGATGATCGAGCTGTACAAGAAATTCCGCTGCTCGATTGTCGCCATCCAGGAAGTCCCGGCCGACCAGACCCACAAGTACGGCGTGATTGCCGGTGAGCTGATGTCCGACGGCATCTATCGGGTCAACAACATGGTCGAGAAACCGGCACCGCAAGACGCGCCGTCGAACCTGGCGATCATCGGTCGCTACATCCTCACTCCGGACATTTTCGACCTGATCGCCGACACCCAACCGGGCAAGGGCGGCGAAATCCAGATCACCGACGCCTTGATGAAACAAGCGCAAAACGGCTGCGTGCTGGCTTACAAATTCAAGGGTTTGCGCTTCGACTGTGGCGACGCCGAGGGTTACTTGCAGGCGACCAATTTCTGCTACGAAAACGTTTATCTCAAGGGCCGCTGAGACGGCTCCCTTCACCCAACGAGGCCACCATGTACATTGCACAACATTCCGTAGAGATTGAACGCGAGGTGGGCAACCTCGGGGTGATGAGCTGGTTGTCCCGCCATCAGCCGCTGCCCAGCGCCAACGAATCCTGGCTGGGCACGATTTTGCTGGTGGAACGCATCGGCATGTTTCCTTCGTCCGGCGATATTCGCCGGCCGATCAACGATCCATATCCCCTGCTCGCTCATCTGAAACGAATCTATGGCGAACAGGCACTGGAGATGGACGACCGCGACGGTCTGAAAGTGATCTTCGGCGACTGGCGATTCCGCGTGCGTCTGTGCTGTAACGACCCGGCGATCATCATCAATGTTGAGACCCGATGCGATGCACGACTGATGCCGCAGAAGATCGCGGAATTGCTCGATCAGGTCGACGCTTTCGAGCAGCGAATCTGATCGTTACCGGGCGACGTCGCAACGATCCCTGGCGCCGGTAATCCAGCCGTAAAAGTAATCGGCAATCACCTTCCCGCCCGTGGCCGGCACCGGATGAATCCTGTCCGGGCCGATCATCGCGGCGGCGTAACGCTTGACGTCGGGGCCGAAGGCGCATTGCAGGTTGGCGTAGCCCAGATGCTGCTCGTGCGCCCACGGCTGCAACACTTGCGCGTACGCCGACATCGGGTAGGCACTGGAGCGCGTGGTGTCCTGACGCATGATCAGGTTGATGCTCGCCTGCGGTTGAATCTCGCGCAGCATCCCGACCAATCCCTGAACGTTGTGCAGATACGCTTCAGGTTTCACGCCAAAACCCTGGTCGTTGCCACCGAGCATGATCAGGTAAACGTCGGCCGGAATCTTCGCCACGGCTGCTTTCCACTGGGTCTGCCACTGCGCATCGTGGTGATAGAAATCCGCCGAGGCCGCGCCGGATGCCGCCATTTTCGACACTCGCACGCCGTCCTGATCATTGCGCATCCACGCGCCGAACAACGTAGGCGCGCCCTTGACCACCTCCAGTTTGAATGACCAGTCTTTCGCTGCCGAGAGACCTGTCAGCGCGAGTTCCTGAACGCCCGAACCTTCAAGTTTCAACGGTTGCCAGTCTTGCGTCGGCGTCCAGCGATAACGCACTTCGCTGGGCTCACCGTTACCCAGATACAGCAATTTCGCCTGCGTGACGGCGGTATCGATTGCCGGCGACGGATTTGCGTCAATCTGCAGCCACGCGCCGGGGCGGCCAGTGATGGTGCGACTGTCCGGGCTGGCCTGACCCAATGCGGAAACCTGCCAGCCACCGCCAAAGTATTTTTCACTGCTGCGGGTGTACTTGAAATGCGTCCCTCCCAGCGCCGCGCCGTGGTTGAAACCGACATAACCCGGCCCGGCAAAACCGACCTCCCCGGCCACGCGCTGCACCAGTTTGTTCAGATAGAAATCCTGGCCGGCGCTGTAGCTGTCGCCGATCACCGAAACCGCCAGCACCTTGCCGGCCTTGCCTTCACGCCACTGCGCAAAACGCTCGCGCGCATCGCCCACTTCAACCACCGAGGCGGCAACGGGCTGCGCGTCATCAACTGCGAACATTCAATACTTCCTCAGTCTGTAATAGCCCCTTCGCGAGCAAGCCCGCTCCCACACTGATTGTGCGATTTGCGCAGTTCCAATGTGGGAGCGGGCTTGCTCGCGAAGCTTTTAGCTATTGATCGGTGCCGCCGGCGTCATGATCGGGGCAGGCTTTTTAGAGGTGGCGCGCTCGCCGAGCAGCAGCACCGAGGTGAAATTGAACCGGCTGAAAATCATCGACAACACCACTGGCCCGAGCAAACCAAAGGTCAGCCCCCCCAGTACCAGCAAGCTTTCATCCTTCACGCCCAACCGCCCCAGCACAAATCGCGATGTCGCCGCGAACAGCACGTGGAACAGGAAGATCGCGTAGGAATACCCGCCGAGCCAGGTCAGCGCCTTTGAGCGCATGTCACTGGACAACAATGCGATGCAGGACACACACCCCACGGTCAAACCGATCAGGCTGCGGCGATCGACAATCAACTCGCGATCAATCGCCGCCACATACAGCAGCGTCAGCGAAATCACCACGAACACCAACGGGCCGATCACCTTGAACGTCTGCTTCAACCGCTCGACATTTTCCTGGCCGATCATCCCCGCGACGAAAAACGGTAGCAGGTAAATCGCACCATTGATGCCGAACGCATCAAGCTTGAACGGCGGCAACAGAAACAATACCGCCGCAAACGCGAACAGTCCGAACAAGCGCACCGGCGAACGCAGCAAACCTCGCCACTCCAGCAAGCCGACGAACATGAAAATGATGAACACCGCCTGCAGGAACCAGAAGTGGTTGATCGGCACCCAGAACGACAGCAACGCGTCGATCACGCCGACATCCTTGTTCACCCCCGGCCCCACCGCTTGCAGCACCGAGAACGGCACACCGACGCAAAACAGCGGCACGATCAACCGTCGCACCTTGCCGCTGAAGAACGCCGAAAAGTCATTGCCGCGGATTTTGTAGATCGAATAGATGTAGCCGGAAATAAAGGTGAACAGCGGCATGCGCACGTACACCATCGAATCGGCGATCACCCGGAACGGCGAGCCGACGTCGATCTTCAAACCTCCGCCCAACGGGCCGATGACGTGATAGAGCACCAGCAGCAGGCACGCCAGGCCGCGCAGGGTTTCGATCTCCAGGGACTTTTTCTTGCTCGACATAAAGCACCTGCCTCAATTGAGAATTCTTGATTCAACCTGCACCGGTTTGTTCGCCCGCAGCATTAAACCCAGCCCCACGAACAGCACCGGCACCACCATGGAAAAGTGTCGGGCGAAGGAGCCAAAGTCCGGTTCGAACAAACCTTGAACCAGCAAAAACGCCAGCGGAATCGCGATCAGCTCCTTCGGTTTGGTCTGGATCGGTGCGCCCTTGTAGTCGGTCGAGGTGATGACTTTGAACAGCAGCAACGCGGTCATGATCATCAACGCGACGAAGATCACCTGCCCCGGCCCGGACAGCAGAATCAGCTCCACGGGGAACGACAGCCGGAAGAAAATGATCATTGAGTCCAGCGCCTGCGAGACGAAATCACTGCCGCTGAGCCACGAGACGATCAGCGATTTGGAACCCTCCTCGCCCGCCGTGCGCAACTCGTTGTTGCTCGCGCGGATCGACGACACCGGAAACCCGAGCGCGACCTGGATCGACATGGCCACCGCCAGGTAGAACAGGAACAGCATCAGAAAGAACGTCGTGCGCGACACGTACTTTTTCATCACGCAGACGCCGACCCACGACAGCGAAAACAGAATCCAGTAGGGCCGGATCAGCACGCCGTAGATCACCGCCGATAGGAAGAAGCCGCCGCGATATTTACGCGTCAACGAGCTGAGCAAAATGCTCAGCACCGCAACCGACACGATGATTTCCTTGGTCAGGTTTTCCAGGAAGAACGAACGAACAATGCCCCACAGACACAAGGTGCCGAAGATCGCCAGCGGCATGCGGCGGAACACCACCACCGGAATCGCCGTGAGGAAAAAATTGCAGAACATGCCGTAGGCCCAGGCATTGGTCAGGTTGATCCCTGTCGGCCGCAGGAGGAACGCCGAACACTCGTAGGACGAGCGATCCGGCGAGAACGGGTTCCAGAAATTGCAGTTGTCGGCGCGCGCGTAGGACGACCACAAGGTCATTGCATCGGGGCCGGGATCGCGGGGGATCAGCAGCGGCATCGCCACCGACAGAAACAGCCCGGTAAAGAGGATCAGGAACGAGACGTACGAGTCGAGTTTCTTGCCGCGAAACTCGATTCGCGGCAACTTCAGGCCCATGACAACGCAGCCTTTTTCGTGCGCGTCACGCGGGTCAGCACGGCAATCACGCCAAGCTGCACAATGATCGCGAAGACGTTGCCCCACGCCGCGCCGTAGATCGAGTAATGCTTGATCAGCAGGTAGCTGACAGGCACCGAAACCAGCAAACAGATCGCGGCGCTGGCGAGCGACACCCGACTGTTTTTCGAAGCGATCAGGCCGCCCCAGACGATGTCGCCGATGGCACGCAAGGCGAAGGAAAAGATCAGCACGCCGAGAATCGCGTTGTCCGGACGCGGCACGCTGGTGGCGACGTAGTCGAGCACCACGTTGAAGAACAGATAAATCGCCACCGCCACCGCCGCCGAAACCACCAGCGAGCGCATGACCCATTTGTTCACGAACAGTTGCTTGACCGTGAACGCTTGTTGATCGGCCTGAAAGCGCTTGGCCAATACCGGAATCCCGACCACCGCCACCACCGCATACGACAACGCCTGCAAGGTGTTGGCCGCCGACCACGCGTACACGTATTGACCGAGCCTGGCGTAAGGTTCGAGGTCAGCGATCAGAAAGCGTTCGGCGTACTGACTCAGCGCGATCAAACCGGTGCCGAAATAGAACGGCAGTCCGGCCTTCCACACGGTGGCCGTGGCCAGTGTCCCGGTTTCCCGCCCGCGATGAACGTTCATCACGATCCAGTAACCGGCAATGATCACCAGCACGTTGGCGACCACCCACAGCCACAACACACTGGCGATTCCCGACACCCAGCCGAGCATCATTCCACCAACGGCCAACACCGCCCACAGGCCGGTCTTGATGAAAAACAACAAGGCGCCCGCCGTGGCTTTCTGTGCGGAGAACACGAAGGAATTGATTTCGAACGACAGGTGTTCGGTGAGCAACACCAGCGTCACGCAGAGGATCAGTGCGGTTGTCGCCTCAACCGTCTGGAACAGTGAATAAATCCCCACGGTCACCAGCGACAGCAGCAGCCCCACCGCCAGATACAGCAGCAAAACCTTGTCGACGACGCGGCGCGAACTGCCACCGACACTGATCAAGCGGTTGATTTCGGAACTGAAACCGACGCTGTAAAACTTCGAAGCGATCAACGATGCGGCAACCACCACACCGTAAAAACCCAGCGCCTCATAACCGAGGTAATGGGTGATCGCCAGCACCAGCAAAAACTTCGCGCCCAAGGCTCCGCCGCGAAGCAACAGCCGAAATATCATCGAACGATCCCTTTGATGATCTCGTCCATGGCCACGGTTTTCGCCTCGATTTCGCGACAGGTGTCCGTCAGGCGCTTGCCGAAATCCGCCAGGGCATTGGGCGCGTAAACCGTGTTGATGATGGTGTCGACATCGATGTCGCCGCCATTGATCACCCAGTCCTCGACGCCCATGTCCTGATAGGCGCCGAAACCTTTGCGCTCATAGCTGATGTGGTACGCAGGCACGCCGGAAAGCAGCGACTCGATAGCGCCGTGCAGGCGCACGGAAATCACCAGATCCGGTTGGTATTTGGCAATCGTCGCCTTCAACGACAACAGGTCTTCGCTGATGCCCAGTTCGCGATAAAACGCGCCGTCATCGTTGCCGCGCACCGCGCTTTGCACCGCGCACACCACTTTGCTTTTGTTCTTCAGACGCTGCAGAAGCAGTTTCAGATTGGCGACGTAGGCGAGCTTCTTGTCCTTGCTCCACTCCGGCGGCTTGCGCAGCACCACGCAGACAGTCGCCGGCGACGCAGCGCAACGGGTGAACTTGGGTTGCAGAAGGATCTTGCCGGCCAGCGACTGCACCGCCAGATCCGGCGCGCGATAGACGTTTTCGCAGGCATCGAAGATGGCCGAGGAGCGATTGTCACGCACGAACACCGCGTCGGCGCTGGCGTAATGCTCAACGATCTTGCTGCTCTCGCCGTGAAACGGGCCGATGCTTTGCGGCAGGTACACCGACGGCACCTTGCTGAGAATCGCGGTTTCCAGTTGCTTGGCGTGGCCGAGTTTCAGCTTGATGTGTTCGAAGGCACTCTTCGAGCGCATGTAGCCGCCGCCGACACCGACGATCAAGTCGGTTTTCTTCAATAAATCAGCGAGCCCGGCGTAGGACTGATTGAGGAACACCGCTTGCTTGACCCGGCCCAGACCCTTGGCCGCCATCACCGGCGCATCAAAACGCGGGTGCGGCAGATAGTTGAAGGATTCGGGGTCGGACGCCACGACGCTGATCGAAGTGTCTTCACCAAAGTTGCGCTGCACCAGCGCAATCGCCAGATCGACCAGCAGACCGTCACCGGAGTTGGACGCACTGTAGCCATGCAAAATCGTTACGTTCATAAGCTTGAGTTCTACTTAATAAGTGGGAGCGCGATACAAGTCGTAGGTCTGGCGAATCATCAACGCGGCGCTGAAACGCTCGCGGACAATGCTGCGGCCTTCGTTGCCGAGGTCGAGCAGGCGCGGCTTCTGGATTTTCCTCAACACATCGGCCAGCGCCTGATCGTCGCCGCTGGGAAAGACATAGCCGGACACTTCGTCAGTGACCAGTTCGGGCAGCGAGGTGCAGTTACTGGCGATCACCGGCAAACCCATCGCCATGCCTTCCAGCGGTACCATCGCAAAGCCTTCCCAGCGACTCGGAACAATCAGCGCATCGGCTTTCTGGTACAGCGCCTGCACTTCGGTTGGCGTGACCCACGGCAGGTATTCAACGGCGTCCATCGGCGGGCACTCGACCGCATCCTCGTTGACCGCACTGCCGACCACCGTCAGT
The DNA here is from genome assembly GCF_011369485.1 of Pseudomonas atagonensis. Classification (GTDB taxonomy): domain Bacteria; phylum Pseudomonadota; class Gammaproteobacteria; order Pseudomonadales; family Pseudomonadaceae; genus Aquipseudomonas; species Aquipseudomonas atagonensis. Next base: position 86,139 of record NZ_VXCA01000040.1, on the reverse strand, counting down.
TTCAAGTCGTTGCGCTGCACTTTGGCGAACGCCTTGAGCAGCACGTCGAAGCCTTTCTGGTAATCGAGACGGCCGACGAACAACAGATGAATCGGCTCGGCAGCGCTGTTTTTCGGCGCATCGTCCTTGCGATGGATGCCGTTGTAGATCAGCTTCATGCGCTTGCGCTCGATGCCGAATCGGGCGGCTTTGTCGAGCTCGTACTGGCTGACGCAAATGATCACGTCGGTGACTTTCTGCAAGACCCGCTCGATCCACGCATAGGCCTTCTGCTTGATCGGCGAGCTTTCCATCAGGAACGAAAAGGCATGCGGGCAGTAGACGATTTTCGGCTTGCGCCACGGCCGCAGCAGCACGCACACGCACCGACCGATCACCCCGGAAAAGGTGCTGTGCAAATGCACCACATCGGGTTTTTCCTTGAGCATGACCTGAGTCAGTCGCCAGGCAAAACGCAGCAGCGACGGCACATTGCGCCCGGTTCGGGCGAAAGTGCGGATCTGCTGCGCCGCGATACCGTGCAGTTCCTTTTCCTGATCCTGCGGTACCAGATAGACCAGCTCGTAGTCCGCCGCATCGCCTTCGGGCGACGCGGAAATCGTGCGGATCACCGTCGCCACGCCACCTTTGATCGTCTCTGCCACGTGCAGTATTTTTTTCACAACTCACCCACTTCAAACAGAAAAGAACTCGCCCCGGGACTCAGGATTTGTCGGACGCGTATTCGTAGTTGTAATAGCCGTAGCCGCCATTGCCGTAGTAGCTGGCCGCGCGCTTCTCGACGCCGTTGAACACCGCGCCCTTGAGCTCGATGCCGTTCTGCGCAAAGCGGCGAATGGTCAGTTCGATCTCTTTGGCCGGGTTCACGCCGAAGCGCGTGACGATCAGGCTGATGCCCGCCTCACGGCCGACAATCGCCGCATCGGTCACCGCCAGCAGCGGCGGCGTGTCGATGATCACCAGGTCGTAACGCTCGCTGAGCTGCGCGAGCAATTCACGGAAGTTGGCGTGCATCAGCAGCTCGGATGGATTGGGCGGCACCTGACCGCGACTGATGAAATGCAGGTTGTCGATTTCGACTTGATTGATCGCTTGATCGAGGGTGCAGCGCTTGACCAGCAAGTCCGACAGACCGTTACTGATTGGCGTGTTGAGGGTTTTGTGCAGGTGGCCCTTGCGCATGTCGGCGTCGATCAGTACCACGCGCTGACCGCTCTGCGCCATGACGGCAGCGAGGTTGGAGGACACGAAGGTCTTGCCCACCTGGGGACTCGGCCCGGAAATCATGATGCGATTGTTGGTCGAATCGAGCCCGGCAAAGTGCAGGCAAGTGCGCAGACTGCGGATCGACTCGATCGACAGGTCAGTCGGATTGCGCACCGCCAGCAGGTACGCCGGTTTGTCCACGCCATCGCGGGCGCGGCCCTTTTTGCTGTCCTCTTCCTGCTGCAATGCGCTGTAAGGAATCGACGCGTACACCGGCAGGCCGAGCTGCTCGATGGCTTCCGGCCCTTCCAGACCGCGACTCAGGGATTTACGCAGCAACACCAGGGCCACGCCGACAAACGCACCGAGGAACGTTGCAATCAACACGATCAGGGCTTTTTTCGGTTTGACCGGACTGGTCAGGTCGACGTCCGCCGTGTCGATCAAACGCACGTTGCCGACGGCGCCGGCGCGGACGATGTCGAGTTCCTGGGACTTGTTGAGCAATTGCGTGTAGATCTGCGACGCCACTTCAACGTCGCGGGTCAGGTTGAGCAGTTCCTGCTGAGTAGCTGGCAGGTCCTGGACTTTGCCTTCCAGCGATTTCTGCTGCTGAGTCAATTCTCCGATCTGCGACATCAACGCGCGATAGGCCGGATGCTGTTTGGTGAACTTGCGATCAAGTTCCGCCTGCTGCATTTTCAACTCGGAAATCCGCGTTTCGAGGGCCACCGACTGGCCGAGCACCGATTGGGTTTCGAGGGAAATATTCACGGTCTTGCCGCGGATCTGATAGGCGTTGAGCGCATCGCTGGCCTTGGCCAGATCACGTTTGACCTGCGGCAACTGGCTTTGCAGGAACGCCAGGCTCTGCGCGGCTTCGGCCGAGGTGCGGCGCACGTTCTGTTCAACGTACAACGCCGCAATCTTGTTGAGAATCTTCACCGCTTCAGCGGCGTCGCTACTGGCCAGCGCCAGACGAATGATCCCCGACTCCTTGCCTTGCTCAGAGATGTCCAGCGCGTCCTGATACCCCTGAATGGTCACGATCCGCGGGTTGCGCACCACTTCGAAACGGGTACCCGGGTTCGCCGACAACTGCGCGATCAAGCCTTCGACGCCGTCCTGAGCAAACGCTTCACCGGCGACACCTTCGACCAGCAGGTTGTCGTTGTCATCGAACAACTGGAAGCGTTGCTGATCGCCGGCGATCAGGGTGAGTTTTTTACCCAGCAGTTCTTTCGGCAAATTGAGCCGCGCAATGTCCAGTCGCTCGCCGCCCCAGGCGTAGCTGCTCAGGCCGAAACGCGGCGAAGCGACGCTGAGTTCGGTTTCGCCGCGATAACGCCGGGCGAGAAAACCGCCGATCAGCGGAAACGTGTTGGGGGTGACATCGATGTCCAGGTGCAGGTCATCGACGGTTTTGCCGATCACCGCGCGGGACTTGATGATGCCGATTTCGGTCACCGACGGCGATTGGCCGCCGAGCATGCTGTTGAGGTCGGAGAAACCGAGCATGTCGTTTTTCTTCGGCTCGACCTGCACCAGTGCGTTCGCCAGGTACACCGGCGTGGCCAAAACCGCATAGGCAACGCCGGCGGCCATGAAGGCACCGGTGAGCGCGCCGATCAACCATTTCTGGTCGATCAGGCTGCCGAATATGCCGAGTAGATCAATACTGTCTTGATCGTTGTCACGGGTATTGATGACGGACGGTAACTGCATAAGTCTGTTCTTACCATTCACTGATCTGAAGAATATTCATCAACGTGCGAGACGTTGCGCCCATGCGCTGACAGCATCTTCAATCAATGCATGGGCATGAATAAAAGCGGCCTTGCCTTGACGATACGGATCTTGTATTTCGCGCTCGCTCTGCCATTTGCCGAGCAAAAACACTTTGCCCCGCGCATGAGCAGCAATCTTCAATACTTGATTAACGTGTTGTTTTTCCATGACCAGAATCAGGTCTGATTCATTGACGATATCGGAGGTCAGTTGCCGTGCCTTGAACGCCTCGGCGCAGTGCCCGCGCTCTTCGATGATTTGCCGGGCCGAGGCTTCCATGGCTTCGCCCACCCGTGCCGACAGGCCTGCGGAGGAGACGGTGATGGTTGAAGGCGCCAGCGCGTTACGCAGCAAAAGCTCTGCTGTCGGACTTCGGCATATATTGCCCACGCAAACGACAAGAATCTTTTTGAACAAGGTTTTACTTTCCCGTGTAATGTCAAACGGCCAACATGCCAGAGAGTTTTAATGAACCCTCGGGTTCTTCCTGCACTCGGAAATAGATTCACCCGTTAGTAACGGAGCATTAAGTACCACAGCGTTTAAAAGTCCCCCAACCACAATTAGCGGACTAAAAATAACTGTGATTTTCGGGTAATTGTTTCCTGACAAAAAATAACATTCGCGCACTAAGTGCCATCATCTCTATCGAAACAGAAGTAATGAGATAAATATTCGTAGTTGTCACTTCTCTTCGGGAGAGCAGACATGAAACCAACACATCTCAAACGACTTGGCGCCGTGGCGCTGATGGTGCTGGCTGAGACTCAGGTGCATGCCAGCGAACTGTTCCCTAACCTTCCAGCCAGGAACATCGGCGTTCAGGTGAAGATCCAGAACTTCACGGCGGCCGACGCCGCGCAGATCAAATCGGCAGGTTTCGGCTTTGTCCGCTTCGGTGTGTGGAGCGAGAGCCTGCCGGCCAAGGCTTATCAGCAACAAGTCAGCGACGCTTTTGCGGCGGCCGGCTCCGCAGGGCTGGAGGTGCTGTTGACGGTGCGCGCGATCAAGCCGTTGCCCGCGACATCAAACGCCGAACTGGCCAGTGCCGGTGAAGGCTTCGCCAAAGCGGTGAGCGGGCTGGAACAGTCCTATGGATCGCAACTGATCGCGATTGAATTGTGGAACGAGCCGGATCTGGAAACCTATTGGCCGACGGGCAAGTTCGACAGCACCTTTGTGCCGTTCATGAGCGCTGTGTGCAAGACGCTGCAAGCTCAACCGCCATCGACGCCAGTGATCGGTTACGGCTTCGCCCGGCCACCCAGCGCGGGTTCAGCCGCGACCGTGGCGCTCAATCGTATCGTCAGCGAACACCCGAAATGCCTGAGCGCCGTGTCCTATCACCCTTATGGCATGACGGCCACGCAGATCAGCAACGCGCAAAACTTCATCCAGCAGAACTTCCATCTGCCGGGGGTCATCAGTGAGTGGGGAATCTCGGCGCTCGCTTCCAATGGCGGGCCTGAAGGACAAGCGAGCAAGATAAACGCGTTTATCGGCGATGTTAAAAAGCTCAACATCCCGCTGACCTCTATCTATGAATGGAAGAACAGCGATACCGGCAGCAATGAACGCGAGAAGAACTTCGGCCTGCTGACGTCCGACGGGCAACCAAAACCGGCACGCCTGTCGGTCGAAGCCCTGTTGAACGCCCAATAGTGCGTGCACAACTGACCTGTACGCAGGTCAGTTGCGTTGAACCTGTGAGCCGTTTTGGCATCGTATTGATCGATACCGCGCCCCTCCTTTCAAACAATCGTTTTCAGGTTGTTGCCACGGGGGCCGTCGATACACATACACACCCTTGAGTGGCTGTCAGCGCTCGGGTAATGTCATCAGACCCATAGGACAGAGCACGCCCATGACTTCCAAGCTGGAACAACTCAAACAGTTCACCACCGTGGTTGCCGACACCGGCGACTTCGAAGCGATCGCCCGGGTTAAACCGGTCGACGCCACCACCAACCCTTCGCTGCTGCTCAAAGCCGCGGCCATTCCCGCCTATGCCGAATTGCTGAACGCGTGCGTCAGCGACTGCAAGGGCGATGTCGGCCTGGCCAGCGACCGTTTCGGCGTCGCGGTAGGCCAGGAAATTCTCAAAGTGATCCCGGGCCGTATTTCCACTGAAGTGGACGCGCGTCTGTCGTTCGACAAAGATGCGGTGCTCAAGCGCGCCCATCGCCTGATCGAGCTGTACGACAAGGCCGGCATTGGCCGCGACCGCGTACTGATCAAGATCGCTTCGACCTGGGAAGGCATCCGCGCCGCCGAAGTGCTGGAAAAGGAAGGCATCCAGACCAACCTGACCCTGCTGTTCTCCTTCGCCCAGGCTGCCGCATGCGCCGATGCCGGTGTGTTCCTGATTTCGCCGTTCGTGGGTCGCATCTACGACTGGTACAAGAAGGCCAACGGCAACGACTACACCGGCGCCGACGATCCGGGCGTACAGTCCGTAACGCGCATCTACAACTACTACAAGGCCAATGACTACAAGACCGTGGTCATGGGTGCAAGCTTCCGCAACCTCAACCAGATCGAGCAACTGGCTGGCTGCGATCGCCTGACCATCAGTCCGGACCTGATCGACAAACTGGCCGCCGACACCGGCAAACTGGAGCGCAAACTGGCGCCAGGCCATGCCGGTGAAGCACGCCTGAGCCTCAACGAAGCGCAATTCCGCTGGTTGTCCAACGAAGACGCGATGGCCACCGAGAAACTGGCTGAAGGCATTCGTCAGTTTGCCCGCGACCAGGAAAAACTCGAGGCATTGCTGCAAGCCAAGCTGTGATGGCCTGACGGCAAACGCAAAAAGGGCGAACCTTCACAGGTTCGCCCTTTTTTGTGCCTGATGGCGGGTGGATCAATGCCTTTCGAGGGCATTCACCAGATCATGGAAGGCTTCACGATTGGAGTCGTTCAGGCCCATGAGGATTTTGTGCGCTTCCAGCACCTTGATCCGCACCACTTCTTCCGACTGATCCTGATCCGGCAGGTCGTCCAGGCACTCCGGGCATGGCACCGGATGGTTGACGATATTGAACACCTGCTCGAAGCCCATCGATTGCAGCAGTCGGGTGATGTCATCGTGGGTGGTGACGACGGTCGGCAGCAGGCCGACCTTCTGCCGCGACAGGATCGACAACTTGGCCAGAAGGCCGAGTGTGGTGCTGTCGATGCTGCGGGTTTCGGTCAAATCGATCACGATCGCGTTGAAATTCAGCGCGGTGAAGATTTTCTCAATAGTCGCATCCAACGCCGAACACAGGGTCAGGCGAACTTCACCGACGAACTTCAGGACGAAGGTGCCATCCTGCTCGGCGAACTGGATTCTACCGGTACTCATTAAAGATTCCTGCTCAACACCAACAGGGCGATATCATCCGGCATCTCCCCTAGCGTGGCCAATCCAAACACTTGCCGCAGACCATCCAGGCTGCCGCCCGCTGACTTCACCCGCTGGGGCAAAGCAGCTTCTTTTTCTTTGAGCGTCGGTTCTGGCAAAAGATCCAGAATGCCATCGGACATCAGCGTCAGGCTGAATGTCGGCGGCAGCTCAAGCACGTGATCTTCGTAGGTGGCTTCATTAAAAAGCCCCACCGGCAGACCACGGCCTTCGAGATATCGAACACTGTCAGGCGTGTACAACACAGGCAACGGCAGATGGCCGCCGATGCTATAGGTCAACAAACCGGTCTCCTCGTCGATGACTCCACCGACCATTGTGACGTGTTTACCCAGCTTACAACTGATCAGCCCCCGGTTGATATGACCTAACACTTCCGAAGGCTTGAATTCCGGCAATGTGCCGTTGCGCTTGGACTCGAACAGCAAGCGCGTGGTCATGAACTTCAACAGTACGGTGACGAAGGCTGAAGAGGCGCCATGACCGGAAACATCCGCCAGATAGAACGCAACCCGGCGCTCGTCGACACGGAAATAGTCGACAAAATCACCCGACAGGTACAACGACGGGATGATCTGGTGCTCGAAACGAAACGCGTCAATGCTCCACGGGCTTTCCGGCAGCATGTTCATCTGCACCTGGCGACCGGCGTTCTGGTCTTCCTGGAGCAGGTTCAGGCTGGCTTCCAGCTCACGGTTGGCCTTTTCCAGCTTCTCGCGGTAGCGCTGGTTCTCCAGCAGCAGCCGCGCACGATCCAGGGCCCGGCGCACGGAATGCTCGAGCACCGCCAGATCTTCGAGAGGCTTGATCAGGTAATCCGCCGCGCCCAGGCGCAAGGCCTCGACCGCGTCGTTCATCACGCCGGCACCCGAGACCACGATCACCGGTGTCTGCGGTGAGCGCTCGGTGACCTGGCGGATGAGCTCGAGACCGCCCATCTGCGGCATGCGCAGATCGCAGATGACCAAGTCGGGCTTGTCTTGCTCGAATACCTGAAGACCCTGTTGGCCGTTGCTGGCCTGCAGGACGCTGAAACCACTGTCTTCCAAATAGGCCGCGAGGCTCGCGCGCACTACCTCGTCATCATCGATTATCAGCAGCGTGGCACTGGTTTTTGGCATGTGGGCAAACGGCGCCAGAATTAGGTTGGCGTAGTTGGCGGGGCATTCGGCCCTGCACTGACTACTGGATTCGCTTTCTAGCCTCTCTGCTGCACCGCTTTCGAGCGTTAGCTCCGTACACGGTTGCACCAGAGGTGCCCTTCTAAGGCGCAGACGGTACTCCCATCCTTCGAGCGTTTCAAGCATGCGCCGATGGTCGCTTGACGACTTTACTTGTCAAATCACCGAGAGTTATAAGAACAGCTCAAACCGTAACCCAATGGAAGGACGCAACCATGAGTCAAACCGGTCGGGACTACAGCGAAAAGCGCGATTTCATCCGCATGCGGGTCGATGCCGATGTCGTGTTGATTCATGAAGGTGATGAGGTTTCAGCGGTGTGTATCGACCTCTCCAGCAGTGGCATGCAGGTCGAAGCGCCGCGCCAGTTCAAGGTTGGCGACTGTTTGAGCGTACGCATCGATTCCGACCATGCAGCCCTCAGTGGCCTGGAAGCCGAGACCGAAGTGGTCTGGGTCAGGGCTCAGGACGGCGACAGCCAGAAGCTCGGCCTGACCATTTTGAAGATGAAATAGCTACTCACAAAAAAGGCGACCCCGAGGTCGCCTTTCTGTTTTACCGGTCGAGATTAAAAATCGTCTTCGACCTGGCCGTCTTTCACCTTGAACTCGCGGTTCTGCAGGTAAGCGTTGCGGATGAAGGTGTACTTGTCGCCGCTGATCAGCTTCTCGCTCGACAGCAGGCTGGCGCGGGTGTCGACGATGTTCAAGCCGAAAATCGAGTTACGCACCGGCACGTCGTTGATGTAGCGGTAAGGGCCGGTGTAGCTGTCGACGTATTTCGACGGCGCATCACGCAGCGTGCTTGGGCCAAGCAACGGCAGCATCACGTACGGGCCACTGCTGACGCCCCAGTAGCCGAGGGTCTGGCCGAAATCTTCGTCGCTGCGGGTCAGGCCCATTTTGGTGCCGACGTCGAAGAAGCCGAGCAGGCCGAACGTAGTGTTGAAGATCAGGCGCGCCGTGTCGACACCGGCAGCCGCCGGTTTGCCCTGCAGAACGTTGTTCGCAAGGTTGGTGACATCACCGACGTTACGGAACATATTGTGAATGCCGTCTTCGAGGAACTGCGGAGTCACGAACTCATAACCCTGCGCCAGCGGCTTCAGTGCGTAGGTATCGACGAAATCGTTGAACTGGAAAATCGGCCGGTTGACGCTTTCCCAAGGGTCTTCTTCCGTTGCGGCCTGAGTGACGAACGGAGCCAGCAAGAGGCCGGCACATACACTTAGCTGAGCGAGCGGATTGCTCCAGCGCATAGAAAAACTCCTTGGATTTGTACTGGCGCGGGCATCAGGGCCTGGGCGGTAAGAGCGCTAGTATAAGCGCAAAAGGCCGTTTGGGCAGTCCGGGAATGAAGTGACCTGTAGGACTATTCCCGCGCGGCCCTTCACATAGCTGTCATCCAACTGTCACCGGCAAGCCCTAGCCTTGTGATTATTTCAGGGACGTTGCCATGTCACACGCCGAAACCTTGCCCCTCGCCGCCCCCGGTCTGACTGCAGTGTTGTTCGGCCTCAGTGGCTGCCTGGTGGATTTCGGCGCCCGCGCCCGCCAACAGAGCACCGCCCTGCCCGAGCATGCCGACGCGACACCGGGTGCGCTCGACAGCCTGCTCAGTCTGCAGCGCCAGCAAATCCCTTGCGCATGGATTGATGAGTTGCCACCTGCCCTTGCACTGCCGCTGTCGGCGACTTTGCCGACCTGGATCAAACCTGTGCAATATTCGGCAACAACTAATCCGTGGCCCGCTCCCAACGCATGCTGGCAGGCGCTGATGGACTTGAACGTCGGCAGCCTGGACGGTTGCGTACTGGTCAGCGGCGAGCCACGACTGCTGCAATCCGGCTTGAATGCCGGGTTGTGGACAATCGGACTGGCGTCCTGCGGTTCGCTCTGTGGCTTGCCACCGAGCGAGTGGCAGGCCCTGAGCCAGAAAGAACGCGAGCAACTGCGCGGCAAAGCCACGATGAAGTTATTCGGCCTCGGCGTGCACTCTGTGATCGACCATCTGGGCGAGCTCGACACCTGCCTGGCGGACATCAGCCTGCGCCGCCTCAAAGGCGAAAAGCCCTGACCGGGATCATGCAGGTTGGGCAAGAGTGGATTAATCTAAAGGTCAGCCATAGACCTTTGGCGCGCGGCTGCGGTCAATGCCAGTGCCTATCGATAAAAGGAAAACCATCATGCCCGCCCAAGAACTGCAAAAACAGCTCGATACCCTGCGCGAGCAGCTGGAGCAGAATCCGCCGCTGTCGGAAGCCGAACGTGAAGATCTGCATGAGTTGATGGCGCAGATTGAATCGGAAATCAAACTGGAGAGCGCGACTCAAGACGCCAGCATTGCCGATGGCGTGAATCTGGCAGTGGATCGCTTCGAACTTGAACACCCGGCCATTGCCGGCACCCTGCGCAACATCGTCAATGCGCTGGGCAGCATGGGGATCTGAATCCCGCACAGACAAAAAAGCCCTGCCATCACTGGCAGGGCTTTTTCATTTGCGCGGCTTGACATGCGGTCAATGTGGGAGCGGGCTTGCTCGCGAATGCAATGGATCAGACGACATCTTCATCGACTGAAACGACGCCTTCGCGAGCAAGCCCGCTCCCACAGTTCAGATCTTTATTGACGCACCAGCCGGTGGTTCGGTAGTTGAACGCTTTCGGTACTGCGATATGGGTTGATGTCCAGCCCGCCACGACGCACATACCGCGCAAACACCGTCAGTTTCTCTGGTTTCAGCAAGCGTTGCAGGTCGAGGAAGATCCGTTCCACGCACTGCTCGTGAAAGTCCGAATGCTGGCGGAAGCTGACGATGTATTCCAGCAAACTCGCGTGATCCAGCGCCGAACCACGATACTCCACCACGACACTGCCCCAGTCCGGCTGACTGGTCACCGGGCAGTTGGATTTGAGCAGATGACTGTGCACGCTCTCTTCGACGATGCGCGAATCATCGCAACGCAGCAGTTCCGGGCGCGGATGCTCGTAGTTGCTGACGCTGATGTCCAGATCATCGATGCACACACCCGGCAACGCCACAACACCTTCCGCCTCAACATCCTTCAGGCTGCGTACCCGCACACCCACCGGTTTACCCGCAGCGGCTGACAGATCCTTGACCAGCGTCGCCTCCAGACTGGCGATATCGGCAAACGGTGTCTGGTTCAGCGAGTTCAGGTACAGCTTGAACGACTTCGACTCGATGATGTTCGGCGAATCCGCCGGGATGCTGAACTCACCGATCGCCACGACCGGTTTGCCCGACGGCAACAGCCACGACAACTCGAAGCAGTTCCAGAAATCCACACCTTTATACGGCAGGGTTTCGGCGGTCAGGCCCAGCTCGGCCCATTTCGCGGTGCGCGGAATCGGGAATAGCAGGGACGGCGTGTACGTGGCGATGTATTCGCTGGATTTGCCCAGCGGCGAATGTTCGGCTGCGGGATGCATGGCGGAAACCTGACTGAAGAATCAGCGGATTCTACCAGCCTTTGCCCGCGCCTTTGAGTGCTTACTGACTGACAGTCAGTTTGCCGACCATACCGGCCTGATAATGCCCGGGAATATTGCAGGCAAACTCCAGACTGGTGGCCTTGCTGAAGGTCCAGGTCAGCTCGGCGGTTTTGCCCGGCTCGACCAGCACACTGTTGGGATCGTCATGCTTCATGCCATGGCCCATCGCAGCGTGATCCATGCCCGCCATGTCGTGGGACATTTCTTTCATGCCGGTAGGCGTGAGCATGCCGCTTTGCTGCATCTGCAACATTTCCTGCTGATGTGCGGCGTGCATTGCTGCGTCGCCGAGGTTGAATTCGTGCAGCAACTGGCCTTTATTCACCAGTACAAAGCGAACGGTCTCACCCGCTTTGACATCAATCGCCTTCGGATCGAACGACATGTCGTTCAATACCACCTCAACGCTACGTGTAGCCTTCGCGGCAGGCGCCGCCTGGCCAAAATCGTAAGTGTGCGCAGGTGCGGCCCAGACCGGCGAGCTCAGCGCCAGCAAACATGCCGCGACGGCCAAAGGATTGCGCAAAAACATAGTCGTACTCCAACAAGATAAGGTTCAGCCTGTGGGAAACTTTAGCCGGCCTGCGCTGGCATCAACCTGACAGGCAGATTACAACTTTGTCAGGTTGGCCTGCATAACCACCGCCCACGGTATAACGCCCTTGTTCTGTCTACTTGAGCTCCGCGCCTCATGAAACTGCTGATCGTCGAAGACCAACCGAAAACCGGCCACTACCTGCGTCAGGGCCTGACCGAGGCCGGCTTCAACACTGAGCTGGTGGCCGACGGCACCACCGGCCAGCAACTGGCCTTGAGCGGTGACTATGCGTTGTTGATCCTCGACGTGATGCTGCCCGGGCGCAATGGCTGGCAGATTCTGCAAGCGGTGCGCAGTGCAGGGCTGGAAACGCCGATCCTGTTTCTGACCGCCAAGGACACCGTAGAAGACCGGGTTCACGGCCTCGAACTCGGTGCCGACGATTATCTGGTCAAGCCTTTCGCTTTCTCCGAACTGCTCGCCCGAGTGCGCAGCCTGCTGCGTCGCGGCAGCGCCACACCGCAGGAAACCTGTCTGCAACTGGCCGACCTGCGTCTGGATCTGATTCGTCGCCGCGTCGAACGCAGTGGCCAGCGCATCGACCTCACGGCAAAAGAGTTCGCGCTACTGGAAATGCTCCTGCGCCGCCAGGGCGAAGTACTGCCCAAATCCCTGATCGCCTCCCAGGTCTGGGACATGAACTTCGACAGCGACACTAACGTGATCGAAGTGGCGATCCGCCGCCTGCGCCTCAAAATCGACGACGAGTTTCCCGACAAATTGATCCACACCGTACGCGGCATGGGTTACGTGCTTGAAGAGCGCTCCGTCTGATGCGCCGTCTGTCACTCGGCAGTCGGCTGGCATTGCTGTTTGCGGCGTGTACCGCGACGGTTTCGCTGGTGGCCGGCGTGGTGTTCAATCGCGCCAGTGAGGCACACTTCATTGAACTCGATCAGCAATTGCTCGAAAGCAAGTTGGGCAATGTCCGTCAGACCCTGCTAGGGGATGGCGACGATGCGCATATCACCGCTGAATTGAGCCAACAGGGCGATGTCACCCTACGCATCAGCGGCCCCGAGGGGCAGCGCTGGTTCGGCCGATCCTTGCAAAAGCCGGCGAACCTGCCGCAACAGCCCGGCCTGGCCACCATCAACGACAACGGCACGGACTATCGCCTGCTCAATGCCCCGCTCCAGCCGGAAAAACCTGATTCTGCGCAATTGACCTTGCTGCTGGACATCACTCATCACCAGCACTTCCTGCAACGCATGCAGCATCTGATCTGGCTGACTGTCGGTCTTTCAGCGCTGGCGACCGCGCTATTGGGCGCCTGGGCGGCACGCAGCGGTTTGCGCCCGTTGCGACGGATGAGCGCAGTCGCTCGCGGGATTTCAGCGCAATCGCTCAATGCCCGACTGCCTGAAGCGCAGATGCCTGCGGAACTTACGGAACTGGCCCACAGCTTCAACGCCATGCTCGGACGCCTGGACGACTCTTTTCAGCGTCTCTCGGCTTTTTCTGCTGACATCGCCCATGAACTGCGCACCCCGCTGTCGAACCTGCTGACCCATACGCAGGTGACTCTCACCCGCCCTCGCCCCCTTGAGGATTATCGCGAAGCCCTGCACAGCAACCTTGAGGAGCTGCAATGGATGGCACAACTGGTCAACGACATGCTTTATCTGGCCAAGGCTGACCATGGATTGCTGGTGCCCAAGCGTGCACCACTGGATCTGGCGGAAGAAGCCGATGCGTTGCTGGAGTTTTTTGCGCCACTGGCTGAGGACGCTCAGGTCAGCCTGAGCCGTGACGGTGCGGGACAGTTTTCGGGTGATCGTGCGATGTTGCGCCGAGCGCTATCGAATCTGCTGGATAACGCGTTGCGCTTCACGCCGGCGGCCGGCGAAGTACGGGTGCGGGTTGCCGATCAGGCGAAATCCTTGAGGGTGATCGTGGAGAACAGTGGCGAAGGGATTTCTGCTGAGTTGTTACCGCGTTTGTTCGACCGCTTTTACCGGGCGGACCCGGCGCGTCAGGAAGGCAGCAGTGAGCATGCGGGATTGGGGCTGGCGATTACGCAGTCCATCGTCCGGGCCCATGGCGGGCAGATTCATTGCGAATCAGCAGCTGGATGGACGCGGTTTGTGATTGAGTTGCCTCGAAGCTGATCGTTCCCACGCTCTGCGTGGGAACGCAGCCCGGGGCGCTCTGCGCCCCTTAAGAGCCGAACGCGGAGCGTCCGTTGATGCATTCCCACGCGGAGCGTAGGAACGAGCATCGCGGGAACTTACGAATATCTCAGCGCATGAGCCGGCTCGATCTTCGCCGCCCGCCACGCCGGATACACCGTCGCCAGGAAGCTCAGGATAAACCCGGCCGAACAGATCAACAGCACGTCCCCGCCCTGCAGTTCCGACGGCAGATTGCTGACGAAATACACGTCCGAACTGAAGATGTGTTGCCCGGTCACGCGTTCGACCCAGCCGACCATTTCACTGACGTTCAACGCCGCGATCACGCCCAGCACACCGCCAATCAGCGTACCGACAATGCCGATCACCGTGCCCTGCACCATGAAGATCGCCATGATCTGCCGTGGCGTGGCGCCGATGGTGCGCAGGATCGCAATGTCCGCGCCCTTGTCGTTCACCACCATGATCAGCGTCGCAATGATGTTGAACGCCGCCACCGCGACAATCATCAGCAACAGCAGGCCGATCATGGTTTTTTCCATTTTCATCGCGCTGAACAGACTGCCCTGGGTGTGGGTCCAGTCGTCAGCCTTGAAGTCGGCACCGAGGCCGGCGGCGATGTCCGAGGAGACTTTGGGCGCGGCATACAGATCTTTCACCGCCAGACGCACGCTCTGTACCTGATTTGGCTCCCAGTGCTGCATGGTGGCGGCATCGGCGACATGGATGAGGCCCATCGAACCATCCAGTTCAGCGCCCACCTTGAAAATACCGACCACGTTCAAGCGCTGCATCCGCGGGGTGATGCCACCCGGTGCGGTGCTGACTTCCGGCACGATCAGGGTGATCTTGTCGCCGACATTCAGACGAAAACGGCGCGCGGTGATTTCACCGAGCACCACGCCGAACTCGCCGGGCTTCAAGTCGTCGAGGCGACCCTGGACGATGTGCTGGGCAACAATCGAGACCTTGCCTTCTTGGGCCGGATCGACGCCGCTGATCTGGATCGGCTGCATCAAGCCCTTATAGGACAGCATGCCTTCCATCTCGGTGAACGGCACGGCGGCGGTCACTTCGGGATTTTTCAGCGCGGCGGCGGCGACGGGCTGCCAGTCATCAATCGGCTTCACGCCGACGATGGTCGCGTGGGGCACCATGCCGAGAATGCGCGAGCTCATTTCACGCTGGAAGCCGTTCATTACCGACAACACCACGATCATCGCCAGCACGCCGAGGGCGAGGCCGATCATCGAGGTCATCGAAATGAACGAAACAAAGCGATTGCGGCGCTTGGCGCGGGTATAGCGCGTGCCGATAAAGATCGATAACGGTCTGAACATTCGCTGGGGCACCGTATAAAAATAAAAGACCCGATGCCTTTTCAGGCATCGGGTTTCAAGCCGTCAGATGGGCGTCAGGCAACCTTCCTGCAACTGCAGGACGCGGTCCATCTGACGAGCCAGGTTCATGTCGTGAGTCACCACCAGAAACGCCGTGCGCATCGAAGTGCTCAGCTCAAGCATCAGATCCTGAATGCCTTCGGCGGTGTGCAGATCAAGGTTGCCGGTCGGCTCGTCGAGCATCACCAGCCCCGGATTGTTCACCAGCGCACGGGCAATCGCCACACGCTGGCGCTCACCACCGGACAGCTCCGAAGGTTTGTGCTCCAGACGATGACCGAGGCCGACCCGCTCCAGCAGCGCCGTGGCACGCTGACGCGCCTCGGGGATGGCGGTCTTGCCGATCAGCAGCGGCATGCAGACGTTTTCCAGTGCGGTGAATTCCGGCAGCAAGTGGTGGAACTGGTACACGAACCCAAGGGCACGGTTACGTAGCAGGCCACGTTTCTTCTCGCTCAACGCCGAGAGTTCTTCGCCATCGAGCCAGACACTGCCCTGGGTCGGCGTATCGAGGCCACCCAGCAGGTTGAGCAAGGTACTTTTGCCCGAACCGGACTTGCCGACAATCGCCACCCGCTCGCCCGGGTGCAACTCCAGTTGCAGACCGGCCAGCACTTGCACCGACTCCGGGCCCTCCTCGTAGGATTTGCCCAGGTTACGGCAGCTCAAGATTGCTTGTTCACTCATGCCCGACTCACTCATAACGTAGCGCCTCCGCCGGCTGGGTGCGCGCGGCACGCCAGGCTGGATACAGGGTGGCGAGGAAACTCAGGACCAACGCAGCGGCGCAGACCATGACAACGTCCTGGCTCTGCACCTGCGACGGCAGGTAATCAATGAAATACACGTCGGCATTCAGGAATTTGTGGCCGATGATGCCTTCGAGGGCCGCAATCGCCGCGCTGACGTTGAGCGCCGCGAAAATCCCGACCACCGCACCAATGGCGGTGCCGACCACGCCGATCACGGTGCCCTGCACCATGAACGTACGCATGATCGTGCCCGGCGTCGCGCCCAATGTGCGCAGAATGGCGATGTCGCCCTTCTTGTCATTCACCACCATCACCAGCGTGGAAATGATGTTGAACGCCGCCACCGCAACAATAAGCAGCAACAACAGGCCGATCATGGCTTTTTCCATGCGGATCGCCTGATACAGGTTGCCGTGGGTACGGGTCCAGTCGCGGGCGTAGTAATGGTCTTCGCCGAGCTGCTGGGCGATGTTCCACGCCACACGGGGCGCCTGGAACAGGTCGTCAAACTTCAGGCGGATACCCTGCACCTGATCAGGCTTCCAGCGATGCATTTTCGCCAGGTCCTGCAGGTTGGTGACGCCCAGATACCCGTCGAGTTCACCGGCGCCGACATGGAAAATGCCGACCACGGTGAAGCGCTTCATGCGCGGGAACATCCCGGCCGGGGTCACGCTGACCTCCGGCGCGACGAAGGTGACTTTGTCGCCGATGCCCACGCCGAGCTTGGTCGCGGCCTTGTCGCCGATGACGATGCCGAAGCTGCCTGGCGTCAAATCGTCGAGTTTGCCCTGTTTCATGAAGTTGTCGATGATCGAGACGTTGCGCTCCAACGCCGGGTCGATGGCGTTGAGCAACACCTTGGACACCTGACCGTTATTGGTCAGCAGCCCCTGCATCTGGGTGAACGGCGCGACGGCTGTCACCTGCGGGTTCTGTTTGACCTTGTTGGCCAGGCTTTGCCAATCGTTGATCGGATCGCCCGATTCAATGGTTGCGTGGGGCACCATGCCCAGCACGCGGGTGCGCATCTCATGATCGAAGCCGTTCATCACTGACAACACCACGATCATCACGACCACGCCAAGGGCGAGCCCGATCATCGAAGTCAGGGAAATGAATGACACAAAATGATTGCGACGCTTTGCACGGGTATAACGCGTGCCGATAAATACGAAGAGAGGTCTGAACATGTCGGGGCTTGTTCGGAGGGAAAAGGAACGTCCTTGTGGCGGGGGTCGATAACCAGCTTTACACTCAGACCACCGCCGCTACCATGGGTTCGCCATGTCGACATTAGATGAAGAAGATCGCCGCGAATACTACCGTATCGAGGACACGATCGCACTGGAAATTCGGCCCCTGTCTGCTCCCGAAGCCGCAGGCCAGGAAGTGTTGCAGGATGCTTCCCCACTCTTCAACCTGCTCAGTGAACTGCACCTGAGCGAATTCGAGTCGCAGCACCTGTTGCGCCAGATCAGCGAACGCGATCGGGCCATCGCTGCGTTCCTGAAATCCCAGAACAAGCGCATCGACCTGCTCAGTCAGGTGGTCGCCCTGACCGTGCTCGGCCATATCGGCGAGCCGCAACCGGTGATCATTTCCGAGGGCGGGATCGACTTTCAATACCCGACGCCGATTGCCGCCGGCGCACACCTGTCAGTCAAACTGGTGCTGATGCCCCAAGCCCTCGGCCTGTTGCTGCGTGCCCGGGTCACTCATTGCGACCGCAAGGGCGACGGCTACGACATCGGCACCGAGTTCGAACACCTGACCGATGCCCAACGGCAATTGCTCGCCCGCTACATCTTGCAAAAGCAGGCCCAGGAACGACGTCTGGCCCGCGAACAGAATGAATCTGGCATTTAAATAAGGAAGCACCGTGACCCTCATCTACGGCCACCGCGGCGCCAAGGGCGAAGCACCGGAAAACACCCTGACCAGTTTTCAGGAATGTCTCAAGCACGGCGTACGCCGCTGTGAACTGGACCTGCACCTGTCCAGGGACGGCGAGCTGATGGTCATTCACGACCCGACCCTCAAGCGCACCACCGAACGCCGTGGCAAAGTCGTCGAGCACACCGCCGCCGAACTGGTGACCTATGACGCGCGCAAGGGCGGCCCGGGCTGGATCAAGCCATGCCCGATCCCCACGCTGGAAGAGTTGTTCGAAAAGTGTGATTTCGAGCATTGGCAGCTGGAAGTAAAAAGCGCCTCACGCACTCGCGCCGCCACCACCGTGCTGGCAATTCGTGAAATGGCGCAGCGCCATGGCCTGCTCGACAAGGTGACGATCACCTCGAGCTCACGGGAAGTCTTGAAAGCGGCGCTGGATCTGGTGCCGGATGTGTCTCGCGGACTTGTCGCCGAGTACGCCTGGCTCGACCCGTTGAAGGTCGCGGCAAGCTATGGCTGTGAAATTCTTGCGCTGAACTGGACGCTGTGTACGCCGGAACGCCTGCAGAAGGCGCAGCGTCAGGGGCTGCATGTCTCGGTGTGGACCGTCAACGAGCCTGCGCTGATGCGCAGACTCGCCGACTTCGGCGTTGACAGCCTGATTACAGACTTTCCCGGTTTGGCCACTGCCACTCTCGAGAATTGCTGAAATCGGTCTCCCCGGCCGGCTCAGGCCACCGGCCGGAGCCCGTCAAAAAAGCCGGTTGAGGCCGTCGTACGCCGCTACCCGATAGGCTTCAGCCATGGTCGGGTAGTTGAACGTCGTGTTGACGAAGTACTTCAGGGTGTTCAGTTCGCCCGGCTGGTTCATGATCGCCTGACCGATGTGGACGATCTCCGACGCCTGATAACCGAAGCAGTGAACGCCCAGCACTTCCAGGGTTTCACGGTGGAACAGAATCTTCAGCATGCCTTGCGGCTCGCCGGCGATCTGCGCACGCGCCATGCTCTTGAAGAACGCCTTGCCCACTTCGTACGGCACTTTGGCCTGGGTCAGTTCCTGCTCGTTCTTGCCGATCGAGCTGATCTCCGGAATGGTGTAAATGCCGGTCGGCACGTCATTCACAAAGCGCCAGCTACCGTTATCAACAATGCTGCCAGCCGCCGAGCGACCCTGGTCGTGGGCGGCACTGGCCAGGCTCGGCCAGCCAATCACGTCGCCAGCGCCGTAGATGTTCGGCACGCAGGTGCGATACGCCTCGTCCACTTCGATCTGGCCACGGCTGTTGACCTTGACGCCGATGTTTTCCAGACCCAGTTGATCGGTGTTGCCAGTACGGCCGTTGCACCAGAGCAAGGCGTCAGCCTTGATCTTCTTGCCGGACTTGAGGTGCAGGATCACGCCGTTGTCGACGCCTTCCACACGATCGTAGTCTTCGTTGTGGCGCACGGTGATGTTGTTGTTGCTGAAGTGGTAGCTCAACGCCTGGGAAATTTCCGAGTCGAGGAAGCTCAGCAACTGACCGCGGTTATCGACCAGTTCAACCAGCACGCCCAGACCACTGAAGATCGAAGCGTATTCGCAACCGATCACGCCGGCGCCGTAAACGATCAGTTTGCGCGGGGTGTGATTGAGGCTGAGGATGGTGTCGCTATCGTAGATACGCGGGTGGTGGAAATCGATGTCCGCCGGACGATACGGGCGCGAGCCGGTGGCGATGATGATGTGCTTGGCCACCAGTTTTTCGACCACGCCATTGGCGCAGACCACTTCGATGGTTTGCTCGTCGGCGAAGCTGCCGGTGCCGAAGAACACATCGACGCGGTTACGGGCGTAGTAGCCGGTGCGCGAGGCGACTTGTTTGGAAATGACTTTCTCGGCGCTTTTCAACACGTCCGGGAAGGAGAACCAGCGTGGCTCGCCGATCGCCCGGAACATCGGGTTGGTGTTGAACTGCATGATCTGCCGCACCGAGTGACGCAGTGCCTTGGACGGGATGGTGCCGAGGTGGGTGCAGTTGCCGCCGACCTGGCGACGGCTGTCGACCATCGCGACCTTGCGCCCTGCTTTGGCGGCGTTCATTGCCGCGCCTTCTCCCGCCGGGCCGGAACCCAGCACCACCACGTCGTAGTTGTAGACAGCCATGCGTACTCCTCAGAACAGGCCGCGGTGCCAGCAGCACCGGCGGCTAAATCACGCCGAACGGCGGCGCGAAGGAACAATTGGGGGCCAGTAATGAACCCGGACACAGTCTATAGAAGCGTCAACGCCGCGCACATTAACCCTTGGTCGCGTCGTAGGCTACTTTTGCCTGCACTACAACGCCAGCTTTCGTACTGTTCTCAGTCAATTTTTGCGCCACTGAGCCGTTCGAACGCATGACTGGTGCGAATGACGAAACCTGTATCGGCACGAATCACAAAGAATGCAGCAATGTTGTGTTTCTCGACATAGTCCCAAGCCTTTTCTGGCCCGAGAATAAGCAACAGCGTCGATAGTCCATCTGCCATCAACGCTGAAGGATTAATCACCGTGACTGACGCCAGGTCATGTAGGACAGGTGCGCCACTACGCGCATCGAAGGTGTGGGAATAGCGCCGGCCGCCCTGCAGGAAATAGTTGCGGTAGTCGCCGGACGTCGACACGCCGTAGCCGTCGACTTTAATGACGCGCTCGGCGACTTGCCGGTCATCGCGAGGCTCTTCCAGCGCAATGCGCCAGGCTGAGCCATCGAGCTTCTTGCCCTTGGCTTTCAGCTCACCCGTGACCTCGGCCAGGTAA
This sequence comes from Pseudomonas atagonensis, assembly GCF_011369485.1. Taxonomy (GTDB): domain Bacteria; phylum Pseudomonadota; class Gammaproteobacteria; order Pseudomonadales; family Pseudomonadaceae; genus Aquipseudomonas; species Aquipseudomonas atagonensis. The sequence continues at coordinate 65,479 of NZ_VXCA01000040.1, read as the reverse complement.
TCATGGATACCCAATGCTTCAAGCCGCGCGGCAATCGTATCGACTGCATACCCGGCGGCAATGCTGTTGAAGTCGACTTCGACGGCGGCGTCCTTGCACAACTGATCGCCTTCGATGCGCAGATGCTGATGACCGACACGCCGCATCACCTCGGCCAGTGCAGCAGGATCAGGGATTTTTTCCTCACGACCTTGCGGGCCGAAGCCCCAGAGATTCATCAGCGGTTCGACGGTCAGGTCGTAGGAGCCTTCGCTTTGTACTGACAGCTCTTCGCCAACACGGACCAACTCGAACACAGATGCGGGCATTTTCTGACAGCTATCGGCCGGCAAGTCGTTGAAGCGCTCGATGTCCGAATCACTGCGATAGGTGGACATCTGCCGATCGATTTCACCGAGGATCCCTTCCACTTCGCTGCGAACTTGCGCGGCGTCGGCAAGGCCTGCGTGACGCACGTACTTTATCGAATACGTGCTGCCCATCGTCGGCCCGCCAAAGCTTTCCATGGAATCGCCACTGCCGCAGCCGGCCAATACGCCAGCCAACATCACAAGTCCAAACCAGCGTCCAGTGAACAATTATTCATCTCCCTGCAAAACCACGGCGGCCATTATGGATTAAAGAGCCCGCTTGCTCCCAACGGATGCTACGCGTTAATAAAATCCAATAATGAGTAACAGAACATGTCCACCACCACGGGCAAAGGCAAAGCGATCTTTCGCGTTGTCAGCGGCAACTTCCTCGAAATGTTCGACTTCATGGTCTACGGCTTTTACGCCACGGCCATCGCCAAGACTTTCTTCCCGACCGACAGCGCCTTCGCTTCCCTGATGCTCTCACTGGCGACCTTTGGCGCCGGGTTCCTGATGCGCCCGCTGGGGGCTATTTTTCTCGGTGCCTACATTGACCGGCATGGTCGTCGTCAGGGCCTGATTATCACGTTGGCCCTGATGGCTGCCGGCACCGTGCTGATCGCCTGCGTTCCGGGATATGCCACGCTCGGCGTCGCCGCACCACTGATCGTGCTGTTCGGCCGATTGCTGCAAGGATTCTCGGCCGGGGTCGAACTGGGCGGCGTGTCGGTGTATCTGGCAGAAATCGCCACACCCGGGCGCAAAGGCTTCTTCGTCAGCTGGCAGTCTGCGAGCCAGCAAGCTGCGGTGGTCTTCGCCGGCCTGCTCGGCGTTGGCCTCAACCATTGGCTGAGCCCGGAACAGATGGGTGATTGGGGCTGGCGCGTGCCATTCCTGATCGGCTGCATGATCGTTCCAGTGATTTTCGTCATCCGCCGCTCGCTGGAAGAAACCCCGGAATTCCAGGCACGCAAGCATCGCCCTACCCTGCGGGAAATTGTCCGCTCGATCGGTCAGAACTTTGGCATCGTCATCGCCGGCATGGCGCTAGTGGTGATGACCACGGTGTCCTTCTATCTGATCACCGCGTACACCCCGACCTTCGGCAAGGCGGAACTGCACCTTTCGGACTTCGATGCGTTGCTGGTGACGGTGTGTATTGGCCTGTCGAACTTCTTCTGGCTGCCGGTGATGGGCTCGGTATCCGACAAGATCGGTCGCAAACCCCTACTGCTGGCGGCGACGATTCTCGCGATTCTGACGGCGTATCCGGCACTGTCGTGGCTGGTGGCGAATCCGAGCTTCAGCCATCTGCTGATCGTCGAACTGTGGCTATCGTTCCTGTACGGCTCGTACAACGGCGCGATGGTGGTGGCGCTGACCGAAATCATGCCAGTGGAGGTGCGTACGACCGGCTTCTCGCTGGCCTACAGCCTGGCGACGGCGACCTTCGGCGGCTTTACGCCGGCGGCATGTACGTATCTGATTCATGTGCTGGACAACAAAGCTGCGCCGGGGATCTGGCTCAGTGGCGCGGCGGTGCTGGGCTTGATCGCGACGCTGGTGCTGTTCCGTGGCAATAAACATGAGCTGCGCACGGCGCAAGCAGCAGTGCCCGGCGGCGCCCGCTAGGGCGTCTTCGGGAGCAAGCCCCCCTCCCACAGGGTTTTGTGTCGAACAGAAAATCTGTGAACACTCTGGGAACTGTGGGAGGGGCTTGCTCCCGAAGAGGCCAGTAAAGGCAACAAAGACTTACCAGCCACACAAACAAAAACGCCCCGACCAAAGTCGGGGCGTTTTCATGTGCTGCTAACGCTTAGCGCGGGAACGCTGGCGGATTCACATCAGCCATGTCTTCCATTACGCGGATCACCTGGCAGCTGTAACCGAACTCGTTGTCGTACCAGACGTACAGTACAACGCGGTTGTCCTGAACGATGGTCGCTTCAGCGTCGACCACACCGGCGTGACGCGAGCCAACGAAGTCAGTCGAAACCACTTCCTGCGAATTGACGAAGTCGATTTGCTTGTGCAGATCGGAGTGCAGCGCCATGTAGCGCAGGTACTCGTTCATCTCTTCACGGGTAGCGGCTTTCTCAAGGTTGAGGTTGAGAATGGCCATCGACACGTTCGGCGTCGGAACACGGATCGCGTTACCGGTCAGCTTGCCGGCCAGCTCAGGCAGGGCCTTGGCAGCAGCGGTGGCAGCACCGGTCTCGGTGATCACCATGTTCAGCGCAGCGCTACGGCCACGGCGATCACCCTTGTGGAAGTTGTCGATCAGGTTCTGGTCGTTGGTGTACGAGTGAACGGTTTCGACGTGACCGTTGATGATGCCGAACTTGTCATTCACCGCTTTCAGCACCGGCACGATGGCGTTGGTGGTGCAGGAAGCAGCGGACACGATCTTGTCGTCAGCGGTGATTTCGTTGTGGTTGATACCGTGAACGATGTTCTTCAGCTTGCCCTTGCCAGGCGCGGTCAGAACAACGCGGTCGATACCCGGGCACTGCAAGTGCTGGCCCAGGCCATCGGCATCACGCCATACACCGGTGTTGTCCACCAGCAGCGCATCTTTGATGCCGTACTGGGTGTAATCCACTTCGGTAGGGTTCTTCGCGTAGATAACCTGGATCAGGTTGCCGTTGGCGGTGATGGTGTTGTTTTCTTCGTCGATGGTGATGGTACCGTTGAACGAACCGTGTACCGAATCGCGACGCAGCAGGCTGGCGCGTTTGGTCAGGTCGTTTTCGGCGCCTTTACGCACGACGATGGCACGCAGACGCAGGCCGTCGCCGCCACCTGTTTTTTCGATCAGGATGCGCGCCAGCAGACGGCCGATACGACCGAAGCCGTACAGCACAACGTCAGTGCCTTTGCGGGCCGAAGCGTTCTGCTGGCCAACCACGTCAGCCATTTCTTCACGAACGAACTGCTCGGCGGTGCGGCCGTTGCCTTCGTTGCGGAATTTGAACGCCAACTTGCCCAGATCCACCGACGCCGCGCCGAGCTTGAGCTCGCTCATGGCTTTGAGCAGTGGGAATGTTTCGTGGACGGAGAGTTCGCTATCGTCGGAAGAACGATGGCGAGCAAAGCGATGAGCTTTGAGAATCGCGATGACAGACTGGTTGATCAGGCTGCGGCCATAGATCGAACTCACCACGTTGTTATTGCGGTAGAGCTGACCGATAAGCGGAATCATCGCTTCTGCGAGTGCTTCACGGTCGATCCATTCACCAAGACACTGGTCGGGCTTCTGAGTCACGGGAACCTTCCACATGTAGGGGCAGAAAAAAGGGGCTACATTATGCCGCCGAGAACATCTCGTAGCAATGCGCGCTTGTCGCGCAAACGGTAACAAAATTCCGTTCAAAAAAATAACGCCCTCCGCCAGCCCAGTAAAATCGCGGCTTCCAGCGCAGTCAGTTTTTCGACGACTGTTAGACGATGTCTGTAACCCTCCGTAACACTCTTACATTTCGGCACTACATAATCGTTAAAAAAGCGCCCGTTTTTATGGTTACCACTACATTTCACCGAAACAGCGCAGATAGACGCAGTCTGCAACTGACAGGCGGCACCGGACGCCGCTACAATTACCGACTTTGTCGCAACGCCTGGAGCTCAACCTTCCGTGCCTGTTCTGCGTCTACCGCTTCTCCCTGCCGCGGCAGGTAAACAGCATTGGGGCAATCTGCCCGGTGCTGCCCTGAGCCTGGCCATTGCCGAGGCTGCCAGCGCTGCCAAGCGCTTCACATTGCTACTGACCGCCGACAGCCAGAGTGCCGAACGGCTGGAGCAGGAGCTGAGTTTCTTCGCCCCGGATTTGCCGGTGCTGCATTTCCCGGACTGGGAAACCCTGCCCTACGACCTGTTTTCGCCGCACCAGGACATCATTTCCCAGCGCATCGCCAGCCTTTATAGACTGCCGGAGCTGGAACATGGCGTGCTGGTCGTGCCGATCACCACAGCCCTGCATCGCCTGGCGCCGACCAAATTCCTCCTCGGCAGCAGCCTGGTGCTAGATGTCGGGCAGAAGCTCGACGTCGAACAGATGCGCACGCGGCTCGAAGCCAGCGGTTATCGCTACGTCGACACGGTGTACGAACACGGCGAATTCACCGTGCGTGGCGCGCTGATCGACCTGTTCCCGATGGGCAGCAAATTGCCGTATCGCATCGACCTGTTCGATGACGAAATCGAAACATTGCGCACCTTCGACCCGGAAAACCAGCGTTCCATCGACAAGGTCGAATCGGTCAAGCTGCTGCCGGCCCGTGAGTTCCCGCTGCAGAAAGATGCGGTCACCCGCTTCAAGGCGCGTTTCCGCGAGCGTTTCGACGTCGACTTCCGTCGGTGCCCGATCTTTCAGGATCTGAGCAGCGGCATCACGCCGGCCGGTATCGAGTACTACCTGCCATTGTTCTTCGACGAAACCTCGACCCTGTTCGATTACCTGCCCCAGGACACGCAAGTGTTCTCGCTGCCGGGCATCGAGCAAGCGGCGGAAAACTTCTGGAACGATGTGCGCAATCGTTATGAAGAGCGCCGCGTCGATCCATCGCGTCCTTTATTGCCGCCCGCCGAACTGTTCTTGCCGGTCGAAGACTGTTTCGCCCGCCTCAAGAGCTGGCCGCGCGTGGTTGCCAGCCAGCAGGACGTGGAAACCGGCGTCGGTCGCGAACGCTTCCCGGCACAGGCGCTGCCGAATCTGGCGATCGAAGCCAAGGCTACCCAGCCGCTGGCCGCGCTATCGACATTCCTCGACGAGTTCCCCGGCCGCGTGCTGTTCACCGCCGAATCCGCGGGCCGTCGCGAAGTGCTGCTGGAACTGCTCGAACGCCTGAAGCTGCGACCGAAAACCGTCGACAGTTGGCCGGACTTCGTCGCGAGCAAGGATCGCCTGGCGATCACCATCGCCCCGCTCGACGAAGGCCTGATGCTCGACGACCCGGCGTTGGCGCTGGTCGCCGAGAGCCCGCTGTTCGGTCAGCGCGTGATGCAGCGTCGCCGTCGCGAAAAACGCGCCGACGCCAACAACGATGCGGTGATCAAGAACCTTACCGAGCTGCGCGAAGGCGCGCCGGTAGTGCACATCGACCACGGTGTCGGTCGCTACCTTGGTCTGACGATTCTGGAAATCGACAATCAGGCTGCCGAATTCCTCACCCTCGAATACGCCGAGAACGCCAAGCTCTACGTGCCCGTCGCCAACCTGCATTTGATCGCGCGCTACACCGGCAGCGACGATGCGCTGGCCCCGTTGCACCGTCTCGGCTCCGAGACCTGGCAGAAAGCCAAGCGCAAAGCCGCTGAACAAGTACGCGATGTCGCCGCCGAACTCCTCGACATCTATGCCCGTCGTGCGGCGCGCGAAGGCTACGCGTTCGCCGACCCGAAAGCCGATTACGCGACCTTCAGCGCCGGCTTCCCGTTCGAAGAAACTCCGGATCAACAATCAACCATCGAAGCCGTGCGCGAAGACATGCTCGCGCCGAAACCGATGGATCGCCTGGTCTGCGGCGACGTCGGTTTCGGCAAGACCGAAGTGGCCATGCGCGCGGCGTTCATTGCCGTGCACGGTGGCCGTCAGGTGGCGATTCTGGTGCCAACCACCCTGCTCGCCCAGCAGCATTACAACAGCTTCCGCGACCGCTTCGCCGACTGGCCGGTGACCGTGGAAGTGATGAGCCGCTTCAAGTCGGCCAAGGAAGTGAATGCGGCAATCGCCGATCTGGCGGAAGGCAAGATCGACATCGTCATTGGCACGCACAAGCTGCTGTCTGACGACGTGAAGATCAAAAACCTCGGGCTAGTGATCATCGACGAAGAGCACCGTTTCGGTGTCCGTCAGAAGGAACAGCTCAAGGCCCTGCGCAGCGAAGTCGACATTCTTACGCTGACCGCCACGCCGATTCCGCGCACGCTGAACATGGCGGTTTCGGGCATGCGCGATCTGTCGATCATCGCCACGCCACCGGCACGTCGCTTGTCGGTGCGCACCTTCGTCATGGAGCAGAACAAGAGCACAGTTAAAGAGGCGTTGCTGCGTGAATTGCTGCGTGGCGGTCAGGTTTATTACCTGCACAACGACGTGAAGACCATCGAGAAATGCGCCGCCGACCTCGCCGAACTGGTGCCGGAAGCGCGAATCGGCATCGGCCACGGGCAGATGCGCGAGCGCGAACTTGAACAGGTGATGAGCGACTTCTACCACAAGCGCTTCAACGTGCTGATTGCCTCGACCATCATCGAGACCGGCATCGACGTGCCGAGCGCCAACACCATCATCATCGAGCGCGCCGACAAGTTCGGTCTGGCGCAGTTGCACCAGTTGCGTGGCCGTGTCGGTCGCAGTCACCACCAGGCTTACGCCTACCTGCTGACTCCGCCGCGCCAGCAAATCACGTCGGACGCGGAAAAACGTCTGGAAGCGATTGCCAATACTCAGGATCTGGGCGCGGGCTTCGTATTGGCCACCAACGACCTGGAAATCCGTGGCGCGGGCGAACTGCTGGGTGACGGTCAGAGCGGGCAGATTCAAGCCGTGGGTTTCACGCTGTACATGGAAATGCTCGAGCGCGCGGTGAAATCGATCCGCAAGGGCGAACAGCCAAACCTCGATCAACCCCTCGGCGGCGGCCCGGAGGTCAACCTGCGGGTGCCGGCGCTGATTCCGGAAGATTATCTGCCGGACGTCCACGCGCGCCTGATCCTGTACAAGCGCATCGCTTCGGCCACCGACGAGGAAGGGTTGAAGGATCTGCAAGTGGAGATGATCGACCGCTTCGGCCTGCTCCCCGAGCCGACCAAGAATCTGGTGCGCATCACGGCCTTGAAGTTGCAGGCTGAACAGTTGGGCATCAAAAAGGTTGATGGCGGCCCGCAAGGTGGCCGTATCGAGTTCGCCGCGCAGACGCCGGTCGATCCGATGACCCTGATCAAACTGATTCAGAGCCAGCCAAAACGCTACAAATTCGAAGGCGCCACGATGTTCAAGTTCCAGGTGCCGATGGAGCGCCCGGAAGAGCGCTTTAATACTGTGGAGGCGCTGTTCGAGCGCCTCATCCCGAAAACTGCTTGAAGGACGCCGCATGCGCCTGTTTCGTTCACTGACTTTGCTACTCACTTTCGTAGCACCGATGGCGTTTGCCGATGACCTGTATCAGGTCGAAATGATTCTGGTACGCCAGAACGCGGTGCCGGCCATTGTCAGCCGCGCTGCGCCGGAAGACTGGGCCGCCGGCGCCCAGCGCCTGGCCGATGACAGTCAGCGCACCCCGGCCCTGAACGACGTTGCCACCAAACTCACCGCCAGCGGCGAGTACAGCGTGTTGCTGCACAAGGCCTGGCAACAGACCCTTGGCGAGGCGCCGACCAAGGTTGCCGTCAGCGATGGCAAGGAACAGTTCGGCCAGTTCCCGATCGAGGGCACCGTGGAAATGAAACTCGGGCGCTTCACTGACGTGAACGCCGATTTCTGGGTCAACCAGATCGACGCCAACGGCATGGTCACCGCCAGCGAGCGCCTGAAACAGGACAGCCACACCAAAAACGGTCAACTCAACTACCTCGACAACGGCCATCTGGCCCTGCTGATCAAGATCACTTCTCTGACGGCGCCAGCGCCACGGGAAGCGCCTGAAGCCATTCCGGACTGATCGAAGTCCTTATGTCCCCGCCCCTCAGCAAACCGTTGGCACCCTCTTGGGTCAGCCGATTCAAGGAACAGAGCCTGGAGCGTGGCCGCCGCTACGCCCTGGAAAACCGGGTACGCATCGCCCAGGTCGGCGATGCGACCATCACCGCCAGTTGCGAAGGCTCTGGCGGCAACGTTTACCGTCAGACCATTCACCTGCGCGAGTCAGCCAAAGGCACGTTGCTGCTGGTCGACGCTGCGTGCACCTGCCCGGTTCGCACCAACTGCAAACACTGCGCAGCGGTGTTGTTGCAAGTACAGGAAACCCTCGAATACCCCGCCGCCGCCAAAGACGCCGAGCTGCTGGAAAAGCTACAGGCCGTGCTGGAAAATCGCGGCCCGAAAGCGCCACCGCAAGTACTCGTCGACAATGTGCAGCCGGTGCCACGCCTGTGGCTGGCCAGTGTCGAGTTCAGCGCATTTGAACCGCGCAACGGCAAGATGCAACGCTACATCCAACACCGCGCGGCCTTGTCCTTCAGCTATCTGGACGAGTACGTCAGCGGGCAGAAAAACAGTGACATCCTGATTCGCCAGGAATCCCAGACGCTGCGGATAAAACGCCATCCGGAAGTCGAACAGTCCTACCGTGAACAGTTACGAATCCTCGGTTTTCGCATCGCCACCCGTCAGAGCAAGGCCCTGCCGGAAAGTGCTGGCGAACTGTACGAGATGGTCAACGACAGCGCCTGGCTGACCTTCACCCTCAACGATCTGCCGAAGCTGCGAACGCAAGGCTGGGAATTGCAGATCGACGAGGAGTTCGGCTTCGATCTGACCGCCGTCGATGACTGGTACGCCACCGTCGAGCAAGCGCCGGAGCGTGACTGGTTTGATCTGGAACTGGGCATCATCGTCAATGGCGAGCGCTTGAGTCTGCTGCCGATCCTGCTCAATCTGATGCGTTCGCACGCGGAAATCCTCAACCCGGAACGCCTTGCGCGCCGACGCGATGACGAGCTGATTCTGGTCAATATTCCCCAGCGCAACAGCGAGCACGGGCCGCTGCAAGTCGCGCTGCCGCTGGGTCGGTTGAAGCCGGTACTGACGACGCTGGGCGAGTTCTATTTGCAGGAGCCAGGCGAAACCACTTTGCGCTTGAGCAAGGCCGACGCCACCCGCCTGAACTCGCTGGAAGGCATTCCCCTGCTGTGGGAGGGCGGCGAACAGATCCGCACATTCGCTCAACGCCTGCGCGATATTCGTGATTTCAGCACCGAAGCGCCAGAAGGCTTGAATGCCACGCTGCGCCCCTACCAGCTCGAAGGCTTGAGCTGGATGCAATCGCTGCGGCAACTGGAAGTCGGCGGGATTCTCGCGGATGACATGGGCCTGGGCAAAACCTTACAGACCCTGGCGCATATTCTCAGCGAAAAGAACGCAGGGCGACTGGATCGTCCGTGCATGGTGGTGATGCCCACCAGCCTGATCCCTAACTGGCTCGACGAAGCGGCGCACTTCACCCCGCAACTCAAAGTGGTCGCGTTGTACGGTGCCACTCGCAAAAAACATTTCGATAACCTCGGCGACTTCGACCTGATCCTCACCACCTATGCCCTGCTGCCCAAGGACGTTGAACGCCTGGCCAAGCAGCCGCTGCATGTGTTGGTGCTGGATGAAGCGCAGTACATCAAGAATCCGAACAGCAAAGCCGCTCAGGCAGCCCGTGAACTGAATGCCCGTCAGCGCCTGTGCCTGAGCGGTACGCCGCTGGAAAATCACTTGGGCGAGTTGTGGTCGCTGTTTCACTTCTTGTTGCCGGGCTGGCTCGGCGACGTGAAAGACTTTAATGCCGATTACCGGGTGCCGATTGAAAAGCGCGGCAGCGAGGTCAGACTTCAGCACCTCAACGGTCGGATAAAGCCGTTTCTGCTGCGCCGCACCAAGGAACAGGTCGCCACCGAACTGCCGCCGAAAACCGAGATCATCCACTGGGTCGATCTGAACGAGGCGCAACGTGACGTGTACGAAACCATGCGTCTGGCGATGGACAAAAAGGTACGCGATGAAATCACCCGCAAAGGCGTGGCGCGCAGCCAGATCATCATTCTCGAAGCGTTGCTCAAGCTGCGCCAGGTCTGCTGCGATCTGCGCCTGGTCAACGACGCCGCCCTGCCCGCTCGCGGCAGCACTTCAGGCAAGCTCGACAGCCTGATGGAAATGCTCGAAGAATTGTTCGAGGAAGGTCGGCGAATTTTGCTGTTTTCGCAGTTCACCTCAATGCTGTCACTGATTGAAAACGAGCTGAAAAAACGCAACGTGGCCTATGCACTATTGACCGGCCAGACCCGTGATCGACGCACGCCAGTGAAGGAATTCCAGAGCGGCAAACGTCAGATCTTTCTGATCAGCCTGAAGGCCGGCGGAGTCGGTTTGAACCTGACTGAAGCAGATACGGTGATCCACTACGACCCGTGGTGGAACCCGGCGACGGAGAATCAGGCAACTGATCGGGCGTACCGGATCGGCCAGGAGAAACCGGTGTTCGTCTACAAGATGATTGCCCGAGGCACGGTGGAAGAGAAAATTCAGCATCTGCAGAAGGAAAAGTCCGATCTGGCGGCAGGCGTGCTGGATGGGCGCAAGGCTGGGGACTGGAAGCTGCAGAACGACGACATTGAAGCGTTGTTTGCGCCGTTGCCGGATAAGCTCGACAAGCGTTGAGATCTGCTTTTTCAGATAAATAGCCATCGCTGGCAAGCTAGCTCCCACAGTGATTCAGGGTTGAACACTATTTTGTGAACAACACAAAACCTGTGGGAGCTGGCTTGCCGGCGATGGAGTCGACTCGGTTTAAAGCCTGACTCAGCCTTTCAGCACCCGCGCCAATGTCGACTTCACCTTGCCCATGCCGTCATGCAGCGCCTGCTCGATCTCGGCCATGGTGATCACTTCAGTGGTCTTGCCCGCCGCCGGGTTCACCACCAGCGCCAGACAGGCGTAATCCAGATCCAGTTCACGGGCCAGTGCGGCTTCCGGCATGCCGGTCATGCCTACGATGTCACAGCCATCACGCTCCAGACGCACAATCTCCGCAACCGTTTCCAGACGCGGACCCTGGGTACAGGCATAAACGCCCTGATCGCTGTACTCGCAGCCTTCGGCGGCCACAGCAGCAATCAATTGCTGACGCAGCGGTTCGCTGTAGGGAAAGCTGAAGTCGATGTGCGTGACGTGTTCCAGATCATCGGCGAAATAGGTGTGCTCGCGACCGCTGGTGTAGTCGACGATCTGATGCGGCACGCAGAAATGCCCGGTGCCCATGGCCGGGTGAATCCCACCCACAGCGTTGACCGCAATGATTGCTTCGGCGCCTGCCTGCTTCAGCGCCCACAGGTTGGCGCGGTAGTTGACCTTGTGCGGCGGGAAGCGATGCGGGTGGCCGTGACGGGCGAGAAACAGTACTTCCTTGCCGGCGTATTCGCCAATCTGCACCTCAGCCGATGGCGCGCCGTAAGGCGTGTCCACTACCAGCGACTGGCGAATGCTCAAGCCTTCAAGTTGAGTCAGGCCGGTGCCACCGATGATTGCGTAAACCGTCATAGCGAAAAATCCTTAATCAATCAATTGAGCGTCTTTGAGCGCGCCGATGGCGGTGAGCCAGCGCGGATCCTGGCGGTAGTCGGTGCTGGCAAATGCCTGACCGCGCATTCGCGCGATGCGTGAAGACGGTTTGACCTTCATGCGCTGTGCTGCGCTCAACGCCAGCTCGGCGGCGGCGCGGTCATTGCACACCAGGCCCATGTCGCAACCGGCCGTCAGCGCTGCTTCGATGCGGCTGGCGGCGTCACCAACTACATGAGCGCCAGCCATCGACAGGTCATCGCTGAAGATCACGCCATCGAACTGCAACTCACCGCGCAGGATGTCCTGCAACCAGCGCCGAGAGAAACCGGCGGGCTGCGAATCCACCTGCGGATAGATAACGTGTGCCGGCATGATCGCGGCCAGTTGCTTGCTGAGTCTGGCGAAGGGCACGAGGTCGTTGGCGCGGATCTCGTCGAGACTGCGCTCGTCGTTCGGGATCGCTACATGAGAATCGGCTTCCGCCCAGCCGTGGCCGGGAAAGTGTTTGCCGGTGGCGGCCATGCCAGCGCTGTTCATCCCGCGGATGAACGCCCCGGCGAGCACCGCTGCGCGCTCCGGATCGCCTTCGAAGGAGCGGGTGCCGACGACAGCGCTGCGCTGGTAATCGAGGTCCAGCACCGGCGCGAAGCTCAGGTCGAGCCCGACGGCCAGCACTTCGGTGGCCATGATCCAGCCGCATTGCTCGGCGAGGTATTCGGCATTCGGGTTATCGGCAATGGCGCGCATCGCCGGCAGACGCACAAAGCCCTGACGCAGGCGCTGGACGCGACCGCCCTCTTGATCCACCGCCAGCAGCAGATCCGGACGAACCGCGCGAATTGCCGCGCTCAGCTCACGCACCTGACGCGGGTGCTCGATGTTGCGGGCAAAAATGATCAGGCCACCCACTTCGGGCTGACGCAACAATTGGCGATCTTCAGCCGTCAGCCAAGTACCGGCGACGTCCACCATCAACGAGCCTTGCAGGCCAGCAGTCATAGAGATTCCTTGAAAACGAAAAACCCGATCCGCAGGACATCGCCGCCGAGGGCATTGCCCGGCAGGTCGGCGATATCTTGTGGAATCGGGTTCAGAACGAGAGTCGGCATGGGCGGCTAGCTTAGCGGATACAAGCTGCGGCGCCCACCCGTGTGCGGTTAAACCTTGGCAGCTACCGGTGTCGTTTTGCTGCGCGGGCGCAGTTGCGCTGCGGCCATTGCCGTGTCGGTGACACCGGTCTCGGCGCGCATGCCGGCGGCGAGGAACGGCACCATCAGGCGCATCACCTGTTCAATGGAGGTGTTGACGCCGAAATCGGTCTCGGCGATTGCGCGCAGAGCCTTGATGCCGGACATGCTGAACGCCGCAGCGCCGAGCATGAAATGCACGCGCCAGAACAGCTCGATCGGCGGAATACGCGGTGCGGCTTCGTTGACCAGCAACATGTAGCGACGGAATACCTTGCCGTACATATCCTCCAGATAACGGCGCAGGTGGCCTTGACTCTGGCTGAATGCGAGACCGAGCAGGCGCATGAAGATCGACAGGTCATTGCCGCTGCGTGGTTGAACTACGAGGGCCTGTTCGACGAGGATTTCCAGCAATTCTTCGAGCGTCGGCTTGTTTTCCGGCTTGGCCTGACGCCGCTCCAGCTCTTTATCGAGACTGATGCAGAACGGCCCCAGAAAGCGCGAGAACACCGCCTGAATCAACGCTTTCTTGGAGCCGAAGTGATAGTTCACCGCTGCCAGGTTTACCCCGGCCTTGCTGGTGATCAAACGCAATGAGGTTTCCGCGAAACCTTTCTCCGCGAACAACTGCTCGGCAGCATCAAGAATGCGTTCAACGGTTTCCGACTGGGCCATGGCTACTCCGCCTGACAAACACTTGTTTGAAACATACGTTTCAGCCTGTGCCTTGTCAAGCCTGCCGGTTCGTTTTGGGAATGGTCGGTCAGGTATTTAACCACACAAGACCGATGCATTAATAAACACCTCTGCCGACCGTCCGGCGGCGTGCCAAAAAACGGGCATTGCCAAGACCGCTTCACTGTATATAATCCCAGTCACTGTATAAAAAGACAGAGCGATCATTATGCTAAAGCTGACGCCACGCCAAGCCGAGATTCTGGCCTTTATCAAACGCTGCCTCGAAGACAACGGCTACCCGCCAACCCGCGCGGAAATCGCTCAGGAACTGGGTTTCAAATCGCCCAACGCGGCAGAAGAACACCTCAAGGCACTGGCCCGCAAAGGCGCCATCGAGATGACCCCGGGCGCTTCTCGCGGTATTCGCATCCCGGGCTTCGAAGCCAAGGCCGACGACTCTACCCTGCCAATCATTGGCCGGGTCGCTGCCGGCGCGCCGATCCTCGCCCAGCAGCACATCGAAGAATCCTGCAACATCAATCCAGCCTTCTTTCATCCCCGTGCTGACTATCTGCTACGCGTGCATGGCATGAGCATGAAGGACATCGGCATTTTCGACGGCGACCTGCTGGCCGTACACACCACCCGCGAAGCCCGAAATGGCCAGGTTGTCGTCGCCCGCATCGGTGATGAAGTCACCGTCAAACGCTTCAAGCGTGAAGGCAGCAAAGTCTGGCTGATTGCTGAAAACCCTGAGTTCGCCCCAATCGAAGTCGACCTGAAAGATCAGGAACTGGTGATCGAAGGCTTGAGTGTCGGCGTAATCCGCCGCTAAAGGAGGCTTTATGCAGTTCCCACACACACCTCAGCAAACACAACTGCCTTTATTCGAAGCGTTTCTGGCGCAACCGATGGCGCCGATCCTGAAAGACGTGGTCGAACGCCCCTGGAATGCCGAACCCGAAGTATTCAGTGAGCTGTCACTGCGTGGTGCGACCGGGAACTGCCTGAACCTGCTGGCTCCGATCCTGCGCGAACTGAGCGACGATCTGGATGCGCGCTGGCTGACGCTGATTGCGCCACCTGCCAGCCTTACCCAATCGTGGCTGCGCGATGCTGGCCTGAACCGCGAACGCATTCTACTGCTGCAACCGCGAGGTACTCAGAGTGCTCAGCAACTGGCGTGCGAAGCATTGCGCCTGGGCCGCAGCCACACGGTTGTCACCTGGCTGAACCCGCTGAACACAAGCTCGCGGCAGCAACTGATCAGCGCTGCACGCACGGGCGACGCTCAGAGTTTGAATATTCGATTGGGTTGATTCATTGATACACGCGCTGTGTGAAGCGCAGGGCTTCTCCAGGGACAGAGAAGCCGATCTGATGCGGTCGTGACGAAATCAAAAGCAGGCGGGAATCAGTGCAGAACCCGCGGCCCTTCATCCTTGTCAAACTCGCCTTCAATCATTCGACCGGCCATTTGCACGCCGACGCTCAACATCGCCTTGGCGATTTCTACGTGCTGGCCCTGCAGGAAAGTCTTGGCATCCTCGGAGAAATCCAGCGTCACCAGAGAACCTTCGTCCTCAGCCCTGCGCAGTTCGATTCGACCGTCTGGTAACTCGACAATTTCTAGAAAGGACGTTGGCATATAGGTCTGTTCTCCACGAAAGGCAGGGATTATATAGACATCATTCAGGCTTCGCTCGGGATCTTGACCAGCAGCATGTTTCAGATTGCCACCGTGTCAATCGCCATCAGCATTCATTCAGCCCTTCGCGAAAACGAATCGCCAGACCTTTCAGGTTCTGCCGCCAGCTCTCCAGCTCTTCACGACTCAACTCTTGCGGTGCCTCTTCTTCATCCAGATTAATCGCCTGAATCAATGGCTGTGTCACATCACCCTTGGGCTTGTGTGGTACTCGTGGTGGCTGAAACAAAGCCGAGTGCGCCGCCAGCAGTTGTGCCAGCCAGGTTTCCGGATTTGATGCCAGCTCGACCATTTCCGCCAGCTCGGGAATAGTGATCGACTCCAGCACTTCACGAGTCAACAACAACTCGGTTCGAGGCGCGTTGGCCTGTGGCAGACGATAGAAACCGGCAATCTCATGGCACAGACCAAGCAATGCGCCGTACAGATGGAACAACGCCGATTCACGCCCGGCCTGAATCAACGCCAACGAATTCATCGCCCGCCCCTCTTCGGCGCGAGCAAGAGCTTCCAGCGACAGGCCGGCGAAATAGATTTTCTGATTGGTGCGGGTATAGAGTTCGTGCGCCATGCCGGCAGTCTCCACAGCGAAATAATTGCGTCACACAGACCCGACAGTGTCATGGATCAGCCGATCCCACCGCAAGCACAAAACAAAAAGGCCGCATGAAAACCCGAAGGTTCTCATGCGGCCTTTTCATTGAAGGACTAACGCTTACTCGGCCTTGGCCTTCGCACTGCGCTTGTCTTCAACGGTCCATTTGCCACCATCGTAGTACGCCTTCCAGCCAGTAGGCTTGCCGTCGACTTCGGTCTGCACGTACTGCTCCTTGGTTTTGCGGCTGTAGCGGATCACTGCTGGCAAACCATCAGGATCCTTCTGCGGCGCATCGCACAGGAAGTGATACTTCGGATCGATCTCGTCCTTGTGCGGCAGAATCTCGATCACCAGCGGAGCACGTGTCTCGCGGTTTTTCGGGAACTGACTGGCCGCCAGGAACAGGCCGGAGGCGCCGTCGCGCAGGATGTAGGTGTCGTTGACCTTTTCGCATTTCAGCTCAGGCATCTTCACCGGATCCATCTTCGGCGGCGCCGCATCACCGCTCTTCAACAGTTTGCGGGTGTTTTTGCACGTCGGGTTGGTGCAACCGAAGAACTTGCCGAAACGGCCAGTCTTGAGTTGCATCTCGCTGCCGCACTTGTCGCATTCCAGGCTCGGACCTTCGTAGCCCTTGATGCGATAGCTGCCCTCTTCGATTTCGTAGCCGGCGCAATCCGGGTTGTTACCGCAGATGTGCAGCTTGCGCTTCTCGTCGAGCAGGTAAGCGTCCATCGCTGTGCTGCAGATCGGGCAGCGATGCTTGCCACGCAGTACCAGAGATTCCGACTCGCCTTCGTCGTCCGCTGCGATTTCATCGCCCGGCACCAGATTAACGGTGGCCTTGCAGCGCTCTTTCGGCGGCAGGCTGTAGCCCGAGCAACCGAGGAAAACGCCGGTCGACGCAGTACGGATCTGCATCGGACGGCCGCAAGTGGTGCACGGAATATCGGTCATGACCGGCTGGTTGGCACGCATGCCGTTTTCCGGATTCTCCGCCACTTCGAGTTTTTTCTTGAAGTCGCCGTAGAACTCGTCCAGCACGTTTTTCCAGTCGCGCTCGCCTTGGGCCACATCATCGAGGTTCTCTTCCATGCCGGCGGTGAAGCCGTAGTCCATGAGGTTCGAGAAGCTCTCCGACAGACGCTCGGTAACGATGTCGCCCATTTTTTCCGAGTAGAAGCGACGGTTGTGCAGGGTCACGTAACCGCGATCCTGAATGGTCGAGATGATCGCGGCGTACGTCGAAGGACGACCGATGCCACGCTTTTCCATCTCTTTCACCAGACTGGCTTCGGAATAACGCGCCGGCGGCTTGGTGAAGTGCTGGGATGGATCAAGCTTTATCAGCTTCATCACATCGCCCTGCGCCATGTCCGGCAGAACGTCGTCATCGCCAGGCTTGGCGATTTGCGGCAGAACGCGGGTGTAACCGTCGAACTTGAGAATACGGCCCTTGGCGCGCAACTCGAAGTCCCCCGCTGCAACGCTGACAGTGGTCGACAGGTATTGCGCCGGCAGCATCTGGCAAGCGAGGAACTGGCGCCAGATCAACTCGTAGAGGCGCTCAGCGTCACGCTCCATGCCAGCGAGCTTGCTGGGCGTGGTGTTGGCGTCAGATGGACGAATCGCTTCGTGAGCCTCTTGTGCGCCTTCCTTGCTGCTGTAGACATTCGGCGTTTCCGGCAGGTACTTCTTGCCGAATTCATCTTCGATGTAAGCACGCGCCATCGTCACGGCATCGGCCGAGAGGTTGGTCGAGTCGGTACGCATATAAGTGATGTAGCCGGCTTCGTACAGACGCTGGGCCATCATCATGGTTTTCTTCACGCCGAAGCCCAGGCGGTTACTCGCGGCCTGCTGCAGCGTGGAGGTAATGAACGGAGCCGACGGCTTGCTGCTGGTCGGTTTGTCTTCACGCTTGACGATGCTGTAGCTGGAGGATTTGAGCTTCTCCAGCGCGGCCGTCGCCTGAGCTTCGTTCAGCGGCTTGAAGGCTTCACCTTTCTCGCGCGCCACTTCGAAACGCACGGTCGAGCCCTTGGTGGTGCCCAGGTCGGCGTGCACTTCCCAGTATTCTTCCGGGTTGAACGCGCGGATTTCACGCTCACGCTCAACCACCAGCTTCACGGCAACCGATTGCACGCGACCGGCAGACAGACCACGAGCAATTTTGGCCCACAACAGTGGCGAAACCATGTAACCGACAACGCGGTCGAGGAAACGACGCGCCTGCTGGGCATTCACGCGATCAATGTCCAGTTCGCCGGGTTCCGAGAAGGCTTCCTGAATCGCCTTCTTGGTGATTTCGTTGAATACCACACGCTTGTAGCGGCTGTCGTCACCACCGATGGCTTCGCGCAGGTGCCAGGCAATGGCTTCCCCCTCGCGATCCAAGTCGGTTGCGAGATAGATGGTGTCAGCATCCTTGGCGAGCCGGCGCAGCTCTTCGATGACCTTCTCTTTGCCCGGAAGGATCTCGTACTTGGCTTTCCAGCCATGATCGGGATCGACGCCCATACGCGATACTAGCTGCTTACGCGCTTTCTCTTTCGGCGAGAGCACCGGACCTTCGCCCGCAGCAGCCTTGCCGCGCTTGGCGGCTGGCTCTTTGCTGGCGCTAGCCGAACCGCTGGTGGGCAGGTCTCGGATATGGCCGATACTCGACTTCACCACGTATTGGTTGCCCAGATACTTGTTGATGGTCTTGGCCTTAGCCGGGGATTCCACAATGACCAGCGATTTGCCCATGGATCAGAAAATTCCTGAATTCTAGAAGTGAAAGGCGGTTGGCGCCTGACGCGGCACCGCTATATATAGTTGATACAAGGTGAGGTCAAGCACAGGGTTTACTGCGCACTCGCCTCATGCCTTGGAAAAAAGGCTCGGTTCGGCTTGCACCAAAGCAAAGCGTGGCACTTGCTCGCCGTCAACCTCGACCGACTCGAGAAACATGCTCAGAGGACGTACCCAAAAGCCGTAATCGCCATACAGGGCTTGGTAAAAGACCACTTCTTCTTCGGTCTCGGAATGCCGCGCAACACTGAATACGCGGTACTGCGGACCTTTGTAATGTTGGTAGAGCCCAGGTTGTATCGGCACGCTTCGGCCCTCACTCAAATTTTTTCAAAATAAAAACAAAATAAATCCACAAAAACAAAAACCGGGGCACTTGGCCCCGGCTTCCATCGACGAGACGCTTAAACGCGTTCGAAGACGGTGGAGATGCCTTGGCCGAGACCAATGCACATAGTGGCCACCCCGAAGGTGCCGCTATTCTGCTTCATCACGTTCAGCAAAGTGCCGGAAATACGCGCACCGGAGCAACCAAACGGGTGACCCAGGGCGATTGCACCGCCGTGCAGGTTAACCTTCTCGTTCATCTTGTCGAGCACTTTCAGATCTTTCAGCACGGGCAGAGCCTGCGCAGCGAAAGCTTCGTTGAGCTCGAAGAAGTCGATATCGTTGATCCCCAGGCCCGCACGCTTCAGCGCTTTCTGCGTGGCCGGAACTGGACCATAGCCCATGATTGCCGGATCCACACCCGCCACCGCCATCGAACGGATCACTGCCATTGGCTGGATACCCAGATCCTGAGCACGCTGCGCCGACATCACGATCATGCACGAAGCACCATCGGTGATCTGCGACGAAGTACCGGCAGTCACGGTGCCGCCCTTTGGATTGAAGGCAGGCTTGAGTGCCGCCAGACTTTCCAGGGTGGTTTCCGGACGAATGGTTTCGTCGTAGTCGAACAGTTTCAGGAAACCGTTCTCGTCGTAGCCCTGCATCGGGATGATTTCGTCTTTGAACTTGCCTTCCACGGTTGCCTTATGGGCCAACTGGTGGGAACGCACGCCGAAAGCGTCCTGTTGTTCGCGAGTGATGCCGTGCATTTTGCCCAGCATTTCAGCGGTCAGGCCCATCATGCCTGAGGCTTTCGCCGCGTACAGCGACATGTGCGGGTTCGGATCGACACCGTGCATCATGCTCACGTGGCCCATATGCTCGACGCCGCCTACCACGAACACGTCACCGTTGCCGGTCATGATCGCTTGCGCAGCCGTGTGCAGTGCGCTCATCGACGAGCCACACAGACGGCTGACGGTCTGGCCGGCCGAGGTGTGCGGGATTTGGGTCATCAGCGACGCCATGCGCGCGATGTTCCAGCCCTGCTCCAGGGTCTGGTTGACACAGCCCCAGATCACATCTTCCACTTCAGCAGGATCGACCTTGCTGTTGCGTTCCAGCAATTTGCTGATCAAGTGCGCCGACATGTCTTCGGCGCGGGTGTTGCGGTGCATGCCGCCCTTGGAGCGGCCCATCGGAGTACGACCGAAGTCGACAATCACGACGTCTCTAGGATTCAAGCTCATAAGTTCACTCTCACTCTAGTTGGGGGCGCTTAACCGAAGAAGCTCTGGCCGTTTTTGGCCATTTCGCGCAGCTTCGCGGTCGGGTGGTACAGCGCGCCCAAATCAGCGTACTGGTCAGCCAGGGCAACGAACTCGGCAACACCGATCGAGTCGATGTAGCGCAGCGCACCGCCACGGAATGGAGGGAAACCAATGCCGTAAACCAGACCCATGTCGGCTTCGGCGGCAGTTTCAACGATGCCGTCTTCCAGGCAACGCACGGTTTCCAGGCACAGCGGGATCATCATCCAGTTGATGATGTCTTCGTCAGTGACTTCGCGCTGCTCGTAAACGATAGGCTTGAGCACTTCCAGCACCGACGGATCGGCGACTTTCTTCTGCTTGCCTTTCTTGTCGGCCTCGTAGGCATAGAAACCCTTGCCGTTCTTCTGGCCCAGGCGCTTGGCTTCGTACAGCACGTCGATGGCCGAACGACGGTCATCCTTCATGCGATCCGGGAAACCTTCAGCCATTACGTCACGACCGTGGTGGCCGGTGTCGATGCCGACCACGTCCATCAGGTAGGCCGGGCCCATTGGCCAGCCGAATTTTTCCATGACCTTGTCGATACGGACGAAGTCCACTCCGGCGCTGACCAGTTTGGCGAAGCCGCCGAAGTACGGGAACAGTACGCGGTTGACGAGGAAGCCCGGGCAGTCATTGACGACGATCGGGTTCTTGCCCATTTTCTTGGCGTAGGCAACGGTGGTGGCAACCGCCAGCTCGCTGGACTTCTCGCCACGGATCACTTCCACCAGCGGCATCATGTGCACCGGGTTGAAGAAGTGCATGCCGACGAAGTTTTCCGGACGCTTGAGGGCTTTGGCCAGCAGGCTGATGGAAATGGTCGAGGTGTTGGACGCGAGGATGGTGTCCTCTTTGACCTGAGCTTCGACTTCAGCCAGTACGGCTTGCTTGACCTTCGGGTTCTCGACCACAGCTTCGACAACCAGATCGACGTGACCGAAGTCACCGTAGGACAGGGTCGGACGAATGCCGTTGAGCACTTCAGCCATTTTCGCAGCAGTCATGCGACCTTTATCAACGCGGCCAACCAGCAGTTTGGCGGCTTCAGCCAGACCCTGCTCGATACCGTGTTCGTTGATGTCTTTCATCAGGATCGGCGTGCCTTTGGAAGCCGACTGATAGGCGATACCGCCACCCATGATGCCGGCGCCCAGTACGGCAGCCTGCTTCACGTCCTTGGCGATTTCGTCGTAGGCCTTGGCCTTTTTCTTCAGTTCCTGATCGTTCAGGAACAGACCGATCAAGCTCTGCGCTGCAGAGGTTTTTGCCAGTTTGACGAAACCTGCTGCTTCGACTTCCAGCGCCTTGTCGCGACCGAAATTCGCGGCTTTCTGGATGGTCTTGATCGCTTCAACCGGGGCCGGGTAGTTCGGGCCAGCCTGGCCAGCCACGAAACCTTTGGCGGTTTCGAAAGCCATCATTTGTTCGATGGCGTTCAGCTTGAGCTTTTCCAGTTTCGGCTGACGCTTGGCCTTGTAATCGAACTCGCCGGAGATGGCGCGCTTGATCAGTTCAAGGGCAGCTTCCTGCAGCTTCTCTGGAGCCACCACGGCATCGACGGCGCTGACTTTCAGGGCGTCTTCAGGGCGGTTTTCCTTGCCGGCGGCAATCCACTCGATGGCATTGTCGACACCGATCAGACGCGGCAGACGCACGGTGCCGCCGAAACCTGGGTAGATGCCCAGTTTGACTTCCGGCAGACCGATCTTGGCCTTGGTCGACATGACGCGATAGTCAGCCGCCAGGCACATTTCCAGACCGCCGCCCAAGGCGATGCCATTGATGGCGGCCACGGTCGGAACATTGAGGTCTTCGAAATCGCTGAAGATCTTGTTGGCTTCGAGATTGCCAGCAACCAGCTCGGCATCCGGCAGCTTGAAGTTGTCGACAAATTCGGTGATGTCGGCGCCGACGATGAATACGTCCTTGCCACTGCTGACGATCACGCCCTTGATCGAAGCATCTGCCTTGATGGTGTCCACGGCCTGACGCAGTTCGTTCAGGGTAAGACGGTTGAACTTGTTGACGGACTCACCCTTGAGGTCGAATTTCAATTCGACGATGCCACTTTCAAGAGCTTTAACCGTGATGGCTTTACCTTCGTAAATCATCAACTGATCTCCACGATATGGAAGCTGAACAGTACACGTCGGACGCAGGCGAATGGCTCGGCAGGACGCTTTTTCGTCGATGCTAACGCCAATCCACCCGGCACACCCGCCAACGCGATAGTCGGGATTCTGTAGGAGCGGTCAGTAAGACAAACGCTCAATTCATACGCCCGTTTGATTTGGGTACGCCACCTTCACGGAATTTCCGACAATTGTCAATCGCCCAAAATACGGGTTGAAATGCGACTTTGCGGTCATTTCCGTACCACGAAGACCCGCAACACGCGTCTGCATGTGAAGCCATTCATAGAATCAATAGTTAGAAAAGTCGCCCTAATTCGCACCGAAGCCTGTTTAAACGGCTACGCTGGCTGGACTACAGGAAAAATGCTGACCGCTCGAACCCGGATCAGTCTCGAAAAACCTACCGGCCTGCCTGGCCAACCCGCCCGATGAATCATGTCGGGCTTTTTATTGCGCGTCTGCCGGACGTTTCACACCATTGCAGTGCGAAAAGTCCGCGCGTCATGCCAGCGCTTTCAGTGTGGCGTCGATGGCCTGCAGAACTGCAGCCTCGCCCTTCTCGCCCCAGTACAAGGCGATCATCTGCTTGTCCGCCTCGATCTTGAAAACGTTACCTGGCAATTTTTCGAAATAATTGAGCAGCGCCCGATCTTCGCAGACTTCCTGCCACTGATTGACCCACACCCCCGGCGATTTCTGCCAGTAGGTCCAGCACTCCGGTTGTTTGCTACGACGCGGACGATGGTACTGCGCGCACGGGTTCGGCGGCTCTTGCGCCAGCCAGTGCGGCCACTCCTGAGGCGCCAGCTGCATGGCCAGGCCCATGCGCCGGGCCTCCATGCGCAGGGCGATGCGGCCACTCTGCGCACGCGATGGACGCAACCACGCCAGCGGACTCAAAACCACCAGAAGGATTGACACCACTAACCAGACCGTCATATCTCTACTCTCAATTTTTGCGGCACCGTTTATCGATGAGCCCATTGCGTCTCTTTGGAACCAATGCGCTTGAAACCAGCCATACTTAACAATATTGAACCGTCACGAGGAGCACCTCATGCCCTACCACCACATCTTGGTCGCCGTAGACTTGACCGAAGAGTGCGATCCAGTGATCCACCGCGCCCGAGAGCTGTCGGTGAGCAATGGCGCCAAGCTTTCGCTGGTGCATATTGTCGAGCCGATGGCCATGGCCTTTGGCGGCGACGTGCCGATGGATCTGTCACAACTGCAACAACAGCAGTTCGATCAGGCCAAAGAGCGGCTCGAGCGTTTGAAGCTCAAGTATTCCGAACTCGAAGGCGCCAACTGCCACTTGACCTACGGCCAGCCACGCCAGGAAATCCATCATTTTGCCAAGGAACAAACGTGCGATTTGATCGTGGTTGGCAGTCACGGCCGTCACGGATTGGCATTGCTGCTCGGCTCCACCGCCAACGACGTGCTGCACGGCGCACCTTGTGATGTGCTGGCAGTGCACCTGGTCAAACGCTGAAACACATCATCCTGTGAAAGCGGGCCTGCTCGCGAATGCGCAGTGTCAGTCGCAGTTGTATAAGCTGACCTGACGCCTTCGCGAGCAAGCCCGCTCCCACATTTGATCTATATCAGCTCGCAGATCACGTTACATATGAAAAGCCCGGTGTTCATCACTGAACACCGGGCTTTTTTACATCAGCAGCAATCAGGCATCCAGCTCGGCCCAACGCTCCACCAGTGCATCCAGCTCAGCCTGCAGCTGCTCCAGCGAAGCAATCACCTTGGCCGTTTCAGCTGGCGGACGCTGATAGAAACCGGCTTCAGCCATTTCAGCCTCTACTGCAGCGATCTGCTGTTCCTTGGCATCAATGTCGCCCGGCAACGCTTCCAGCTCGCGCTGCAGCTTGTAACTCAACTTCTTCTTGGCTGCAGGGGTCGGCGCCGCTGGCGCCGCAACCACTGCAGGCTCAGCGGTGACCACCGCCGAATTCAGGTCAGCCTTGCCCGACTTGCTTTCGGTCACGCCCAGCAGGCGCGGCGAACCGCCCTGACGGATCCAGTCCTGATAGCCGCCGACGTATTCGCGCACCTTGCCTTCACCTTCAAAGACCAATGTGCTGGTAACCACGTTGTCGAGGAATGCCCGGTCGTGGCTGACCATCAGCACAGTGCCGTTGAACGTCAGCAGCACTTCTTCGAGCAGTTCGAGGGTTTCCACGTCCAGGTCGTTGGTCGGTTCGTCGAGAACCAGCAGGTTCGCCGGTTTGCTGAACAGTTTGGCCAGCAACAGACGCGCGCGCTCACCACCCGACAGCGCCTTGACCGGCGTACGGGCACGCTGCGGGCTGAACAGGAAGTCGCCGAGGTAGCTCAGCACGTGGCGGCTCTGACCGTCGATATCGATGAAGTCGCGACCTTCGGCAACGTTGTCGATCACGGTTTTTTCCAGATCCAGCTGATGACGCAACTGGTCGAAGTACGCCACGTCGATGCGCGTACCCTCTTCCACTTTGCCGCTGGTCGGTTGCAAACCGCTGAGCATCAGCTTCAGCAGAGTTGTCTTGCCGGTACCGTTGGCGCCGAGCAGACCGATACGGTCGCCGCGCTGCAGCACCATGGAGAAATCCTTGATCAGGAACGGCCCGCCCGGGTGAGCGAAACTCACATCCTCGAGAACCATTACCTGCTTGCCGGACTTGTCGGCAGTTTCCAGCTGAATGTTGGCCTTGCCGGTGCGCTCACGACGCTCGCTGCGCTCAACGCGCAGTGCCTTCAGAGCGCGGACGCGACCTTCGTTGCGGGTGCGACGGGCCTTGATGCCCTGACGGATCCACACTTCTTCCTGAGCCAGACGCTTGTCGAACAGCGCGTTGGCAGTCTCTTCAGCAGCCAGTGCGGCTTCTTTGTGCACGAGGAAACTGGCGTAGTCGCCGTTCCAGTCGATCAGACCACCGCGATCCAGTTCGAGGATGCGCGTGGCGAGGTTCTGCAGGAAAGAACGGTCGTGCGTGATGAACAGCACGGCGCCCTGGAAATCTTTCAGGGCTTCTTCGAGCCAGGCAATCGCACCGATGTCCAGGTGGTTGGTGGGCTCGTCGAGCAGCAGCAGATCCGGCTCGGACACCAGCGCCTGCGCCAGCAGCACGCGACGACGCCAGCCACCGGAAAGCTCGGCAAGAGTCTTGTCGGCCGGCAGTTGCAGGCGGCTCAGAGTGCTGTCGACCAGCGTTTGCAAGCGCCAGCCGTCACGGGCTTCGAGGTCGTGCTGAACGTGCATCAGCTTGTCCAGATCAGCATCGGTGACGATGTTCTGGCTCAGGTGATGGTATTCGGCAAGCAAGGCGCCGACGCCGTCGAGGCCTTCGGCAACCACGTCGAAAACTGTCCGCTCGTCGGCCACCGGCAACTCTTGTGGCAATTCGCCGATTTTCAGACCGGGGGCACGCCACACCGAGCCGTCATCGGGCTTCTGGTCGCCCTTGACCAGTTTCATCATGCTGGATTTGCCAGTGCCGTTGCGGCCGATGATGCACACCCGCTCACCACGGGCGATCTGCCAGGACACCTTGTCCAACAACGGCATCGCGCCGAATGCAAGGGACACATCGCTGAATTTGAGCAGGGTCATGAGCTTCTCCAAAAACCGGGCGCGCATTCTACCTGAATCAGGGCTTCAACAGGCCGGCAATTTCTCTGTCGAAGCACTCTGCACAACAATTGTTGCGAACTTGTGCTGCAAGGCCCGCAAAGCTTTCGCCGCTTGCTGGCAAAAGGCTAAGCTACAGACAATTCAGTGCTGATGAGTGTCGGCACTTGTCATGATTTCTCTGCCCGGATGTCTCATGCGCAGTCGCCTTCTCAGTGTTTTGTCCTGTTTGCTACTTACCGCCGCTGCCGCTCAATCCGCCCAGGCGGTGGACCTGTCCACCCAGCGCCAGTATTACGATGAAGCCAAGCGCGCGCTGGCCAAGGGCGATACCGGCCCGTATTTCCGCTACAGCCAGGCGCTGGCCGATTATCCGCTGGAACCTTATCTGGCCTACGACGAGCTGACCGCGCGCCTGAAGTCCGCGAGCAACGCGGAAATCGAGAAATTCCTCGCCGAACACGGCGACCTGCCTCAGGCCAACTGGATGAAGCTGCGCTGGTTGCGCTGGCTGGCCGACCGCGGTGACTGGGCGACCTTCGTCAAGTATTACGACCCGAAACTCAACTTCACTGAACTGGACTGCCTGAATGCGCAGTATCAGATCAGCAGCGGTCACAAGGCCGAAGGCTATGCCAATGCCGACAAACTGTGGCTGACCGGCAAATCACAACCAGCGGCGTGCGACGCCCTGTTCGGGATCTGGGCCGCCGACGGCCAACTCACTGAACAGAAGCGCTGGGAGCGCACCAAACTCGCCGCCCAGGCGCGCAACTATCCGCTCGCCAACAGCCTGACCAACGGCCTGACCACCCTCGCCCCGCGCGGTCGTTTGCTGGTCGATGTGGCGCAGAAACCCGAGCTGCTTAATCAACCTTCGCGCTTCACCCCGGCCGATGAGCCGATGTCCGATGTGGTCAGTCTCGGTCTGCGCCGTCTGGCCCGTCAGGATCCGGACAAGGCCATGGCCCTGCTCGACGGTTACGCCAGCAGCATGCATTTCTCCCGCGATGAGAAAGTCGCCATCGCCCGGGAAATAGGCCTGACCCTGGCCAGACGTTTCGACAGCCGCGCGCTGGATGTGATGACCAAATACGACCCGGAACTGCGTGACAACACCGTGTCCGAATGGCGTCTGCGCCTTCTGCTGCGACTGGCGCGCTGGGACGATGCCTATCAGCTGACGCGCCGCTTGCCGCAGGATCTGGCGACCACCAACCGCTGGCGCTACTGGCAGGCGCGCAGCCTGGAACTGGCACAACCGCAGAACCCGGAAGCGCAAACCCTGTACAAAAACCTCGCCCGTGAGCGTGATTTCTACGGTTTCCTCGCTGCAGACCGGTCGCAGTCGCCGTATTCGCTGATCAACAAACCGCTGGTGCTCAGCCAGGCGACCATCAACAAGGTACGCAACACGCCAGGCGTGCGCCGCGCTCTGGAATTCCACGCCCGTGGCCAGATCGTCGACGGGCGCCGCGAGTGGTACCACGTCAGCCGTCATTTCAACCGAGACGAAATGGTCGCTCAGGCCAAACTCGCTTATGACCTGAAATGGTATTTCCCGGCAATCCGCACCATCAGTCAGGCGCAGTACTGGGACGATCTGGACATCCGTTTCCCGATGGCTCACCGCGAAACCCTCGTGCGTGAAGCCAAGGTTCGCGGCCTGCACTCGAGCTGGGTATTCGCGATCACCCGTCAGGAAAGCGCCTTCATGGACGACGCTCGCTCCGGCGTCGGCGCCAGCGGCCTGATGCAACTGATGCCCGGCACCGCCAAGGAAACCGCGCGCAAGTTCAGCATCCCGCTGGCCTCACCGCAGCAAGTGCTCGATCCGGACAAGAACATCCAGCTCGGCGCCGCCTACCTGAGTCAGGTTCACAGCCA
Source organism: Pseudomonas atagonensis (assembly GCF_011369485.1). Lineage (GTDB taxonomy): Bacteria > Pseudomonadota > Gammaproteobacteria > Pseudomonadales > Pseudomonadaceae > Aquipseudomonas > Aquipseudomonas atagonensis. Next base: position 37,597 of record NZ_VXCA01000040.1, on the reverse strand, counting down.
GTTCAACGGCAACCGCGTCCTCGCCTCCGCCGCCTACAACGCCGGCCCCGGTCGCGTACGCCAGTGGCTGCGCGGCGCCGATCACCTGAGCTTCGACGTGTGGGTGGAAAGCATCCCGTTCGACGAAACCCGTCAGTACGTGCAGAACGTGTTGTCTTATTCGGTGATCTACGGCCAGAAGCTCAACTCACCACAGCCGCTGGTGGATTGGCATGAGCGGTACTTTGATGATCAGTGAGTGTCCGGCAAACGCCGCTTAACGAAAAATGCCCGTATCGCGAGATACGGGCATTTTTTATTCACGGTGAAATCACGACTTACGCCTGATCCGCGCAACTGCCAACTCGCCAAGCCGGGTCAGGCGATATTTTTGAGTCGGACTATTCGGACTATTCGGACTACCAGGATCAGACATTTCAATCATTCCTGAAGCTAGTGCAGGCTTAAGGTAGTTGGTCCTGAAAGATGACTTCGGCGATTAAAGCAATCATTCGAGTGGTCAGCATCAACGTCGGTTGGTAACGACTCATGTCCTCATCCTGGCATTCCACACAGGTCGCCATAATGCCCGATGCAGGCCGTGCTCATCAGAGTTGTTTAGACGTTTGCTTTCCTTCATTGAACTGCAACGCCGCCAATCGCGCATACAACGGATTGCTCGCAATCAATTCCTGATGCGTTCCCACCGCGACCAGCTTGCCCTGATCCATCACGGCAATTCTGTCTGCGTTTTTCACCGTCGCCAGTCGATGCGCGATGACGAGTGTGGTGCGGTTATGCATCAGGCTGGGCAGCGCTTCCTGAATCAGGTGTTCGCTTTGGGCGTCGAGGGCGCTGGTGGCTTCGTCCAGCAACAGGATCGGCGCGTCGACCAGCAACGCGCGGGCGATGGCCAGCCGCTGGCGCTGGCCGCCGGACAATCCGAGTCCGGCGTCGCCCAGATGGGTCTGGTATCCGTTGGGCATTTTTTCGATGAAGTCGTGGGCGTGCGCGATTTTGGCCGCTTCCTTGACTTGATCCAGTGTCGCCGTCGGGCGGCCATAACGGATGTTCTCTTCCACGCTGCCGAAGAACAACGCAGGGCTCTGTGACACCATCGCGAAGCAGCGGCGCAAGTCCAGCGGATCAAGACTGGTGAGTGGCACGCCATCAATCAGCACCCGGCCTTCGAGCGGGTCGTAGAAGCGCAAGAGCAAGTCATACACCGTTGACTTGCCAGCACCGGAGGGTCCCACCAACGCCAGGGTTTCGCCGGCCCTGATGGTCAGATTGAGTCCGTTGACGGCGTAGCTTTCTGGACGCGAGGGGTAGGAAAAACGTACCTCCTGCAACTGTAACTCGCCCCGCACGCGTTCTGGCAAGGTCACCAGACCGGTAGTGGGCGGTTGAATGATATTTTCCGAGCGCAGCAACTCTGCGATTCGCTCTGCGGCACCGGCCGCCCGCTGCAGTTCGCCGATCACTTCGCTCAAGGTGCCGATCGCACTGCCGACGATCAAGCTGTAAAAGACAAACGCGGCCAGTTCGCCGCCGGTGATTCGCCCGGCAATCACATCCATGCCGCCCACCCACAGCATCACCGCCACGGCGCCCAGCACCAGCACGATCACCATGGTGATCATCCACGAGCGCTGAAAGATGCGTTTGCGCGCCGTGTCGAAAGCCTCCTCGACGGTTGCCGAAAAACGCTGTTCATCCTGCACTTGGTGGTTGTAGGCCTGCACGGTTTTGATCTGGCCGAGGGTTTCGGAGACGTAGCTGCCGATGTCGGCAACCCGATCCTGACTCAACCGCGAGAGATTGCGTACGCGGCGGCCGAAAATCAGAATCGGCGCGACGACAAACGGCAAGGCAATCACCACGATGCTGGTAAGTTTTGCGTTGGTCACAAACAGCAGGACGACGCCGCCGATGACCATCAACAAGTTGCGCAGGAACATCGACAGCGACGAACCGATCACCGACTGCAACAGCGTCGTGTCGGCGGTCAGCCGCGACTGAATTTCCGAGCTGCGATTGTTCTCGTAAAAGCCGGGATGCAGATACACCAGATGGTTGAACACCTCGCGCCGAATATCCGCCACGACGCGCTCGCCGATCCACGATACCCAGTAAAACCGCGCGAACGTGCCCACCGCCAATCCCAGCACCATCAACATAAAGATGCCGATGCTCTGATTGAGCTGGTGCGGCGATTGGGTCATGAACCCCCGGTCGACCAGCAATTTGATCCCCTGCCCCATCGACAACGTGACGGCAGCCGTCACGATCAACGCCAGCAGCGCACCACAGACTTGCCAACGGTAAGGCGCGAGAAATCGACGGGTCAGATTCAAGGCGCGTCGGTGTCGTGAGGAAAGCAACGAGATCATTCAGGTACACATCCGTGCTGGTCAAAGGGGCTAGCCTAAACCTTCTATGGGGCGGAACTCTGTAAATCACAATGAGTCAGGTTAAATATGCCCCCAAAGACTAGGCCATAGTTGCTATTGGTCTAAAGTCCCGGTTGAGACCAGCGGTCATTTCTGTTTGAGTGGAGTTGCCGCCGCCGACAGACCGCAGGGAGTTGTCACAGCCCGGTCACGTGGCGGTTTTACCCTAGGCGCACAACCTGATGAGGAGACAGGCCATGTCCTTGCAACACAGCAGCGACGACAAGATTGAAGTGATCCGCACCAAGCCCGGCCAACCTCTGGGTTGCTCGATTATCGATAAGGATGGGCGTGAAGTACCGATCACTGAAGACATGATCCAGGACGCTTGCCGCGAACTGGAAAAGCGATTGGTCAAGCCTGCCGAACAAAAGTGATATAGCCACCGTCTTCCTGACCCGGCCCCTTTGGCCGGGTTTTTTCTGTCTTCATTTCAAGACGAGGTCGGCAGTCTCGAGCAGGCCCGGCGCTTAAATCGCCACCGCGCCCAGCGCTGCTACAATCTGCCGCAACGGCGGCGAATCACCTTCAATCCGCACCTTCAAACCTTCGATCTCACGTCGCACCGGATACTGCTTGCGCAACACGTCAAATGCCGCACGTTGTTCAGCGACACTGCCTACGAGGCTGCGCCGAAAATCCGCGTCATCACGGCGCGGGTCGTACACGCCACGGCACAACATCGCCAGCGCCCACGCCGGATCGCTGTCGGCATGCAGGGATACTTCCGACAGCCACGGCGCAGGCAGCAGGTCACCGAGCTGGATGCTGGCAGGCTGGCCGATAAAGTCGCAGTAAGCCTGATAAATCTGCGCCGTCCCGCGCTGTTTGCCATCGAGGCTGTAACCGGCAATGTGCGGCGTCGCCAGCACGCAGAGTTCGGCCAGCGCCACGTCGACTTCAGGCTCGGCTTCCCAGACATCGAGCACCGCTTGCAGGTCTTCGCGCTCCAGCAAGACTTCGCGCAGCGCGGCGTTATCCACCACCGGGCCGCGGGCCGCGTTGATCAGCCATGTGCCCGACTTGAGTTGCTGCAAGCGCTGCTGATCGAACAAATGCCAGGTCGCCCCTTCGCCGCTGCGAGTCAATGGCGTGTGCAGGCTGATCACATCGCACTGTTCGATGATTTGCTCAAGGCTGACGTAATCGCCCGCCTCGGCGGTCTGACGCGGCGGATCGCAGACTTTCACATTCCAGCCCAAGCCCTTCAGAACCTTGACCAGTCGGCCACCGACTTCACCGGCGCCGACCACGCCATAGGTGCGTTTGGTCAGATCGACACCTTCGATTTCGGCGAGGGTCATCAGGCTGCCGAGCACGTAATCGACCACGCCCCGGGCGTTACAACCCGGTGCGCTGGACCAGGTGATGCCGGCCTCGCTGAAGTAGTCGAGATCCAGATGATCTGTGCCAATGGTGCAAGTGCCGACAAAGCGAACTTTGCTACCTTCCAGCAATGCCCGGTTGACGTTGGTCACTGAACGCACGAGCAATACGTCGGCCTGCTCGACCGTCGCGCGGTCAATGGAGCGGCCCGGCACGCGGCGGATTTCGCCGAACCCTTGAAAAAAGGCATCGAGCAGCGGGATATTTTCGTCGGCAACAATCAGCATGGCGGGCTCCTTTGGCGGATCGGCAGTTTAGGTGCAGATCCGTTGCTGAGCCAGCAGGCTTTACGCTTACAAATCCGCAACAGAGGATTTTTCCTGACCAGGGCGTCAGCGGCGTAGAATGCGGCGCCTTGCGCATCAACACCTGTGGACGCTTTGCCTGTGAATTCTGTAACTGACCAACCTGTCGCCGTCTCCCTCACCCGCCCCGCGCGTATTCGCATGGAGTTCAAGAACCTGCTCGCCCTGGCGTTGCCGATCATCATCGCGCAACTGGCGACCACGGCCATGGGCTTCGTCGATGCAGTGATGGCCGGCCGTGTCGGGCCAAAGGATCTGGCAGCGGTGGCGCTGGGCAACTCGATCTGGGTGCCGGTGTTTCTGCTGATGACCGGCACCCTGCTGGCGACCACACCGAAGGTTGCCCAGCGCTTTGGCGCCGGCACCCACAGCGAGATTGGTCCGATTGTGCGTCAGGCCTTGTGGCTGGCGCTGGTGGTCGGGTTGATCGCGACGGTGATGCTGGTCGCCGCCGAGCCGGTGCTGCACCTGATGAAGGTCGATCCCGAGTTGATCGGCCCGTGCATGCAATACCTGCATGGCATCGCCAGCGGCCTGCCGGCGGTGGCGTTCTACCACGTACTGCGCTGCACCAGTGACGGCATCGGTCGTACCCGTCCGGCCATGGTGTTGGGCCTGTGCGGCCTGGCGCTGAACATTCCGCTGAACTACATCTTCATTTATGGCCACTTCGGCGTGCCGGCCATGGGCGGCGTGGGTTGCGGTTGGGCCACGGCGATTGTGATGTGGGTGATGGCGCTGGGCCTGGCCGGTTATGAGCGTTGGGCACCAGCCTATCGTTCGAGCGAAATCTTCAGCCGTTTCGACTGGCCGCAATGGGCGGTGATCAAGCGTCTGCTGGCGATTGGTCTGCCAATCGGTATCGCGGTGTTTGCCGAGTCGAGCATTTTTGCGGTGATCGCCCTGCTGATCGGCAGCCTCGGCGCTACGGTGGTGGCCGGGCACCAGATTGCGCTGAACGTCAGCTCGCTGGTGTTCATGATTCCGTATTCACTGGGTATGGCGGTGACGGTGCGCGTCGGCCAGGCGCTGGGCCGTGAAGAACCCCGTGAGGCGCGTTTTGCTGCGGGTGTCGGCATGGGCACTGCGCTGGCTTACGCCTGCCTGTCCGCGAGCATGATGCTGGTGCTGCGCGAGCCGATTGCGGCGATATACACCGCAGACCCGAGCGTAATTCACATCGCGGCGATGCTGATCGTGTATTCGGCACTGTTCCAGTTTTCCGATGCGATTCAGGTCACCGCCGCCGGTGCCCTGCGCGGTTATCAGGACACGCGGGTGACGATGATCCTGACCCTGTTCGCTTATTGGGGCATCGGTTTGCCGGTGGGTTACGCCCTCGGCCTGACCGACTGGCTCGGCGCGCCACGCGGCCCGAGCGGCTTGTGGCAGGGTTTGATCGTTGGCCTGAGTTGTGCGGCGCTGATGCTGTCGATTCGCCTGACCCGCAGTGCGCGCAAACGCATTCGTATCAGCCGCTCAATGGGCTAAAACCCTTACGCGGGACGCAAAAAAGTGGGAGCGGGCTTGCTCGCGAATGCGGTGTATCAGTCAATATCTACAGTGACTGACACCCTTCATTCGCGAGCAAGCCCGCTCCCACATTGGGTTTTGTGTCTACCTGAACTCAGCCGTTTTTCTTGCGGATCCAGTACAGATAAGTACCGGCCTCTTCGTGCTGGCCCACCAGTTCATGGTCGAGAAACACGCAGAACTTGGGAATGTCGCGACGGGTCGAGGGATCGGTGGCGATCACCTTGAGCAGACCGCCGGGCACCAGGTCTCGGATGTGCTGGTGCAACATCATCACCGGCTCAGGGCAATTGAGACCGGTGGCGTCGAGGGTGCCGTCGACCGGCGTATCAATCATTTCACTCATGATTCACTCCTGAAACTGGCCGGCATTGTCGCCCAATGCCGGGGGTTCGGTCACCTGTTGCGCGCTCAGCGGGCTTTGGCTTTCTTCACATCATGGCGACGCAAATGGCACGTCACTTCCTCGCGGTCGTGATACAGCTGTTTGCAGCCGATATCGACCTTGATCCCGCGTGCCTTGAAACCATCGGCGATGCGTTCGAGCAAGCGTTTCACCTCGGCATAACGCTGCTTCATCGGCAACTTCAGGTTCACCACCGCCTCGCGGCAATGCCCCTCGCCGATCCACTCTTCCAGCATCGCGGCGTTGCGCGCCGGTTTCTCGACGATGTCGCAGACCATCCAGTCCACCGGCTGCTTGGGCTTGAAGGTGAAACCGTCGGCCATCAAGTGTTGCACCAGCCCGGTGTCCATCAGGCTTTCAGCCATCGGGCCGTTGTCGATGGCGGTCACCAGCATGCCGCGATTGACCAGTTGCCAGGTCCAGCCGCCGGGTGCGGCACCGAGGTCGACCCCGGTCATGTCGCTGTGCAGACGATCTTCCCACTGATCTCGCGGGATGAAATGGTGCCAGGCTTCTTCCAGCTTCAGCGTCGAACGGCTCGGCGCTTCACGCGGAAACTTCAGGCGCGGAATGCCCATCGGCCACATGGCCGAGTTGCCGGCATCGGCCATGCCGAGAAACACTTCGCGACCGCTTTTGAAGGTCAACAACAGGCGCGGCTTGCTGGCGTCTTCCACCAGTTTGCCGGCGGCGGTCAAGGCCTTGCGCAACGGGCCTTCGAATTTCTTGCAGAAGTTCGACAGCTCTTTGCCGTCATTGGTGTCGACGACCTCCAGCCACAGGCTACCAAACACCGGGAAGTCGGCCATGTGCGCGAGAATCACGCTGATGCGGTCGGTTTCCGGCAGAGCAATGAAAAACCCGCGTGCCCATTGGCGCGGGAAGATCAGCTCGGCAAAACGCTGACCGCGCATCAGGCGCTCGGCACCGTCTTCTTCGGTGCAGACAAACTCGGCGTACGCCGTGGCCGCTTTGGCCTTGGCGTAACCGGCCACGTTGAGTTGCGCGGCGAGGTCAGAAATTTCCGAACAGACTTCGCCTTCGAAGCCTGGCCTGCAATGCATGAATAGGGTGTTCATTCTTACTCCTGGGCAGAGGGCGATCATTCATCCCCTGCGCGATGCCCAGGCCTGCGTTGAAGCAAAGCCTGTCACGAAAACCGGCGCATGATAGCCCATGTCGGAACCTTGGACTTGCCCATAGAGTCCAGTTATTAGCCAGCTACTGAAAACAGGGCTACGTTGATAGCTCTGCCCGTCCCCTCAGTCCGTAGCCGTGCGGACTCAAAGGAGTGATCGTAATGCCGTCCCTCGATAGCCTGAAGACCTTAAAAACTCTACAAATCGATGACAAGACCTACCACTATTTCAGCCTGCCCGATGCCGCCAGAACCCTTGGCAATATCGACACGCTGCCGATGTCGCTGAAAGTCCTGCTGGAAAACCTGCTGCGCTGGGAAGATGAAAAAACCGTCACCGGCGCTGACCTCAAGGCAATCGCCGCGTGGCTCAAAGAGCGTCGCTCCGACCGCGAAATCCAGTACCGCCCTGCACGCGTATTGATGCAGGATTTTACCGGCGTCCCCGCCGTAGTCGACCTCGCCGCCATGCGCGCCGCGATGGCCAAGGCCGGCGGCGACCCACAGCGAATCAACCCGTTGTCGCCGGTGGATCTGGTGATCGACCACTCGGTGATGGTCGATAAATTCGCCACCGCCAGCGCCTTCGAACAGAACGTCGACATCGAAATGCAGCGCAACGGCGAACGTTACGCCTTCCTGCGCTGGGGCCAGAGCGCCTTCGACAACTTCAGCGTAGTGCCGCCGGGCACCGGGATCTGCCACCAGGTCAACCTCGAATACCTCGGCCGCACGGTGTGGACCAAGGAGGAAGACGGCCGCACTTATGCGTTCCCCGACACCTTGGTCGGTACCGACTCCCACACCACCATGATCAACGGCCTCGGCGTACTCGGCTGGGGGGTCGGCGGGATCGAGGCGGAAGCGGCGATGCTCGGGCAACCGGTGTCTATGCTGATTCCGGAAGTGATCGGTTTCAAACTCACCGGCAAGCTAAAGGAAGGCATTACCGCGACCGACCTGGTGCTGACCGTCACGCAAATGCTGCGCAAGAAAGGCGTGGTCGGCAAATTCGTCGAGTTCTACGGCGACGGCCTCGCTGACCTGCCGCTGGCCGACCGCGCGACCATCGCTAACATGGCCCCGGAATATGGCGCAACGTGCGGCTTCTTCCCGGTCGATGACGTCACCCTCGAATACCTGCGCCTGTCCGGGCGCCCGCCGGCAGTGGTGAAACTGGTCGAGGCGTACACCAAGGCTCAGGGGCTGTGGCGTCTGCCCGGTCAGGAACCGGTGTTCACCGACAGTCTGGCGCTGGACATGGGCAGCGTCGAAGCCAGTCTGGCCGGGCCGAAACGCCCGCAGGATCGAGTTTCCCTGCCAAACGTCGCGCAGGCTTTCAGCGACTTCATGGATCTGCAATTCAAACCCACCAGCAAGGAAGAAGGACGCCTGGAAAGCGAGGGCGGTGGCGGTGTTGCCGTGGGCAATGCCGATCTGGTCGGCGAGGCTGATTATGAATACGAAGGCCACACCTATCGCCTGAAAAACGGCGCTGTGGTGATCGCCGCCATCACTTCCTGTACCAACACTTCCAACCCGAGTGTGATGATGGCGGCCGGTCTGCTGGCGAAAAAAGCCGTGGAGAAAGGCCTGACCCGCAAACCCTGGGTCAAGACTTCGTTGGCGCCGGGTTCGAAAGTGGTGACCGATTACTACAAGGCTGCGGGCCTTACGCAGTACCTCGATCAGCTCGGTTTTTCGCTGGTCGGTTATGGCTGCACCACTTGCATCGGCAACTCCGGGCCGCTGCCCGAGCCAATCGAGAAAGCCGTACAAAAAGCCGATCTGACCGTGGCTTCGGTGCTGTCCGGTAATCGTAACTTCGAGGGCCGCGTGCATCCGCTGGTCAAAACCAACTGGCTGGCGTCGCCGCCACTGGTGGTCGCCTATGCGCTGGCCGGCAGCGTACGCACTGACATCAGCAGCGAACCGCTGGGCGAGGACAAACAAGGCAGTCCGGTGTATCTGCGCGACATCTGGCCAAGCAGCGAGGAAATCGCCGCCGCCGTGAATCAGGTCAACACCGCGATGTTCCACAAGGAGTACGCCGAGGTGTTTGCCGGTGACGAGCAGTGGCAAGCCATCCAGGTGCCGCAGGCCGCGACGTACGTGTGGCAGGACGACTCGACTTACATCCAGCATCCGCCCTTCTTCGATGACATCGGCGGCCCGCTGCCAGAGATCAGGGATGTCAAAGGCGCGCGCGTACTGGCGCTGCTCGGCGACTCGGTGACCACTGACCACATCTCCCCCGCCGGCAATATCAAGGCTGACAGCCCGGCCGGGCGGTATCTGCGGGAAAAAGGTGTCGAGCCGCGCGACTTCAACTCCTACGGCTCACGCCGTGGCAACCATGAAGTGATGATGCGTGGCACCTTCGCCAACATCCGTATCCGCAATGAAATGCTCGGCGGCGAAGAAGGTGGCAACACGATCTACATTCCGACCGGCGAGAAACTGGCGATCTACGACGCGGCCATGCGCTATCAGGCTTCTGGCACACCGCTGGTCGTTGTTGCAGGTCAGGAATACGGCACCGGTTCCAGCCGCGACTGGGCGGCCAAAGGCACCAATCTGTTAGGCGTGAAAGCGGTGATCGCTGAGAGTTTTGAACGGATTCACCGTTCCAACCTGGTGGGCATGGGTGTGCTGCCGCTGCAGTTCAAGCTGGATCAGAACCGCAAGAGCCTGAACCTGACCGGCAAGGAAACCTTCGAGATTCAGGGTCTGACCGGCGTCGAGCTGGCACCGCGGATGAACCTGCCGCTAGTGATCACTCGTGAGGACGGGCGTCAGGAGAAAATCGAGGTGCTATGCCGGATCGACACGTTGAATGAGGTGGAGTACTTCAAGTCCGGCGGGATTCTGCATTATGTGTTGCGGCAGTTGATCGCCTCGTAAAACCTGGATCCTCTGTGGTGGTGGGATTTATCCCCGATGGTCTGCGCAGCGACCCTGTTTTTCCCTCAAAGAACGGGCCTGCTGCGCAGGCCAACGGGGATAAATCCCCTCGCCACACGTTCTTCCGTGGTTTTCCGGGGACGAAAAAAAACCCGCCGAAGCGGGTTTTTCCCAAGACCATTATCGACTCCCTGTCGGCAGCGATCCTTGCAAATGGTCGATCATCCGTGATCCTGAAACACTCCCTGTGCTTCAGTTGATGGGTGTAGATTACGGGGTGGATCCAATCGGCAATAGTCGACATAGCTACCATCGCGTGTAAGACATTCGCCATAGAACACCTTCCGAAAACCCCTAGACGTGTCAGGCATCGAGCGCAGAAGCCGCCAGGTGCGCGACTTTCAGCTGTCCTTTTGCCGCGATTTGCTCGTCATCCTCCATGAACCACGCGGCAGACAGTGCGGCGAAAGCCAGCACCCATTGCAGCAGGCGTTTTCGCTCGATTCTTGCCGCTTCACAGATTACGTCGACTTGGCGCCGGAAGCGCTCAGGATCGGTGGCCGTTGGCAATTCCGGGTTGCAGATCAGGTTGGCGTAGTCGTAACCGCGCTCGCCCTGCACTCGCTTGGGGTCGATGGCCAGCCAGCCCCGTGGGCCGAAATCGAGGACGTTGTCGTGGTGCATGTCGCCGTGCAGCGCCACGATTTCCCGCGGTTCGGCGAGCAAGGTCTGGGCGGTTTGCAGGCATTCGGCGTATTGGCCGCCGTATCGGGCTGCGGCCATTCTTAATGATGCAAACCACGGCGCCAGTTCCACCAACGGGGGTGGCGGCGTTGGTCGCGGTGCGTGTAGGCGCGCCAGCGCTCGGCACATGATCCGCGTGGCTTCGTCGTCTTCGCCGTTGAGCGCCATGTGCATCAGCGAACGCTGGCCCATCGCTCGCTCCAGCAACAGGCCTTCGTCGTGATGAGCGAGCACCCGGGCGGCGCCGTCGCCGTTCCACCAGGTCATCAGCAGGTTGCCGTACTTTTCCTCATCGTCCACCGCGACTTTCAGCATCGCCGGTACATCGCCCTGACGCACCGGCAACAGCTTGCTGCCCGGCGTGATGATCGGAACACCGTCGGGCACCAGCACCCAACGTTTCGACCATGGATCAAACCATTCGCTGTCAGCCACCTTCACGCTCGCGAGTCCTGTCGGTCTCGGCAAGAAAGTGTTCGAGACGACTCAACTGTTCTTCCCAGCCTCTGCTGTCCATGTAATACGCCTCTTTCTGGCGGACGTCGGGAATGTGCGCAAAACCTGACTCCGAGACCTTGAGCAGCGTGCCGCTCTCGTAATCCTGCAGCTCGAATTTGACCAGCGTGGTCGGTTCCTGGGAATAGTCGATCTTTGGATTGACCGCATACGGATGCCAGCGAAACGAGAACAGTTGCTGCGGCTCCACCCGCTCCACCAGCACATTCCACAACACGTGTTCATAACCCGGGTACGTGACCTGCCCTTGCGTCCATTCGCCGGCAATAAAACGCCTGCCCTCCAGTGCCACGCCAAACCACTGTCCAAATGCCTCGGCGTCGACCAAGGCGCGCCAGACATGGGAGCGCGGCGATTTGAGCGTGATTTTGCGTTCGAAACTATTGGGTACTGGTTTCATACGTCACCTCCTGTTCTGAACACTAGGTCTGTATGACCACATGTCCAATACGAAGTTGTATCAAAGCGGTGCAAAAGCGAAACATCCGGCTGCATTTTCCTGGCGCGCAAGGCCTGGATTCTGCCACCGCCCCAGCAGCGAAACTGTTACCTTTTGCGGCGCAATCGAACCAGACAAGGACGAACCATGCAGCCATCCCTCGCCGAACGTTATCGCGGCGCCCTGCTCGGCCTGGCTTGCGGCGATGCCGTCGGTACTACGGTTGAGTTCAAACCGCGCGGATCATTCCAGCCCCTGACCGATATGGTCGGTGGCGGCCCGTTCCACCTCAAGCCGGGACAATGGACCGATGACACCTCAATGGCGCTGTGCCTGGCGGAAAGCCTGCTGACCAGGAAGGGATTCGACGCGGCCGATCAGATGGGCCGCTACCTCAACTGGTGGAAATGGGGTTATCTGAGTTCGACCGGCGAGTGTTTCGACATCGGCATGACCGTGAGTCAGGCACTGGATCGCTATCAACACACCGGAGAGGCGTTTGCCGGCTCCACTGATCCCTACAGCGCCGGCAATGGATCGCTGATGCGCCTGGTGCCGGTTGTCCTGTTTTATTTCCCCGATGCTCAGCAAATCAGGCAATTCGCCGCCGACAGTTCGCGCACCACTCACGCGGCGCCCGAGGCCATCGAATGCTGCCAGCTGTTGGCAGAACTGCTCGGCAAAGCCCTGGAAGGTGCATCGAAGGCGGAACTGCGCAGCCTGCCGCAAACAGTCTTCAGCCAAACCAAGGTGGCAGCGATTGCCCGGGGTGATTACCTGAACAAGTCTGAAAGGGAGATTCGCGGCTGCGGCTACAGCGTCGAGTCCCTGGAAGCGGCATTGTGGTGTTTTCAACACACCGACAGTTTTGCCGCAGCGGTCCTGCAAGCGGCCAACTTGGGCGATGACGCGGACACCACGGCCGCTATCGTCGGCCAATTGGCCGGCGCTCATTACGGCGTGCAGGGAATCCCGTTCGGGTGGCTGGAGAAGTTGCATAACGGCGAAGAAATTGCAGCAACTGCCGAACGGTTGCTGAACGCATCAAGGCATCGCGAACCTTGTTAGCGCCACGAAATCCCTAAACTGTTCGGCATCTTCAATGACTACAGCGAGAAACTCCATGTCCCCACGCCTGCTTCTGGCCCTGACGCCATTTCTTTTCACCTCTGTTGTCCAGGCGGCCGTGGACTGCGCCAATGCCAGCGACCAGGCGACGATGAATCAGTGCGCCGGGCAAGAGAACAAAGCCGCGGACAAAGAGCTGAACGCGGTCTATCAGCAGATCACCGCCCGGCTGAAAGACGAGCCTGCCCGCAAGAAACTGCTAATAAGCGCACAGCGAGCCTGGATCGGCTTTCGCGATGCCGAATGCGGGTTTTCGGCGTCTGGCGTGAAGGGCGGGAGCATGTACCCGATGATCTACAGCTCATGCGTCACGCGCGTGACCAAGGATCGAACCGAGGCGCTCAAGCAGTATTTGAAGTGTGAGGAAGGCGATGTCGGTTGCCCGGTGCCCGGAGCCTGATTTTTTGTTGCGGTTTAGAGAGCCTCTTCGCGAGCAAGCCCGCTCCCACAGTTGAACCGCATTTCAAAATGTGGGAGCGGGCTTGCTCGCGAAGGCGTCATCCCTCGCGCCGCTAATTACCGCACAAAGATCTGCGCCGTAGTAATCGCCATATCCCCCCCAGGCAATTTGATGCTGCCCGTCTGCTTCATCGTCTCGGCATCAAAGATCGCCACATCATTAAACGTCCCGGCAAGATAGATTTTGCTGCCGTCCTTGTTGAACGAAATGCAGTAGTAGGAATGCTCCAGCGTGGTCGCCTGGATCAGTTTCTTCTGCTTGATGTCGTACTTGGCCAGACGATTGAGCACGCCGAACATCAGGTTCGGATCCTTCGGCGAGCGCATGCCGCTGAAGTAGATTTCGGTCAACGGGCCGAAGTCGGTGGTTTCGGTCTTACCGGTTTTCAGGTCGATGCTGAACAGCCCGTACAGGTACTCGGCTGTGGCCGGATCCTGCTTCTTGTCCTTGAATTTTGCTGCGGTGTAGAGCAGTGAAAAATCATGACGATACGTCTGCTGGTTCCACACGTAGAGCACGTCCGGTGCGCTGTAGTTCGGCCGTTTCCAGTGGCGGCTAGGGATCAGCACGTCGAACTTGCCACTCTTCACATCCACTTTGTAAACATCGGCGCCAGCAACGTAGAGCGTGCCGTCATCGCCGCTCTGCATGATCGTCAACTGCCGTGGCGCCGGGAAGCTGCGCACGGGTTTGGCGTTCATTCCGGCGTCGGTGGCGTAGACGTCGAGACGCGGCTGTTTGACTTCGTAGTGGTCGTTGAGCATCAGCGTCGGGTTGGCAATGGTGTACAGCTCCTTGCCGTCGTGGCTGACGGTAAAGGCAAACATCGACCGCGCTTTCTCGCCCGGCTGCTGGGTGATGCTGGCGTGGAACACCTGTTTGCAACTGTCCAGCTCGACACCGTAAACATCGGCGTAGTGATTGTTCAGTACATACGCAGTCTTGCGATCCGGCGACAACTGCACAGTGCCGGGGCCGAAGGCGTCGGGCATCTTGCAGGTCTTGTACAGGCTGTCAGTGGCCAGGTCGATGACGTGCAGGTTGTTCGGGTAATTGGTGGTCACCATGTACTCGTGACCGTCTTGCAGTGCGGTGTTTTCTTCCGCCAGAACCGAGAGCGAACAGGCGCTCAGAACCACGAGTGCGGCAAGGCCGCGGGCTTTGATGCTGTGCATGCTGGAATCCTTCTTGTCCGGGCGATCACTTGTCTTTCGGGAAGACAGTGCCGAGGTTGCGCCAGTTGTCGTTGGACGCCTGGGCATCCTTGTTCCAGTCCGGGTAGGTGCTCATCATGTCCGGCACCTGCGCCGGCCACCAGCACGGGTCGGAGCAGCCGTAGAGGTCGGCCTCCATCGGCTGGCACAGCGACGACACCCCGCCAAACGCATCGATTTCCCAGCCCGGGTCGGTGGTCGAGGCGCAGCCCGCCACCGAACTCATCGCCACCACTTCTTCGATGCGGTTTTCCTCCGCGGCCTGATCGAGCTTCAACGCTTTGTTATTGATTGCCTTGAGATGTTTCATATCAGTGGGCCTTGCGCGGAGTGATGTAGCTGCTGATAAACGCAGGGTTATTGGCCATGATCCGGGTGTAGACCTCGATGCCGAAGTCGACCCAGTCACGCATCAGTTCGCAGTAGTGATACGTCGGGTGGGCTGGGTCGCCGTAGCGGGCGTAACTCTCGTGGTAGCAGCCGCCGGAACACAGGTTGCGGATCTGACAGTCATGGCAACCGGTGTTGGTGCGATCCAGGCGCTGGGACAGGAAGTCGTTCAACTCGACCTGCTTCACACCGCTGTGCACATTGCCGAAAGTCGGCAGCGATGAACCGGTGAAGCGATGGCACAGGTTGAGTTCGCCCTTGTGATCGACCGCCAGCATCTTCAGCCCGGCGCCACATGGCAGAGCCTTTTTGTGGCCTTCGTGGATGTCGGTGATCAACTGATGCAGGTTGGAGAAACCGATGTTGCGGTGCTCCAGTGCCGCCTCCAGATAGCGCCTACCGAGGCGCTTCATGCTGGCGAAGACTTCGATCAGCTCGTCGCTGCTGAGGTTGAAGCTGCTGATGTCGCCGGACGTCACTGGTGCAAAACCGACCTCGGCGAATCCCAGCTCATTGAACAAGTGATCCCAAATGGTTTCAACGTCAGTCACCCCGGTGGTCAGGGTCACGCGGGCGCCGACCGGGCGACTGTTGTAGCGCGATAACAGCATTTCGGCCTTGCGCCGCACCACGTCATACGTGCCCTGCCCGCCTACGGTGATGCGATTGCGGTCATGCACGGTTTTCGGCCCGTCGATGCTGACCGACAACCCGAATCGGTGTGCATTGAGGTAATCGACGGTGTCTTCGGTGAGCAGCGTGGCGTTGGTGGTCATCACGAACTCGACGAACTTGCCCGCCTCGGCAAAACGCTTCTCGCAATAGTCGACCATGTACTCGATCAGCTTGCGGTTACTCAGCGGCTCGCCGCCGAAAAACACCACGGTGAAACGCTCTTCATCCGGCGATTCCCGCAGAAGCATTTCCACCGAAGCAATAGCCGTTTCAACGTCCATCTTTTTGCCGGCGGACGGCTTGTCGAGGTCTTCCTTGTAGCAATAGGTGCAGCTCAGGTTGCAGCCAGTGTTGACGTTGAGCACCACGGTGTTGATCGCGGTGCGCTCGACGCGTTTGACCGCGATGTCCGGGGTCAGCGGCGAGCCGTCGCTGACCAGTTCCAGCGAGATCAGCTCGCGCAGGGTCTCGTGGATTTCCTCGCCGTTGAAGCGTGCCGCGAGGCGTTCGATCAAGTCTTCCGAAGAGCAGCCAGGGCCGCGCAGCGTGTCGATGATGGTGCCGGTCAGTTCATCGCTGGCGAACAACGAACTGCTGGGGATATGGAACAGCATGCGGTCGGCATCAACGTGCACTTCGTGCAGGTTACGTTCGACCAGATTCAAGATAGCGCCCATTGCAAACCTCCTGTGCAGGCCCCCGTCTGGCGGGACTTGCGGTCATTCCGAAAAGTGTCTGAAGCGTGTGCGTTCAAGCCAACTCACGTTTCAACATCAGGGAATGGGTGGATTGTTCCAGCGTTGCACAGTGACGATCAGGTGGCCCTCGCCGGTCAGGGATTTCCCTGCGTCGTCGACGGCAGCGATCACCTTGAGGTTGCCGGCGTTGTTGGTGGACATCTTGCGCGCCGGATTCGGCCCGGCATCGCCCGGGGTGAACACGCCCGCATCGGCCTGCATGGTGCCGGCGAACTTGACGTCTTCGTCCTCTTTGGCGCGCTCGTCGAAGGCTTCGACTTTCCACTGCGCCGGGAACACGCCGATGCGATACGGCTTGCCGTCGGCGCCCTTGCCCCAGGCTTCGGCATCGAAACGGCCCTGTACTTTCGGCGTCGAGCCACCGCCCTCGCCGATCCGTGCCACCGAGAATTCCGGCACCACTTTCACCGCAGTAATCGCGTTGTAAACCGACAAACTCGGGCCTTTCAGCGAGCCGACGCTGACGGCACGCACACCCGGTTGCGCATTGCCCGCTGCTTTGACTTTGACCTTGATCCGCTCGGCGTTCTGTTCGAGCACTTCGACGACCTCTACGCCTTTGCCGAAATCGGGTTTGCCGCTCAGACCGCTGCCGATCAGGGTCACTTCGGTTTCGCTGCCGGCCTTCACATAACCCGGCTGCACCGCCAGCAATCGCTGCGAACCTTGCTTGGCCGCAACAAAATCGAGACCGCGCTCGTCGTGCTCGGCTTCGAACATCCGCCCTTGCATTGCCGAGCCTTGCGCGGCGAACACCTGACGCATGGTCACGCCATCGACCGTCACGTTGCCGCGCCATTCGTAACCGCTATAGAGGATCGCGCTGCCGTCGCCATTGAACGGGCTGCCATCGGCGTATTGGCCTTTGACGCTGACCTTGAAGGTGTCATTGCCATCGGCGGTCACGCTCATGATCCCGGCCAGTTCACCCTTGCCCGGCAGGTGGCCGCTGAAGCTCCAGTCGCCGACCAGTGCCTCGGCTTTCGGTGCGCTTTTCAGCCACTTCTGCCAGGCCGGGTTGTCCAGCGGATAGCGCTTGGCGAGCAGCGGCACCATGTCCTTGCGAGCGATATCGAACCAGTCGCGATCCCGTGCCAGTGCCTGGTACTCCAGTGACGGCCATTGGCCGAGGTGGAAGTTCACCAGGCGTTCCCACTCCTGCGCCGGACGCCGTTGCAGTGCAACCCGCGCACCGGAGTGGCAGCGGCCGCACATCTGGCTGGTTTTTTCATCGAACTGCTCGACCGTGTTCAACCGCCGTTCCAGCGCGTAACGCACGCCATCGGTTTCGCTCGGCGCCAGGCCTTGGCTGTCGGCCAGGTATTTGACCAGGGTGCGGCGGTCGTCATCGCTGATCTGCAAACCGTGCATGGTTTGCATGCGGGCGATGCTCATAAGCCAGCCTTCCGGGGTCTTGCGCTGGTGGCTGATGCGGCTCAGGGCGTTGTCGGCCTCGGGGGTGTGACAGCCCTGACAGGTCTCTTTCAGGATGCTCTGGGCATCGCGGGCTGCCAGGCTGTGCGGCGCATGCAGGGCTACGCAAGCGGCCACGGCCAGCAGGCTGGCGCTCATGCCTGATCGGAGTCTTCTCTTCATCAACGTCGAACCTCGCACGGTGCTTTCTTATTGTTGTGGCTTATCGTTTTTATGGTTTCTGCCGCCAGCGGGTCAGCGCCGACGGAGGCAAGCGAAACGTCTGAGCAGAGCAATACACGGAGCGTGCCAGCTTGCCGATAAGCTTTTCAATCAAGCATTTACGTGAAGATCACTGCGTTGCAGGGGTGCCGCGGAGGTCGACCGGCGTCCAATTTCGCGACAACTGTTGCAGTGTGAGACAAGCATAGTTGCCCCCGCCGCCGCCCTCCTCTGACACATTCAGTAACTTCCAGTCCCCCGCAAGGGCTTAAGCCAGACCCTGGTTCGCCGATAAAGACTTACAACCAACGATCAAGGAATGACGACATGGCAATCTCTTTGAATACTGCTTTTATCCAGCCGTCAGTCGCCGAGCTGAACAAAACCGCCCAACCGCTGACACCGAAGTTGCTCAGCGAAGACCTGCAGAAGACCTCGGTCAATCTCAATCCGGCAGCGGTTTACCATCCCAGCGATGACGCCCCGACCGTCAGCCCGGACATGGAAGTCATCGAGACCTTCATCGGCCGCCCTCAGGCTGCTGACTTCCCGCAAGTAGCGGCCCGACACAAGGACGCCCACGAGTCGCTGAAACTGGCGTTCGAAGATTTCAAGTCGGCCTTGAGTGACACTTTTCCGGATCTCGCCAACAAAAAATTCGGCTTTACCGTGGAAGCCGATGGCAACCTCAAAGCACTGGACCCGGCCAACGAGCTGAGCGCCTCAGAGATGGATCAACTGAACTCGCTGCTCAATGCCTCAAGCTCATTGAAAACAGCGGCAAGCAGTTACCGCGACACCTCCATCGAGCTGGTCGCCGCCGATGCCGGGTGGGGCGGCAACCTGCTGGGCAAGTACAACCTGACCAAAGAAAACTTCGCCAACACCATTGATCTGGCTGCCTTGTTTGTACCCAAGGGCAACGTGCCCAGCGCAGAAGCGATCGACGGCCTGTTTTCCCACCAGTTATGGCGTAAAGGTGAACTGGGGACACCGGCGTCGGATGCCGCCATCGTCGCCGCACGCGATGCCAAAAGAATCAGTGAGAAGGTCTGACAACCGCCAGACCGGATCCCGCTCACGCCCTGACCTCCATGGTGGTCAGGGCTGATTCAGCCGTCTCAGTCGCCGTCGCGATTTGCGACAATCCCTGCGCCAAAGGCAGACGCCGGACTTATGCAGCGCCCGCCAATTCGGCGCTTTAAAGCCTTCCCGGACAATTGGCACAGCCATTGCGAAAGCCTTGTTTTCACGAACAACAAGAGGCTTCGCCATGTCCCTGCCCTACCTGCTTCCCGCCACATCGGCATTCATTCAACGCGCGCCGCGCATGCTCATTGGCGGCGACTGGGTCGAGGCCGCCGACGGCCAGACCATGCCGCTGCACAACCCGGCGACCGGCGAAGTGCTCTGCGTGGTGCCCCGTGCCACGCCGGACGACGTCGACCGTGCGGTGCTCGCGGCACGTCAGGCTTTCGATGATTCGGCGTGGAGCCGCACCCGCCCGCGTGAACGGCAGAACCTGCTGTGGAAACTTGCGGATCTGATGCAGCGCGATGCTGAATTGCTGGCGCAACTGGAATGCCTGAACAACGGCAAAAGCGCGGCGGTGGCGCAGGTGATGGACGTGCAACTGGCTATCGACTTTCTGCGCTACATGGCCGGCTGGGCGACCAAGATTGAAGGTTCCAGCGTCGAGGTGTCGCTGCCATTGATGCCCGGCGATCAGTTCCACAGTTTCATCCGCCGCGAGGCGGTCGGTGTGGTGGGCGCCATCGTCGCCTGGAACTTCCCGTTGCTGCTGGCGTGCTGGAAACTCGGCCCGGCGCTGGCCACCGGTTGCACCGTGGTGCTCAAGCCTGCCGACGAAACCCCGCTGACCGCGCTGAAACTGGCGGAATTGGTACTGGAGGCCGGTTACCCGGAAGGCGTGTTCAACGTGGTCACCGGCACCGGGATCACCGCCGGCTCGGCACTGACGCACAACCCGCTGGTCGACAAACTGACCTTCACCGGTTCCACCGCGGTCGGCAAACAGATCGGCAAGATCGCCATGGACTCAATGACCCGCGTGACCCTTGAACTGGGCGGCAAATCGCCGACCATCGTCATGGCCGACGCCGACTTGAAAACCGCCGCAGCAGGGGCGGCCAGTGCGATTTTCTTCAATCAGGGCCAGGTCTGCTGCGCAGGTTCAAGGCTGTATGTGCAGCGCAAGCATTTCGACAATGTGGTGGCGGACATCAGTGATATCGCCAACGCCATGAAGATGGGCAACGGCCTCGACCCGAGCGTGGAAATGGGCCCGTTGATTTCCGCGCGCCAGCAGGAGCGCGTCTACAACTACATCGAGATGGGCCGCGAAAGCGGCGCGACCATTGCCTGCGGCGGCGAACGGTTCGGGCCGGGGTTCTTCGTCAAACCGACGGTGATTGTCGATGTCGATCAACAGCACTCGCTGGTGCAGGAAGAGATTTTCGGCCCGGTGCTGGTGGCGATTCCGTTCGATGACGAAGCCGATGCATTGCGCATGGCTAATGACAGTCCTTACGGGTTGGGCGCGAGCATTTGGTCGAATGATCTGGCAGCGGTGCACCGGATGATTCCGCGCATCAAGTCGGGCTCGGTGTGGGTCAATTGCCACAGCGCACTCGACCCGGCATTGCCATTTGGCGGCTATAAGATGTCGGGGGTTGGGCGGGAAATGGGTTATGCGGCGATCGAGCATTACACCGAGCTGAAGTCGGTGTTGATCAAGTTGTAGGAGATCAAGATCAAAATCAAAAGCCGACCCTCACCCCAGCCCTCTCCCGGAGGGAGAGGGAGCAGACCGAGGTGTCTTGCCTAATGCATCGACCTGGAAAATCGAGTCGACTATGGATTCAATGCCGCACGTTCACGTCGGCGTAACTCTTCAATATCCCCCAATCAGTCCCCTCTCCCAACGGGAGAGGGTTAGGGTGAGGGCCGATATCCCTGACTCAACAACCATCCCCTGATCACCCGTCCCTGCTCTTCACTCAATCCCGCCAACACTTGATCCGCCGGCTCATCGCGCAACCGCCGCACCACCGGCGCCACCTCCACCCCTTGCACATGCCAGATGCCCAGCGGCTGATCCGCCGTCACCACCACCTCGGCCTCATCGACAAAACCGTCACGCAACACCGGCATCCGCGCAATCCGTAACGCCGCGAAGTCCGCCTCGGCATGCGCCATCTGCGCATCCGGCCACTGCCGTCGCGCCTGCCAGAAAGGCTGCTCGCACCAGCGTTGCTCATCGGCGTAAAAGTCCCGACCTATCCGTGCGAAACGCAAAAACAACTGTTCCACCCGCTGCTGATGAAATCGTTGCGCCAACGCCGCGCGTTCGGGTTTGCGCAACAAGGTGTTGATCACCACCGGCGCCTGTAATGCCGAGGACAGCGATTGGAAAATCCCGTTACCCGACAGCGGGTCCACGGCCATCGCGGCATCGCCCACACGAATCCAGTTTTCGCCGCACACCTGAGGCGCCAGAATCGCCGTGCTGCTGCGGGCGTGCAGTTGCAACTCCGATTCCTGCCCGCCGGCAAAGAACGCTTGAGCAAAATCCGAGGCATGACGCCGCGCGCGACAGTGGTCGAGCAACTGCGCCTTGCCCGGCAACCCGGCGCTGGCCACATCCACCGTCCATTGCCAATAACACTGACCGTCGTCACGGCGGGCCATCCAGGCCCAGCCGTCTTCAAGGCTTTCCACGGCACTGGCGGTGACGCCCGGCTCGCCTTGCCAGCGATTGAGCAGGCTGATCGTCTCCGGCCCGCGCAGACCTTTGCCGGATGCCGGCGCCTGTCGCCCCCGAGCCTCGACCAGGAAATCCGCGGTCAGTATTTGGCCGCCATCGAGTGCGATCCGATGACCGTCCACGGAGGAATGCACGCTCAACACCCGACGCTCAATCACATCCACGCCGGCCACGCGCAGACTCTCGCGCAAGCCGCTATCGAAAGTCGGCCGATCCAAAAGGAACTCAATGTTCTGCGCATGCGCCTGCGCGTTCCAGTTCACTTGTCTCTGGGACGGCAACGTCGCGTCTGCCAGCGCTTGATGCAACCCGGTGCCGCGCAAGGCTTCCAGCACCCGTTGCGACACACCTTCGAGCGCCGCAAACCGGCGCCATTCGCTGACCAGCGTCACGGGGTAACCCAGTCGCCGGAGTCCCAAAGCAACAGCCGCGCCGGCCGGCCCGGCACCCAGAATCAGGATCGCAGTCATGGGCCGAAACGCCGTTCAGGGCCGCGATAACGAGCGTGCTGTTTCAGCCAGTCGATCACTTCGGTGTTGCTCGCCTGCGGATGCTCCAGCAGATAGCCAGCGATATGCCCGCTCAACGCCGCACACCCCAGACTGGCCCCGGATTGCCCCGGATACGTGCCGTGCACGCAAGCGGCAAAATCCGCCTGCGCGCTGTCGAGCCACGACCAATGTTCATCGGTGCAGCGCGCATCCCCGGTGACCCGCAACACCTGCGGATAACTCGCCGGAAACACCGCCGCGCCCTGCGCCGGGCTCGATGCACACAGCAACACTCCATGGGCCACCGCCGCCGCGCACGCCTCGCGCAATAGGCTGCGATCCTGGCGCAGACCGAGGCTCAGATTGATCAGCCGCACGTCCTGCGTCACCAGCCAGTCAATCGCCGTGGCGATCTGCAAGGCGCTGGTCACGCCGCGTTGATCGAACACCTGCGCCACGCAAATCTGCGCGGCCGGGGCGCGCCGACTGATCGCTTCGATCACCGCGCTGCCGTGGCCCAACGGGTCGTCTCGCAGATCGCTCTGCGCCAGGCCATCCTCGAGCAAGAAAAAGCGTCGCCCGGCTATCACCTGCACGCGCTGCGCTGCCGAGTGCCCACTGTCGACCACGCCGATGCGCAACTCAGGCTTCATGCAGCACCGTTTTTGAAGTCAGCACACCGTCGAGCAATTCAAAGCGCAGATCGGCATCGGCCAGTGTCGACGGACGGTGGCTGATGAGAATGCGCGTACGCCCGGCAAACAAGCGGTCAATGGCCTCGATCACTTCCCGCTCGGTAGCCTCATCGACCGCCGAAGTCGCTTCGTCGAGCACCAGAATCAATGGATCCTGCAACAGCGCCCGGGCAATCGCGATGCGTTGTTTCTGCCCGCCGGACAACTGCTGACCGCGCTCGCCCAACGGACTGTCGAGGCCTTCGGGCAGCGAAGCGATCAGGCTGTCGAGCTGCGCCAGTCGTGCAACCTCGGCGATGGCGTCGCGACTGGCATCCGGCATCGCGTAAGCCAGGTTGTCGGCGAGGCTGCCGCGAAACAGCACGATGTCCTGACTGACCACGGCGATGCGTCGGCGCAATTCGAACAAGTCCAGTTCACGCAGATCGACTTCGCCGAGCAACACCCGTCCGGATTGCGGATCGTGATGCCGTTGCAGCAGATCGATCAGGGTCGATTTGCCGACGCCGGAGCCGCCGCTCAACGCCACTTTCAAACCGTAGGGAATCGTCGCCTCGATGCCGCTCAAGGTGCTCGTTCGGCCGGGGTGACTGAAGTGCACGTTGTCAAAACGCAATTCACCCGAGGCCGGCAGTGGTTGCGGCGACACCGGCGAGCGCACGCTCGCTTCTTCACCGCGCAACTCCATGACCCGGCCGAGGCTGACGGTCATCCGCTGGATCGCCACGTACAAGCCGAGCAAGCTCTGCACCGGCCCGACCGCCATGCCCAGATACGTGGAAAAGGCGATCAGCGCGCCCAGTTGCCAGGTGCCCTGCACCACCCAGTAACCGCCGATCAAAAAGGCGCAGGCGCGGGACAGCGAGGTCAGCGTGCCCGGCACCGCCTGGGTGAAAAACTCGGTCACTTGCAGGCGCAGCAATTGATTCATGTAGCCTTGGCCCAGGCTCTCCAGTCGTCGCGCTTCACGCTGCTGCTGCCCCGCCGACTGAATAAACTTCATCACCGGCAAGGTCTCGACCATGAACGACGACATGTCCGCCGAACGCTCGCGCAATTGCCGCACATCGCGCTCGACCTTGCGCCGCATCCAGCGCAGCCAGAGGACGTCGAGCGGGATCAGCACCAGCGCCAGCAATGACAACTTCCACGACAGGGTGAACAGCATCGCGATGGCAACTACCAGACCGATCACGCTGGACACCGCCGAGAACAACGAGTCGACCGCGAAGCGCTGAATCTCCGCGACGTCGCCGTCGAGGCGCGACATCAGATCACCAATCCGCCGCTGCCCGTAGAAGCTCGGCGACAGGGTTTGCAGATGCCGATAAAGGTCATCGCGCAAGGCAAACAGAATCCGCCCGGACAGCCGCGTGTGCAGATAACGGTTGATCCCCGACAGCGCCGTCCCGAGCAGTCCGGCGCCGATCATCAGCACTGCAATCATTACCAGCATCGAGAAGTTGCGCGCCAGCAGACCATCATCGATCAGCAATTTCACCAGCCACGGCTGCACCAGCACCAGCAGCGAAGCGCACACCGACAGCCCGAGCAAACCGGCAATCGCCAGACGCTGCGGACGCACGAACCCATACAGCCAACGCAGCGCCGCTTGCGTGGCGGCAGGGTCGCGGCTGTCGATCAGCCGGGTTATCAGGCGCTGCATCACGAGCGCAACTGCTTGAGTTTGCGATACAGCGTCGCGCGGCTGATACCCAGCGCATCGGCAGCGGCCGAGACGTTGCCCTGATGGCTGTCGAGGGACTGGCGGATCATTTCCAGCTCATTCTCGCGAATGCTGCCGGGCTGAGGTTTTTCGCTGGCGCTGAGTTCGTCGAGCATGCTGTCAGGCAAGTGATCGAGGGTCAGCACTGTTTCGCCCGGCTCGCGCATCGCCAGCGCGGTGCGCAACACCATCTCCAATTGACGGATGTTGCCCGGCCAGTGATAGGCGCTGAGCAAGCGCTGAAGATCGTCGTGCAGGCGTGCATCGGGCGCGTCGAGTTTGCCCAGCAGGCGGGTGACCAGCGCGGCAAAATCATCGCGCTCGCGCAGGGCCGGAAGCATGACGCTGATGCCGTTGACGCGGTAGAACAGGTCTTCGCGAAACTGTTTGTCGGCGACCAATATTTTCAGATCACGGTGGGTCGCGCAGATCAGTGCGACGTCGATGTCTTGTTCTTCACCTGCGCCCAGTGGCGCGACCTTGCGATCCTGCAACACCCGCAGCAAACGCGCCTGCAAGGCCAGCGGCATGTCGCCGATTTCGTCGAGAAACAGCGTGCCGCCGTGAGCCTGTTGCAGGCGTCCGATCATGCCGCCGCGCCGCGATCCGGTGAACGCGCCGTCACGGTAGCCGAACAGTTCGGACTCGATCAGGCCTTCGGGAATCGCCGCGCAGTTCACCGCGACAAAGGGTTTGTCGCAACGACTGCCGGCCATGTGCAAGGCCCGGGCGATGACTTCTTTCCCTGTACCGGTTTCGCCCAGCAGCAACACCGGCAATTCGTTGGCCAGACCTTGACGGGCCATGCGCAAGGCGCGGGCATAACGGCTATTGCTGCCTGCCAAAGCGTCCAGATCCGGCGGCGCCTTGACGGTTTTCGCCACGCTGCGCGGTGGCCCGCCCAGGTTCACCGAGCGCGCCGGCGCGCGCAGGGTTTTGTAGAAGAATTCACCCTTGGCGGTTTGCAGGCTGCCGACGCCGCCCTGCTGCAGGCGCGTAAGCAATTGCACGCCATCGACGCCAAGAAACTCCTCGCAACGGCGCCCGACCAGCGCCGAACGCTCGGCTCGCAGCAACTGACAGGCCTGGGCGCTGACCGCCAGAATCTGCCCGCCGAGGCTGACCGCGAGCAAGCCTTGCCACGGCGATTCCAGGTACTGCCGGCGGCTGTGAAATGCCAGAACAATCTGATCCGGGAAACTGTTGTTGAACACGCGGCTTTCGATCTGACTGACCGCCATGCTCAGCAGCGCGGTGCTGTCGTGAACGCGGCCGAGCGGGCCTTCGCGGGTCAGGTCGAGTACGCCGAGAATCTCGCCTTGAGGGCAATGAATCGGCACTGAAGTGCAAGAAAAATCGCTGAGCCGATCCAGATAATGTTCACCGCAATCGATCAGCGTGGGCCGTGCTTCGACCAGTGCGGTACCGAGGGCATTGGTGCCACGCGCCGCTTCGCTCCAGCAGGCGCCAAGGGTGATGTCCTGCAAGCCGCTGCCCTTGAGGCGGTCGGCGCGCCCTTCGACGGCAAGAATGGTTGCATCGGAATTGGCGAGGATGATCAGGCCTTCCTTGCCCTGACGCTCGGCGAGGTAATCGATGGCCGGCATTGCCGCGTCGAGCAGCAAGCGGTTGCTGGCCAGCAGCACATCAAGGCTGGCGCTCGATTCCAGCGTCAGTTCATGCTTGCCGTTGAAGTGCACGCCGTGACCGAGGCTGCGCCGCCACGACGCATCGATCTCGGCACGCAGCACGCCGTCGGGCACCTGGCCTTCAAGATGAAGCTTTTCCCGTGCGAGCCGGGCTTCGTGGTGAGACTTGGGATCGGTGGTTTTTATTAGAGTCATCAAGCGCTCCGGAGCGGTCCGCTTTGCGCTTTTTTTAATTCAGCGCCCTGACGCCAATGTTTACGTTAACGTCAGGGCGATGGCAAGCACCGCAGGGCGCTTCGTCAGGTGGATCGTCTCAGCGCTGCCAAACCTCGGTATTCACGAAAAACGCCCGGGCGTTGTCTTCGAGACTTTTCAGGTGATAACCGCCCTCCTGCACGATCAGGCATGGCAGGCCGAGGCTGCGGATTCGCTCACCCAATGCTGCAAAACCTTCACGGGTGACGGCGACCTTGCTTTGCGGGTCCAGCTCGTAGATATCGAAACCCAGCGACAGCACAAGCACCTCAGCGCCGAACTCGCGCACCGCCGCCAACGCGGTGTCCAGTTGCCCGAGGAAGTCCGCCTCACTGGAACCATGGGCCATCGGTAGATTGAGGTTGAAACCCTCCCCCGCCCCGGCACCGCGCTCCTCGGCAAACCCGGCAACGCCGGGATAGAAATTGGTCGGATCGCCATGCACCGAAACGTAGAGCACATCATCGCGGTCGTAGAAAATTTCCTGAATGCCCTGACCGTGGTGCATGTCGGTGTCGAGCACGGCGACTTTGGCGAAGCGCGCACGCAGTACCTGCGCCGCCACCGCCGCATTGTTCACGTAACAGAAACCGCCGGCCGCTTCGGCCCGGGCATGGTGCCCCGGCGGACGGCACAGTGCGTAAGCCGCTGGCTCGCCATCAATCAACGCCTGCGCGCCAGCTACCGCGCTTTGCGCCGACCAGTACGCCGAACGCCAGGTCTGCTCGCCAACCGGGCAACTGCCGTCCGCCAGATAACGCGCGGCTTGCGCGAGGATCCCGCGCAGGGCGTTGGGCTCACGGACGAAAATGTTCGACATCACTTCATCGCCCCAATCTTCGGGAATTTCCTTCCAGCGGGCGTGGGCTTCCTGAAGGAATGTCAGATACGGCGCGCCATGCACCGCCAGCAACGGTGCGAGGCCTGCATCTCCCGGTTGCTCGACGCTGAAGCCCAAGTCATACGCGGCCTGAACCAGACGCTGCGCACGTTCGGGTACTTCCTGCGGCGTGCGCATCTGGCCACGGGAGTAGTAACTGCGTGGGTGGTGGAGCAATTGTTCGGGGTGGAAAAAACTGCGCATGGTTCAGGTTTCCTGTTCGATTCGACCGGCGCGGGCCAGCACGGCGTTGAGCAATACATCGGTGCCCTGCTTCACGTCCTCGGGCAACACATCTTCGGCTTCGTTATGGCTCAAACCACCGACACACGGGATGAACACCATCGCCGTCGGGCAATACCGTGCCAGCAGAATCGCGTCATGCCCGGCGCCACTGACAATCGACTGCTGAGCGTAGCCCAGCGCATCCACCGCCGATTGCACCGCGGCCACACACTCGGCATCAAATGGCGTCGCCGGGCTGATCCAGTGCGGGGTGATCGTCAGTTGCAGATCTCGGCCATCGGCGATGGCTTGCAAGCGAGCGCGGACCTGCTCTTCCATTGCGGTGATGGCGTCGTCACGGTGGTGGCGCAAATCGACGGTGAAATTCACGCGTCCGGGAATGGTGTTGCGCGACGATTTGTTGATGCTCAACTCGCCGACGGTGGTCAGTCCCTCAGGGGCAAAGTCCGCCGCCAGCCCTTCAATCGCCTGAATCATCCGCGCCACGCCGTACAGGGCGTCCTTGCGCAGGGGCATCGGCGTGGTGCCAGCGTGAGCGGCCATGCCTTCGACCTGAACGTCGAGCCAGCGAATCGCTTGGCCGCCGCTGACCACGCCGATGCTTTTGGCGTTGTCTTCGAGGATCGGGCCTTGCTCGATGTGTGCCTCGAAATAAGCATCCACCGCCCCGCCCAACGGGCGATCAGCGGAGTAACTGAGCCGCTGCAATTCCTCTGCAACGCTGATGCCGTTGGCGTCACGCACCGCCAGCGCGGCGTCCAGCTTCATGATCCCGGTGAACACCGCCGAGCCGAACATCGCCGGGGTAAAGCGTGCGCCTTCCTCGTTAGTCCAGACCGCCACCTCCAGCGGCTTGCGGGTCTGGATGTTCTGGTCGTTGAGACAGCGCACCACTTCGAGGCCGGCCAACACTCCGTAAACGCCATCGAAACGCCCGCCCTCCGGCTGGGTGTCGAGGTGACTGCCCATCATCACCGGCGCTGCTTCGGGATCGGTGCCGGGACGGCGGGCAAACAGGTTGCCGATCGCGTCCACGCTCAGAGTCATGCCGGCTTCGCGGCACCAGTGGGCGAACAGTTCGCGACCCGCCTTGTCTTCATCGCTCAACGCCAGACGACAGCTACCGCCGCGCGCAGTGGCGCCGATTTCGGCCATGGCCATCAGGCTCGCCCACAGGCGGTCGCCATTGATTTTCAACATGCTGTACTCCTGGAATCGGTGATTAAACGGCGGCCATTTCGGCGCGATGAGCGCTGGCGTGACGGCGGGCAAGCGACAGCACGCAGATCAGCGAGATGGCGGCGATCAGGCTGTAGAACACCGCCATCGGCCACCACTGGCCGGTGAATTTGTGCGCGAGCATGGTGCCGATCAGCGGCGTCAAACCGCCGGCCAGCGCGCCGCATACCTGATAGGCCAGGGAGATCGCGGTGTAACGCACGCGGGTCTCGAACATGCCGCTGACATACCCGGCGATCACCGCGTAGAACGAGGCCATGCACACCACCGCCAACGCGATGCCGAGGATGATCAGCGGCGCCTGCGCCGAGCTGACCAGTACGAACATCGGATACGGAGAGGCCATCGCCAGCAGCGACACCAGACAGAGGAAACGGGTGGCACCGATCTTCTCCGCCAGCCATGCCGCCAGCGGCTGAATGCAGAACTGGATGAGCGCCACGAAGAACAGGCATTCAAGGATCAGCGAACGCGGCAGCGCCAATTGCTGAGTGGTGTAGGCGATCATGAAGGTGTTGGTGAAATACACCCCGGCGATGCCCAGTGTGTTGGCACCAATGCACAACAGCAGTGGCCGCCACGCGGTGCGCAGGACTTCCATCACCGGCGCCTGCTCTTTCTTGATCTGTTTGCTCGCCTGTTCACGGCTGGCGAGGAATTCCGGCGACTCGTTCACGCCGAGGCGAATCGCCAGGCCCACCAGCAGCAACAACGCACTGGCGAGGAATGGCAGACGCCAGCCCCAGCTCATCAGGTCTTCTTCCGGCAAACGGGTCACTGCGCTGAAGGCCAGCAGCGACAGGATCAAACCCGCCGGGCTGCCCAGTTGCGCGAACGACGCGAAGAAATTGCGCCGGCCTTTCGGCGCATGCTCGCCGGCCATCAACACCGCCCCGCCCCACTCGCCGCCGACGGCGATGCCCTGGACGATACGCAGCAGAATCAGCAGCACCGGGGCGGTGACACCGATCTGCGCGTAGGTCGGCAACAAGCCGATGCACACGGTGACTACGCCCATCATCAACAGCGTGATGATCAGCGATTTCTTGCGCCCGATACGGTCGCCGATATGACCGAAAATGATCCCGCCCAACGGCCGCGCGAAGAAGCCCACGGCGAAGGTGCCGAACGCGGCCATGGTGCTGAACAGCGGATCGTCGGAGGGAAAAAACAGCGCACCGAATACCAGCGCGGCGGCGGTGGCGTAGATGTAAAAGTCGTACCACTCGATCATGGTGCCAATGAAGGCGGCGGCGGCCGCACGGCGCGGCTGGTTCGAAGCGGGAGGCTTCATGGTCGGGCTCCTTTGATTGTTTTTCTGGCAGGAGGGAAACGGTACATCCGAGGCGCTCTGGCGGCGCCTGTCTGAGGGTGATTTATCGTCGCGGGGCTATGATTAGTCAATTTTCTATTTATTATTCCGATTATTACGCCAACTAATAATCGAGAACTGCCATGGCTGAACGCGACGTGCAACGCCTGCTCAATGATCGTCTGGACTGGAACCTGCTGCGCACCTTCCGGGTGATTGGTCAGGAGCTGAGCATCAGCCGCGCCGCCGCGCGCCTGCACCTGACGCAACCGGCGGTGAGCCAGGCGCTCAAGCGTCTGGAGGAACAACTGGGCCGCCAGTTGATCGCCCGGCGCGGCCCGCGTTTCGCGCTCACGGAGGTGGGCGAACAAATCTTCGAACTGGCCGGAGAAATCTACGGGCAGATGTCGCAAGTCAGCAGCCTGCTGGAGCAACCGGCCGAAGAAGTGATCGGCAAGGTACGCTTGCTGATCATCAGCCGGATCTTTTCCGAGCGCTTCGATGACTTCCTCGCGGACTTCCACAGGCAATTTCCGCGAGTCGATCTGGAGGTCGATGTGATGCGCAGTTCGGACATCGTCAGTGCCTTGCAGGAAAAAACCGCGACCCTCGGTCTGAGCCTCAATCGCCGCCCGCAGCCGCGCCTGGAACAGCGCTTGTTTCTGCGTCAACGCTATGCGTTTTTCTGTGGCAAACACCATCCGTTGTTCGGCCGCAAGGACGTCGTCGAAGGCGATCTGCAGCGCGAGAATTTCGTCAGTTTCACCAGCGACCAGATCGGCGGCATGCTCTCGCCACTGACGATTTTCCGCGATCAGCAAGGCTTCAGCGGACGCATCGTTGCGTCATCGCCGAGCCTGGAGGAAGTGCGGCGACTGGTGATCGCCGGGTTCGGTATCGGTTGCTTGCCTGAGCACGTGGTGGCGGCGGACGTCGAGGCCGGACTGCTCTGGCGCCTGCCGCCTCACGAGGGCATTGCCGATGTCGACATCCATTTACTGTGGAACCGCGAACAACGCATGAGCCGCGCCGAAACCCTGTTCATCGAACGGCTACAAGCCTGTCTGGCGGATCAGTAACCAAGCAGCCGATCCGCGCTGTTGAGTAGCGGCTCACCGGCATTGAGTCGGCGAAAGTTCTCGGCGATCTGTTCGGCAATGCAGTCGTGTGACGCCGCCGAAGCCATGTGCGGCGTAATCGTCACACCGGGCGTTGTCCACAGCGGATGACTGGCCGGCAACGGTTCCTGTTCGAACACGTCGAGCATCGCGCCGCGCAGTTTTCCTCGATCGAGGGCCTGTTGCAGATCTTCGAGGTTCAGGTGTGCGCCGCGTCCGACGTTGATCAGCGCTGCACCAATGGCCAGCCGCTCGAAGGTGTGCTGATTGAGGATGCCTCGCGTCTCGTGGGTCAGCGGCAAAAGGTTGATCAACAACTCCACATTGTCGAGAAATGCTTCAAAACCTTCGGCGCCGGCGAACGTCTGCACACCGCGCAACATCTTCGCACTGCGCGCCCAGCCACGGACGTCGTAGCCAGCCGCACAGAGATCTTCGGCGATGGCGCTGCCGAGCGAACCGAGGCCCATCACACCGATCCTGAACTGGCTCGCCGGGCGTTGCAGTGGTCGTTCCCAATGCCGGTTGTTCTGCTGCGCCAGAACCTGATCGAAGCCACGGTGATAATGAATCACCGCCCAGCGCACGTACTCGGTCATGCCCTGACGATGGCCGGGATCGACTACTCGACATACCGGCAGATCCGGGCACGCCGGGTCGTGCTCGAGATGATCGATACCGGCCGCCACGGAGTGAATCACTTGCAGGTTCGGCAACGAGGCAAGGCTGTCCGGCAGCGGAAACCAGCACGCCGCGATCTGCGCATCGAACGCTCGCGGGTCGTCGGCCAGCACCGCCGTGAGTTGCGGCGCGCTGCGGGCAAACGCCTCCTGTAATTGCTTGAGCAGCAATGTATCGCGGGACAGAAGTGCAACGGTATTCATGAAAGATAAGACTCACGCTGAGATTCGATCAGGGTTAAAGCGGCGTGCCAGGCCAGGTCGATGATGTTGTCCTGTTCATCGCGGTCGAACTGTTCGGCGGTGTGTGCACAGACTTCATGGGACGGGTAATGCAGCTCCGACCCACCGGCCAGCGCCTGCACCTGCGCCTGACAGGCACGTTCAAGAAAGTGGATTTCCTGGAACGCTTGCGCCACGCCGGAACCGCCGACCAGCAAGCCGTGGTTGCGCAAAATCATCGCGCGGTGCGGGCCGAGATCGGCGATCAAACGCTCGCGCTCGTCCAGCGACAACGCGATGCCTTCATAGGTGTGATACGCCAGTTTTCCGTAAAACTTCAGCGCGTGCTGACTGATCGGCAACAAGCCGTGTTTCTGTGCCGCAACCGCCATGCCGGCGGCGGTGTGCGTGTGGATCACGCAGTTCAGATCCGGGCGGGCCATGTGGATCGCCGAGTGAATCACAAACCCGGCCGCGTTGACCCGATGCCCGGCGTATTCGGGATCGACGATATTGCCGTCCTGATCGATGCGCACCAGATCGGAAGCGCGCATACGGTCGAAAATCACCCCGTAGCGGTTGATCAGAAAGTGATGCTCCGGCCCTGGAATGCGTAAGGTGATGTGGGTGTCGATAAGGTCGGTCATGCGAAAGTGCGCGATCAAACGGTACAGCGCCGCGAGCTCGCAGCGGGCTTGCCATTCAATCGGGTCGATGTGGGCAGGTTTACTCACGAATACACCTCTTTATTGGAACGCAGGACGACCGGGTTGGCGCGCAGGCGAGCGAGGCCACAGACACCGATCAGGGAAAGGGCCGAAAGCAAGGTAAAGAACACCGCCAGTGGCAACCACTGCCCGGAAAACTTGCTGGCCAAAAGCGTGCCGATCAACGGCGTGGTACCACCGGCCAGCGCGCAGCTCAGTTGATAAGCGATGGAGATGCCCGAGTAGCGCAGATGTACCGGGAAGGCTTGGGTCATGTACCCCGCGATCACCGCATACAGCGCCGAAAGGATCACCACGGCGACGGCGATACCGAGGGTCATCAGCACAATGTTCTGGGTGCCGACCAGCAGGAACATCGGATACGGTGTGACCATGCACAACAGCGCCACCAGTATCAGGAATCGACCTTCGCCTATACGCTCGGCGAGCAGTGCCGAGAGCGGCTGCGAGAGCAGTTGAATCACCGTGACCAGAAACAGGCAGTCGAGAATCGTTGAGCGAGCAATGCCCTGATATTGGGTGACGTAAGTGATCATGAACGTGTTGGTGAAAAAGAATCCGGCCGAGCCGATGGTGACAGCCGCAGCGGCAAACAGGATCTGCCGCCAGCACTGACGGATGACGTCCTTCACCGGGTATTTCGAGGTTTCGTTGTTGTCTTTGGCTTTGGCGAACTCCGGTGACTCGTGCACGCCGGAACGGATCATCAGACCAACCATCATCAGCACGCCGCTGGCGAGAAACGGCAGGCGCCAGCCCCAGGCGAGAAACTCTTCTGGTTCAAGCGACGTCACCAGTCGGAAAGCAATCAATGCCAGCAGCAATCCTGCCGGGCTGCCCAGTTGAGCGAACGAAGCGTAAAACGTTTTGCGCCTGGCCGGTGCATGTTCACTGGCCATCAGCACCGCCCCGCCCCACTCGCCGCCGACAGAAATACCCTGGATCAAACGCAGCACAATCAGTCCGATCGGCGCCCAGATCCCGACACTGGCGTAACTCGGCAGCAGACCGATACCGGCAGTCGCCAAACCCATCAGGGCCATGGTCACCAGGAGCATTTTCTTGCGCCCGAGGCGGTCGCCCAAATGGCCGAACACCATGCCCGCCATTGGCCGCGCGATGAAGCCGACGGCGAAGCTACCGAACGCTGCCAGCGTGCTGGTCACAGGATCGCTGCTGGGGAAAAACACTTGCCCGAGCACCAGCGCAGCGGCGGTGGCGTAGATGTAGAAATCGTAAAACTCGATGGTCGTGCCAATAAAGGCAGCGGCCGCCGCGCGTCGCGGCTGAGCGGTGGTGTGCATGCAAGAACCCTGTGTATTTATAGTTTTGGGCAGGTGTGAAGGCGGCTGACAGTCGCGCTCTGTGGCGCTTGTGGGCTTTATCGCTTCCGTGACAGGATTAGTCAATTTTCAAAAACTTAACGCTAGTATTAGCCAAACTACTACATGGATCTGACGTGACTTCCTCTAACAGCTTGTGGGTCGGTCGGCGCTTTCTCAATGATCGATTGGACTGGAACCTGCTGCGCACCTATCTGGTGATCGGTCAGGAAGGCAGCATGAGCCGCGCTGCTGCGCGCCTGCACATTACGCAGTCAGCAGTGAGCCAGGCGCTCAAGCGCCTCGAAGAACAATTGGATTGTGTGCTGATTGCGCGCAGCGGCCGGCGCTTTGATCTGACCGAAACCGGCGAGGAAGTCCTGCGCATTGCCGCAGACATTTACGGCGATATTTCGCGCTTGGGCACGGTGGTCGAAAACCGTCACGATGACGTGGTCGGCAAGATCCGCATCCTCACCGTCAGCGGCGTACAGGCGCGGCATTACGACGAGTTTCTCGCCGACTTTCACGAGACTCATCCGAAAATCGAACTGGAAGTCGAGGTCATGGGCAGCTCGAACATCATCAGTTCCTTGCTGCAAAAAACCGCCACGGTGGGCGTTGGATTGTGCCGTTTACCGCAACCACGACTGGAGCAACGGGTACTGTTTCGCGAGACTTATGCGTACTTTTGCGGGCAACGGCATCGACTTTTCGGGCAGCAGAATCTGACGCTTCAGGAGTTGGCGGCGGAAAACTTTGTCAGCTTCACCAGTGATCAACTGGGCGGCAATCTTTCGCCGTTGACGCTGTTCCGCGATCAGCAGGGGTTTACCGGCAAGATTGTCGCCTCGTCCACCAGTTTCGAAGAGATTTACCGGCTGATCTGTGCGGGTTTCGGCATTGGCTGTTTGCCCACGCATCTGGTGCGGCGAGACGTCGAGCAAGGCTTGCTCTGGCGCCTGCCGCCTGAGGATGGTGTGGTGGATTTCGATATTCAGTTGTTGTGGAATCGCGAGCAGAAAATGACTCAGGCTGAAACTGTGTTTCTCGACAGCTTCCAGCACATGCTCAGCTTGCGTGAGCCTGTGCTGTGAAGCCGTTGTCGGTCAAACGTGCGGATCACCCGGCGCTTTGCTCGGTGCCGCGTATTGCGGCTTGAGATGGCCATCCTGATCGAGTAGCCAGGCGTCCATGATCTGCCGCACCACGGGACCGGCAACACGACCGCCGGCTTCGCCGTTCTCGATCATCACCGAAATAGCGATCTTCGGATGTTCGGCCGGAGCGAAGCCGACGAACAAGGCGTTGTCGCGGTGGCGCTCAAGCGTCTTCTCGCGGTTGTAGCGCTCCCCCTGCTTGATCGCGACAACTTGCGCCGTACCGCTCTTGCCGGCTATGCGGTATTGCGCACCCGCCGCCGCTGCACGGGCAATGCCTCGCGCATCGTGCATCACCATTTGCATACCGTGGTTGACCTGCTCCCAGTCGCGCGGATCCTTGAGCAGAATATTCGGCATCGGGTGCTCATCGACCGGCGCTACGCCATCGACGGTCTTGGCCAGATGCGGACGGTTCCACACACCTTTGTTGGCGATCAGCGCGGTGGCTTGGGCCAGTTGCAGTGGTGTGACCTGCATGTAGCCCTGACCAATGCCGAGAATCACGGTTTCACCGGGGAACCAGGCCTGACGTCGCGTCGCACGCTTCCAGGCTTGTGACGGCATCAGGCCGGGGGATTCTTCGAACATGTCCAGTGAGACTTTCTCGCCAAGACCAAACATCGCCATGTAGTCGTGCAGGCGATCAATGCCAAGCTTGTGCGCCAGGTCATAGAAGTAGGTGTCGTTGGAACGCATGATCGCAGCGTCCATATCTACCCAGCCGTCGCCGCTGTGGTTCCAGTTGCGGTACTTGTGATCGAAATCCGGAAGCTGGTAGTAACCAGGGTCGAAAACCCGGGTCTGCGGCGTCACAACGCCGGCGTCGAGGCCGGCAATTGCCACTTCTGGCTTGATGGTCGAACCCGGCGCGTACAGGCCGCGCAGCACGCGGTTGAACAACGGCCGGTCGATGGAATCACGCAACGCCGAGTATTCCTTGGAGCTGATGCCGGTGACGAACAGGTTCGGGTCGAAACTTGGATTACTGACCATTGCCAGCACTTCGCCGGTGGACGGATCAAGCGCGACAACGGACCCCCGACGATCGCCCAATGCAGCTTCGGCCGCCTCCTGCAGTTTGACATCGAGGCTCAGAACGATGTTTTTGCCCGGCACCGGATCGGTGTGTTTAAGCACTCGCAGGACACGGCCCTGGGCGTTGGTCTCGACTTCCTCGTAACCGACGTGGCCATGCAGTTGCGCTTCGTAGAAACGTTCGATGCCGGTTTTACCGATGGATTGGGTGCCGCGGTATTCGACCGAATCGAGGGTTTTCGATTCTTTTTCGTTGATCCGGCCGACATAGCCGATTGAATGAGCGAAATGCACACCGAGCGGGTAATGACGGACGAACTGCGGCTCGACATCAAGCCCCGGCAAGCGGAACTCGTTAACGGCCAGCACCGCAATTTGTTCTTCCGTCAGCTCGTAAAACAATGTCACCGGTGTGAATGGGTGACGGGACTGTTTCATGGCCTTGTCGAACACCGTGCGGTCTTCGGCAGGCAGGCGCAGGAGGCTGATGACTTCGTCCAGCTCTTGATTGACGTCAGTGGCGCGTTCGCGGGTGATCGTCAAGTTGTAGCTGGGACGGTTATCGGCGAGCAGCACGCCATTGCGATCGTAGATCAGGCCGCGAGTGGGCGGGATCGGTAATACGTGGACACGATTGTTTTCGGAGATGGTCGAGTGGTAGTCAAACTCCACCACTTGCAGGATGTACAGACGCACCACCAGGGCACAGCTGACTGCGAAGACGAACAAGGCGCAGGCGATCAACCGTTTGTTGACCAGACGCGTCTCTTTTTCGTGATCCTTGATAGGGATTGGTTCAGGCATTTCTACAGCAACTCTTTGACATAAATGAGTGCCGATCCGTGGGCATGACATCAGTCCGTTAAAAAGCGAGCTGCACCATACCAAAAACTGCCCGGTCACTTCAGAACGAATTTCCCCAACGGCGGTTCTGGCGACGGTAGGGGATCTTATGAAGCGTTAGGCACTTTCCTGCGGGCAAAACA
>NZ_VXCA01000004.1 GCF_011369485.1 Pseudomonas atagonensis | reverse complement strand
ACTTCACCCCAGGACTCACCCGTTCCCCCTGCAAAAAACTCCTCGGCGGCCCGTCGTTCAAACTCAAAATCGCCACCGCCCCGCGACTCCCCGCCATCACCCCGCTGACCTTGATCTCCACCGGCGCCGTGCGATTGGAAAACCACTGCAACGCCGGGTTATCGCTACGTGCCGCGAGCAGTTGCGGCGTAGCCGCCGGGGTGTGGGATTCGGCGGTGGTCAGGAGCAGGGATGACCAGGTGGCGATGCCGACCAGGGCGGCCAGCAGTGCGGCGGCCTGGATGATTTGGGGGGGTGAAAAGCGTGCGGTGTATCTCATGGGCTGAATCTCCTTTTAGTCCCGGTGACCAGACTACGCGGCAATTCTCACGGTTTTATTTCACACGCCTTACATGTTGGCCGTGCAGGATGGTTTTTTGGGACGGGGCTGGACGCAAGGGAGTGCGCATTCGATGAACCGGTGCAGGCAGCAGGGTTTTACGCTGATCGAGTTGATGGTGGTGCTGGTGATCATCGGCATCGCCAGTGCGGCAATCAGTCTGAGTATCAAGCCCGATCCGTTGCAGTTGCTGCGCAAGGACGTCGAGCGCGTGGCTCAGTTGCTGCAGATTGCTCAGGCCGAGGCCCGCGCGGATGGCCGGCCGATTGCGTGGTTGAGCGATGGCAAGGGGTTTCGATTCAGTCGGCGTAGTGACAGTGGCAAGGGTTTTGATCATTTTGATCGGGACCCGCAGTTGCGGCCGCGTCCCTGGCAGAGTCCGAAGCTGGAGGTGCGGGTGGAGCCGAAGCAGAAAGTGGTGCTCAACGCGGAGTGGATCAATCCACCGCTGCAGTTGACGCTGTCTGACGGGCTCAATCGGTTGAGTGTGCTGCGCGATGCTTCGGGCCGGATTAGCGTGCAATGAACAGACAACAAGGTTTTACGCTGATCGAGGTGATGGTCGCGATTCTGTTGATGGCGGTGGTCAGTCTGATTGCCTGGAAGGGGCTGGACAGTGTCACCCGCGCCGACAGCCATTTGCAGGCCAGTGGTGAGCAGAGCGACAGCCTGTTGCGGGCGCTGAATCAGATGCAGCGGGATGTGGATATGCGTGCGGGGATTGAGTTGACTGAGCCGAAGAAGGTGGGGGTGGATGATGAGCCGCCCACTGCACCGCCCGCCCTTACTGTGCGTAGTAGCGACAGTCAGGGATTTCGGCTGGACATCATTCGAACGGCGGCGGATCAACCGGGCGCTTTGCAGCGGGTGCGTTGGTGGGTCAAGGGTGACACGTTGTATCGGGCGGTGGCGGCGGCGCGGAGTCGATACCCGTTGCCGGCGCCGACGGGTGGGGTGGCGGTTTTGGGTGAGGTCAGTGATTTGCAGGTGCGGGTTTGGGAGGTGGATAAGGGTTGGCGGCAGTTGAGTGGGAATCGGCGGGAGGATCCGTTGGGGTTGGAGATTCGGTTGACTCGGCAGACGCCGCAGGGGGAGGAGAAATATCGGCAGGTAATCGGGCCGTTGAACTGACACTGTTGCACATCTGCTCCTCTTGGATTGGGTACAACTGGTGGAGATTGATCGGCTGGGGGGCCGCTTTCGGGAGCAAGCCCCCTCCCACAGTTGAATTGGATGCAGGCCGTTGGAGATTGGTCGGCTGGCAGGGCGCCTTCGGGAGCAAGCCCCCTCCCACAGTTGGATTGGATGCAGGCCGTTGGAGATTGGTCGGCTGTCAGGCCGCCTTCGGGAGCAAGCCCCCTCCCACAGTTGGATTCCGTACACCCGTCAGAGATTGGTCGGCTGTCAGGCCGCTTTCGGGAGCAAGCCCCCTCCCACAGATTGAATCCAGTACACCTGCCAGAGATTGGTCGGCTGCCAGGCCGCCTTCGGGAGCAAGCCCCCTCCCACAGTTTGAATCCAGTACACCGCCAGAGATTGGTCGGCTGTCAGGCCGCCTTCGGGAGCAAGCCCCCTCCCACAGTTTGAATCCGGTGCACCAGCCAGAGACTGGTCGGCTGTCAGGCCGCCATCGCTCACCAGAAAATGACTACACCCCGATCGCGGCGCATGCCGCCCCACTCAACACAATGAGCGTTAGCTCGAGTACCGCTCTTGATCTTGATCTCGGAGCCCGTCGGAAGGCTGAGCGGAGGGATTGATCCGGGGGTGGGAGCGCAGCGACCGTGCGGCGCAGCCGCATGCATCGAGAGGAGGTGCAGCGAAGCAAACCGTAGGCGATGCGCCCGGATCGATCCCGGAGCGAAGGAACCCTGAGCCTAAGCGAGGGGCCGTACGTAGGGGCAAAGCCTTTTGGGTTACCTTTTCGGCGTCTGGAAAAGGTGACTCGCCGTAAGGGCGAAACCCTAAGTGGCCGTGACCGCAGCAACGGATATGTACCCAGTCAAACCCACTAGCTCAAAACAACGACGCCACCCGGCAACTCGGTGCATTTAACGCCGTACGCATCGCGAATCAGCGCCCCAACCCCAGCCAGTTGATCGAGCGAAAACCGCGCCTGCACCCGACGCTGCCCAAGCTCACGGTTAAGCAGCAACAACATCCCCGGCCGATAGCGGTTGATCTCGTCGATCATCTGGCTCAGCGTCGCGCCGTTAAATACCAACACCTGTTGCCGCCAGTTCATCACCGCCGCCGTGTCGACGCTCTGCACGCTGCCGACCCGGGCCGCGTCGTAGGTCAATTGCTGCCCCGGTTCCAGGCGCAGACTACGTCCCTCGACGCTCACTTCCACCGCGCCATCGAGGCACGTCACGCAGACTTGCTGATCGGTATTACGCAAATTGAAACGCGCCTGACTGGCCCGCAACCACCCGCCCCCCGCCTGCATCGCCAGCGGTAACCGAGCGGTCTGCACTTCAACCTCGCCGCTGACCAGTTCAAAGCCCTGCACGCCGTCATCCACCGAGCGCTGATTGATCCGCGTCTGCGTGTTCAGCTCCAGGCTCACGCCCTGCACCGGTTCAACGCGTCGCTGCTGGCCGACTTCCGTGATGTAATCGGCGCCCAGGCCTTCGAAGCCACCGGGGATCGTCCCGCGCACCAGCAAAAACGCTGCCGATGCGGCGATGGCGCCACCGAGAAACGCTCGCCGACCATACCCGCGCGGTGCCTGCAGGCCTTCGGCGGCGGGGCGCAGGTTGTGCCACAACGCCTTCGTCTCTTCGAACGCCCGGGCATGTTCGGCGCTTTGGGCGCACCACTCGCGCAGTGCGCGGGCATCGGCCACGGTGGCGCGCCCCGAGGTCAGCAGGATCAACCAGTCGCGGGCTTCGCTGTGCAGTCGTTCGGCGGCCGTTGGCTCGGCAGGTGTCAGTCGAAAGATGTTCAAACGCGCAGATTCTCAACGGATTAATCGGGTCACTATTCAGAAGACGGTTTTCCGGCCCCGCGACCGAACCGCTGAAACACTTTTCTTTCCAGTTTCGCTGCACAGAAGCCCAATGCGGCTTTGATCTCCTTCTCGACCATGCGTGTGGAAATGCCGAAGCGCTGGGAAATTTCCAGGTGCGGCGCCTCTTCCAGACGCGCCGCGATGAAGATCCTGCGACGTCGCGCCGGCAGTTCATAGAGGGCACTGAGCAGCGACTGAATTTCCTTTTGCCCGCCAACTACCCGCGCCGGATCGAGTGCTTCGTCGCCTATTTGCAGCAATTCTTCGACTTCTTCGCCGGTGAGCAGGCGCGCATCGGCCTGACGACGGTCGGCGGCGATGTTCAGGGCCATGCGATAGAGGTAGGCGTTGGGCCGCAAAAGGTTCGGCGGCGTTTCCATGCGGTCGACCCGCAGGTAGGTTTCGTGCAGCACGTCGTTGGCCAGATCTTCCGAACCGAGACGCCTGCGCAGGCGCACCCGAAAGTCCTCGTAGGACGTCAGGAACAGTTGGACCATCGAACCTTGTCCGGTGTCTTTCATCCCCCGGAAACTCCTTCCCATTGTGTGCATTCCATGCGTTTTCCTGACGACTCCGGTAACAGCAGCAAGGTGACGGGCTGGCGCAAGGCACTGGGCGTTGGCCGGTCGATTCTGAGCGTGCGAAAGCTTTCCACCAGCGCGTTGTCGCGCCGTACATCACCGGTCGATGTGACCAACCGGTTGTGCTGCACCACCCCATCGCGGCCGACCCACACCTGCAACACCGCGCGATAACTGCCGGGCCGGGTCAGCGGCGAGCGGCACAGGTTGCGTTCGATGGCCGCTTGCACGGCGGTCGCGTAGTTGCGGTTGACCGCGACAGACGCTGGCGTCGGTTTATCCAGTACGGCGGGCATGTCCTCGACCTGCGCCACTTGCAAGGTGAACGCATCGTCGCGGGCATAACGCGCCATCAAACCGCTGCCGCCGAGCAAACGCCGCAGGGCATCGGCGGCGGTGTATTCGCCATCCACCGCCAGTGAGCGCCTGCCGCGACTCAACTGACTGTCGACCAGCACCGCCACGCCGGTGGCGCGGCTGTATTGATCCAGCGCCCGGGCCAGATCCTGCGCCGGGATGTGCAGGGTCATGCGCAAGTCCGCCGGCACCGATGCCGCCACGCCGTTGCCCGCCGCCAGCCCAAGCAGCAGCCCCAGACAAATCCGGCGCACAAGAGTCTTTGAACGCTGAAAATCATCCCTGGAACGGCCTCGTCGCACGGCTGACGTATCCCTGAAAATCGTCATCCTGAGGGCTGTTTATGAATCTGGTGTGACGGCCGGTGCAAAAAAACCATCACGGGAATTGCGCCGGGCTTGCACTAGACTCAAGCACCAGAGCGGCCCACTCGGGCCGGCCAGGAGGCGCACATGCACACACTGTGGAAAATCACCCTCGCCGGGCTGTTGCTGACGGCGCT
Organism: Pseudomonas atagonensis; assembly: GCF_011369485.1. Classification (GTDB taxonomy): domain Bacteria; phylum Pseudomonadota; class Gammaproteobacteria; order Pseudomonadales; family Pseudomonadaceae; genus Aquipseudomonas; species Aquipseudomonas atagonensis. The sequence goes on along the minus strand of NZ_VXCA01000004.1, from coordinate 267,982 downwards.
GCCGAGCGCTTTTGCCGAGCAACCGCTGGGCTGCGTGGAAGTGACGGTCGGTGGCTACAAGGCGCCGAATTACGATTGCCTGAGCCAGCAGATGGGCAACAACCCCGACGGCGCGGCGGCCGCGCAAAAGAATCAGGAAGCGCTGAACGTGCCGGTCAACAAGCGCCCGCCGAATCAGGTGGGGCTGGCGACGCCGGCGGCTACCGCAACGCGGATGGGCAACACGTTTGGTACGTCGGTGAAGCCGCAGCGCCCACCAAACTAGCTTTCACCTGATCATTCCCACGCTCCCGCGTGGGAATGCAGCCCGTGACGCTCCGCGTCACTGGACGCGGAGCGTCCCCAGAGGCATTCCCACGCAGAGCGTGGGAACGATCATCAACTAGTGATCACTGGGGATCTGGCGGAAACTCACCGCCAACCGATTCCAGCTGTTGATGGTGCTGACGGCCATGGTCAGGTCGACCAGTTCGCCCTCGCTGAACTGCTCGCGCGCCTGCTGGTAAACGTCATCGGGCACACGGCTCTCTGCCAACAGCGTCACTGCTTCTGCCCAGGCCAGACCGGCACGCTCGCGCGGGTTGAAGAAATTGCTGTCGCGCCACACCGCAACCGCATACAGGCGCCGATCAGTCTCCCCGGCCCGGCGCGCATCCACCGAATGCATGTCGGTGCAAAACGCGCAGCCATTGAGCTGCGAGGCGCGGATCCGGATCAACTGCAGCAGCGGCTGCTCGATGCTCAGGTTGCCGGTCAGCGCCTCCATGGCAATCATCGCTTTCATCGCTTTGGGCGACGCGCTGTAGTAATCCAGACGTGGGGACATGGGCTAGTCTCGGTAGACGGAATAATGAGTTCACCGTAAACGCCGACAGCAACGCATTACAGCCCCAATCCCACGAAAAACCGCTACACCACTGAACCAACGACATACACCGAACCTGTGGCAGCTGGCTTGCTCGCGAAGGCGTCAGACCTGCCAGCATCAATGGTGAATGACACACCGCATTCGCGAGCAAGCCCGCTCCCACAGTGGATTGAGGCCAATTTCGGGTTTTTCGGGTAGGCAACTACTGCCAAATGCCCAACAGCGGTAATCTGGCCGACACCCCAATCGCCCCCCGGAGCCTCGTCGGTATGGAACTTCATGTCGTGATCAACGGCCGCAAGGATCTCGCCGGTCAGTTGTATCAGCAACTGCGCGGTGCCATTGAATCCGGGCGTCTGGCCGCTGGTACGCAGTTACCGCCCAGCCGCTTGCTCGCCGAGCAACTGGGGATTTCGCGCAAGACCATTTCCGACACCTACGCGCAGCTGACTTACGAAAACTTCCTCACCGGCGTGATTGGCAAAGGCACCTACGTCAATGCGCGCCCGGCGCAGATCCAGCGCAAGCAAAGCCACAGCGAACTGGCCGGCGCCGAAGTGATCGAGAGCTGGCGCAACCTGCCGGTGTTTCTTCGTCATCCGACGCTCGAGGGTTCGCTGCGGTACGACTTCATCGGCGGCGCCACCAGCAAGGGCCAGTTCCCGCAGGATGACTGGCGCCGCTGCGTCGCTCATGCCATGCGGCAGATGGCGACGTCCAAGGGTTTTTACAGCTTGCCCGAGGGCTTGCCGGCGCTGCGCAATGCGATTGCCCGACACATCGCGTTTTCCCGTGGGGTGAACTGCCAGGACGAAGACATCGTCGTGTGCAACGGCGCGCAGCAGGCGCTGGACCTGATCACCCGCGTGTTGATCCGCCCCGGCAGTCTGGTGGCGATGGAAGACCCGGGCTACCCTCCGGCGCGCCTGCTGTTCGGCACGCACGGCGCCGAGGTGGTTGGCATTCCGGTGGATGCCGAAGGCATTCAGGTCGAACACATTCCCGAGGGCACGCGGCTGATTTACGTCACGCCGTCGCACCAGTTTCCGCTGGGCATGCCGATGAGTCAGGCGCGCCGCGAAGCCTTGCTGGCCCGCGCCCACGTACTCGGCGCGATCATCATCGAGGACGACTACGACAGTGAGTTCCGTTACGAAGGCCGGCCCACTGACTCGCTTTTCAACCTCGATCAGCGCGGCATCGTCGCCTACGTCGGCACCTTCTCGAAAACCCTGCTGCCGGAGTTGCGTCTGGGTTATGCAATTCTGCCGCCGGCGATTCTTGAAGCGGTAATCCGCGCCAAGCAGCTCACCGATCTGCACGCCTCGACGCTGCCGCAATGGGCCTTGGCCAAGTTCATCGCCGAGGGCTGCCTGCTCAAGCACATCCGCCGCTGTCACACTATTTATGCCCAGCGCCGCGAGCGGATTCTGGCGCGCATGGCCAGCGACCTTGCGCCGTGGCTGGAGGCCGTTGCGCCCAGCGCGGGGTTTCACATGGCGGTGTTCTGCAAAGTGCCGATTGACCTGGCGCTGGTAATCGAGCTGGCGAAAAAGGTCGAAGTCGGTCTGTACGCGATCAACGGTTTCTATTATCAGCAGCCGCCGAAAAACGGCCTGTACTTCGGTTTTGGTGCCATCGAAACCCTCGACATCGATATCGCACTGGATCGCCTGCGCGACATCCTGCAACAGGTCGCGTGAGAGATTGGACTAAACGATTAACCGCCGATTGGTTATTGGTGATCCGCAGGTGCAGGCCTATTCTGCACAGGCGTTATCCCTCAATGAGCAGGATTCGTCCGGCCTGATTCAGGAGTGTGAGCAATGTCCAACGAAGTGATCAACACCGTACAGGTGCAAGCGGCTGCCGGCCGTTCGGAAGAGCTGGGCAAGCAGTTGCAGAAGATCGTCGAAACCTTGCGTGAAACCCCGGGCTGCGATTCCTACATGGTCGACCGCTGCCCGGACGACAGCCACCGCTGGACAGTCAGCGCACGCTGGCAGTCGGAAGCGGCGATGCAGGCGCACTTCAACCGCCCTGAAGCGCAGGGCTTTATCGACCTGATCGATAGCCGCCTGGCCAATAGCGTCGACTTCAACAGCTTCCCCATCGTCTGACCCACCGCCTTCGCGAGCAAGCCCGCTCCCACAGATACTTGTGTTGCTCACAAATTTTGCGAGCAACCCATACCCGTGTGGGAGCGGGCTTGCTCGCGAAGGCTTACTTGGCCACACCACTTGACGCCCTGCCAATTGGTCACCTGATCTTCCCGAATATTGGCCGTTTGAATGCCCTGCCCTGCGGATTACTGTGATTGCACCCCCACCCCTCACAGGTAACCCGCCATGAAACGCCTGCCCTTGCTCGCCTCTGCCCTCGCCCTGAACCTTTGCGCCTCGGCTGCCTTCGCCCACGACCCTTCCGAAAAAATCACCGTGCTGCAAGACCAGATGCTGAAAAATGCCCCGGGCAAGAAAGCCATGATGATCGAAGTCGACTACAAACCCGGCCAGTCCTCCATCGCGCACAAACACGACGGCACCGCCATGGCCTACGTGCTGGAAGGCGAAGTGACGTCTCAGGTCAAAGGCGAACAGGCGATCACCTACAAGAAAGGTCAGTTCTGGTACGAACCGGCGGGTTCGGAACATCTGGTGTCGAAAAACGCCAGTCAAACCCAGCCGGCCAAGTTGTTGGTTTTCATGGTGCTGGCGCCGGACGAACAAGTATTGATCCCCCTGAAAAACTGATCGCTGCCAATCCAGCCATAAATAAAAAGGCGCAAATCAATGATTCGCGCCTTTTTATGTCTTGCCGCAATTAACCGATTTCGTTTACTGCAAATAAAACTATCCAATGTCAAATAACCCGTTCAATGGACAGCTTGCTAACAGCTTGGCGGGTTTAGTCTGAGTTAACGGCCGGCTGCAACCGGCGTTTATAACTTTCCGACTGAAGTTGTTGCACGGGAGAAACACCATGAAACTTGCGTTAGCCAGTCTGTTGGCGGTCTCGGTTTTAGCCCTCTCCGCCTGCTCGGTCCCCACCGCTCCGAAAGCCGTCTCCTCCCTCGACACCCTGCTCCCCCATCCAACCGGTCGCAGCAGCGCGACACAGGTAAAAAGCGGCCCAGGCGTATCTCTCGGGATTGTCTACAGCCCAAGCACCCAGACCAACCGCGAATACCTGCGTGACTACCAGAGCAACGCCGGCACCGGTTTCGGCCAGAGCCTGCTGGTGCAGCCGATCCATGACGCCTACGTCGCCACGTCAAAACCGGACATGGCGGTGGAATGGGTCAACGCGTCCCTGCAACGCCAATTCGGTTCAGTGACGGTCTATCCGGACATGCAAAGCCTGCGTGCCGCCAAGCCTGATGTGACGGCCATCGTCGACACCCACAGCCAGTTGATCACCTCTCGCAGCTCCGATATCAAGGCAGACGTCAGCGCCGATTTTTATGATGCACAGCTCAACTACATCGGCACGGCGAAAGGTTCGGAGGCACGGGAACTGACGCCAGTCTGGGCGGACTTCAAACGTTCGGAAGAGATTGTCGCGGATATCAATCAACAACAGGATGTACAAATACGGGCACTGCAGAAGTTTGACCAGTCGCTCAGTCATTTACTGGTAAGGCCTGCGGATAAAATCTCGATGCTCGAAAACCTGCCGTATTGAAAAGTACCTTCCGAAGAGCTGCCGCATAGTACTGTTCGGCATGGCTTGCTTGATTCTCCCCTTACGTCAACTGTCATATCTGACAGTTGACGTTTCTTTTGCCGAGCGCTATCCATCACAGCAACTCAAAGGCATGAATTTCTGAGGTCGCTATTGAGGATTACCCCTCCTATACCACCCGGGAATTTGAAAAATGCGGAAAAAATCTTCCTCAACCAAGAATAAAACCCTCCCTTCCGGCAGCCTCGACTCCAAATTTGGCAACCTAGGAAAAGCATATCCTCCGGGCACTGAAAATACTTTTGGGCATGCCAATGGTGTTTGGGTCAATGAGCTCGGAACGCTGTTTATTTGCGGAAGACTCGACACCGACTACTTCGTCGCCGGCCTGAAAAAAGATGGAACACCTTACCTGACGCTCAACAAAACCGGGCTCATCAAAGACAATTTTGGAAGCGGCTTGTTTTCAGTAATGAAAGACATCTCGCTTACGCCTGGCGGTGAAATCCTGGTATCGGGCTTATTCCTGGAAACAGAATATATTCACCATCATGCATTTGCACTGTACCGCCAGAATGGCGTTCGAATTAAAACTTTCGGCAACAAAGGAAAAGTGACTGTTCCTGCACTTGAAAACCGAAGACTGGTTAACAACACACCAATTACTACATTCCTGCAAGACGGAAAGATTCTCGTAAGCTCCACCCAAATCGTACGGAACGGGCCCAGTACGGGAGTGCTTTATCGCTTGAACAAGGATGGATCGCGGGACGAAACCTTCTGCAGCCCGCAAGGCTACCTGGATCTGGATTACAACGGTTTGCCCATCGCGGTTTATGAAACGAAGCTTCAACAGGACGGAAAAATACTCTTTGCAGGTTCAATCTATATAAATGGAGACCAACACGGTTTTGTAGCTCGATACCGTAACGACTTCACTCCCGATACAGACTTTGGCAACGATGGCTTTTACATAATCAAGGGTCTTGATACGTTCAACCAGTTATTGAAAATACAAATACAAGACGATGGAAAAATACTCGCCGTCGGCACATGGGGCGACGCGAACAAAAGCACCTCCGGAGTATTGCTTAGACTTACCGACGCCGGGGTTCTGGATGATCAGTTCAACGAGGGAAAGTTGCTGACAACACAACTGGACGGAAACAAAAGCGGCCTCCAGTTCACCAGCGTGGCGTGTATGCCCGACCAAAGCATCATCGTGCAGGGGAATACTCTGGGCGGTGAAGAAGCTGACGTCATCGTCGCCAGGTATTTGCCAAACGGATCATTGGATCTTTCGTTTGGTGAGCCGAAAGGCCCGAAAGGTTACGTCCGCACCAAAATCGGCTCGTCGGTGGATGTCGGACATGCGATGGTTTTATGGACGCTGGGCGAGCGAATTATTGTGGTTGGCGCGTGGTCCATCGATGGCACCGCTGGGGGACTTCGATCGTTCGCCCTGCGCTATTTGAATTGAGCAAAAAAAAACCGCCTCTTGCGAGGCGGTTTTCTCATTCAGCCACTACTCAAGCCAATTCAAGCTCGGCATTCGCAGTCACCGCAGGCACGACTGCTTGCCCGCTCAGTGCGAGGTCAAGCAGTTCACGGTTGGCTACCGCGTACATGGCGTAGTCCGTACCGCTCGCCGCACGGATTTCCACCAGCATGGCGCGCCAGCGCTCGATCATGCTTTCGTGCTGCGCCATCCACAGCGCCAGGCGTTCTTCAACGTCCTGAGTGCCGTCGCCCTGTTGCAGGACGGAGATGGTGATCGCGCGTTGCTGCCAGTCCACATCATCGCGGAACGCTTCACGAGCCAGGGCCTGCCAGTTGTTTTCAACCGGCAGTGCGCTGATCTGTTGCAGGTACCAGGTGATGTCCAGCGCACTGCCCACAGCGAAGTAGGCCTTGGCCACTTCGGCAGGGTTCTGGCCAGTCACGTCGGACGCTTCGATGATCGGCAGCAGCGTGTACAGGTGCGAGGTGCCCGCCACCATACGCGCCAACAGTTCCGGCACACCGGCTTCGACGTACGCCTGATAACGCGACTGCCAGTTCTCGCGGATTTCGCCGCTGAGCAGTTCATCGAGCTTCAGACCCAGCTCTTTCAGGTGCGGACCGAAATGCGCCGTATCACGGGCAGCGTTCTGCTCGTTACGACGTGCACGCAGGAACCAGCGCGTGGCACGACGACCCAGACGCATCAGCTCGTCCATCAGCTCCAGCTGCACGTCAGCGGAAACCTGATAATCCAGCGCTTCGATCTGACGGAACCAGTGCGGGAGGTGGAAGATGTCGCGCACGATCACATAAGCGCCCGCTACGTTCGCCGGGCTCATACCGGTCGACTCTTTGAGTCGTTGAACGAAGGTGATGCCCATGTGGTTGACCAGGTCGTTGGCGATCTGGGTGCTGACGATCTCGCGCTTCAGACGGTGACGACGCATGGCTTCGGAGAACTTGCTGACCAGGGTCGGCGGGAACGCCGTTTCCATGTCGCGGGTCAGATAATCGTCGTCCGGCACCAGGGAGCCCAACAGCTGCTCCTTGAGGTCGATCTTGCTGTACGAAATCAGCACCGACAGCTCAGGACGCGTCAGGCCGTGGCCTTCAGCGATGCGCTCGTTGATCTGCTCTTCGGTCGGCAGGAACTCGATGGCACGGTCCAGCTTGCCACGGCCTTCCAGATCGCTCATCAGACGCTTGTATTCGGCGATGCGCGCATAAGCGCGACGGGCCGCCAGGGACAAAGCCTGAGTCTGCTTGTAGTTGTTGCCCAGCACCAGACCACCGACTTCGTCGGTCATGCTCGCCAGCAACTGGTTACGTTGCTTGTCGGTCATGTCGCCGGCCTGAACCACTTCGTTCAGCAGGATCTTGATGTTCACTTCGTGGTCGGAGCAGTCCACACCACCGGCGTTGTCGATGAAGTCGGTGTTGGAACCGCCGCCATTCAGACCAAATTCCACACGACCCAGTTGGGTCATGCCGAGGTTACCGCCCTCGCCCACGACTTTGCAGCGCAGTTCGTTGCCGTTCACGCGCAGTGCATCGTTGGCCTTGTCGCCCACGTCTGCATGGCTTTCGCTGCTGGCTTTGACGTAAGTACCGATACCGCCGTTCCACAACAGATCCACCGGTGCCTTGAGCAAGGCATTCAGCAGTTCGGTCGGGGTCAGCTTGTCAGCCTTGATGTCGAAGCGTTCCTGCATCTGCGGGGAGATTGCGATGCTCTTCGCGCTGCGCGAGAAGATGCCGCCACCTTCGGACATGATGCTGGTGTCGTAGTCGGTCCAGGCCGAACGCGGCAGGTCGAACATGCGCTGGCGCTCGACGAAACTGGTCGCCGGGTTCGGGTTCGGGTCGATGAAGATGTGCAGGTGGTTGAAGGCCGCGACCAGTTGCAGCTTGTCGGACATCAACAGGCCGTTACCGAACACGTCACCGGCCATGTCGCCGACGCCCACGACGGTGATGCTGTCTTCCTGAACATTGATGCCGCGCTCGCGGAAGTGACGTTGTACGCCAACCCACGCGCCCTTGGCGGTAATGCCCATTTTCTTGTGGTCGTAACCGGCCGAACCACCGGACGCAAACGCGTCACCCAGCCAGAAGCCGTAGTCGATAGCGATGCCGTTGGCGATGTCGGAGAAGGTTGCAGTGCCCTTGTCCGCTGCCACAACCAGGTACGGGTCATCGTCGTCATGACGCACGACATTAGCCGGCGGCACCAGTGCGCCGTCTTTCAGGTTGTCGGTGATGTCCAGCAGACCCGAAATGAAGATGCGGTAGCAGGCGATGCCTTCGGCCGCGATCTCGTCACGGCTGCCGCCCAGCGGCAGACGACGCGGCAGGAAGCCGCCCTTCGCACCCACTGGCACGATGACCGAGTTCTTCACTTGCTGGGCTTTAACCAGACCGAGGACTTCGGTGCGGAAGTCTTCTTCACGGTCAGACCAGCGCAGACCACCACGCGCAACATTGCCGAAGCGCAGGTGCACGCCTTCAACGCGTGGCGAGTAAACGAAGATTTCGAACTTCGGTACTGGCTTCGGCAGTTCAGGGATCGCGTGCGGGTTGAACTTGAAGCTGAAGTACGACTTGTTCTGGCCGTTGGCGTCAGTCTGATAGAAGTTGGTGCGCAGGGTGGCTTTGATCAGGTCGAGGTAACGACGCAGGATGCGGTCTTCGTTGAGCACCTGGACGTCGTCCAGTGCAGTCAGAATCGCTTGTTCCAGACGCAGTTGCTTGTCTTCCAGATCGTCTTCGCTGAGCTTGCGCGCCAGATAGAAACGGGTCTTGAACAACCGGGTCAGCTCGCGAGCGATGTCGGTGTGGTTGTTCAGGGTGCTGGCGATGTAACCCAGATCGAAGCCCAGACGAATCTGCTTCAGGTAACGCGCGTAAGCACGCAGCAGCGCAACGTCGCGCCAAGGCAGACCGGCGGTCAGCACCAGACGGTTGAACGCATCGTTTTCGGCGTCGCCGCGAACGATGTGGACGAAGGCGTCCTGCAGGGTGTCGTTGAGTTGCTGGATGTCGAGGTCCAGGCCTTCAGCGGCGGTGAACGCGAAGTCGTGTATCCAGAACTCGCGGCCATTGGTGTGACGCAGACGGTACGGGAACTCACCCAGCACGCGCAGGCCGAGGTTTTCCAGAATCGGCAGGACGTCGGACAGTGCCAGTGGAGTGTCGGCGTGGTACAGCTTGCAATGCAGCTCGCGCTGGCCGGAAACCTGGCCCAGCGGTTGATAGAAGCTCATCACCAGCGGATTTTTTTCGTTGAGGCTCAGCAGGTGCTGCATGTCGACCACGGCCGAATGCGCGGCGAAACGCTCGCGGTAACCGGCCGGGAAGCCTTTCGGGAAGTCAGCCAGCACGTTGGTGCCGTGGGCTTCGCCGAAGCTTTCGACGGTCAGTGCGGCGTAGTCGTCCTGCCAGCTGCGGCACGCTTGTACGACTTCTTTTTCCAGCAGCACCGGGTCGATGTCGAGACGGTTTTTCGGGTCGACACGCAGGATCAACTGCACGCGCGCCAGCACGGACTCGGAGAAGAACGTCCAGAATTCGCAGTCGGACGCCTTCAGGCGCTCCATCAGCACTTGCTGGATCTTCTGGCGAACTTCGGTGGAATAGATGTCGCGTGGCACGTAGGCCAGGCAGTAGCAGAAGCGACCGTACGGGTCTTTGCGCAGGAACACGCGGATCTTGTTGCGTTCCTGGATCTGCACGATCGACATCACGGTGCTGAACAGTTCGTCGACCGGGGTCTGGAACAGGTCGTCACGCGGCAGCACTTCGAGAACCTGCGCCAGTTCCTTGCCCAGGTGAGCCTTGGACTGGAAGCCGGAACGGCGTTCGATTTCTTCGACCTTGCGGCGGATGAACGGGATGACCCGCACGCTCTCGCCATACACCGAAGAGGTGTACAGGCCCATGAAACGGTGTTCCTTGATGACGTTGCCGTCGGCGTCGATTTCACGGATCGACACGTAGTCCGGGTAGGCCGGACGGTGTACACGGCTCGGGTGCGCAGCCTTGGCGAACGACAGCAGGGTCGGTTCGCGTAGGTAGTTCACCGCGTAGTCTTCGATGCGCAGGTCATCGTAGGTCAGGCCGGTGCGCAGCAGTTTGGTCAGGCCGAGGAAGGAGTTCTGGTCGTACTCGATGTGGCCGCCATCGGCCTGATCGGTGACCACGAACTCTTCGTAGCCGAGGAAGGTGAAGTGGTTGCCCACCAGCCATTCCAGAAAGCTTTTGATTTCGTTCTTTTCGTCGGCATCGACGGCGAAGGCGCTGTTGTCGAGTTTGGTGAGGATTTCCTGCACCTTGGCTTTCATCGGCTCGAAATCGGCGACCGCAACGCGGACTTCACCGAGAACCTGTTCCAGCTCTTTGCTCAGCACATTCAGTTCGGCCGCGTTGGCGCAGCGGTCGATTTCCAGGTACATCAGCGACTCATGCAGAACGCCTTCACCGGTGCTGCCCTTCGGCAGGATTTCCAGCAACTCGCCCTTGCTGCCACGACGCACGCTGAGCACGGTGGTTTGCAGGGTGTGGATGCTGTAGCCGCGACGGTTCAGTTCGGTGCGAACCGAGTCGACCAGGAATGGCAGGTCGTGGTGCAGGACTTCGACCGCGGTGTGGGTCGACTGCCAGCCATGACGTTCGTAATCGGGGTTGTAAACGCGCACTTGTGGTTGCGCATGATCGAAGCGCTCAAGCAGGCGCCACGCGGAAAGAGTACAGCCAGCGAGGTCGGAGAGGCGACGTTGAGTCAGCTCGTCCAGGGAAATGATGCCGAAGAATTGTTCAGCGAACAGCGCCACTTGTGGCAGTGCCTGTTCACTGATGTGCTGCGCCAGTGCCGCTTGCAGTTGGTGCTGGAAGTCGGCTTTGCTGGCTGCGGTGAAGAACGCCATCTGTGGTACTCCGCTTAAGCTTGTTATTGATGGAAAGCGTCGCGTGCAACACCCCTTTCGGGGCTCAAGTCACCCTGTTCCTGAATCTCGGGCAGAGGAAACAGGGGGACAGGTGGGTGAAGCTGGACGGGACACTCAGGTCACATTCACCTTCCATTGAATGGGCATCTGCAAAAACGACTGACGGGGCTGCCGACAATGCCTTTACGGGTGCTCATCCGTTGCGCAGCTTAATGGGTGCGACAATGTGTCTGCTTGCGGTGCTGCGACATATTCGGTCATTGGCACGTAAACAAAGGTTTCAGCACCCGTAAACACTAGCAGCCGTGGAGGAAAACGCTGGTCTGAATGCCCGGTTTTACGGTACATGCGTGCCAGAAATGACCATTGACCTGTGTCGCGTTCACGACACATCCTCTGACACTCTCACATGCAGAAATTCCCGAGGGCTGGCAGAATCGCGCCCAATTGCGACCAACACGCCGTTCGAGGCAGGAATTCCCCATGCAAATGACCACCGCCCTACTGATCGTGAACCCGTGCGATGACGAAGAAGACAACATGGCCATGCTCTGCTGCCACAGCGACAAGGGCGACATGTTTCTGATGAGCCGCTACCCGGACGAGGATGAGCTGGAGATCACTCTGGATGGCGAGCCTTCGACGCTGGATGGCGTGAAGGTCACCCTGACCTCGACTCTTCTGAAGATCGAGATTGCTGCGGCGGATGCCGATGCGTTGAACGGGGATGACGTACTGGAGATCAGCTTCAACCCGGACATGGTTGATTTGGATGAGGTTGTCGAGACCCTGAAGAACATCCTGGACGGCACTGGCACCTTCATTAACGAAGTTTGATGCCGGACGGGCTGGCCCTATCGTGAGCAGGCTCACTCCTACAGGTCGGTGTACGACGATCCATTGTAGGAGTGAGCCTGTTCGCGATAGCGCCGGAACAGCCACCCCCAACACTCCCCTGCTACAAAAATCCAACAAATCCCCCGGTCATTTCCCACACTTTGCGCAAAATGCCGTTAGTCGCCACCCCCTGCGATGGATTAAAGTAACGCCCCCAGCCCCGGCGTTATCCGAACGCCGGTGGCCACCCCTTTCCAGGAACAGTCATCGATGGAACATCGTGAAGCGCTGCTGGCGCTGCGAACCTTTCTTTCAACGCAGATTCTCGGCCAGGAAAAACTCATCGAGCGGTTGCTCATCGCCCTGCTCGCCGACGGCCACATGCTGGTCGAGGGCGCTCCGGGTCTGGCCAAGACCAAAGCGATCAAAGAACTCGCCGAGGGCATTGAAGCCCAGTTCCATCGTATTCAGTTCACCCCGGACCTGCTGCCTGCCGACATCACCGGCACCGAGATCTACCGCCCGGAAACCGGCAGCTTCGTGTTCCAGCAAGGCCCGATCTTCCACAATCTGGTGCTGGCGGACGAAATCAACCGCGCCCCGGCCAAGGTTCAGTCAGCCTTGCTCGAAGCGATGGCCGAGCGCCAGGTCAGTGTCGGCCGCAGCACCTACGAGCTGTCGCCGCTGTTTCTGGTGATGGCCACGCAGAACCCGATCGAGCAGGAAGGCACCTACCCGCTGCCGGAAGCCCAGCTCGACCGTTTCCTGATGCACGTCAAGATCGGCTTCCCCGACGCCGCCGTTGAACGGCGCATTCTCCAGCAGGCCCGTGGCGAAGCGCTGAACGGCGAGACCAAGCCCGAGCGTCGCGTCAGCCAGCAGGCGATCTTCGCCGCGCGCAAGGAAATCCTCGGTCTGTACATGGCCGATGCCGTGGAGGAATACCTGGTGCAACTGGTCATGGCCACGCGCAACCCGGCCAAGTTCGACCCGGAAATGGCCGAATGGATTGCCTACGGTGCCAGCCCGCGCGGTTCCATCGCCCTCGACCGCTGCGCCCGCGCCCACGCCTGGCTGGCCGGTCGCGACTTCGTCAGCCCGGAAGACATTCAGGCGGTGCTGTTCGACGTGTTGCGTCACCGCATCATTCTGTCGTTCGAAGCCGAGGCCGCCGGCATCGATCAGGATCGGGTGGTGCAGCGGATTCTCGACGTCGTAGCCGTCGCTTGACCCCCATGAACGCCGCCCTGCCCTCCGAACCCGGTATCCGCGTCAGCCTCGCCGAGCTGATCGAGATGCGTCACCGCGTGCGCGAGGTGCAACTGTTTTCCACGCCGAGCCAGCGCAGCCCGTTGATCGGTCTGCACCACTCCAAGTTTCGTGGTCGTGGCGTCGACTTCGATCAGGTGCGGGTCTATCAGGCCGGCGACGACGTGCGCACCATCGACTGGCGCGTGACTGCGCGGACGCAGGAGCCGCACACCAAGCTGTTCCATGAAGAACGCGAACGGCCGATTTTCATCATGGTCGAGCAAAGCACGCGGCTGTTTTTCGGCTCCGGGCTGATGTTCAAATCGGTGCTGGCGGCGCAAGCGGCAGCGTTGATCGGCTGGGCCGCGCTCGGTCACAACGACCGTGTCGGCGGGCTGGTATTCGGTGATAACGAGCACTATGAAATCAAACCACGGCGCAGCAAACAGAGCCTGCTGCAATTGCTCAACCGTCTGGTGAAGGTCAATCAGTCGCTGCACAGCGAACGTGAACCGGATCGCGATGCGTTCGGCGTGGCCCTGCGCCGCGCCCGCGAAGTGCTGCGCCCGGGCAGTCTGGTGATCGTGATTTGCGATGAGCGCGCGCTGTCCGACAGCGCCGAACAACAGTTGAGTCTGCTGTCGCGTCATTGCGACCTGCTGATGCTGCCGCTGTCCGATCCGCTCGATCACGCCCTGCCCGCCGCCGGGCTGCTGAGATTCGCCGAGCGTGGCGCACAGCTCGAACTCGACACGCTGAACTTCGAACTGCGCCAGACCTATCGCGCCCAGGCCGAAGCGCGCATAGCCCGCTGGGAACTGCTCGCGCAGAAGTTGCGGGTGTTGCTGATGCCGTTGAGCACGCAAAGTGAAATGGTCGAGCAGATGCGCGAGTTTCTTAACCCACAGCGTCCGGGGAAAGGTCGATGAACGGCCTTGAACAACTGCAACCACTGATTTCCCCGCCACCGATTGCCTTCTGGCCACCGGCGCCGGGTTGGTGGCTGCTGCTTTTGTTGTTGCCGCTGCTGGGCTTCGTCGCGTGGCGCCTGCGTCGTTTCATTCCGATCAAAAAGCGCCCGATCGTGCGTGCCGAACAGCCGCTTGACCCGGTGCGCATTGCCGCACTGGCCGAGCTGGCACAGATGCCCAAACCTTATGACGGCGCCCCGGCCGGGGCCTGGCTGCAACAACTCAACGGTCTGCTCAAGCGCCTGTGCCGCAACCATTACCCCTACAGCCAGAGCCACACGCTCAATGGCCGCAAATGGCTGGCGTTTCTCGACAACCGTTGCCCGGCGGCCGGCCTGACGCGCTGGATGGTACTGGTCGAGGGCGCCTACAAACCGGAATGCAAACTCGACGACAAAGCCATCGCCGGCCTGACCCAAGCGGTCGAAACATGGATTCGCAAACATGTTTGAGTTCGCCTGGCCGTGGATCTTTGCCCTGCTGCCACTGCCGTGGCTGATGCGCCTCGTGCTGCCCGTGGCGGACAGCGGCGAGCCGGCGCTCAAGGTCAGTTTTCTGGCTGATCTGGAAGGCCTCGCCCGCCGCCGCGCCCGCGCCAACCTGCCGGCGTGGCGCCAGCAGGCACCGTTCATGCTGCTGTGGCTGTTGCTGCTGATCGCCGCCGCCCGCCCACAGTGGCTCGGCGAACCGCTGCCGATTGCCGCCAGTGGCCGTGATTTGTTGGTCGCGGTGGACGTGTCCGGCTCGATGGACTTTCCCGACATGCAATGGCAGGACGAAGACGTCAGCCGTTTGAGTCTGGTGCAGCACTTGCTCGGCGACTTCCTCGAAAGCCGCGACGGCGACCGGGTCGGCTTGATCCTGTTCGGCAGCCAGGCTTATCTGCAGGCGCCGTTGACCTTCGACCGCCACACCGTGCGCGTCTGGCTCGACGAAGCGCGAATCGGCATCGCTGGCAAAAACACCGCCATCGGCGACGCCATCGGTCTGGCCCTGAAGCGCCTGCGCATGCGTCCGGCGCAAAGCCGCGTGCTGATTCTGGTGACGGACGGCGCGAACAATGGCGGTGAAATCGATCCGCTGACCGCGGCAAAACTCGCCGCCAGTGAAGGCGTGAGGATTTACCCGATCGGCATCGGCGCCAACCCCGAGGACAGCGGCTCGACCGGTCTGCTTGGGGTCAACCCGAGTCTGGATCTGGACGAGCCGGCGCTCAAGGCGATTGCCGAAGCCACCGGCGGCCAGTATTTCCGCGCCCACGACGGCAAAGAGCTGCAAGCGATCAAGGACACCCTCGACCAACTCGAACCGGTGACCCAGCAACCGACCCAGGCCCGCCCGGCGCAAGCCTTGTATCAGTGGCCGCTGGCGCTGGCCTTGTGGCTGAGTCTGTTGCTGGTGGCGCGTGAATTGTGGCCCGACAACCCGCTGCAACGCCTGTTTACCAAGGAGCTGTATCTGCAAAGTCCGTTGCCTGACTGGCGTGAACGCCTCAAGCGTCTGCGTCTGCGGAGGCGCCGATGATTGCGCTCTGGCCGCACTGGTTCCGCCCGTGGTGGCTGCTGTTGCTGCCGCTGCTCGGCTGGCTGCTCTGGCAACTCTGGCACCGACAAAAACGCGCCGGGCGCTGGCAGATGATTCTGCCGCCGGCCTTCCATTCGACGTTGCTCAGCGGCGGCAGTGGTCGCGACAGCAAATTGCCGTGGATTGCCCTCGGCGGTGCGTGGCTGCTGACGGTGCTGGCGCTGCTTGGGCCGAGTTGGGAGCGCGTCGAACAGACCAGCCAGAAACCCGCCGACCCGTTGGTCGTGGTACTCGAACTGACCCCGGAAATGCTCGCCACCGACTCGCCGCCGACGCGACTGGAACAGGCGCGGCGCAAGCTGTTCGATCTGTTGCAGGCACGCAGCGATGCGCAGACCGCCATCGTCGTTTACGCCGGCAGCGCGCACACGCTGGTGCCGCTGTCGGATGATCTGGCGACCAGTCGCAATCTGCTCAATGCGCTCAAGCCGTCGTTGATGCCCGAGGCCGGCCATCGCGCCGACCTCGGCGTCAGTAAAGCCCTTGCCCTTCTGAAACAGGGTGCGTTGGGTCAGGGGCGGATTCTGCTGATCGGCTCTTCATTGTCTGAAGAAGAGCGCCAGGGCATTCGGCGTGCCTTGAGCGGGCAGTCGGCGCAACTGTTGATGCTCGGGATCGGCACCGCTGAAGGCGCGCCGATTGCGCAAGAAGACGGCAGCTTCCTCAAGGACGAACAAGGCGCAATCCGCGTGCCACAGCTCGACAGCGCCGGCCTCAACGCGTTTCTCAACGCGGTCGGTGGCGAATACCGCAGTGCACATCTGGACGAATCCGACCTCGGCGCACTCGGTTTGCTCGACGGCCCGCGCAGTCTGCGCGACGACGGCCAGACCGTGCGCCTCGACACTTGGGCCGATCAGGGTTACTGGCTGTTGCTGCCGCTGTTGCTGCTCGCCGCTTGCGCCGGTCGGCGTGGCTGGTTGTTCTGCCTGCCGTTGCTGTTCTGCCTGCCGCAGCCCAGCTACGCTTTTGACTTCGAAGACCTCTGGCTGCGCCCCGATCAACAAGGCCTGCACCTGCTCAAACAGAAGCGCCCGGCCGAAGCCGCGCAACATTTCGACGATCACCAGTGGCAAGGGGTGGCGTTGTACGAGGCCGGCGACTACAGTGGCGCCGCCCAGCGCTTCGCCGAAGGCAGCGACGCCCGCGCCCACTACAATCGTGGCAACGCACTGGCGAAAAGCGGCGAGCTGGACGCAGCGATCGACGCCTACGAACAGGCGCTGGAACTGCAACCGGATCTGCGTCCGGCGCAGACCAACAAGGCCTTGGTGGAAAACCTGCTGAAGCAGAAAAACATGCCAGCGCCCGCTGAACCGGAAAGCAAACCGACAGAGCAGACCCTGCCGGGCGATGAACCACCGCCAGCAACGGCGCCTCCTCCAGCGGTGAAAAGTGAAACCCCGAGCGAGGCACACCCCGCCGAGTCGGCCAGCGAGCCGCCGCCGACCACCCCGCCGCAACCTGGCCCCAACGAGGTGCCGGGCAGCGTTGAGGAAGAACAGACGGACACGGTGCCGACGCTGCGCCCGAGCGAGGACAACCTCGAAGGCGAGCAGCGTCAGGCCCTGGAACAGTGGCTGGGCAAAATCCCGGATGATCCGGGCGAACTGCTGCGACGCAAATTCTGGTACGAACAGCAACAACATCAGGATCAGGAAAACACTCGATGACCCGCTTTACCGCGCTCTTGCTACCCCTGCTGATCTGCACGGCCACCGCTCAGGCGGCCGAGTTGATCGCCAGTGTGGATCGCAGTCGCCTGAACTCCGGCGAAACGGTCGAGCTAACCCTCGAATCCAACGATGTCACCCAGTTCGGCAAACCGGATCTGACTCCGCTGGAGCCGCTGTTCGAAGTGCGCGGCACGCGCCAGGTCAACCAGCTCAATACCCTCAACGACGAAAACCGCGCCACCACGCGCTGGATCATCACCTTGCTGCCCAGACAGAACGGCAGCGTGGTAATTCCATCGCTGCAACTGGGTGAGGTGCAGAGCCAGCCGATCACCGTGCAGGTGGTGGAAAGCGACACCCGCGAAGACAAGCAATCGGGCGAGCCGGTGTTTATCGAGGCCAGCCTCGACCAGAGCAGCGTCTACGTGCAGGCGCAGGTGATCCTGACCCTGCGCATTTACCATTCGGTGTCGCTGTACGACGACAGCAGCCTGACGCCGCCGCAAATCGCCGACTCGCGTATCGAACAGCTCGGCGACATGCGCACCTATGAGAAAGACATCAACGGTGTGCGCCATGGCGTGATCGAAATGCGCTATGCCATCTACCCGCAGCACAGCGGCTTGTTGACCATTGCGCCGCAAACGTTCAGCGCCACACTAGTCGACACGCAACCCGCTCAGGATGCAACGGCGCAAGGCCCGAAACCCGGCAAGCTGCTGCGCGTCAGCTCCAGCGAAATTGCGCTGACGGTCAAACCCAAACCGCTGACCTATCCCGCCGATGCGCCGTGGTTACCCGCGCGCAGCCTGAGCCTGAGCGAGAGCTGGAACCCGGAGCCGGAACACACTCAGGTCGGCGACTCGTTGACCCGCAGCCTCACCCTCAAAGTCGAAGGTCTGGCCAGCTCGCAACTGCCGACACTGCCGGCCACCGAAGTGAACGGCCTGCGTCGCTACCCGGATCAACCGGTACTGACCAATCAGAGCAGCGAACGAGGCTTGATCGGCAGCCGTGAAGAGCGCGAGGCACTGGTGCCCAGCCGCAGCGGCGCCATCGAATTACCGACGGTCGATGTGGTCTGGTGGAATACCTTCGAAGACCATCTGGAACACAGCAGCCTGCCCGCGCGCACCCTGCAAGTGGCGAACAACCCGAGCCTGCAAGTCGACACCCCGGCCGGCAGCCTGCAACCGGGCATCGTCGATAACGACACGCTGTGGTGGTGGAAACTCAGCACACTGATTCTGGCCTGCACCACCCTGCTCGGCTTCGGCCTGTGGTGGCGCGCACGCTGGCAACCGGCGATCCATCGCGCCGCACAAACCGGCCCGAGCCCGCGCACCTTGATGGACGACATCAAACGCGCAAGCCAGGCGAATGACCCGCAAGCGACGCGGCAGGCACTGGATGCATGGGCGCGTCAGCAGCCGGAAACGCTGGCGGATATGGCGGCGCGGTTTGTGCCGTTGTCGGATGCGCTGGATGGTTTGAATGGTGCGCTGTACAGCGAGACGGGGCAGCATTGGCAAGGTGAGGATTTGTGGCGGGCAATCCGCACCATTCCAGCGGCGGAACGAGTGCAGGATCCGGTCGGCGACAGTGGATTGCCACCGCTTTATCCCAAATAACCACTTTCTCAAGAATGTAGGTCCCCCCTTGTGGCGAGGGGATTTATCCCCGTTCGGCTGCGCAGCAGTCGTAAAATCAGACCATTCGTTGTGTCAGGCATATTTGAATTGCAGGATTTGAGGCTGCTTCGCAGCGCTACGGGGACAAATCCCCTCGCCACAGGAGCCGGTGCGAAAACTGCCCGCCGCAATAATCTGTAAACTCTCCCCTCTTTCGCCGCCCTTCATTTCCACGCGGCCATCACCTCTTTAATTGTTGCGGAGTCCACCTTGCGTCTGTTCCACACCTCCGACTGGCACCTTGGGCAAAACCTGCACGGCCAGGAGCGCGATTTCGAGCATGCGTGCTTCCTCGAATGGCTGCTGCGCCAACTGCAACTGGCGCAGCCGGATGTGCTGCTCATCGCCGGGGACATCTTCGACACGGTCAATCCGCCGGTCAAAGCTCAGGAGCGCCTTTACGACTTCATCGTCAGCGCTCACGAACAGCAGCCGTTGCTGACCATCGTCATGATCGCCGGCAACCACGATTCCGGTTCACGGATCGAACTGCCGGCGCCGTTGATGCGCCGTTTGCGCACCCACGCACTGGGTCGGGTGTTGTGGCTGGATGATGGTCAACTCGATGCCGAACGTCTGTTGTTGCCGTTGCCGGACGCGTCGGGCGAAATCGCTGCGTGGTGTCTGGCGCTGCCGTTTTTGCGGCCTGCCGAGGTGACTGGCGCGCATCTGGGCGACAACTATCTGCGTGGCATCGGTCAGGTTCACGAATGGCTGATCGAAGCGGCCAATGCCAAGCGCAAACCGGGTCAGGCGCTGGTCGCCATCAGCCACGCGCACATGGCCGGCGGTTCGGTGTCGGAAGACTCCGAACGCAGCCTGATCATCGGCAATGCCGAAGCCTTGCCGGCCAGCCTGTTCGGGCCGAGCATCAGCTATGTCGCGCTCGGCCATTTGCACAAACCGCAGAAGGTCAACGGTGAAGAACGCATCCGCTACAGCGGTTCGCCGATTCCGTTGTCGTTCTCGGAAATCGCTTATCAGCACCAGATTCTTGACGTCGTCCTCGACGGTGAAACGCTGGTCAGCGTCGAACCGAAACTGATCCCTCGCGCAGTCAATCTGCAACGCATGGGCCCGGCACCGCTGGCGGAAATCCTGCTGCAACTGGCGGATCTGCCGAACATCGATTTGCTCGCCGAAACCCAGCGCCAGCCATGGCTGGAGGTGCGCGTAACCCTCGACGAGCCGCAGCCGGATCTGCGCCATCAAGTCGAAAGCGCCCTGCAAGGCAAAGCCGTGCGGCTGGTGCGGATCGCCGCCGAATACGCCGGCAACCGTGGCGCTGACGGCGCCGGGGACGGCAATGCGTTGATCGAACTGGACCAACTCACGCCACAGGAATTGTTCAGTCGCGCCTGGCTCGACAACTACGGCAGCGAGGTCGATGAACAGACGTTGAAGGACTTCGCCGTGCTCCTGCAAGACGTACAAATGGAGGGCGAGCAGCCATGAAGATTCTCGCCATTCGCCTGAAAAACCTTGCCTCGCTAGCCGGCCCGTTCGAGATCGACTTCACCGCTGAACCGCTGGCCAGCGCTGGTCTGTTCGCAATCACCGGCCCCACTGGCGCCGGTAAAAGTACCTTGCTCGACGCGCTGTGTCTGGCACTGTTCGGCGCAGTACCACGCCTGAACAACACCGGCCGCGACGCCAAAGTCCCGGACGCCGACGGTGAAATCGCCACAGGCGACCCGCGTACCTTGCTGCGACGTGGCACTGGCGAAGGTTATGCGGAAGTGGATTTCGTCGGCGTCGACGGTCGTCGCTATCGAGCGCGCTGGGAAGCCAATCGTGCCCGCGAGAAGGCTGGCGGCAAGTTGCAGGCCAGTCGACAGAGCCTGCGCGACATTGATCAGGATCAACTGCTCGCGAGCCAGAAAGGCGAATACAAAACGCAACTGGAGGCCGCGCTCGGCCTGAACTTCGAACAGTTCACCCGCGCCGTGCTGCTGGCCCAGAGCGAGTTCAGTGCGTTCCTCAAGGCTGACGACAACGACCGCAGCGAGCTGCTGGAAAAACTCACCGACACGGCGTTGTATACCCGTCTAGGTCGCCGCGCCTTCGACAAGACCAAAGAAGCCCGCGAAGCGTACAAGCTGTTGCAGGATCAGGCCACCGGCGTCACCCCGTTAGCTCCCGAGGCCCGCGCCGAACTCGATGAACGCTTCAACGCCGCCCAGCAACAGTTGAAGTTGCAGCAGGCGCAGCTCAAACAGCTTGAGCAACAGCACACGTGGCTGAAAGACCTGCGCCAGTTGCAGGACTCGCAGCACGCCGCCACCGAACAGCTGCACAGCGCCCAGCAGCACTGGGAAACCCTGGCGAGCGAACGCGTGAAGCTGGCACGACTGGAGCAACTCGGCCCGCAACGCCATCAGTTCGCGCGCAAGACCGAACTCGATGCTCTTCTGACGCCGTTGGCCGCACAGATTGCCGAGCACACCCGGCAACACGTCGAATTGACGGCGCGTCAGTCGCAACTGGAACTCGACGTCGCCGCCGCACAAGTCGCCCTGAGCGAAGCCCGGCAACGGCAGACCGAGAATGCGCCGCTGTTGCGTCAGGCCTTCGAGGAGCAAAGCACCCTCGCTCGCCTGGCCAGGGAAGTCACCGCTTGCGCTGAAACCACAACCCATGCGCAACAAGCCAGCACCGAAGGCCAGAGCGCCATTCAAGCGCTGCTGGAAAAACAGACTCAGGTCGCCGAGCGTTTGCAGCGTATCGCCACCGAACTGGAGCAGAGCGCGCATCTGGCTCCGTTGAGTGACGCGTGGAACGCCTACCGCGATCGCCTGCAGCAGTTGATGCTGATCGGCAACCGGTTGAACAAGGGCCAGGCTGAACTGGCCAGCCTCGCAGAAAACGCCACGCGCTGCGCTGAAGCGTTCACCACGCAGAAGCAACAACTGGAAGTGCTGTTCAAAGAGGCTGGCGCCGAGCCGGACGCGGTCGCCGAGCAGATCGGTATCCTCGGCAATCTGCTGCAGGACAACCGTAAACAACTGCGCGCCATCGAAGACCTGTCGCGGTTGTGGGCCAGCCAACAGGATCTGGACAAGCGTGGCGCCGAGCTGCAACAACGCCAGCTCAGCGCTCAACAGGCACGTGAGCGGCTGACCCAGGACGGTGTGAAAACCAAGGCCGAACTGACCGTCGCCGAACAAACCCTCAACGTCACCCGCGAACTGCTGGAGCGTCAGCGTCTGGCACGCAGTGCCAGTGTCGAAGAATTGCGCGCGCAATTGCAGGACGATCAGCCGTGCCCGGTCTGTGGCAGTCACGAACACCCGTATCATCAGCCTGAAGCGCTGCTGCAAAGCCTCGGACGCCACGATGAAAGCGAGCAGGCCAACGCCCAGCAAGCCGTCGATCAGCTCAAGGAAAAACTCGTCGAGTTGCGCGCCGAAGTCGGTGGCGTCATTGCTCAACAGAAAGAACTGCTGCAACAGCAGGAACACCTGGCCACTCAACAGCAAGCGTTGGCACCGAACCTCGACGCGCATCCGCTGAGCGCGCAGTTATTCAATCACGACGCGGACAAGCGCGATGCCTGGCTGACCCGGCAAAACGAGCAGTTGAACCAGAGCATCACTCAGGACGAACAACGCCAGAACGCGCTGCTGACGCTGCAACAGGATGCGGCGCGCCTGACCCAGCAGTTGCGTCAGGCCGAGACGGCGCATCAGCAAGCGAATCAGCACTTGAGCAATCAGCAGCGCGAGCTGGGCAGCGACCGGCAACGCCTCGATGAAGAGTTGGCCGCGTTCGGCAACCTGTTGCCGGCAGACACCCTTGAAGCGTTGCGTCTTGAACCGGCGGCGACGTTCCTGCAACTGGACCGGCAGATCGCCGAGCGTCTGGCGCAGGTCGATCAGCAAAAGGACGAACTGGCCGAACAGCAGCAACGCCAGCAGACACTGGAAAAGGAACAGGATCGCCAGCAGACCCGCGTCGAGCAACTGCACAGTGCCGAGCAACAGTTCACCGCGCTGGCCGAGCAGCAGCAAACCTGCCTGCAACAACTCGCGCAACTGCTCGGCGAACACACTAGCGCCGAGCACTGGCAGCAACACCTCGAACAGGCTGTCGAGCAGGCGCGTAATGCCGAAACCGGCACCGCGCAGGAACTGCAGAACGTGCGCACGCAGCTTGTGCAGATCGCCGCTGAACTCAAGGCGCAACAGGAGCGTTCGCAGGCGCTGGAAAACGAAGACAAGGATCTGGCCGGTAAGATTGCCGACTGGCGCGCCCGCCATCCGGAGCTGGATGACGGAGGCCTCGAAGACCTGTTGCGCTTCGACGATGCGCAGGTCGCCGAACTGCGCCAACGCTTGCAGCAAAACGAAAAAGCCATCGAACAGGCCAGGGTGCTGCTGCAGGAACGCGATCAGCGTCTGCTCGAGCATCAAGCCCGGCACAACGGCAATCTTGACGCCGACCAGCTCGCCTGCGCCCTCGCCGACCTGCAAAGCCAGTTCAACCTCAGCGAACAGCAATGCGCCGAACTGCGCGCCGAACAGGCCGAAGACCAGCGCCGGCAAAACGCCAACCAGGCACTCGCGCAACAGATCGCCGACGCCTATGCCGAATATCAGCGCTGGGCGCGTCTGAGCGCGTTGATTGGCTCGGCCACCGGCGATACGTTCCGCAAAATCGCTCAGGCCTACAACCTCGACTTACTGGTGCACCACGCCAATGTGCAGTTGCGCCAACTGGTCAAACGCTACCGTTTGAAACGCGGCGGCAGCATGTTGGGGCTGTTGGTGATGGACACGGAAATGGGCGACGAACTGCGCTCGGTGCATTCCCTTTCTGGCGGGGAAACCTTCCTGGTGTCGTTGGCGCTTGCGCTGGGGCTGGCGTCGATGGCGTCGAGCACGCTGAAAATCGAATCGCTGTTTATCGACGAAGGCTTCGGCAGCCTCGATCCGGAGTCGCTGCAATTGGCGATGGACGCCCTCGATGGCTTGCAGGCGCAGGGCCGCAAAGTCGCGGTGATTTCCCACGTGCAGGAAATGCACGAGCGAATCCCCGTGCAGATTCAGGTGCAGCGTCAGGGCAACGGTTTGAGCACATTGGAGGTGAAATGAATACGCTGTATTCCTTCCGCCGCTGTCCGTACGCGATGCGCGCAAGGATGGCGCTGCGCTACTCGGGCGTGCCGGTGAACATTGTTGAAGTCAGCCTCAAGTCCAAACCGGCCGAGATGCTGGCGCTGTCGCCGAAAGGCACGGTGCCGGTGCTGGATGCCGGTGGCCGGGTAATCGAAGAGAGCCTGGAAATCATGCACTGGGCCTTGGCGCAGAATGATCCGCAGGGTTGGTTGCTTGACGGCGATTCACGGATTGCCGAGTTGATCGACGCGAATGACCAAGGGTTCAAAGTGCAGTTGAATCGCTACAAATATGCCGAGCGCTTTCCGGAGCAACCGATGGAGTTTTATCGGGCCGAGGGTGCGGTGTATTTGCAGCGGCTGGAAGAGCTGCTGAAGGATCGAGATTACTTGCTGGCCGATCATCCGAGCCTCGCCGATATCGCCTTGCTGCCGTTCGTTCGCCAGTTTGCGCATGTCGATCGAGATTGGTTTGCGCAGACGCCGTATGTGCGGTTGCAGGCCTGGTTGCAGCGCTTCCTCGAATCCGAGCTCTTCACCTCGATCATGCAGAAATAACCCCAACACCTATGTGGCGAGGGACTTTGTGGCGAGGGGATTTATCCCCGTTGGGTTGCGAAGCAGCCCCAAACCACATGACTCAAATATGCCTGAAACACCACATAGAAAGACTTCACGACTGCTTCGCAGCCGAACGGGGATAAATCCCCTCGCCACAAATGAGCATGTCTCAAGTGCAGTGTTCAGCCCTATGCGAGTGCATTGCACATACCCAGCGCCATGCAATCCACTTCAAACGGCCCTAGAAAATCGGCGGAGATTTTCGCCGGTGGATTCCCGGCCATCAGCCCGAGCGTATTCGCCCGTTCGATGTTGTGCGCAATGCTGTGATTAGCCTCTATGGCCCGCGCCAGACTGCCCACCGAGCCCTGCCCGATGCCCAGCAACGAAGCGCCGTTAGTCATCAACGCCAGTCCTGCAATGACCCAGAGTCTGTAGCCTTTCATGCTCCGCCGACGCCTGCGAGTTCAGCTGCGTCGACCATCGCGCCTTGTGTGCGGTGTTCGAACTGAATGCCGGGGTGAGCGACCTGGATCGGGGCGTCGACGTTGTGTTCCAGTTGCGAGGCGATGCTGACGACCAGCACCACGGCCAGGTAGAGACCGATGGCCAGGTAGGCGCCGCGTTTGGCAGAGGTGAGGATTGCGCTGGCCATGGTGTTCTCCCGTGGGCATGTTTCAGTGCCCATAGGATCAATCAGAAAAGCCGTGGTAACCACTCAGGGTTTCCCATAGTAACCATCAGCTTCATTGATTATTTAGCCGGTCTATCTCACCGTTTGAAAAGGCCTATTACCTTTGGCCGAACATGAAAAAACTGCCCAAGGCTACGATCTTTTGATTTTGCTTATGAGAAACAAGATCAAAAGATCGCAGCCTTGGGCAGTTCCAGGGAGTGACGGAAATTTCAGTGCTGGGCTTTGTGATCCAGGGCGGCGTAGAAGTTGGCGCTCTGTTGCAGGTATTTCTGGGTGTAGCTCTGAGTGTGGGATTTTTTGCTGTTGATTTCGACGTTGGCACCGGCTGGCAGTACCACGGTGGCGGAGATAGCAGATGCGGCGATAACGGAGAAGAGATTGAAGTTCATGGCGGTAACCCTCGTGTTCGGTTGGCTTGCTTGCCCGGTTGGGCCGTGAAGCAAACTTAACGCTCGAGGGTTGATCGCTTGAAATGCTTTGTAGCATTACCGGATATCAGCGCGATTAATACAAAGAGACAGGCCCCGTAAACCGGGGCCTGTGGCTTATTGCCGCACGATAAACTTGAGGTCGCTCGGGGCGTCCATCGGCAGTTTCTGCACGGTTTTGCCGAGCAGACCGGTCTTGCCATCGCGTTCGACGACGACAATTTCGTTGCTCTTCTGGTTGGCGATCAGCAGGAACTTGCCACTCGGATCGAGGCTGAACTCACGCGGGTGATCACCTTCCGCCGAACGCTTTTGCAGCTCTTTGAGCTGGCCGTTCGCAGGTTCAATGCTGAACACCACGAGTTGATTAGCGGTGCCACGGTTGCTGACGTAAAGGAATTTACCGTCCGCCGATGCATGCAGCGCGGCGCCGGCCTTGTCCGAGGCAGGCTGGCCGGCGGCCAGATCGACCAGTTGCGTCTGGGTCAGCACGCCGTCGTTGTAATCGAACACCGCGACCTGCGCACTCATTTCCATCGTCAGCCAGGCGTGTTTGCCGTCAGCGCTGAACAACAGATGACGCGGGCCGCTGCCGGCAGGCATTGCCACGGAAGCGGTTTTCGCCGGGGTCAGCGGCAAGTCCGGGTTGGCTTTCGGGTCGAATTTGTAGATAAAAACCTTGTCCGCCCCCAGGTCATTGGAGAACACGTAGCGGCCGTCCGGCGAGGAAACGGTCGAGTGCACGTGATTGGAGGCCTGGCGCTCGGGATTGACCCGGCTCGCCGGGTGGGCGCTCATTTGCACCACGGGTTTGAGTTTGCCGTCGGCACCGACCGGCAGCACCGCCAGAGTTCCGCCCGGGTCTTCCATCACTGAGTAGTTGCTGACGAACAGATGTCTGGCGTCAGCGCTGAGGCTCGAATGGGTCGGCTCGTTGCCCAGGCTTTGTACCTGATTGATCAGGCTCAGCGCGTGGGTCTTCGGATCGATTGAGTAACTGCTGACGCGACCGACCGGGTCTTTCTGGCCCGGGCCGTTTTCATTGACCACGAACAAGCGGTGCTGGTCTTTGGAAAGGGTCAGCCACGACGGGTTTTCGCTCTTGACCACTTGCAGCGGTTTGGCGGCGATCTGGCCGGTGGCGCTGTCGAAGTTCATTCGATAGATGCCTTGGCTGGTGCCAGCAGTGTAAGAGCCAACCAGCAATTGAAAGCTCTCGGCGCTGGCGCTGGAAAGGCCCATCGCACCGACGCTGCCGGCCATCAGCAGTGGCCAGAATTTACGCATTTTCATCAGTGTCGTCCTCATCGTCGCTGCTGCTGACCACATCGCCGAGGCAGACCAGACGGTGTTCGCCAACGGTTTTGGTGTCACTGGCAAAACCGATGATCAACCAGCTCTGCAAGTCTTCGTCGAAGGTCGCTGCTGCAACCTGAGCCGGCGTGAATTCCCAATGCTTGGCCGCTCGGCCATCGATGCATTCGATGTGCAGGTTGTCGTCTTCGTCGAGGGCGAATTCGAAGGCATGCAGGCCATCGATTTCGACCATGCCGCAATGTTCGAGGGCGTTGAGAAGGGTTTGGGCAGTCATGGCAATCAAGTCTTTCAGGGGGAAACCGGCAATGATAGCTCATTGTGAACGCAATCCCTGAGGGAGCTGGCTTGCTCGCGAATGCGGTGAGTCAGGCGATAAATAACTGACTGACAGAATGCATTCGCGAGCAAGACCGCTCCCACAGGAGATTTGGGGTGGATTCAAATCGCGTCGCGCGAAGGTTTGCCGTCGACCAGGCGCTGTATGCGCAGCGGATTGGCATTTTTCAGCGGCTCCGGCAGCATGCTGTCCGGGTAGTTCTGGAAGCACACCGGGCGCAGGAAACGATCAATTGCCAGAGTGCCGACCGAGGTACCGCGCGCATCGGACGTTGCCGGATACGGCCCACCGTGCACCATCGAATCGCACACCTCGACACCAGTCGGATAGCCGTTGAGCAGAATCCGCCCGACCTTCTGTTCCAGCAACGGTGTCAGTTCGGGGAAGCGTTCGAAGTCCGCCTGCTCGCCGATTATTGTCGCCGTGAGCTGGCCGTGCAACCCCAGCAACGCCGCGCTGAGCTGTGCCTTGTCCGCCACTTCGACAATCACCGTGGTCGGGCCGAACACTTCTTCCTGCAGCACTTCATCGCCATCAATCAGCAGGCTCGCTTCAGCCTTGAACAACTGCGGCTGCGCTTGATTGCCCTGCTGCGGATTACCCGCCAGATGCTCAATGCCCGGATGCGCCAGCAACTTCTGCAAGCCTTTGCCGTAACTGCCGAGGGTGCCGGCATTGAGCATGGTTTGCGCCGGTTGATCGCCGATCAGCCCGGCAACCTGCTGCACGAAGGCGCTGAACTGTGGCGAGCGGATGCCGATGACCAGACCCGGATTGGTACAGAACTGGCCGCAGCCCTGCACCACCGACGCGGTCAGGTCGCGGGCAACCGTTTCCGAACGTTCGGCGAGCGCCTGCGGCAGGATGATCACCGGGTTGATGCTCGACATCTCGGCGAACACCGGGATCGGTTGCGGACGTGCCGCCGCCATGTTGCACAGCGCTCGACCGCCCTTGAGCGAACCGGTGAAACCCACCGCCTGGATCGCCGGATGCTTGACCAGCCATTCGCCGACACCGCCGCCATAAATCATGTTGAACACGCCCGCCGGCATGGCGGTTTTTTCCGCCGCGCGAATCAGCGCGTCGGCGACCAGCTCAGCCGTGGCCATATGGCCGCTGTGCGCCTTGAACACCACCGGGCAACCGGCAGCCAGCGCTGATGCGGTGTCGCCGCCAGCAGTGGAAAATGCCAGCGGGAAGTTGCTCGCACCGAACACCGCCACCGGGCCGAGACCGATGCGGTACTGACGCAGATCGGGACGCGGCAGCGGTTGGCGATCCGGCAACGGCAGATCAATTCGCGCGCCGTAGAAATCACCGCGACGCAGCACTTTGGCGAACAGACGCATCTGCCCGCTGGTGCGGCCGCGCTCACCCTGGATACGCCCGGCCGGCAACGCCGTTTCGCGGCAGACCACGGCAACAAAGTCATCGCCGAGCGCGTCGAGTTCATCGGCAATCGCATCGAGAAACTGCGCGCGACGTTCGGCGCTGAGGCTGCGATAAGCCGGGTACGCCGCAGCGGCAGCTTTGGCGGCGGCGTCGACTTCCTGCTCTGTGGCCTGAATGAAATCGTGTGGTAGCTGCTCGCCAGTGCTGGCGTCGACGCTTTGCAGCTTGACGTTGCCGGCAGCGCTACGCTGCCCGCCGATGTAGTTGTGACCGAGAATCTGAGTCATGGGATCTCCTTAAAGGGTGCCGATGGTGTCCGGTTCAAAACTCGCTGCAACCGCAGTGATGCCATTGACCAGCGGTGCGCCGAATTCGGCCTGGCTGATCTCGAACACATCGCCCGGTTGCGTGCGGATACCGTCGGCGAACGACAGGGTCGCGGTGCCGAAGAAGTGGATGTGCACGTCGCCCGGGCGCAGGAACTGGCTGTACTTGAAGTGGTGGTATTCGAGGTTGGCGAGGCTGTGGCACATGTTCGCCTCGCCGCTGAGAAACGCGTTCTGCCACAGCACTTCGCCGTCACGCAGAATGCGGCTGCTGCCCGTAAGGTGTTGAGGCAGTTCGCCGACGCGAAGTTCCGGGCCATAACTGCAACTGCGCAATTTCGAGTGGGCCAGGTACAGGTAATTCTTGCGTTCCATGACGTGATCGGAGAACTCGTTACCGACCGCAAAGCCCAGCCGATAGGGCTTGCCGTCATGGCCGATGACGTAGAGGCCGGCCATCTCCGGCTCTTCGCCGGCGTCTTCGGCAAACGGTGGCAAAGGAAACGGTTGGCCCGGACGCACGACGATGCTGCCGTCGCCCTTGTAGAACCATTCCGGCTGCACGCCGGCCTGCCCCGCCGCCGGTTTGCCACCCTCCACGCCCCATTTGAAGATGCGCATGGTGTCGGTCATTGTCGCTTCGTCGCCGGCCTGCTGGTGCATTTTGTCCCGCGCCGAAGCGCTGCCCAAATGCGTCAGGCCGGTGCCGCTGACCAGCGTGTGCGCCGGGTCCGGGTGATCGAGCGGCGGCAGGATGCGCAGGTCTTTGAGCAGTTGCGCGTAGTCGTGGCTGATGCCCAGACCAAGAGTTTGCACTTGCTGCTCAAGGGTGCTGCCAGCCTCGATGGCGGCCAGTGCCAGATCGCGGGTGGTGCGGGCGTCTTGCACTTCACGCACCAGACCGTCCTCGACCACGCCGACACGGCGTTCTCCGTTACTTAATTCGAATTGAACCAGATGCATGAATCTTCTCCTTTAAACCAATCTTGAGTTCGGCGCCGTCCCATTGTGGGAGCGGGCTTGCTCGCGAAAGCGGTGGATCAGTCACCATCACTGTTGAATGACGCATCGCCTTCGCGAGCAAGCCCCTCCCACAGGGGTTCAGTGTTGTTTTTCAGATACCGGTCCGGGTAGCACCCCGTGCGCTGGCAGCGAATTGGTCGCTGGGCAGCACGTGTTTTCGCTCGAGCACGCGGTAAACGATGCCTGTGAGAACCAAGCCGAACACCATCACCCCGGAAAGGAAATACAACCCCGAAGCCAGATTCCCGGTGTACTCCTTCAACGCTCCGATCACGAACGGGCCGATGTAGCCGCCGAGGTTGCCGACCGAGTTGATCAAAGCAATGCCCGCCGCCGCGCTCGCACCGGCAAAAAACCGTCCCGGCAAAGTCCAGAACACCGCCGTGCAGGAAAACAGCGCAAACGCCACCAGACACAGCGCCGCCAGTTGCGCCACCGGCAACGACAGCCACGCGCTCATGAACAAGCCAATCGCACCCAGCACGTAGAGCACGGCGAGATGCCCGTAGCGGTCATTCAAGCGGTCGGAACTGCGCGGCACGATCAGCAAGCCGATGATCCCGAAGATGTACGGCACCGAAGACACGAAACCTGTGACCAGATCGCTGCCGCCGAACTGTTTGATCAGCGTCGGTAGCCACAGACCGAGGCCATAAATGCTCAGGGTCACTGGCAGGTAAAACAGCGCCAGCAGCAACACGCGTTTGTCTTTCAGCGCATGCAACGGATTGCCGTGACGGGTTTGGCCGTATTCCTGCAAATCCTTTTTCAATTCGCCGGTGAGCCAGTCCTTTTCGGCCTGATCCATCCACTTCACTTGTTGCGGGCCATCCGGCAACCAGCGCAATACCGGCCACGTCAGCAGAATCGCTGGTGTACCGATGACGATGAACAGCCACTGCCAGCCGTGCAGCCCAAGGATGCCGTCCATGCCCAGCAAGCCGCCGGAAACGGGGCCTGTGATCATCATCGCGATGGGTTGGGACAGGATGAACAGCCCGAGAATCTTGCCGCGATGGCGCACCGGGAACCATTGGGTGATGTAGTACAGAACGCCGGGGAAAAAACCCGCCTCCGCCGCGCCGAGCAGAAAGCGCATCACGTAAAAACTGTGCGGCCCCTGGACGAAGGCCATGCCGATGGTAATGGCGCCCCAGGTGATCATGATGCGTGCAAACCAGCGCCGCGCGCCGAAGCGTTCGAGCATCAGGTTGCTGGGGATTTCGAGGAGAAAGTAGCCGATGAAAAAAAGCCCGGCACCGAGGCCGTAGGCGGCATCTCCGATACCGATGTCGGCGCCCATGTGCAGCTTGGCGAAGCCGACGGCGGAGCGATCCACATAGGCGATCAGGTACAGCAGGATCAGGAAGGGAATCAGTTTCAACGTGATGCGCCGGATTAGCCGCAGTTCCTGGCTCATGAGATCGGTCTCCGATTGTTGTTTTTATAGAACCTCGGGGGACGCCTCTCACGGAAAACCGCCAGGGCCATCCCTCCGTCGAAAACGACTATATAGTAATACTAATTCACCAACAACACTTCCAAACGCTGGTTTTTGAGCTTATGTTAGGCGGCAGCTGGAACACTATAGTCATACAATAAGAGAATCGATCATGTCTGATAAGAAACCCACCCTGCGCTCCGCCCAATGGTTTGGCACGGCCGACAAGAACGGCTTCATGTACCGCAGCTGGATGAAGAATCAGGGCATCGCCGACCACCAGTTTCATGGCAAGCCGATCATCGGCATCTGCAACACCTGGTCGGAACTGACCCCGTGCAACGCGCACTTCCGCCAGATCGCGGAGCACGTCAAACGCGGGGTGATCGAGGCCGGTGGTTTTCCGGTGGAATTTCCGGTGTTCTCCAATGGCGAATCGAACCTGCGCCCGACCGCCATGTTGACGCGCAACCTGGCGAGCATGGACGTCGAGGAAGCGATTCGCGGTAACCCGATTGACGGCGTGGTGCTGCTGACCGGTTGCGACAAGACCACACCGGCGCTGCTGATGGGCGCGGCCAGTTGCGACGTGCCGGCCATCGTCGTCACCGGCGGGCCGATGCTCAACGGCAAGCATAAAGGCAAGGACATCGGCTCCGGCACCGTGGTCTGGCAGCTCAGCGAACAGGTCAAGGCCGGCACTATCACCATTGACGATTTCCTTGCAGCCGAGGGCGGCATGTCGCGCTCGGCGGGCACCTGTAACACCATGGGTACGGCGTCGACCATGGCTTGCATGGCCGAAGCACTGGGCACGTCCCTGCCCCACAACGCAGCGATTCCGGCGGTCGATGCGCGGCGTTATGTGCTGGCGCACATGTCCGGCATGCGCGCCGTGGAAATGGTTCGCGAAGATTTGAAGCTGTCGAAGATCCTCACTAAGGAAGCCTTTGAGAACGCCATTCGGGTCAACGCTGCAATCGGCGGTTCGACCAATGCTGTGATCCATCTGAAAGCCATCGCCGGACGCATTGGCGTTGAGCTGGATCTGGATGACTGGACGCGCATCGGGCGCGGCATGCCGACCATCGTCGACCTGCAACCGTCCGGGCGTTTTCTGATGGAAGAGTTCTACTACGCCGGTGGTTTGCCAGCGGTGCTGCGCCGCCTCGGTGAAGCCAATCTGATCCCCAACCCGAACGCACTGACCGTCAACGGCAAAACGCTCGGCGAGAACACCAAGGACGCGCCGATCTACGGTGAGGACGAGGTGATCCGCACCCTCGACAACCCGATCCGCGCCGACGGCGGTATCTGTGTACTGCGCGGCAATCTGGCGCCACTCGGCGCGGTGCTCAAGCCGTCCGCCGCTACTCCGGAACTGATGCAGCATCGTGGCCGTGCTGTGGTGTTCGAGAACTTCGACATGTACAAGGCACGGATCAACGATCCGGAACTGGATGTCGATAAAGATTCGATTCTAGTGATGAAGAACTGCGGGCCGAAAGGTTATCCGGGCATGGCCGAAGTCGGCAACATGGGCCTGCCGGCCAAGCTGTTGGCGCAGGGGGTGACGGACATGGTGCGCATATCTGACGCACGAATGAGCGGCACCGCGTACGGCACCGTCGTTTTGCACGTGGCGCCGGAAGCCGCTGCCGGCGGGCCTTTGGCGACGGTGAAGGAAGGCGACTGGATCGAACTTGACTGCGCCAGCGGGCGTTTGCATCTGGACATTCCGGATGCCGAACTGGCCGCGCGCATGGCCGATCTGCAGCCACCGCAGCAGTTGCTGGTGGGCGGTTATCGTCAGCTATACATCGACCATGTGCTGCAGGCGGATCAAGGTTGTGACTTTGACTTCCTCGTCGGTTGCCGAGGCGCTGAAGTGCCCCGCCACTCCCACTAAAACCGCCATCCCCTGTGGGAGCGGGCTTGCTCGCGAATGCGGTGTGCCAGTCGAAACATGCATTGCTGACACACCGCATTCGCGAGCAAGCCCGCTCCCACATTTGACGTGTGTATCTGCCTCAAGATTGTGTCGTGCCTGCTATGATGCGCGGCATCTCCATCGCTCAGGATCGCGCCGTTCCCCATGGATTACCGCAAACCTTCCGACCGCAAAAGCATGCACTCGCGCATCGTCCAGGAATTGGGCATGCAGATCGTCTCAGGACGCTTTTTGCCCGATGACAAACTGCCCGCCGAAGCCTTGTTGTGTGAGGAATACGCAGTCAGTCGGCCGGTCTTGCGCGAAGCCACGCGGGTGCTGGTGGCCAAGGGGCTGGTGTACTCCAAACCGCGTGTCGGCACGGTGGTCAAGGCCCGGCGCGAGTGGCACATGCTCGACCCGGACGTACTGCACTGGCTGATGCAAAGCAGCCCGCAGAACGAGTTCTTCAATGTCCTGACCAGCGTGCGCAGCATCATCGAACCGGCGGCCGCCGCCCTCGCCGCTCAGCACGCGACCGAGGCCGACATCGCCCTCATCGGCGAAGCCTACCAACGCATGGAAGCCGCGCCGACGCCGGAAGCCCTGTTGCAACCGGATCTGGATTTTCATAGCCGCATCGCCGATGCCACGCACAATGATTTGCTGGCGAACCTGTGCAACATGCTCTCGGTGGCGATTGCCGAGGCGTTGAAGCATTCCAATCAGCGGCCGAATCTGCATGAGCTGGCATTGCCTCGGCATAAGGCGATTCTTACCGCGATCGAGAATCGGGATGCATTGGGGGCGCGGCATGCGACGCTGGTGCAGTTGGATGATGCGCGGAGTGCTTTGAGTGTTGTGCTTGGTACTGAACTTTCTTGAGCCTTGAGACCGCCTGCCCTCACCCTAGCCCTCTCCCAGAGGTAGAGGGGACCGATCCGGGAATATTGACGATCTACACCGACGTGAACGATCTGCTTTGAATCCATAATCGACTCGGTTTTTCAGGTCGATGTATCACGGGAGACATTGCGGTCAGTTCCCTCTCCCCCTGGGAGAGGGCTAGGGTGAGGGAAGGCTTTTGATCTTGACTCATAAAAAAGCCGCAACCCTTCAAGGTTGCGGCTTTGTTGTTTCAGATTCTCAGATCAGTGAGCAAACAGCGAATTGCCCTTCTGCCCCGCCAGTTTCTCCGGCTTGATCAGGAACTTCGCCAGTGCCGGCAGCAGCCACAGCGCACCGAACATGTTCCACAGCAGCATGAACGTCAGCATCAGGCCCATGTCGGCCTGGAACTTGATCGCCGAGAAGATCCAGGTGCACACGCCGATGGCCAGGCACAGACCGGTGAACAGCACCGCTTTACCGGTGGATTTCAGGGTCTGGTAATAGGCTTCCTGCAGCGGCAGGCCGGCACGCAGGAAGCTTTCCAGGCGACTGTAGATGTAGATGCCGTAGTCCACGCCAATCCCCACACCCAGCGCCACCACTGGCAGCGTCGCGACTTTCACCCCGATGCCCATGAACGCCATCAGCGCGTTGCCGAGTACCGAGGTCAGCACCAGCGGCAGGACGATGCACAAGGTAGCCGCCCACGAACGGAAGGTGATCATGCACATCACCGCGACGCAGATGTACACCAGAATCAGGATGGTCAACTCGGCCTGTTTGATGACTTCGTTGGTGGCCGCCTCGATCCCGGCGTTACCGGCGGCGAGGATGAATTCCAGACCGTCCTTGTTGTTGTCCTTGGCGAACTCCTGCACCGCGTGCACCGCCCGATCCAGGGTTTCGGCCTTGTGATCGTTGAGGAACACCAGCACCGGCGCCAGCGAGCAACTGTTGTTGTACAGGCCGTCGGCGCGGGCAATCGAGTTGTTCAGCACGTCCGGGTTGCGCGACAGGGTTTCCCATTTCAGGTTGCCCTCGTTCATGCCCTTGATCATCTGCTTGGACACGGTCACCAGCGAGATCGCCGACTGCACGCCCTCGGTGTTCTGCATCTTCCACATCAACTCGTCGATCGGCGCCATGGCTTCGTAGCGTGAACAACCCTCAGCCTTGGTCTTGACCATCACCACCAGCACGTCGGAACTGGTCGAGTAGTTGTTGATGATGAAGTTGTTGTCCTTGTTGTAGCGCGAGTCCGGACGCAGTTCAGGCGCACCCTGGTCGAGGTCACCGATTTTCAGGTTCTGGCTGTACCAGAGGCCGCCACCGAAAGCGATCAGCGCCAACGCGATGGAGACCGGAGCGACTTTCGGGCTGGCAAAATTCGACAGCAGGCGCCAAAACGGATGTTCGCGGTTCGCGTCTTTTTTGCTCCTGGCGATCGCACGCTTGCTGATGCCGACATAGGAAATCGCTACCGGCAGCAGGATCAGGTTGGTGAACACGATCACCGCGACACCGATGGACGCGCCAATGGCCAGCTCGCGGATCACCCCGATGTCGATGATCAACAAAGTGATGAAGCCAACGGCGTCCGCGAGAATCGCGATCATCCCCGGCAGGAACAGTTGCCGGAACGTCCTTCGCGCAGCGGTAAGCGCGTTATCCGCCTCGCTGGATTGCAGAGCGATACCGTTGATCTTCTGCACGCCGTGGGAGATGCCGATGGCGAAGATCAGGAACGGCACCAGCATCGAATACGGATCAAGCCCGAAGCCGAAAAAGTGCATCAATCCAAGTTGCCAGACCACCGCCACCAGTGTCGTGCTCAATACCGCGATGGTGCTGCGCAGGCAGTTGGTGAACCACAACAGCAGGATCAGGGTGATGACAAACGCGATGCCGAAGAACATCACCACCATCACCAGACCGTCGATCAGGTCACCGACTTTCTTGGCGAAACCGACGATGTGGATTTTGACGTTGGGGTTCTGCGCTTCGAACTTGTTGCGGATCTTGTCTTCGAGTTCATGGGAGAACTTGCGGTAATCCAGGGCGAGCAACTTGCCCTGATCTTCCGGGTCCGGGTAGGACTCCAGCAGCGGGATGTCGACAATGCTCGACTTGAAGTCGTTGGCCACCAGACGCCCGACCTGGCCGGACTTGAGCACGTTATTGCGCAGCAGATCGAGGCTGTCCTGCGAGCCGTTGTAGCTCTGCGGGATCACTTCGCCGCCGGCAAAACCTTCTTCGGTCACTTCGGTCCAGCGTACGCTCGGGCTCCACAGCGACTTGAGGCCGGATCGGTCGACGCCAGAGATGTAGAACACCTCGTCGTTGATCTGACGCAGAGTCTCCATGTACTCCTTGGAGAAAATATCGCCGTCGGTGGCTTCCACCGAAATCCGCACGGTGTTGCCCAGGTTCGCCAGATCGTTGCGGTGCTCCATCATCTTCTCGATGAACGGATGCTTGAGCGGGATCATTTTTTCGAAGCTGGTCGACGGCCGGATCAGCGTGGCCTGCCAGAACAGGAAGATGCTGACCACCAGACAGATGAGGATCACTGCCGGGCGGTTGTTGAAAATCAGACGTTCGAGGAACGTCGCCTTGTCCTGCTGAGGAGTGATCAAGGAAGTCATAGCCCCGCCTTCTTATTATTGATCTCGGCGCCGTTTGGCAGCGTGGTGTGCACACCGCCCTGCCCGGTCAGAATCAGGTTGCCGTCGCCCGCCGCCGTGACCGAAGACAGCGAGATGCGATCCGGGCGGTTGAACACACTGAAGGTTTCACCGTTGTCGCTGCTGCTGATCACCGAGCCGCCGTTGCCGACGATCACAATCGAGCCGTCTTCAAGCAAGGTCGCGCCGGACAGACCGAACTCCAGAGAGCCGCGCGCGGCTTTCAGTTCGACCTGCTCCCAGGTGCTGCCGAAATCGGTGGAGCGGTAGAGGTTGCCGCGCAGGCCATAAGCCAACAGGGTCTGCGCTTGCGCGGTGCCGATCACGCCGAACAGCGAACCTTCGTACGGGCCTTCAAGCTTTTCCCAGGTCTGGCCCCAGTCGGCGGAGCGGAACATGCTGCCGGATTCGCCGACGATGAACAGGCCGGCGTCTTTCACCGCCGCGATAGCGTTGAGGTGGAACTGGTCTTCGTTGTCGAGACGGTCACTGACGTCTTCCCAGTGTTTGCCGCCGTCGGTGGTTTCCAGCAATGCGCCGTAAGCGCCCACGGCAAGGCCGCTGTTGATGTCCTTGAACCAGACATCGAGCAACGGCGATTCACGTTTGAGGTCTTCGAATTGCTTGGTCCAGGTCAAACCGCCGTCTTCGCTGGCGAGAATCTGCGCGTCGTGCCCGACCGCCCAGCCGTGTTTCTCGTCGACGAAATACACGGCGGTCAGCAGTTGCCGACTCGGCACCTTGGCCTGCGTCCAGGTCTTGCCCTGGTCGTTGGAATAGACAATGTGCCCGCGATCCCCGACCGCCACCAGCCGCGTTCCGGCATGGACAACATCGAGGATCAGGCTTTTCGTGGCTTTGGCGGATTCGGTGGCATACACCACGTCGGCTGGAGCCTCGGCGGCGATCACAGGTGCCGACAACGTGGCGAAGCCCAGCAGAGAGAGTGCTGTGGCCAGCAACGCGGTGTTGCGTAACGCCGGCGGGCGGCAACGACTCATAGACCTTCCCCTATTTATTATTGTTAGGCCATCTGGCCTTCAAGGGCGCCGCAAGTGTGCTCCAGTGATGGCTGGTCAGAAGCATAGTCCTGAAACCCGCAATCCAGAGCCACTTCGGAAGCTGGCTCATCCTATCGGGCATTCGAAACGTCTGACAATCGGCGCAACGTTATCTTTTGTTAACCGCGTGGAGCCTGCGTGGCAGGTGATTTTCATTGTGGGAGGGGGCTTGCTTCCGAAGACGGAGTGTCAGCCAGCATAGATGTCGCCTGATCCGCCGCTTTCGGGAGCAAGCCCCCTCCCACAGAGGTGGGTGGTGTTTGGGAGATTTGTGGTTGCAGGTGAATGCGGCGCCATTCGCCGGATGGATGCGGCAAATCTTGTGAAGGGGACTTGCGCGATCGGTATTATGGTATACCATCAGACGCACAGACACTCTCAATCCCCTTACGGAGCAGCTCATGAGTTTCGAAATTCGCAAGATCGTCAGCTATGTCGAAGAGACCTTCATCGAAGGCGGCAAGGCCACCGACAAGCCGGTGACCATGGTCGGCCTCGCCGTGGTGATGAAAAACCCATGGGTGGGCAATGGTTTCGTTGAAGACCTGAAACCGCAGATCCGCGCCAACTGCTCCGACCTCGGCGCACTGATGGTCGAGCGTCTGGTCGGCATCATCGGCGGCGCCGAGAAGATCGAGGCCTACGGCAAAGCCGCCGTGGTCGGCGCCGATGGCGAGATTGAACACGCTTCCGCGGTGATCCACACCCTGCGCTTCGGCAACCACTATCGCGAAGCGGTCAAGGCCAAGAGTTACCTGAGCTTCACCAACAAGCGCGGCGGCCCGGGCACTTCGATTCAGATCCCGATGATGCACAAGGACGACGAAGGCCTGCGCTCGCACTACATCACCCTGGAAATGCAGATCGAAGACGCGCCGCGTGCCGACGAAATCGTCGTGGTGCTGGGTTGCGCCGACGGTGGTCGCTTGCACCCGCGCATCGGCAACCGCTACATCGATCTGGAAGAACTGGCCGCCGAAAAAGCCCAGTAATCACAATAAAAAGGCATTGCAGGAGCGCTCCATGATTCGGCTCACCGCTGAACTCACCCCGGCTGGCACCAGTTACCTGGCGACCGGTCAAGGCCAGCCCGTGGTGTTGATCCACGGCGTGGGCCTGAACAAAGAAATGTGGGGCGGCCAGATCGTTGGCCTGGCCACGCAATACCGGGTGATCGCCTACGACATGCTCGGCCATGGCGCCAGCCCGCGACCAGCCAGCGGCACCGACCTGCTCGGGTATGCCGATCAATTACTGGAGTTGCTCGATCACTTGAGTCTGCCGCAGGCAGCGGTGATCGGTTTCTCCATGGGCGGTCTGGTCGCACGGGCGTTTGCCCTGCATTACCCGCAGCGCCTGCAAAGCCTGGTGGTGTTGAACAGCGTGTTCAACCGCAGCGAAGAACAGCGTGCCGGGGTCATCGCTCGCACCGCGCAAGCGGCCGAACATGGCCCGGACGCCAACGCCGAAGCGGCGCTGTCACGCTGGTTCAGCCGTGAATATCAGGCGGCCAACCCGGCGCAGATCGCCGCGATCCGGCAGACCCTGGCCGGCAATGATCCGCAAGGCTATCTGACCACCTACGAACTGTTCGCCACGCAAGACATGTACCGCGCCGACGACCTCGGCAGCATTCAGGCGCCGACGCTGATTGCCACCGGTGAACTCGACCCGGGTTCGACCCCGGAAATGGCCGAGCAACTGGCCCGGCGCATCCCCGGCGCGAAGGTTGCCGTGCTACCCGAGCAACGGCATATGATGCCCGTAGAGTCGCCGCGTCTGGTCAATCAGACGCTGCTGGAATTTCTCGAATTCGCACACTCCCGACAAAACCATATAAAGGGGATCGTTGCATGACACTCGCACGCTTCCAGATGTGCATCGGCGGAGAATGGGTCGACGCCCTCTCCGGCAAGACCTTCGAAAGCCTCAACCCGGCCTCCGCACAGGCTTGGGCGGAACTGCCCGACGCTGATGAGGCTGACGTCGAACGCGCCGTGCAATCGGCACAAACCGCGTTCGACAGCCCGGCGTGGCGTGGTTTGACCGCCACCGCGCGCGGCAAGCTGCTGCGCCGCCTCGGTGACTTGATCGCGGAAAACAAGGAACAACTGGCGCAGCTGGAAAGCCGCGACAACGGCAAACTGATCCGCGAAACCCGGGGTCAGGTCGGTTATTTGCCGGAGTTTTTCCACTACACCGCAGGCCTTGCCGACAAGCTTGAAGGTGGCACCCTGCCGCTGGATAAACCCGATCTGTTTGCCTACACCGTGCACGAAGCCATGGGCGTGGTTGCCGCGATCATTCCGTGGAACAGCCCGCTGTACCTGACCGCAATCAAACTGGCGCCGGCCCTCGCCGCCGGCAATACGATTGTGATCAAGCCGTCCGAGCACGCCTCGGCGACCATTCTGGAACTGGCGCGCCTGGCCCTCGAAGCCGGGATTCCGCCGGGGGTGGTCAACGTCGTCACCGGTTACGGCCCGAGCACCGGCGCCGCCCTCACCCGCCATCCGCTGATCCGCAAGATCGCCTTCACTGGCGGCGCCGCGACGGCGCGGCACGTGGTGCGCAGCAGCGCCGAGAACTTCGCCAAGCTGTCGCTGGAACTGGGCGGCAAGTCGCCGAACATCATTTTCGCCGACGCCGATCTCGACAGCGCGATCAACGGCGCGATTGCCGGGATCTACGCGGCATCGGGTCAGAGCTGCGTGTCCGGCTCACGCCTGTTGGTGCAGGACGAAATCTACGACGAGTTCGTCAATCGACTTGTCGAACGCGCGGAGCGCATTCGCATCGGCAACCCGCAGGAAGACAGCAGCGAAATGGGCCCGATGGCCACCGCGCAGCAACTGGCGGTGGTCGAAGGTCTGGTCGCGGATGCCATCGCTGAAGGCGCGCGTTTGCGTACCGGCGGCAAGCGTCCGGCGGATCTCGGCGAGGGCTGGTTCTATGAGCCGACGCTGTTCGAATGCGACCGCAACTCGATGAAGATCATGCAGGAAGAAGTCTTCGGCCCGGTGGCGTCGGTGATCCGTTTTAAAGATGAAGCCGAAGCGCTGGCCATCGCCAACGACTCGCAGTTCGGCCTCGCGGCTGGTATCTGGACCCGCGATCTGGGTCGTGCCCATCGCCTGGCCCGGGACGTGCGTTCGGGAATCATCTGGGTCAACACTTACCGCGCGGTGTCGGCGATGGCGCCGATCGGCGGCTTCAAGAACAGTGGCTATGGACGCGAAAGCGGCATCAATTCGGTGCTGGCCTACACCGAACTTAAAACGGTATGGATCAACCTGTCTCAGGCGCCGATGCCTGATCCGTTTGTGATGCGCTAGGAGTCCTCTGACATGATCGAACCCGGCATTTACAAAGACGTGATGAGCTCGTTTCCGTCCGGGGTCACGGTGGTCACCACCCTTGACCCGGATGGCGGCATCGTCGGCATCACCGCCAGCGCCTTCAGTGCGCTGTCGATTGACCCGGCGCTGGTGCTGTTCTGCCCCAACTACGCTTCCGACACTTACCCGGTGCTGCGTGACAGCAAGCGCTTTGCGATTCATTTGCTGTCCGCCGACCAGACCGCTGAAGCCTATGCGTTTGCCGGTAAGGGCAAGGACAAGGCCAAAGGCATCGAGTGGCATTTGAGCGAACTGGGTAACCCGATTCTGGCCAACGCTACGGCGATCATCGAGTGCGAGTTGTGGCGCGAATACGACGGCGGTGATCACGCGATCATCGTCGGCGCGGTGAAGAACCTGATCCTGCCGGCGCAACCGGTGACGCCGATGATTTATCACAAGGGCAAGCTCGGGCCGTTGCCGACACTGGCCTGAAAGATTCACACAAATCCCACTGTGAGAGCGGGCTTGCTCGCGAAGGCGTCGTGTCAGTCGACATCTATGCTGAATGAGCTACCGCATTCGCGAGCAAGCCCGCTCCCACAAGGGATTTGTGGTGACTGGAGGATTTATGAGTAACGAGAAGTATGAAAAAGGCCTGAAGATCCGCACTCAGGTCTTGGGCGAAGCCTATGTGCAGCGCTCGATCGACAACGCCGACGACTTCACCCGTCCGCTGCAGGAAATGGTTACCGAATACTGCTGGGGCCATGTCTGGGGCCGCGAAGGCTTGTCGCTCAAGGAGCGCAGCATGATCAACCTGGCGATGATCTCGGCGCTCAACCGCCCGCACGAACTCAAGCTGCATGTGCGCGGCGCCTTGCGTAACGGCCTGAGTCGTGAGCAAATACGCGAAATTCTGCTTCAGGTCGGCATTTATTGCGGCGTCCCGGCGGCCGTGGACAGTTTCCGGCTCGCCCGTGAAGCCTTCGCCGAAGCCGACGCTGAGGCCTCCAGTTAACCCCTCGGCTGTTTGAATGCCCGTCTGGCATGGACAGCCACAGTAAAGAGCGGACCCCATGAAACGCCAGCCACTCGACGACAGCTTCAAGGTCAATCGCAACCCCGTTACCCTGCGCGAAATCGTGCTGGATAAACTGCGTAGCGCGATCATGAATTTCCAGCTCATGCCGGGCGATCGTCTGGTCGAGCGCGATCTGTGCGATCGCTTGGGCGTCAGCCGCACGTCGGTGCGCGAAGCCTTGCGTCACCTGGAATCCGAAGGTCTGGTCGAGTTCGCCGATGCCAAGGGCCCCCGCGTGGCGATCATCACCCTCGCCGATGCCGTCGACATCTATGAACTGCGTTGCGTACTGGAAGGCCTGATCGTCCAGTTGTTCACCCTGCGCGCCAAGGCCAAGGACATCAAAGCCCTGGAGAAAGCCCTCGACGAGAACCGCAAGGCACTCAAGGACGGCGAACTGCAACAGGTGATCGACTCGGTGCAGGGTTTCTACGACGTGCTGCTCGAAGGTTCGGGCAACCATGTCGCCGCCACTCAACTGCGCCAGTTGCAGGCACGTATCAGCTATCTGCGGGCGACTTCGGTTTCTCAGGAAAACCGTCGCGGCGCCAGTAACCACGAGATGGAAAAAATGGTCGAGGCGATCAAGAGCGGCGATCCGCTGGCGGCGCATCAGGCGTGCGTGGATCACGTGCGTGCCGCCGCGGCCGTGGCCCTCGATTACCTCAAGCGCAAGCAGGAAGAGACCGGCACCGATCTCAAAAGCACGCCGCCGATCACCCTGCCCATCGCGCTGAAAGAACCGCGTATAGGTCACTGATATGTTCAGCCCGAGCTATTGCCCGAAATGCGGTGGCCCTGACCTCGGTCAGCAGGTGCCGCCGGGCGATACGCACGAGCGCCTGATGTGCCGCGGCTGCGGCTACATCCATTACGTTAATCCGAAGATCATCGCCGGCTGCATCATCGAGCAGGATGGCAAATACCTCTTGTGCCAACGGGCAATCCCTCCCCGCCCCGGCACCTGGACCCTGCCCGCAGGCTTCATGGAAAGCGGCGAGACCACCGAGCAGGCGGCGCTGCGCGAAGTCTGGGAAGAAAGCGGCGTGCGCGCGGAAATCGTCTCGCCGTATTCGATCTTCAGCGTGCCGAAGATCAGCGAGGTCTACATCATCTTCCGCGCCCTCGCGCTGGAGATCACCGGGCAGTACGGGCCGGAAACGCTGGACTACAAATTCTTCGCCCCTGAAGACATCCCGTGGGAGCAGATCTATTACCCGGCGATCCGGCAAATCCTCGAACGCTACATCGAGGAACGCCAGGCTGGGGTTTACGGGATCTACATGGGCAATGACGACAGCGGCAAGATCCACTTCATGCGCTGATGTCTTGTGGGAGGGGGCTTGCTCCCGAATGAGGTGTGTCAGTCGACATTGATTTACCTGACCCACCGCTTTCGGGAGCAAGCCCTCTCCCACAGGAGTCAGGCGGTGCTTATGAAATCGGGGCGATGCCTTCGACGATGATGATTTCAGCCCGCGCCCATTCTTCGCGATAACGTTTCGCTTCCTGATACGCCGCCGAGTGGTAGCACGCCACGGCGTTTTCGTAGCTTTCAAACTCGATCACCACGCTGCGTTGCGGTGTCTCGCGCCC
Source organism: Pseudomonas atagonensis (assembly GCF_011369485.1). Lineage (GTDB taxonomy): Bacteria > Pseudomonadota > Gammaproteobacteria > Pseudomonadales > Pseudomonadaceae > Aquipseudomonas > Aquipseudomonas atagonensis. The sequence continues at coordinate 223,749 of NZ_VXCA01000004.1, read as the reverse complement.
TTCCATCGCCTCGCTGCGCCCGCCTCTCGCCAAGAACTTTGCACCGAACGCGGCGAATGCCGCCGGCGCACGCTGGGTGTATTGGCTGTAGTGGTCGGCATCGGTGATGTCTACGTGGGCAATCCAGTAAGCCTTCATAGTGACCTCTTTGTTTAAATTGTATTATGGTATACCAATATATTTCCAACAAACCCTGAGAGTCCAGCATGGCCTTCAACAGCATCGAAGAAATCATCGAAGATTATCGCCTCGGCAAAATGGTTCTGCTGGTCGATGACGAGGACCGCGAAAACGAAGGCGACCTGCTGCTGGCCGCCGACCGTTGCACGCCCGAGGCGATCAGCTTCATGGCTCGTGAGGCCCGGGGGCTGATCTGCCTGACGCTGACGGACGATCATTGCCAGCGCCTGGGGTTGGAGCAGATGGTGCCAAGCAATGGCAGCGTGTTCAGCACTGCGTTCACGGTATCGATTGAAGCCGCCGTTGGCGTGACCACCGGCATTTCCGCTGCTGACCGCGCCCGCACCGTTGCCGCAGCGGTAGCGCCAAACGCACGCGCCGAAGATTTGGTGCAGCCCGGACATATCTTCCCGCTGCGCGCCAAGGAAGGGGGCGTGCTGACCCGTGCCGGTCACACCGAAGCTGGTTGCGATCTTGCGCGTCTGGCGGGTTTCACGCCCGCCTCGGTGATCGTCGAGGTAATGAACGACGACGGCACCATGGCCCGGCGCCCTGATCTGGAAGTCTTCGCGCGCAAGCACGGGATCAAGATCGGCACCATTGCTGACCTCATTCACTATCGTTTGAGCACCGAACACACCATCGAGCGTATCGGCGAACGCGAGTTGCCGACGGTGCATGGCACCTTCCGTTTGATCACTTTCGAAGATCGCATCGAGGGTGGCGTGCACATGGCGATGGTCATGGGCGAATTGCGCCGTGAAGAGCCGACGCTGGTGCGCGTGCACGTGATCGATCCGCTGCGCGATCTGGTCGGCGCCGAGTACAGCGGGCCGACAAACTGGACGTTGTGGGCGGCGCTGCAACGGGTCGCGACCGAAGGGCATGGGGTTGTGGTGGTGCTGGCCAATCATGAGTCGTCACAGGCGTTGCTGGAGCGCATTCCGCAACTGACTCAACCGCCACGGCAGTTCAGCCGTTCGCAATCGCGGATTTATTCAGAGGTCGGCACCGGGGCGCAGATTCTGCAGAACCTGGGCGTTGGCAAACTGCGCCACCTCGGCCCGCCGTTGAAATACGCCGGCCTGACCGGCTATGACCTGGAAGTGGTGGAGAGCATTCCCTTCACCGATTAAAGCTGCCCTCACCCCAGCCCTCTCCCGGGGGGAGAGGGAGCCGACCGCGTTGTTTAGTAGCGACACATCGACCTGAGACCCCGAGTCGAACTCAGGTTTTGAACGGCATAGAGATCGGCTCCCTTTCCCCTCTCCCATTGGGAGAGGGCTGGGGTGAGGGGCTGGATCTAAAATTTTCCACATCTCTCAAAACAAACACCTCAAAAACCCGATTCGCCAGATAACCGGTAAGGCAAAGTGCTTGCACAAAGCTTGGAATACCATAATATGATATTCCATAGACCGGGCGACCTGAAAAACCGTCCAGCTACTGCTCCCGTCAGGCGGGCAACAACGCAAGCCCGCTCAAAAACACAACAATGAGGGCGTAAAAATGGTGTTGAATAAAGCTGCAACCGCGATCTTTCTTGCGGGACTGCTCAGCGTCACCGGCCAGGCTGCAATGGCTGCCGAAAGCGTGAACTTCGTCAGCTGGGGCGGAAGCACCCAGGATGCGCAGAAACAGGCCTGGGCCGATCCGTTCAGCAAGGCCAGCGGCATCACCGTCGTACAGGACGGCCCGACCGACTACGGCAAACTCAAAGCCATGGTCGAAAGCGGCAACGTTCAATGGGACGTGGTCGATGTCGAAGCCGACTTCGCCCTGCGTGCCGCCGCTGAAGGCCTGCTCGAACCCCTCGATTTCAAACAGATCCAGCGCGACAAGATCGACCCGCGTTTCGTCAGCGATTACGGCGTCGGCTCGTTCTTTTTCTCCTTCGTCCTCGGCTACAACGAGGGCAAGCTCGGCGCCAACAAACCGCAGGACTGGAGCGCGCTGTTCGACACCAAGACCTTCCCCGGCAAACGCGCCCTGTACAAATGGCCAAGCCCGGGCGTGCTCGAACTGGCACTGCTCGCCGACGGCGTGCCTGCCGATAAGCTCTACCCGCTGGATCTGGACCGCGCCTTCAAGAAACTCGACACCATCAAGAAAGACATCGTCTGGTGGGGCGGCGGCGCACAGTCGCAGCAACTGCTGGCGTCCGGTGAAGCGAGCATGGGCCAGTTCTGGAACGGTCGTATTCATGCCCTGCAAGAAGACGGCGCGCCGGTTGGCGTGAGCTGGAAGCAAAACCTGGTCATGGCCGATATTCTGGTCATCCCCAAAGGCTCGAAAAACAAGGACGCAGCGATGAAGTTCCTGGCCAGCGCCAGCAGCGCCAAAGGCCAGGCCGACTTCTCCAACCTGACCGCCTACGCCCCGGTCAACGTCGACAGTGTGCAGCGTCTGGACTCGACGCTGGCCCCGAACCTGCCGACTGCCTACGCTAAGGATCAGATCACTCTCGATTTCGCGTACTGGGCCAAAAACGGCCAGGCCATCGCGACACGGTGGAACGAATGGCTGGTCAAATGAAAATGGCGGCCACCGCGTCCCGTCCCTCCACTGCCACCGGGAGCGCCCAAAGCGCTGCCGGTTCGGCCCACGGAACCCAGGCGGTTACGATGCAGCAAGCCCCGTCCCTCCGACAACGCTGGCGTGGTGCCGGCAACCTCGCGCCGGCGCTGCTGTTCATCGGCCTGTTTTTTCTCGCGCCGTTGATTGGTCTGTTACTGCGCGGCGTGCTGGAACCGGTGCCGGGCCTTGGCAACTACGAACAACTGTTCGCCAACTCGGCCTATGCCCGAGTGCTGCTCAACACCTTTTCGGTGGCCGGGCTGGTGACGCTGTTCAGCCTGCTGCTCGGCTTTCCGCTGGCCTGGGCGATCACCCTGGTGCCGCGTGGCTGGGGTCGCTGGATCCTCAACATCGTGCTGCTGTCGATGTGGACCAGCCTGCTCGCCCGCACCTATTCGTGGCTGGTGCTGCTGCAAGCGTCGGGGGTGATCAACAAGGCGCTGATGGCGCTGGGCATCATCGATCAGCCGCTGGAAATGGTGCATAACCTGACCGGCGTGGTGATCGGCATGAGCTACATCATGATCCCGTTCATCGTGCTGCCACTGCAGGCGACGATGCAGGCCATCGATCCAATGATCCTGCAGGCCGGTTCGATCTGTGGCGCAAGTCCCTGGACCAACTTCTTCCGGGTGTTCCTGCCGCTGTGCCGGCCGGGGCTCGCGTCCGGCGGGTTGATGGTGTTCGTGATGTCGCTCGGGTACTACGTGACCCCGGCGCTGCTCGGCGGCGCACAGAACATGATGCTGCCTGAATTCATCATTCAGCAGGTGCAATCGTTCCTCAACTGGGGGTTGGCCAGCGCCGGCGCCGCGTTGCTGATCGCGATCACGCTGGTGCTGTTCTACTTCTACCTGAAGCTTCAGCCGGAATCCCCGGTTGGCGCCAGTAACGCGAGGTAAGCCGACATGCTCCTGACTCCCAATGCCATGAGCCGGCGCATGCGTTTCGGCCTCTACGCCACCACCGGGCTGATCGGTCTGTTTCTGCTGTTGCCGATCGTCTTCATCGTGTTGCTGTCGTTCGGCTCCTCGCAGTGGCTGGTGTTTCCGCCACCGGGCTGGACGCTGAAATGGTACGGCCAGTTCTTCTCCAACCCCGACTGGATGAACGCGGCTGCGGCCAGCCTCAAGGTTGCCGTGCTGACCACGATCTGCGCCGTCGCTCTCGGATTGCCGACAGCCTTTGCGCTGGTGCGCGGGCGGTTTCCCGGCCGGGAAATGCTCTACGGCCTGTTCACCCTGCCGATGATCGTGCCTTTGGTGATCATCGCCGTGGCGGTGTACGCGCTGTTTCTCAAACTCGGCTACACCGGGACGATGTTCGCCTTCGTCGTCAGCCATGTAATCGTCGCGCTGCCGTTCACCATCATCTCGATCATCAACTCGCTGAAGCTGTTCGACCAGTCGATTGAAGACGCGGCGGTGATCTGCGGTGCCTCGCGCCTGCAAGCGGTGTTCAAGGTGACGTTCCCGGCGATTCGTCCGGGCATGGTCGCCGGCGCCCTCTTCGCCTTCCTCGTTTCGTGGGACGAAGTGGTGCTCAGCGTGATGATGGCCAGCCCGACCCTGCAAACCCTTCCCGTGAAAATGTGGACCACCTTGCGCCAGGACCTGACCCCGGTAATCGCCGTCGCTTCGACGCTGCTGATCGGCTTGTCGGTGTTGGTCATGGTCATCGCCGCCGCGCTGCGCCGGCGCAACGAAATCAGCGCCTGAGCGCCCAGGAGTACGACATGAGTGCCGTGATCAAAGACGCCTCCCAGCAGAACGACAAACCCCTGGTCAGCCTGCGCAACCTGAACAAGCACTACGGCGACTTTGCTGCCGTCGACAACATCTCGCTGGACATCAAGGACGGCGAGTTCCTGACCTTTCTCGGCTCCAGCGGCTCGGGCAAGAGTACGACACTGTCGATGCTCGCCGGTTTTGAAACGCCGAGCAGCGGCGAGATCCTGGTCAACGGCCAGTCGCTGGTCAACGTGCCGCCGCACAAGCGCGATATCGGCATGGTGTTCCAGCGCTACTCGTTGTTCCCGCACCTGTCGGTGCGCGACAACATCGCGTTTCCGTTGGCGATTCGCAAACTCGCGGCGACTGAGCGTGACAAGCGTGTCGATGCCATGTTGAAACTGGTGCAACTCGAGCAGTTCGCTCATCGCCGTCCTTCGCAACTGTCCGGCGGCCAGCAGCAACGTGTGGCCATTGCTCGGGCGTTGGTGTACGAACCACGCATTCTGTTGATGGACGAACCGCTCGGTGCGCTGGACAAGAAACTGCGTGAAGACTTGCAGGATGAACTGCGCCAGTTGCACCGCCGCCTCGGCATCACCATCGTCTACGTGACCCACGACCAGGAAGAAGCCATGCGCCTGTCCCAGCGCATCGCGATTTTCAGTCACGGCAAGATTGTTGGCCTCGGCAGCGGATATGACCTTTACCAGAATCCGCCGAATGCGTTTGTGGCGTCGTTCCTCGGCAACTCGAACTTCCTCAAGCTCAAGGCTCAAGGCAATGCGGCGGCGAGTTTCGAGGGGCAGTCGTTGTCGATACGGCTGACCGCCGGGTTACACACCGATCAGGATGTGTTGCTGATGGTGCGGCCGGAAAAAGCGCTGGCGTTGAGCGTGACGCAGGCCATCAGCGAACCGCTGGCTGCCGGTTGGAACGAGGTGGCTGCGAAGGTGGTAGAAGTGCTGTTCCTCGGCGAAAGCCAGACCTGCAGCGTGGTGACGTCGGGCGGAACTTCGATGACGGTGAAAGCATTGTCGGCAGCGGGGATGCCGCTCAAGGCCGGTGACCCTGTGCGAGTGCGTTGGGCGACGGCCGATGCGTGCGTCTACACCGAGTGGACCGACAGCGACCTGAACAAAGCGGCCGGTTCTCACTGAGAACGAGTCGTCTGCTCCCCTCACCCCAGCCCTCTCCCGGAGGGAGAGGGAGTCGACCGAGGGTGTCTTGCGTCTGACATCGACCTGAAAGATCAGTGGCGATTATGGAATCACTGAGCAGTTTCAGGTCGGCATACCTCTCCAACATCCCCCAATCAGTCCCCTCTCCCTCCGGGAGAGGGCTAGGGTGAGGGAAACAGACGACGCGGTATCAAACTATCGCACAATAGCCTTCGATCTGATCCGGCCACGCCGTGAGGATTTCGAAGCCGGTTTCAGTCACCGCGACCATATGCTCCCACTGCGCCGACAGCGAGCCGTCCTTGGTCAGCACGGTCCAGCCGTCCGGCATGTTTTTCACATGACGCTTGCCGGCATTGAGCATCGGCTCCACGGTAAAAATCATCCCGGCCTTGAGCTTCATGCCCTGGTTCGGAAAGCCATAATGCAGAATCTGCGGCTCATCGTGATAGACCTTGCCGATGCCGTGGCCGCAATACTCGCGCACCACGCTGAAGCCTTCCTTCTCCGCCAGCGTTTGAATCGCGTGACCGATATCGCCCAGCGTGGCGCCCGGTTTGACCACGCGAATGCCGGCACACATCGCCTCGTAAGTCGTCTTGATCAGGTGCTGCGCCTCAGCCGAGGCCTCACCGACCACGTACATGCGGCTGGTGTCGCCGAACCAGCCGTCCTTGATCACCGCGATGTCGAGGTTGACGATGTCGCCATCCTTCAACGGCGTGCCCGACGGAATCCCGTGGCAGACCACGTCGTTGACCGAGGCACAGACCGTTTTCGGAAACCCGTGATAACCGACGTTGGCTGGCACGGCTTTTTGCACATTGACGATGTAGTCGTTGCACAACCGATCCAGCTCGTCGGTGGTCACACCAGCCTTGACGTGCGGCACCAGCATCGCCAGCACTTCGGCGGCGAGTTTGCCGGCGGCGCGCGATTGTGCGATGTCGGCCGGGGTGTTGATCTTGATCTGGTTTCTCATGCGGTGACTGCTTCCTGAGTCAGTTGTTGCAGATCCAGCCCACCGTTCTGCTCGGCGCGGATCAGCAAGCGGCAAATGGCACTGTGGTCGAGGTTGGGGTGCAGCTCGGCGAGCATGCCGATGCGCATCCAGTGCTCGGCCTGCGCGTTGATCGAGCGGCTGAGTGCATTGCTGGAAATGCGCAGATTCTCGTGCATGTCTTCTGAAATCTTTACGATGCCCATGGGCCAAATCCGATACGAAGTGTATATGGATCGTATATTAGCCAAGCAGGGACGCCGATTGCAAACTTTGCCCGGCCGGCCAAATCGCAGGCAAAAAAAAGCTGCCGAAAATGGCAGCCGAAACTTTAAGAACACGCGATGTATTGAGCTCAATATAGACGCCGGATAATGACAGTGTCATGACAGCCAGAAATTCATCGAAGCATCCCTGCCCCGTCATCAGGATGTCATCAACCGAGCGGCAGAATCCTCGCAAACCGTCTTGAGCCTTCGACGGATGATTTGCAAGGATTCCCATGAAAGAAGACGCCCCGCTGTTTGCCGCCATCGACCTGGGTTCGAACGCGTTTCGCCTGATGATCGGTCAGTCGGTGCGCAGCCGGAAGGGCTTGCTGATTCATGAAGTGAAAACCCTGCGTGAGCCGGTGCGGCTGGCCGAAGGTTTTGACGGTGGCGCACTGGATGCGCTGGCACTGGATCGCGGCTGGCAGGCCTTGGCGCGATTCGGCAAAAAACTGCGCGGTTTCGAAGCCGGCAGAGTGCGCGCGGTGGCAACCAGCGCGGTGCGCGAGGCAGACAATGCGCAGTTGTTTCTCGACAGTGCGCAAAGGCATCTGGGCTTTCGCATTGATGTCATCGACGGCCATGAAGAGGCGCGGCTGGTCTACGCCGGCGTCGCGCACACGTTGCCCGACGTCGCGGACATGCGCCTGGTGGTCGATATTGGTGGCGGCTCCACCGAGTTGATTCTCGGCCAGGGCTCGCAACCGCTGCTCACCGAAAGCATCGCCATCGGCAGCGGCACGTTGAGCACACGCTTTTTTCGCGGCGGCGACGTTTCCCCCGGTGCGCTGCAGGAAGCCGAGCGCGTCGCCATCCTGCAATTTGAAAAGGTCGCCCGGCGTTATCGCGCGCAAGGCTGGCAGCAAACCATCGGCTCGTCCGGCACCGCGCGCATGTTGGCCAAAGTGCTTAAGGCCAATCGACTCAACGACTACGGCCAGGACGGCATCACTTACGGCGGCCTGCTGCGCCTGTCGTTGTTGCTGCTGAAGGTGAACAACGTCCAGCAGCTCAAACTGGCCGGCCTGCAGCCACATCGCCAGAACATCCTCCCCGGCGGCCTGGTGCTGATGCTGGCCGCCTTCAAAGTGTTTGGCATTTCACAGATGGCGCCCTCCGAACCGGGCCTGCGTTTAGGCGTTTTGCACGGTTTGATGAGCCAGCACTAACGCCCTCCCCGGCAGATTCGTCTCCCCTTCAGCGGCTCGATCGACTACCATGCCGCCGCCGGTTCCCGCACGGGACTAATAGGGAATCCGAGGTGCTCACGCAGCATCAATCGGAACTGCCCCCGCAACTGTAGGTGCTGAGCCTGCTCCCTGACTGCCACTGGGTGTTTCCCGGGAAGGCCGGAGCATGGCGATGACGCATCAGTCAGGAGACCTGCCGGCCAAGCAAATCACTAACCGGCGGGGTGTCCGGGAAGGACATCGTGCCGTGCGCGTCTTTGTAAGATGACCGGCCTTGCGCTGTTTTCCGTGACCGCGCTCGAGGGTGTATTTCCGATCCGTACCTTGCCGCTCCCCGTACGGTTCCATCGGAGATACGACTCATGTTGCTGCCTCGCGTTGCCACCCTCATCACCGGTTTGAGCCTCTGCGCGTTCGCCCAAGCGACGCCCACCAACTATCCGCTGACCCTTGAAAACTGCGGCAGCAGCCTGACCTTTCAGCACGCCCCCGCCCGTACGGTGACCATCGGCCAGGCCGGCACGGAAATGCTCTACGCCCTCGGGCTGGGCGACAAGGTGGTCGGCACCTCGCTGTGGTTCAACGATGTGCTGGCTGAATACAAGGCGCAGAACGACAAGATCGAGCGCCTGGCCGACAACGAACCGAGTTTCGAAGCGGTGATCGGCAAGCGCCCGGAACTGGTTGCCGTAGAGCTGGAATGGATGGTCGGCCCGCAAGGTGCGGTGGGCACCCGCGAGCAGTTTCATGAGCTGAAGATTCCGACTTACCTGCTGCCCTCCGATTGCGAAGCCAAGGACAATCTCGTCGGCGCCGACGGCACGCGGCTGGAGCCTTTTCGCATCGACAGCATTTACAAGAGCGTGAGCCAACTGGCGCAGATCTTCGATGTGCAGGCACGCGGTCAGCAACTCAACGACGAACTCAAGGCCAGCCTCGCCCGCTCGATTGCCAAGGCGAAACACCAGCAGCGCAAGGACGTCAGCGCACTCGTGTGGTTCTCCAGTGCGCAAATGGACATCGAGCCCTTCGTCGCCGGACACAAAGGCATTCCCGATTTCATGCTCAGCACCCTCGGCGTGCGCAACGTCGTCGAATCCGCTGAAGAATGGCCAACCGTCGGTTGGGAAACCATCGCCAAGGCCAACCCGACCTTTCTGGTGATCGCCCGCATGGATCGCCGGCGTTTCCCCGCAGACGACTACGAAAAGAAACTCGCGTTTCTGCGCAGTGACCCGGTGACCCGTAACATGGCAGCGGTGAAGAACAACCGCATCATCATTCTTGACGCCATGGCGATGCAGGCCAGCCTGCGAATGTTTGACGGACTGGAACAATTGGCCACGGCCATCAACGGCTACGACCTGTCGAAATGACCCGACGCCTGACGCAACTGATGCTGGCCCTGACTACGCTGTCGATTGCGCTGATCGCCGGTGTGGCCATCGGCGAAACCCAAATCGAACCGGGCGTAGTGCTGCAAGTGCTGGCCAACAAACTGTGGGCCGCCGGGTACGCGCTCGACCCCATCGATGAAGGCATTGTCTGGAATTATCGCCTGACCCGCGCACTGGTCGCGGCCGCTTGCGGCGCCGGTCTGGCGACCTGCGGCGTGATTCTGCAATCGCTGCTGCGCAATCCGCTGGCCGACCCATATCTGCTGGGCATTTCCGCTGGCGCCTCGACCGGCGCGGTGATGGTGGCATTGCTCGGTGTCGGTGCCGGAGTGATTTCACTGTCGGTCGGTGCGTTCGCCGGCGCGGTGACCGCGTTCGTTCTGGTGATTCTGCTGGCGCGGGTCAGCGGTTCGGCCAACGGCACCGGGCAGATCATTCTTGCCGGGATCGCCGGTTCGCAGTTGTTCAACGCGCTCACGGCGTTTCTGATTACCCGTTCGGCGAGTTCCGAACAGGCGCGCGGCATCATGTTCTGGCTGCTGGGCAATCTCGGCGGCGTGCGTTGGCCGTCGGTGTGGCTGGCCGTGCCGGTGGCCGTGGCAGGTCTGGTCGTTTGCCTGTGGCATCGGCGGGCGCTGGATGCGTTCACCTTCGGTGCCGATTCGGCGGCGTCCCTCGGCATTGCGGTGCGGCGGGTGCAGATTCTGCTGATCGGCTGCGCAGCGCTGGTGACAGCGGTGATGGTGTCGATTGTCGGCTCGATCGGTTTTGTCGGTTTGGTGATTCCCCATGCTGCGCGCTTGCTGTTGGGCACCGGCCATGCGCGCCTGCTGCCGGCCAGCGCGTTGGGCGGCGCGGTGTTTCTGATTGCCGCCGATGTGCTGTCACGAACCCTGATCAAGGGCCAGGTGATTCCGGTCGGAGTGATTACCGCACTGGTCGGCGCGCCGGTGTTTGCCTTGATTCTGATTGGCCGCAGAGGTGCCCGGTGAACAGTGTATTGAGTTGTTCGGGATTGGCCTTCAAGGTGCGCGGCGCCGAGTTGCTCAACGGCGTCGGTTTTGCCGTTCAGCGAGGCGAAACCCTCGGCATCGTCGGGCCGAACGGTTCGGGCAAATCCACTTTGCTGAAGCTGCTCGCCGGTGTGCGCGAACCCAGCGCCGGCGAGGTGCTGCTGGATGGTCAACGGCTCGCCAAAATGTCTCGCCGCCACATTGCGCAGACACTCGCGGTGGTTGAACAACAGGCTGACACCGACGATGGCATTCGCGTGTTCGACGCCGTTGCATTGGGGCGCACGCCGTGGCTGTCAGCGCTGAAGCCGTGGTCGGCCACAGACACCGCTATCGTCGAGCAGGCATTGCTCGATGTCGACGCGATGCACCTGCGCAATCGTCTGTGGCGCGGTCTGTCCGGCGGTGAACGGCAACGGGTGCACATCGCCCGGGCACTGGCCCAGCGCCCGCAAATCCTGCTGCTCGACGAACCGGCCAACCACCTCGACATCCAGCATCAATTGAGCATTCTGAACGTGGTGCAGACGCTGCCGGTGACCACAGTGATCGCCCTGCACGACCTTAATCAGGCGCTCAATTGCGATCGTCTGGCGGTGCTCGAACGTGGCCGATTGGTGACGCTGGGCAAACCGCTGGATGTGCTCACACCTGAGCGCTTGCACGAGACTTTCGGGGTCAGGGCGCACTACCTGACGGATCCGTTCGACGGGGCACAGATCCTTCGATTCCATTCCTGACGGCGCGCATCTGCGTCGCCTGCCCTGCCCGCCACAAAATCCGTTTGCGCTGCAGGAATTCTTTGCAGAGATCAAGCGTTGAGCGACCGTAAAGACGCCCTTTGGAAACTCAATGGCGCCTCCCTGTAAACGTGGCAAAAACCTGTCCTGCAAGTCTTTGATTTCGATCTATCGTTAGATCGAAATGGCAGCATTTACGGCCCGTTAAAGGTTGCGACAGACCCTGTCTGAGCCTATGTTGCACCCGAGCTTTTCCCCCGCGACTGGAACGCGATCAACACCACTATGAGGTGAAGAAATGTCAAAGGAATCACGCCCTGCCGTACTTGGGCTGATAGGCAATACCCCACTGGTGCGCGTCACCCGCTTTGATACCGGGCCGTGCACACTGTTTCTCAAACTCGAATCACAGAACCCCGGCGGTTCGATCAAAGATCGCATCGGCCTGGCAATGATCGACGCGGCCGAGCGTGACGGCCGCCTGCAACCGGGCGGCACGATTGTCGAAGCCACCGCCGGCAATACCGGCCTGGGCCTCGCCCTGGTCGGCCGCGCCAAGGGTTACCGGGTGGTGCTGGTGGTGCCGGACAAAATGTCCACCGAGAAAGTCCTGCACTTGAAGGCTATGGGCGCCGAGGTGCACATCACCCGCTCCGATGTCGGCAAGGGCCACCCCGAGTACTACCAGGATGTCGCCGCGCGATTGGCGAAAGACATTCCCGGCGCATTCTTCGCCGACCAGTTCAACAACCCTGCCAACCCGCTGGCCCACGAATGCAGCACCGCGCCGGAAATCTGGGCGCAGACCGAGCATGATCTGGACGCCATCGTCGTCGGCGTCGGTTCGGCCGGCACCCTGACCGGCCTGAGCCGGTTCTTCAAACGCGTGCAGCCGGATCTGGAAATGGTACTCGCCGATCCGGTCGGCTCGGTGATGGCGCAATACAGCCGCGACGGCACGCTGACCCAACCCGGCTCATGGGCGGTGGAAGGCATCGGCGAAGACTTCATTCCATCGATCACCGATCTCTCCAGCGTGCGTCACGCCTACTCGATCAGTGATGAAGAAAGCTTCGATCACGCTCGTCAATTGCTCAAGGCCGAAGGCATTCTCGGTGGTTCCTCCACCGGCACCCTGCTCGCCGCTGCGCTGCGTTACTGCCGCGAACAGACCGAGCCGAAACGTGTGGTCAGCTTTGTCTGCGACACCGGTACTCGCTACTTGTCGAAGGTCTACAACGACCAGTGGATGACCGATCAGGGCCTGTTGCAGCGCAAAGGTTATGGCGACCTGCGCGACCTGATCGCCCGCCGCTTCGAGGACGGCCGCGTCATCAGCGTCGGACCCGATGACACCCTGCTGACCGCGTTCCAGCGCATGCGTCTGGCGGACGTTTCGCAACTGCCAGTGCTGGTGGAAGGCAAAACACTCGTCGGGGTGATCGATGAATCGGACATTCTGCTGGCCGTTCATGAGGACGCCGCACGTTTCAGCCAATCGGTCTCCAGTGTGATGACTGACAAACTGCAAACCCTCGCGCCCGGTGCCACGCTTGCCGAGCTGGAGTCGGTGCTCAGCCGTGGCCTCGTCGCCATTATTGCTGACGCCTCGGGCTTCCATGGCCTGATCACCCGCACCGACATGCTCAACCAATTACGGAGATCCCTCGCATGAGTCAGCACGACGATAAATCCCAAGGCTTCGCGACCCGGGTGATCCACGCCGGGCAGGCGCCGGACCCGACCACCGGCGCGCTGATGCCGCCGATCTACGCCAACTCCACTTACCTGCAAGACAGCCCCGGCGTGCACAAGGGTTTCGACTACGGGCGCTCGCACAACCCGACGCGCTTTGCCCTAGAGCGTTGCGTGGCGGATCTTGAAGGCGGCACCCAGGCGTTTGCTTTCGCCTCCGGGCTGGCGACGATTTCCACGGTGCTCGAACTGATCGATGCCGGTTCACACATCATTTCCGGCAATGATCTGTACGGCGGCACCTTCCGTCTGTTCGACAAGGTGCGCCAGCGCAGTGCCGGGCACCGTTACAGCTACGTCGACCTGACCGATCTATCGGCGTTCGAAGCAGCACTGCAGGACGACACGCGCCTGGTGATCGTCGAATCGCCGACCAATCCGCTGCTGAGCCTGTCCGATCTGGCCGCGATTGCGCGCATCTGCCGTGCACGCGGGATCATCAGCGTGGCCGACAACACCTTTGCCAGCCCCTATATCCAGCGGCCGCTGGAGCTGGGTTTCGACATCGTGCTGCACTCGACCACTAAATATCTGAACGGCCACTCCGACGTCATCGGTGGTATTGCCGTGGTCGGGCAGAACGTCGAACTGGCTGAGCGCCTGGGCTTTTTGCAGAACGCCGTCGGCGCGATTTCCGGGCCATTCGATGCGTTTCTCACGCTACGCGGCGTGAAAACCCTGGCCCTGCGCATGGAGCGCCATTGCAGCAACGCCCTGGACCTGGCGCAGTGGCTGGAGCAGCAACCGCAAGTCAAACGCGTCTACTACCCGGGCCTGGCGTCGCATCCGCAACATGAATTGGCGAAGCGGCAAATGCGCGGTTTCGGCGGAATGATTTCGGTGGATCTGAACACTGATCTGGCCGGCGCACGACGTTTTCTCGAGAACGTGAAGATATTCGCACTGGCGGAAAGCCTCGGCGGTGTGGAAAGCCTGATCGAGCATCCGGCGATCATGACCCACGCGACCATTCCACCTGAAACCCGCGCGAAATTGGGTATCGGCGATGGTCTGGTGCGGCTGTCGGTCGGCGTCGAAGACATCGAAGACCTGCGCGCCGATCTGGCGCACGCCTTGACGAAAATCTAACCCTGCAAGAACGACAAAGCCCGCACGAAGCGGGCTTTGGTGTTCGAGTAGGCGGCCAGTGCTGGTCTCTGGCTTACAAGGTTTCTCAGGCTTCCCACAGTACCGGACCAAAGTGAAAAGATACGGCCTCGGCTGCTTCACACGGCGTAAGGGCTGGATCTCAGCGCGGAGATCTTTCTAACCGTGTACCCTTCGGAACGCGCCCCACGTCCCCTTGCTATCCGCTTGCGCATCAGTCTGCGTCTTCGCCTACATCTTTGAGCCTAGCAAAGGGTTCGGCAGCCGCCCCGCTGTTTTTAGACTGATTTCAACTGTGCCGACCCGCTGAAGGAAATAAATCGCCTGACAGCCGTCGATCCCCTCGCCGCGCCCCGTCCTGACAGCGACCTATACTTATCCAGTTCGATAATGATTACGTCGACACCCGTGCGCCTGAGGGTGCGCCCGTGCCTTTCGCCAACCAGATCAACCCCGAGCCAATGCGTCGTAGCGTCAGCCATTGTGCAGCGCGCGACGGGTTATCGCGTTGTGGCTGTCGGGTCGTGGAGAAAATCATGAAATACAAGCTTTTGTCAGGCGTGGTTCTGGCCATTGCGGCAGCCGTCGTGGTGCCAGGAGTCTGGGCTGCACAACCGCAGGCACTGGCTTCGGACGGAGCTGATCATGTGGGCGCCGGGGCCGTGGCTTCTGACGGCTCCGATCACGTCGGCGCCGGGGCCGTGGCCTCTGACGGCTCCGATCACGTCGGCGCCGGGGCACTCGCAGCTGATGGTGCTGATCGAATCGGCATCAATCGCGTTGCCTATTCGCGTGTCGGCGTCGGCTCTGATCGGGTCGCCTCGGCCCTGATGACCGGCAGCTATTCCGACCAGTTCAACAACCCTCAATAACGTGTCCTGAAGAGCGGCGGCTCCCATCGAGCCGCCTCTGCGCCAGCGCACTAGCACATTTGTGCTAATCGACCGTCCCGCCGCGCGGCGCTATATTCCCCTGCAACCCCCCGATGTTCCCCAACGCTGCCCTTTCGCAGCCTGCGGGATCGTTGTGCCCGGAAAAAGAACAACACCAAGGAAGAGACACCATGAAACCCAGCTCGAACATCAAAAAAATCGCTTGCTGCAGCGCCCTGCTCAGCGCCCTGTTGCTCACCGGCTGTGCCACGCCAAAACAATGGGAAGCCACCGGCGGCAGTAAAAACGATGGCGTCGTCCAGGTCTCCTATGAACTGGGCCAGTTCGAAAGCGGCCAGACCAGTGCCGAACAAGGCCTGACTGTCGCCGCGCAACGCTGCAAGACCTGGGGCTACAAAAATGCCGAGGTCACCGGCTCGGAGAAAAACATCTGCCGCACCATGGGTCAGTACAACTGCCTGCAGACCACCATCACGCAGGACTACCTGTGCAAACGCTGATGCGGAGTTAAGTCACTGCACCTTCGGCGGGCTCGTGCACGCGGTCACGCAAGGCCCGCAAGGTTGCGCGCAGCTCGGCCGGGCGCACCGGTTTCGATAGAATGGCAATCTGGCGGTCGTGCAGGGCCGCCTGAATTTTTTCGATGTCATGCCCGGTGATGATCATGGCCGGAACCGCCCGGCCACGTTGCCGGCGCACAGCATCGATGCACTCGATACCGGTGGCGTGGGTGCCGAGGTCATAGTCGGCAACGATGATGTCGCAATCGGTGACCAGATCCTCAGCCGTCAACTCGGCCTGCACCTCGCATCCCCAGCGCTCCAGCAGGGCCGACGTTGCTGACAGCACGTTGCGGTCATCCTCCACCAGACACACCTTCAGACCCGTCAACAGCCCGACCTGACGCGCCTCATCACGGTTGACCACCACCGCTGGCGGCGCGGCGATAGGCAGACCCTGCAAGGTGACTGCCGTGCCTCTGCCAGGCTGCGACCGCAGGGCAACGTCCACCCCGATCAGCTCGCCGAGACGCTTGACGATCGACAAGCCCAGCCCCACGCCTTCGACGTCTTTGTCGCGCACCTGACGCACGCGATAGAACTCCTCGAATACCTTCGGTAAATGCTCTTCGGCGATACCGTTGCCACGGTCATAAATCATGATCGCCAGCCCTGGCCCACGGCGGCGCACGCCAATCAATACGGGGCGATGCGCGCCGTATTTGAAGCAATTGGAAAGCACGTTTTGCACCATGGTCGCCAACAGCGTCGGATCGGTCTGAACCCAGAACCGGCAGGGACGCAAACGCAATTCCACTCCCGCCCAGCGCGCAGCCTCGGCATTCTGGCGAACCAGATCCGCCAGCCATTCACCCAGGTTGATGAGTTGCAGCTTCGGCAAAATCCGCCCGTTATCGAGGGTGTACAGGTCAAGAATCGAACGGAACAACTGCGACACGTTCAGCAGCGAACGGTCGATATTGTCGACCAATCGACGCTCCTCCTGGCCCAGGCGCGACTCGCGCAGGCAGGCGGTAAACAGGCCAATGGAATGAATCGGCTGGCGCAAATCGTGACTGGCCTGAGCGAGAAACCGCGACTTCTCCAGATTCGCCGCCACCGCCTCTTCGGAAGCCTTGCGCGTACGCTCCAGCAACAAGTGCGCATAAAACGGGATCACCGTGCTGGTGATCATCAGCATCAGCACCATGAACGGCTGCGCCTGCCATACCGGCGTCAACCGATAAACACACAACAACGCGAGCAGCGCCAGCGCCGTGGCAATCGCCAGATAACGCGAACCGTAGCGCATGCCGTTGCCGAGGTTGACCCAGATGATCACCGCGTACAGCGGCAACGCCGCCTCGCCCCCCACCACCAGCCCGAAACAGGTGCCGGTGTAGTCGTGGATCATGGCGAAAATCCGCCGTGCCGGATAATGCCCCGGCCAACGTGCAATCGCCTGGCGCAGCCCGATCGAGGCCAGCAAAAACAGGATGATGTAGGTGATGACCGGCAGGTAAGTATCGAAGCGCTGCCCCGGCAGAAAACCGAGGATGAGCATGTAAACAACGGCAATACTGGCGATGATAATGCGCAGATTGGCCTGGTCGAGCTCGGTGTTTTTTTCGAACTTCATCGTCAACGTCCTTGTGCGGCAATCGTCAGATTGCGAATCCGCCTGCAGGCAATTTTCTCGCCCGGTGATAAGGTGCAGGCCTTGAGCAACGCCTGACCCAGGGAGGGTCACGCCATGACATGCCGAATTATCATAGCCGACGATCACCCGTTGTTTCGCGAGGCAATGCTGCGCACGGTGCAGCGTTTGCTGCCCGAAGCCGACATCGAAGAAGCAGGCGATCTCGATGCGGTGCTGGCTCTGCTGCCGTTGGGTGACGAACCGGACACGTTGATTCTCGATCTGCGCTTTCCGGGGCTCACCTGCGTCAGCCAGCTCGCCGACCTGCGCCGGCGTTTGCCGCGCACCACGCTGATTGTGGTGTCGATGGTCGATGATGAGTCACTGATCGGCGAAGTGATGACCGCCGGTATCGACGGCTTCATCGGCAAGAACATCGCCCCCGATGAAATCGGTCAGGCGATTCTGGCAATCCGTGAGGGTGAAGTGCTGGTGAGGTTTGCGCCGTCGGGCTTGTTGCCACTGGAAACCGGCGCCGCCCTCACACCGCGTCAACAGGACGTGCTGAGGCTGATCGCCCAAGGCAAGACCAACAAGGAGATCGCCCGTGAACTGGATATTTCACCGTTCACGGTGCGCATTCATGTGTCTTCGTTGCTGCGCACCCTGAACGTGCCCTCGCGCGCGGCCGCCGCAGTGAAGTATTCGGGGGGCTTCTGATGCCGGCGGGCCGTAACTGCCTCCCGCCGGCCGGATCACACGTTGGGGAGCAATGCCAGTGCGCTCCCCACCCGCGTCAGAAATCGACCGTGGCCGACAACTGCAAGGTGCGTGGATAGCCCGGAGAGAAGGCACCGTAGGAAGCAACACCCGACCAGTACTCACGATCAAACACGTTTTGCACGGTGGCGCGGAATGTCGTGGGGCGGCCTTCGATCTTTGTCGCATAACGCGCGCCGGCATCGAACCGGGTCCAGGAATCCAGCTCTTGCGTATTGGCCTGGTTGACGTACTGGCTGTCGGTGTAGATCGCACCGCCAGTGAGGGTGAAGCCTTGCAGCCATGGCGTATCCCATTCGGCCCAGAGGTTGGCTTGCACGTCTGGCACGCCGACCGGTTTATTGCCACGGTTGGCTTTGGTGGCCGAGTCAGTCAGTTCGCCGTCGAGCACCGTGACGCCCCCCATCAAACGGGTACCCGGTGCGACTTCGCCGAACATGCTCAATTCAACGCCACGGTTTCGTTGTTCGGCTTGTACCGAGAACACGTTACCGGCACCGATTTCGCCACTTGGCTTCTCGATCTGAAACAACGCCAACGTGGTCATGAACGTGCCGTGTTCGTACTTGACGCCGAGTTCATGCTGCTTCGATTCGTACGGCGCGAAAGTCTCGCCGGCATTGGCTGCGGTGCCCGGCGCAATGTCACCCTTGCTCAAACCTTCGACGTAGTTGTAGTAGAGCGAAACGTCTTCCCAAGGCTTGACCACCACACCCACCAGTGGGGTCGTGGCGTTGTCTTTGTATTTCGAGCTAACGGCACCGCTCGCGTTGTAGTTGCGCGATTCGATGTCCTGGCGACGCACGCCGAGGGTCAACTGGAAGCGGTCTTCGAGCATCGACATTGTGTCGGTCAATGCCACACCGGACAGGTCCGATTCGGACACCCGCAATACTTTCGGCGCATTGATGTACTGCTGCGGCCGGTCGATCGGATGATAGATATTCGACAGGATCGGCGTGCCGTTGTTGATCCCGCGCGACAACTCATCCTGATACCGGGTGGCCATGACCGTGGTGGTGTGAGTGATCGGGCCGGTGGCGAATACGCCTCGCATACCGACGTCTGCCGTCGAGCGATCAACGTTGAATTTGTAGTAACCGGGAATGTTGCTGGTATCGCCGGCGTCGTTGAGGATTCTTGGCACCTGATCGGACAGGCGCTTGACGTCGGATCTGCCGCCACCGGCATGGGCGAACACGGTGACGTTATCCGTCAGGTCATATTCGCCGCCGAGCAACGCCGACTGCTCCTTGGTATCCGACCAGCCCCAGTCCTGCGAGTGGTTAGTGCGACCGTTTGGTGCGGACGGAACATCGACACCCGGTGCGATAGTGAACGGCCGCGAAGCACCCTCCCAACTTTCTTTCTGGCTGATGTAATCGAGGTTCAGGCGCAGTCGCTCGCCGCGATAATCCAGAGCGATTGCACCAATACCGAGATCGCGATGCTGATCATCAACCGCCGTATCGCCGCCCTGCAGATTGCCATTGAAACGCACGCCGAACTGGTTTTCCGAACCAAAACGCCGGCTCAGATCCAGATGCCCGCCCACTTGCGAATCCGAGGCATAAGTGCCGGTAAACCGTGTCAGGTCTTCATCCAGCGGACGCTTGGGCACGATGTTGATCACCCCGCCAACGCCGCTGTTCGGCGAGATGCCGTACATCAGTGCGCCCGGCCCTTTGAGCACTTCGACGCGTTCGGCGTATTCGGTAAACACGCGGTAGTTCGGCGCGACGCCGTAGACACCGTCGAATGCCAGCTCACCGAGGTTGCCTTCGCCGATCGGGAAGCCACGAATGAAAAACGAATCGACAATCCCGCCAGTCTGCCCGGTAGAACGCACCGATGGGTCGCGTTCCAGCGCATCGGCAACCGTGACGGTTTGCAGGTCGGCCAGGGTTTTGGCGGTGTAACTGGTGACGCTGAACGGTGTGTCCATGACGTCTTTGTTGCCCATCATGCCCAACCGTGCGCCGCGCGCTACCTGGCCTCCGGCGAGGGTGTCCGGCAAGGCAGTCGCGCCGTTGTAGCGGGCATTGACGTTGGTGGTATCGAGGGTCAGCGCATCCGTGCTGTCGTCGGCCAGCGTGACTGGCGCAGCGTTCGGGGTCTGGTCGGCGCCAGCGTTTTGCTGCACCGGGCTTGCAGCCCAGGCGTTGGCGCTTCCTGCGACCAGAACGAAATTCAACAGGGCGGTACGCACGGCGAGTGTTAACACCCGCTCACCGCAAGGACGACTGACAACAGGCATGACGTGAGGATCCTTTTCATCGAGGGAAAATGGTAATCACTCCTATTGCCAGTCGATCTGCGAAAAAGTATCACCGTCGAGAAAGTTTTTTTGCAGCCCTGTGATCCGGGTTTTCCCGACGCGGCAAAGCAAGTAGTCTCGCCAGCGTTCAACCATCGAGATTGCCCCATGCCCAACGCCGGAGTCGCTCAGGGTTCCTCTGCAAGAATTCTGGTTTCCCTTCTGTTCGCGATCCAGTTGGTGTCGATGGGCGCGATGGAAATGAGCGGGCCGTTCTGGCCCGTACACCTGCGTGGCATGACGTCTTCGCAAACGCTTTTGAGCTTCGCCAGCATCGCCGTGTATGTCGGGCCGATGCTGGGGATCATGCTGACCAGTGCATTCTGGGGCCGTATCGGCGACCGCTACGGGCACAAGTGGATGATGATCCGCGCCCTCGCCGGCTTGTCGCTGACCCAACTCGGACTGGCGTTGTGCAACGACATTTGGGTCATCCTGATCTTGCGTTTTCTGCAAGGGGCGTTTGCCGGCTACATCGCGCCGGCACAGGCTTATGGCGTGAGTATCGAAGCACCGTCGAGACGCGCAAGGCTGTTTGCCCTTCTGCAGATTTCGACCAATGTCGGTTCGTTGCTCGGGGCTGTCATCGGCGGTTTGATACTCGATCATGCGACGTTCTTCTGGATCAACATGGTCGCCGCCGCTCTGTGCGCGATTTGCACCGTCATCGCGGCGCTGACATTGCCCAATGTGCCGGCGGTGAAGAAACCGATGGCCAGCGACAAGACATCGACTGCGGGCGGTTCCGCCAGTGCCTGGAAAGACTCGCTTCTGCTCCCGCTGCTCTGCGTGATGGGCATTCTGCTGTTGGCCAGAATGTTGCCGCAGACCTCGTTCTCGCTGTACATCAGCGCGGTGTTCGAGGTCAGCAATTCTGTGGCCGGTCTGTGTTATGGCTTGCTGGCACTGGGTTTCATTCTGTCGGCGACGGCATGGGCGGGTTACTTCGAACATCGCAGTGCACAGCAAACCCTGCAGCGCATCAGTTGGATTGTTGTCGGCTGCATCGCCCTGACGGCGGCTGCAGGTGTAACGCGCAACCCGGTGGTGTTCATAACGGCCTACTTCATCTGGGGCGTTTTGCTGGGGGCGACCACTCCGGTGCTGATGGCACTGATCTCAAAATCTGCAGACAGCTCGCAACAGGGCCAAGTGCTGGGGATTGCCCAGAGTTCGACGCAATTTGCCTCCATTACCGGTATCTGCGCCGGCGGTTTGCTCAGCCAGATTTATGGCTTGCAATACATCTACCTGTTCGTGTGCCTGGCTTACGCTTTAGCACTGATCCCGCTGCTCGCCTTGCGTTACTGGCCGAACCTTGTGCCCACCCGCCAGGCAGGTCAGGGCGATTGACCGCGGCAAACAGATTCGGCGCTTGCGTGTTGGCATCTGAGTAAACTAGCATTGGGAATACTTCTCAATTGCATGAAAATCTGCAGCCATGAGCGAAACCCTTCCCGCGAATAATGACAATCACCTGCGCGCGATCGAAGCCCTGTACAGCGGCCATCACGGCTGGCTGTATGCGACGCTGAGAAAAAAACTGGGTAACGCCATGGATGCGGCGGATCTGGCGCAGGACACCTTTACCCGGATCCTCGCTTCCCGGGTGACCGTCATCGAACAGCCACGCGCCTATCTGAGCTGCGTGGCCAAGGGCATTCTGGTCAACTGGTATCAGCGCAAGGCGCTGGAACGTGCTTATCTGGATGCCCTCGCCCATGTCCCCGCGCAGGAAGTGCCGTCGCCGGAACTGCGTTTCATGGTGCTGGAAACCCTGCACGAAATCGACGCGATGCTCGACGCCCTGCCACCCCTGGTCAAACGTGCGTTCCTGCTGTCGCAGATCACCGGGCTGAAATACGACGACATCGCCGAGCAACTGGGCGTGTCGTTGATCACCGTCAAGCGCTACATGAAGCAAGCCTTCGTGCAGTGCCTGCTGCTGGTGGAGTGAATGCTCGCATCACGCGATGAATCGCAGTTCGATTACCAGGCGCTCGAAGAGGCAGCCGACTGGTTGATCCGCATGAGCGAAGGCGAACTCAGCGGCACCGAACAAGCGCAATGGGAAGTCTGGAAAATCAGCACGCCCGAGCGCTCCAAAGCGTGGGCTCGCGCACAGTTGCTGCAGACCAAACTGGGTGGCTTGCCACCGTCGCTGGCAATGTCGGCACTTGATCGTCCAAGCAGTCCTGAACGACGTGCGGCCTTGGGCAAACTGGCGATGATTCTGGCGATTCTCCCGGCCGGTTGGGGCAGCTGGAAACTCGCAGAGTCGCAGCAATGGTCGGCCGACTATCGCACCGCCGTTGGCCAGCAACGCGAGCTGACGCTGGCCGACGGCTCGAAAATCACCTTGAACACCGACACCGCCATCGACGTGCTGTTTGACGCCAATCAGCGACTCATTCATCTGCGCGAAGGCGAAATACTGGTGCAAACCGCGCCGGACGTTTCCCCACTGCCCCGCCCCTTCCTGGTCAGCACCCGTCAGGGTCGCATGCAGGCGCTGGGCACCCGTTTTACCGTCAGGGAGCTGCAACCGCGCACTCACCTTGCGGTGCTCGAAGGGGCGGTAAAAGTTGAACTGGCAGAGAATCGCCAGGGCGCGTCGCTGATCATCAACGCCGGGCAACGCACGGATTTTTC
The DNA here is from genome assembly GCF_011369485.1 of Pseudomonas atagonensis. Lineage (GTDB taxonomy): Bacteria > Pseudomonadota > Gammaproteobacteria > Pseudomonadales > Pseudomonadaceae > Aquipseudomonas > Aquipseudomonas atagonensis. The sequence goes on along the minus strand of NZ_VXCA01000004.1, from coordinate 200,829 downwards.
AGCCAACACTTTCGGTCAGTTGGCCGTCGCCGACCGCAACGCCGGCGCCTGGAGCCAGGGCATGCTGATGGCCGACAACATGCGCCTGGCTGACTTCGTCGCCGAACTGACGCGTTATCGTCGGGGCTTCGTACGGCTCGATCCGGCCATTGCCGATCTGCGTATTTCCGGCGCCTATCCCATCAGCGACAGCCGGCGCACGTTGAACATGCTCGCGCAAACCTACCCGATTCTCGTCAGCGGCCATTTGAATGGCTACTGGGTCATGCTTTCCCCCGCCTGAGTCAAAAAATATTGACCGCACCGGTGATACTTTTTTCGATCTCGACTGGCTAGGAGGAAGAAGCACTTTTCCGTCCTGTTCATAGGCTCACCCATCCATGCTTGCCGCACGCCTCCTGCGCCCGGATCGTCCGTTCAAACCCGTTGTTCGCAGCGCGTTGCTAAGCCTTGTCCTGAGCGCTGCGATTTGCCCGTTGGCCTTGGCCGTGGCCGTGGCGCCGGTGCAACTGGATTCTGTCGCGGTTCGGGCCTACAACATCACCGCCGGGCCGCTCGGCGCGACCTTGTCGAGCTTCGCGGTGGATGCCGGTATCGCATTGTCGTTTCAGCCATCGTTGACCGAAGGCCTGAGCAGTCCTGCGCTGATCGGCAAGTACTCCACGCAAGAGGCGGTCAATCGTCTGCTGGAAGGCAGTGGTCTGGACATGGTCTTGCGCAGCGACGGCACTTACACATTGGTGCCACGCCGGGTAACGCTGGATGAAACCGCGGTGATCGGCACCGACAAACGCACCGATGCGCTGCCACCTGTGTACGCTGGCGGCCAGGTCGCCAACGGCGGACGACTGGGCATTCTCGGCAACACGGATGTGATGGACGCACCGTTCAGCGTCAGCACCTACACCTCGGCACTGATCAAGGATCAACAGGCCGTGACCGTCGGCGATGTGCTGGAGCGCGACTCGTCGGTACGCTCCACCGGCCAGACCGGCGGCATCGTCGACTCGTTCTTCATCCGTGGTTTTCCCGTGGGCGAAGGCAATCTCGGCGAACTGGCATTCGACGGTGTGTACGGCGTGGCGCCCAATTACCGTGTATTCACCGAATATGCCGAGCGAATCGAACTGGTCAAAGGCCCCGGCGCCCTGCTCTACGGCATGTCCCCCAACAACGCGGTCGGTGGCGTTATCAACGTGGTGCCCAAGCGCTCCCTCGATGAAGACCTGACCCGTTTCACCGCCAGTTACGCCATGGATTCACAGCTCGGCGGACACCTGGACGTCAGTCGGCGCTTTGGTGAAGAGCGCCGTTTCGGCGTGCGAATCAATGGCAGCACGCAACGGGGCGACACCGTGATCGACGATCAATCGCGCCATGTCGACATCGGCGCGATGTCCCTCGACTACCAGGGCGAACGCCTGCGCACCACGTTTGACTGGCTCAATCAGAAAGAAAGTTTCGACGCTGCCTCGCGGCCATTCCTGATCGCTTCGGGCGTAAACATTCCCTCCGCCGCCAACGGACGCACCAACGTCAGCCAGGATTGGGGCTGGTCGCAGACCCGCGACACCTCGGCGCTGCTCAGCGGCGAATACGATCTCAGTGATGCGCTGACCGTGTTCGCCCACGCCGGTGGCGGCAGATCGGATGTGGCGCGAATGTCCGACCAGACCCCGACCATCATTAACGCGGCGGGTGATACGTCATCGATCCCCGGTTATTACAAATTCGAAGTCGAGCGTTACACCGTGGACGCTGGCGCGCGCCTGCGCTTCGATACCGGGCCGATCACGCACCGCACTGCCCTGCAGGTCAGTCGTTATCGTGATGTGTTGTCGCGCGGGATCATTTCCGGCGCGCCGATTCTGTCGAACATTTATCACCCGGTAGACCGGCCAAAACCGTACATCCCCAAACCGGACACGCCGAAAGTATCGGAAAGCGAGCTGACTGGCGTCGCGCTGGCGGACACCTTGTCGGTGCTCGATGATCGAATCCAGGTGACCCTCGGTCTGCGCAAACAGAACATCAAGTCCGACAATTACAATGCGCGCGGCATCGTCACTACGTCCTACGACGACGGCCGGACCACGCCGCTGTTCGGCGCAGTGCTCAAGCCGTGGGAGCATGTTTCGCTCTACTACAACTACATTGAAGGCCTGAGCAAGGGCGACATTGCGCCCTCCACCGCGTCCAACGCCGGTGAAATTTTCTCCCCTTATGTGTCCCGCCAACACGAGTTCGGGATCAAGGCCGATTACGGCACTTTTACCTCCACGCTGAGCCTGTTCCAGATCACCAAACCCAGCGGCGAGCTGGCCGCCGGGGTGTTCTCGGTGCAAGGCGAACAACGCAATCGCGGCCTTGAGCTGAACGTTTTCGGCGAAGTCAGTCCCGGTACTCGCGTGCTCGGCGGCGTGACCTTGCTCAATGCGGAGTTGACCGAAACCGGCGTGGCCGCCAACCGTGGCAATAAACCGGTCGGCGTGCCAGAAGTCCAGGCCAACCTCTGGGCCGAATGGGACACCTCCTGGGTTGAAGGCCTGACGTTGACCGGCGGTGCGATTCACACCGGTAGCCAATACGTGAATCAGGCCAACACACAAAAACTCGATGACTGGACGCGCTTCGATGTCGGCGCGCGCTACACCACGCGCATCGACGAGCGGCCAACCACGTTCCGCGCCACCGTGCAGAACGTCTTCGACCACGAATACTGGTCGGGCGTCGCCTCTTATGGCGCGTTCTCCCAAGGTTCACCGCGCACATTACTACTCTCGGCAACTGTCGATTTCTGAAACGCTCAGGCAAGTCGCAGCGTGAGCTGTCGGCCGATCTGACCTTTGCAAAGGCTTTGACCATGGTGACTTTTGATCGACGCAGCCGCGCTTTGGCTGCTGTGTTACTGGCAGGAGTGCTGAGCCTGTGCGCCCTCGCCCCGCGCAACGCCGACGCTGCAACGGATGCGGCGCGCACCGAGGTCACCGATTTGCTCGGACGCAAGGTCAAGGTTCACCTGCCGGTCAGACGCGTCATCCTCGGTGAAGGTCGGCAGTTGTACCTGGTCGCGGCGCTCGACACACAAAACCCGATCGAGCGCATCGTCGGCTGGCGCAAAGACCTGATTCAGTCGGATCCGGACACTTACAACGCTTATCGCCGCAAATTCCCCGATATCGCCAAAATCCCTACGTTCGGCGGATTCGAAGACGGCACGTTCGACATCGAGCAGGCGATTTCGCAGCGCCCTGACGTGATCATCCTCAACATTGAGGCGCAGCACGCCACCGAGGATGCTCGCTACATCGAGAAACTGGACGCCCTCGGCATTCCCGTGGTGTACGTGGATTTTCGCAATAACCCGATCCAGAACACCGAGCCGACCATGCGCCTGTTCGGTCAGTTGTTCGGCAAAGAACAACGAGCTGAAGCCTTCATCGACTTTCGCAACCAGCAGATTCACCGCGTCACCGATGTCATCGAAAAACAGCACCCGGCTCGACCCGATGTGTTTATCGAGCGCATCGGCGGCTACACCGATGATTGCTGCCTGAGTTTCGGCAATGAAAACTTCGGCCTGTTTGTCGACATGGCCGGCGGCAACAATATCGCCCGGGACATCATTCCAACGACTTTTGGCCAGTTGAATCCCGAGCAAGTCATCGTCGCCAATCCCGCCCATGTCGTCGTGACGACCGCCAACTGGGAAGCTTTCGCCCCCGGTGGCCACTGGGTCGGCGTCGGCCCCGGTGCCGACATGAACCAGGCGCGAAAAAAAATCGCGTGGTACACCCGGCGCCCGGCCTATGCCGGGATCAAGGCGCAGGACAGGCAAGCCTTCCACGCCATCTGGCATCAGTTCTATAACAGCCCCTACCAGTTCGTGGCCATTCAGCAATTGGCAAAATGGTTTCACCCGGATCTTTTCGCCGACCTTGATCCCGAGGCGTCCTTTCGCGAACTGCACGAACGCTTCCTGCCAGTGCCGTACGAATCGGGTTACTTCGTCAGCCTGCACGATCCCGAGGTCAAGCCATGAGTTCGTTGAACGACGCGGTGGTTGTGCAGCGCGAAACCTATCGCCGACTGGTGCTGCGCAAACGCTTGATCCTTGCCGGGCTGGTGATTCTGTTGCTGTGCAGCGTACTGCTCGACCTGGCGCTGGGGCCGGCGAGCTACAGTTTCAGTGAAGTGCTCGGCGCACTGTTTTCGCCAGATACCGCGTCGCCGCAAGTGCGCGTGGTGATGTGGGACATTCGCCTGCCCGTGGCATTGATGGCGGTTGCCGTCGGCGCGGCGTTGTCGCTGGCCGGAGCGCAGATGCAGACGATCCTCAACAACCCGCTGGCCAGCCCGTTTACGTTGGGTATCTCCGCCGCCGCCAGTTTCGGGGCGGCATTGGGGCTGGCATTTGGTGTAGCGCTGTTCCCGTTGGCAGCGCAATTCATGGTGCCGCTGAACGCGTTCATCATGGCCATGCTCTCGGCGCTGTTGATCCACTTTCTGAGTATGCGCCGTGGCGTCACCGCCGAAACCATCGTTTTGCTCGGCATCGCATTGGTGTTCACCTTCAATGCACTGCTGGCGCTGGTGCAGTTCTTCGCCACCGAGCAAGCCGTCGCCGCTGTGGTGTTCTGGACCATGGGCAGCCTGACCAAAGCGACCTGGCCCAAACTCGGCATTATCTGTCTGGTGATCCTCATTACTTTGCCGGTGTTTGCCAAACGCGCGTGGGCACTGACCGCCCTGCGCCTGGGCGACGACAAGGCCGCCAGCTTCGGCATCAACGTCCGCAGCCTGCGTTTTCAGACGCTGATCATGGTCAGCCTGCTGGCTTCGTTTCCTGTGGCATTCGTAGGCACCATCGGCTTCATCGGCCTGGTCGGCCCGCACATCGCACGCATGTTGATTGGCGAGGATCAGCGCTTCTTCCTGCCCGCCTCCTTGCTCACGGGCGCGTTGATCCTGTCGGCGAGTTCGGTGGTCAGCAAAACCCTGATTCCCGGGGCGATTTTCCCCATCGGCGTGGTCACGTCGCTGATTGGCGTGCCGTTCTTCATTTCACTGATTCTCGGCGGGAAGAAAAACTCATGGTGAAGCTGCAACTGGAGAATCTTGGCGCCCGTTACGGCCAGCGCGAGATCATTCGCGGCGTCTCGACGGCGACGTTTTCTGGCGGTCAGGTGGTCGCCGTGGTCGGCCCCAATGCGGCAGGCAAATCCACGCTGTTCAAGCGCATGGCCGGGCTGATCGACGGCCCCGGGCAAGTGATTTTGCAGGACTCGAAAAAAGGCCCGACCGGCATCAGTTACATGCCCCAGGGCCTCAACGCCAGTGCGCGATTGACGGTCTACGAATCTGTGCTGCTCGCGCGCAAACAATTGACGCCCGGCTGGGTCGTGCACGATGACGAGCTGAAACTGGTCGATGAGATTCTGGCGGCGCTGGGCATTACCGAACTGTCTTTTCGCAACCTCGGAGAACTCAGCGGCGGCCAGCAACAATTGGTGTCCATTGCGCAAACGCTGGTGCGCGAGCCGGAAATCCTGCTGATGGACGAGCCCACCAGCGCCCTCGACATGCATCGACAGGTGCAGGTGCTGAACTTCATGCGCAGCCTCGCGCGCCAACGCCAGGTGATTGTATTTCTCGCCATCCACGATCTGAATCAGGCACTGCGTTTTGCCGATCAGGTGCTGGTCATTGCCGAGGGCACCGCTCAGGGTAGCGGCCCGAGCCAGGAAGTGATCACCGAACAGATGCTGCGCCACGTCTACAAGGTCGAGGCACGGATCGAACAGTGCAGCCGAGGGCTGCACCATATCCTGATCGACGATATCGTTTGATTCGCTGCGCTTACGGATCCACCTGCGCCATCAGCTCCGGCACCGACTCCGGCCGTTTCGCATAACGCTGCGCCAGCACCGCACAGACCATCAGCTGGATCTGATGGAACAGCATCAGCGGCAGAATCAGCACGCCAATCGTGCTGCCGGCAAACAACACCTGGGCCATCGGAACGCCGGTGGCCAGGCTCTTTTTCGAGCCGCAGAACAGGATCGTGATGCGGTCTTCCTGATTGAAGCCGAACGCTTTGCCGAGCACGGTCGAGGCAACCAATACCAACGCCAGCAAGATGCAGCAGACGACCACCAGACCGAGCAGTTCATAGAGCGGAATCTGATGCCAGATGCCTTCGTTGACCGCTTCGCTGAATGCGCCGTAAACCACCAGCAGAATCGAACCCTGATCGACGAATTTCAACCAGTTTTTGTTGCGCCCGACCCATGCGCCGATCCAGCGACGGGCGATCTGCCCGGCAATAAAGGGCAGGAGCAATTGCACGCTGATTTTCAGGATGGCGTCGAGGGTCGAACCGCCGTCGCCGTGGACGTTGAGCAGCAATGTGACCAGCAATGGCGTGAGGAAAATCCCGAACAGGCTCGACGCCGCCGCGCTGCAGATCGCCGCCGGAATGTTGCCACGCGCCAGCGACGTGAAGGCGATGGCCGATTGCACCGTGGCGGGCAGCGCGCAGAGGTAGAGCATGCCCATGTACAAACTGTCGCCGATCAACGGCGACAGCAGCGGCTTCAATGCCAGACCGAGGAGCGGGAACAACACAAAGGTCAGGCCGAACACCAGCAAGTGCAGGCGCCAGTGGCCGGCGCCGGCGATGATCGACTCACGAGACAGTTTCGCGCCGTGGAGGAAAAACAGCAGCGCGATGGCGATGTTGGTCAGCCAGCCGAAGCCGACCGCGACCTGGCCGCTGGCCGGTAGAAAACTGGCCAGCAGGACGACGCCGACCAGCGTCAGGGTGAAGTTGTCGGGCAAGAAGCGTGGGCGAATCATGGTTTGGTTATCCGGGGGTTGCCAGTGCGTGCCTGCGACTCTAACGTGTCAGGCAATTACCGACTAACGCCGAAGATCCTCCAGATGCCGCCAAAAGGACACGAGAAAAGCGTCAGACGCAGCATTCCCGGGCTACCCAGCCTGCCGCGTCCGCTGTACGGACGCACCGAATCGCTGCCCAATCGTGCGCTGACCCGCCGCCACAGTCATCCATGGGTGCAATTGTCGTACGCGATTCAAGGCGTGCTTGAAGTGCAGACCAGCGCCGGACGCTTTGTCGCGCCGCCGGAGCGCGCCGTGTGGATTCCGGCGGGCATGCCGCACCGGGTGTTCAGCTCGCCGCACACCGAGATGCGCAGCCTTTATATCGATTGCAGCGTGGCGGGCTGGGCGATCGAACGCTGCCATGTGCTTGGGGTAAGTGATTTATTGCGCGAACTGATTCGCGCCTTCAGCCAAGTGCCGGTGGAGTACGATCAGGACGGCGCTCATGGGCGGCTGGCACAAGTCATCCTCGATCAATTGGCCGAAGCGCCGCAGATCGACCTCATGCTGCCACTGCCCCAGGACGCGCGCTTGCGTCAGATCTATCAAAGCCTGGAGCAACATCCGGAACAACAGACCACACTCAGTCACTGGAGCGACAAGTTCGGCGTGACCGAGAAAACTCTGACTCGACTGTTCCTGCGCGACACCGGCTTGACCTTCCGCACCTGGCGTCAGCGTCTACGTCTGCTGGGTGCGCTCACACCGCTGGAACGCGGCGAACGCGTCACCGACGTGGCTTTGGCCTGTGGTTATGACTCGACGTCAGCCTTTATCGCGGCGTTTCGCCAACAGTTCGGCGAGACACCAGGAGAGTTTTTCCGATGAAATTAACCGATATTTATCGACTTTATGCATGCCATTGAGCAAATTTCAGGGTAGAGTTTCGCCCATCAAGAATCTTTGACATCTTTCGACGATAACAATGATCAACCACCCTTTAGCGAACCTGTCGGCGGTAACAGCATGATCGAAGTCACTGAAGTTTCCATTGCCCAATTGCGCGCGGCGCTCGAATCCGGCCAGACCACGGCGGTTGAACTGGTCCAGGCCTACCTGGCGCGCATCGACGCCTTTGACGGCCCGGACACCGCCACTGCCTTGAACGCAGTGATCGTGCGCAACCCCGAAGCCCTGAAAGAAGCGCAAGCTTCCGATGCCCGTCGCGCCAAGGGCGAAACCCTCGGTCCGCTCGACGGCATCCCCTACACCGCCAAGGACAGCTATCTGGTCAAAGGCCTCACGGCAGCGTCCGGCAGCCCGGCCTTCGCGGATCTGGTGGCCCAGCGCGACGCGTTCACCATCGAGCGCCTGCGTGCAGGTGGCGCGATCTGCCTGGGCAAGACCAACATGCCGCCGATGGCCAATGGCGGGATGCAGCGCGGCGTCTATGGCCGCGCCGAAAGTCCCTACAACGCTGATTACCTGACCGCGCCGTTTGCCTCCGGCTCGTCGAACGGTGCCGGCACCGCCACCGCTGCCAGCTTCTCGGCATTCGGGCTGGCGGAAGAAACCTGGTCGAGCGGTCGCGGCCCGGCGTCGAACAACGGTCTGTGCGCCTACACGCCATCCCGTGGCGTGATCTCGGTTCGCGGCAACTGGCCGCTGACGCCGACCATGGACGTGGTCGTGCCGTACGCGCGCACCATGGCCGACTTGCTGGAAGTGCTCGACGTGGTGGTGGCTGAAGACACCGATACCCGTGGCGATCTGTGGCGCCTGCAACCCTGGGTGCCGATCCCGAGCGTCGCCTCGGTGCGCCCTGCTTCTTACCTTGAACTCGCCGTGAAAAGTGATGCACTGGCCGGCAAACGCCTGGGCGTGCCGCGCATGTACATCAACGCCGACCCTGAAGCCGGCACCAGCGCAGCGCCGGGCATCGGCGGCCCGACCGGGCAGCGCATCAACACCCGCGCTTCGGTGATCGACCTTTGGAAACAGGCTCGTCAGGCCCTCGAAGCGGCCGGCGCCGAAGTGGTCGAAGTGGATTTTCCGCTGGTCTCCAATTGCGAGGGCGACCGTCCCGGTGCGCCGACCGTGTTCAATCGCGGCATCGTCTCCAAAGAGTTCATGCACCACGAACTATGGGACTTGTCGGCCTGGGCCTTCGACGATTTCCTGCGCGCCAACGGCGACCCGAAACTCAACCGCCTGGCGGACGTCGACGGGCCGAAAATCTTCCCGCACGACCCGGGCACCCTGCCCAACCGTGAAGGCGACCTCGCTGCCGGCATGGACGAATACGTGCGCATGGCCGAGCGTGGCATCACGCCGTGGGATCAGATCCCGACGCTGCCAGACGGTCTGCGCGGTCTGGAAAAAACTCGCAAGCTCGACCTCGAAGACTGGATGGATCGCCTCGGCCTCGACGCCGTGCTGTTCCCGACCAACGCCGACGTTGGCCCGGCCGACGCCGACGTCAACCCGGCCTCGGCGGACATCGCCTGGAGCAACGGCATCTGGGTCGCCAACGGCAATCTCGCGATCCGCCACCTCGGCGTGCCGACCGTCACCGTGCCGATGGGCGTGATGGCCGACATTGGTATGCCGGTGGGGCTGACGTTTGCCGGGCGGGCCTATGACGATTCGACACTGCTGCGCCTGGCAGCGGCGTTCGAGGCGACCGGTTCCAAGCGTCTGGTGCCGCCGCGTACGCCTGCGCTGGCAACAGGCAAGTAAATGCAAAACGGCGGGATCAATTGATCCCGCCGTTTTTTATCGCTCCGCCAATTCCTCAAGCAAATCCGCGGACGGCACAAAATACAGGCTGCCTGTCACGGCCGTGCTGAAATCCAGCAACTTGTCGTAGTTGCCCGGCGGTTTTCCGACAAACATGTTTTCCAGCATCTGCTCCATCGGTGCGGGCGAGCGTGCGTAGCCGATAAAGAACGTGCCGAACTCCCCCGCCCCCGGCCGGCCGAACGGCATGTTGTCGCGCAGGATCTTCACTTCCTCGCCATCGGCCGTGGTGATCGTGGTCAACGCGCTGTGGGAATTGCTCGGCTTTACCGAATCATCCAGTTCGATGTCCGACAGCTTCTGGCGACCGATGACGCGCTCCTGAGCTTCGACGCTCAACGCGTTCCAGGCCGTCATGTTGTGCAAGTACTTCTGCACCAGCACATAACTGCCGCCGCTGAAATCCGGGTCTTCATCACCGACGATGGTGAAGTTGACGGCTTTGCGGCCGAGCGGATTTTCCGTGCCGTCGACAAAACCGATGATGCTGCGCATGTCGAAATAGCGGAAACCCTGAACCTCATCGACCACGGTCACGGCGTCGCCCAGCACCAACATGATTTGCGTGGCCAGTTCAAAACACAGGTCCATTTGATCGGCGCGAATGTGCAGCAGCAGATCGCCCGGGGTGGCCGGTGCGTGGCGCCCAAGCCCGCCAAATTCGCGAAACCCGTGCAATGCCGCCGGGCGCGGATTGCCGAACAGGCGATCCCAGGCGCTGGAAGAAAATCCGCAGACACACGACAGATTGCCCGCTGGCACACGTTTGCCGACGGATCGCACCAGCCCGGAGAGGTCGCCGCACCAGCCCTTCACGGTGTCCACCGCGTCACTGCCGGCATTGAGCGTCGCGACGATAAAAATCGCGCTGCTGGTGATCGGGCTGCACACCGCTTGAGGTTCCAGAGTGTCGTTGGTCATCGCTGAAAGCGCCTTTCCGTAAGGTTTAAGCAGGAGATGTCGGCGTACTCTGCGCGCCGACACTTCGTTTTTTACGAACTCTACCCGAGAAATAAACGATTTTTCTTTGCTGCAAAACCGTCGCTAGCATGGCCTCGTCTGAACCCGATTCAAATAATAGACAGGGAGCGTGACATGTCAGCCACGAACATCAATATCGGCGAACCATGGATGTGGGGCGCCTTCATCGTCTTCGTTCTTGCCATGCTGGCATTGGACCTTTTTGTGTTCGGTGGGCGCAAGGCGCATCGGGTGTCAGTGCGCGAAGCCTTGTCCTGGGTCATTGCCTGGTGCTTGCTGGCGCTGTCCTTTGCCGCTCTGCTCTGGTGGTACCTGAACGGTGCCTTCGGCGCTGAGATCGCACGGCAGAAAACCCTCGAATTCCTCACCGGTTACTTGATCGAACAATCGCTGTCGATCGATAACATGTTCGTCTTCGTGATGATCTTCAGCTACTTCGCCGTACCGCCAGAATTGCAGCGCCGAGTGCTGTTGTACGGCGTGCTCGGGGCGATTGTAATGCGCGCTGTGATGATATTCGCCGGTGTGTGGCTGGTCTCGCAGTTCGAATGGCTGCTGTACGCTTTCGGCGTGTTCCTGATCATCACCGGGATCAAGATGCTGGTGTTCGCCGAACAGCAACCGGATCTGGACAACAACCCGCTGCTGCGCTGGGTGCGTGGGCATCTGCGCATCACCAGCGGCTTTCACGGTGAACGGTTTTTCGTCCTGCAGAACGGCGTGCGCTGGGCGACGCCAATGTTTCTGGTGCTGGTGCTGATCGAGGCCAGTGACCTGATGTTCGCTGTCGACAGCATCCCGGCGATCTTCGCCGTGACCACCGACCCGTTCATCGTGTTTACCTCGAACATCTTCGCGATCATGGGCCTGCGGGCGCTGTACTTCCTGCTGGCGGACATGGCTGACCGCTTTCATCTGCTCAAGTACGGGTTGGCGATTGTGCTGGTGTTCATCGGCGGCAAGATGACGCTGATGCCGTGGTTTCACATGCCGGTGGAGTGGTCGCTGGCGGTGGTGGGCGGCGTGATTCTGGGGTCGGTGTTGTTGAGTCTGGTGATGACCAAAGATGCCGAACGCCGCACTGAATGACACCCCACAAAACCCGTAGTAGCGAGCTTGCTCGCGAAAGCGGTGTGTCATTCAACGATGATGCTGGATGATCTGACGCCTTCGCGAGCAAGCCCGCTCCCACAAGGGGAATGTGTGAAGCTTATTTATCGGACTTGATGCTGGTCCACACCCGCGTACGCACGCGCTCAAGCTTCTGCGGCAATGGCTGAACAACGTACAGGGTTTTCAGCGCTTCGGGCGTCGGGGTCAGGTTTGGATTGCCGGTGATTTCCTTGTTGATCAGCGGCATCGAATCCTTGTTCGCGTTCGGGTAACCGAGGAAATCGCTGATCGGCGCAATCACTTTCGGATCGAGCAAGGTGTTGAGGAATTCGTGAGCCTCTTCGACGTTTTTCGCGCTCTTCGGAATGGCGAAGGTATCGAACCAGATCGGCGCGCCTTCCTTCGGCAAACGCCAGTCGACCACCACACCGTTTTTCGCCTCTTTGGCGCGGTTACCGAACTGATAGAAGCTGCCCGAGTACCCGATGGCCACGCAGATGTCGCCGTTGGCGATGTCGGTCATGTATTTGGCCGAGTTGAAGTACGTCACGTACGGGCGAACCTTGAGCATCAGCTCTTTGGCCTTTTCATAGTCGTCGGGGTTCTGGCTGTTCGGGTCGAGCCCCAAGTAATGCAGGGCCAGCGGGAGGATTTCCGACGGCGAATCGAGCATCGCCACGCCGCAGGATTTGAGTTTTTCCATGTTCTCCGGTTTGAACACCAGATCCCAACTGTCGACCGGAGCGTTGTCGCCCAGCGCAGCCTTGACCTTGGCTGGGTTGAAGCCGATCAGCACGGTGCCGACCATGTAGGGCACGCCGTACTGGTTGCCGGGATCGTTCTTGTCCAGCAGCTTCAAAAGCTGCGGATCCTGATGGCTCCAGTTCGGTAGCTTGGACTTGTCGAGTTTCTGGAACACGCCGGCCTTGATCTGCGTTTCGATGAACTGGTTGGACGGCACCACCAGGTCATACCCGGAGTTGCCGGTCAGCAATTTGGCTTCCAGTGATTCGTTGGTGTCGAAGGTATCCCAGGTCACTTTGATGCCGGTGTTGGCGGCGAAATCCTTGGGCACTGACGGCAGGATGTAGTCCGCCCAGTTGTACACCCGCAGTTCGCGCTGCTCGGCCTGAACCGCGCTGGCCAGCAGCGTCAGCCCACACACGGTGGCACCCAGAATGCGTTTCATCGTGACCATGGTTGTTTCCCCAAAATGCGGCGTGAGATCGATGGTTTTTATGTTCTGTACACGGCAGCGGCTTGAAAGGTAGCCAAGGGTAAGGCAGATCCAGCTTTTGATTGTGCGTTCGATTCTTGCCGACAGCGCCGCTGGAGCACAGTGGGTGATGGGCCAAAAGGGGATCGATATGGCCAATTTGAATGACCACCCGAATGCGGAGAGAGGATTAGAAATCCCTTATGGCGAGGGGATTTATCCCCGATGGGCTGCGAAGCGGCCCCCTCAACCTAGAGGAAAACCGCATTCGCTGATTTCACGACTGCTTCGCAGCCGAACGGGGATAAATCCCCTCGCCACAGGTCTGTTGAGCCTTGCTACGTGTCGCCAGGCAGTAATACAACGGAACGGTCACCACCAGGCCGACCAGCCACGACAGATCCGCGCCATCGACCAGATTTGCGTAAGGCCCGACGTACAGCGAAGTGTTGGCGAACGGCAGTTGCACGATGATGCCGATGAAATAGGCAACGATTGCGTGCAGATTAAAGCGCCCGTAAATCCCGCCGTCTGCACGGAAGATCGAGGTGATGTCGTAGTTACCGCGCTTGATCAGGTAGAAGTCGATCAGGTTGATCGACGCCCACGGCACCAGCACCAGCAACAGCGCGAGAATCAATCCGATGAACTCGGAAATGAAATCCGCCGAGGCGCCGAGCGCCACCAGGCAGCAACCTGCCAAGACGACACTCGAGAGCACCACACGCACCTTGATGCTCGGCGTCCACTGGCTGACGAAGGTCTGGATCGAGGTGATGATCGACAGCACCGCACCGTACAGATTCAGCGCGTTGTGACTGATGATATTCAGCAGGAACAGCACCATCAGAATCGGTCCCAACCAACCCGTCGACTGCTTGACCGCGACCATTGCCTCGGTGCCTTCCGGGGTCGCCAACACCGCGACGGCGCCGAAACTGAACGACAGAATCGTGCCCAGCGTCGCGCCCAGATAGGTCGCCCAGAACGGCTTGGCAATACCAATATCCGCCGGCAGATACCGCGAATAGTCGGACACGTACGGCGAAAAGCTGATCTGCCAAATGATCCCCAGCGACACCGTCGCCAGCCAGCCGGACAGATTGAAGCTGCCCCGGGTGAGGAAATCCGCCGGCAAGTCATGGGCAAAGATGTAGACGAAGCCCGCGAGCAATGCGCTGCCCATCACCCAGGTGCCGATCCGGTTCAGCGTGTGAATGAAGTTGTAGCCAATCACGCCGATTGCCGTAGCAGCCAACGCGCCGATCAAAATGCTCAGTGGTGCCGGCACCGACGGCGCGATGCCGACGATCGACTTACCGGCAAGCACGATGTTTGAAATGAAGAAGCCGATGTAGATGATCGCCGCAAAGAACACGATCAACAGCGCCCCATAACGCCCGAACTGACCACGGCTCTGAACCATTTGCGGAATGCCCATGCGTGGGCCTTGTGCCGACGCCAGAGCAATCACCACCCCGCCGATCAGGTGCCCCAGCGCAATCGCCAGCAGCCCCCAGAGCAAATCAAGATGGAACACCTGAATCACCATGGCGCCGGTGACGATGGGCAGTGGCGCAATGTTGGTGCTGAACCAAAGGGTGAAAAGGTCGCGGGCCTTCCCGTGGCGTTCCGCGAGTGGGACGTAGTCGACCGTGTGATTCTCGATCAACGGATCTTGCCGGGACATCTGGGACATATGCATGAACTCGAGTTTGTCTGTTCTTATCTTTGTATGAAGCCAAACCGGGAGGACTTTTGGGTCGCCCCTCAGATGCCGACCATATTATGGTATTCCAAGCAATTCACAAGACTGATCCGTCGTTTACGGTGCTATCTGATGCGCCATCCTCGCTGAAACCAAGGCTCTACGACCAGCCGAAAGCCTTATAAACACTGACTATCCGACGAACGAGGTACGTTTATCGGTTCAGCTTAAAAGCCCTTGCAAAGATAAAATACTGGTATACCATCAGACCAACAAACACATAAAAACAGCGTCACCACACCCGAGGATCGTCCAATGATCGATGCGGCCATCTACAAACAAGTCATGGGTTCGTTCCCGTCCGGCGTCACCGTGATCACCACCCTGGATGACGACGGGCAGATCGTCGGCCTGACCGCCAGCGCCTTCAGCTCGCTGTCGATGGACCCGGCCCTGGTGCTGTTCTGCCCCAACTACAGCTCCGACTCCTACCCTGTCTTGATCAAGAACAAGCGTTTTGCGATTCACGTCCTGTCCGGTGGCCAGCAGAGCGAAGCCTATGCCTTCGCCCGCAAAGGCAAGGACAAAGCGCAAGGCATCGAGTGGACGTTGAGCGAACTGGGCAACCCGATCCTGGCCAATGCAACGGCTATCATCGAGTGTGAGTTGTGGCGCGAATACGAAGGCGGCGACCACGCCATCATGGTCGGCGCGGTGAAGAACCTCATCGTTCCCGAACAGATCGCCGGGCCGCTGGTGTACTGCCACGGCAAGATGGGCGCCCTGCCCGTCCTGGCTTGATCAAAACTCCAAGCCCCGCACAAATCAACTGTGGGAGGGGGCTTGCTCCCGAAGGCGATGTGTCAGCCACCAGAGATTTTGATGGATCCACCGCTTTCGGGAGCAAGCCCCCTCCCACACAGTTTTGTAGCCTCAATAACAAAAGATCCGAGGAAGCGTCATGAAATTTTCCCTGTTCATCCACATGGAACGCTGGGACGAAAGCGTCAGCCACCGCCAACTGTTCGAAGACCTCACCGAACTGACCCTGATGGCCGAGGCCGGCGGTTTCAGCACCGTGTGGATCGGCGAACACCACGCCATGGAATACACCATCTCGCCGAGCCCGATGCCGCTGCTCGCCTACCTCGCCGCCAAAACCACCACCATCCACCTCGGCGCCGGCACCATCATCGCGCCGTTCTGGCACCCGCTGCGGGTCGCTGGCGAATGTGCATTGCTCGACGTGATCAGCAATGGCCGCATGGAAGTCGGTCTGGCCCGTGGCGCTTATCAGGTTGAATTCGATCGCATGGCCGGCGGCATGCCTGCTTCATCTGGCGGCCAAGCGCTGCGCGAGATGGTCCCGGTAGTTCGCGCCTTGTGGCAAGGCGATTACGCCCACGACGGCGACATCTGGAAATTCCCCATCTCCACCAGCGTGCCGAAGCCAATCCAGAAGCCGAACCCGCCAATGTGGATCGCCGCCCGCGACCCGGATTCGCACAACTTCGCTGTGGCCAACGGCTGCAACGTGATGGTCACGCCGCTGATGAAGGGCGACGAAGAAGTCCTCGACCTGAAGAACAAGTTTCAGACTGCGCTGGACAACAATCCGGACGTACCGCGCCCGCAACTGATGGTGCTGCGCCATACCCACGTGCACACCGCTGATAACCCGGACGGCTGGAAAATCGGCGCGAAAGCCATCTCCCGTTTCTATCGCACCTTCGACGCGTGGTTCGGCAACAAGCAAACCCCGGTGAACGGCTTCCTCGCGCCAAGCCCGGAAGAGAAGTTCGCCGGGCGTCCGGAGTTTGAGCTTGAGAGTCTGCATAAGACGGCGATGATTGGTACGCCGGAAGAGATCATTCCGCGCATCAAGTACTATCAGGAACTGGGGGTGGATGAGTTCAGTTTCTGGTGTGACAACAGCTTGCCGCATGAGGAAAAGAAGAAGTCGCTGGAGCTGTTCATCAAGCATGTGGTGCCGGCGTTTCGTTAAGAACACTCACATGTTGCGCAATAAAAAAGGGGCGAATTCATTGAAATGAATTCGCCCCTTTTTGGCGTAGGTGAGAAAGTTGAAACTATCCCTGAACCGGGCCTTTTCGACTCCTGCGCATCTGCTTCAGATTGAAACGCAATTTACGCATCCCGTGAGCAATGCGCGGAAACAGCAGTGTCCAGCGAGGATGCACCACCACCCCACAATCACGGCTGTCTTGCCGAGTCATCGAAGTGATCTGTTGTGGCAACGGCACACCGTACTTGATGCACTTGGTGATCAGTGCATCGACATTGCGCTCCATGAAATTCAGCGCAACTTCACGCCCGGCATTGAACGAACCAATGTGTTTCTTCAACGCCGCCAGGGTGTCGCGATACGCGGCATAACTGCCCATCACGTACTCGACATCCTTGTGGCTCTGCGTCAGCGAGCCGTTCCTGACCCGTTGAAAGTAATAGTCCGCCGCAGTGGCAAACGTGGTCTGGCTGTGCAGATAAATGTTCATGCTGAACACATGATCTTCGTGAGCGCGCCCTTCCAGCCGCACCGCGAAACGCTCGCACACCGAGCGCTTGAAAATGTATTGCCACGTCGCCGCGTGATACTTGCCGGACAGAATCAGGTCCTCCAGCAAGTCGCGTCCGGCATCGAACCAGCCATTACGACTGGCGGCGGTGTTACGTCTCAGGAAATGTTTCCTGCCGTCCACTTCAGTGTACGAACGCTTGGAAAAATAAAACAGCTCAAGCGCGGAGTTGGCCTGCACCTGCTCCACCAGCGTACTGAACAGCTCAGGGCTGACGACATCGTCCGGATCGCAGAAAAACACATACTCCCCGCTCGCCAACGCCAGCCCGTTACGCCGCGCTGCGCCCACACCCTGATTATCCTGGGTCACCACTTTTACTTCCGCACGATGGCCAAAGCCTTTCTCGATGACGCCAAGTGTGCCATCGGTCGAACCGTCGTTGATCAGGATGATTTCATGCAACGGCACGGGCTGATTGATCAGCGAATCGAGCGTTTCAGCGATGTAGGACTCAACGTTGTACGTGGGGATGACGACGGAAATTTTCGGAACAGACACGTTGTTGAGCACCTGAAATGACGGCGTAGGCCGATAACGGGAATTATTGAGGCAACGTTGACGTGCAAAGAACGCTGGAAGGCACGTTTTTTTACGACCCACAGCAAAGCGATGCCAAAATGATGGCGCATCATAAAGGGTCACCGTTGGGGCGTCAAAGAGCGGGGGCAGCGTTACTGCGACATTTCGTTACTGAGGTCGTCGTTTGCGTCTAAATGACAAGCGATAAACGAAGTGCCGGTTATGTTGTAAAATACCGACTATGTGAATCGCACCTAACTGTTAATAACGGATCCACTTTCCTGTAGGAATTAATTGCGGAGCATTCGGATCAACCAAATAAAGCCATTCTGGCTCATGCCCTACCGTACCGATCAAAACACCTAGCGTATCTGGATGATCGGGCATTGCGCCGGAATGTATGTCACCTATGTAACTGTTCTCTCCATAAGGATTGTGCACCTGAAATCGCAGAGTACCATCCGCATTAAAAATCGCTGCATTGCCAGGATATCCGAAAAACCAGGGATTCTCTGAGCCACTAAAGTTGTAAGGCTCTTTTTCAAAAACCACAAAAACCCCCGTTCTATCTGGCAATATATGTAGCGCTTCATGTATTGAAACATCAACCTCCACACCATTATGCAGCACAAAATACTGCCGACGGCTTACTACACAACGTCCTTTTGAATCGTGAATATATTGTTTTATATCTTCAAAACTAGTGCGCCCTCCATCCCAGGTAACAAAGCGCTCAAAAATCACACCATTGTCCAACTACAACCGTTACAACCTTATCTATTACGGCTTTCACTTTAGCGTACTCACTGCGATCTAGTCTCCCTCACAAAGCCCTTACAAAAAATTAAAATAGGGAGAATTTTATTTTTTCAGAAAAATATAAAAACCCATTCATGCTTCACTCGACATTCAATAACGAATCCACTTCCCTGTAGGAATCAATTTCGGAGTTTCAGAATCAACCAGATAAAGCCATTCTGGTTCATGTCCTACCGTACCGATTAATACACCTAACGTATCTGGATGCTCGGGCATTGCACCTGAATGTATAGCGCCTATGTAGCTGCCTTTTCCATTGGGGTTGTATAACTGAAAACGCAGTGTTCCATCAACGTTGAAGATAGCAGCATTGTGAGGGTACGCAAAAAACCAAGGTGCGTCAGGCGAGTCGAGACTGGATGGTTTTTCATCAAACACTACCAGCACTCCCGTCCTATCTGGCAGTATGCAAGGGATACCAGCAGCAGAAAACAAAACCTCCGAGCCTTTATCAGACACTATATATGTTCTCAGCTCTACAACCTTGCTCACATGCCCATACTTAAACTGCGCCATTTCAACTTCAAAATCTGTACTATTTCCCTGCCAATCGTAAAAACTCTCAAAAACTGTACCATCAGCATGCACTACCACATTTTTTATGCGAACAACTAGATCGATCATTTCCAAAACCTCAAACCATTCAAAACCAGAGCCGCATTTAAATGACAAATCGGGACAATTTTATTTTCAGATAACCTCCGAAATCAATTCATCTTTCACTCGATAGTTAATAGCGAATCCACTTCCCTGTAGCAATCAATTTCGACGCATCAGGATCAACCAAATAAAGCCACTCTGGTTCATGTCCTACCGTACCCATTAATACACCTAACGTATCTGTATGCTCGGGCATCACACCTGTATGTATAGCGCCTATGTAACTGCCTTCCCCTTCAGGGTTATACAGCTGGAAACGCAATGTACCATCACCGTTGTAGATAGCAGCATTGTGAGGGTACGAAAAGAACCAAGGAGCTTCAGCAGAGCTAAACCTGTGCGGCTTTTCCTTAAACACCACCAGTACCCCAGTCCTGTCAGGCAGTATGTATGGAATACCAGCAGCGAAAAATAAAACCTCTGAACCACTATCTGAAACTATATAAGTTTTTTTCTCTACAACCTCACTCACATCCACATGTTTAGCTTGCGCCATTTCGACTTCAAAAGCGGTTCTCCCCCCTTGCCAATCATAGTAGCGTTCAAAAACTGTTCCATCAGCATGCATCACTTCAGTTCTTACACATGCTACAAGATCAATCATTTTAACGACCTCAAACTATCAGGAAAAACGGGGACACAGGAAAAACGGAAAACCGGGGACAGACCACGTTTCATCAGATTGTCGATTTTTTCGGCCTTCCCGGGCTACCTCGCTGCACGCGACGACCGATCATTGTCTCGACCTCAACAGCAAATTTTGAACCGCCAAAAACATTATTTCCATTGGTCGCATCACGAATCTGCTCAACCAACTCTGACTCTAAGTCATTTTTGAACAGCTCGCGGTAAGCATCTGCCGGCTGCCCGCCCTCCCCTCCAAGCGCCAAATACTGAGCATGAGGGGTAACGATGTGCGAGTGCTCTGATTGTGCGTTAATACGGTAACTTGACCAGCGATATTGTGACGGATGAGCTACCATTTTCGCTCTGACTGGATTCATTTCGATGTATCGATAGCAGCACAACAAATATCGTTCACTCTCAACAAGACATGAGCGATATCGGCCTTCCCACAAACTTCCGCTGCGACGATACGTACGATTTACATATTGGACGTATCTCTGGCCGACACCTTTCATCAGCAGGCTTGCGCTGTTGGCATTATGAGGACTTACTAACAAATGAACGTGATTAGTCATCAAGCACCACGCGTGAATATCACAATCATTTTTAGAGGCCTGCTCGGCCAAAAGCTCCAAATAAAAAAGGTAGTCTTCCTCGGTAAAAAAACAGGCAGTTCTATTGTTTCCTCGCTGAATCAAATGCAGTGGCACACCTGGAATCAAAACTCGAGATCTACGCGGCATCGTTGAATCCTTTCAATTGGTCGAACTGAAAGCTTAGCGGGCCGCATGGCTAAAATTACGGAGAAATTTTACGTGTTGTTTCAGCCAATTAATTAAACGTGGTCTGTCCCCATTTACGTGCCCATTTGTTCCTACCCTTCTTTCAATTGGTCGAGCTGAAAGCTTAGCGGGCCGCATGGCTAAAATTACGCAGAAATTTTACGTATTGTTTCAGCCAATTACATTAACGTGGTCTGTCCCCATTTACGCGCCCCAGCCACAGTACTCGCCAGCAGTGATTATCCCCTTTCGAATTCCTGACATTTTCTTAATCCACGCATGGAACATAGTTGTTAAAAAGCGGACATATTTAAAGGGGGACAGACCATGCTTTCGGAGTACTGTCTAAATGTGGTCTGCCCCCATTTCCTCCTCCCCATTTCCTCCTTTGATCGTCAATAGCGAACCCACCTTCCTGTAGGAATTAATAACGGGGCATCAGGATCAACCAGATATAGCCATTCCGGATCATGCCCCACTGTTCCTATCAAAACACCTAACGCATTTGGGTTTTCGGGCATTGACGTATACTGCACTGCGCCTATATAGCTTCCCACACCATGAGCGTTTTTTATTTGGAAGCGTAAGGAACTATCAGAATTGTAGATCGCCGCGTTATTAGGATAGTTAAAAAACCAAGGAAATTCAGGAATATCAAACTTTGAGGGCGCCTCATCAAAAACCACCAAAACCCCTGTTCTGTCAGCAAGAATATAGGGCATGTTACTGACGGGAATACGTAGTTCAACTCCACCTTCGAGAACCAAATACCGTTCAAAACGTACAACTGAGTGCTTTTGAGCATATAGGATATTATTTTTTTTATCGTCAAAACTGGTACCGGCACCGTCCCAGCGGACAAACTGCTCAAAGAGCAGCCCATCATCAAACTCCCACTTTGTTCTAATTTCACTAATTAACTGACTCACTGCAACGACCTCACCGACCCCATATTCACCTCATACAATTCTGGATTAGTTCGAGGTGACTTATCCATAAAATTTACCTGATGTCCACCACCAGGTAAGCGAGCGCCGTTCTTCGCATCCCACATATCGCCTACAGTTCCTTCACGAATTCCGACGCCTGGCTTTACCGTGAACTCGACTTGAAATAACGGCCCCTGTTTGAACTCTTCAGAAACTGCGAGCTTATTTCGAACGTCCACCACAGAATTTATGGGAGTATCCGTGGCCCAACCTCCAAGGTTGGAGGACGGACTCTCGCCCACAGCTACTGCCCTCTCCATCCGCTCACGAGAACCCGGGGACAGACCACGTTTTCGGAGTGCTTTCTAAAAGTCGTCCGCCCTCATTTACCCTTCTTTCAATTGGTCGAGCTGAAAGCTTAGCGGGCCGCATGGCTAAAATTACGGAGAAATTTTACGTGTTGTTTCAGCCAATTAATTAAACGTGGTCTGTCCCCATTTGTTCCGGCATCGTTGAATCCTTTCCATTGGTCGAACTGAAAGCTTAGCGGGCTGCATGGCTAAAATTACGCAGAAATTTTACGTATTGTTTCAGCCAATTAGATTAAACGTGGTCTGTCCCCATTTACGTCGCCCCCATTTACGCCGCCCCCCTTTTCAGCCCTCGTTCCATAAATCCAACTTTAAGACTTCGCCACCAAGGTCACTTTCCACAAACGACCGTCTTCAGAAAACTCCATTCTCAAGTCATGCGTAGGTAGCTCATATTTACACCACTGCTGAATCTGGCCAATCAACATATCAACTTTGGCTGGTCCACCTTTGTCGGCAGGACCTAACTCTCTCGCGACATCTTGGGCTACCCAAGTTTGAGCCACGCGATCAAGCACGTCTGCGCTATACGCTGAATAACCCTCGTGAGGCTGCACAAAAAAATGGATATGGTTTAATTTCCCTGAGCGGAACCCAAACTCCAAACCAGATCTTATAAATTTATAAAATATCGTTTTCCCATCCGGATCATTATAGCTGTCCGGCGTTTCCAAAATAGTTGGCCGCTCTTGAACTTTGCGCCAGAGATCCACAACAACCGGCCCATGCTCATCCTGCCCAAGAGATTGAATACAGTCAGACCAGAATTTCATTACTTAATAACTCCCGTTGCACGATTTCGATCCACGATTTTCTGAATTGTCTCATCTACGAGTTTTGAGTCATATCCTCGACTATTGAGATTTTCTCGCAGTACATTTGTGTCGCGGCACACTGCTCCGCACAGATCCGCCGCATCCTGTTGAATCTGCTCCCGAGTATTTTTACCCCCATACGTACGGCCTGCAATGTGCACGTCCCGCGGAATCTCCACGGCAGTGGCGTTTTGGTAGAGTGCTTTGGATTCCACCTCCGTGAGAGGGCGGCCCAACTCATTTTCCTTTGCGGTGCGCAACGCAGCATATGACGGGATATGGTCATGTTCCAGACCGTCTCTCACCACTTCCCTCGCCTTAAGATTTTTATAGGCGTCAACCTCAAGCTCTTGGACGGGCGATTTCGAAGATCCGGTTCCTTTTACTTCAGCCGGTTCCTTCCCGTCTGCCACATGTGTAGCAGTTGTACCTTTTCCAGTAATCCTGCTTGGGAAAAGTCCGGCACCCATCTCGATTACTATGTCACCCAATTTTGCAAAGAGGCCACCCTCCTGTGCTTTCACAACAGAAGCCATTGATCCGGCAGAGTTTAAATTCCCTGTTTGAATGGAACCTACCCAATAGGCCTCTGCCCCCTTGCCCTCACTCCTCAGTTTCGTTACGAGTTCCGAGAATTTTGCGTCATCGTCGGCCAAATCGCGCGAGATTTTACGGCAAGTGTCAGCTGCTCCTTTACAAAACTCGTCTCGCTCCAACTCTCGTTGCTTGTCGAGCGCTTCGTATTTGTCTCTGACCGCCAGCTTTTCCTCTTCGGTGGATTTGCTGTCGATTTCGGCCAGCATCTCTTTCACCTCACGGTGATAAAGATAGTTATATGTCGTAGCACTCCCCGCAATGGTGGCCCCTAGCTGGGTGTTTCCATCCACTGCGGCAGCCGCTAACACTCCTGTTAACTGCGACAGCATCACCTGCATCTGGTCGTTACCACCGGCGAACGTCACCAACGCTTTCATCGCCGCTTCGTTCAATCCGGCTGCCGCCGCACCTGTCGCAAAATCCCCGCCCGTTGCCTGGGAAAGCAAGCCACCCATCAACGCATGCGCTACAACTTTTACTACGCCGCCTTCCGGAAATTTGATCGTGTTATCGCCAACAAAATTGAACCCGGTTGCCATGGCGACGCTGCTTGCCTCACCCATTAACGCCGCTCCAAGGTTGGAGCCAAAGCTACCGCCACCAATAGTGGTGGAAACACCACTGGATATAATCGCGCGACCAGTCGTACGGATGGCGACGTCGGTAAAGTTGCTACTGGTCAGAATATTTGCAGTTTTGCTGCCTCCAGCCGCAAACCAATTCGCATCAGCGTAATTGAGGAAGTCCGCCGTAAATCCTGCGATGGCAGCGTTCTTCAAGCTGCTGGCGCTGAAGGTCTCCTTAAATGCGGCGCCCAAATCCCCCTTATTGCTAATCGTGCTGGTAACACCTGTAGTTGCCAGGCTCGTAGCAACCGCACCACCGAAGCCGCCGCCCACCAAGCCCAGACCAGCTGGTCCCATGACAAAAGACATCATGATCGCGATTGCTATTTGCGCAGCAGGGCCGACTCCT
Source organism: Pseudomonas atagonensis (assembly GCF_011369485.1). Classification (GTDB taxonomy): domain Bacteria; phylum Pseudomonadota; class Gammaproteobacteria; order Pseudomonadales; family Pseudomonadaceae; genus Aquipseudomonas; species Aquipseudomonas atagonensis. The sequence goes on along the minus strand of NZ_VXCA01000004.1, from coordinate 176,475 downwards.
GAGTTTTCATACTTGAACGACTCATGGATTTCCTTCACCCGCCGCCAATCGACATCACCGCGAGCCTCAGCATCCTTCAGCCAAGCCAGTTGCGGATCAGCCTCGACCATAGCGTCGATGGTCTGGCTTACGGATTGCTGATTAACTTCCTTGATGTCGATTTTCAGGCCATCGACTGCCTTGATAACAATGTTGCCTTTGGCGACCATCTGGGTTTGACGCAGGGTTTCGTCGGTGTTACCGCGACCTTTCGAGGACACCCATCCAGCGTTGTTGTTGGTCTTGGTATGGTTCTCATCATGCAGATCCTTCACCCCTTCAAAGGTAATGGAGCCGCCACTGTCGAGAAGGATGTCCTTGCCGCTGTCGAGCTTTGCCACTTGATAAAGCTGGTCACCTTTGCTGACCAACGAGAGGTTGCCACCGGTCTTGATCTCGCTGCCGACGTACTTGGTGTCGGTCACCTCATCGTGCTGCATCTTCAGCTTGCCGAAGCTGCCCTTTTTCTTCATGTCGTACAGTGTGTAATCGGTGTCCTGCAAAGCGAGAATCTGCAGATTATCGCCAGCCACCAGATAGGCTTCATCGCCAGCACTAACCCGACTGGAAATCACACTGAGGTCTTTACCTGCATCCAGCTTGACGTCACCGCCCGCCGTAATACCGGACATGACCTGACTGACATGATCCTCCTGGCGCTTCTCTTTTTTGTTCCTGGATTTAGAGTGTTCTTCATCCGCCGCCGAGGTGATGACCAGATTTTCAGTGGCCGTCATCGCCACATCGCGCTTGGCGTCAATCTCACTGGCAATGACATTGATATCGCGTTTGGCATCAGCCTTGAAATCACGCCCGGCATCGATATCAGCCGCCAGTTGGGTGATGTCGCTTTTGCTCGACCTTGAGCCCAACGAAACGCTGTTATTGACCTGCACAGACGACACATTGACGTCGCGCCCCGCGTTCAAGACCATGTCCTGGCCGCTCTTCATCACGCCGCCGACGATGTTGATGTCCTTGGCAGCGTTGACGGTCAGGTCGTTGGCGGCCTCGATTCGTGCGGCGTTGTCAGCGTAGTCATGGTGTTGGGTGACCTGTCCGTACTGGTCGTCCACCGAGGTGATGGTTCGCTCGTTGATCACATCGCCTGTGCGGGTAGTCAGGCTCACATCGCGTCCGGCGATGATGCCGCCGGACTTGTTGACGATGTTGTTGGTGGCGAGCACATCCAGACGATTGCCCACCTCGACCAAACCGCTATTCACCAGATCCTTGCCCGCCGTTGCCGACAGGTTGTTGGTCGCTTTTAGAGTCCCGACGTTCTCGAGGTTTTCACCGGCAATCAGCGTCACATCGTTACCGGCGATCAACGCGCCGGTCGGGCCGAGGCGGCCGTTGGCCTGCGCCAGATACACCACCGGCACCAGGACTTTTTCGCCACTGACTTCGTGTTCTTCGAGCCAGACGATGTCGTGGGTTAGCGCCGCGACTTGTTGCGCCGTGAGACCGACGCCGACCGAAAGGTTGAGCGCGTCCTTGCTGGCGATGGCGTTGTTCATCAAGTACTTGAACATACCCTCGTTGGAGGTCTGGCCGTCGAGGAAGGCCTGACCGGTGCGTGCGGTGACGGCTTGCTGGATCAGGCGCTGTTCGTAGAGACCGTCGCCCAGGCGTTTAGCGCTCTGGTCGGGGTCGTAGCCGAGTTTGGCGAGCAGGTAATCGGAACTCATGAACGACTTGAGGTCGGTCAGTACCGGGTTGGTTTCGATCAGGTATTTGTGCGGATTGGACGGTGCCTTGGTGTCCGGCAAACCGGTTACGCGGGTGACCGGGCGGGTAGCGGCGTCGTTGCCGGCACTCGGCGTGCGATGGAATGTATCGACGGCGCGCGTGCTGTCGGAGATGGCCACCGGGGCGTCGTCCAACAGATTGCGCGGGCCGCCACTGGTGCCGGCGACCACGTGGTTCTGGGCACTGATGGTTTCATTGCCGACCGTCCAGGTCGGCGCCGGCCCGGCATTACCGGACGCTGCAGCGCTGGCGCCCTGCCCGCTCAAACGGAACAGACCGTTTTCACCCGTCGGCAGCGAGAAGCCCGGCAGACTCAGTGGGTTGACTTGCTGCTGAGCGAGATCAGGCGGCAGTTGGCTGTTAATGCGGATGACCGCAGTGCTTTTATCGCCGACGCTGGCGTCGGCCACTTTGTTGGCGCCAAGCGTCGAACCGTAGTCCTCGCGAACGACGTCGTTTGCAACTTCCCTGGTGGCGGTGATCGCAACTTTACCGCCCGCCTGAATGACCGCGTTGCGGCTGGTGGCAGTACCTGCGGCGTCGGTGCTGTTGACGGGTTTTTCAATAGCAATGCCTTTTTGGAACTGCGCCAGTTCGCTCGGTATTGCCAGCAGGTTGTCGGGGTCGTACAGCGAAGACGTTGACGTCTCAAAACCCGCGCTCAATCCCGTTATCGCCCGGCCATACTTGCGATTGCCAACGTTTTCGCCCGTCTCGCTGTCGACGATTAAAAGGCCCCCTCCCACCGTCTTCACAGTCGCTTTGCGAATCAGACCTTCGGGAGCGATGACGTAATACACGTAAGGAAAGTCAGGATTGTTGCGCAGGTTGTAGGGCAACACGACGTCGCTCATAAACCTGGCCGTGCTGCCAGTGCCCATTTCAAAGTTGTACTGGCGTGTAACTTCGATGGTTCCGCTTTGGGCCCCGATATTCTTCAGGGTGTCAGCGTTGATGGTGATGTTGCCACCCGCTGCCACCGTGCTTTTGCTGTTGAAAAACGTACCGCCCTGGAACACCAGATCCTTGCCGACATTCAACACAGCAGAGGCGCTGGTATCACTGTCGACCATTTGATACGTCTCGCGGGTTGCGAGAAAGTTGTTGAACGTGCCGCCAACACAGTCACCGCAGCTCGCCGCGATTAACCCGGATATCAGCTTGCGCTCGACCGACGCCGCCGGGCCTTCCGTACGGTTCTCGTACACATCGGCATTGAGCGTGAAGCCACCGACGCTCTCCATCGAACCGGAAATGTTATAGACACCGGCCGCCCGTGCCGCGCCGCCGTACCCACCGATAACAATATTGCCCAGGCCGTAGAGATCACCGTGCTGGTTGGTCAGGTTGGAGACGTTCAGCGTCATGTTGTTGCCGCTGAAAATCAGCCCGCGATCATTGAGCAATGAAGGCGTGTTGACGATCAGGTTCTGTGCCGCGCCCAGCGTGCCGTAGTTGGCAACGCTCCCGGCGTTGAGGGTCAGATCGCTAGTGGAGGTCACGCGCCCGGCGTTGATCAATTGGCCGCCGATGCCGAGGGTCGACGCTGCACCTGCAGCAAAACTGCCGCCCGCACCGACGTTCATCTGTGCAGCGGTGAGGTAAGTGCCGCCCTGGCTGGTCAAGCGGCCGGCGCCGCCGTAGGCACCGCCCAACTGCATATCGATCGAACCATCACTGGCGATCAAACCATCATTGATCCAGTTACCACCCCGCGCCTGCAGGTGCTCGGAGGCGAGCAATTTGCCGCTGGCCGTCTGGCTGAACTGCCCGACATTGACGTTCAAACGACCGGCCTGAATCACGCTGGAGTTGTTCCAGGTATCCGCATTGAGTTCCAGTAGTCCACCGGTGGTGATGCTGCCACCGGCGCCCAGCACGTTGGCCGTGGCGATATCGAATTTTCCGCGCCCGACGTGGTTGAGTTGCCCGCCACCATTGAGGAAGCTGCCGACAGCGAGGGTCATGTCAGCGTTGGCGGTTTCCAGCACGCCGTTGCGGTTGTCGAGCAGGCCGCCGATGCGAAACTCGGTCTTGCCCGAGTTGCCCAGCGAGCGCAGCCGGCCGTTCTGGTTGTCGACAGAGCCGGCTCTGACGCTCAGTTGAGTGTTGCTTTCGATGACGCCCGCGCCATTGCGCAACGCGCCGCTGAGGCCAAAATCGATACGCTCGGCGGCGATCTGTCCGTCACTGTTATCCAGGCTCGCGCCATTAACGCCCAGCAATCCTTTCGCGTAGAGCACGCCGTTGCCGTTATCCAGCGCTGCCGTGGTAATGCTGCTGTCTGCCGCTTGTGCCGAGATCTGCCCGCCGCTGTTGCTCAGGCCTGCCAGCGCCGAGAGTGTCAGGCTCTGTGCCTGAATGATGCCGCGTTGACGGTTGTTGTTCAGGTCGAAGCCATTGCGCAGAACGCCGACCGTGCGCGCCTCCAATGCACCCTTGATGCTGGAGAGCGTGCCGCCACGGTTATCGATGTTGGCCGCTTTGATCAGCACATTGCCGTTCTGGGCGATGACTTTACCGCTCTGGTTGTCGAAATCGCCGCTGATCTCCAGCGTCAGCGCGCTGTCGCTCTGGATCTTGCCCTGGCCGTTGAGCAGGCGCGCTGCGTTCAGTTGCACATCGGCTTTCTGGCTGTAGATCAGGCCGTCGGCATTGTTGCTGACGGTGCCCGTGGCGGTGATCAGCAACTGCTCATTGGCGGCAAGCGTGCCTTTGTTGCTGTTGTCCAGAGAACCCGTGCGCACATCCAGTGTGTTCTGGCTGGCGAGCTGACCGTTCTGGTTACGCAGATCGGTCACGCCCTTGATCAGCATCGGGCCGGTTGCCGCGAGTTTGCCGGCGTTGTTGTTGAGGTCGCCGCTCAGGTTAAGGGTGATCGCGCCGTTACCGGCCAACTGCCCGGTGCTGTTGTCGAATCGCGATGCGCTGACATTGATCGCCTGTTGCGCATTGACGCCGCCACCGACGTTGGTGAATGCCGTGCTGACGATATCCAGCGCCGCACCACTGGCGATCAGGCCATTCAAATTGTTGTTGAGTGCGCCATCCAGTGTCAGCGTCTGCCCCGCCCCGCTGCTGAGATTGCCTTTGTTGCTGTTGTCCAGACTGCCGGCCTTGATGCTCAGATTATTCTGCGCGACCACCGCACCGGCGGCGCTGTTGAGCAGCGCGTCCTTGAGATCCACCGATACGTCGGCAAACTTGCTGGACAGCGTACCGCCATCACGGTTGTCGAGGCTGTCGCCGTTGACTGTCAGTCCTTGCCAGCCGGAGACCAGACCTTTCTGATTGGTCAGGTCAGTGCCGCGCAGCAGCAGTTTTTCGCCGCTGATGATTTTGCCGGAGGCGTTATTCACTGCTTGGGCGATGAGGTCGAAACCGAGCTGGCTGGAGACTTCACCACCCTGGTTGTTCAAGTCACGCAAGCGCTTGAAGGTCAGTGGGCCTTTGGCGGTGAGCAAGCCGTTGCGGTTGTCGAAATCGCCGTTGGCCAGATCCACCGTGACGGCTTTTTCCCCGAGCAGACGACCGCCATTTTGGGTCAACGAGGTCAGCTTCAGATCAATGTCACCGACCGCAGAAACTTCGCCGTCGTTGCTGGAATCGAGAGCGCTGGCGGTCAGCGTCAGGTTGCCTTTGCTGTTGATCAAACCAGCGTCGCGATTGTTGAGTTCGCCGCTGTCGATTTGCAGGGTTTGCGCCGCGCTGATCAGACCTTTGGCGTCGTTGCGCAGAAGGCCGTCGACGGTCAGTTCCAGGTCGCCCCGGCTGGTCAGGCTGCCGCTGCTGTTGTTCACTTTCGCGCCGTGCACGTCGATGGACGCTGCGCCAATCAGACCTTTGACGTTATCCAGTGCAGCAGCAATGCGCAGGGTCAGGGCCTGGTTGCTCAAGAGCTTGCCATTGCCGTTATCGAGATGTTGCGCGGTCAGGGTGAACGCTTCATCACTGGAAATCGTGCCGTGGTTATTCACCCCCTTGAGTTGTTTGAGCAGCAGTTCTCCGGGGGTGTTGATCACACCACCGTTGTTCAACTGGCCGTGATTCAAATCCAGGCTCAGACGCGTGTTGCTGAACAGCTTGCCGCCCTGTTGATCGAGCCCTTTGACCGAGGCCGTCAGCGCTCCCTGACTGCCGATACTGCCGTCGGCATTATTGGTGACTTGGTCGGCGACGAGGTTCAGTGTCTGCGCGCTGCTGAGTTGCCCGTCGCTGTTATCAAATGCGCCGGTGGTGACGGTGACCGCACCTTTACCGCTGAGTGCACCCTGCTGACGATTGTCGAGGCTGCCACTTTGAATGACGAGTGCGCCATCGGTGACCACTTTGCCGCCTTGGTTATCGACGCCACCAAGGCTTTCGAGCGTCAGACCGGCAGCACTGGACAGGCTGCCCTGAGCGTTGGCCATCTGCGCGGTGTTGACCGTCAATGTGCCTTCACTGCTGACGTTGCCCTTGGCGTTGTCGAGCACGCCATCCAGGTTCAAGTGCATGGCTTGCTGGCTACGCAATTCACCACCGTTGTTGCTCAGGTTCTGCCCTTGCAGCTTGAACAGCGTGGCGGCGTCGATCAGGCCTTTGTTGCGGTTGAGCACTTCTTCGACCGTCAGCGTCAGGGACTTGCCGGTGAAGACCTTGCCGCCATCGCTGTTGTCGAGTTTGTTGCCGGCGAGCAACAAATCGCTGTTGGTGCTGATTTCGCCGCCACGGTTGTCCAGCGCTTCGACCGTCAGGGTCATGGCGTTGGTCGATCCGAGCAGACCGCTCTGGCGGTTATCCAGTTGATCGGCATTGAGTTTGAGTACGCCGGTCGCGATCACCTGGCCTTTCTGGTTGTTGAGGTTTTTCGCCTCGACACTGATATCCGACTTGCCGACGATGTTGCCGGCACGGTTGTCCAGTCCATTGGCGACAAGCTTCAGATGCCCATCGGCGATGACTGTGCCGAGCTGGTTAGCGAGGGTCTCGTCGGTGCTCAACTGCAACGCAGTGCGGCTGCTGATCAGACCTTCGTGGTTGTCGAGACTGCCGCTGTGGCTGTCCAGCGACGTGCCGGAGATGACGCCGTTGACGTTGTTCAAGGCGTGCGTCGTGCGCAGCGTCAATTTCTGCTGGCTGAGCAGTTTGCCGTTACTGTTGTCGAGGCTGCCGGTCTCTACAAGACTGCTGTCCTTGCCGGAAATCAGGCCCTTTTGGCTGTTGTCGACACGGGTACTTTTTAGGGTCAGCACACTGTCGGTGCCAATCGATCCGGCGCGGTTGAACAACGCACCCGTGCTGGTCAACTGCAATTTACCGGCACTGCTCAGGCTGCCGCTGCTGTTATCGATCTGGCCCGCGTTCAGCGTCAGCGCGCCTTCACTGCTGATGACGCCGAGCGCGTTGGTCAATGCCCCGCTCAGATCAATGTTCAGACCCAGATTGCCCAGAATCTTGCCGCTGCGGTTATCCAGTGTTCCACCGGCGATGGCGATGGTTTGCGCGCTGAGCTTGCCGTTCTGGTTATTCAGCGTTGCGGCGTTGACCGTCAGGTTGCGGCTTGCTGTCAGGCTTTTACCGCTGTTGTCGAGGGTCTGCGCAGTCAGGCTCAGATCACCGCTGGTGTTGCGGCTGCCGTCGGCATTGACGCCGGCATCGATGGCGCCGGCGTTGGTCAGTTGACCGCCAGCGCTGAGGGTGATGCTGTCGCGGGCGGCGAGGGTCTGGCGGTTGGTCAGGTTGCCCTGAGTTTGTACGTTGAGAGCGGTGCCGGCGTAGACCGGGCCGCGTGCATCAAGACTGGCGGCTTTGACGTTGACCGCGCCGGTGGCCGAGGTGTCGGCCAGGCTCAGTTGGCCATTGGCATCCAGTTGAATATCACCGCCGCTGGCGATCAGCTTGCCGTCGAGTTTCACCCCGACCCCGGCCTCGGTGCCGACCAGTTTGATCGCCCCGGCGTACATGCCGCCCAGTGCCGAGGAGTCGATGGCCAGTTGCGGCTTGGCGCTGCCGTCATCGGCGCGGGCGGTGGCGTTCAAGGTCTGTGCGTTGACGTCGTTGCGCCCGGCGACAATCGTCAGGTTCTGTGCCTGGATCTCGGCGTTGATCTTCGCGCTGCGGGTGATGATTTCAAAACGGTCGACGTTGGTCGCGTTGATTCCCGCGCCTTCGATGGCCACCGAACCCTGATCGACCTGAAAGCGATCCAGGCGACCGTTGTCGAGCACCGGTTTGCCGGTGGTCAGCGTCACGCGCGGCGAGTTGATGAACCCGCAACCGTTGCAGGTGATGCCGTACGGGTTGGCGACGATGACCCGCGCCGACTGCCCTGCCACTTCGGTGTAACCGCGCAACTGGCTCGGGTTGCCGCTGATGACTTCGTTGAGAATCGCCTGCGCCGAACCGCTGTTTTTCAGGTTCGGGTTGTCAATGATGTGCCCGCCCAGCTGGGTGAGATTGTTCTGCGTCGAGCCGTTGTTGAGGATGACGCCCTGCGATCCGACGTTGTAATCATGGAACTGGTTGTGCGACAGCCCGCTGGCATTGGGCGTGGCGATGTTGATGATCGGCACGCCATTGCCGGCGCGATCCAGCGAGGTATTCGGGTTGGCCACCACGATGCCGTCGGCCTGCGCCCACATCGGTTGCCAGAACATGACGTTCGCCAACAGCAAAGCCAGCCCGCGTTTTGGCATGCCGAGAAAGTGTTCGCGGTTTTTTACGGCAGCAGTTGGCTGACCAGCCAGGAAGGCCAGTTGACGAATGTCCATTTCAGAATCTCGGGGCAGGCAGTTTTAGAGGAAGAATTCCAGGCGGAAATAAATCGGTGCTTCGCGCTCGGTGAGCGCATCCGGTCGTTCCAGCGAATGCGCGAAGGTCACGCCGGCGGAGACGTGCTGGCCACGGGCGAACAGGTCCAGCGAATTGCTCGACATGCGGCCGTGCTGTTCACCGTTGTAGCGACCGTTCTGGATCACGCCCTGGTCATAGCCGAGGCTGGTGCCGTATTCGCTGAACACCGGACGCAGCCACTCGACATTGATCGATCGGCTCCAGCGCAGATCGTTACGCCAGTAACCGCCGCTGTCGCCCGCCAGTGACTGATCCTTGTAGCCACGGATCGACGACGAGCCGCCGAGGCTGGTGCGCTGCGAACTGAACAGCACGTCCTCACTGTGCTGGCCGGTCATCAGGCTGCTGAAGCTGAATGACTCGCCCCAGAGTTTGAACGGCTGCAAGTAGCTCAGGGTCGCGGTGTATTTGCGGTAGCGGGCATCGGGCTCGCCTGGTCCCGGATCGTGACTGCCTTGCGCATCAAACGCGCCGATGCCTTGCTGCATGCCGGCGTCGAAGTTGACGAAGGCACTGCCGATGCGACGACCGTGGTTGAAGCCGAACTGCGCTTCGCTGATGCGGTTGCTGCTCAGCTTGAGCTTGCTGTCTTCGATGAAGTTGTTGGTGCGCAGATACGACAGACCAGCGCTGAGAGACGTCTTGCTGACCGAATCGCGGTGGATCACGCGTTCGGCGCGAAACTGATGGTTTTCGCTGTCGCCGGTCTGCTTGAAGTTGTAGAGGTTGGCGGCGATTTGCGAGCGGTACTCGCTCTGGCTGTAGGTGTAGTTGAAGTTCCACCAGCCCCACGGCACGTTGTAGCTGAGCATGGCGTTGTTGGAAGTGTGCTGGTGATCGGTCATCGCGTCGTGACCGCCACGCAGACTCAACTGATCGGCCAGACCCAGCGGGCTGTCCCAATCGAAGGTGGTGCCCCACTGCTGTTCGCCGGTACTGCGTTGGCCGTCGTTATTGCGCGACAACCCGACACGCCATGGTTTTTGTGGCGTGTTGGTGACCAGCACTTCGCTGCCACCGACGTTCTTGCCCGGCGCCAGCTCCATTTTCGCCTGATTGGACGGCAAGCGATTGAGCTGATCGACCATCTGCTCGATCTCGCGCAGGTTGACCAGTTCACCGCTCTTCCCAGGGAACGTCATGGCCAGCTCGCGCTCCGAGAGCTGACTGTTTTCCGCGCCTTTCATGCCTTCGAGCTTGCCTTCGACCACCAACACTTTCAGGTGGCCGCCAGACAAATCCTGTTGCGGCAAGTAGGCGCGACTGGTGACCAGACCTTTTTCAATGTAGTGATCGGTGATGACTTTCAGCAGTTCATTGAGCTGCGGCACGCCAAGGCATTCACCGATGTAAGGCTTGAGCAGGCGCGATTTTTCATGTTCGGACAGGCTGTCGGCGCCCTTGAGCTCGATGTCCTTGATCGGGAAACAGCGGCTATCGGCGGGAGCCGTCGGTTGCGCCGGCGTGGCGGCTTTGCCGGGCAAATCCTTGAGTTCTTCGAGACGTCGCTGCTGCTCTTCGAGCAGGCGATTCTGGCGGTCGCGGATCAGGTCGGTTTCACCGGGGGTGGGAGCAGCGGAGGCAATCTGAAGCGGAGAAAGGCACAGCAAAGCTACGCACAACCTCGCCACGAGGGCGGGTGGGTACATGTTCGATCCCTCGAGACGGAAGTGACATCAAAATAGTGGCGCGATATTAGATGGCCATCATTTTGACGTCAAACTAATGTTGTAACCGCCCGTCAGTGTTCAACTGCCAATCTCGTCGCGACCTCCCCTGGCCCGAGCGTGCGCCCGTCCTCGGACATCAACTGCAGTTTGCGAATCGGCTGGCGATGCTTCGCGTCGACCATCACCGAGCCCGGCTCGCCCGGCGCGTACATGAACTCACCGCCCCATTGCGACAGAGCAACGATCACCGTCTGCAGGGCTTTGCCGCGCTCCGTCAGCACGTATTCCTTGTAAGCCCCGCCGTCAGCGGCGGGCACCGTTTGCAGGATGCCCTGCTCCACCAGTGCCTTGAGGCGGGCGCTGAGCATGTTTTTGGCGATGTCGAGGTTCTTCTGGAAATCGCTGAAACGCCGAATTCCGTCCAGCGCATCGCGAATGATCAGCAACGACCACCAGTCGCCGATCAGATCCAGTGTCCGGGCAACCGGGCACGCCGCGCCCTGCAGGCTTTTGCGCTTCACTTCAACGTACTCCTTCAAATCGGTGATCGGCCTTGCGGCTCAGGGTTGCATCATACAACTCTGCCCGACGCGGGTGACCCAGCACTTGCGTACAAGTGGCCCGTGCACATTGCGCAGATAGTGGACGCAGCCAATTCGGCCACCACCGACGCAAGGAGTTTGCATGAGCACGTTCACCACCCAAGACGGCACAGAAATTTATTACAAGGACTGGGGTAGCGGCAAACCAGTGCTGTTCAGCCACGGCTGGCCGCTCGATGCCGACATGTGGGAATACCAGATGGAATACCTGAGCAGCCGCGGCTACCGCACCATTGCCTTCGACCGCCGCGGTTTTGGCCGCTCCGATCAACCGTGGACCGGCTACGACTACGACACGTTCGCCGACGACATCGCGCAACTGATCAATCATCTGGACTTGCGTGACGTGACGCTGGTGGGCTTTTCCATGGGCGGCGGCGACGTCAGCCGCTACATCGCCCGGCACGGCAGCGAACGCGTCGCCGGCCTGGTATTGCTGGGCGCGGTAACGCCGCTGTTCGGCAAGAAAGCCGACTATCCGCAAGGCGTCGACACGTCGGTGTTCGACGGCATCAAGGCCGGGCTGCTCAAGGATCGCGCGCAATTCATCGCCGATTTCGCCGCGCCGTTCTACGGCACCAATCAGGGCCAGACAGTCTCGGACGGCGTGCTCACACAAACCCTCAACGTAGCGCTGCTGGCCTCGCTCAAAGGCACCGTCGATTGCGTCACCGCGTTCTCGCAAACCGACTTCCGCCCGGACATGGCAAAAATCGATGTGCCAACGCTGGTGATCCACGGCGATGGCGACCAGATCGTGCCGTTCGAAACCACCGGCAAACAGGCAGCGGCGCTGATCAAGAACGCAGAACTGAAAGTCTACGCCGGCGCACCCCACGGTTTTGCGGTGACCCACGCCCAAGCCTTGAATGAAGATCTGTTGGCGTTTCTCGCTCGCTGAATGCAGCGTTGGCGCTGGCGGCACTCAATCGCCATAGTGCTTCCAGCGCCAGAACATTGCCCATCGTGCGGCGCGTAATTGCCCGCGACACCTTCCGCCGGGTACGCTGGCCAGCAGTCAATCCCCCGTACCTGACCGGTCGACTTCGCGGTCACTCAAGCAGACTCAACACTCTGCGCCTTCAAACGATGAGGTTTGTTTCATGAGCAAAGCGCCCTACGTTCCGCCCAAGGTCTGGAAAAACACTGCGCCGTCCGGCGGCCAGTTCGCCAACATCAACCGCCCGATTGCCGGGCCGACGCACGACAAGGCGCTGCCGGTGGGCAAACAGCCGCTGCAGCTGTATTCGCTGGCCACGCCCAACGGCGTGAAAGTGACGATTCTGCTTGAGGAGTTGCTGGCGCTCGGGCACAGCGATGCCGAGTACGATGCGTGGCTGATTCGCATCAACGAGGGCGATCAGTTCTCCAGCGGCTTCGTCGAGATCAATCCGAATTCGAAGATTCCGGCGCTGCTGGATCGCAGCGTGCAACCGCCGATTCGGGTATTCGAATCCGGTTCGATTCTGCTGTACCTCGCGCAGAAGTTCGGCGCTTTTTTGCCTTCCGATCCTGCCGGACGCACCGAAACCCTCAACTGGCTGTTCTGGCAGATGGGCGCGGCGCCCTACCTGGGCGGCGGCTTCGGGCATTTTTATGCGTACGCGCCGGAGAAGCTCGAATACCCGATCAACCGGTTCACCATGGAAACCAAGCGTCAGCTCGACGTGCTCGACCGACGCCTCGGCGAAAGCACCTGGTTGGCGGGCGACAGCTACACCATCGCCGACATCGCTGTCTGGTCGTGGTACGGCCAACTGGTGCGCAACACCGTTTACTCGGCGGCCGAGTTTCTCGCGGCCCACGAATACACCCACGTGCAACGCTGGGCCGAGGCCATCGCGCAACGGCCTGCAGTGATCCGTGGACTGCGGGTCAACCGTACGTGGGGCGATGAAGCGAGTCAGGTGGCCGAGCGCCATTCGGCGCAAGATCTGCAGTGAAATTCCGGCGCCAAAAAGGCGTTGGTTGCGTGGGGGGCAATCTATTAGTCAGCGCTTTCGATAAACGCTACTCTCTGAGCAAAATCACCACAAAGCACCCGACATGACCCACTCAGCGTTTTCAGCCGACCTCGAAGCCATCCGCAATATCGACGCGGTGCCCGTGATTCTGAGCATGGTCAAACACCTCACGGGCATGCGCTTTGCGGCAGTCGCCAGGGTGACCGAAAAAAACTGGGTGGCCTGCGCCGTCGACGACTCCATCGATTTTGGCCTCCAGCCCGGTGGTGAGCTCGTCCTCGAATCGACAATTTGCCATGAGATCCGCCAGCATCAGCAGCCGGTGATTTTCGGCCACGCCAGCGCGCACCCGATCTTTTCGTCCCATCACACGCCCAAAACCTATGGGCTGGAGAGTTACATCTCCATTCCGATCGTCAGAGCCAATGGCGATTTTTTCGGCACGCTCTGCGCCATCGACTCGGTGCCGGCCAATCTCGACGAACCGGCCATCGCCAAAACCCTCACGCTGTTTGCCCAACTGATTGCCATGAGCCTGGACACCCAGAGTCACCTTCAGGCCACCCAGCTCGAACTCAAGGACGCCACTGAACTGGGCCGGTTGCGTGAGCAGTTCATCGCGGTGCTGGGACATGACCTGCGCACACCGCTGAGCGCGATTCGCATGAGCACCGATCTGCTGGAGAGCAGAACCGAAGAAAAGCGCTCGCTCAATCTGCTGTCGGCCATTCGCAGCAGTTCGGTGCGCATGGGCGTGCTGATCGAGAACATTCTGGACTTTGCCCGGGGACGTCTGGGATCGGGCATTCCGGTGCAGCGAACGCAAGTGGATGACCTGCAACACACGCTGCAGACCACGCTGGAAGAAATCAGGGCTTCGCATCCGCGCGCGGTAATCATTGATTCGCTGCAGGTGCCGGGGGGCGTGCATTGCGACCCGTTGCGGATCAGCCAGTTGCTCTCCAATCTACTGGGCAATGCGGTGATTCACGGGGCGAGCACGGCGCCGATCCTCTTCAACGCCTGGTCGGAGAACAACGAAATCGTTTTGTCGGTGACCAATCAGGGCACGCCGATTCCGCCGCAATTGATGCCGTTACTGTTCGAACCGTTCTCCCGAGCCGAGGCCGGACAGCGCTGTGAAGGTCTGGGGCTGGGGCTGTACATCGCCTCGCAAGTGGTGACGGCACACAACGGAACGTTGAGTGTCACCTCCAGCGCGGAATCGGGAACCTGTTTTGTGGCCAGGTTCCCCGCGCAGTTCAAATGGGTTTGAGCAAGCGCCTGAGCGTTACGCCGTTTGCCGGCGCATGGTCAGAATCGCCGCGCCGAAACCGATGAAGGTCGTCCCCACGACCCGACTGACCCAGCGCGACAGCGCCGGACGGGTAAGCACGCCTTTGGCCCGCGAGGCGAGCGCGGCGTAAAGGGTCAACGACGACACCGACAACGCCATGAAAATCGAGGTAAGGATGAAAAATTGCGGCAGCAGCGCCGCGCTCTGATCGATGAATTGCGGGAACAGTGCGGTGAAAAACATCGTCGCCTTGGGGTTGGTCACCGCCGTCAGAAACGCCGATTTATACAGCTTGATTCGCGTGGGCTGGTGTTTTTCCACGTCGCTCTGCGGGCCGTCCGGCAGCATCGGGCCTTTTTTCAACAATTGACGGATGCCCAGATAAAACAGGTAGCCGGCACCGAGAATTTTCACTGCGTTGAACAGCCATTCGGAGCTGGCCAACAGCGCGCCCAATCCCAACATGGCTGCCGCCGACAGGCAGAACAGACCACTGGCGTTGCCCAGCGACGACCAGATCGCGCTGCGTTGGCCGTGGGTCAGGCTGTTGTTGATCGCCATCAGTGTGGCCGGCCCCGGGCTGGCAATGGCAATCGCGGCAACCACGGTGAACGTCAAAATCGAGTGAGAATCCATTTTCCAGGCTCGTGAAGTGAAGGCGTCGCATGTTACAGAGCCGGCGAGCGAAAAGGCTAGCCGTCGCCCGACGTGCCAAGGCGCGCTACCATCGCGCTGACCGTTTTCACTCTTTCAGAAGGATCTCGCCATGTCCGAACCCGTTACTTCGCTGCAAGACACCGCCGCCCCCGAAGGCGTCTGCTACGGTTGCGGCGGTCGCAACCCGCACGGGCTGCACGTCAAAAGCCACTGGCACGAGGACGGTGTGCACGTGATCGCTGAGCATTTGCCTGAGGCCAAATATTGCGGCTGGCCGGACCTGGTCTATGGCGGCTTGATCGCCATGCTCGTCGACTGCCATTCCAACTGGACAGCCATGGCGTATCACTACCGCAACGAACAACGCGAACCCGGCTCCCTGCCGCGCATCGACTGCGTTACCGGCAACCTCGGGATCAAATTCATCAAACCGACGCCGATGGGTGTGCCGCTGACACTGCGGGCAACCGTCGAGGGTGAAGTCGGGCGCAAAACCCGGGTGATCTGTGAGGTGTACGCCGGTGATGTGCTCACGGCGATGGGCGATTCGGTGTTTGTCCGCGTCGATACCGGGCAACTGGCAGCAGCGGCTCACGGGCGGCAATAATTTACCGTCACGTCACAACTATTCGGCGCCTGAAAGCCCCGTTTTATATGGCTTCTGGCGCTCTGCATCAGAATTTTATCTTCACATCCCAGCTTAATAATATTTTACCGATACCCCCCCTCTCCCTAGTCTGACCTCAAGCAAAACGGACAAGCCAAAACGCGCTCCGAATCCAATTGCCTTGCTAGGAAGGATGTAGAGATGACCACCGAAATAATAAAAACAGACACGCTCGTCGTGGGTGCCGGCCAGGCTGGCGTGGCCATGAGTGAACACCTGAGCAAACTGGGCGTGCCGCACCTGGTGCTGGAGCGCAGCCGCATTGCCGAGCGCTGGCGCACCGGGCGTTGGGACTCGCTGGTCGCCAACGGTCCGGCATGGCACGACCGCTTCCCGGGGCTGGAATTCGACGACGTCGATCCCGATGGATTCGCTCATAAGGAGCGCGTCGCCGATTACTTCGAAGCCTATGCCAGAAAATTCAACGCACCGATCCGCACCGGCGTCGACGTCAAAAGCGTCGTGCGTAACGTTGGCCGTCCCGGCTTCACCGTCGAAACCAGTGAAGGCGTGATCGAGGCCAGCCGTGTAGTCGCCGCGACCGGGCCGTTTCAGCGCCCGGTGATCCCGGCGATTGCACCGCAAGACGAACGCCTGCTGCAGATTCACTCCGCCGATTACCGCAATCCGCAGCAGTTGCCGGAAGGCGCGGTGCTGGTGGTCGGCGCCGGCTCCTCGGGCGTGCAGATTGCCGATGAGCTGCAGCGTTCCGGCAAGCAGGTCTACCTCTCGGTCGGCGCCCATGACCGTCCGCCCCGCGCGTACCGCAACCGGGATTTCTGCTGGTGGCTGGGGGTGCTCGGCGAGTGGGATCAAGCGGCGATGAAACCCGGCCGCGAGCACGTGACCATCGCGGTCAGCGGTGCCCATGGCGGTCGCACCATTGATTTTCGTGGCTTGGCTCATCGCGGCATGACGCTGGTTGGCGTTACCGAATCGTTCAACAACGGCGTGGTCACGTTCAAACAGGATCTGCTCGATAACCTCAAACGCGGTGACGAAAACTACCTGGCCCTGCTCGACGCCGCCGACGCATATATCGAGCGCAACGGCCTCGACTTGCCGGAGGAACCGGAGGCTCGCGAAACCTACCCCGACCCGGAATGCGTGAAGCATCCACTGGCCGATCTGAATCTGGCCAAGGCCGGGATCACGTCGATCATCTGGGCGACCGGGTTCGCCGTGGATTACTCGTGGCTGAAGGTCGGCGCGTTCGATGACAAGGGCAAGCCGCAGCATCAGCGCGGCGTGTCCAGCGAGCCGGGCGTGTATTTCCTCGGTTTGCCGTGGCAGTCGCGACGCGGTTCGTCGTTCATCTGGGGCGTGTGGCACGACGCCAAACACGTCGCCGATCACATTGCGACCCAGCGTAAATACCTCGACTACCGCGATGCCGAGCAACGCGAAGCCGAGCTGCACTCCCCTGTCCACAACAAGGCTGCCGACACCGTCGACGCTTGATCACCCTCGTGTACCCCGGCGCCGATTGCGCCGGGCCAATTTTTCCCAGGAGTTCCCCATGAGTCAGCCCACTCACACCCGCATTCGCATGTTCAACACCAAGGACACCTACCCGAACCAGACACTGGACAACGACTTGTGCCAAGCCGTGCGCGCTGGCAACACGGTGTACGTTCGCGGTCAGGTCGGCACCGATTTCGACGGCAATCTGATTGGCCTTGGCGATCCGCGTGCGCAAGCGGAACAAGCCATGCGCAACGTCAAGCAACTGCTGGAAGAGGCCGGCAGCGACATGAGCCACATCGTCAAGACCACCACTTACCTGATCGACCCGCGCTACCGCGAACCGGTCTATCAGGAGGTCGGCAAATGGCTCAAAGGCGTGTTCCCGATTTCCACCGGGCTGGTGGTCTCGGCACTCGGGCAGCCGCAGTGGCTGATGGAAATTGATGTGGTGGCGGTGATTCCCGAGTAAATCGGCAGACCGCGTCGCGGCCTTCGCGAACAAGCCCGCTCTCACATTGAAATGCATTCCAGGGTGGGAGCGGGCTTGCTCGCGAAGAGGCCGGCAAGGACAACACATTCCTCGAAAGGAGTAAGACCATGACCTTTTCAATCGCCGCCCGTTGCGCCGACACCGGCCAGTTCGGCATCGCCATCAGTTCCTCCAGCATCGCCGTGGGCGCCCGTTGCCCATGGCTGTTGCCGGGGGTTGGCGCGGTGTCGAGCCAGAACATCACCCTTCCGTCGCTCGGCCCGGAAGTCCTCGCGCTGATGGAGCAAGGCCTCGCCCCTGACGCCGCACTGGACAAGGTGCTGACCCGCAACGGCTACAGCCAGTACCGCCAGATCACGGCAATCAACCACCTCGGCCAGACCGCGCATTTCAGCGGTGCGCAGACCCTCGGCGTGCATAACGCGGTGTCGGGCGAACAATGCGTGGCCGCCGGCAACATGCTCGCCGCACGCTCAGTGATCGAGGCAATGGTCAGCGCTTTCGAGGACGCTGAAGGCCAACTCGCCGACCGCCTGATCAAAGCCCTGCACGCCGGTCAGGCCCTCGGCGGTGAGGCCGGCCCGGTGCATTCCGCGGCGGTGGTGGTGGTCGGCGAACTGACCTGGCCAATCGTCAACTTGCGTGTGGACTGGGCCGATGAAGACCCGATCGGGCAACTGCAACAACTTTGGGATGCCTACCGCCCGCAAATGCAGGATTACATCGACCGCGCCCTCGACCCGGCGAAGGCGCCGGGCTATGGCGTGGCCGGAGACGATCGATGAACAGCATCGAACTGCTTCGGGCGCTGGTGGGGTTTGACACCACCAGCCGCGAATCGAATCTGCAACTGATCGAGTTCGTCCGGAACTACCTCGAAAGCTTCGACGTACCGTGCGCGCTGATCTACAACGAGGAGCGCAGCAAGGCCAACCTGTTCGCCACGCTTGGCCCTGCGGATGTGCCGGGCATCGTGCTGTCCGGGCACACCGATGTGGTGCCGGTCGATGGTCAGCCGTGGACTCTGCCACCGTTCGAACTCAGCGAGCGCGACGGTAAACTGTTCGGCCGTGGCACGGCCGACATGAAGGGCTACATCGCCTGCGTGCTGGCCCTGGTGCCGTCGTTGGTGAACACACCGCTGCGCATGCCGGTGCATATCGCGCTGTCTTATGACGAAGAAGTTGGCTGTCTCGGCGTGCGTTCGTTGCTCAAGGTATTGGAGCAACGCCCGGTCAAACCGCTGCTGTGCATCATCGGCGAGCCCACCGAGTTGAAACCGGTGCTCGGGCACAAAGGCAAACTGGCGATGCGCTGCGACGTGCAGGGGCATCCCTGCCATTCGGCGTACGCGCCGCTGGGTGTCAACGCCATCGAATACGCCGCTGAACTGATCGCCGAGCTAGGCCGTTTGGGTCAACAGTTGAAAGCGCCGCAGCACCACGACCCGCGCTTCGACCCGCCCTACTTGACGGTGCAGACCGGCGTGATCAGCGGCGGCAAGGCGTTGAACATCGTGCCGGCCGACTGCCGCTTCGACTTCGAAATTCGCGCCCTGCCCTCGCAGGATCCGGCCGTTGTTGCCCAGTCACTGAAAACCTACGCCGAACAACAGATACTGCCGCGCATGCGTGCCGTCAGCGAACACAGCGCTATCCGTTTCAGCGAGCTGTCGGCCTATCCGGGCCTGGCCACGGAGGCGCAGAGTGAGGCCGCCGAACTGGTCGCTGCGTTCTGCGGTTCGCGGGATTTTGGCACCGTGGCGTTCGGCACCGAGGGCGGACTGTTTGATGCGGCCGGTATTCCCACCGTGGTCTGCGGCCCCGGCAGCATGGATCAGGGGCACAAACCCGATGAATTCGTCAGCCTCGATCAGCTCAATGCCTGCGATCAGATGCTGCAACGTTTGCTGACGTTTATTCGTTCCTGAAATCGGCCCGACTGTGCCCTCAGGCGTACAGTCGGGCCAGTTCTTCGCGGCAATGATCGACAAACAACTGCACCGGTTTGGTCAGTTGCACCCGCCGCAGCCACGCCGCCGACAACCCCGACCCGGTTACGCTTTCCGCCAGCGGTACGCAGACGACTTTCTGACCGTCGTAGGTGTAGTCGCTGAATGGTTTGGTCACCAGAATCGAGAAGCCGAAACCGTTGCCGACCATGCCGCGCACCATCTCGATTGAAGGTGAGCTGAAGACAATGTTGGGGGTCAGTCCACGCTCCTCGAAGATGCTCACGAAGTAGGTCCGGCTCGGCACTACGTCGAGCAGAATCATCGGTTCCAGCACCAGGTCGTGCAGCGAAACTTTCGCTTGCTGGGCGAAGCGATGATCGGCCGCAAGCAAGGCGTAGGGTTGTTGCGCCGGCATCAGTGAAGTGGTTTCGATGGTGCTGTCGAGGTCGTGTTCGAACAGCATCGCCAGGTCGATGCTGCCGGCGGTCAGCGCCTGCACCAACTCCTGTTGCTCGCCGTCACGAATACGGATTTCCACTCCCGGCCAACGTGCCTTGAACCCGGCGATCAGGCGCGGCAGATAGAGCGGCGCGACCGTCTCGAAGCAGCCGATATCGATGTGTCCGGCGACCACATCGTTGTCGGCCAACGCGTTCTGCTCGAACTCATGAGCGACCCTCAGCAGCTCCAGAGCCTTGCGATAAAACCGCGAGCCGCTCGGCGTCAGGGAAACGCCCTGGGCGTGATGACGGATGAACAACTGCACACCGAAACTTTCTTCCAGATGCTTGATCGCGGTGGAGACCGACGGCTGGGCGATGTAGAGCTTGCGCGAGGCTTCGGCGACGCTGCCGCAATCGGCGGTGGTGACGAAGTATTTGAGTTGGCGCAGGTTGTAGGCGGCCATGGGAAACCTCCGGTAGATCAGACTGGCATCACTTTTATGGCAAAAGGACTTATCTGTGGCGAGGGGCACATCCCCATAAAAGAGAAGCCTCAACATACCGGACAGCCTTCAGACCCGGGGCATACTTTTTTTAAGGTCTGTAGCAACAAACTTACTAATTTATCTATCCCGCACCTTTGCACATGATCGCTTCAACAAGAAATGCGCCGTCCGTGTCGGCGCTTACCGAAGTACGTCCACGTACTCATCCTTGCCTTGGAGTTCGTCATGTCCACCTCTGCAACAACGTCCGCCCCGCTCATTGAAAAACACACGATAGGATACGTGCCCCCCGAAGATCGCCACGGAAAGGTCAGGGATCTGTTCACGCTGTGGTTCGGCGGCAACATCGCGCCGTTGCCCATCGTTACCGGCGCGCTGGGCGTGCAGCTGTTTCATTTGAATCTGGTGTGGGGCATCGTCGCCATTCTGGTCGGTCACCTGGTCGGCGGCGTGCTGATGGCCCTGCACTCGGCGCAAGGCCCGCAGATGGGCATTCCGCAGATGATCCAGAGCCGCGCCCAGTTCGGCTCGCTCGGCGCGCTGCTGGTGGTGCTGATTGCCGGCGTCATGTACATCGGTTTCTTCGCTTCCAACATCGTGCTGGCCGGCAAGTCGCTGCACGGCGTGGTCGACAGCGTGCCGGTGCCGGTCGGCATCGTCATCGGTGCCCTCGGTTCCGGGATCATCGGCATCATCGGTTATCGCTTCATCCACGTGCTCAACCGCATCGGCACCTGGGTGCTGGGGATCGGCATCGTCGTCGGTTTCGGCTACATCTTCACCCACATTCAGACTGAGGACTTCCTCACCCGAGGCAGCTTCAATCTGTCCGGATGGCTCGCCACTGTGTCGCTGGCAGCGCTGTGGCAGATCGCGTTTGCGCCGTACGTGTCCGACTACTCGCGTTATTTGCCCGCCGATGTGAAAGTCTCGTCGACCTTCTGGACGACCTACCTCGGTTCGGCGTTGGGTTCGAGTCTGGCGTTCATCTTCGGCGCCGTCGCTGTGCTGGCGTCCCCCGTGGGCATGGACACCATGGACGCGGTCAAACTGGCCACCGGCTCCATCGGCCCGCTGATGCTGGTGCTGTTCCTGCTCAGCGTGATCAGCCACAACGCGCTCAATCTGTATGGCGCGGTGCTGTCGCTGATCACCCTGGTGCAGACCTTCGCCTACCGCTGGATCCCGACCGCCAAGAGCCGCGCAGTGATCTCGATCATCGTGTTGCTGGCCTGCTGCTTCGCGGCAGTCGGCGCATCGAAGGACTTCATCGGCCACTTCGTCGACATGGTGTTGGTGCTGCTGGTGGTGCTGGTGCCGTGGACGGCGATCAACCTGATCGACTTCTACGCGATCCACAAAGGCAAGTACGACATCCAGTCGATTTTCCAGGTCGATGGCGGCATCTACGGGCGTTACAACCCGCAGGCCTTGCTCGCCTACGCCATCGGCATCGCCGTGCAAATCCCGTTCATGAACACGCCGCTGTACGTCGGCCCCGTGTCGGCACACATCAACGGCGCTGACCTGTCGTGGCTGGTGGGCTTGCTGGTGACATCGCCGCTGTATTTCTGGCTGGCCAATCGGGACAGCGCCTACCGTCGGCGGATGACCGGTGGCAAGTTGGCGAGCAGCCTCTGATATTGCTTCGATGAGCCCAGAAGGCCCGCCGTGTGCGGGCCTTCTGTATTGTGGTATTGATTGACGACCGACAATCACCGGACAGGGAAATCCAATGCTGCGAATCCTCGGTAAAGCTTCATCGATCAACGTGCGCAAAGTGCTGTGGACGTGCACCGAATTGCAGATTCCGTTCGAGCGTGAGGACTGGGGCTCCGGGTTCAAATCCACCGAAACGCCTGAGTTTCTCGCACTGAATCCCTGCGCCATGGTTCCGGTGATTCAGGATGGCGATTTCACTCTCTGGGAATCCAATTCGATCATTCGCTATCTGGCCACCCGCGACTGCGGCTCGCCTCTCTATCCAGCCGATGCGAAAACCCGAGCACGCATCGATCAGTGGATCGACTGGCAGGCTTCAGAGCTGAATCGCTCGTGGTCGTATGCGTTTATGTCGTTGGTGCGCCAATCGCCGAAGCATCAGGACAGCGCCGCGCTGGCCGGCGCAATTGAGCAATGGTCGCAGAACATGGCAATTGTGAATCGGCAGCTGGAATCGACCGGGGCTTACATCGGTGGCAATCAGTTTTCACTGGCGGACATCCCGATCGGACTGTCGGTGAATCGCTGGTTCGAAACGCCGCTCCAGCACCCGCACCTGCCCGCCGTCAGCGCCTACTACGACCGTTTGAATCAACGCGAAGGCTTTCGCCTGTACGGGCGCAACGGTACGCCATAAAGTAAAAAACCTCTGATCCGGGAATCGGTATCAGAGGTTTTTCTCAGCCTGAAAAACCAATCAGGCCGGCACGCCCAGAATGATGTGCGAAGCCTTGATCACCGCCGTCGCGCTGACGCCTTTGGCCAGGCCCAGCTCGGCCACGGCATCGCGGGTCACGATCGAGTACACCTTCGAACCACCGGCCAACTCGATCACCACCTCAGCGTTGACCGCACCGTCGGTGACGCTGAGCACTTTGCCTTCGAGGCAGTTGCGCGCGGAGAGGCGGATGTCGCTGGATTCGGTCATCAGCATTACCCAGGGAGCCTTGACCAGCGCGACGGCTTCTTTGCCGACGGCGATGCCGAGGCTCTTGATGCTTTCCATGGTCACGACGGCAACCAATTGCTCGCCACCGGCGAGGGTCAGCACCACTTCGGCGTTGACCGCACCCGCCTGAACCTGGCTGACCTGACCTTTGAATACGTTGCGTGCACTGACTTTCATGCTGGACGTCCTGTTTTTTGACTTTGGAGTTAGGAAGCGGCGTGCATCATCAAAGTTGCCGCTATATAAAAACAACTATAGCGCTGCGCCTTGTTGTCACGCCTGTACATAAACCCATGCATCGACTCCAGACTTTAGCAGCACTGTTGAGGGTGTCGGGGGGACGTTATGGAGGAGTACCTTGATCAGATCAGCAAATCTTCATAAAACGCGCCGAACGGACGCGACGGATGGGCGATCTGGATTTCCAGAATCCACACACCGGCATTCGGTGCCTGTTCGAAATCACCCAGATCACCGCCACGGTGAATGGCATGCGGGAAATCACTGACACGATGGCCCTTGATATTCAGGTTCAGCACCCAGCCCATCGCCTCGGCCTGATCGCTGGCATAACGGTAAAGTTCGACACCGGACACCCCCTCACGCCAGAACGCCTCGACGCGCTCGAACAGCACTTTGGCCGCCGCCGCGCAGGCAATCATCTCCGGGTCGGCACCTGTCGTGTACGTCGCCCCGGCATCGCCTTCGTGCCCTTGCCAGACCACGCCCATGTCGATGAAGAAAATGTCGTCTTCACCCAGCACCGGATCACCGTCGGAGCGCTGCTTGAAGGTCTTCAGGGTGTTGGCGCCGAAGCGGATCAACAGCGGGTGCCAGATGCGGTCCATACCCAGCTCGGCGAGAATTTCCTTGCCGCGGGCCGTGGCTTCGGACTCCAGCATGCCGGGTTTGATCACCGCGGCAATCGCGTCGACGGCTTTCCAGGTCAATTGCTGGGCGTGGCGCATCGTTTCCAGCACAAAACGTTCGCCGACGGCTTCTTTTCCGCTCAGGGCTGTGGTCATTTGCGTGTTCCTCATGGATGCGCTGTATAGTTTTTTATATTACGAAACGCCGACAAAGATACAGCCATGACACAACGTGTCAATTACTCTTCTGCACGCACCACGCCGCGCTCCTCCAGCAAGCGCACGAACATGCTCAAACTGCGCGACACCGTGCCCCGTCGCCACACCAGCCAGGTGGTCAGATAGCGAAAGTCCGCCGCCAGCGGCCAGACACTCACCGTCGCGCTGCCGGGCATGCTCTGCAGCATTTTGCGCGGCATCAGGGCCAGCCCTGCTCCGGCACTGACGCAGGCAAGCATGCCGTGATAGGACTCCATTTCGAAGATCTTGCCGGGGACGGCGGCGTCGGTGCTGAACCATTTTTCGAAGTGATGTCGGTACGAGCAGTTGGAGCGGAAGGCATAAATGCTCTCGCCGTTGACGTCCGCCGCACGCTGCACCGGCGCGTGATTGAGCGGTGCGATGATGACCATTTCCTCCTCGAAGGCCGGCACGCCTTCCAGCGTCGGGTGCAGCACCGGGCCGTCGACAAAGGCAGCGGCCAGACGCCCGGAGAGCACGCCGTCGATCATCGTCCCGGAAGGCCCGGTGGACAGGTCGAGGTCGACTTTCGGGTGCAGTTGGTTGTACGCCGCCAGCAACTCGGGAATGCGCACCGCCGCTGTGCTTTCCAGTGAACCGAGGGGAAATGCGCCTTGCGGTTCTTCACCGGCCACGGTGGCCCGGGCTTCCTGGACCAGATCGAGAATCCGCCGCGCGTATTCGAGAAAACTCCAGCCCGCCGGCGACAGGCGCAAACGGCTTTTCTCACGAATGAACAGATCGACGCCCAGATCCTGCTCCAGTTGTTTGATGCGCGTGGTGAGGTTCGACGGCACCCGATGAATTTGCGCCGCCGCCGCACTGATGCTGCCGTGCTCGGCCACGGCTTTGAAGATTTCCAGCTGAACCAGATCCACAGTCATTCTCCAATCGTGAAAGAAACGCTCTTTATTATTCAGTTTCCAGAAAACAATCGCCACCCTACTCTAGGCCCATCCACTGAACATGCAGGACGAAGCCATGAGCCAGATTTCCAGCCAGACCCACGCCATCTCGATCAACCCCGCCACCGGCGAACAGATCGGCCACTACGCGTTTGAATCCGCACAAGCCCTCGACGCCGCGCTGACCCGCGCCGCCTACGGTTTCGGCAAGTGGAAACGCAAACCCTTGCAGGATCGTTCGCGCCTGTTGACCGCTCTCGCTGGCGCGCTGCGTGAAACCGCAGACGCCATGGCGACCATGATCACCCTGGAAATGGGCAAGCCGATTGCTCAGGCCCGTGGCGAAATCGAGAAATGCGCCAAGCTCTGCGAGTGGTACGCCGAACACGGCCCGGCCATGCTCACGGCGGAACCGACTCAGGTCGAAGGCGGCAAGGCGCGCATCGAGTACCGGCCGCTCGGCCCGATCCTCGCGGTGATGCCGTGGAATTTCCCGATCTGGCAAGTGCTGCGTGGCGCCGTGCCAGCGCTGATCGCCGGCAACACCTACGTGCTCAAGCATGCGCCGAACGTGATGGGCAGCGCCTACCTGCTGCGCGACGCCTTCACCCGCGCCGGGTTTGCAGATGGTGTGTTTGAAGTGATCAACGTCACCCCGGACGGCGTTTCCAGCGCCATCGCCGACCCGCGCATCGCCGCCGTGACCCTCACCGGCAGCGTCCGCGCCGGCATGGCCATCGGTGCGCAGGCAGGTGCCGCGCTGAAGAAATGCGTGCTGGAACTGGGTGGCTCCGATCCGTTCATCGTGCTGAACGACGCGGATCTGGATGAAGCGGTGCAAGCCGCGGTGATCGGTCGCTACCAGAACTCCGGTCAAGTCTGTGCCGCCGCCAAACGACTGATCATCGAAGAAGGCGTGGTCGAAGAATTCACCCGCAAATTCGTTGAAGCGACGCGCAAACTGAAAGTCGGCGATCCGTTGGCCGCTGACACTTACATCGGGCCGATGGCGCGTTTCGATCTGCGTGACGAGCTCGATCAACAAGTGCGCGACACCCTCGAAGAAGGTGCGACCCTGCTGCTCGGTGGCGGCAAGGCTGCAGGTGCCGGCAACTACTACGAGCCGACCGTGCTGGCCGACGTCACCGACCGCATGACCTCGTTCAAACAGGAACTGTTCGGCCC
Organism: Pseudomonas atagonensis; assembly: GCF_011369485.1. GTDB lineage: Bacteria > Pseudomonadota > Gammaproteobacteria > Pseudomonadales > Pseudomonadaceae > Aquipseudomonas > Aquipseudomonas atagonensis. Next base: position 150,263 of record NZ_VXCA01000004.1, on the reverse strand, counting down.
GGTCGCCTCGATCATCACCGCCCGCGATTGCGCGCATGCCATCGCCCTGGCCAACGACAGCGAGTTCGGCCTGACTGCGACCATCTACACCGCCAACGTGCAACTGGCCCAGCAACTGACCAGCGAACTGGAAACCGGCGGCGTGTTCATCAACGGCTATTCCGCGAGTGATCCACGCGTGACCTTTGGTGGCGTGAAGAAGAGCGGTTTCGGTCGCGAACTGTCGCACTTCGGCGTGCGTGAGTTCTGCAACGCGCAGACTGTGTGGCTGGATCGCAAATAAAAAACATCTGTGGGAGCGGGCTTGCTCGCTCCCACAGGGATGGCGTGTTATGCCACTGCCCGTTGCGGCTCCGTGACGGTGCGATCCTTGCTCAACAGTCCCAACACCACCGCTGCTGACAGCAACGTAATAACCGTCAGGATGTGCAGCACCGACTGGAACGCCGAAGCGTAACCTTGCACCAGTCGTTCGCTGTCCAGCCCCGCCACGATGTTGATCGCATGAGCCATGTCCCCCGTGATCACACGCTGCGCCGTTTCGCCAATCAACTGCGCTTCGGCGCTGCCAGCCGCTACGTGCAGCGCACTCGCCAGATCGCTCTGCAACAGCGAAGCTAGCATCGCTGCCACGCACGCCAGTGCAATCCCCTCGCCCGCCACTCGCACGGTATTGAAAATTCCCGCCGCCATGCCGGCGCGCTCAGTCGGCACCACGCTTACCGACAAGCCATCCATCAGGCCCCACGGTAATCCGGCGCCGATACCGATCAACACCATCGGCGCTACCAGAGCGAATCTAGCTTCGCCGACGTTGTACAGACTCAGCCAGTGCAAACCCGTCGCAGCAATCAGCAAACCCACGCCGGACAATAGGCCCGCCGAGATAAAACGGGTCAGTGATGCCGCGAGCAAAGGCACCACCAGCATCGGTGCCGACAACGCCAGTAACAGCAGACCGGCATCGATTTCGCTCAATCCTTCCACGCCGATAAAACGCAGCGGCAGCATCACCACCAGCACGATGTAGCAAAAACAGGTGCCGATCGGCAGCATCTGCACACCGACGAATCGCGGAAAACGAAACAGCGTCAGGTCGAGCATCGGCCGTTTGACGCGCATCTCGACGAGCACAAAAGCCACCAGCAAAACGCCCGACAGGGCCAGCAATCCAACAATCAACGGACTGCCCCAGCCGTGCTCCGGCGCCAGGATCAGGCCAAACGTGAACAATCCGAGCATGGCACTGAACAGAACGGTGCCCGGCCAGTCGAGACCCTTGGCATCCGGGTCGCGGGTTTCGCGCATGCGCGGCAGACCGAAGATCATCGCGACAATGCCGATCAACGCGGTAAAGACAAAAATCGCCCGCCAGTTGAACGCCTCGATCAACGCCCCGGCCAGCAATGGCCCAAAGGCCAGACCGATGCCAAACGTGGTGCCAAGCAGGCTATACGCCCGCGTGCGGGCATGGCCGTCGAACTCCTGCGCCAGCGCCGCCGAGCCGCTGGCCAGTGCCGCCGCACCGGCCACACCCTGAACGGCACGCAGCACATCCAGCCAGAACACCGAAGGCGCAAGACTCTGCGCAATCGAGGCCGCGGTAAACAGCGACATACCGAAAGTGAACAGACGTTTACGCCCATAAACATCAGCTAATGCTCCCGCCGCCATCAGCAAACTGCCGAACGACAACATGAACGCATTGGTGATCCAGGTCAGCGCCGCGGGGCTACCGCCCAAGTCACGGCCAATCGCCGGTGTTGCCACCGCGCCGCCGGTAAAACTCAAGGGAAGAACCAGTGCCGACAGGCACACCGCCGCAAGGATCAGCCACTTGTCGCGCGTTCCTTGCTGCCCGGTTGAAGAAGTCATGAGGCAATCCTTTGTCAGAAAAATAGTCGTTGCGTGAAGGCACCAGTGGGAGCAAGACTGCTTTCCCTGGATCTGCCATTCAGCTTTTGAAGTCCGTGGACAGCGCCAGCTCATTCCACTCGGCCAACTCTTGCGCCACCAAGCGATTCTTCGCCTCGATGCGCGCCACGGTGTCGCTGCCCAGTGCCAGCCGTTGCGGCGGATTCGGGGCGTTGACCAGCGCCAGAATTGCTTCGGCGAATTTCTGCGGATCACCCGGTTGGGCGTGGTTGGCAGCCTCGGCGAAGGCGCGCATCTTGCCGACGGTTGCGTCGTAGTCCGGTAACACCAGCGTGGTTTTGATCAGCGATTGTTCGTCGAGAAAGTCGGTGCGGAAAAAGCCCGGCTCAACCACGGTGGCCTGAATGCCCAGCGGCGCCAGTTCCTGATGCAACGCTTCGGTGATGCCTTCGACGGCGAACTTGGTCGAGCCATAAACGCCCCAGCCCATGTACGCCTGATAGCCGCCAATCGAAGAAATATTGATGACCCGCCCGCTGCGTTGCGCGCGCAGGTGCGGCAGTACGGCGCGCGTGACGTTGAGCAGGCCGAAGACGTTGGTGGCGAACAGGCGCTCGGTCTCGCTGGCACTGGTTTCTTCGACGGCACCGAGTACACCGAACCCGGCGTTGTTGATCAGTACATCGATGCGTCCAAAACGCTTGATGCCGGCGGCGACCGCTTGATGGGCTTCGTCTTCGCGGGTGACGTCGAGGCGCACGGCCAACAGATTCGGATGATCGCCGAGGCGCTCAATGATGTCCTGCGGATTGCGGGCCGTCGCGATGACTGCGTCGCCGGCCTGCAAAGCACGTTCGGCGATGAGGATGCCAAAACCACGGGAAGCGCCAGTAATGAACCAGGTACGCATTTCAACTCCTCCTGTCAGCGACCCTGGCGACGGTGCCGGGCCTTCTCGATGAGTTGATGCGACTTTAAGGCCGTGCTACTGATGTGATAATCCCAACAAATTTGCATGACTTTGTGAAAGGCATTCACAGATGAAAACCCCTTCAGCAGCAGACCTCGCGTTGTTTCTGTGCTCCGCCCGGCACTTGAACTTCAGCAAGGCAGCCGTCGAACTGGGCCTGACGCCCTCGGCGCTGAGCCATTCGGTGAAAGCCCTGGAAAACCGCCTCGGCGTTCGCCTGTTCAACCGCACCACTCGCAGCGTGGCCCTGACCGAAGCAGGCGAGCGGCTTTACACGCGGCTGAAACCGGCGTTCCGTGACATCGACGATGCGCTGGAAGACCTCAACCATTTTCGCGAAAAACCCTCGGGCAATCTGCGTATTACCTGCGGACGCCAGGCGTGCGAACTGGTGCTGCTGCCAATTGCCAGCGAGTTTTTGCAGGCGTTCCCGGACATTCGCCTGGAGGTGGTCGAAAGCGATGCATTGCTGGACATCGTCGCCGGTGGGTTCGATGCCGGCGTACGCTTCGGCAATCGCCTTGAAGCGGACATGGTGTCGCTGCCCATCGGCCCGACAATGCGTTCGGTGGTGGTTGGCTCGCCGGCGTTTTTCCAGCGCCACGCCGCGCCGGAAAAACCGCAGGATCTGCACGCACTGCCGTGCATCCGCCATCGTTTTCCCAGCGGTTCGATGTACCGTTGGGAGTTCGAACGCGGCGGCATCGCTCAGGAAATCGAAGTCGACGGCCCGCTGACCCTCGGCGACGTCAGCCTGATGGTCGGCCCGGCGCTGCAAGGGCTGGGGCTGGCGTATGTGTTCGAAGACATGGTCAGCGAACACCTCGCCGCCGGGCGTCTGATACAGGTTCTCGCCGACTGGTGCCCGTATTACCCCGGCCTGCACCTGTATTACCCGAGCCGGCGCCATGTCCCGGCAGCGCTCAAGGCGTTCATCGACTTCAGCCGCAGCCGCCGTTAGCGCGTCGCGCACAGCCTGATCAGAAAAAATCTCGCCAACCGGTGCGCTGTAAGTTGCCCATTGGCGTCAGGCTTCTATAGTGATCAAGTCTTCCCTGCCCTTGCGGCCTGCTGTCGAGCGTTGTCCATGGTCAACACCGAACAACTGATCATCTGCGAGCACTGCGATTGTGTGTACGAAAAAGCCGTGCTCGGCAAACACCAGAAAACCTCCTGCGTGCGCTGCGGCGGCGTGTTGCAGCGCTACAACGGTTTGACGGTCGAACAGCGTCTGGCCCTCAGTTTCACCGCCGCGGTGCTCTGGCTGTTCGCCAATTTCTATCCGGTAATGAGCATCAGCATGAAGGGCCTGAAAAACAGCGCGACGCTGTGGGATTCGGTGCTGGCCTTGAGTCAGGGGCCGATCACGTTCATGGCAATGGTAGCGGCGATTTCGATCATCATCGCCCCGGCGTTTCAGTTGGTGCTGCTGATCTGGGTGTTGAGTTTCGCCCTCTCCTCGCGTCGCGCGCCGGGTTTCACCCTGTGCATGCGCTGGCTGGAAACGTTGCGCCCGTGGAGCATGCTTGAGGTGTGCCTGCTGGGCGCCATGGTGGCGGTGTTCAAACTGGCCGGGCTGCTTGATGTATTGCCCGGCATCGGCCTGTTTGCCCTGGCCGTGTTGAGCCTGATGATGATCCGCATTGCCGGCCGCGACATTCGAGACCTCTGGGACATTCTATGAAGCGACCACCGACCGCTAGCGAACTCAATCTTTGCCTGTGCCACAGCTGCGGGCTGGCCTGTGACATGAGCGATGAACCGCACCAGTGCCCGCGTTGCGAGGCGCCGCTGCACCGGCGCAAGACCAATTCACTGACTCGCACCTGGGCGTATCTGTTCGCCGCGCTGGCGTTTTATGTGCCGGCCAATTTGCTGCCGGTGATGAACACCACGATGCTCGGCAATGGCGCCGACAGCACCATCATGAGCGGCGTGCTGGAGTTCTGGGAAGGTGGCGCGTGGGACATCGCCCTGATCATTTTCATCGCCAGTATTGCGGTGCCGGGGATCAAGTTTGTGGCTCTGTCACTGTTGCTGATCAGCGTCCAGCGCGACAGCGGGTGGGCACGCCGCGAGCGTTCGAAGATGTACCGTTTCGTCGAGCTGATTGGCTATTGGTCGATGCTCGACGTCCTGGTGGTCGCGCTGGTCGCGGCGCTGGTGAAGTTCCAGGCACTGGGCGATATCGAGCCGCGACCGGGCATCCTGTTCTTCGGCATGGTGGTGGTGTTCACCATGCTCTCGGCGATGAGTTTCGACCCGCGGCTGATCTGGGACAACGTCCCCGACGATGAGCCCCTCAGCGACGCAGAACTTCGAGCAACACCTGCAGCGGGTGGCGCAACGCCTGATCCGACTGGCGCTTGACCTGGCTGCGGCAGGAATAGCCGGTGGCCAGTGCCTCACCTTTTTGCGCCGGCGCATCGATGTGGCGTGCCCAGGACTGCTCGTAGATCACCGCCGAGTTTTCACGGTTGCGCGCTTCATGGCCGTAAGTACCCGACATGCCGCAGCAACCGGTGGCCTGCGTGGCGAGTTGCAATCCGGCACGCTCGAACACTTGCTCCCACTGCCGCGTAGCCGCCGGGGCGTTGGTTTTTTCCGTGCAATGGGCCAATAGCCGGAATGGCACGGAAGTATCCTGAGGCGTCTGTTCAGGCATGACCTTGAGCAACCACTCCTGCACCAGTTCGACTTCCGGGCAGTCCTGCATGCCCGGCACTTTCAGGTATTCCTGGCGATACACCAGGGTCATTGCCGGATCGAGCCCCAGCAACGGCACACCCAGATCCGCCAGCTCACGCAGCTGCCCGGCATTGCGCAACGCGGCACGGTTAAAGGCCGACAGAAAACCCTGCACATGCAGCGGTTTGCCGTTGGCACTGAACGGCGCCAGATATACCTGATAACCCAGGCGTGAAATCAGCTCGACCAGATCCGCCAATAGCGGCGCCTCGAAGTAGCGGGTAAACGCATCCTGAACGATCACCACGCTGCGTTCGCGTTGCGCCTGAGTCAGCCGCGACATCGTCGCCAGCGTCGCCGGTTGTACCTGCCAGCGGCGCATCGCTGCATGGAAATCGAAGCGGCTGAGCAGCGGCACATCGACCATGCCGCCAAGACGTTCCAGCAACGTGCGAACAACAGCAGCGCCCATCAAACCGTTGTACAACGCCGGGATCCGCGCCATGTACGGGATGCTGTACTCCAGCGAGGCGATCAGATAATCCCGCGCCGGACGCAGATAACGCGTGTGGTACAGCTCAAGAAACCGCGAACGAAATTCCGGCACGTTGACCTTCACCGGGCACTGTCCCGCGCAGGACTTGCACGCCAGGCACCCGGCCATAGCGTCGTAAACCTCATGGGAGAAATCCGCGGCCTGCGTGCGACTGTTGCGCCAGCGCTGCCACAACGTACCGAAAAACGTCGGTCGGCGGATCGCCTCGGACAACACATCAACGCCAGCCTCGCCCTGCAGCCGCAGCCACTCGCGAATCAACGACGCGCGCCCCTTGGGTGATTGCGCACGTTCGCGGGTGGCTTTCCACGACGGGCACATCGCGTCATCAGGATCGAAGTTGTAGCAGGCGCCGTTGCCGTTGCAATGCATGGCCGCGCCGTAGTTCTGCCAGACTTTCTCGTCGATCTGCCGATCGAGTTCACCGCGCAGAGTCACTTCGTCGATTTTCAGCAGTGCCGCGCCGGTGTTGGCGGCAGTGGCGATCTTGCCGGGGTTGAACTGGTTGAACGGGTCAAACGCCGCTTTCAACGCTTGCAGCGCCGGATACAGTTCGCCGAAAAATGCCGGGGCATATTCCGAACGCAGACCTTTGCCGTGCTCGCCCCAGAGCAGGCCGCCGTAACGCTGGGTCAGCGCGGCGACACCATCGGACACCGGACGCACCAGCGCCGCTTGCTGCGGATCCTTCATGTCGAGGATTGGCCGCACGTGCAACACTCCGGCATCGACGTGGCCGAACATGCCGTATTGCAAACCATGACTGTCGAGCAGGTCGCGCAACTCGGCAATGTACTCGGCCAGGTGTTGTGGCGGCACGGCGGTGTCTTCGACAAACGGCTGCGGCCGCGCTTCACCGGCAACGTTGCCGAGCAAGCCGACCGCGCGCTTGCGCATGCCGTAGACCTTGTTCACCGCCGCGTGGCCGACCGCCAGCGTGTGCCCCAGACGTTCGACAGTCGAATCGCTGCTCAAGTGTTCGACAAACGCCTCGACCCGACGCTGCAGATCCTCGGGATCGTCGCCGCAGAACTCGACGAGGTTGATGCCCAATGTCGGCCGCTCGGCGTTTGCCGGAAAATACTCGGCAACGCCGTGCCAGACGATGTCCTGCATCGCCAGCAGCAAGACCTTCGAGTCCACGGTTTCAATCGACAGCGGCTTGAGCGCCATCAGCGCGCGGGCATCACGTAGCGCATCCATGAACCCGGCGTAGCGGATGTTGACCAGCATCGTGTGCCTGGGGATCGGCAGCACATTCAATTTCGCCTCAACCACAAAACCAAGCGAGCCTTCCGCGCCGCACAGCACGCTGTTGAGGTTGAAACGATTGTCCGCCTCGCGCAGGTGCGCCAGGTCGTAACCGGTCAGGCAGCGGTTCAGATCCGGAAAGCGTTGTTTGATCAGGTCACCCTGCTCATCAATGATCTGCCGCGCACAGCGATAGACTTCGCCGACTCGATCCTCGCGGGCACACAGTGTTTCCAGTTCACGCTCTTCCAGTGGTTGACCGTGCAGACGTTCGCCGCCGCGCAGGATCATGTCGAGTTCGAGCACATGGTCGCGGGTCTTGCCGTAGGTGCAACTGCCCTGGCCGCTGGCGTCAGTGTTGATCATCCCGCCGACCGTGGCGCGGTTGGAGGTCGACAGCTCCGGGGCGAAGAACAGTCCGGCGGACTTCAGCGCCGCATTGAGCTGGTCCTTGACCACCCCGGCCTGCACCCGCACCCAACGCTCTTCAACGTTGATTTCGAGGATACGGTTCATGTGCCGCGACAGGTCGACAACGATGCCGTCGGTCAGCGATTGGCCGTTGGTGCCGGTACCGCCGCCACGCGGGGTAATCATCACGCTTTTATAGGCCGGCTCGGCAATCAGCCGCGCCACCCGCGCCACATCGTCGGCGTCCAGCGGAAAAACGGCGGCTTGCGGCAAACGCTGATAGATCGAGTTATCCGTGGCCAGCACCACGCGACTGGCGTAATCGGCGCTGATCTCGCCGCGAAATCCGCTGATTTTCAGGGCTTTGAGGAACTGCTGGTAATCGGAAGTCAGGGCGGTGGCGGGCGACAGCTGGGCAATCATCGGTCAGGGTATCTCGGTCAAAATCAGGCCGTGTGGCGGTGAACAGTTGTACGCAACGAATGATTGCGTCAGGCTCCGCCATCTCATGTTGCCCATGTTCATTGTTGAAGGACGTCGGGACAACCGTAAATTCGACCCGCTATTAATGACTTTTACGAATGAATCCGCGAACGCTCACCCCGTCCATGTCGCTGTTGCTGGCCTTCGAGGCTGCCGCACGCCATGAAAGCTACACCCGCGCTGCTCACGAACTGTCGCTGACGCAGAGTGCGGTCAGCCGCCAGGTACAGATTCTCGAGAAGATGCTCGGCATGCGCCTGTTCAACCGCGAGGGGCGCAAAGTCGTGCTGACCGATGTCGGGCGCATGTATCAGCGCGAACTGGCTGAAGCCCTCGGGCAAATTCGCAGTGCCACGTTGCAGGCGATGGCGTTCGGTTCCGGCATCCACAGCCTGCGCCTGGCGACGCTGCCGACCTTTGGCTCGAAATGGTTGCTGCCCAGATTGAAGGACTTCTACACCGCGCACCCCGGCATGACCGTGCACCTGCATTCGCGCATCGAAGCCATCGACTTCGACACCAGCGAAATCGATGCGGCGATTTGTGTCGGTGGCGGTGAATGGCCGGGGCTGACGTCGCTGCCCCTGCACACCGAGGAACTGGTGGTGATCGCCAGCGCGCAATTGTCGGCTGCCGAACGCCAGGACGCCGAGCGTTACATCGCCGGGCAATTGCTGCTCAACGTCAGCAGCAATGCTCAGGCGTGGGCCGAATGGTTCAGCCATCACGCCCTCGCGCACCGCAGCATGCGTATTGGCCCTAGCTTTGAAATGACCTCGCACTTGATTCAGGCCGTGCGCGCCAATATTGGTGTGGGCCTGGTGCCGCGCATTCTGGTCGAGGACGAATTACTCCATGGTGAACTGCTGCAACTGGGCGAACCGATCACCAGTCGCCGCAGCTATTACCTGGTGTATCCGCCACGCAACGAAACACTGCCCTCGCTGAAAGCGTTTCGTGATTGGCTGGTGGATACGCTTTGATCGGCCTCGCCGTCATCCATCCATTTTCTGATAACTCTCAACTGCCGCAAACACGCTGAGCCGCGCCCGATGCAACAACACTCGGGTGTTGGTCAGCGAGAGATCGAGCAACTGCGCGATGTCTTCCAGCTCCAGACCCTGACGCTCGCGCAAAATCAGCACGCTGCGCTGGGTCTCGGACAAGGCATTCAGCGCCCGCTCAAGGCATTCGCACAGTTCATGCTCATGCAGCAACGCTTCCGGGGTGTCTTCGTGCCAGAGCGGCAGCCCGGCCTGCCAACTGCCGTCAGACGCGAAGCGCTCCTCGTCGAAACGATTGACCGGCAGCGGCACTTCATTACGGCGATTCTGCCCGTAGCGGCATTTTGCGGCATTCGCGGTGATGGTCAGAATCCACGTCTTCAGGCTGGATCGCCCCTGAAACCCCGCCAGCCCGCGCACCACCGCCAGCCAGGCTTCCTGCACCACGTCGTCCATATGCCGACGCCCGACAATCGCCACAGCCACCGCGCGCATGGCGCCCTGATAGCGGTTGACCAGATCGACAAACGCTTTCTGCTCCCCGCTCAACAGACACTGCAAAAACTGCAGATCGTCCGAGGGTTGCAACATCACTTCGACAGTCCCTGACCGGTGCATTCGACTGACCATCCAGAGTGGAACGCTGAATACCTGTCACCGGGGGGTGCAGGCACGGTTGCTTCTGAACTACATACGTAGCAAGGCGGGAATTGGATGCAGCGGGTTGAGTCTTTTTAGGGCACGAACGAAAACGCCGCTCGTTGAGCGGCGTTTTGATGGTTGATGGATGACTTAACGTTTTAGCGGGGGTGGTGCCTTGGATCCGCTGATCAAGGGTTTTTCCAGCGGCTTTCCGTCTGGCCCTACGAACAGGCGCTCTATATGCGGCGGCATTGGTTGCGGTGCTCTGGCGGTCATGATGAACCCTCTGATACCGGGTTGAATTCAACCCATTTAACCTTCACGGAATCTATCAGCAAAAATTCGGCAGCCATAGGCTGCACTTTGCCATCCTCGTTGAGCCAGCGCGGGTGTCTCATCAAAAATTGCCCGCTGGCGGCTTCGGGCGGCCACTCGACCGGCCAGCCTAAAACGCGCCTTTCGTCATTCAAATGCAGGGTGATGACCCGATCAAATTGGGCGAAGGCACTGAACCATTCACTGGGATAGGAAGATTGTTTCGTGACGTTTCTGTTGCGCAACCATCCATGCAATTTGTCATTTGCAGCCAAATGACAGGCAAGCAATCCAAGCAACACAGACGCGATGAACGCCCAGATTGTTTGCGCCTTGGCATCCCATTTCCCTACAGAAAAACCCTTTTCCCCGACCCATAAGCAGACCGCGCCAATTCCCAGCACCGCACCATGAATCACAAACGTGAATATCAGCGCCTGCACAATCTGGCCGAAAGTATCAGGACGCTTAAACACTGTAAGCGTGTAGAAAATCCAGGCTGAGACGAAACCGGGTATTAGGTATTGCAACAGCGGAATCACTTCTTTCACCAGATCATCCATGATCGGGAACTCCTTCAATCCAAAAAGCACTCCTGCAGAAACAACGATGCCGGCCCTAAAAAAATGGGCCGACACTCAAAAGCCTAGCGCACGCCGGAAAGAGCCCCGTGATCAAATGTCACAGTGCATTACGCATCCCGCAAAATCAGGTCAGCGCCCTTCTCCGCCAATATCAACACCGCCGCATGGGTATCGCGAGATAAATCAAGCGACCACAGGAATCATCGGATCGGCCGCCGCCAATGCAGTCACGCGGTCTGCGGCAGGCGGGTAGATCCATTGCGTGTTGATCTGAGTCTTCAGGGTTTTGCCTTCCTGCTTGACCAGTTTCACCTGACGATCCCAACCCTCGGTGTACACCGCGCCCCAGGCGCCAAGGTCCAGACAGGTGACGTATTTCGGCTGACTGTACGGCGTCGGCTCGACACCGAGAATCTGCGCGGCGACGTTGTTGCCGGCGTGACGCCCCAGCGAGATCGCGTGCTGACAGGTCATTAGCGCATAGTTGCCGATGTCGTCGGTGGCGGCGTAGGCCACGTCGCCGGTGGCAAAAATGTCGTCCTGACCGATGACTTTCAGGTGCGCATCAACGTGCAGGCGACCTTGCATGTCGCGCTCGGCCGGGATCTGCTCGGTGAGCGAACTGGCGCGTACGCCCGTGGTCCAGACCACGGTGTTCGCTTCGATATGCTGGCCGTCCGAGAGCGTCACACCGTTGGCATCGACAGCCTGCACCGACACGCCCAAACGCCATTCAACGCCCAACTCTTCACTGGCGGCGACAATCGAGTGGCTGATTTCTTCGCCCATCGACGCACCGATCTTCTGCCCACGGTCAACGATGATCACGTTGATGTCAGCCTTCTCACCAAGAATCTCGCGCAGGCGCCCCGGCATCTCGGTCGCAGTTTCGATGCCAGTGAAACCGCCGCCCGCCACGACAACCGTGTTGCGCGCCTTGCTGTCGGGAAGGTCTTTCAAGGATTTGAGGTGTGTCTCCAGACGGATGGCCGCTTCGATCTGATCGACGTCAAAGGCGTATTGCGCGACGCCCGGTGTCGCCGACTGCGCCAGACCACTGCCGCTGGCCAGAACCAGTTTGTCGTAGTGGAACGTCTGCTTCTGACCCGACGCATCGGTGTAACCGACGGTTTTTTCGGCTACGTCGATGGTTTGTGCAGCGCCCTTGATGAAGTGAACGCCGACTGCTTCGAACAGTTCATGCAGCGGTGCGGCCAGTTGATGAGCGTTCGGCTCATAAAAGCGCGGACGCACGCGCAACTCAGCCTGCGGCGCGAGCACGCTGATTTCAACGTCTTTGCGACCGTGTAGATCGACCAGTCGCGTAGCACTCAAGGCCGACCACATGCCGCCAAAACCTGCGCCGATAACCAGAATCTGCTGCTTCATTTTGTTTCTCCAGAAAACGCCCAGCGATGAGAAAGAGAAAATCGAATTCGTTTTGAGCCACTCACTGCCAACTCAATAGCGCCGACTCTATTAGTCGGACATAATTCTCACAAGTCAGATTATCCGATAGGTTTGATCGGATTTATCGATGACATCCACCCCCAAAAACCAGACATCACCTGCAGAAAGAGGGCTATTGATGCCGATAAATTGCTTTTCGAAGATTGATGACTCTGGTCTCGACTGGTAGCATTTACGACAAATCAAGTCGGACTTAACAATGTCTCTATACAGCGCAGGCGTCGAATACGGCATTCATTGCCTGGCATTTCTGGTTGGCAGCGGCGGCGATACCCGCGAAGCCAGCGTGCGCGACCTCGCCGAACTGCAAGGCGTGCCGGTGGAATATCTGGCAAAAATCTTCACCAAACTGGCCAAGAGCAAACTGGTGGTGGCCTCCGAAGGTGTACGCGGCGGGTTCAGCCTGGCGTGCCCAGCCGATGAAATCACTCTGCTCGACATCGTCAGAGCCATTGATGGACGCAAGAACATTTTCGAATGCCGCGACATCCGTGGGCGTTGCGCCCTGTTTGAAGGACAGCCGCCAGAATGGGCCATCGAAGGCACCTGCTCGATCCATGCCGCGATGATGACCGCCCAACAACGCATGGAAGAAGCCCTCTCCCAACAGACCATTCTCGACATCGCCAGAAAGGTCGGGCGCAAGGCGCCAGCAGAGTTTGGCCAGCAGGTGGAAGACTGGATTCAGGATCGACGCGAGAAAAAAGGCAATGTCGGCACCATCGCGTTGACCGATATTTCGGACTGATCTATTTGAAGAATGCGAAAAAAAAGCAGAAACCGTTGACCTGGTTTCTGCTTTTTTATGTGTCTGAAACGCTCGTTACAGGCAATCACGCACCGATTTGCGCAACGATCCGGACTTGGCCCACGGCGGCCCCTGGTACAACGACACCCGGCTGCCGTCCTTGTATTTGACGATGTCGAGAATCTCGTCCGCCGTGATAATGCTCGGCGCCGTGATGCGATAACCATTGGAAATCGACGTCTGCGAGGTCTTTGCGACATCTTGCTGCCACAACGGCAAGACACACGCGGCATAGTCCTTGGGAGCCTTGCTGCTGGTCTTGCTGACATTCGGCTCACCCGGCACCAACGACGTCGGCAACGAGCAACCTGCCAACAGAGCCAACGCCAGACTCCCGATCCATATCCGCATGGTGTTTCCCTGAACTGAAAAAACTGAATGTAGCCTGTAACCGGCTGCACATCCATCGTGGCATCGCGCCTTCGCGGCAGTCTCGACAATTTTTTACATCCGCTCAGTCCGAAGACAGACGAGCCGTGCACCGCTGCGAGAAAATGCGACTACTATTTTCTACCGAGAATGTTCCGGAGGTGATCATGCGGCTCAATGAATACGAACACGAACTTCAGCGCGACCTGCAAAGCGTCGCATCGGACCTGAGATGGTCGGCCGTCGACCTTAAACGTATCGCCGAGCAATTGCGCAAGTCCGGCAACGAAGCGGACGCGCAGACGGTTCTGCGCTCCTGCGAAGTCCTGCAAAGCGATGAAGAACGCCTGCAGCTGTACGCAAGGGAAGTCAAAGCGCGGGCCATCAGCCGCACCAAAGTCCACTGACGCGCTCGCGAGCGCCCCGACAAAAAGCCCCGGCAAACCGGGGCTTTTTCATTCTTGGCAACCGACGGATCTTGTGACTTTTTCCACGCATCGCGCGTTTTTTGTAACCGCCCACCACCTTGAGTGAGACCGGTCAGGGCCGGCACTTTTCACTCAGGCGCAGGCTCCACATCCTGACGGAACCTTTGAATACAGGCCCGGCTCGTATATTGCAGTTTTATTTCTACTTAATGACAAGCAGCAAAACAGGTAAAGATGAAAGTACGCGCCACCGTCATTTGCGAACAGGATCGACACGTGCTCCTGGTGCGCAAACCACGCTGTCGCTGGGCATTGCCCGGCGGCAAGGTCGAGCCGGGGGAGACCCGGGCGGCAGCGGCCGTGCGCGAATTGCAGGAAGAAACCGCGCTCAACGCCGAGGACGTGTTGTACCTGATGGAGCTGGAAAGCGGCGGCACGCGGCATCATGTCTACGAGGCGTCAGTGCTGAACATTGACGAGGCGCGTGCGCAAAACGAAATCATCGAGTGCATCTGGCATCCGCTGGATGCGGTGCAGAATCTGAATATCAGCGAAGCAACGCTGCGGATTGTCAAAGCCTTTCAACGGCGTTTATGAACGCTCAACCGGCGAAGGCTCGCCGCCCTGCGCTCATCTCCGTGCGCAGCTCACCGATGAAGTTGGAAATGTCACGGATGGTGACGAGGTGCTCCGGGGAAACGCCATTGAGCAATAACTCCACGCGCCCGCTCTGTGGCTCGTACACCTTGATCTGCAGCAGCCCCTGCGTGGAGGGAACGCAGTCGCACTTAAACGCCGGAAACCCGGATTCAACAATGCGGCAGATCTCGGCGATGGCAAGCATGGACGGACGCCTCGCAGGCGAAAATCAATCGATCCGTAGAGCATAGATGAGCAATTTGTACCGCGCCCGGCACAAAACTGTTAACCCGATCACAACTTTCACGCGACCACTCAGTGCGCATCGTGATCCCAAATCCAGTTCCAGATCCCCGGCAACTGTACTGGCTCAGAGCTTTTTTCCACCGTCCGCGCCAATGCGGCTTTCTCAAGTGCTGCGTGATCGTTGTAGAACGGTTTGTCCGCCAGTTTCACCCCGGTGGCAGCGGCGCTGTCGAGCAGAATCTGCAGGTATTCACGGGTATGCCGCGCGGTGTAGCGATTGAGGTCGTGAAAGGTCACGATCACCGGGATCACGCCGTCTACGCTCGGAAATTCGCCCAACGCAATGCGCTCACGAACTTCCGACAATTGCCGCAACATGTTTGCCCGGCGTCGCGGACTCGCGTTGAAGCCCCAGATCTTGCCGTCATTGGCACTCACATCCGTCAACAACACGTGTAAACCATGCTGCTGATAAGCGGCGAACGTACGTTTGTCGTAGTTCCAGAAAGGCGGGCGCAGCAGTGTCGGTGGCGCACCGGTGATGGCGGCGATGTCCGCTGTGCCGTTGCTTAGCGATTCTTCGAGTTCTTCAGGATCGAGCGAGCGATGGTTGGTGTGCCAATGGGTGGCGGTGTGGAACGCGATAATGTGCCCTTCGGCAAACTCGCGACGCATGATGCCGCGACCAATCTCGCTATTACCTGCCCTCGGCGCACGGGTCTGCACGAAGAAAATCGCTTTGATGCCCGGTTGCAGCGGGTTGTCCTTGAGGCTGTCGAGCACCTGTGCCGACGGATTCCAGAAGCTCGAAGCGCTGGGGCCATCATCGAAGGTCAGCAAAAAACGCACCGGCGCCTGAGCCTTCAGGCGCGTTTCGGTTTGCGCGGTCATTTCGATGGGCGCAGCGATGCAGCCAGCCAGCCCGAGGGCCACGGCTGCTGCACAAAAAAGTCTGAAACCGGAATTCATGTTTTGCCTTGAGCCCGACCATGGCGGTCACGTTGTCGATTGGCAAAACTCCCTCGCCCTTATCCATCCCTGCGCTCCGAACTGCGAGCCGAGGTTGGATAAGGTACACAGGGTTTGGTTCCAGCGCTCGCTCAGTGAGCCAAAGCCTGCGTAAACGAGGCGTCGATAATCCCCGCCGTGGCCAACGGTGCCGGCAGCGCTTTGACCTTGAACAGGAAGTCGGCGGTGCTCTGCAGATCCGCAGCAGCCTGTTGATCAACCGGGCCAACCGTCATGTGCGCCTGACGCAACCAGTGCCGCGAAACCTGCTGATCCAGATTGGCTTTCTTCGCCCACAGGTCAGCGTAGTCATCAGTGTGGTGATCGACCCAAGCGCGCGCTTGCTTTAAACGCGCGAGAAAGTCGGCGATCGCTTCACGCTTGCTGTCGATGGCGGGTGTAGACGCCGCAATCGCACTGAGCCCCGGCATCAGGTTCTTCGCCGTGAGAATCGGTCGCGCCCCCGAGAACACGATCTGCTGGGAAA
This sequence comes from Pseudomonas atagonensis, assembly GCF_011369485.1. Taxonomy (GTDB): domain Bacteria; phylum Pseudomonadota; class Gammaproteobacteria; order Pseudomonadales; family Pseudomonadaceae; genus Aquipseudomonas; species Aquipseudomonas atagonensis. Next base: position 134,029 of record NZ_VXCA01000004.1, on the reverse strand, counting down.
TGTACGGTTCCCACACCGGAAAGGCGTCGATGCTGCCCCGGGGTAACGCAGCCGCGGCATCGATCGGCATCAGCTTGACGAAGTCCACGTAGTTTTCGGGCAAACCGCCCTGCTCCAATGCGCGCAAGGTCAGTTGCTGACTCCAGGCGCCGGGCCAGTAGGCGACTTTTTTGCCTTTGAGATCGGCAATGGTTTTCACCGGCGAGTCTTTTGGCACCAGCAACGCGATGGTGTCCGGATTCTGTCGCGAGACCCCGATCAGCTTCACCGGCGCTTGTTTGGCCGCCAGAAACAGAAAACCCGAATCACCTAAAAAACCCAGATCCAGCGAACCGGTTTGCAAGGCTTCGGCAAGCGGCGCGGCGGCCTGAAAGTGTTTCCAGTCGACACTGTATGGCGCGCCTTTCAGCACGCCGGACGCTTCTATCGACGCGCGAATATTGTAGTAATTCTGATCACCGACATGCAGGACGACCGGCTCGGCCGCGTAAGAAAGTGGCGATGCAAACAAGGCAGCGGTCAGTGCGCTGCGTAGGAAACGAGAGAGCTTCATGACGAGTCCTGCGAATGGGAATGCATAGACCATAACGCTCTTAATGTATGGCTTAGAAATTCTAATAAAGCATAAGCTCATCACCGCCGACTTTGACTGTTCGCCCCGCAACAGTGGCTTGCCAGACTGTTTGCCACGCAACACTTGCAGTCACTTTCAACGCCCCGAGAGCGCCGTAAAACGGCACTTTGGCGCACATGGCACAGAGCCTGCAATATTCCATTCATGCAGGAAGCATTCGACAAAAATATCTTTTTGGACATAAGAAACCTGTGCCTCTGCCGGAGCGCTCCATGAAATCGTTAGCCTCTTTTTCTCGTCTTAAATTGCTGTTCATCGCCAGCGCAATGGCCCTCAGCCTGCAACCGCTGGCCCACGCCGCTGAAACGGCGCCAGCGGAGGTGCACCTCGACTACACCTATTACTCACCGGTCAGTCTGGTGCTCAAACATTTCGGTTTCCTCGAAAAAGCCCTGCCGCAGACCAAAGTCAGCTGGGTGTTGAGTCAGGGCAGCAACCGCTCGCTGGAATACCTCAACAGTGGCGGCGTCGATTTTGCTTCCAGTGCCAGCCTCGCTGCGGTGCTCAGCCGCGCCAACGGCAGCCCGATCAAATCGGTTTACGTCTACAGCCGCGCCGAATGGACGGCATTGGTGGTGCGCAAGGATTCGCCTTACCACGCCGTGGCCGACCTCAAGGGCAAAAAAATCGCCGCCACCAAAGGCACCGATCCCTACCTTTTCACATTGCGCAGCCTGCAACAGGCCGGGCTGAAAAAGGACGACGTCGAACTGGTTCACCTGCAACACCCGGATGGCCGCACCGCGCTGGAAAAAGGTGACGTCGATGCCTGGGCCGGGCTTGATCCGCACATGGCCGCCAGCCAGGTACAAGCCGGCTCGCGCCTGCTCTATCGCAACCCGGCGTTCAACAGTTACGGCGTGGTCAGCGTGACCGAGCAGTACGCCAAGGAGCACCCGCAAACCATCGACACCGTCATCAAAGCCTATGAACAGGCGCGCGAATGGGCGCTGAAAAATCCTGAAGAGTTTGCCAACCTGCTCGCCAAGGAATCCGGGCTGCCACTGGACGTCGCGAAACTGCAACTGTCGCGCACGGATCTGAGCAGCCCGCAACTGACGGCCAACGACGTGAGTGCGTCGAAAGCGGCGGCGCCGATCCTGGTCTCCGAAGAACTGGTGCGCCGCGGCGTGAATGTCGATCAAGTCATCGACCAATTGCTCGACAGCGGTGTGCAGCAAGCCGTCGCCCGCCAGTAATCGACCAGCCTCGACGATGGATCCGCGCCTGTCGCGGATTCGTTGCGAGCGGAGCCAAAGTCATGACCAGCCACAATAAAAACCTGCCCGCGCGACCTGCCCTGTCGCGGCAGCGACCCGCCACGTTCAACCCCATCTGGCAGCGTCGCGGCAAAGGCTTTGCGCTGCCCCTGCTGATCGTCATTGCTCTGGAAATAATCGTACGTATCGGCTGGCTGCCGTCCTACCAGATGCCGGCACCGAGTGAGATTGCCCTGACCCTCACCGATCTCGCCGAAGGCGCGCTGTGGAAACACATTGGCGCCAGCCTGATCCGCGTCTTGCTGGGGTTCGCTATTGGGGCCGGACTGGCGCTGATTTTTGCCGCGTGGGTCGGCCTGAGTCGCGAGGCCGAAGCCTATCTAGAGCCGACTTTCGCGGCGTTGCGTGCAATTCCGAGTCTGGCCTGGGTGCCGTTGTTGTTGCTGTGGCTGGGCATCGACGAAACCTCGAAGATCGTTTTGATCGCCATCGGCGCGTTCTTTCCGGTGTACGTCAACGTGGTCGCGGCGATTCGCAACATTGATCGCAAACTGGTGGAGGTCGGCCGCATTTATGGCTTCAGCCGATTGCAACTGGTCAGGCGAATACTCTTGCCTGCCGCGCTGCCCGGCCTGTTCACCGGGCTGCGCAGTGGCATGAGTCTGGCGTGGATGTTCCTTGTGGCCGCCGAACTGATCGCCGCGACCAAAGGCCTCGGTTATCTGCTCAGCGACGGGCGCGAAACGTCACGGCCGGACATCGTTCTGGCAGCGATTATCGTCCTCGCCTTGCTGGGTAAACTCAGCGACGGCTTGCTTGCCGCCCTCGAACGGCGCGCGCTGAGATGGCGCGACACGTTCACCGGTCAGAGCGCGCGGGATTGAATGCCGGGCAGCGACTACGCTGAACACGTCCAATCAGAGATTTCGGCCATGTGCGGAAGACTCTCGCAGTACCGTGGCATTCACGACTTTGTCGCGGTGCTGAGCATTCCCGATGCGCTGATCAACTACGTTGGCGACGCTCCGCTGGCGCACTACAACGCAGCGCCGACAACTACGCTGGCCGTCCTGCATCAGCATCAACAGCGGGTTTACGCACACGCCTTGCGCTGGGGCTGGCGCCCGCACTGGGCGAAGGATCGCGCGGCGCCGATCAATGCGCGGGTGGAAAAAGTCGCCCATGGTGCGTTCTTCCGGGCGATCTGGCGACACCGCTTGATCGTACCGGTCGACAACTGGTTCGAATGGGTCGATGCCGAGGACAACAGCCGACAACCCTGGCTGATTCGTCGGACGGATCACGGGCCGGTTTTCTGCGCCGCCATCGGCCAGTTTCCGACAACCGAAACGGCGTCTCGAGACGACGACGGTTTTGTCATCATTACCGCCGACAGCGCCGGTGGCATGCTCGACATTCATGATCGCCGACCAGTGGTATTCAGTGCCGAACGGGCGCGGGAATGGCTTGATCCGGCGACACCCGCCGAGCGCGCCGAACAGATGGCGCTGTTTGAAGGTGAAAGCAGTGAGGCCTTCGAATGGCATAAAGTCGGCAAAGCTGTCGGCAACGCACGCAATCAGGGGGCGGAATTGATTGAAAAGGTCGCTTAAATAGTTTTGGTGCTCGCCCGTTTAAAGAATTGAAAGCGCTGGCCAGTGACAGCTCAGCGTTACAACCGGTGTTTCAGTCACGAGACAGCAAAGTTGAAACAGTCGTTCGATTGAACACACCGCTTGTCTGACATTTCAACCGTCATACATACATTTAGATGCACTACGGATAGCATGCGCGCCGCATTTCCGATTGGTATACCAGTTGACCAAAGAGTCAACAAATCAGGAATCCCCAACAACTTCTACAAGCCTTGCAGAGAAATAAGTTGCGCGACGATTTTGCAATCAAACAGGTCGGTGGCCTGGAGTGTATTTATCTGTCCATGACAGAACGCTTTGAACTCGACTGTTTTATCGGCCACTACATCAAGACCCGAAACCTGCGTACCGTTCCCGACATCGATCGCATCCTGCGCACCACCCTCGAGGGGTATCACGGCCACCCGCCGGTGATGGTCAACGAGCTCAATGCGTGGATCGACAAAACCTTGGGTTATCGGGCTTCGCACCCCGATTTCACGCAGTTGGACGATCTCTGAAACAACAAAAAGCCCCGCACTTGCGGGGCTTTTTGTTTGCGCTGTTCAAGGTTTCAGCGGACGTTCCTGATCACGATCGGACAGCTCTCGACTGTCGTCGTGCTTCCAGGTCTGCTCCCGGTGTTTTTCCCGCTCAATCTCTTCTTCGCTCGGTTCATCGTCCTCTTGCGCACGCTCTTTCTCAGTCGCCATTTCCACCTCACTGTTGCAAGAATCCATGATCCTTACAGCGTAGATCAGATTTCATCAGACAACTTACAACCACCAACGCAATACAAAGAAAAACGCCATGCTCAACAACATGCTGAGTAAGGTGTTACGGGTATAAATCACCAGTGCAATCGCCACCAGCGAACTAAGCAGATAAGGATTATCCCAATGTAAATTCAGCTGTTTGTCGGGCATGAATACAATCGGTCCGCAAATGGCGGTCAGCATTCCCGGCACCGCAAAGCCGAGGAATTGCCGCGCATTGCTGCTCAAACGCACCGGCAAGCGCGGCTCGAGGAACACGTAACGGTTGAGGAACACCAAAATCCCCATCCCGACAATCACCGCCCAAACCATCATGTGCGCTCCTCGTACAGCTTGTTGCAGATAAACCCGGCAGTCATGCCCGCCAACCCCGACAACACCAACGCCGAGCCCCAGTGCCAGTAGCTGAACAGCACCGAGCAAAACAACGACACGGCCACACACACCACGGTGGGCATGTTACGCACGACCGGGGTAATCAACGCGATGAAAGTGGCAGCAATCGAGAAATCCAGGCCCAAATGCTCCAGCCCGGGAATACTGCTGCCGAGGACGATGCCAGCCAGGGTGAACAGGTTCCAGGCGATATAGAACGTCAGCCCGACACCCAACGCGTACCAGCGATTGAACTGCTGACGGTCATGCTGACTGGTCAACGCAAACAATTCGTCAGTCAACAAAAAGCCCAGACCGATGCGCCAGCGTCCCGGCAATGGCGAAATCACTGAACGCATGCTCATCCCGTACAACAAATGCTGTGAGGTCAGCAGCAACGTGGTCAGCAGAATCGAAAAGATCCCGGCACCGCCCTTGAGCATGCCGATGGCCACCAACTGCGCGGCACCGGCAAAGACGATGCTCGACAAGCCCTGCCCTTGCAGTGGCGTGAGGTTGGCTTCAATCGCCATGGAGCCGGCCAGCAGCCCCCACGGCGCCGTCGCCAACGATAACGGCATGATCGCCGCAGCGCCGCGAAGAAAAGCACTGCGCGGCATAAGTGAGTCAGACATAACGCTCTTCAACCGAGGAAACAGCCCGGGACTTTGCCAGTAAATGGCCGACGCTGGCTTGAACAATCTTGCGCAATTGCGCTAAATCGCCCCCGCTCCCAAACGCCGTCCGGCGTACCATGGGAGCCATTCACAAATGCGTCAGGGAGACGACATGCTGTACCGAATCGCAGCCGACGGGCTGGTGCTGTTTCATTTGTCATTCATTCTGTTCGTGCTGTTCGGCGGCCTGCTGGTGCTCAAATGGCCACGCTTGATGTGGTTGCATTTGCCGGCCGCCGCCTGGGGCGTGGCCGTCGAGGTGTTGCACCTGACCTGCCCGCTCACGTATTGGGAAAACCTGATGCGCCACGCCGCCGGGCAAACCGAGTACGCCGGCGGCTTCATCGAGCACTATATCTGGCCGATCATCTACCCGGCCGGGCTGACCCCGCAGATACAACTGGTGCTCGGCAGCGTGGTGCTGGCGGTCAACTTGCTGGTCTATGGGCGACTGATGCGCCGCTGGAGACTGCGCCGCGCCAGCCGCATTCCGTTTTAACGCGAAGCCGCTTTCAACCCATCCAGCCAGGCGGGATCCAGGCGTTTCTGCTCGATATCGAGACCGAGCGCCTGCATCCTCTCCTTATGCGCCTCGACTTCCCGCCACAGTTGCCCATGATCACTGGAGTTGCCGTCCAGTTCATGCATCTGCGTCAAACCCAAGTGATAGAAACGCAATACTTTCATCGCGGTCGGATCGTTGTGCTGCACCGCCGCCGTCACTCGATGCATTACATTGGTCACGCTCATCAGGCTGCGCTTGAGCCGCCAGCTGTAGACGGCCGGCGCCATCCACGTCTGATTCCAGAAGCGCCCGCGCAACAGCGCAGCGGTCAGCAGAAAGGCGAGGAACACGCCGCCGACATTGAAACGCAGGTTATCGCCGCCGGGTTCGCCGAACAGCGCCACCGCGACGCTGGAAAACAACATTGCCAGCACCAGAAACAGCACGGCGATAATGATCGTGCTGCGGCGGGTCTGCTGGCGAAAGGTGGCGGCGTCCATCGGCTGAATCTCGAACATCACGAATGACTTCCTTGAGTGACAAAACGGGCAACGGAAAAAACCGCCCGGCGCATTATCGCATCGAGCGGGGATTTAGCTATGCTGGGGCTCCTTTTCATCTTTTCAGCGTCCAACGGGGACATGGCGGTATAGCGCAGATCGTGCCATCTTCATTCATGGATACACACTATTCGGATGCCATCGCCTAGTCTTGAGATGACATCGTTTTAAGGATCATTGCATGACCCAACGACACGTAATCAACGCCTCGGTCAGCCCGAAAGGCAGTCTGGAAACCCTTTCTCAACGTGAAGTTCAGCAACTGAGCGAAGCCGGATCCGGCAGCACCTACACCCTCTTCCGCCAATGCGCCCTGGCCATCCTCAATACCGGCGCCCATGTCGATAACGCCAAGACCATCCTCGAAGCCTACAAGGACTTCGAAATCCGCATTCACCAACAGGATCGCGGTGTGCGCCTGGAGCTGCTGAACGCTCCGGCCGACGCCTTCGTCGACGGCGAAATGATCGCCAGCACCCGTGAAATGCTCTTCAGCGCCCTGCGCGACATCGTCTACACCGAAAACGAACTCGACAGCCAGCGCATCGACCTGAGCACGTCTCAAGGCATCAGCGACTACGTCTTCCACCTGCTGCGCAACGCCCGCACCCTGCGCCCGGGTGTCGAGCCGAAAATCGTCGTCTGCTGGGGTGGTCACTCGATCAACACCGAAGAGTACAAATACACCAAGAAAGTCGGCCACGAACTGGGCCTGCGCAGCCTCGACATCTGCACCGGCTGCGGCCCGGGCGTGATGAAGGGCCCGATGAAAGGCGCCACCATCGCCCATGCCAAACAGCGTATTCACGGCGGCCGCTACCTCGGCCTGACCGAACCGGGCATCATCGCCGCCGAAGCGCCGAACCCGATCGTCAATGAGTTGGTGATCCTGCCGGATATCGAAAAACGCCTGGAAGCGTTCGTACGGGTAGGCCACGGCATCATCATCTTCCCGGGCGGCGCCGGTACCGCCGAAGAGTTCCTCTACCTGCTGGGCATCCTGATGCACCCGGACAACGCCGGCCTGCCGTTCCCGGTGATCCTGACCGGGCCGAAACATGCCGCGCCGTACCTCGAACAGCTCGATGCATTCGTCACCGCGACCCTCGGCGAAGCGGCAAAACAGCATTACGAAATCATCATCGACGATCCGGCAGAAGTGGCGCGGCAGATGACTGCCGGCCTGAAAGCGGTGAAGCAATTCCGTCGCGAGCGCAACGACGCGTTCCACTTCAATTGGCTGTTGAAGATCGACGAGGGCTTTCAGCGCCCGTTCGACCCGACCCACGAAAACATGGCCAATCTCAAGCTGCACCGCGACCAGCCACCGCATGAACTGGCGGCCAACCTGCGCCGGGCGTTCTCGGGGATTGTGGCCGGCAACGTCAAGGACAAGGGCATCCGTTTGATCGAGGAGCACGGGCCGTATCAGATCCGTGGTGATGCGGCGATCATGCAACCGCTGGATCTGCTGCTCAAAGCCTTCGTCGCCCAACACCGAATGAAGCTGCCGGGCGGCGCGGCGTATGTACCGTGCTACCGCGTGGTGGCCTGATCTTATCGGTGGCCATATCGCGGGATCTCCCGCGATATGGCCACAACCTTAATCCGACAACCGCACCGCCAACGCCTTGGCCTGCAACGCCACATCCGTCACCGCCGTACTCTCCCACCACATCCCGCGCAGCGGTGGCCCCATGGCGAACAATCGAGTCGCCGGGCGCCCTTCGGCATCCAGCACCGCGCCATCCGCCGTCGTCGCAATGCCCAATGCCAGAGGTCCCGGTTGCACCAGGCCTCGGGCCAGCAATTGCTGCGGTAATGGTTTTGCAACCCGTCGCCAGTCGTATTCGATCCCGCTGGAATTGATCAGCGCCGCACCGTGAACCACACAGGTTTCAGACTCACCGCGACGGCGAAGTCGAATACTCACCCCGTCCTCCGCGTTCGGCTCAAGCCCCTTGAACGACGCAGCCTGAATCCGCAATCGACCCTCTCTGTGTAACCGCTCGACCAACCTCGCACTCAGCGGCGGTGAGCGATGGTGATGACTTTCCCACCACGGCCGCACATGCCGTACGAATTGTCGACGCTGCACGTCAGTCGCCTGACTCCACAACTGGGCGATGTGCACGCGAACCGTGTCCAGCGGCGCCTGCCAATCGATGCCCTGCGCGATGGCATCCCGACAGTGCCGACGTAATTCGCGCAGCAATTGTCGCGGCGTGCGAATGCTTTGATCGTTGCCCAGAAAATCCTCCCAGGCCGGCGGCTGACGGCGCACATGCGGGAGCAAGCCGTGCCGGGAAAATACCTCGATCGGCCCACGATGGCCGGCCTGTTCGAGTGACACCACGGCATCGACCATGGTCAGACCGGAACCGATGATCAGCACGGTCGCCTGCGGATCGAGTTGGCGCATAGCCGCAACATCCCAGGGATCGAGGGCCGCGGCGTTGAGTCCGGAGGATTTTTTCTGCGCCGTCCGCGCGGCAGCAAACATGCCGGTGGCGATCACCGCGTGGCCGCCGTGCAATTCCCGGCCTTCACCCAAGGTCAGCTGCACCGCGTCAGCAGTGGTCTGCACATCAACGACCTCGGCACAGACGTGCTCAACGGTCGAACCGTATTGCGCACCAACGCTCCGCGCCTCGGCGAGACGTTGCTGTACGTACACACCGAACAATCCACGTGGCGGAAAAAGCTCACTGACCGGCACCTCCTGCTCGGCTGATTCGGGCCAGCCACCGCCAGCGATGTGCGCGGTCAGCCATTGCGTCAAATCATCAGGGTTATCCGGATCAACGCTCATTCGCGCCGCGTTGCCGTTGAGCGTGTGGCCCAGCTCAATCGCGCTGTAGGCCTCACCTCGACCGAGTTCGACACGCGGCTCGACGATCACAATCTTCTTTCGCCCCGGCAGGCGCAGCAATTGCACCGCCAGCAGGGTGCCGCTGAGGCCGCCGCCGATGACCAGGATGTCTGCGTTCGGATTCATTCAAATCACCACGTTACGAACAAAGCGCGCCGCCACATCCCCGTCATTGCGATAGGCATGCGGCTGATTGCTGGCGAACATGTAGAACTCACCGGTGCCGATATGCTGCGGCTGATCACCGAGCATCAACGTCAGACAGCCTTCGAAGACATAGATCTGCTCGCTCCAGCCGTCGGCATCCGGTTGCGACGGGTAGACTTCGCCCGGTTGCAGGCACCATTCCCACTGCTCGACTTCGCGAGTGGCGGTGGCTTTGGACAGCAGCACCGCTTTGCTGCCGGGGATCACGCCGGCCCATGCCACTTCATTGATTCGGCTTGGATCGCGGGCATCCGGCGCCTGGATCAGATCGCTGAACGCCACGTCGAGTGCTTCGGCAACGCGGTCCAGGGTGGTGAGGCTGACATTCTTTTCGCCCGCCTCGATGGCCACCAGCATGCGCCGGCTCACGCCAGACTTTTCTGCCAGCGCGGTCTGGCTCATGTCGGCGGCATGGCGCAGCCGCCGGACATTCTGGCTGACGTGTTGCAGGACCGAAGCCCGTTGCGTTGAATCTTTGTGCACTATATTGCTCACTCGCTGAGGTTGGGCAGTATACTGCGCAACGTTGGGCGCATTGTGCGTCCTGTCTTTTATAGTGCGCAAGGTCATGACGTCCGTGAACAGCCCCCAAACACCGCTTCGCTTCAACCGCTTCAGCAAGGCCGAGTGCGTGCTGGTGCTGATTACCATGGTTTGGGGCGGCACGTTCCTGCTGGTGCAACACGCGATGACCGTGAGCGGCCCGATGTTCTTCGTCGGTCTGCGCTTTGCCGCAGCAGCGAGCATTGTTGCGCTGTTTTCCTGGCGGCATCTGCGTGAATTGACCGTGTTCGAATTCAAGGCGGGTGCCTTTATCGGTGTGGCGATCATGCTCGGTTACGGCTTGCAGACGGTCGGTTTGCAAAGCATTCCGAGCAGCCAGTCGGCGTTCATCACCGCGCTCTACGTGCCTTTCGTGCCCTTGCTGCAATGGCTGGTGCTGGGGCGGCGGCCGGGGCTGATGCCGAGCATTGGCATCATGCTGGCGTTTACCGGGTTGATGCTGTTGTCGGGGCCGTCAGGGGCTTCGTTGAATTTCAGTCCCGGCGAGATCGCCACATTGATCAGCGCCATTGCGATAGCCGCCGAAATCATTCTGATCAGCACCTACGCCGGTCAGGTCGATGTGCGCCGGGTGACCGTGGTGCAACTGGCGGTGACCTCGGTGTTGTCTTTTCTGCTGGTGGTGCCGACCGGTGAATTGATTCCGGATTTTTCCTGGACATTGCTGGTGACCGCGCTCGGTCTGGGCGCAGCCAGTGCGGCGATTCAGGTCGCGATGAATTGGGCGCAGAAGAGCGTTTCGCCGACCCGGGCGACGTTGATCTATGCCGGTGAGCCGGTGTGGGCCGGGATTGTCGGGCGAATTGCCGGCGAGCGGTTGCCAGCTATTGCGCTGGTGGGCGCCGGTTTGATTGTGGCGGCGGTGATTGTCAGCGAGCTGAAGACCAAGGGTAAGAGTGCCGAAACAGAGGCTGAGCTGGAGCAGGAAACTCAGGGTTGATCCGCAACATCCTCTGTTTCTGACCCACCGCCTTCGCGAGCAAGCCCGCTCCCACACTGGGAATGCATTTCCAATGTGGGTGCTTGCTCGCGAAGGGGTCATTTCACACAACATCCCTCTACCTGAAACAATGCCAAACAGTTAATTCCAGACTACTTTGTAGGATTCTGAGACATCCTGGCGTTTGGTGATCGGGGAGCTGGCACGTATGATGCTTCACAAACTTCCGCAGATTAGAAGCCTATGTCCCTGATAGTTCTACTGCTTCTGCCATTCGTTGGCAGCTGTCTGGCAGCGGTGCTGCCACACAACGCGCGTAACACCGAATCCCTGTTGGCAGGTCTGGTCGCTCTGATCGGAACGATCCAGGTCGCGCTGTTGTACCCGCAGATCGCCCATGGCGGCGTGATCCGCGAAGAATTCATGTGGCTGCCCAGCCTCGGCCTGAACTTCGTTCTGCGCATGGATGGCTTCGCCTGGTTGTTCTCGATGCTGGTGCTTGGCATCGGCACGCTGGTTTCCTTGTATGCCCGTTATTACATGTCGCCGGATGATCCGGTGCCGCGTTTCTTCGCGTTTTTCCTCGCGTTCATGGGCGCCATGCTCGGTCTGGTGATCTCCGGCAACCTGATTCAAATCGTGTTTTTCTGGGAGCTGACCAGCCTCTTCTCATTCCTGCTGATCGGTTACTGGCACCACCGCGCCGACGCCCGGCGCGGCGCGTACATGGCGTTGATGGTCACGGGTGCCGGTGGATTGTGCCTGCTGGCGGGGGTCATGATTCTCGGCCATGTCGTCGGCAGCTATGACCTGGACAAGGTCCTGGCCGCCGGCGATCTGATTCGCGCACACGCCCTCTACCCTATTCTGCTTCCCCTTATCCTCATCGGCGCACTCAGCAAAAGTGCCCAGTTCCCTTTCCACTTCTGGCTGCCCCACGCAATGGCGGCGCCTACTCCGGTCTCGGCTTATTTGCATTCGGCGACCATGGTCAAGGCCGGGGTGTTCCTGCTCGCACGCCTGTGGCCGTCATTGTCCGGCAGTGAAGAGTGGTTCTACATCGTCAGCGGTGCCGGCGCGTGTACGCTGTTGCTTGGCGCCTATTGCGCGATGTTCCAGAACGATCTCAAAGGACTGCTGGCCTACTCGACCATCAGCCACCTCGGCCTGATCACCCTGTTGCTGGGCCTGAACAGTCCGCTGGCCGCCGTCGCCGCCGTGTTCCACATTCTCAACCACGCCACATTCAAGGCTTCGCTGTTCATGGCGGCGGGGATCATCGACCACGAAAGCGGCACCCGCGACATCCGCAAACTCAGCGGTCTGATCAAACTGATTCCGTTCACCGCGACGCTGGCGATGGTGGCCAGCGCCTCGATGGCTGGCGTGCCGCTGCTTAACGGCTTTCTGTCGAAAGAGATGTTCTTCGCCGAAACCGTGTTCATCAACGCTACCGCGTGGGTCGAAGCAGCGCTGCCGATCGTGGCGACCATCGCCGGTACGTTCAGCGTGGCCTACTCGCTGCGTTTCACCGTCGACGTATTCTTCGGCCCAGCGGCCACCGATCTGCCGCACACCCCGCACGAACCGCCGCGCTGGATGCGTGCGCCAGTCGAGTTGCTGGTATTCACTTGTCTGGTCGTGGGGATTTTCCCGGCGCAAGTGGTCGGCCCGCTGCTCGCCGCCGCTGCACTGCCCGTGGTGGGTGGCGCGCTGCCGGAATACAGCCTGGCGATCTGGCACGGCTTGAACGCACCGATGATCATGAGCCTGATCGCCATGTCCGGTGGCATCGTCGTTTACCTGTTGCTACGCAATCAGCTCAAGCGCGGTCGCTTCAAATATCCGCCGCTGGTGGGCCGCTTCAACGGCAAGCGCCTGTTCGAGCGCAGCCTGGTGGTGGCGATGCGCATGGCGCGTCGCATCGAGCGACGCCTGGGCACCAAACGTCTGCAAATGCAGCTGTTCCTGATGGTACTCGCTGCGGTACTGGCCGGCCTGATCCCGATGCTGCACAGCAGCCTGAGCTGGGGCGACCGGCCGAAGATCCCCGGTTCCATCGTATTCGTGACGCTGTGGCTGCTGGCAATCGCCTGCGCCCTCGGCGCGGCGTGGCAGGCGAAGTACCACCGTCTCGCCGCCCTGACCATGGTCAGCGTCTGCGGCCTGATGACCTGCGTAACCTTCGTCTGGTTCTCCGCCCCGGATCTGGCGCTGACGCAACTGGCGGTCGAAGTCGTCACCACCGTGCTGATTCTGCTTGGCCTGCGCTGGCTGCCCCGGCGGATCGAAGAAGTCTCGCCACTGCCGAGCAGCCTGCGCAAGGCGCGGATTCGCCGTCTGCGCGACTTGCTGCTGTCGATTGCCGTCGGTGGTGGCATGGCCCTGCTGTCTTACGCAATGCTTACGCGGCAGACCCCGAACGATATTTCCTCGTTCTACCTCAGCCGAGCGATGCCCGAGGGCGGCGGCAGCAACGTGGTCAACGTGATGCTCGTGGACTTCCGTGGCTTCGACACTCTCGGCGAAATCACCGTGCTGGTTGCCGTGGCATTGACCGTTTTCGCCCTGCTACGACGCTTCCGCCCGCCGAAAGAAAGCCTGCAACTGCCGGCGCAACAACGTCTGCTGGCACCGGACGTGGTCACCGATCTGGTCAACCCGCGCTCGGCCAGTGACACCGCGCTCGGCTTCATGATGGTGCCGGCGGTGCTGGTGCGTCTGCTGCTGCCGATTGCGCTGGTGGTGTCGTTCTACCTGTTCATGCGTGGCCACAACCAGCCGGGCGGCGGTTTTGTTGCCGGTCTGGTGATGTCGGTGGCGTTCATCCTGCAATACATGGTCGCCGGCACGCAGTGGGTCGAGGCGCAAATGAGTTTGCGGCCACTGCGCTGGATGGGCACCGGGTTGCTGTTCGCCACGGCCACCGGCCTCGGTGCGATGGTCGTCGGTTATCCGTTCCTGACCACGCACACCTGGCATTTCGCCTTGCCGGTGCTGGGCGAGATCCACGTCGCCAGTGCGCTGTTCTTTGATATCGGTGTGTACGCCGTGGTGGTGGGCTCGACCCTGTTGATCCTGACCGCCCTCGCCCACCAATCGGTACGCGGTCACAAGACTGCGTCGTTGCCCAAGTCCGTTGCCGTCAAAGGAGCCGTCTGATGGAAGAAGTCATCGCAATCGCCATCGGCGTCCTCGCGGCATCCGGCGTCTGGCTGATCCTGCGGCCACGGACGTTTCAAGTAGTCATGGGCCTGTGCCTGCTGTCGTACGGCGTCAACCTGTTTATCTTCAGCATGGGCAGCCTGTTCATCGGCAAGGAGCCGGTGATCAAGGACGGCGTGACGCAAGACTTGCTGCACTACACCGACCCTCTGCCCCAGGCACTGGTGTTGACCGCGATCGTCATCAGCTTCGCCATGACTGCACTGTTTCTCGTCGTTCTGCTCGCCTCGCGCGGCTTGACCGGCACCGACCATGTCGACGGCCGGGAGCCTAAAGAATGATGGCGATGACTCACCTGATTGCCGCACCGATTCTGCTGCCGCTACTGACCGCCGCGATCATGCTGATGCTCGGCGAGAAGCATCGTCCGTTGAAGGCAAAAATCAACCTGTTCTCCAGCATCCTTGGCCTGTTCATTTCGGTGATGTTGTTGCAATGGACGCAAACCACCGGCATACCCGGCTCGATTGGCGTGTACCTGCCGGGCAACTGGCAGGCACCGTTCGGCATCGTCTTGGTCGTTGATCGCCTGTCCGCGCTGATGCTGGTGCTGACCGGAATCATCGGCGTCAGCGCCCTGCTCTTTGCGATGGCGCGCTGGGACGGTGCAGGGTCGAGCTTCCACGCGTTGTTCCAGATTCAGTTGATGGGCCTGTATGGCGCGTTCCTGACCGCGGATCTGTTCAACCTGTTCGTGTTTTTCGAAGTGTTGCTGGCCGCCTCTTATGGCCTGTTGCTGCACGGCTCGGGTCGCGCGCGAGTTTCGTCGGGCCTGCATTACATCTCGATCAACCTGCTCGCCTCGTCACTGTTCCTGATCGGCGCGGCGCTGATTTACGGCGTGACCGGCACCCTGAACATGGCCGATCTGGCGCTGAAGATTCCGCTGGTGCCGGAAGCCGACCGTGGTTTGCTGCACGCCGGTGCAGGGATTCTCGCGGTTGCGTTTCTGGCCAAGGCCGGCATGTGGCCGCTGAACTTCTGGCTGGTGCCGGCCTACTCCTCGGCCAGCGCGCCGGTCGCAGCAATGTTCGCGATCATGACCAAAGTCGGCGTGTACACCCTGCTGCGTCTGTGGACGTTGCTGTTCTCCGGTCAGGCCGGGGCTTCGGCATTCTTCGGCGGTGACTGGCTGATTTACGGCGGCATGGCGACCATGGCCGGCGCCGCCGTGGCGATTCTCGCTGCGCAGCGCCTGGAGCGCATGGCCAGTCTGAGCATTCTGGTGTCTGCCGGGATTCTGTTGTCGGCGGTCGGTTTCGCCCAGCCGAACCTGATCGGCGCCGCGCTGTTCTATCTGGTCAGCTCGACGCTGGCACTGAGCGCGCTGTTCTTGCTGGCCGAATTGATCGAACGCTCACGGTCGGCCAACGAAATCCCGCTGGAAGACGAAAGTGAACTGCTGCCGCGACCGCAGGAATCCCTGCAACCGCCCAAAGGCATCAACCTCGATGACGAGCAGAAAGCCGTCGTCGGCCAGGTGATTCCGTGGACGATGGCGTTCCTTGGCCTGAGTTTCATTGCCTGCGCATTGCTGATTATCGGCATGCCGCCACTGTCGGGGTTCATCGGCAAACTCAGTCTGATCGGCGCGTTGCTCAATCCGTTGGGCCTCGGCGCCGGCGAGCCGGTATCGAACGCGGCATGGGCGTTGCTGGCGCTGTTGATTCTGTCCGGGCTGGCCGCGCTGATGGCGTTTTCACGGCTGGGTATCCAGCGTTTCTGGACTCCCGAGGAGCGCCCGTCACCGCTGCTGCGCAAACTCGAATGCGCGCCGATCTTTCTGTTGCTGGGGCTGAGCATCGCCCTGACGTTCAAGGCTGAGCCGCTGCTGCGTTACACCCAGGCCACCGCCGATGCGCTGAACAATCCGCAGCAATACGTCATGGCCGTGCTCGGCACCCGCGCCGTCCCGAGCCCGGAAGCCCGGACCGCGTTGCTGGAGGTGCAACCATGAACCGTCTGTTTCCTGCGCCATGGCTGTCGCTGGCCTTGTGGGTGTTGTGGCTGGCACTGAACCTGTCGGTCAGCCCGGGCAATCTGTTGCTGGGCGCCATTCTGGGTTTCTGCGCGCCGCTGATGATGCGCAAACTGCGCCCGAAGCGCGCGCACATTCGCAATCCTATGGCGATCCTGCGCTTGTTCTTTCTGGTCGGGCGCGACGTGGTGATTTCCAACCTGGTGGTGGCCTGGGGCGTCCTCAACGCCGGTCGCCGGCCACCGCGCTCGCGCTTCGTCAAAGTGCCGCTGGATCTGCGCGACGCACACGGTCTGGCCGCGCTGTCGATGATCTGCACGGTAGTGCCGGGCACGGTGTGGTCGGAGCTGGCGCTGGATCGCAGCATTTTGTTGCTGCACGTCTGGGATCTGGATGACGAGGCGCAGTTCATCCACCACTTCAAGACCGCTTACGAGCGGCCATTGATGGAGATTTTCGAATGAGCCCACTGCTGTCGAACGCGATCCTGCTGACGCTGT
Source organism: Pseudomonas atagonensis (assembly GCF_011369485.1). Lineage (GTDB taxonomy): Bacteria > Pseudomonadota > Gammaproteobacteria > Pseudomonadales > Pseudomonadaceae > Aquipseudomonas > Aquipseudomonas atagonensis. The sequence continues at coordinate 117,362 of NZ_VXCA01000004.1, read as the reverse complement.
TTCTGTTCTCGCTGGCCATGGTGCTGACCCTGATTCGTCTGTTCAAGGGGCCGTCGGCACAGGATCGGGTACTGGCGCTGGATTACCTGTACATCGTCGCCATGCTGATGATGCTCACCCTGGGCATTCGTTATTCCAGTGACACGTACTTCGAAGCGGCGCTGCTGATCGCGCTGTTCGGCTTCGTCGGCTCGTTTGCCCTGGCGAAATTCCTGCTGCGTGGCGAGGTGATCGAATGAACGCGGAACTGTCTCTGTGGGTTGAGATTCCAGTGGCGATCCTGTTGGTACTCAGCGGCGTGTTTGCGTTGATCGGTGCGACCGGCCTGCTGCGCATGAAGGATTACTTCCAGCGCATGCACCCGCCAGCCCTGGCTTCGACGCTGGGCGCGTGGTGTGTCGCGTTGGCCTCGATTATCTGCTTTTCGGCACTCAAGTCCGGGCCGGTGGTGCATGCCTGGCTGATCCCGATCCTGCTGGCGATCACCGTGCCGGTGACCACGTTGTTGCTGGCGCGGGCAGCACTGTTCCGCAAGCGCATGGCCGGCGATGATGTGCCAGCCGAAGTCAGCAGCCGGCGGACTGAGAGCGGCAGTTAGTCCAGCGTTCTTCAGCGTCTGGACTGGCCCCTTCGCGGGCAAGCCCGCTCCCACAGGTTTTGTGTTGTGAATGCAATTGTGTGAACACCTCCAACCACGGTGGGAGCGAGCTTGCCCGCGAAGAGGCCCGCCCAATCAGCACAACCATCCGCTCAAACCCAGGCCACCGCCAACAATCCCGCCCCGAGCATCAGGCACAGCGGCGAATACACCCACGTATCCAGCCGCGCAAACCGTGAACCCTTCACCTCCTTGAAAAAACCCACCAGATTCGAATCGCCGATCGCCCGGGCAAACATCAACAATGCAATCGCGCTGATTACCCATTGCAACGCCTTGTGATGTACCGCCGGAAACCACCAGCCCACCCGCATGCACACCAGCGCAGCAATCGTCAGCAGCCCTGCAGCCACCACCAGCGTGATCCAGCCTGATGGCTTGAACGCCGGACGCAACGTCGCGACAAACCCGTCCACCGGCACCTGCGGCACTACCACCGCTGCCGCCCACTGCCCACCCAACGCCCAATACACATGTATCAGGCTGATCACCGCGAAAATGGTCACCAGCCATTGAGCCAACACAAAGGTCATGGTTGAAATCCTTGAAAGGGATTTGAACAAATCATCCTAGTCGGCATTTTTTGAAGTGCACGACCGATCAGCGGTACGGTAAAGTGCCGCCCCATGAAATTCTCCCGTACCGACCGCTCACTGATGGCCTGGATGCTCTATTGCTGCGTCCTGTTCAACGTGTTCGCCTGCAGCATCGGTCACGGGCAAATGGTCGGCATGCAGCTCAACGGCATCGGCGGCCAGTTCTGTACAGTCGACCCGGCGACGCAAGCACCACTGGCCTCCAACCCCACCGAAGAAAAACTGCCGACCCTGTCCAAAGCCTTCGGTTGCCCGTTGTGTTCCGTCGGTGGCGGTATGGGGCCGGCGTTCAACTCCAGCCTGACGCTGGCGATCCTGCCGGAGCAACACAGCCCGCCGCTGGCCCCTATCGTTAGCGCCGACCTCCCTGCCCGCTTTACCTGGCCCTCAGCCAACCCTCGTGCCCCTCCGCTCGCCTGAGTGTTTTTTGCCTTTTTGATTGTTCAGCCCACTGCGCCAACGCGCGGCGTTTGCCTGTGCGCTGACTCCTAGACAAGCATTCAGGATTTAACAATGAAACAACTCACTTTGCTGGCGAGCCTGTGCGGCTGCCTGTCCGTCAACGTCTGGGCGCAATCCACCGTGGATCTGGCGCCGATCACCATCGATGGCGAGTCCGGCAGCGAGCCGGGACTGAGCCTCGACCAATCCAGCGGCATGGCCTCGCGCCTCGGCTTGAGCGTGCGCGACACACCGGCCTCGGTGGCCATCGCCAATCGCAACGACATCGAACGCCACGGTGCGCAGAACTTCCAGGACGCCGCCAACACCTTGCCCGGGGTCAACGCCAGCGCACCGCCGGGATTTGGTGGTTTCGTCTCGTATCGCGGCTTCACCAGCAGCCAGATCACGCAGATGTTTAACGGCATCAACGTTTCCGGTGGCCTCGCACGGCCGGTGGACGCGTGGATCTATGACCGGGTCGAATTGGTCGGCGGCCCATCGTCATTGATCAACGGTGCCGGTTCGGTGGGTGGCTCGTTGAACTACGTGACCAAACTGGCAACCCGTGATGAACAGGCTGTTGAAGGCCGGGTCAGCTACGGCACCTACGACACCACCGAGACCGCGTTCGGCCTCAACCATGCGTTGACCGACCCGAGCGCTGATGTGCAGCACTACGCACGACTGGACGTCAGTCACAACACCAGCAACGGTTACATCGATCGCCAGGAACGCGATGCCTGGAGCGTGGCGTTCTCGTTACTCAGTGACCTCACGCCCGACTTGTCGCACACCCTTGCCCTGGAATATCAGGACGAACACGAAGACAGTCCGTACTGGGGCACGCCCGTGCTCAACCCCAAGGCCGGCGAGTTGAAAATCGATAAACACAATCGCTTCAACAACTACAACGTCGAGGACGGCCGTTATGAGCAGCGAACGATCTGGGTGCGCTCGATCATCGATTACCGGATCAACGACAGCACCACCCTGCGAAATACGCTGTATCACCTCGACAGTCAGCGCGATTACCGCAACCTCGAAACCTACCAGTACAACGCCAACAACACCGCTGTAAACCGTTCGACGGCGTATCAGGTCAGGCATCAAGGTGAGCAGAACGGCAACCAGTTCGAACTGCGCCACGACAATACGTTGTTCGGTCTCGACACCACGTGGTCAGGCGGATTCGAGTACAAGGTCAACCAGACCACCAACTCGCCGCTGAACGTCAAAGGGGCCAGCACGGTCGACCCGGACAGCTACCGGCCGGGGCACTTCTACGACATTCCCGGTACTGACCCGAAACTGATCAGCGACAAAACCAACGAGGTCACCACCAAAGCGCTGTTCGCGGAAAACCGTCTGGCGCTGACCGACAAACTGTCGCTGCTCACCGGCCTGCGTTATGACGACATTGACCTCGATGTCACCAACCACCGCAACGTGACCGCGACCAACCCCAAACACCTCAAGCGCAGTTGGGAGCCCGTCACCGGGCGTGTTGGCCTGACTTACCAATTCATTCCGTCTGCCAACGTCTACGTGCAGTACAGCACCGCCGCCGAACAACCGAACGGCACGCAGGACTTCGACGTTTCGACGGGCAAACAATGGGAAATAGGCAGCAAGTTTGATTATCTGAACGGGCGAGGCTCGGCGACGGTGGCGGCGTACACCATCGAGCGCAAGGATTTCGCGGTGACCGACCCGCTGGATCCGACCAGCAGCATACCGGTGGGCCAGCAGACGTCGAAAGGTATCGAGATTGCCAGCTCGTTGCGGATCACCGACAAGCTACTGGCCGAGGGCAACTTTGCCTGGGTCGATGCGCAGTACGACGACTTCACCGAGAAAAACGCCGCCGGGGTGGTGGTGTCACGCAAGGGCAACACGCCGACCAATGTGCCAGACAGGGTTGGCAATCTGTGGCTGACTTATGATTTTTCGCCGCAATGGCAAGGTGGAGTCGATGCGCGTTATGTGGCGTCGGTGTACGCCGACTCCGCCAACACCATGACTGTGCCGTCTTACACGTTGTTCGGCAGCTTCCTCAGTTACAAGGTCGACTCGCACACCACCGTGACCGGACGGGTGCGTAACCTGACCAATGAGGTGTACGCCGAATTTGCGCATGTTTCGCCGGCGTATTACCTCGGTACGCCACGAACCTTTGAGTTAGCGGTACAAACGAAGTTTTAAAAGCTTTGCGAGCAAGCCCGCCCCCACAAGGGAATGCATTCCAACTGTGGGACCGGGCTTGCCCGCGATGAGGCCAGCGGCATCAAATCTATTTCAAATCGGCCGAAACCTTATCCGCCACATCCTTCGGCAACCACGCCTGCCACACATCCGGATGCGCCTTCATGAAAGTCACTGCCGCATCCCGTGGTGCCGTATGCTTCTCGCTCATCTCCGCCAACGCCTTGTTCAATGGCTGAATGGGGAAATCCACCTTGCTGAAAAACGCTGCGATCTCCGGATATTGCTTCTGAAACGGCGTGGACACGCCAATCGACAGCTTTGAAGCCAGCGAGCGGGTCGGTTTCGGATTGGGGTTATCGGCGTCGGTCAGGGTCTTCCAGGCTTCGGCATCGAACGGTGGCTCCTCCAGTTGCACCAGTTTGAATTTACCCAGCAGCGGCGTCGGCGACCAGTAATAGAACAGTACCGGTTTACCGCGACGGATCGAAGAACTGATCTCGGCGTCCAGCGCCGCGCCCGAGCCACTGCGGAAATTGGTGAAGTCATCCTGCAAGCCATACGCCGTCAGCTTCTGCTTGTTGACCACTTCCGAGGTCCAGCCGATCGGGCTGTTGAGGAAACGGCCCTTGCTCGGATTTTCCGGATCCTTGAACACGTCCTTGTATTTTTTCAGGTCACTGACACTACGCAGATCCGGCGCCAGTGGCTTGATGCCTTTGGCCGGATCGCCCTTGATCACGTATTCCGGCACCCACCAGCCTTCGGTGGCACCCTTGACCGTATCGCCGAGGCTGGCGACTTTGCCTTCCGCTTCAGCCTTGACCCAGACAGGGCTGCGCCCCGCCCACTCTTCGCCAATGACTTGAATGTCGTTGTTGGCCAGCGCCGTTTCCAAGGTGATAGTGGTGCCCGGTAGTGTGTCGGTCGGCAGTCCGTAGCCCTTTTCGACGATGATCCGCAGGACATCGGTAATCAGACTGCCACTTTCCCAGTTCAGGTCGGCGAAATGGATCGGCGCTTGTGCCGCGTTCACCGCAGGCGCCCCTGCCAGCAAACCCAATGTCGCCAACCCCAGCGTCAGCAACCGTCGAAATCCGTTCATGCTTTGCACCTCGTGCTGTTCACAGCAATAGCAGGATGGCCTGAGAGAAGACCGCAAGCCTCTGAATACTCAGTCAACTGACTGTAGCCGAGGTTCCTGCTTTTTCCGGATGCAAACCCGGGCGAGGTTACGATTCAGACTTTTCCTGCAAGCTTTGCAGCTCGCGTCTGACCATGCTGGCGTATTCCGCCGGGCGCAAAGTGTATATCTGCGAAGCCACCCACCCCAGCCAGGCACCTTGCATGTCGGCCTTCGCGGCGAACAACCGTCGGGCCGCCTCGCGGGCGTTGTCGAGGTTTTGCGAATGGAAATCGGCGCGACTCAAGGCACCGGTCACTCGCTGGCCTTGAAGGTCACCAGCTCACCCTTGCGCCATTTGGCGGCTTTGCCCGTCACGGCTTTGAGAGTTTTGGTCAGGCCTTCCTGCAACTGTTGATTCGCAGCGAAAACCGTCACCACGCTATGACCTTCCTTGAACAGGATCGCGTGGCCATCAGCGGTATCGACGAAGGCGTAATCACCCAGGCCATACACCGTCAATTTGATTTCGCGAAAACGGATGTCCATCTTGCCGCCTTCACGGCTGGGCAGGACCGATGCGCTGAAATGATCGCCAACCTTGAGCTTGAGCCCGGGTTTGTCATCGACAACCAAGGCACTTTCAGTATCGATTTCGGCGACGTAAATGCCTTCGGCGTTTTGCTCGGTGATGTAAACAAAACGCGATTGGAACAACTTGACCAGCTTTGCACGCAAATCACCCAGCACGAACAAAGCATGCATATCGAGATTACTGACTGCCAAAGAAACATCCCCAGATCTGAAAAAACCGCGCACGGAAAACACGCACGGCAAAAAAAACGGCAAGGCCGATGGAACTGCCAATTGACTCTTATAAAAGCCCGAACCGGGCAGACTGCTCATTTATCGCGAGGTTCGTAAGACTACTGGAATGTCACCCGCGAAACTCACTCCGATGTCGCCAAACCTTGAAGGAAAAAGCCTCAAGGCTTGCCAGAGAAAGCTGACTACGAACTTTAGGGAAAATTCTCACGAAAAAAAGCACTTTTCCGACATATCGCCCGTGAAAAATTGCTTTAGATAAGCCCTGTCGTCAACAGGTACTGGCGATTCTAGAGCAGCGATGCTCATTCCGACTACCCGAAACGGCCTGTAAATATCGGCCGACCGATGAAAAGGACTTCATATGTGCACTCTGACTCACTTTGCCCGACCCACTGCTGCCCACAACAATTCGCCTTTCGCACTGCATGTCTACGACGTAATCGACTTGCCAGACACGACCCCACCCGCGAACACGCCGCGTTTTCAGGTGGTTCCGGCCGGTAATGCCTTCTTTCATATCAAGGAACTGTCGACCGGTCGTGTCAGAGGTTTCCGCGAAGATCACAACGAAGCCTGCGCCCTTGCGCGTTCTCTTGAGTCGAAGATCGAACTCCTGTGCACCGGTCGCCTCAGATAAAGAGAGTGATCGACGGCGCCACCGTGGCGCAAACCCAAGGAGTAAACGATGCAATTGCCTACCTACGACCTGAAAACCCTGTTCGATCAACTGGGATTGCCCTCCGAAGGCAGCGCTATCGATGACTTCATCGGGGCACATCCGCTGGACGCCAACACCAAACTGATCGATGCCGACTTCTGGTCTGCGCAACAGGCGCAGTTGCTCAAGGAATGGTTACGCGCAGATGGTGAAGAAGCGGTTGTTGTCGATGAGTTGAATGTGCGCCTGCACGACGGCAAGTAATCAATGCAGGCTCTCGCCCGGCTCGATGTTCAACTGTTCGAGCCAGGCAGCTTTGCACTCTTCGGCCTCATCGCGGCTGGCGAATGCCGTTCCGCGACGTTCGCCGTTGAGCAACACGACCCAACAGACACTCTGGCCCATCGCACGCAAACCGGCGGGCACGCCGCTGCCAATCATCACCGCGACATCGACTCTGCACTGCATGCTGACCTCTCGACTTCATTAGCTACCTAACTAAGTAGGCAGATTAATGCTTTCTTTCGAGTGGAAACAGCAAGCACCGTGCACAGATTCGTTGCAGCAACGGTAACAATGATCAGCGCGGCTTTTCCGGTTTGTAGCCCAGACGCAACCCACCCCAATGCCGGCCCTTGATCATGATCGGCACCGACAGGTCATGCATCAGCTCGCCCGTGTCGCGGGTATAGGTTTGCAGCAGCACCGGTTGCTGATGGCTGCCACAACGAATCCCCGTACGATCAGCGAACTTGCGCTTGGTGCGATTGTTCACCGCATTGGCGAGCACATCCCCGGTCAACGGCTGACTGAACGCCTGATTGTGCGTCGGCACATACCCCTGCTGCGTGCAGGCAATTGCAAACACCAGCCCTTCATGTCGCGGCAGCAACGGCTCCTGAATTGCCGGCAAAACCTGGTCGGTGTAACGATCGAACCGGGTCTGAAACCTGGCCGGTTGGGTATTCGGGATCGGCTGATACTGACGGTCGAACAGATCTTCAAGACTGATCCGCCCCTGTTCGACATCCGCTTCAAACCGCGCAGCAATCTGCCCCGCACCTTCGCGAGCCAGATCGTAAATACGCTGGTGATAGTCATCCAGGCCAACCTCGGCCAGACGCTCACTGATGGTTTCAGCCTGCCCTTCCATCTGCACCGCCGCGTCCGCGAGCCGGCGAGTCTGCTGATCGCTGATCGCAAGATCGCTACGCATCTGTTCGATGGCTTTAAACAGACTGTCGAGTTGTTCGCGATTGGTCTCCGCACCACGGGCGATTTCACCGACCTGTGTTTCCACTCCGGCCGCCAGGCGGGCAATGTTTTCCAGATGCTGGCCGGTGTGCTCGACTTGTTCGACGCCGGTGTGCAAGTCGCTGGACAGCTCGCGAATCTGCTCCACCACTTGCGCCGTGCGCTGCTGAATGTCAGCGACCATTTCACCGACCTCCCCCGTCGCCGATGCCGTGCGCGCCGCCAAACCGCGCACCTCGTCCGCCACCACGGCAAACCCGCGACCATGCTCGCCGGCCCGCGCCGCTTCAATCGCTGCGTTCAACGCCAACAAATTGGTTTGACTGGCAATCGACTGAATCACCAGGGTCACGCGCTGAATGTCGTCGCTGCGCACACTCAGCGCTTCGATCAGTTCCCGGCTGGCGTTGGCACGTTGACTGAGTTGATGCATGCGTGAGATCGAATCAATCAGTTCGGTTCGCCCGGCCGCGCTGCTGTGATGCGCCTCGCTGGCAGCCGCCAACGCTTCACGACTGAGTTGCGACGTCGCGTGTTCGGTGGCAATCATCACCTCGGCATTGCTGACGATGCGGGCCGCTGCATCGAGTTGCGATTCGAGTTTGCTCGCCAGCTCCTTGACCGAAAACGCCACGCCTGCCGCCGATAAGGCGTTATGACTGGTGGTGTAGGAAAGGTCGCGGGTCAGCTCGGAAATGGCGCTGCCAGTGTCGGCAGGCTGTGCATCGGGGACGGCTCGGGAGCGCAGGCGCGGCAGCCAGACAATCAGTATCGCCAACGGCATGCCAACGTACAGCGACCACTCGGCCAACGTCATGCCGGCCAACAACAGCATCAGGGCGATGCTTTGCAGGGTCGGTGCGATCCAGCGGTTTTTCGGCAAAAGCACTGGTGCAGGCAAAGCCCCAACCAGAGATCCATCTCTCGTCATATCAACACCCCACGCTTGTTCTCATTGTTGTGACTGCATTAAACGCCACTACAACGCCATTATCCATGGTCCATTAGTCGTGGGGTCTTGCAGCAGGTCAAAGGAACGGCTCGGGAAATATTGCGGACGATAAAAAGCTTCGCGGGCAAGCCATCTCCCACAGGTTCAATGCAAAACCTTGTGGGAGCGAGCTTGCCCGCGATGGCAGCGCCTGAGTTATCAGGCCTGGCGCTGGTGCTTGTCGATCTGCTCGTGACGCTCTTGAGCTTCGATGCAGTACTTGGTGGTCGGGCTGATCAGCAGGCGTTTCAGGCCAATCGCCTCGCCGCTGTCGTCGCACCAGCCAAAGCTGTCTTCCTTGATGCGCTCAAGGGCTTGTTCCAGTTGCGGCAGCATGCGCTGGTCGCGATCAATCGCGTTCACCAGCCAGGTGCGCTCTTCTTCGACCGAAGCCGCGTCCGCCGGGTCGGCCGGGGTGTCCAGGCTCTCGATGGCGATACGGTTTTGCTCAATGCGCTCGTGGGTTTCGACTTTCATGTTCTGCAACAGCTCAGTGAAGAAAGCGTGTTGCTCGGCATTCATGTAGTCATCTGCCGGCATGGCCAGCAACTTGTCCTTTGTCATTGATATCTCTATAAAAAAACGTGCATTAAGGCGAATTAGGGAGCGTTTCGGCAAACCGTGTCCGGTCGTCGAAAAGGCATCGTTTATTGCAAACGCCACCCGGCACTCAATTTACGAGGGGCGGCAGTCTAAGGCCCGTTTGAGACCTCAGCAACTGTAAATACTGGGAATTTGTCCGACAAGGCCAGTAAACAGCTCTGACACAGGCACCATGGCGGTCATCGGAGTGCGTTTATAGCAAGAAATTCAGTCGAGCGGCTGTATATAGAAGACAAACGGCTAACCCGGCGGCGCTTTGTCGCGTTTTTTCTTCGGACACTGCATCGTTTCAGCACGGCAGGCCTGGCGCAGGCCCACTAATATCAGGGTCCCAGCGTGATTTAATCAGCCTGAAGGATGCCCTATGCCCCGCCCCGATCTGCCGGCCAACGACGAGCCCACCCTCGCCAGTCCCCCGATCAATGCCGAGCGTCTGCTGCAAGTGATCACCGACGAATATGAAACGCTGCCGCGCCAGCTCAAACGCATCGCCGGCTACATGAGCCAGCAGAGCGACCGGATCATGGTCGACCGCATCAGCGACATCGCCCGAGAATGCGAAGTGCACCCGTCCGCCATCGTGCGCTTCTCGCAACGCTTCGGTTTCAGCGGGTTCAGCGAAATGCAGGCGCTGTTTCGCACCGCCTACACTCACAAAGCCTCGCCGGTGCAGAACTATCAACAACGCATCCGCAGCCTGATTGCCAACCCGTCACAGGAAACCAGCGACGGCGACCTCGCTCGCGAATGCATCGACGCCACTCGCTCGGGCATCGAACGCCTGGCCCGCGAACTCGATGACGTCGCCTTCGAAAAAGCCGTCGACCTCATCGTCAACGCCGACAACATTTATGTCGTCGGCGTACGCCGCTCCTTCGCCGTCGCCGATTACCTCGTTTACAACTTGCAACACACTCACAAGCGCATTCACCTGGTTTCCGGCCTTGGCGGCAGCTATCGCGAACAAATGCGCAGCGTCCGCGCAGGCGATCTGGTCATCGCCATCAGCTTCACTCCTTACGCCAAGGAAACCCAACACTGCTTGCGCTACGCCCGCCAGCAACAGGCCAACACCCTGATCCTCACCGACAGTCACGTCTCGCCACTGGCCAAACGGGCCAACAGCGTGTTGCTCGTCAACGAAGGCAGCGCCCTCGCCTTTCGCTCATTGAGCGCGACGCTGTGCTTGTGCCAGGCGCTCTTCGTGGCGGTGGCGTATCGGCTGGGACTGAATGTCGAGGAGATTCATGAGCAGGCTGGATTCGACGACTGACATTTCCTTCAAGCTCGGCTAGGTTATGCCTTCCCACCGGTTCGACTTGAAGGAACGCGTCATGAAACTGATCGGCATGCTGGACTCCCCTTACGTACGCCGCGTGGCGATCTCCGCCAAACGCTTGGGTATCGACCTCGAACATGAGGCGGTCTCGGTGTTCCGCCACTTCGAGCAATTCCAGCAAATCAACCCGGTGGTCAAGGCGCCCACGCTGATTCTCGACGACGGCGTCGTTCTCATGGACTCGACCCTCATCCTCGATTACCTCGAAGCCAGTTCCGGCAAAAACCTCGTGCCAAGCGATCTGAAACAACGCGCTCAGACCCTGCGCCTGATCGGCCTCAGCCTCGCCGCTTGCGAAAAAGCCGTGCAGCTCTACTACGAGCGCAACCTGCGCCCGGCCGACATCCAGTTTCAGCCGTGGGTCGAACGTGTCGAAGGCCAACTCGCCGCTGCGTTCACCGCCCTCGAACAAGAACTCGAAAAGCACGGTCTGCCCACCGACGGCACCCTGACTCAGGCCGGCATCAGCCTCGCCGTCGCCTGGAGCTTCACCGACCTCGTCGTCCCCGACCAGATCGACGCTGCGCGCTACCCGCACATCGCCCAATACACCGCCTACGCCGAAACGCTTGAAGCGTTCGTCAGCACACCGATGACCTGATCATGAGCGCAAGTGAAACCGCCGCACCGGCCCTGAAAGAAATTTTCAACGCCGAACGCCTGCAACACATCGCCAACGAAATGAGCGCCGTGTACCCAGCGTTTAAGGCCAAGGCTTTTTTGAAACACGCCAATCAAGGGCTGTCTGACCTGTCGGTGATGCAACGCATGGCCCGCATCAGCGAAAGCCTGCACGCTGTATTGCCGCTGGGTTACGAAGACTCGCTCGACGTACTTTTCGATCTCGCCCCACGCCTGAACAGCGGCTTTGTCAGCATGTGCCTGCCGCACTACGTCGCCAGTTACGGCGCGCATGCGTTTGATGTTTCGATGGACGCGTTGAAGTACTTCACCACCTTCGGCTCCTCCGAATTCGCCATACGCCACTTTCTGCGCAGCGACCTGGAGCGCTCGCTGGAACTGATGCACGACTGGGCACGGGACGAGAACCACCATGTTCGACGCTTGGCCAGCGAAGGCAGCCGCCCTCGCCTGCCGTGGTCGTTCCGGTTGGAATCGGTACAGGCTGACCCGAGCCGGGCGGCGGGAATACTCGACCGGTTGAAAGCGGACGAGAGTTTGTACGTGCGCAAGTCCGTGGCCAACCATTTGAATGACGTTACCAAAGAGCACCCGGAGTGGGTGCTCGACGTTATTGAAGGCTGGTCGCTTGAGAACAAACATACGGCGTGGATTGCCAGGCATGCGTTGCGAAGTTTGATTAAACAGGGAAATTCTCGAGCACTGACGGTGATTGGTGCAGGAGCGAAGGCTGAGGTCGAGTTGCTGGACGTGAAGGTTGAGCCGGCCGTTGTGCGGCTGGGCGAGACGATAACTTTGTCATTTACCGTGAAGTCCACCGTCGCGCATGAACAGCGGCTGGTGATTGATTATGCAATCGACTATGTGAAGGCGAATGGCGGGGTTTCGGCCAAGGTTTTCAAGTTGAAGACGGTGGAGTTGGCGGGGTTTGAGAGCGTGGTTGTGGGGCGGCGGCAGGTGATTAAGGACTTTACGACGCGGAAGCATTTTCTTGGGCTGCATGGCGTGAGGGTGATGGTGAATGGGGAGGTGTTGGGTAGCACTGGATTCAATATTGTTGCTGGATGATGGTGCGGATAAATATGGTAGAGATGGCGCTGTTTGGATAAATGGTGAATCGCGTGCAGGGCTGCTTTCGGCCAATAGCGGACGCTCCTGCTAGTAATGACCGATACGACAAAACTTAGCTCTTCAAATACAAAACTTACCGGCGCACATTAAACGGTTTCCACCCACCGTCGATATTGACGAGTGCGAAGTGCCATACCGAGCTGTTGCAGGATAAGCGCACGCAGCGGTGAAACGTTCGGATCGGGCTTTTTCGCGCGACTCAGCTTGCGCAACTGAAACTTCACTACCGCCATGTTTGCCAAGGATGCGATGGCTTTATTTTTCCAGGTAATCGGCGGCAATTGCGGAGCATTGTCTTTGCCCAGCAGCCAGTCCCGAGGCAAGTTGGGATCGATGGCTAACGCTGTTCCGATCCCAACCATATTAACGCCGCTCTGCACGACGTTTTCCGCCACCGCGCGGCGACGTATACCACCGGTGACCATTACCGGCATTCTGGCAACTGTTTGGATATCACGGGCGAACTCGACGAAGTAGGCTTCGCGAGCCAGCGTGCGACCATCGCGCGCCTCCCCCTGCATAGCGGGCGCTTCATAACTGCCTCCGGATAATTCCACCAAATCCACACCAAGGCCATTGAGCAGCTCAACGACCTTCTTCGCATCATCGGCGGTAAACCCTCCCCGCTGGAAATCGGCGGAGTTGAGCTTGACCGCCACTGCGAAATCCGCAGAAACCAAAGCCCTGACCGCCTTGACGATTTCGATTAACAGGCGCGCCCGATTTTCTAGGGAACCGCCCCATTCGTCCGTCCTTTGGTTGGTCAACGGCGAAAGGAACTGGCTCAACAAATAGCCATGCGCAGCGTGGACCTCCACGCCGGTGAACCCGGCTTGTTCACCGAGGCGCGCGGTATTCGCAAAGCGCTGGATGACCTCCTTAATCACGCCGGAGGTCATCGCGTGAGGCGTAGCGAAACGCTTGGACAGTTTGCCCAAATCCAGCGGCACGGCCGACGGTCCCCATGTTTTTTGCCCAAGATTGGACTGCATCTGCCGCCCTGGGTGGTTGATCTGCAACCAGAACTGCGCACCGCCGGATCGACCAATACGTGCCCAACGCTTGAACTTAGCCAGTTGCTGATCGTCCTGCAAAACTACGCCACCCGGTCCGGTCATGGCGCGGCCGTCGACCATCACGTTGCCGGTGATGATCAGGCCTGCACCACCATCGGCCCACGCTTGGTAGAGACGCATCAGTTCTTCGGAGGGTGCCTGATCGGCGTCCGCCATGTTCTCTTCCATGGCGGCTTTGGCGATTCGGTTCTTGATAGACGAACCGTTTGGAAGCATCAGGGTGTCGAACACATTCATGGGGCAGTCCTCATTTGGATATGAGTCCACCTTAAGATTGAAGTCAACTTTAAGGTCAACATCTTTTTTCCGAATCAGTCGATGTTCATCGCGCCAGATCCTGGCAATTGCGTCACCAGCTCAGCACCTAACAACAGTGCGGGTGTGTAAGCCCCGCCAGTCGGACGCATTTGCAACAGGTAATCAACCACCGCCAATGCAGCGTCGATCGTCAGGCTGTAGACGTTCGCGGTATGCAGGCGCGCGGTTCTGCACTCACCACGGGCGTTGCGAGCCTCGCCCCAAACATAGGTGCCTTGATCTGCGCGTTTTTCCTGATCTGGACCGACCACGGTTTTTCCAATTCGTGCTTTGAGCAACCGCTGCACAAACGACAAACCCAGCAACGGACGAATCCAATTAGCAAACCGGGCGCCGCGGATCATGCCTGCGGAACCAGGGATGAAAACTTCGATGTTGGCAATGCCGGTGGTGTGCCAAGCAGTAGAAACGTCGCCCCATGGAATAGTCATTGCCAGCTTTTCTCCGGCACCAAAGTCGATGCGACGCACCCGGTAGGCCAGCGGCACCGAGGTGATTTTGCCGTCACGGCGAACCTTGCCACCCTGCGCCATACCCTCAATTGAAGTCTTGGCAGTGCCGGGCGAAAAACTTGAGCGCGAATCAAAACCCAATGCCAGATGCGTGGCATCCGGCATCGCATTTTTCAATGCAGCGGCTACACAGTCCGTAGGAACCACATCGAAACCGACGCCTGGGCAAATGACCACGCCAGCCGCCCGCGCACGTTCATTCAGGGATTGAGCGTGCTCGAATACGGCAATCTCGCCAGTGATATCCAAATAATGTGCATTGGCACGCAAGCATGCTTCCATCATCGGAACGGCGGTCGCTGAGAACGGCCCTGCACAATGCAGAACCAAGCCATGGCCTTTGATCTGAGCAAGTAAACGTACTTCGTCTTCGAGTCCAAACACCCGAGCTTCAAGACCCAACTCCCGCGCCAGGGCTTCAACTTTGTCTCGGCTACGTCCCGCCAGCACAGGTTTAAGCCCACGTTTTACAGCATCACGAGCGATCAACTCGCCGGTGTAGCCGTTGGCTCCATAAATCATCCATTTCATCTGCGTATCAAAGTTGTCTTGCTGACTCATGCATGGCTCCCGAGTGGATTAGTGACGAGCGTTATGGCCTTGCTCATTCAGCATCAGACGCTAGCGTTAAAGTCAGGTTGAGGGTCAAGTTGAAGCGAGCAGCTACCAGTGGAAATTATTTGCAGAGGCGGGGGTTGACCTTAAAGCGAGGTTTAAGGTGAGCATGCGCCGACCTGCTTGATTGATGGAACCCGGATGATGCTCAAGACCTTTGTTTCTTATGCGTTGGTACTGATAGGTAGCGCTTTCATGACATTTGCAAATGCTGACACCGCCCCTTCCACAATGACTGCCAAGAATCGCCAAATTCTGGTGATTCTGACCAACCACTCCAGCTATCCCTCACGAACCGATACGACGGGGTTGTGGCTGACTGAGCTGACGCATTTCACCGACGTAGTGGAGGCAGCTGGCTACAGCACAGTTTTTGCCAGTCCCAAAGGCGGTGCGGTGCCTCTAGATGAGCGCAGCCTCGGTTGGCTGTACATGGACAAGGCCGCCCGAGAGCATTTGCAGTCCCCTGCCTTTCGCGCTCGCCTGCAAAACACACTGCCGATCGCCGATGTCGATCCGTCCCAGTTCAGCGTCATCTATTTCACCGGGGGCCATGGGGTGATGTGGGACTTCCCCAATAATCCCGACCTGCGGCGTGTCGCCGAAACTATCTACAACCAGGGTGGCATCGTCTCGGCCGTCTGCCATGGCGTTGCGGGTCTGTTGGATCTGAAGGATGAACAAGGCCAGTTGATCATCCAAGGGAAGAACATCACCGGTTTCTCTGATCGCGAAGAGCTGTTCTCCGGCATGAAAAGCCAGGTGCCCTTCTTCCTTGAGGACAAGTTGGTGAGCCAAGGTGCGCGGTACCGCAAGGGCTGGCTGCCATTCACGTCATTCGCCATCACTGATGGAAGGCTTGTCACCGGCCAAAACCCTCAATCGCCCAAAGCCGTAGCTGAAGCCGTGATGGCGGTGCTCTCTGGCGACAACAACGTAGCTCGCTGAACCCTCAAGTAGTTCCCACCACCCGGAGAAAGACCGATTGAAACTTGCAAGCGCCGTAGCAACAGGATTGCTGTTCAGCTCAATTGCCAACCATGCGTTGGCGGGGACGCCTGAAATGCTCAGCCCGAATGAAAGCAACACAATCGATATCGCAGGCCATACAGTGCCAGTCGTCAAGGGCGGTCTGTATGACCGTTATCGCTCGAACCCGCCCTTGTCGGTGATTGCAGCAGAACTGCCAGGTGTTGATTTGAGCTGGTTCAAGGGACTGGAAAAGCACAAGGTCGACATCGGCTTCGAGTCATACTCCCCGAACTTTTACTACCAGAACAGTCGGGTAACGGCTGTCTACACGGCCGACCTGGACGCACTTCGGGCATTGATGCCGCCAGAAGTATTGGCAACCGTACACCCCTTGCAGGTCTGGCCAGGCCGCGGTCTGATTGCGTTTACCGCGTACACCTATGAACATTGTGATAACGACGCCTATAACGAAGTTGCCGTGTCGATCATTACCAACAAGCCAGGCAAAGCCAACCTAGGTCCGTTCACTCTTATTGGCCAATCGATGTCTGGCGACTTCTGGGGCTATGTGCTCAAGCTGCCGGTCAATACCGAGCTTGCACGGGTGCGCGGTGTCGTCGGTTACAACCTGCCTAAATGGCTGACCGGTATTGATCGCAAAGAGGATGCCCAGTCTGTGGTCTATGACATCACCGACAGCCAGACCGGCAAAGTCGACGTGTCCTTCAAAGCGAAGAAACTCGACAACCTCTCTCGCGATGTCGACATCGTCACCAGCAGCTTCACCAATCTCGATCATCAGGGCCAACTGGCATACGGGTATGCGGTTTCCCGCCAGCTCAGTCACGGCTCCAGCCGCGACGCTGATTCGGCCACCCTCACGCTGGGCGACGGCAGTCTGTCGAATTACCTCCGTGCCCTGAAGCTGGGGAAAATGATGAAGTACGAATACGTGCCAGAGTTCCAGAGTGCGCTTTATGCGCCCAAGCCACTCGCCAGCCTGATTGGCGAGCGCTGAGACCTTTTGCGCCTGTCAGGCTCCGGAAGCCTGACGGGTGTGTTTTTTTGTAGAAGACGTTACCGCGGGCCTATCTGAAGCTTTGCCAACCCCCTCTTCACGCAGACGATTTATCAGCATTTGAGCATTATCCCCACACGCCATGCCCTCGGGTTTATCTTCGATGCCCTTGATGACGAGCAGAAGTTGAGCTTTGTTTTGTGCTAGCCGCTCCTGCAAAACGCTGATTTCTTCCACCTTTTGCTTGAGTCCAGTGAGCAACTCGTCGTGCCGCCAGCCACTGGCGTTCATCGGCATCAGTTGCCGAATCTCTTCCAATGAGAAACCTGCCGCTTGTGCGCCGGTGATGAGTTCCAGTACCCATTCGGTATCGGGCGCGTAGTCCCGGTAGCCATTGGCCTTGCGCTCAACGGAGCTGATCAAGCCACTGGCCTCATAGAAACGGATGCGTGACGGTGCCAGTCCGCTGATTTTCGCCAGTTCGCCTATTCTCATACATCACCCTGAAAAATCTATTGACCTTAAAGTTGACTTTAAACCTAAAGTCATCGAGTGGCCAAGCGCAACGTGTGACTTGGTCGTCATGGCGTTCGCGAGTAAGCGCAGGCTAATCCAGCAACGCACTCTGAACTGCCTACCGGAAGGGCTGCATGTTGTTAACTCAAGGCCATGATCGGAACGCTATTCGATGAAGGCCTCCACTTCATTCAGGAGATACGAACATGGGGTATGTCACTACAAGAGATGGCGTTGAAATCTTCTACAAAGACTGGGGGCCACGCGATGCCCAGGTCATCTTTTTTCACCACGGATGGCCACTGAGCGCGGATGATTGGGACGCGCAAATGCTCTTTTTCCTGGGTGCCGGTTACCGGGTTGTAGCACACGATCGGCGCGGTCACGGGCGATCCAGCCAGGTCTGGGATGGACACGACATGGACCACTACGCCGACGACGTCGCGGCCGTAGTTGATCACCTGGGTGTACAAGGCGCAGTTCACGTCGGGCACTCCACCGGCGGCGGTGAAGTCGTTCACTATATCGCTCGCCATGGCGAAGACCGCGTCTCGAAAGCGGCCATCATCAGTGCCGTGCCACCGCTGATGGTCCAGACACCGACCAATCCTGGCGGCCTGCCGAAGTCAGTGTTCGACGACTTGCAGGCACAACTGAAAGCCAACCGGGCACAGTTTTATCACGACGTTCCTGCAGGGCCTTTCTATGGCTATAACCGCCCGGGTGCAAAGACCTCCGAGGGCATTGTCTTGAACTGGTGGCGACAAGGCATGATGGGATGTGCACAGGCACACTATGACGGGATAGTGGCGTTTTCTCAGACCGACTTCACCGAAGACTTGAAGAGCATCAAGATCCCCGTCCTGGTAATGCATGGTGATGATGACCAGATCGTGCCTTATGAAAATGCAGGGGTTTTGTCGGCCAAACTTCTGCAAAACAGTACGTTGAAAATCTACCCGGGCTTCCCTCATGGAATGCCGACAACCAACGCCGAGACGATTAACGCAGATCTGCTGGCATTCGTGCGGAGCTAAAAAATGGGGCGGGTTAATCCCGCCCTTTTTCCCCTTGCGACTCCAAGATCAGATTTTGAATTTCGCAAAGTGCATAAGAAATGCGTTAAGTGATTGTCCGCTATTGGCCGTAAGCCGCCCTTCATTGAAACGACCTTTGATGCAACAGCTATGAAAGATGTTGACCCAATGCAAAGGCACTGAAGACAGGCAGAAGAACTATATCCTGCTTCTCTCCTACCAACTCCCGTAAGGAATGCCGTACTTGTCGATGTAACGCTTGGCCTTTTCACTTACGGGATACGCGTAGCGCCCTTCGTTTTTTCCTTGGCTCGGCCCTAACGGCTCGAGAATGGCTTGGGCTTTGCCCACTTTGATTGGACGGTGACAGGAATCTCGAACAAAAACTTGCACAACACCACCGGGAGCCAGGCCCAAGTAAATAGATGCGCTATAGCTGGCCTGTTGATCGGGAGTTTCAGGGCAGCGCTGATTAACAGATTCAATCATCTGCTCTCTCGCCTTTTCAGGCACATCCACCCAAACCTTATACGTCTGCGATTCAACAATCGATTGCCAACGAACGTAAATTCGTTTTGGCAACTCAGCGCCAATCACCGCTTTTGCAGCAGCGCCGACAGCATGCCAGCCTCGGGCAGACTCGTTACCGTTCTCTGGCTCCCCGCCTGCGGCTGTGCCACCGCCTGTGCGCGTGAACAGCTTGCCATTTATGTCCTCGACGGCGCTGTCCTCTACCCATACTTTCATGTAGTACGGTTCGGTGAAGGCGAGCTCCCATCCGCTGGATTTCGGATCGTTTTTGGCTGATAAAGGCTCATTGGCCTGACAAACTGTGGCCGATAACATGCAAAGTATCGAGATGATTTCCTTCATTGCTCGAGGATTTACCAACTCCCGTAAGGAATGCCGTACTTGTCGATGTAGCGCTTGGCCTTTTCACTCACGGGATAGGCGTATTTACCTCCGTTCTGTCCCAGCTCTGGGCCCAGTGGTTCCAGCTCAGCTTGAGCGCGGGCGACTTTAATTGGGCGTCGACATAGGTCTCTAACCCACACCTGCACAACACCACCTGGAGCAAGTCCCAAATAAACGGACGCCATGAAACGCGCTGTTTTATCGGGTGTTTCCGGGCAGCGCTGATGGGTAGACGTAACCATCACTTGCCTGGCATCCTCTGGAATATCTACCCAAGCCCGGTAGGTCTTTTGCTCTGGTATTGATTGCCAGCGTACAAAAATCCGCTTGGGTAATCCTGCGCCGATCACAGGTTTCCCTGTACCTCCGACTCCAATCCAGCCGCGAGCAGACTCCGTATTATCATTTGGCTCTGCACCGCTGGCGTTCCCTCCCCCGGCTCGTAAAAAGGTCTTACCGGTGATGTCTTCCACGGCACTGTCTTCGACCCAGACATTCATGAAATTGGGTTTGATAAACGCCAACTCCCACCATGGGTATTTGGGATCTCTTTCACCGGAATTGGAACTGGTGGCGTGACAGCCGGTGAAGACCAGAATGCAAAAAAAGGCTACGAGCAATCTCATTACCACAGCTTCCAGTCAGCTACGTGAGGATGCTGCACACGAATGCCGTCCTCGGTTGGTGCGTTGATGAGATGTGGATGTATTCATTCTCAATAATTGTTCTTCTAGGGATAAGGGGACTGATTTATTTGCTCACTACCAACTTCCATAGGGAATTCCGTATTTCTCGATATACCGCCTTGACTTCTCACTAACGGGATACGCGTAACGCCCTTGGCTCTTACCCTGACTTGGCCCTAAAGTCTCGATCTCTGCCTGTGCTCTGGCCACTTTGATCGGATGGTGGCACTCGTCTCTGACCCAAACCTGTACAACACCACCAGGCGCCAGACCCAAATAGACCGATGAAATATAGGTGCCTCGCTGCTCTGGTGTTTTCGCGCAGCGCTGGGCGACTGAAGTCTTCATCAGTTGCCTGGCTTCTTCCGGTATATCCACCCAGGCCCGATAGGTCTGAGGCTCTACGATGGATTGCCAGCGGACAAAGATTCGCTTCGGTAAATCAGCGCCCACCACCGCTTTTGCGGACGCGCCCACTCCGTCCCAGCCTCGGGCCGACTCAGTACCATCTTCTGGGTACCCGCCCGATGCAGAACCTCCACCCGTGCGCAATAACGTCTTGCCCTTAATGTCTTCCACTGCTGTGTCTTCCACCCAGACCTTCATGTAGTTGGGTTCGGTAAAACCGAGTTCCCACCATGGAGATTTAGGGTCGTTCTTCGCTAAAAGCGGGCCGGCGTTACAACCGACCATGAACAGCATGCACAGTACGGCTGCAAATAGCTTCATTACCAAAGCGTCCAGTCAGGTACGTGAGGGTGCTTTACTCGGATTGCATCTTCCGTGGGGGCATTGATGTAAACAGCTCTGATGCCGCTTCCATCTCTCCTTCCAAGCGGGTGATTCCAGTTGGCGGACGTGTGAATGTACTTGAGTTTTAGCATTTGCTCCTCCTCTGGCGTGGTGCTGTAGTCGCCGGAGACAAAACGATCGCACATAGGCCGAAGTTCTTCAGGAACGGCGAAGTCCGGCGTCTCGGGAATGTCGTCGAAGCGAACGCCTTTAGCTTTGGCAAGTTGATGCATCACGCGCAGGCTCACTCTCGACAGTAATCCGCTCACCGGACGTTTGAGTTGAACGGCGGCATAGACCCGTTTGCCTCGAGGACTCAGCCGATCCTGAGGACTGTTCGGCATCAGCAATGGAGCTGGAGTAACTATCTCCAGCATTTCGGAAGGCCAGCCGTTCGCTAGCCACTGATTTCTCACATTGACCGCGTCTTGGTATATCGATGTAGTGGTGACATCCGCGTAGTTGCCGACTTCTAGTGTTTGCATTGGGCTAACGAGCACGCATTCTTCAGCCTCTTCGAGGTAACCCCCGCCCACATCGGAATGCACTCCTGGCAAGACAATTTCCGGATGATCCATAGCTACTCGATTGAGTGCAAAATTAGCCCTGCATTCGTCACGCGCAGCCAACTGCACAACATCGGTGAAATAGCGTCGGTCGAGGTAAAGTTTGATTCCCGTTGCGACTGCACTTTTGATGTTGCCTAAATTGGACCATCCAGCAATCGACGGTACAGTGTCGAACAACCCAATGAAGCCCATGTTGATATCGCTGTGGTATTGATCGACAAAGGTCGAAATGAAGGCATCGGACTTACTGCGGAAAATCTCGCCCAAAGGACCTTGTTTGCCACGCACGATTTCATTGGCAAAATGTCTGGCGGCTGCCGCACCGCGACTGAAGCCAAAGGTATCGAAGGTCAACGAAGTAATTTCACTTCCGGGATTTTTATCCAATACCTCATTGATACGCTGTTCGATCAACGTGAAAGAAGATTGAACGCGCCCGGCAACACCGGTTTCGCCACGTCCGGTACCAGCGCCGAATTTACTGTCCTCTTCGCCTGATCGGGTACCTATGCCTTCGACGTAGACCATACCGAAAGCTTTCTTTCGTGGCCCCTCCCCCTCAGCCAGTCGTGGTGCCTCATACAGTTCGCTCAGCTTTTTGACATTGCTCACGTCGTTGCCGTAGCTGCTATCCGGATCGCTCATATACGGCTGGCAACTGGCCGGAATATCCTGCGGTGCAATCGGATGTTGCGCACCACACAGCAATCCAGCCGCCGTGTTGTTCGCGTTATTTCCAGTTCCATCGAAGAACACACCAATGCGCAGCGCGATGCCGATTTTCTGAGGCTCGGGCGCAGGTGCTTTCCCATGTTTCTCATATTCAGCCCAACGCTGGGCATGGATATCGACGGGTTTGGCTTCTTCGTAGCGATGGTTTTTCGGGGGGTTGGGGACGTAGCCGCTCAATCCTTGATTCCTTGTTCCGATCCTTGAACGGCCCGAAGGGTGACAGTCGGGGCTTGGGGGTGCAAGCCGTGGCCCTGTGCCAGCCCCGCTGATAAATCTGGCCGGGACGAGGGTTTGTCTCGTCCCGGTGGGTCGCTATTCAGCCAGTTCGACCTTGTCCAAGGCCCGATTGACGGCGAGTTCGCCGAGCATCACGACCTGTGCATTACCCAGTAATGTTTTGCGATGGGAAACATCCAGCAATGCTGCGAAGTCGTTGAGCATGGTGGTGGCGGAGCCGAGGGACTCGCTGGCGTTGGCCAGCAGCGATTCAGTGTCTTAGGCCGGGTTGGCGAGGAACATCGGCTCGGGATTGTTGGTGCTGGCCATGATCTGGCTGGCCGGGAGCAGGTAATGGTCGAGGGCGCGTTCGGCGGCTTCGTGGAGCTTTTTCGAGTCGATGGATTCGTAGGGGGATGCGGGGTCGGTTTCCGGGGGATTGGGTGTTGGTTTGATCATGGTGAAACTCCTGATTGTTGATTAGGAGCTACCGGCATCACTTGCAGATGATGGGTGGCAGCTGTGCGCGGGTCTGCAAGACCGGGAAACCAGGAACCCGGCAGACCCGAAGGTCTCCCGCACAAAGCTGCCATTAAGCGGACACGAATGAGCGTCCTTTTGGCAGGGCTGTACGACTGGTTTTCCGGCGGGCTTGCAGACCCGATCACTGATGAGCAGTGACGGGATTCAAGGTACGGGGGGCGTTCCAGACGCACAAGCCGGCGGATTCTGGCTTAGTCGTAGGCAACGGCGCAAGGCGTTGTAGGCCTCGGCCAGCTACTGGATGCCTCATTTAAACAGTGGTGTTTTTTTGTGTTTATTTTGCCCGTTGAACGCGAAACACCAGGCTCGGCGCTTTACCCGGCACATCATCCAGCTCACCAAAGCGGCGCATGCCGATCTTCTCCAGAACGCGGATGGACGCCTCATGATCAGGCCGCACCAGCCCGAACACTTCAGGCAAACCGAGGTGATCGAACGCGTGGGTCAGCGCTGCTCTCGCGGCCTCGGTTGCATAGCCGCGGCCCCACGCTTTAACGGCGAACCGATAGCCGAGGTTGATAACCGGTTTTCCCAGATAGTCATGGGCCGCGACGCCGGCGAATCCGATGACTTTGTCAGGGGTCTGAGCGCTGCTGATCGCCCACCATCCGTAACCGTGGGTGGCCCAGTGTTGCAACCAGCGCCCCAGCAGCGATTCGGCCTGGGCGATGTCGGTCATGGGGCCGGATGGATTGAACAGATTGGTTTGCGGGTCGCCGAAGATTGCGAATACCACGGCGAGATCCGTGTGCTGCGGGCGTCTGTAGGTCAGGCGAGAAGCGGTGTCTGGCATTGTCAAAGCCTTGGGGTTTCGGCGGTTCAGCAGGTTTTCGGCTGCGCAATCTCACGTCATTTGGAGAAGAGTTGGCTGTCCGGAAGGCTGCCTGAAAAACTGGCCTCCACCGGGCCGCTGAGTGTGACCGAGCCTTGGCGATCCCAGTGAACGGTGACAGGGCCGCCGTCACATTCGACTTCAACGGTGCTGTCCAGAAAGCCACGGCGGATGCCGTTGACAGCCGCGCCACACGAGCAGGAACCCGAACCGAGCGGGATTCCGCCACCCCGCTCCCAGATACGCAGACGGATGTGCTGGCGGTCAAGGACTTGCACAAAGTGAACGTTGGTTTTGTGGGTAAACAACGGGTGGGTTTCCAGACGTGGGCCAAGTGTGGCGATGTCGAGAATGCTCAGGTCGTCGACGAAAAACGTGCAGTGCGGATTGCCCATGCTGCACGCGGCGGGGTCGCCTGGCAGAGGCAATCTGAGGGTGTCGACGGCCTGCGCCAACGGAATGTCTGCCCAACCGAACAGCGGCATGCCCATGTCCACTGAAATCGCGCCGGTGGGTGAGCGTTCGCAGGTCAATAGGCCACGTCGGGTTCGCAGGGTGATCGAGGTGCGGCCGGCTTCGCGCATCAGACGGTCGGCGGCGCCGCGAGTGGCGCTGCCGCACACGTCGAGCGCGGAGCCATCGGCGTTCCAGAATTCCAGGCGTGCGTCAGCATCCGCGCAATCGAGCACCATCGCGAGCTGGTTGAAACCGATACCGCGATGACGATCACCCAGACGCCGGGCGAGTTGACTGGTGACGGGGTTGTCGCTGTTGCGTGCGTCGATCAGCACGAAATCATCGCCGTTGGCGTGCATCTTGTGAAAGGTGAGCGGCATTGATTGCGCCTCGGCCAAGCTTCATGTTGATCAGCGCCGATCGCCCTGCGGACAATGGCAAACGGTTTTGACGTCTTGGGCTTGCACGGGCCTGTGCGTGAAGTTCATCGCTGCCCTGCCCTCACTTCTTGCCAGCGGCCAAATGATGGGCGACCAGCGCGTTGGCATGCCCGTGGCCCATGCCGTGTTCCTCCTTGAGCCACGCCACCAGTTCCATGTGCTTCTTGTCGGTGATGCTGGCGAGCAGGTTCAGCCAGTGGTCGATGGGCTGGCCGTATTTCTTTTCAATCGAAGGAAAGTACGACGCCGGGCCTTTTACTTTGGTGTCTTCGGTCATGCTGCAAGCTCCCTCTGGTCGCGACGGAGAGTCGGCGGACGCTCCTTGTCGGCATGCCATAGAGTGGACGCGAAGTCGGATTCCGGCAACTCCCCGCCGGGCCAGTCATCCGTGCAAAACCGCTGTCGCCGACGAGATCACCAACAACATCGCCAGAGTCCGGTTCAGCCAGCGCAACTGCAGCGGATTGCTCAGCCAGCGCGCGGCGCCCCGACCCAGCAATGCCCAGACGGCAAGGCACGGCAGCGACACCAGAAAGAACGCCAGGCACAGTGCGTTCAAGCCTTGCCCTTGCGCGGTGAACACGCTGATCACGGCGATGGCCATGAACCACGACTTGGGGTTTACCCATTGCAGAAACGCTGCACCGATCAGGCCCATTTCAGCCTTTTCTTGCGCTGCAGAAGTAGCAATGGGCGTGACCGGCGCGTTGAAAATCTGCCACGCCAGCCACAGCATCCAGCACAAACCGAGACCGCTGATGACCGGGCGTACAGCGGGCAGCATCAGCGTGCTGGCGCCGGCACCGGCGACCCAGACCAGCGAAGCGGCGCCCACACCGGCACCGAGGATGATCGGCAGGCACGGGCGCCAACCGCGTCGGGCGCTGGTGCTGAGGACGATCAGGTTGGTCGGCCCCGGGGTGATGGAAGCAACGAAAGCGAAGAGGATGAAGGCAAGCATGGTACGGCCCTTTGGGAAGTCAGGGGCCTACTGTGGCGATTGCGGGGCGCGGCGGTCTTGAACGTTTGTTCAGCGGCGGATGATACCGGTGGCGCGTTGCTGATAGGCGCCCGGAGTGATGCCGTAGGCGCGCACGAACCAGCGGCCGAGATGGCTTTGATCGGCAAAACCCAGTCGGCTCGCGACGTCCACCGGTTGCACGCCGGCAGCGAGCATCTGCCGGCCACGGCTGAGGCGCAACTGGATCAGCCAGGCGTGCGGCGCCAGGCCATAAGCCGCCTTGAACGCACGGGTCAGGCGAAAGCGGTCGGTGCCGCAGACTTGCGCCAGGGTGTGCAGGCTGATGTCTTGCTCATGGTAGGCCATCAAATAATCCCGGGCCTGCCGGGCGATCAACGGCGCACGGCTGTCGGCAGGCATTTGCGGCCGCCGGTACAAATGCCCGGCCAGCCGCTCGAGAAACGCATCCAGCGCCACATCACGAACCATGCGCACGTCCTGCTGATGCAGCGCATTGAACGCAAACAACGTGGCGCGGGCCAGTTCCGGATCATCGTTGAGCACACTGCCGATGCCGGGCAACCCGCTGCCGTAACGGCCCAGGTGCACGCCGTCCAGCGCCTGTTCCAGCCAGGCCGGCTCGATGTACAACATGCGGTAGGTGAAGCCGTCGGGGCTGGGCGCATCGCCGTCATGAATGTCCCCCGGCTCAAGCATGAACACCTTGCCCGGCGTGCTGTCATGCCGTGCCCGACGACTGTTGAACCGCTGCACTCCCTGCTCGGTGAAGCCGATCAGGTAGGTTTCATGCCAGTGCGGATCGTACGCGTGCGCGTGCCCGGCAAAATGCGCGTGCAGGGTTTCGATGCCGGTTTCCCGGTCGTGGGTGAGGTTGATCCAATTGCTCATAGCTTGATTACGGTGATGGGCTGGGGCCAGTAATCCACAATTGGCGAATCGAGGCTAGAAGGTTTGTGCAACGTTCGTCAGCTGAGTCCGCCGGTTACTTCAGATCGACCGCTGGTTGACCCGCGCCATCAGTTGCTCGGCACTTTCCTTGCGCTCCGAATAGCGATCGACCAGAAAATCCTGACGGCCGCGCAGCAGCACCGTGAACTTCACCAGCTCTTCCATCACATCGACGACGCGGTCGTAGAACGGCGACGGTTTCATCCGTCCGGCCTCGTCGAATTCCATGTAGGCCTTCGGCACTGAAGACTGGTTGGGGATGGTGAACATGCGCATCCAGCGGCCCAGCACGCGCAGTTGATTGACCACGTTGAATGACTGCGAGCCGCCGCAGACCTGCATCACGGCCAGGGTTTTGCCCTGAGTCGGGCGAACCGCGCCCAACTCCAGCGGAATCCAGTCGATCTGCGCTTTGAACACCGCCGACATGGCGCCGTGACGTTCCGGCGAACACCAGACCTGACCTTCCGACCACAGCACCAGATCGCGCAGTTCCTGCACCTTGGGATGGTCGACCGGTGCATCATCCGGCAGCGGCAAACCGGACGGGTTGAAGATGCGCGTCTCGGCGCCGAAGTGTTCCAGCAGACGTGCGGCCTCTTCTACCAGCAAACGACTGAAGGAGCGTTCGCGGGTTGAGCCGTAGAGCAACAGAATGCGCGGTTTGTGTTCGCCTGAAGCCGATGCTTTCAAGTTGTCGAACAGGGTTGGATCAAGATTGGGCAGATGCTCGGACATCAGGATTTCTCCTTAAAGCGTGCCGATGCGATCGAGCTCGCGCTTGAGCTCATCGCGGCTGAGGCGGTTGAAAGGCAATTGGATAAAGGCTTTGCAGCGCTGTTCGATGCGCGCCAGCGTCGCGCGGAACGCGGCGTCTATCTGCGTTTCATCACCACTGACTTCGGAAGGATCTTCCAGTCCCCAATGGGACTTCAGCGCCGGGCCGAAGTACACCGGGCAGGTTTCGCCGGCGGCTTTGTCGCAGACGGTGATAACGATGTCGGGCGGGTTTTCTTCGAAAGCGTCGTTGCCCTTGCTGTGCAGGCCTTCGATGGCAATTCCGGCCTGTTGCAACGTCAGCAGACTGCGCGGCAGAACCTGGCCCTTGGGAAAACTGCCGGCACTCAGGGCTGTGAATCCCGCTGGCGCCAAATGGTTGAACATGGCCTCGGAAAGGATGCTTCGGCAACTGTTGGCCGTGCACATGAACAAGACTTGCATGGGTTACTCCTGCCTCAGTTCGACATTCAGCAACACGCGGCTTCGCGCACAGGACGACCGTCCATGTTCTGCAGGCGCGAAGCGTTGTCTTTGAGCCAGTCGGCGTTGGCCTTCGACGTCACTTGCAGGATCTGGTGAACCCATTCCGGCAGATCCGGATTGAGGCGGTAATAGACCCATTGCCCCTGACGGCGATCAAGCAGCAAACCGTTGCTGCGCAACTGCGCGAGGTGGCGGCTGATTTTCGGTTGGCTGTCGTCGAGGGCGCACATCAGCTCGCAGACACAGAGTTCGCCTTGATCGGCGATCAGCAGGGTGGCGCGGACGCGTGTTTCGTCGGCCAGGCTTTTGAAGACTTCGTGGGGCGTGATCATGAGACCGCCTCTGAACATATGGAAAACCGAATATACGGACATCCATATATTATTCAACCCCGGATTTGATCTGCACCGAAGAACCCTGTGGGATCGCGCGTGCTCGCGAAGGCGTCCTGTCAGGCAATATTTTTGTCCCAGAACTACCGCATTCGCGAGCAAGCCCGCTCCCACAGGGTTTGATATAAGTCGCATTATCCGCGTAACAGGCTCTGCTCGGCTTCACACAGACCCACGACGTAATCCCAGACCACCCGCAACCGCACCGATTTGTGCAATTCACGCCGGGTGCTGATCCAGTAACTGCGTTCGATGCTTTCATCCGGCAGCAACGCAACCAGCTCCGGGTCGGATGCAGCCATGTAGCAGGGCAACACCGCAATGCCCAACCCTGAGCGCGCCGCCTCCTGCTGGGCGATGACGCTGGTGCTGTGGAAGACGACGCGAGGACTGCGGCAGAAGCTGTTAAGGAACATCAACTCCTGGCTGAACAACAAGTCGTCAACATAACCGATCCACGCCTGCCGCCCGAGGTCTTCACGGCTGCGCAGCGGCGGCGCGTTGTCGAGGTAGTGCTGGCTGGCGTACAGCGCGAGGCGGTAGTCAGTGAGTTTGCGTGTGACCAGCATGTCCGCCGCCGGACGCTCCAGATGAATGCTGATTTCCGCTTCACGGTTGAGGATGCTGACGAAACGCGGCACGGCGACCAGCTCCACTTCCAGCCCGGGATAGCGTTCGAACAGGCCGATCATGCGACTGGCGAGAAACTTGATGCCCAGCCCCTCGGTGACACCCACGCGAATCTTGCCCAGCGGCGCGGTGGACTGGGTGATTTCTTCCTGCGCCAGTAGCGCGACGTTTTCCATGGCTTCGGCGTGCTTGAGCAGCGCCTCCCCCGCCGGTGTCATCTCATAGCCTTGGGCATGCTGGACGAACAGCGCGGTGCCGAGGCTTTTTTCGATGGCCTCGATATGCCGGGCGACGGTGGCGTGGGTGGTATTCAAGCGGCGTGCAGCGGTGAGCAGGCGCCCGCTGCGTTGCAGCTCGAGAAAAAACCGCAGGTCGTTCCAGTCGAACATGGCGAGTCCTTGTCAGCTATGGTCATTCAAGGCTGTTTAAAAACGCACAGCGGCTGCGCAAAAACTAACATTCTTTTGACGAAAGCTAACAACTAGAGTGTCCGACAATAAAAACAAAAAGCGAGGTCAGGGAATGCAGACTTCCCTCGATGAATACGACTACATCGTGGTCGGCGCCGGCCCTGCCGGGTGCCTGCTGGCCAATCGGCTATCGGCGGATGCGCAACAGCGCGTGCTGTTGCTCGAAGCCGGCGGGCGCGACAATTATGCGTGGATTCATATTCCCGTCGGTTACCTGTTCTGCATCGGCAACCCGCGCACTGACTGGTGCTTCAAGACCGAAGAGCAACCGGGCCTCAATGGTCGCGCCCTGAGTTATCCGCGCGGCAAAGTGCTCGGCGGCTGCTCGTCCATCAACGGCATGATCTACATGCGCGGCCAGGCCAGCGACTACGACGGCTGGGCTGCCGAAGGCAATCCGGGCTGGGCCTGGAACGATGTCTTGCCGCTGTTCAAACAAAGCGAAAACCACTTCGCCGGCGCTGCTGAATTTCACGGTGCCAAGGGTGAATGGCGGGTCGAGCAGCAGCGGCTGTCGTGGCCGATTCTTGATGCCTTTCGCAGCGCGGCCGAACAAAGCGGCATCGCCAGCATCGACGACTTCAATCAGGGCGACAACGAGGGCTGCGGCTACTTCCAGGTCAACCAGAAAGCCGGGGTACGCTGGAACGCGGCCAAGGCCTTTCTCAAACCGGTTCGCGACCGGGCCAATCTGACGGTGCTGACCGGGGTCGAGGTGGATCGCGTGTTGCTCGAAAACGGTCGCGCCTCGAAGGTCAGCGCGCGTCACCAAGACGTGCTGAAAAGCTTCAAGGCCCGCAAGGAAATCATCCTGTGTGCCGGCTCCGTAGGTTCGCCAGGCATTCTGCAGCGCTCGGGGATTGGCCCGCGACCGCTGCTCGAACGCCTCGGCATCGGCGTGATTCACGAGCTGCCGGGCGTCGGCGGCAATCTGCAGGATCACCTGCAACTGCGGCTGATCTACCAACTGGAAAATGCCCGCACGCTCAACCAGATCGCCGGCAGTGTGTGGGGCAAGATGGGCATGGGCCTGCGTTATCTGTATGACCGCAGCGGGCCGCTGTCGATGGCGCCGAGTCAGTTGGGCGCGTTTGCCCGGTCCGGGCCGGAGCAGACGTCGGCGAATCTTGAATACCACGTACAGCCGTTGTCACTGGAGCGCTTCGGCGAGCCATTGCACAGCTTCCCGGCGTTTACCGCTTCGGTCTGCGATCTGCGTCCGCAGAGCCGTGGCCGCATCGACATTCGTTCGGCGGATCCGCAGGACGCGCCGCTGATTCAGCCCAACTATCTGAGCCATCCCGAAGACCTGCGCGTGGCCGCCGATGCGATCCGTCTGACCCGACGCATCGTCAGCGCGCCTGCCCTGCAAGCCTACAAGCCCGTCGAATATCTACCGGGTGACAGCCTGCAAACCGAAGCACAACTGCACGAAGCGGCGGCGAAAATCGGCACGACGATTTTCCATCCGGTCGGCACCTGCCGCATGGGCAATGACGGCGAGGCCGTGGTCGATGCGCAGTTGCGCGTGCATGGCGTACCCGGTTTGCGTGTTGCCGATGCGTCGATCATGCCGCGCATCACCTCGGGCAACACCTGTTCGCCTACGCTGATGATTGCCGAGAAGGCTGCGCAGCTGATCCTCAACCCGCCAACAAGGACCCCAACCCAAAAACCCGAACTCACCGCAGCGCCTACATGAATTCGCGCTCGACACAGCCCCCTCTGTGGGAAGGGACTTGCTCCCGAAAGCGGAGTGTCATTAACCGATGATGTAGCTGACACGGCCCTTTCGGGAGCAAGCCCCCTCCCACAGAAGCAGCAGATTCAAGGCATCGCGCATCACCCGGACACGCAACACCAGTGGAACAACAAAAACAATCACTGTGAGGGATACCGATATGTCAGAACACGCTCAGCCGCTGGACGCCGCGAGCGGCGCCAGCACCAGCAATGCCACGCAGAAAGTCATCTTCGCCTCATCATTGGGGACGGTGTTCGAGTGGTATGACTTCTTCCTCTACGGCGCCCTCGCGGCGGTGATCAGCAAGCAGTTTTTTGCCGGGGTCAACGACACCACGGCGTTCATCTTCGCGCTGATGGCCTTCGCCGCCGGATTTATCGTGCGGCCATTCGGGGCGCTGGTGTTCGGTCGGTTGGGGGACATGATCGGGCGTAAATACACCTTTCTGGCGACCATCATTCTGATGGGCGTGGCGACATTCTGCGTGGGCCTGTTACCGACGTACGCGAGCATCGGCATTGCTGCGCCGATCATTCTGGTGGTACTGCGCATGCTTCAAGGCCTGGCGCTCGGTGGCGAATACGGCGGCGCCGCGACTTACGTGGCGGAACACGCGCCCATCGGTAAACGCGGTTTCCACACCAGCTGGATTCAGTCCACCGCCACCCTCGGCCTGCTGCTGTCGCTGCTGGTGGTGCTTGCCTGCCGCTATTTCACTGGCGACCAGTTTGAAGTCTGGGGCTGGCGGATTCCGTTCCTACTGTCGATTGTGCTGCTGGGCATTTCCACCTGGATCCGCCTGAGCCTGCACGAGTCACCGGCGTACCTGAAAATGAAGGAGGAAGGCAAAACTTCCAAGGCGCCGATCCGCGAATCCTTCGGCAAATGGGAAAACCTCAAAGTCGTGCTGATTGCGCTGTTCAGCATCAACGCCGGGCAAGCAGTCACGTTCTATGCGGCGCAGTTCTACGTGCTGTTCTTCCTCACCCAGTTCCTGAAAATGGACCCGGCGGTGGCCAACACGCTGCTGATCATCAGCGTGGTGATCGGCGCACCGTTCTTCATCATTTTCGGTTGGCTGTCGGACAAGGTCGGGCGCAAACCGGTGCTGATGCTCGGTCTGCTGCTGGCCACCGCGCTGTACTTCCCGATCTTCAAATCCCTGGCGCACTACGCCAACCCGGCAATCGATCAAGCCAGCCGTCAGGCGCCGATCACCGTGCTGGCGGATCCGGCGACCTGCACGTTCCAGTTCGATCCGGTCGGCAAAGCCAAATTCGACAGCCCGTGCGACAAGGTCAAAACCTTCCTGGTCAAGCAAGGCCTGCCCTACTCCAGTGCCGCCGCGCCGGCCGGCAGTGGCGTGCAGGTGAGCATCGGCGACGTGAAGATCGATGGCTACGACGAAGCGGCATTGCGCGGCGCCGTCACCCTGGCCGGCTACCCGCAACAGGCCGATCTGCAGCAGATCAACAAACCGATGATCGTTGCGCTGATTGTCGCGCTGATTATCATCTCGGCCATGTGCTATGGCCCGCTGGCGGCGCTGATGGTCGAACTGTTCCCGACGCGCATCCGCTACACCTCGATGTCGCTGCCGTACCACATCGGCAACGGCTGGTTCGGCGGATTTCTGCCGACGGTGTCGTTCGCGCTGGTGGTGTACACCGGGGACATCTTTTACGGGCTGTGGTATCCGGTGCTGATCACCGGGGTAAGCCTGGTGGTGGGGATGATTTGCTTGCGTGAGACGAAGAATATCGATCTGGACAAGAACTGAGGGCTGCATCCGGTCCGCTTCAGGTATCGCCTTGAGGCGGACTTTTCATGTCATCTTTCGACGTCGACAGAGTGATGGCTTTTAAATATCATTCGCGCCCGTTCAACGTCGTCATATGACAAGGATCAGTCTCAATGAATAATCAGTACGTGCGCATTTCCTGCCCAACTCTCCAGCCTCTGGAACCGGTCATGCAGAGCTGGATAGCCTGCACCGAAAACTACATCCGCGTCTGGGATGCAGATGACCTGCCTTACTGGTACAACGAACAGGCCAACGTCAGCATTTTGGCCGGCGCTGCATGGAAAGCCGACTGGACCGCCATTGAGGAATACCAGATCAGCAAGATCGCGACCGAGGCCAGTGAAAAAACCACCTCGATCGGTCGCAACGACTTGTACATAGCCAACGCTGAATGGGGCTATTGCATTGAAGCCAAGGTCTCCTATGTCGCCATCGGTGATTTGCTGAATGCGCAAAAACGAATTCTCGAAAAATGCGCCTTGGCCAAAGACGACGCCCGTCGGCTCAACTACCACGAACCCCGCCTGGGAGCCGTTTTTATTGCTCCCCACTCGCTGGGAGCCGAGGCCAGTCCTGAACAAATCCAGGCCTTCAAGGAAATGCTCCATGCCTTGCCCAGTGACGCGCTAGCCTGGGTTACCCCGGACAATGCACAGAAAACCCGCAGCCATGACAACAAACATTACCCGATGGTGGCTCTGCTTATGGTGAAGGCCGGAGCAAACCAGGCATTGTCGGGACGACAAAACACAACCAAATAAAGAAAGGGCTTGTCGATCATGACGAGCCATCGCCTATGCTTCAAACCTCGGGCTTGATCACCTCGAACTTCACCTGATCGGGATAGAACGCGACGTAGTTTTGTATGTCCTTGACCGACACTTTCGGATTCTCGTAAGTCCACACCGCATTCGCGCCCTCATGCCCCGGCACCTGCAGACTGAAGTAGTTGGCATCGCCCTTGTACGGGCAGTAACTGGTGTGGTCGGTGCGGGCGAAGTATTTTTCGTCGATGTCTTCGCGCGGCACGTAATACACCGGCGGGTAGTTGGCCTCGTTGAGAATAAGCACGTGGGAGGAGGCGGCGACCTGAATGCCGTGGAATTTCACCAATAGACAACCTGACAGTTCTTCCAGAGCGATGACGGGGCTGGGGCCGGTGCTTTTCATGAGGTTCTCCTGAGTACAGCGAAGAGACCGCTTCAGGTATAGCTCATGTGCCCGGTTCAGGGTGGATTCACAGCCGAACGGCCCTGCTTTCTCCCCCTGTGGCGAGGGGATTTATCCCCGCCGGGATGCGCAGCAGCCCCAAAATCTGCATCCGAGGTGTATCAGTGCAGATATCAGGGCCGCTTAGCGCCGGCGATGTTTTGTTACATCTCCTTCAGATCAGGCAACAACATCCGCCACCACCGCCTGCCCCACCACGCCCACCGCAAAGTCCACCGCCCCTTGCCCCGTCAGGTCAACGAGCAGCGTGGTCTGATTGCTCTGCGCGTAATAGGTCAGAATCGCGTCGCCTGCATGCCCGGTGAATCCGCTGACAAAGTTCAGCGACGCCGTACCGGTGGCAAACCCGGCAATTCCCGACAGATCGATTTTGTCCAGACCACTGGCGAAATCCATGATCCAGTCCGGCTGGTTATTCGTCGAGTCGCTGGCCGCGCCGAACACGAAAGTGTCCGCGCCCTCGCCGCCCCACAGCACATCGGCGCCGCCACCACCGTAAAGGATGTCGTTACCGGCCCCGCCGAACAGATTGTTGACCGCCGCATTACCGATCAACAGGTCATTGCCCGCGCCGCCCACGGCGTTTTCTACGGTCACCCCGTAGGCAATCGAGAC
This sequence comes from Pseudomonas atagonensis, assembly GCF_011369485.1. Classification (GTDB taxonomy): domain Bacteria; phylum Pseudomonadota; class Gammaproteobacteria; order Pseudomonadales; family Pseudomonadaceae; genus Aquipseudomonas; species Aquipseudomonas atagonensis. Next base: position 82,570 of record NZ_VXCA01000004.1, on the reverse strand, counting down.
GTTACCGACCAGACCGCCGACGTCTGAGAACGAGCCTTCATTGAGGTTGATCTTCTGGTTCTGGTTGAAACCGGAGAAGTCCAGCCAGTCATTACCACCGCCGTCCCACACCGAAAACACCACTTTCGACGACGCCGACGTCGCGCTGTAGTAATCGCGACCGGCGTTGGAGTTGAAGCCGTAATGCGTGTCATCGGCGCGGGTTGCGTAGTTGGCGCCATACAGTTTCTGCACGGCAACGATGTCGTCCATCAACGGCGCCGAGGCGTAGGCGCCGCTGCCGTCCTTGCTGAAGTTCTGCGCGGTGTTGGCTTCGCTCCAGTAGCTCATCAGGCTGTAGCCACGGGTGTCTTCGGCGTACTTGGCATCGGCGTAAGTCGGGTTGCCGTTGCCGGCGTTGTAAGCGCCCGGGTGCGACAGGCCGAGGGTGTGGCCGATTTCATGGGTCAGGGTCTGGCGCCCGTAGTTGTTGGTGTCCGGGGTCTTGTTGACCTGATATTGGTTGTTGATCAGGTACCAGGACTGGCCGTCATAACTGCCACCGCTTGGCAAATAGGCGAAGGCTGCGCCGCCGGTGCTGACGTCGTAGTTGCCGAACGTCATGTGACCGTCGCCGCCGCTGCCTTCGGCGAACGTGACTTTGGCGACGTCGGCCCAGGACTGCATGGCCAGCACGGCTTGCGCCTTTTGCAGCGCACTGAACTCGCTGAAGTTGCCGAGTTTCGGGTTGTAGTTCGCCGGTTTTTCGGTCAGGAAACTGTAACTGAGGCTGATCTTGCCGTCGCCATTCTTGTCATGCCACGACAGGTTTTTGCGCAGGATTTCATCGGCAGCCTGGTCAGCGGTAAGCGACGGTTTGCCATTGACCAGACCGACGCCACGGTCATACAAGTGGCTGAACGTGTCGACTGCGTCGTAGGCGCTGCTGGTGGCGGATTTGGCTTTAGCCATGGGTACGTCCTTGTTTCAGAGTAGTCAGTGTCCGACAGACCACGGCGATCTCCTGGCGAGACCGTCCTGTCTCTCGCGTGGTTGAATCGCCGAAAAACCTGACACAGCCACACACCGGGCGCTAATCAATTTCTCGATAGCGCCATCCAGCGTCCCCGTTCTGCCCGTCATTTGTCGCAATGCTTTTTATCTGTATATCCATACAGATAAAAGTTGCCCCGTGGCGCAACTCCAGCCATTCTGTGCACCTCGCAAGATTGATCGACGATGGTGGTTATGCGGCTGTACCTCTGTGAAAAACCCTCCCAGGCCAAAGACATTGCGGCCGTGCTCGGTGCCCGGCGCCGGGGCGACGGCTGCTGGCTGGGAACAGACGTCACAGTGACGTGGTGCATCGGTCACCTGCTCGAAACCGCGCCGCCGGACGCCTACGACGCGCGCTATAAACGCTGGGTGCTGGCGGATCTGCCGATCATTCCCGAGAAATGGAAAATGACCGTCAAACCGCGCACGGCCAGCCAGTACAAAGCAGTGAAACGTCTGCTCGGCGAGGCCAGCGAACTGATCATCGCCACCGACGCCGACCGTGAGGGCGAAATGATCGCCCGGGAACTGGTCGAGCATTGCCGCTATCGCGGGCCGATCCGCCGCTTGTGGTTGTCGGCGCTGGACGAAGCATCGATCCGCAAGGCACTGGCCGCATTGAAACCGGGGGCCGAGACCTTCAGCCTGTATCACTCGGCGCTGGGCCGTTCGCGGGCCGACTGGCTGATCGGCATGAACATGAGCCGCCTGTTCACCCTGCTCGGTCGCCAGTCGGGCTATCAAGGCGTGCTGCCGGTGGGTCGAGTGCAAACGCCGACACTGCGGCTGGTGGTGGATCGTGACCGCAGCATCGCCGATTTTGTCCCCGTGCCGTATTGGGCAATCGATGTACAACTGTTGTACGACGGCACGCCGTTTACCGCGCAGTGGCGAGCGCCGTCAGACGTTTGTGACGATCAGGATCGTTGCCTGAATCAGGCACTGGCGCAGCAAGCGGCGACCGCCATCAGCAGCGCCGCCAGCGCCCGGGTAGTCAAGCTGCGTACCGAGCGCATGCGCGAAGTGGCGCCCCTTCCCTTCGATCTCGGCACCTTGCAGGAGGTCTGTTCAAAGAAGCTGGGGCTTGGCGCACAGGAAACCCTCGACATCGCCCAGGCACTTTATGAAACCTACAAAGTCATCACTTATCCACGCAGTGATTGCGGTTTTCTGCCTCTGAGCCAGCACTGCGAGGCCCCGGCGATTCTCGCAGCGTTGCGTCAGGCCGACCCGAGCCTCGAAGCACTGCAAGGGTTCCTTGAGCCGCAGCGTCGTTCCCGGGCGTGGAACGATGCCAAGGTCAGCGCCCACCACGGCATCATCCCGACCGCTGCGGCAAAGAACCTTGAGCGTCTGAGCGGCAAACACCGTGCGGTCTACACACTGATCCGCGCGCGTTATCTGGCGCAGTTTCTGCCCAACCACGAATACGATCGCACCCAGGCCGATTTCGACTGCGCCGGCGAAGCGTTGCGCGCGGTGGGCAAGCAGATCGTCGAACCTGGCTGGAAACGCGCGCTGCCGGAAGCGCTGGCACCGGCCAAGGGTCGCGAAGCCCCGGCACCACAAACCTTGCCGGCCTTGAGCCAAGGCATCGACTGCGCTGTGGCGCAGGTAAATCTCAAGGATCTTTGGACGCAACCGCCCAAGCCGTACACCGAGGGCGATCTGATCAAGGCAATGAAGAACGTCGCGAAACTGGTGGAAGATCCGCTGCTCAAACAAAAGCTCAAGGACACCACCGGCATCGGCACGGAAGCCACCCGAGCGTCGATCATTCAAGGCCTGCTGGATCGCGGTTATCTGGTGAAGAACGGCAAGGCACTCGCCGCGACACCCGCCGCGTTCAGCCTGATCGATGCGGTGCCCCGCGCCATTGCCGACCCCGGCACCACGGCCATTTGGGAACAGGCGCTGGACATGGTGCAGAGCGGCGAAATGAGTCTGGAAGAGTTCGTCACCAAACAAGCGGCGTGGATGAGCAAGCAGGTGACGCGCTGTTCCGCCCTGAGCCTGACCATCAGCGGCCCGCCGCCAGCCGGCAAGGCTGCCGCGCCGTGGAAGAAAAAACGCAAAACAACCCGAAGCCCAGCCAAACGCAGCGCCAAATAATTCTGCTTGCTGCGATCTTGAGTCCACACTGATGGGATACCAATACCGGAAGCCGCCGAAATGCCCAACATCGAACTGCACGCCGCCCAGCGCGACGACCTCGATACCCTCGAGAACCTTATGCAGTTCTACATGCACGATTTCAGCGAATGGCTGCCGCTGAAACTCGCCGAACATGGCTTCTTCGCCATACAACCCAAAGACGACTACTGGCGCCACCCGGCAACCCGACCTTTCCTGATCCGCGTCGATGGCGAACTCGCCGGTTTTGCCACCGTAGACAACCAGACCCACCTCGACACCGCCGAACACAACATCGGTTATTTCTTCCTCGCTCGGCGCTTTCGTGGCCAAGGCGTCGCGCAGTTTGTCGTCTCTGCCCTCTTGAGCAAAATCCCCGGTCAATGGCAGATTTTCCATATCGACGCCAACCTGCCAGCGCAGCGCTTCTGGGCCAGGCTGATCCCTGAATTGAGCGGCGGCGCATTCACTTTGCAGCAGCGCGTAGTGGACGGTTATCCGTGCACGTTCTTTTGCCTGCACACGCCTTTTTCCGTTGCCTGAACGGATCCTTTCTCATTCCAAAACGGCTTTGTCCGACAATATGTAGTGCGCAAAAATATTCGCTACAAAACCGTTGACGGCGTCGTTTTGCTTTTGCATGATGAAGACGTTCCCCGATCGGGAACATTTGGTAACACGCTTGAGCAAGCTCGTCTGACCGCCGAGTTGTTTTTTCCGGATACACGCTGCCCACAAGGCAGATTGAAGAAGCTGACCTGGCCTGAACGTCCAGTACAAGGACGAGAAGCGCTGGCGAAAATTCTCAAGACGCTTGTGGTCGACCCTGAAAACGTCGTCAAGGAGCCTCCCGGTTTTCGCTGCTTCTCTTCGTTGTGACGCTATTGCGTAGCAGTTATCCAACACGACTACATGCAACAGATGCATGACCCCGTACTTCACACGGGCGAGCGCTGACGTCCTGGTTTCGGTGCCAGGGATCAACTAACCGATGGGCTACCTGTATTAGCGAATCAACTTTGAAAGATCACCAGACTGGTCAAGGGGCAATATCATGAATCTGAACAATCAACCTACTATCGAAGAACTGGCTCGTATGTTCGCTGCGCAAAAAGACAGCCACGACAGCCATATTCTGTGGATCAGCAAGTCGGGCCAGGTGCATATCGATTGCCTGTCGCCCCATGCTGGTGAAGAAGAGTTCGACCAGAACAACCAGAACCTGCTGGCCCGCCTGAAGATGTACCGCCGCGGCCACGGCTATGTCGGCAAGAAAGCCGCGGCCGACAAGGACTTCATCGGTAATGTTCTGCAAACGCTGAAACAGGCGTGGGACTCGATGCAGAACAAAAACGAAGTTCGGGTGATTGACCGGTTCTTCTGATTGACCACGTCAATAATTGAAAGGGCCTGCTTCTTGAAAGGAAGCAGGCCCTTTTTTATATCCGGCATTTACTGATCAAACTCTGTTTTCCAACAACAGATCCACAAAAGCCAGCGCCGCCGCACTGTGATAATTATTCCTGCGCCGCAACACTGCCGCACCGCGCTGCGGCGCTTCGCTTGCCACCTGCAACTTGCGCAATGCCCGGTCTTCGCTGGCGATCGCCTCCGGCAACATCGTTGCCACGGGCGAGCAGCGCACCACCTCCAGCAACGTACTCACCGAGTTCACTTCGATACGCACTTTCGGTGTGATGCCATGCTGACGAAAATACTCATCCACCGACAAACGTGTAATGAAGTCCGGCGCCAGCAACGCAAAGTCCAGCGAAGCGATGTCATCCGCCGTCAGCACTGAAATGCTGTCGTACAACAGATGCTCGCGCCCGACCACGATCCCCAGGGTTTCGGTGAACGCCGGAATGCACTCGATATCCGTACTGCGTACCGGAGTGAACGCGATGGCGATATCCAGTGAGTCATTCACCAGCCCCGCCTCGATGTCGTCCATCGACAACTCGAAAATCTGCAGGTGAATCCCCGGATAACGCGCCGCAAAATCGCGCACCAGCGGCCCGACGAGATAAGCCATGAACGTCGGCGTCATCGCCAGTCGCAGGTTGCCCCGGGACAAGTCCTTGACGTCGTGCAAGGCGCGCTTGCCCGCTTCCAGCTCCACCAGCACCCGTCGCGCGCATTCGATGTAGGCCTCACCGGCATCGGTCGGCTTGACCGAACGCGAGGTGCGGTCGAACAGATCCACGCCCAGGCTTTCCTCCAGTTGGCGGATCTGTTGTGACAGGGTCGGCTGCGACACATGCAGCGCCTCGGCCGCACGGGTGAATCCGCCGTGATCGGCAACGGCCAGCAGATAACGCAAATGTCGCAGCAACATGGGAGTTCACCACCTATAGGCTGTACTTATGCGATGCATTGTATATCGGTCTTGGACGCTATGGATCAATCGGCAGAAGATCAGTCCCACACAGCAAGCCAACCCCGAAAGGAGAGACACCATGCAATCGCAAGCCTACAACGACAGCCGCATCGCCCTGACCACTCGCGCTCTGGACGCCAAGGCTCAAAAGAATCTGTCCTGGCAGCAAGTGGCTGACGATACCGGCCTGAGCGTGGCCTACGTCACCGCCGCCCTGCTGGGTCAACACCCTTTGCCGAAAGCCGCCGCTGAAGTGGTCGGTGACAAGCTGCAACTGAGCGCCGAAGACGTCGCCGCCCTGCAAATCATCCCGCTGCGCGGCAGCCTCGACGGCGTGCCGACCGACCCGACCATCTACCGTTTCCACGAGATGATCCAGATCTACGGCACTACCCTTAAAGCGCTGGTTCACGAGCAGTTTGGCGACGGCATCATCAGTGCGATCAACTTCAAGCTCGACATCAAGAAAGTCGAAGACCCGGAAGGCGGTTCCCGCGCCGTGGTCACCCTCGACGGCAAGTTCCTGCCGCTGCGTCCGTTCTGATCCATCCGGCCCGCACCGCGCGTGCGGGCCTTCCGATCTCCCTGAAGAGGACATGCCCATGAAAGCTCTGATCGACGGTTTCCTGAAGTTCCAGAACGAAGCGTTCCCGCAACGCACCGAACTGTTCAAACACCTGGCCACCACCCAAACCCCTGGCACCTTATTCATCACCTGTTCCGACAGCCGTGTAGTGCCGGAACTGCTGACCCAACAAGAACCCGGCGAGCTGTTCGTGATCCGCAATGCCGGCAATATCGTGCCGTCCTACAGCCCATATCCGGGCGGCGTATCAGCGACGGTGGAATATGCGGTGGCGGTGCTCGGGGTGACCGACATTGTGATCTGCGGACATTCCGATTGCGGCGCGATGACGGCGATTGCCCAGTGCAAATGCATGGATCACCTGCCCGCTGTCAGCGGCTGGCTGCAACACGCCGAATCGGCAAAAGTGGTGAACGAGGCGCGGCCTCATGCCGACGACGCGGCGAAATTGAGTTCGATGGTGCGCGAGAATGTGATCGCGCAATTGGCAAATATCCAGACTCATCCGAGTGTGCGTCTGGCGCAGGAGAAAGGTCAGCTCAACCTGCATGGCTGGGTGTACGACATCGAGACGGGTTCGATTGATGCGCTGTCCGCCGACCGCCGCACGTTTGTGCCACTGGCCGAGCAACCGGCGACCTGCGCTGTCCACGCCAAAGCCGCCGACGCTGCCTGAACCAATACCCACTTAATAGATGAACTCTTGTGGCGAGGGGATTTATCCCCGTTGGACTGCGCAGCAGTCCCTGCTCTTTTAAGTCAAAAGAGGGGCTGCTGCGCAACCCAGCGGGGATAAATCCCCTCGCCACAGGGTACGTGTAATAACAGGTGTCAGCGTTTTACGCTGAGGTCGACCTGACTCATCCGGCTACGCACCGTAAACACGCCATCCCCCGAAAGAATCGCACTGCGTGCAAACAACCGCCCGCTCTCCCAGTTCGAAAGTCCCAGTTCAGGCTTGTTCAACGCATACTGGCCGTCGACCCAACGGGTGATCCCGTTGCCCACGAACGGCGCATTGACCGCGTTGTAAAAACGTTCCTGAACCTGTGCATCTTCACTGATCAGCGACACGGTGAACTGCGGACTGTAACGGTTGAACAAGGCGATCGCCTGATCCAGATCGTCCACGATCATCAGGCTGACTTCCGGGGTTTCTTCCCATTCCCACTCGCGCTCCAACGCTGACTCCGCCAGTGGCTCAGCCTGGGCTTCGGTCTGATAACCCTCGGCGCGATAGACCTCGACCGTCGCGTTCAGCCATTCACCCGGCAGGCAACTTTCACTGCCTTCGACGATGTGCAATTTGCAGCCCTGCCCGCGCGCGGTGCCGGCGTCTTTCAAAGCCTCGAGGAACAGCGGCACCAATTCCGCCGTGCGGGCGCGCTGGATCAGGCAGACGTTCAGCGTGTTGCACACCTTGCGATCCAGCGAGTTGCGCACCACTGCCGCGAAACGTCGGGCATCGGCGTCACGATCGGCAATCAGCCACGCACCGCCGGTGCCGTGCAAACTGACGGCGGTGCCGGCCTGCTGAGCGATGCTGCCCAACTGACTGACCGCACGCCCCGAGCCACGCGCCACCGCCAGCGACAGGCGCCGGTCAGCAAACATCGCCCAACCCGCGGCGTGGTTGACGCTTTCGACCAATGACACCGCCCCGGCCGGCAGACCGGCATCGGCCAGTGCCGGGTTGAGTGCGTGAGTGACGATGGCTTGCGCGGTGCCCAACGCGTCGCTGCCAATGCGCAGCACCGCTGTGTTGCCGGTACGCAGGACGCCAGCCGCATCAGCGAACACGTTGGGGCGACCTTCAAACACGAAGGCGACGATGCCCAGCGGCGACACCACTTGCTCAACTTTCCAGCCATCATGTTCGACACTGCTGATGACTTTGCCACGCGTTGGCGCAGCATCACGCCAGGCGCGCAGGCCGGCGATCATGTCGCGGCGCATGCGTTCGTCCGCCAGCAAACGGGTGGTGGAGCGGCCGCGAGCCTTGGCCCGTTCGATGTCGGCCAGGTTGGCCGTTTCGATCTGCGCCCAGCACGCCTGGGTTTCCAGGCGTTGGGCGAAGCGGTCGAAGAATTGGCTGATGGCTTCATCGGAAACGGCCGACAACGCGGTAAATGCCGCTGCTGCCCGCTCGATCGCAACCGATGCGGCGTGTTGATCTGCCACGGGAATCAGCAACAGCTCGCCAGTTAACTGCTCGACCAGAAGGTGATCGCCGGGTCGAAAGCGTTCGGCCAGTTCGGGGCTGACCACGGTGACGCGGTTACCGGCGAAAGGGATCGGCGTGCCAGCGACTAGACGTTCGAGCGCAAGAGACATGAAGCGGATTCACCATGCAGGGAGCGGCCGGAAAATGTATAGGGGCGGCCCATCGTTGTCTAGAACACCGACCAGCCAATCCGCGAGCTAAGCATTTCCAGCGCCGCCATCCCCGCCAACGAATTCCCCGCCGCATTCAGCTCCGGCGACCACACGCACACCGTGAACTGACCCGGTACCACCGCGACGATCCCGCCACCGACGCCACTCTTGCCCGGCAGACCGACGCGATAGGCGAAATTGCCGGCCTCGTCATACAGGCCACTGGTGGCCATGATCGAGTTGACCTGTTGGGTCTGGCGCCGGGTGAGTATCTGCTCGCCGCTGTGTTTGCAGAAACCGTCGTTAGCCAGAAAGCAGAATGCCCGCGCCAGGTCGACACAGTTCATGCGCAACGCGCAGTGGCTGAAGTAACTGCGCAGCACCGCTTCGACGTCGTTGTGGAAATTGCCGAACGATTGCATCAGGTACGCCATCGCCGCGTTGCGCGCGCGATGCTGATATTCGGAGTCGGCCACTTTGCCGTCGATCATGATTTGCGGATTGCCCGACAGGCGCCGGACAAAGTCGCGCATCGACAACGTCGGCGCGGCAAAGCGTGACTGGTTGATGTCGCAGATCACCAGCGCACCGGCATTGATGAAGGGATTACGCGGACGACCGCGTTCGAATTCCAGCTGCACCAACGAGTTGAACGGCTGACCCGAAGGCTCGTGGCCGAGGCGCTCCCAGATTGTTTCGCCGGAATGCTCGATGGCCTGCACCAGGCTGAACACCTTGGAAATACTCTGCACCGAGAACGGCGTTTCAGCGTCGCCCGCGCAATACATTTCGCCGTCGTTGCCGTACACGGCGATGCCCAGTTGATTGGCCGGCACAGTGCCGAGGGCAGGAATGTAGTCAGCCACTTTGCCTTGCCCGATCAGGGGCCGGACAGCGTCAAGGATCTCGTTCAACAGCGCTTGCATGCCGGGTTCCGAAGTCTCGCCCCATGGGATCGCGGGGACACTGGGGCTAGACGCTGCGCGACGTAATCGCATCACACCTTGCTGACACGGCACGCTCCCACCCAGTTGGTGTGTATCGCAATGTATATGGCAATGGCGCAGACACAACGAGCCTGCAAACCCATCGGTCCGCGACACATCCCCGATACACCCCGACGCTGAAATACGCCGGTCGAATCACTTCCCCCCATTGCACCGGAGCACGCCCATGACCACTCTCTCTAACACCTTCAAAATCCTGCACCTGAGCCTCGACCGCGCCGGCCTCTGGCTTGCGCCGCTGACGTTGCGGCTGTTCATTGCCTGGGAATTTTTCGAGTCGGGGCTGGAGAAGTTCAATGGCCAGAACTGGTTCGAAGACATCCAGGACCGCTTCCCGTTTCCCTTCGATCATCTGCCGGCCACGCTGAACTGGGAGTTATCGATGTGGGCGGAACTGATCTGCGCCGTGGCGATTCTGCTCGGCTTCGCTACGCGTTTTTCAGCGATCTCGCTGATCGTCGTCACCGTCGTCGCCACTGCTGCCGTGCATTGGCCGGCGGACTGGTCGACCCTCGGCGAACTGGCCCAGGGTTACGTGATCACCAACAAAGGCTTCGGCAACTTCAAACTGCCGGCGATCTATCTGGTTGCGCTGTTGCCGCTGGTGTTTGCCGGTGCCGGCAAGTTGAGTGTCGATGCGTGGCTGGCGCGGTTGTGCTGGAACCGCGCCAGACGCTGACATTCAGTGCGCGCGATCCAGCCCCGCGAGCAGCGCGTTGTCGCGGCTGTAAATGTCCGGCGCATACTGCACACGCCCGCTGCTGTCGACTTGCGCCGTCCAGTAAGTCATCAGGATCGGCACCGGCGCGGCGAGGCGAAATTCGTGGGTGGTGCCGGTGGCGAGCAAAGTGTCGGTGCGGGCCTTTTCTGCCGAGGTGAGCAGCAGATCGCGCAACTTCATCGGATGCTCGACCCGCACACAACCTGAGCTGAAGGCCCGTGGCCCCTTGTCGAACAGCGCCTTGCTCGGCGTGTCGTGCAGATACACCGAGAACGGATTGGGGAACCGGATGACCATTTGCCCCAACGGATTGCGCGGCCCCGCGTCCTGACGCAAGAGGATATTGCCGGGGTTGTCCCAGTCGATATCCGCCGCTGCCAACGGCTGCCCGTTGGCATCGAGTACTTGCAGATTCTGGCGGCTGAGGAAGGTCTGATCCTTGCGGATTTCCGGCAGTTTGTCTTCCTTCCAGATCGTCGGCGGCACAGTCCAGGTCGGGTTCAGGGTCAGGCGCGTGACGCGGGACTTGAGCAGCGGGGTCTGGCGCTCGGCACGCCCGACCTGAGTGCGGGTCTGCCACACCGGCACACCGCCCTGATACAGGGTCAGTTCGGCGGCGGCGACGTTGACCAGCAAACCGTCCGGTTCCATGTCCTGCGCCAGCCAGCGGAACCGCTCGAGGTTGACCCGCAGTTGTTCGCGGCGCGTCAGCGGGCTGATGTTGAGTTCGGCAATCGTCCCCGGCCCGACCACGCCGTCAGCCTGCAACGAATGGTTGGCCTGGAAGCTTTTCACCGCCTCCACCAACACCCCGTCGTAAGCATCGCCGGGCGTGCCGACCATGTTGTGCAGATAGCCTTCGTTGTACAGACGCCGCGCCAGTTCCGGCACGCGCTTGTCGGCCATGTCCGGGCGCAGCAGCGGGCCGTTACCGACTGACTGCCATTGCGGCAATGCCTGCAACCGTTGCGAGGCGTAGAGGTGACGCAGATTCTGGTACTGCGCCAGACGCGGACGCGCTCGCTCGAACGCGCCGGGAATATCGTGCATGCCCGGCACGGCTATCGCCAGCAGCTCGGCCTGACGATCACGCGGACTGTCGTCGGCGTGCCACAGCGGTTCGAAATGCGATTGCAGCAACCGGCCGTAATGCAGGTCCTGCAGGGCTTGCAGGTAGTAGCGGCTGATCTCGATGTCGGCGCACAACTCGCCGTCCTGCGGCGCACTGATTGCTGCCGGGTAGCGCTTGGGATTGAGGCCATCGTCGGCCAACAACTGCAACTGCCCGTGCAGGGTCTGCAACAGATCGGGTTGGGCGGTCCACACCGGCAGCCAGTCCTGCTGCTGGTAGAACGCCTGCAATTGCTCCAGCGCCGCACCGTTGAGGTTCGCCGCAATCGCCGGGCATGCCTGCGGCAGACCGATCAACACGGCCTGAAACGGGCTCTGCGGCTCAACCGGCAGCTCCACCGGCAAGGTCGGCAACGCCGGCAGCGTTGCTTCGGCAGTCGCGACCAACGGCACAGCGAGCAAGCAAATGCTCAAGTAAGATGCGCATTTTTTGAACAACTGCTTTACTCCAATCCATGGCCGTCTCGATGACGGTCAACCTTACATCAGGTGCGGTGAACAGTCAGGCTCGATCTACCGGGTCTGCCGGGGACGACTGGACGTCAGGAGCCAAAGTGCCAATGAGTTGCCAGTGAGGACACTTTTCACATGTTGACGTTTTTGCGCCGACTTTTAGTGACGGCTGCTGCGCTTGCAGTGACCAGTCAGGTTTTTGCCGCCGGCACCTCTTCGCCGGTTCTTTACACCAGCCTCGCGCACGCCGCGCCGGAACTCAATCCCCAGGCGCTGAAAGGTGCATTGAACGCCATGCAATGCGCGATCAATAACGGCGCGAAGCAGTCCCGCCACCTGGCGATCATCGATTATTCGCAACCATCCACCGCCCGCCGATTGTGGATCTTTGACCTCAACCGGAAAAAACTGGTGCTGCGCGACCTCGTCGCCCACGGCTCCAATTCAGGGGAAAACTTCGCCACGCAGTTTTCCAATCGTGAAGGCAGTTATCAGTCCAGCCTCGGCCTGTTCCGCACGCAGGAAAGCTACCTCGGCACCCATGGCTATTCGTTGCGCATGGACGGCCTCGAGCCCGGTTTCAACGACATGGCCCGTGATCGCGCCATCGTCATTCATGCCGCCTCCTACGTGAACCCGTTGTGGAGCAAGCGTCAGGGTCGCATCGGCCGCAGCCAGGGTTGCCCGGCGGTGCGCCCGCAAGTGGCGAAGCAAGTGATCGACAAGCTCAAGGATGGCCAGTTCATGTTTTCCTGGTACCCGGATCAGCGCTGGCTGAAATCTTCGCCGTACCTGAACTGCCAGCCGCAGCAAGTGGCGAGTATCCTGAGTACCCACGCCAGCTGATCGATCATTGCAAAACCTGTGGGAGCCAACCCGCTCCCACATTGGGTTCTGCCCGGCGCAGCATTTTCGTTTCATTACAGTTTTGTCATTCAGTTGTCGGTTTGCCGTGCGGATCGCTCGGTAGCCTGAAGTTGTTCCGGCGCACTGCCGGCCCACTTCAACCACTGAGTGACCCATCATGAAAACCCTGATCCTCGCCTTCTCTGCCCTCCTCGCCAGCGGTTCGCTGTTCGCCGCTTCGATGCCCGACACGGCGGTCATCCATGACAAAAACGGCTTCTACGTCAATCTGGATGTCGACAAAGTGCTGTCCAGCACCGATATTTCCCAGGCGTGCGGCGTGGTTCCGGCGAAACTCAACTACCTCGACCATCAGGGCCGCGAACATGTGCTGGACTATCAAGTACAGGGTAGCGGTTGCATCAATGACCATTGAGACTGATCGCCGATGAATATTCTGGTTGTCGAAGACGAACCCAAGGCAGGCAACTACCTGCTCAATGGCCTGCAGGAGCTGGGCTACAGCGTGAGCCTGGCCCGCGACGGCGCCGATGGTCTGCACCTGGCGCTGGAGCACAGCTTCGACGTGATCGTGCTGGATGTGATGATGCCGAAAATGGATGGCTGGGAAGTCCTGCGCCGGCTGCGCAAGGAAGCCGACACGCCGGTGCTGTTCCTGACCGCGCGCGATGACATCGCCGACCGTGTCAAAGGCCTCGAGCTGGGCGCCGACGATTACCTGATCAAGCCGTTCTCTTTCGCCGAGCTGGTGGCGCGCCTGCGCACCCTGACCCGACGCGGGCCGATCCATGAAGACGAACAACTGCAAGTCGCCGACCTGCAAATCGACGTGCTCAAGCGCCGCGTGACCCGCGCCGGCGTGCGGATCACCCTGACCAACAAGGAATTCGCCTTGCTGCAACTGTTCGCCAGCCACACCGGGCAAGTGCTGTCGCGCTCGCTGATTGCCTCACGGGTGTGGGACATGAATTTCGACAGCGACACCAATGTCGTCGATGTCGCCGTACGGCGCTTGCGGGCGAAAGTCGATGATCCGTTTCAACTCAAGCTGATTCACAGCGTGCGCGGTATCGGCTACCGCTTCGATACGCAGTCATGAAAATCATCGGCAGCTATTCGCTGACATTGCGCCTGGCGCTGGTCTTCGCCGTGCTCGCCTTCGTTTCGCTGGCCGGTCTTGGCGTGGCGCTTTACAAAGAGCTGGAAGAGCAACTGACCCGTCGTGACGACATTCAACTGGTCAGCCGCATCGATCAGTTGCGCACCATCCTCAACGACAGCAACACGCTGGAGTTGATCAAGCACAAACCGGCGCTGTTCCAGAACATGCTCGGCACCCGCGAAGCGTTGCTGACCATTGGTGCGCCGGGCCAACCGCCGCTGCTGGTGGTCAACCCCGGCAATCTGGCACTGCCGAGCGTGCCCGCAGTGCCGGTGGAGCATGTGATGGCCCTCAATGACGTGCAGCACCTGCCGAGCATCAACGGCGTGCCTTTTTCGGCCGTGGCGGCGAGCATCGACTCCGGCGATCTGGGCAATCTGCAAGTGCTCATCGGTAAGCTGATGAGCGAGCGCACGGCGATGCTCGCCAACTATCGGCTCAGCGTGTACGGCCTCGCGTCACTGGCGGCGATTGTCCTTGCGCTGGTCGGTTGCCTGCTGGTCTATCGCGGTTTATTGCCGTTGCGCCGACTGGCGAAACACGCCCACGGGATCGGCGTCGGCAACCTCAACGAGCGCCTCGCCAGTGCAGGCGCACCGCGAGAATTGCAGCCGATGATCGAAGCGTTCAACGCCATGCTCGATCGCCTCGCCAAGGGTTTTGCGCAGTTGAGCCAGGTGTCCACCGACATGGCTCACGAACTGCGCACGCCAATCAACAACCTGCTCGGCGAAACCCAGGTCGCCCTGCAACAGCCGCGCAGCTTCGACGCCTATCAGCAGTTGCTCGCCTCCAATGTCGAAGAGCTGGAGCGACTGACGCGGATGCTCGACAACATGCTGTTTCTGGCGCGCACCGACCCGGCCAGTGCCTTGAGTCAACGCCAGGAACTGGATGCGGCCGACGAGATGCAACGGATCGCTGATTATTTCGAAGGTCTGGCGGCGGACGTCGGCATGTGCATCGAGGCCCGGGGTCACGGTGTGGTCTGGGCCGAACCGATGCTGCTGCGCCGGGCTTTGGCCAATCTGTGTGCCAACGCGATCAAGTACGGTGCGGCGGACTCGAAGGTGCAAGTTGAAGCGATTGCCGAAGCGGACGGCAGTTATCTGCGAGTGCGCAATCTGGGCACGACGATCCCGGCGGAACACTTGTCGCGATTGTTCGAGCGTTTCTACCGCGTCGATCAATCCCGCGAACGCTCGGCGCAATCCAACGGCCTGGGGCTGTCGATTGTCGCGACCATCATGCAACTGCATCACGGCCGCTATCGGGTCAGCAGCGAGAATGGCCAAACCTGCTTCGAACTTTTTTTCCCTGCCCGTCAGCCACGGGATTGATAACCAGCACAGTTCCCCTGTGGGAGCGGGCTTGCTCGCGAAAGCGGTGTGTCAGTCAGCAGAAACTTTGCCTGTACGGGCCTCTTCGTGAGCAAGCCCACTCCCACAAGTAACCTGTGTTCGGCTGATGATCAGGGCCCCGCCCATCAATGCCGCCGCGACGCCGAAGGTAATGTGCAAACTGCTGGCGACCACCGCAGCGGGCGCCTGAGTCGGATCACCGCTGGCCACGGCAAACACCGCGCCCATCGCCGCCGCACCAGTGATCAGACCCAGGTTGCGCGCCAGCCCGAGCAGTGCGGAGACCACCCCGCGCTGATCCTGACTGACTCCGGCCATCATCCCGGTGTTGTTGGCGGCCTGGAACACGGCATAACTGGCGGTGAGCAAGGCGATCGGCAGGAGGTAACCCGCTAGCCCCGAACTCATCGGCAACAGTGCCAACAATCCGCACGCAACGACCATCCCGAACAACCCGCCGGGCACCATCCGCTGTGCACCAAAGCGATCGACCAGACGCCCCGCCGGCACACCGCCGAACGCTGCCACCAACGGCCCCAGCGACAGCACCGCCCCCACCGAGGCCGTGGCGAGACCCAAGCCGTGGCTGAGATAAAAAGGCCCGACCACCAGCGTGGTCATCATCACGCTCGCCACCAACAGCGTCAGTAACAGGCTGCCGGCAATGCGCGGCTCGGCGAACAGCGACAGGCGAATCAGCGGTGACTTCGCACTCATTTCCACCCAGACAAACGAGACGCCGCCCAGCAGGCTGATTACCAACAACGTCCAGGTAAATGCCTTCAGGGTCATGGCCAACGCATACGCCGCCAGGGTCATCACCAGCAGCAACGTACCGAGGTGATCGAACCCCACCGGTTTGCCGCTCGGCCGATCCGCCGGCACATAGCGATAAACCAGCCAGAGGTTGAGCAGGCCCAGCGGCACATTGATCAGGAAGATTGCCGGCCAACCCGCTTGCGCCAACAGGCCGCCGCCCAGCGCCGGCCCGAGCGTGGTGCCGATGGCCGACACAGTCCCGAGCAACCCCATGGCGCTGCCCGCTCGCGCCTTCGGCACCGCATCGCCGACCAGCGCGACCGTCAAGGCCAGCATCATTGCTGCGCCAAGGCCTTGCAGCGCCCGTGCGCCGATCAACCACCACAGCTGCGGGGCGAGCGCGCAGAGCAATGATGCTGCGGTAAAAACTCCGATGCCGATCAGCAGCAACCGGCGCCGTCCGAACAGATCGCCCAGACGCCCTGCGCTGACAATCAATGTGGTGATCGCCAGCAAGTAGGCGATGACGATCCATTGAACCTGCTGAAAACTCGCGTCGAAGGCCGAGGCCAAACTGGGCAACGCGGCGTTGGCGATACTGGTGTCCAGCGACGGCATCAGCATCGACAACGCCAGACTGACCAACGCCCAGCGTGAAGCAGTAAGTGTAGACATGACGGCTCACTCGCAATGGATATGAGCCTAGCCTGAGCCTCGACATGCCAAGGCGCAAGACGCATGCTTTGCACTCGATACCTGCATGGAACGCCATGTCATGAACACGCCGGATCTGAACTTGCTGATCACCCTCGACGCGTTGCTCAGCGAAGGCAGCGTCGCTCGCGCCGCCGAACGCCTGAACCTCAGCCCGTCAGCGATGAGCCGCGCCCTCGCCCGTTTGCGCGAAACCACGGGCGATCCGTTGCTGGTGCGCGCCGGTCGCGGTTTGGTGGCAACGCCTCGTGCGCTGGACCTGCGTGAACGGGTCGGGCCTCTGGTGCAAGAGGCGCTGGGCATGCTGCGCCCGGTCCACGTGCTCGACCTTGGCCAGTTGCAGCGCACTTTCACCCTGCGTAGCAGTGACGGTTTCGTCGAAACCTTCGCCGCCGCCCTGCTCGCGCGTATCGCCGCAGAAGCTCCCGGCGTGCGTCTGCGTTTTGTGCAGAAAACCGATCAGGACAGCGCACCGTTACGCGACGGCCGGGTCGATCTGGAAACGGGCGTGATAGGCGACACCACCGACGACAGCCTGCACAGCCGCATTCTGTTTCACGACCAATTCATTGGTGTGGTGCGTGCAGGTCACCCACTGAGCACCGGCAAAGTCAGCGCCAAGCGCTTCGCGGCGGGCAGGCATGTGCACGTTTCGCGGCACGGACGGGATATCGGGTTGGTGGACGAAGCCTTGCAGGCGATTGGACTGACGCGCGACATCGTCACCCTGGTGGGCGGGTTTTCGGCGGCATTGGCGCTGGTGCGCGACTCCGATCTGATCGCCACGGTGCCGCAGCGTCATACCGAAAAACTGCGCAGCGATCTGCACAGTTTCACCCTGCCGCTGACGTTGGCGCCGATCAGCGTGTCGATGCTCTGGCATCCGCGCATGGATGCCGATCCGGCGCACCGCTGGTTGCGCGATTGCGTGCGGCAGATCTGCGCCTAACGCGCATCGCCGCCGGCGGGTTTGTAGAAGAGGAACTTGGCCGTCTCGGCGGTCTTGGTGTACTCCTTGGCCCAGCCCGGATGAACATTGCGGTCGTGGAAATACAGGGCGCCGTGAGTGCGATCCTTGAGCTGGCGGTTCAACGCCTTACCGGCGATTTCCTTGGCCAGCGCATACTCGGCATCCTCTTTGACTTGATCCGGCTTACCGTCGCACCACCAGGAAAACTGGCAACTCTTGGTTTCCGAACCTTGTTTGACAACCGCGCAAACGGTGTCGGGAAACCCTTCATGGCCGAGGCGATTCATCACCACACTGGCCACGGCTTCCATTTCCGGGGTGTCCTTGCCCTTGGCTTCCCAATAGATACTGCGCGCCAGACAGGTGATCGGATCGTCCAGTGGTGCAGCGCCTGCCGGGTCTACCGCTTGTACTTCGGTCGAGGTAATCGCTTCGGATTTAGGCGCTGGCGGCGCGTTGGGTTTATCGGCAGCTTTCTCTTCCAGCACCTGGGCTTTTTCTTCAGCCTTTTCCTTGATCGGGGCTTGATCGGTGGCCGATGCCACGCCGGTCAGCAGGGTTAACACAAGACAGCAAAGCAACCCGTTCAATCGCATGTTCGATTCTTCCGGCAGCGCCCGAGGCGGGCAAGGTGTTTCGTGGTTGAGACGCCCGGCTCCCGGGGTCTTCGCAGAGTGTAGACGGCAATTTCGCCGGCAACGTTCCGCAGAAAAAACCACCGCATGAAGAAAAAGACATTGCACCCACCGGGGGCCTTTCGCGCATCATGGGCGCACTCAGCCCAAGGGAGATTTCCATGCGCTTCATGCCATCCGTTTTGCGTCTTGCCGCGTTGTCCGTGGGCGTTGTGCTGGCCATCCCGGCGCTGGCCGGCGATGAGTCGCAATTGATCGAGTCGATCAACAACTACCGCAGCCAGCCGCAGCGTTGCGGGAGCCAGGCGTCGAATGAACTGCCACCGCTGTCGGCTGATCCACGCCTGAGATTACGCGCCAGCGGCGCTGT
Source organism: Pseudomonas atagonensis (assembly GCF_011369485.1). Lineage (GTDB taxonomy): Bacteria > Pseudomonadota > Gammaproteobacteria > Pseudomonadales > Pseudomonadaceae > Aquipseudomonas > Aquipseudomonas atagonensis. Next base: position 63,910 of record NZ_VXCA01000004.1, on the reverse strand, counting down.
CGATCTGCAGCAAGCCATGGCCAGTGCCAGTTACCCGATGGTCAATGTGCAGGCAATCACGCTTAACGGCCCGCGTGATGCGACGTCGGCGATGAAGGCGATTCAGGAAAGTTTCTGTCAGGTGGTGCTCGACCCGCAATTCGTCGATATCGGCGTCAGCCGCGACGACCGTGACTGGCGCATTGTGCTGGCTCGGCCGCTGCTGACGGCGAAACTTGGCGATGCGCAAAGTGAGGGGCAGAAGTTGCTGAATGAAATCAACGTCGCTCGCAGCCAGCCGCGTCAGTGTGGTGGTCAGGCTTTCAGCGCTGCCGCACCGCTGGCCTGGAACGCGACACTGGGCACGATTTCCCAGGATCACAGCCGCAACATGGCCAACAACAATTACCTGGATCACAAGGATCGCGACGGCCGCACCCCGGGTGATCGTGCGGAACTGGCCGGTTACAGTGGCCAACTGGTCGGCGAAAACATCGCCGCTGGGCAAGACACGGTGCACAAAGTCGTCGAAGGCTGGCTCGCCAGCCCCGGCCACTGCGCCAACCTGATGAACCCGCAATACAAAGAACTTGGCGCCGCCTACGCCACCGACCCGAAAAGCAGCGCGGGGATCTACTGGACGGCGATGTTCGGTGCCCAATAATTCTTTAGTGACAAACACCACGGGAAATCGTTTGTGGATGGAGGACTTGGGTCTGCTCAGAATCCAGAGTGGGAGTGAGCTTGCTCACGAAGAGGCCTGCACATCCAACATGGATGCGGCCTGACCTGCCGCCTTCGGGAGCAAGCCCCCTTCCCACCGTAAAACAGAGCGGTCAAATCCAGATCGCATCCCATGACGGACAGTCGCCAAGCTTTTCCACCAGCCCTGCCCTCAATGGATTTGCCACTACATATCGAGCCAGCTTCACCAAGTCTTCTTCCCGTCGCAGTGCTCGGTCATGGAAACCTTCCTGCCAGAGGCTTCCGCTTCGACCGGTTGCCAGGTTGACAGATCGAGCACTCAAGGATTTGGCCTGACACATTAATTGGCCAAGCGATCCTTTGTGCAACTGGATCAACTAGTGGAAATGATCAGGCATGACCACCCACGCCAAGGTTTCGGCGAAGCCCTCTTCTTGTGCTTGCCTGAACTGATTCACAACCAACCGGCCGAGCCTGTAATCCATGAAAACCGGTTCTCGCCCAACAGTACTGACGGTTAGAAGATATATCCGGTTTTCTTCACTATGACGGCCAATTCTCAGTCGATGTGATGCAAAACGATCGGGCATTCCATTGCCTTTTTCATGATTAGGTTCAGGGAAAGGCTAGTTCAGCGAGCAAGATGCACTGCCGATGTTTCTTGGCAGAATGTGTCTGCGTTTTAGTACGAAATATGGGAGTGGGCTTGCTCACGAAGAGGCCTGTACATTCAACATGGATGCTGACCGACCTGCCGCCTTCGGGAGCAAGCCCCATCCCACAAGGGGTTTCGCGGTGTACTTGAGAGTTCAGTTTCTTCAGTGGGTTCTCATCCCCGCCGCGTACATGGCCAGTTTCAGCAGGCTCGCGACGACCGCGAGTGACACGACGCTGCCCAACCAGATCAACAACAACCAGCCCAAGCGCTTGTACCAAGGGCTGGATGTGACTTCACGCGAATCAATGGTAGCCATCACCAATCCTCACTTTGCCGCGAAATACGTAGTAGCTCCAGAAGGTGTACATCAGGATTACCGGCAGGATGAACAGAGCGCCGATCAGCGCGAACAGCTGGCTGGATGGCGGTGACGCTGCCGCCCAGATGCTCACCGACGGCGGGATGATGTTCGGCCAAATGCTCAACGCCAGACCGATGTAGCCGAGGAACATCAACACCAGCGTAAACATGAATGGCCAGTGCGTATGACGCTGACGCAGCGTGCGCAGCAGCCCAAACAATGCCAGTAGCGCCAACAGCACCAACCCGGAAAATACCATCAGATGCCCATGGCTCGACCAGCGTAAGGCCAGCTCCGGATGCAGTTGCAGCGTCCATACGCCAATCACCACCACCACCGCCATCAGCAACCACGCCAGCGGACGAGTGAACAGGCGCATCCGCGATTCGATCATGCCTTCGGTCTTGACCAGCAACCAGGTGCTGCCGAGCAGCGCGTAAGCAACCACCAGACCAACGCCGCACACCAGCGGGAACGGCGCCAGCCAATCGAGACCGCCACCGGCAAACTGCCGATCCACCACGGGGATGCCCGACACATACGCGCCGATCACTACACCTTGAGAGAACGTCGCCAGCAGCGATCCACCGATGAACGCCTTGTCCCACCAATGACGTTTTTGCGGCGAAGACTTGAAGCGAAACTCGAACGCCACGCCGCGGAAGATCAGCCCGCAGAGCATCAGGATCAGCGGCAGGTACAGCGCCTCCAGAATCACCCCGTACGCCAGTGGAAACGCGCCATATAGCGCCGCGCCACCGAGCACCAGCCAAGTCTCGTTACCGTCCCAGACCGGTGCGACGGTGTTCATCATCACGTCGCGTTCCTGCTCGTCGGCGATCAGCGGAAACAGAATACCCAGACCCAGATCGAAGCCGTCCATGATCACGTACATCATCACCCCGAAGGCGATGATCACTCCCCAGATCAACGAGAGATCGATACCTTGAATACCCATGACTCAATGCTCCTTCAGGGGGGCGATCGCCGCCGAGATTGGCCGGCGTGGCGTTTGTAATTCATCGCCCGCAGGCGGGTGTTCGTGATGCGGTTGCGGGCCCTTGCGCACCAGTTTCATCATGTAGCCGATGCCCACGGTGAACACCGAGCAATAGATCACCACGAACAGCGCCAGCGAGGTGCTCATCTGCGCCACCGAGTGGTGAGACGCGGCATCGTGGGTGCGCATCAGGCCGTAAACCACCCACGGCTGACGTCCGACTTCCGTGGTGATCCAACCCGCCAGCAAGGCAATCAAGCCGCTAGGCCCCATCAGCAACACCAGACGCTGAAAACCGCGATGGCCGTAGAGCTTGCCGTTACGCCGCAGTGCCAGACCGAGCAAGCCCACCAGAATCATCAACATCCCCAGCCCCGCCATGACCCGGAAGCTCCAGAAAATGACGGTCGAGTTCGGCCGGTCTTCTTTGGGGAAACTCTTCAGTGCCGGGATCTGTTTGTCGAGGCTGTGGGTGAGGATCAGGCTGCCCAGGTACGGGATCTCCAATGCATATCGGGTTTTCTCCGCGTCCATGTCAGGGATACCAAACAGCACCAGCGGCGTCGGGCCGTTGTCGGCGTTTTCCCAGTGGCCTTCGATGGCGGCGATTTTCGCCGGTTGATGCTCCAGCGTATTCAAACCGTGGGCGTCACCGACCACGGCCTGAATCGGCGCAACGATCAGCGCCATCCACAACGCCATGGAAAACATCTTGCGCACGGGCGCCGTGTCGTTGCCGCGCAGCAGATGCCAGGCAGCCGAGGCGCCGACGAAGAACGAAGTGGCGACAAACGCCGCAATTGCCATGTGCGCCAAGCGGAATGGAAACGAGGGGTTGAACACGATCGCCAGCCAGTCCAGCGGCATCACCCGACCGTCGACGATTTCAAAACCCTGCGGCGTCTGCATCCAGCTGTTGGAGGCGAGAATCCAGAACGTCGAAATCAACGTACCGATGGCGACCATCACCGTGGCAAAGAAGTGCAAGCCCCGGCCGACGCGGTTCCAGCCAAACAGCATCACCCCGAGAAAACCGGCCTCGAGGAAGAACGCAGTCAGCACTTCATAGGTCAGCAACGGCCCGGTGATGCTACCGGCAAAATCCGAAAAGCCGCTCCAGTTGGTGCCGAACTGATACGCCATGACCAGCCCCGAGACCACGCCCATGCCGAAGTTGACGGCAAAGATCTTCGACCAGAAGTGATAGAGGTCGCGGTAAGTGTCGTTATGGGCTTTCAGCCACAGGCCTTCGAGTACCGCGAGGAAACTCGCCAGGCCAATGGTGATCGCCGGGAAAATAATGTGGAACGAAACCGTGAACGCAAATTGAATTCGCGCCAGGTCCAGTGCCTCCATGTTGAGCATGATGATGTCCTCATCAAGGCTGAAAAAGCGGCAGCACGAACCCGGGCCACCGCCAGGCGCGAGCGCCTGCAGCCAGTCAAATTGCCAATGTTTTTATGCGCCGCGGGTTACGCCAGCGACGACGGGATCAGGTTGCTGAACTTGGCGGCTTCGAGGCGAATCGCGACGAATTTCGAGGTCGGCGTGTAGGTGCGGTCGCCGTAGCTTTCCAGCGGCACCAAAGGATTGGTCTCCGGGTAGTACGCCGCTGCTTGCCCGGGTGGAATGTCGTAGGCGATCAGGGTGAAACCGCCGACCCGACGCTCACGCGCGTCATCCCACAGCGCCACCAGATCGACCTTCTGTCCCGGCTCGAAACCGAGTCGCTGGATGTCCTGTTCGTTGGCGAAGATCACGTCGCGCATGCCGTAAACCCCGCGATACCGGTCGTCGAGGCCGTACAGCGTGGTGTTGTACTGATCGTGAGAACGCATGGTTTGCAGGATCAGATGTGGCTTGACCGGCAGGTTGCGCACGCCTTCGCTGATCAGGTGTTCCGGCAACACGCACGGGGTGAATTGCGCCTTGCCGGACTCGGTGTTCCAGACTCGATCCGCCGCGTCGTTGCCGAGGTGGAACCCACCGGGTATCAGCAGTTTCTCGTTGAAGTTTTCGAAGCCCGGAATCACGTCGGCAATCAGGTTGCGAATGCGCCCGTAATCGCCCACCACCCACTCCCAGTCGATGGGGTGTTTGCCCAGGGTTGCGGCAGCGATTCCGGCAATGATTGCCGGCTCGGATTTCAAGTGCGCCGACTTCGGTTTCAACTGACCGAATGACAAGTGCACCATGCTGAACGTGTCTTCGACCGTCACGCCTTGCGGGCCTTCGGCCTGAATGTCGATGTCGGTGCGACCCAGGCACGGCAGGATCAGGGCGTCGCGACCGGTGACCAAATGGCTGCGGTTGAGCTTGGTGGCGATGTGCACGGTCAGGTCGAGTTTGCGCATGGCTTCATGAGTGCGCGGGGTGTCCGGCGTCGCTTGCGCGAAGTTGCCGCCCAGGCCGATAAACACCTTGGCTTCGCCACGTTCCATCGCACCGATCGCCATCACCGTGTTGTGTCCGTGCATGCGCGGCACTTTGAAGTTGAAGCGTTCCTCCAGCGCATCCATCAGGGCTTTCGGCGCCAGTTCGTTGATGCCCATGGTGCGGTCGCCCTGCACGTTACTGTGCCCGCGAACAGGCGACAGCCCGGCGCCGGGACGACCGACGTTGCCGCGCAACAGTTGCAGGTTGATGACTTCCTGCAGGGTCGGCACCGAGTGCACGTGTTGGGTCAGGCCCATGGCCCAGCACATGATCACGCTTTTCGCGCGGCCATACATGCGCGCCGCCAGTTCGATGTCGTGCAGCGGTACACCGGATTGCTCGACGATGTGTTCCCAGGACGTCGCATCGACTTCGGCGAGATAGCTGTCGAGCCCAGAGGTGTGCTCGGCAATGAACGCATGGTCGAACACCGCTTCACCACCGCTCGCCTGAGCTTCACGTTCCCATTGCAGGAGGAATTTGACCATGCCGCGAATCATCGCCATGTCGCCGCCCAGGGCCGGGCGGAAGTACGCAGTGTTGGTCGCCTCCCAGCCGTTGCTGAGCATTTCGAGCGGGTTCTGCGGGTTCTGGAAACGCTCCAGACCGCGCTCTTTCAGCGGGTTGATGCACACCACTTGCGCACCACGCTTGACCGCTTCGCGCAGCGGTTCAAGCATGCGCGGGTGATTGGTGCCGGGGTTCTGGCCGATGACAAAAATCGCGTCGGCGTGGTGCAGATCCTCGTAAACCACCGTGCCTTTGCCGACGCCGAGGGTCTCGCCCATGCTCACCGCACTGGCTTCGTGGCACATGTTCGAGCAGTCGGGAAAGTTGTTGGTGCCGAACGCACGAACGAACAACTGATAGAGAAACGCCGCCTCGTTGCTGGCCCGGCCGGAGGTGTAGAACTCGGCCTCGTGGGGTGATTTCAAACCTTTGAGGTGTTCGGCAATCAGCGCGAAAGCATCGTCCCAGCTGATTTCCACGTAGCGGTCGACCCGTGCGTCGTAACGCATCGGGTGGGTCAGGCGGCCCTGATATTCCAGCCAATAGTCGCTCTGTTCAGCCAGGCTCGACACCGTGTACTTGTTGAAAAACGCCGGATCGACCAAGCGCCCGGTCGCCTCCCAGTTCACCGCTTTCGCGCCGTTCTCGCAGAACTTCAGCATGCTCGCACCGGGGGCCTCGCCCCACGCGCAACCCGGGCAGTCGAAGCCGCCGTTCTGGTTGGTCTTGAGCATGGCGCGAATGTTTTTCAGGGCGTTCTCACTGCCCAGCCAGCTCTTGGTCAGGCTGATCACGGCGCCCCAACCGGCAGCGGCACCTTTGTAGGGTTTGTAACGGTCGACTTGTGACATGGGACTTCTCCATGACGATGCACACAGGCATGAACCTGATCGGGTTTAAACAGCGACGGCCTACTTTCAGCGATAAAAAGCGGTCGTTTCATTTGCCGGAAGAAGCATATGAACCGTTACAAAATGTTGTCCAATCGCTATTTATGACCACATTATCGAAGGCATCTATCACCGGATAAAACCCTTTAAATTCGGCGAGTTGCGCAACTAAGCACGCCATAAAACGAGAAAATCATTTCATCATCGACCGCATCAATCAGCCATTCACTAAGAGTGATTGGACGCTTGCCAAAGTTGCTCATAACCTGCGTCCACTCCCTCCGTTAAGTGCGGAATTTTCACTCCTGCGAGGCTGTCATGTCAGAGCGCGTCTTGATCGATGGTTACAACCGCCGCGTCGATTACCTGCGCATGTCGGTGACCGACCGCTGCGACTTCCGCTGCGTGTATTGCATGGCCGAAGACATGCAGTTTCTGCCGCGCCAACAGGTGCTGACGCTGGAGGAGATCTTCCAATTGGCGCAGAGCTTCGTGGCGCTGGGCACTCGCAAGATCCGCCTGACTGGCGGCGAGCCGTTGATTCGCCCGGGCGTGGTCAAGCTCTGCGCGCAGATCGCCGCCCTGCCTGGCCTGCGTGAGCTGTGCCTGACCACTAACGGCTCGCAGCTCGGCAAACTCGCCGCGCCGTTGTTCGACGCCGGGGTCAAGCGCCTGAACATCAGCCTCGACAGCCTCGACCCCGAACGCTTCAAGCAACTGACCCGCACCGGCGATCTGGCGCAGGTGATCAACGGCATCGATGCCGCACGCGAGGCCGGTTTTACCCGCACTAAACTCAACTGCGTGGTGATGCAGGGCCGTAACGATCACGAGATCAATGATCTGGTGCGTTTCGCCATCGACCGCCAGCTCGACATTTCCTTCATCGAGGAAATGCCGCTGGGGATCATCAGCGAGCACAGCCGCGCGGAGTCGTTTTTTTCAAGCACCCAGGTACGCGAGAAAATCGCCGAGCGCTACACGCTGATCGACTCGGCGGAATCGACCCAAGGCCCGTCGCGCTACTGGCGACTGGCCGAAGCCCCGGACATTCGCCTGGGTTTCATCTCGCCGCACAGCCACAACTTTTGCGGCACCTGCAACCGCGTGCGGCTGACCGTCGAGGGGCGTTTGCTACTGTGTTTGGGTAACGAGCATTCGATGGACTTGAAAGCGGTACTGCGCGCCCATCCGGGGCAACCGCAACGGCTGGAGAAAGCCATCATCGAAGCGATGAAACTCAAGCCCTATCGGCACCATTTCGAGGTGAACGACGACGTTCAGGTCGTGCGCTTCATGAACATGACCGGCGGCTGATCCGCCTCCTCCATGCTTAACCGGGATCGCACAGCATGATCGTCAGACCCAAGGTCAACCAGTTCGCCATTCTCTTCACCCTCAAGGGGTCGATCGCCAAACGCATTGCCATGCGCACCTTGATGGTCACGCTGCTGGCCTCGGCCATTGTGCTGATCGAAATCCTCCACCCGAGCAACTTCACCAAGGTCAACGCCACGCCGTTCACCCTGCTCGGGTTGTCGCTGTCGATCTTCATGAATTTTCGCAACAACGCCTGTTACGACCGCTGGTACGAAGCGCGCAAGGCGTGGGGCGAAGTGATCGTGCACATTCGTTCGGTGATTCGCGAAACCCACGTCATCCGTGACTCCGTGCAGCGCAAACCGTTGTTGCTTAATCTGTGTGGGTTTGCGCACTCGCTGAATGCGCGGTTGCGCCGGGAAAACGAAGCAGCGGCGAGCCGTGTGTGGATCACTCCGCAACACGATGCACAGGTACCGGACTACAGCGGGCGCATCCTGCAGCAGGTCGGCCAGCAGTGCTCCGACCTGCATGAAAGCGGTGAACTGAGCGAGTGGCGCTACATGCTGCTGGCCAATCACCTGACCAGCCTGACCCAGGCGCAAGCCGTGTGCGAGCGCATCAAGAACACGCCGCTGCCCTTCCCTTACACCTTGCTGCTGCACCGCACGATTTATCTGTTTTGCATCCTGCTGCCGTTCGCCATGGCCGAACCGTTGGGCTGGCTGACGCCGTTGTTCACGGCGATTGTCAGCTACACCTTTTTTGGTCTGGATGCGATTGCCGATGAGCTGGAAGATCCGTTCGGCCGCGATGAAAACGACCTCGCTACCGACTCGCTGGTGCGCACCATCGAGCGCGACATCCTCAGCGAGCTGGGCGAGACAGAGCTGCCGCCGATGCTGATGCCGGTGGATTACGTGCTGAGCTGATCACAAATCCAGGGACATCGAAGTGCCCCTGTAGTAGCGGGCTTGCTCGCGAAGAGGCCGTGTCAGTCGACATTGATTTTGAATGACAGCCCGCCTTCGGGAGCAAGCCCCCTCCCACAGGTTTGGTGCCCGCGCGTCAAAAAGATCTTTGCTTTAAAAAAGTTCGCTGAAAGGAATGAAACGCAGCGAATCGCCGACGCTGTGGGTGCTGTTCTCGGGAATTTCCACCAGGCCATCGGCCCAGGTTGCACCGAGCAACACGCCGGAACTCTGATTCGGATAAAGCACCGCACGCCCTGCCTCAAGCCGTACCCGCAGGTATTCACGACGGCCGCCCGGTTTGAGCCAATCGAACCCGGCGTGCACCGCAAAGCTCAACGGGATGACGTCTTCCACGCCTTGAATGCGCAACAGATACGGCCGCGCCAGCAGTCCGAACGTCACCAGTGCCGAGGTCGGATTTCCCGGCAGACCAATCACCGGCACCGTACCGAAATGGCCCACGGTCAGCGGCTTGCCGGGTTTGATCGCGAGTTTCCACAACAACGGTTTGCCGTTGTCGCGCAGCACCTGCCCGAGACAATCGGCATCGCCGGCCGACACGCCGCCCGTGGTCAGAATCAGGTCAGCGCTGACTTGCAATTGCTCAAGCTTGAGCCGCGTCTGCGCCGGGCGATCCGGCAGAATCCCGGCATCAATCACCTCACAGCCCAACTCACTCAACCAGTGGCGGAGGAGCACCCGATTGCTGTTGTAAATGCTGCCCGGGCGCAGTGGCTGGCCCGGCTCGACCAGTTCGTCACCGGTCGACAGCAACGCCACCCGTGGCCGGCGCACCACATGCAATTGCGCCAGGCCCTGCCCCGCGGCCACGGCCAGTTCGAACGGCCCGAGGCGTTTGCCGGCGCGCAGCAGAATGTCGCCGACACGGTTCTCCTGACCTTGCGCACGGATGTTCTGTCCAGCCTTCAACGGCTGCAGGAATCGCACGCTGCCATCGTCGAGCACTTCGGTGTTCTCCTGCATCTCGACACAGGTGGCACCGGGCGGCAGTGGTGCGCCGGTAAAGATGCGCGCGCACGTGCCCGGCAACAATGTATCCGGCGCCAGTCCGGCATAAACCTTTTGCGAGACCTTCAACGGCTGGCGATGCAGGTCGGCGAGGTTCAGCGCGTAACCGTCCATGGCGCTGTTCGGCCACGGCGGCAGGTCGAGTGTCGCAACCAGATCACTGGCCAGCACTCTCCCGCGCGCCTGATCCAATGGCAACACTTCGCTGTCCGCCAGACGTTGTTCATCGGCCATGGCCAGCAACTGATCGAGTGCGTCCTCGACCGGCATCAACGGTGCCTTGCTCATCCGCGCGACTCGCAGGCTTGCACCGGTTTAAGGTGCGGGACGAAGTTGCACGGGCGATGACGGTTGTCGAGTTGCTCGGCGAGAATGCCTTCCCATGCGGTGCGGCAAGCGCCGGTCGAACCCGGCAGGCAGCACACCAGCGTGCCGTTCGACAGCCCGGCCAACGCGCGGCTCTGCACGGTGGAGGTGCCGATGTCGAGAATCGAAATCGCGCGGAACAACTCGCCGAAACCATCGATCTGTTTGTCGAGCAGACAGGCCACCGCTTCAGGCGTGCTGTCACGCCCGGTGAAGCCGGTGCCGCCAGTGATCAGCACCACTTGAATGCCATCGTCGGCAATCCAGTGGGCGACCTGCGCGCGGATCTTGTACAGATCATCCTTGAGCAGGTTGCGCTCGCTCAGGGTATGACCGGCCTCCAGCAAACGGCTGACGAGTAACTGGCCGGACGTGTCGCTCGCATAATCGCGGGTATCGCTGACCGTCAGTACGGCAATGTTCAGGGGGACAAACAGGGCATCCGCTTTGGCGCTCATGGGGCTCTCCGGCAATAATCGATCACATTGCCACGCAGCCTAAGTGCCACTTGTGAGGACTGTCTAATCACTCTGGCCAACCACTCTATCGACCTGCTCTATCGGCGCTTTCGACCTTGGCGCAAGCCCATGAAAACGGCAGCGATAGAGCGGATCGATAAGGTTTTAGAGCCTTCCGATTGGACGAATGAACACTCAAATGAGATCGTCGCACCTCGCGCTTTTCGTGCGCTGTGCGCATCCGCGTCAATACTCAATCAAAAATTCCCCATCGAGCAGGTGCCGTCGTGGACATCAAACAACTCAAGTTCCTGATCGCCCTGGACGAAACCCGGCACTTCGGCCAGGCCGCCGCGCGCTGCCACATCACTCAACCGACCCTGTCGATGCGCCTGCGCAATCTGGAAGACGAGCTGGATCTGGTGCTGGTCAATCGCGGTCAGCGCTTTGAAGGTTTTACTCAGGCTGGTGAACGGGTATTGGCCTGGGCCAGGACATTGCTGGCCGCCCACGACGGTTTGTTCGCTGAAGCGGCGGCCTGTCGCGGGCAACTGGTCGGTAGCTTGCGTCTGGGCCTGGTGCCGCTGAGCAACTTCAATCCGGTCAATTACATTCAGGGGTTGTCCGGCACCTATCCGGAGCTGAAATTCAGCCTGTCGTCACTGAGTTCCGATGAAATCATCGCAGGCCTGGGCAACAATCAACTGGATCTTGGCGTGTGTTACCTCGACCACGTCAACCCGAACTATTTCGAGTTTTTCGAGATCGGTGAAACCCGCGTCGGTCTGCTCTACGACAACCGTCACTTTCATTTCGAAGGCACGGAAATGAGCTGGGAAGACGCCGCCGAACTGCCACTGGGCATGATCACCACCGGCATGCATTACCGCAAATCCGTTGACTTGAGCTTCCGCAGTCGCGGACTCAACCCGCAGCCGATCCTGGAAAGCGATTCGACCTATCAGTTGTTGCAGGCGATTCACCAGGGCTTCTGCTGCTCGATCATGCCGCTGGACAGTGGGCTGGAAGAGCCGATTGAACACCTGTCGTTCATGCACTTGCCGGATGCCAGCGTGCTCGCACCATTGGGGCTGGTGATGCGCAAGACCGAACCGCGCTCGGCGATTGCCGAGAAGTGTTTTGCCGAGGCGCGGAAGATGTTCGGGATTGGAATCTACAGCCCGATCCAGGAGTTCACTGAATGAGCAGCACCCTCACCCACCTCGACGATCAGGGTCGCGCCAACATGGTCGACGTCAGCGACAAGGCCGCGACCCGTCGTGAAGCCACAGCACAAGCCTGGGTGCAGATGCAGCCGCAAACCCTGCAGATGATCCAGTCCAACGGCCATCCCAAGGGTGATGTGTTCGCCGTGGCGCGCATTGCCGGCATTCAGGCGGCCAAGCGCACCCACGAACTGATTCCGCTCTGCCACGCGCTACTGCTCAGCTCGATTCACGTCGAAATGAAGACTTGCGAACCGGATCGCGTACAGATCACCAGCACCTGCCGCCTCACTGGCCAGACCGGCGTTGAACTTGAAGCGCTGACCGCCGCCAGCGTCGCTGCACTGACGATCTACGACATGTGCAAAGCGGTGGATCGGGCGATCGTCATCGGCGACATCCGCCTGCTCGGCAAACAGGGCGGCCGCTCCGGACATTTCCAATGGGAGGACGCGCAATGATCCTGATCAATTACTTTGCCAGCTACCGCGACCGGCTCAATCTCGGCGGCGAAAAAATCCCGCTGAACGAGACCCTGAGCAACGTTGAAGAGGTGCGCCAGATGCTCATGGCACGCGGTGAGTTGTGGCGCGAAGTGCTGGGTGCCGGCAACCTGATGTGCGCGGTCAATCAAGAGCTGTGCCAGACGGATCAGGCCATTGAGGATTTCGACGAGATCGCGTTTTTTCCACCGGTGACCGGGGGCTGAACATGACCATTCGAGTGCAGTACAAAAGCTTCGATGTCGGCCAGTTGACCGCCGATCTGCATGCGCGCAATCCACGGGTCGGCGCGGTGGTGAATTTTATCGGTTACGTACGCGATCTGAATATTGGCCAAAGCGTGAGTGAGCTGTTTCTCGAACACTACCCGGGCATGACCGAAAAAGCCCTCGAACGGATTGCCGAAGACGCCCGCGAACGCTGGCCGTTGCTCGGCGTCGAGATTGTGCATCGGGTCGGCGCGCTGTCGGTGGCCGAACCGATTGTCTTCGTCGGCGTCAGCAGCAAACACCGGCACATGGCGTTCGAAGCCTGCGCATTCATCATGGACGTGCTCAAGACCCGCGCGCCGTTCTGGAAACGCGAAACCACCGCGCAGGGTTCGCATTGGGTCGAAGCACGCGACAGCGATCAGAATGCGGCGTTGCGCTGGAGCCTGGCGTATGCCTGAGGGTCGATAACCAGATACCACTCTTTAACAAAAGCCTGATTAGATAGCCGCTCAACCACCACTCAAATCAGGAGCCGCACTTGAGCGACGAGCCAAAGGATCTGCCCCGCCCAACAGCTGTCACCCTGCGCCAGGCTTGGCCCTTCTGGCTCAAACTCGGCTGCATCGGGTTCGGTGGCCCGGCCGGGCAGATTTCGATCATGCACCAGGAGTTGGTAGAGCGCCGTCGGTGGATCTCCGAAAAGCGTTTTCTGCACGCCCTCAACTACTGCATGTTGCTGCCCGGCCCGGAGGCGCAGCAGTTGGCGACGTACATCGGATGGCTGTTGCATCGCACCTGGGGTGGTGTGATTGCGGGCGTGTTGTTTGTGCTGCCGTCGCTGTTCATCCTGATTGCGCTGTCGTGGCTGTACGTTGCATTCGGTGACGTGCCGGCGGTGGCCGGGCTGTTTTACGGGATCAAACCGGCAGTGACGGCCATTGTCCTGCACGCCGCGCATCGCATCGGTTCGCGAGTCTTGAAAAATGGCGGGTTGTGGGCGATTGCCGGGGCTTCGTTCGTGGCGATCTTTGCTTTCAATGTGCCGTTTCCGATCATTGTGCTCGGCGCGGCGTTGATCGGTTATCTCGGCGAGCGACTAGCCCTGCAGCGTTTCAATAATGCCGCGCAGGGTAGCAGTGAACAATCTTTCGGCCCGGCGCTGATCGACGACGACACGCCGCCCCCAGAACACGCTCGATTCAGCCGGCCAAAACTGTGGTGGCTGCTGTTGATCGGCGCAGCTCTGTGGTGTTTGCCCATGGCGTTGCTGACAGCCCTGTTCGGCTGGGATGGCACCTTCACGCAAATGGCCTGGTTCTTCACCAAAGCCGCACTGCTGACCTTCGGCGGCGCTTACGCGGTGCTGCCCTACGTCTATCAGGGCGCGGTCGGGCACTACGGCTGGCTGACGCCGACACAGATGATCGACGGTCTGGCCCTGGGCGAAACCACGCCGGGGCCACTGATCATGGTGGTGGCGTTTGTCGGTTTCGTCGGCGCTTACGTGCAACCGGTGTTCGGCGCGGAGCATGCCTTTGCTGCGGGTGCACTGGCGGCGACGCTGGTGACGTGGTTCACCTTCCTGCCCTCGTTTCTTTTCATCCTGGCCGGCGGGCCGTTGGTGGAGTCGACGCACAACAAATTGAAGTTCACCGCGCCGTTGACCGCAATTACTGCAGCGGTGGTCGGGGTGATTCTCAACCTCGCGTGTTTCTTTGCTTACCACGTGTTCTGGCCGAACGGATTCGCCGGGGCGGCGGATTTTTTCTCGATAGCGCTGGCACTGGCAGCAGGTCTGGCCTTGTTCATTTTCAAGCGCGGCGTGATGACCGTGTTGATCGTTTGCGCCCTCGGTGGGCTGGGCTTTCATCTGCTGCGTTGATACCCGGCCACCGAATCTCCCGTTTACACGCCCGCGGATTCCCCCTTACTATCCGGGCACACCGGTCGGCGGGCCTTCCCGCCACCGACGTTTTCCGCCAACGGAAACACGCGTTATGAGTACGTCCTTACAACAACTAAAATCGTTGAACGTCTCCGCTGTGTGCGCCCTCTGTCACAGGGGCCGCGCATGAATCGCATCGTCAATCTCCCCATGGCCCTGCGCCGCTCCAAGCTGCGTCACTCCGCACGCCCGCCGGATATCGCCCTGCCTGTCTGATCGCGCCTGCTAAAAGAACGCGACAGTCCCCTACTCCTTGATATCCCTGCCAGGACACCCACGCCTTATTGCCGCGTCGTGTCCGGCCCGAATCTGCGCGCCTGTGCGGCGCCATCGTGAGTGATTGATTATGAAATTCGCAGCCATCGAAGACGCACGCCTGTTCCTTGAGCAAAACCCTGATATCGACATGATCGAGCTGTTCATCCTCGACGCCAACGGCGTGCCGCGCGGCAAGTTGTTGCACCGTGAAGAACTGCTCGCGGTCTACGAAAGCGGTCGACCGTTGCCGAGCACCATTCTCGGTCTGACCGTGCAAGGTGAAGACGTCGAGAACTCCGGTCTGGTCTGGGACGTCGGCGATATCGACTGCCGCGCCTACCCGCTGGAAGGCAGTCTGGTGCGCCTGCCGTGGAGGCAGATTCCGACCGCCGCGGTACAAGTCAGCATGCACCCGACCGAGGGCATGCCAGCGAGCATTGCCGACCCGCGCCATCTGCTGATCAAGATCATTGACGGGCTCAAAGCCGAGGGCTACCACCCGGTGATGGCCTGCGAACTTGAGTTCTATCTGCTCGACGCCAAACGCGATCACAACGGGCGCCCGCAGCCGGCGCTGGATGCCGACGGCGGCCGACCGCGACATACGCAGGTCTATGGTTTACGCGAGCTGGAACAGATCGAACCGTTCCTCGCCGACCTCTACAGCGCCTGCAAATTGCACGGCATTCCGGCACGCACGGCGATCTCCGAATACGCGCCGGGCCAGGTCGAAATCACCCTCGAACACGGCGACGCACTGGCGGCGATGGATCAGGCCGTACGCTACAAACGTCTGGTCAAAGCCGTGGCGCACAAGCACGGCATGCAAGCGACGTTCATGGCCAAACCGTTCGATGATCTGGCGGGCACCGGCATGCACATGCACGTCAGTCTGGCGGATGGCGAGGGACGTAATTTGTTCGCCTCGCCAGATCCGGCCGGTACACCACTGTTGCGCACGGCTATTGGCGGCATGCTCGCCTCCTTGCTCGATTCGCTGCTGTTGTTCTGCCCGAACGCCAACTCCTATCGTCGCTTTCAGGCCAACAGCTACGCGCCTCTGGCACCGACCTGGGGCGTCGA
This sequence comes from Pseudomonas atagonensis, assembly GCF_011369485.1. Taxonomy (GTDB): domain Bacteria; phylum Pseudomonadota; class Gammaproteobacteria; order Pseudomonadales; family Pseudomonadaceae; genus Aquipseudomonas; species Aquipseudomonas atagonensis. The sequence goes on along the minus strand of NZ_VXCA01000004.1, from coordinate 47,997 downwards.
CAACCGCACCGTGAGCCTGCGGGTTCCGGGCGGCCCGGCCAATACCCGACACATCGAGCACCGCATCTGTGGCGCCGATGCCAACCCGTATCTGGCGGCCGCAGCGATCCTCGCGGGCATTCATCGCGGCATTCGTGAAAATCTTGATCCGGGTGCGCCGGTCGAGGGCAACGGCTATGCGCAAGCCAAGGAATTGCTGCCGACCGACTGGTTGACGTCACTGCAGGCGCTTGAGAGTTCGGCGTGGGCACGGGATGCATTAGGGCAGGAATTTCTCGGGGTGTATCTGGCGGTGAAACGTGCCGAGTACCGGCAGTTCATGGCGGAGGTGGGCGAGCAGGATTGGCGCTGGTATCTGACCGAAGCCTGAAATTTCAAACCGCCCCTGCCCCTTTGAACTGAATATGAAATTTGTGTGGACACTGACATGACCCAACGCTGCAATTCCTACTACACCGCCACCCTCAACCAGGACACCGACTACCCGACCCTGCAAGGTCGGCACAGGGTTGACGTGGTGATCATCGGTGGCGGTTTCACTGGCGTCGCCACTGCCGTGGAGCTGGCTGAAAAAGGCCTGAAAGTCGCCATCGTCGAAAGCAATAAAATCGGCTGGGGCGCCACCGGGCGCAATGGCGGCCAGGTCACCGGCAGCCTCTCCGGCGACGGTGCGATGCGCAAGCAGATGCGCTCGAAACTAGGTGATGAAGTCGACGATTTCATCTGGCACCTGCGCTGGCGCGGGCACGAAATCATCAAGCAACGCGTGGAAAAATACGCGATCCAGTGCGACCTCAAACACGGTCACCTGCACGCGGCGTACAAACCCAGTCACATGACCGACCTGCGCAACGATTACGCAGAAGCCGTGCGCCGAGGAATGGCTGATGAAGTGAGTCTGCTCGATCGCAGTCAAGTGCGTGATCTGCTGCAAAGTGACCTCTACCACGGCGCGATCAAGAACACCCGCAACATGCATTTGCACCCGCTCAATCTGTGCATCGGCGAAGCGCGGGCGGCGCAAAGTCTTGGCGCACTGATCTTCGAAAACAGCGAAGTGCTGGAAATCATTCACGGCGCTACGCCGGGCGTGAAAACGGCCCATGGTCAGATCGACGCCAACCAGGTGATGCTCGCCGGCGACGTTTATCACAAGCTCGAACCCGGCCAGCTCAAGGGCAAGATCTTCCCGGCCATGGGCGGCATCGTCACCACGGCGCCGCTGGGTGATCTGGCAAAGCAAATCAACCCTGAAGACCTCGCCGTCTACGACTGCCGCTTCGTCCTCGACTACTACCGCCTCACCGCCGATGGTCGCCTGCTGTTCGGCGGTGGCGCCAACTACAGCGGCAAGGACTCAAGGGATATCGCCGCCGAATTACGCCCGTGCATCGAGCAAACTTTCCCGGCGCTCAAAGGCGTGAAAATCGATTTCCAGTGGAGTTGCGCGATGGGCATCGTGATCAATCGCATCCCGCAACTGGGCAAGCTGTCGGACAACGTCTGGTACTGCCAGGGCTACTCGGGTCATGGCATCGCGACCACGCACATCATGGGCGAAATCATGAGCCGCGCGATTACCGGGCAGATGGAACAGTTCGACACGTTTGCCGCGTGTCAGCACATTCGCGTACCGATGGGGGATTTGCTCGGCAACCCGTTGCTGGCGGCGGGGATGTGGTATTACCAGATGCTTGAGCGCCTTCGCTGATTGATGCACTGGATGGACCGGCCTCTTCGCGAGCAAGCCCGCTCCCACAGGTTGAATGCATTCCAATGTGGGAGCGGGCTTGCTCGCGAAGTGGCCATCACTTTCAACTGATAACTTTCAGTCTGGCAACTGCTCCACCTCGATTCCCAATCGCCGGTAGTCCTCAACACTGCCCGATGCCAGATGCCGTTCGGTAATCAGCGTGTGCACCCGTGTGCACGGCGTCACCACGAACGGCTCCACTGCCCCCAACTTATCCGCCGTAGTCACCGCGATCACCTGCGCGGCGCTTTCGAACAACGCTTGCTTCACCGGCACCTCATCGAAATGCAGCGAACTCATCCCCACCTCGGGATGAATCGCACACACCCCGGTAAACAGCACGTCAGCCTTGATGCCTTGCAGCAAACGCACGGTTTCATGACCGCTGACCGACATCGTCGCCAGATTCAGTTGTCCGCCCGCGAGTATCACCTTGATGCCCTTGTATTCAGCGAGGGTGATGGCGGTCATCGGCGAAGTGGTCACGGCGGTGAGCTTGATATTCGCCGGCAACGAACGCGCGATCTGCAGCGTGGTGGTGCCGGAATCAAACAGCACGATCTGGCCATCCTTCACCCGCCCGGCAGCAAGCTGCGCCAGGCGCGTCTTCACCTCGTCGGTTTCACTGATGCGGGTAAAATAATCCTTGCCCGAGTCCTTTGGTCGCGGCAGTGCCCCGCCGTGAACCCGTTGCACCAGCCCGGCGTGATCCAGTTCGGCGAGGTCGCGGCGAATGGTGTCTTCAGACACCGCGAAGTGCTGACTCAACTCGGAAGCCATGACCTTGCCGTCACGTTCGAGGAGCAAAAGGATTTTTTGCCGGCGCAGGGAGGGCAGTTCAGCCGCGGAATGATCGTGCATGGTTATGCCTGTTTATGCTTGTAGTTGCAGGTTTCTGCGAGACTAGCGAAAGCTTCGATCAAACACAAACGGCGGGTATCAATTGTTTCGATCATTGGAATCAACACGGCGAATTTTTTCTTTGCATCGCGCCTGTTCAGAATGGCCGCACTTCTAAAAGGCTCAGGATGAACACCTCATGAATCTCAATTTCGCTTTTGCCTGCATGATCGTCGTGTCGTTCGCGATCGCGCTGGGCCACGCCTGACAACGTCTCAGACCGACGCCAGCAACTGCTCGCGCAGCCATTTGTGCGCAGGATCGCGGTGCGAACGTTCGCCCCAGAACATCGCCATCTCGTAACCGGGTACTTGCAGCGGTGCGTCGACCACTTGCAAGGCCGGGTTGCTACGTACCAGACGTGACGGCAGCATCGCCACCAGATCGGTGCTGGCCAACACCGACATCGCCATCAGAAAGTGCGGCACCGACAACACCACTTTGCGCATCAATCCGGCCTCCGCCAACGCCCGGTCGGTCACCCCGAAAAAGCCCCCGCCCTCGCGCGACACCATCACGTGTTCCAGTGCGCAAAATTGTTTGCGCGTGGGTGCAGACTGCAATCCCGGATGCCCGATACGCCCGGCCAGCACATAACGCTCGGTGAACAGCGGTCGACGATGCAGCTCTGGCGGCGCGTCTTCACTGATGTGCAGCGCCAGATCGAACACGCCCTGCTCGGCCTGTTTGACCAAATGCGCCGGCGTCAGGTCGATCACCGCCAGCCGCGTGCCCGGCGCCTGTTCGCGCAAGCTGCTCAGGGCCGGAAGCACCACGGTCGACTCGCCGTAATCAGTCGCAGCGATGTGCCAGGTGTGCGTCGCCTGCGCCGGGTCGAACGCACTCGCTGGCGCCACCGCCCTTTCCAATGCCTCCAGCGCTTCGCGCAACGGCTCACGCAGTTCATCGGCACGCGCCGTCGGGCGCATGCCCCGCGGCCCGGGCAACAGCAGCGGATCGCCAAAGATGTCGCGCAGTTTGGCCAGATGCACACTCACCGAAGGCTGCGACAGATTCAGGCGCTGCGCCGCGCGGGTGACGTTGTGCTCAGACAGCAGCACATCAAGGGTTAGCAGCAGATTGACATCCAGCCGTCTCAAATTATTCATGGCTATACCAGACATATCAGACATTCATTTCCAATATACCGGTTGAACGCCGATCCTGCTGTCACTCAGCCAACGGAGCTTCAACATGAACGTATTACTCGTCTACGCACACCCGGAACCGACGTCCCTCAACGGCTCGCTACGCGACTTCAGCGTCCGGCGCCTGCAAGCCGCCGGTCACACCGTGCAGGTCTCCGACCTCTATGCGATGAACTGGAAAACCACCCTCGACGCCGACGACGCCCCGCAGCGCGATGCGACGAAACCGTTCCACGCCTCCCTCGACTCGAAACTCGCTTACGCCGAAGGCACCCAGGCCGCCGATATCGCACGTGAGCAAGAGAAACTGCTGTGGGCGGATGCGCTGATCCTGCAGTTTCCACTGTGGTGGTTCACCCTGCCGGCGATTCTCAAAGGCTGGGTCGATCGCGTGTACGCCTACGGTTTTGCCTACGGCGTTGGCGAGCACTCCGATAGCCGTTGGGGCGAGCGTTATGGCGAAGGGAAAATGAAAGGCAAACGGGCGATGTTGATGGTCACCACCGGGGGCTGGGAGTCGCATTACGCGCCGCGCGGGATCAACGGGCCGATGGATGATCTGCTGTTTCCGATCCAGCACGGGATTTTGTATTACCCCGGTTTTGAAGTGGTGCCGCCGTTTGTGGTGTATCGGACCAGTCGGATGGATGCGGCGCGGTATGCCGAGACTTGCGATGAGTTGGGGCGGCGGCTGGATGAGCTGTGGAGTGCGCGGCCGATCGGGTTTCGGCAGCAGAATGCCGGCGAATACGAAATCCCCGCTTTGACGTTGAAGGAAGACATCGCGCCAGGGCTTGACGGTTTTGCAGCGCATACTCTCTGAAGACTGCTGAATCTTTGTGGCGAGGGAGCCTGGTTTGCGGCTCCTTCGCATCCGAGCGGGAGCAAACTCCCACGCTACAGGGGATTTTCACATGGATGTTCACGATGACTAGCTATCCGAACCGCAGCCCGTCATGAATCTATTCCGTCGACTCAAGTCCTTGGTAAAGCGAGCAACAGTGCGCCGAAGCGGGCAGCAATCAACAAACACCGAATGGATTTCATAGTCGCCTTCCTGGTTAAAAACCGTAGTCACTCAGTGGATCAGACGCGCAGCCGGCCAATCGCCCGGCGATACTTCTCGATCCGTTCCAGATCTTCCCAACTCGGCGAAGCAATCCGCGACAAGTCACTGTTCTCTTCCAGATCCGCCAGTTTCACCACCCGACCAATCGGGTTCCGCGCCGCGCGGTCAACGAAGTCCTCGTAGGACTCGCCCGGGACTTTGGTCACCGATTCGATGGCTGACAAAACGTCTTCGCTGAAACCTTCCTTGCGCAAATCATCAAGGCTGATGCCACAGTCTTCGACTACATCGTGCAACACGGCGACGATGCGCTCTTCCAGTGTGCTCATGCGCAACATGACTTTCAGCGGATGCAGAATGTACGGCGCACCGCCCTTGTCGACCTGACCGGCGTGGGCCGTGGCGGCAATGGCGATAGCGCGTTCGAGGGTTTGAGTCATGGGAGTCTCCAGGGGTTAAACGCCGTAGCGGCCGCCGACGTGGATATTGCGTTTGAACCAGTTGCCGATGGTTTTCAACCACCCGACAGGCTGGGCGGACTCGGCATGTCGCTGCAGAATCAACGACACCAGCTTGGCTTGATCGGCCTGCGGATTGGCCTCGATCAATTGCGCCACCCAGGCACATTCGGCCTTCTTCAGGTGCTCGCGCCACTCACCGGGCCAGCCGTCCAGTTCATCCAGCGCCAGCCACCGCGCACCACCCTGCTCGACGTGCCCGCCGCCGATCGACTGCTCGAAACAGAAAGGCGTCGCCGGGCGGGACAGGTCGATGCTGAAGATGTAGATGTCTTGGGTTTTGTGCTGCGGCGTGGGGGCATTGTTGCGGCTGCCGATCTGAATCATGCGCGGTTCCGTCCGTGGGAGAGGCGTTACAACTTGTTTCGCAGTCTACGACGTGGTGCTGGTGGGGGGAACCTTTGGAGATGAGATGTGGGGAGGCAAGTGAAATGGTTCAAACCACCTTCTTTTGTGTAACATTTCCAAAACAGCGTATTTACAAGGATGTTCACCATGTCAGGAAAACCCGCTGCCCGAGTTACTGATCCAACCTCCTGCCCGCTACCTGGGCATGGAGTAAATCCAATCGCCGCCGGCTCACCCGACGTTTTTTTGACGGGTTACCTGCAGCCCGCCAGAACGATAAGAGCGCTTGTGGCAGCCCCATCGTGGGAGACGTCGCTTCCACCGTGCTCATCAACAGCTTGCCTGCCGCAACTGCGGGAAGTGTCGGAGGCCACGGCAATAAGGTAATCGCTGGCTCTTCAACTGTAATTATCGGAAATTCGCACACACCCGCAGAATTCGTCCCCCCCCTCAGCCATGCCTCTCTGGGCCATGAAGTTCGACGAAAAGTTTTGCATCGTCGGGAGTGACGGCCAGCCCCTCGCCAATGTGCCGTACCACATCAAAGACGAAGCAGGCAGAGTGTATACAGGATTCTCTGATGAATCTGGGCATACACCTCGCATCGCAACTAGCAAGCAAGAAACTCTTGAAGTTACAACCGGTGTAGCCGCGCTTGAAAAATGGGAGGACGTATGACCGAGTTCTCTTGCAAAGTGCCTACAAACAAGAAGGCAAACTCCGTTAGCAACGTACCCGGCTATTTGACGCCGGCCAACATTCATTTATTTGTTGTCGTAGATGAAATCGGCAAGGATGGATTTCTAGTCAGGAAAATTTACTCTTCGCCCGACAACCCTCATCTGATCGCAAAAAATCTTTCAGAGCTTCAGATCAAAAACGAAATCTGGCCGGAAAAATACGGAATGCGTTCTGTTGCACCGGATTCTGGCGCCACAGTTGCCCAACATGTTTACAGCAGTAGAAAGTACCCTTCAGGCTATATTTCCACGAGTTCTGAATTCCCGGATGGCTCACCAAGATTCGAAGGAAAAACTGTCTACATTGATATTGAAAAGGCTAAAGCAGCAGGCGCAAAGCTAGTATCAACTGATGAAATTCTAAAAGCCCTCGAAGACTACAAAAAACACGCACCAAAAAACGTAGCAAAAATCGATGAAATTGCTGGCTGGGTAAAGAACATCGACAAAGAAGTTTTAGTTCAAGCAGATAAAGTCCCAGCGAAGGCGATTTTCACACCTATCTCCCACAAAGTCACAAACGCCTTTATAAAAGGCGCGAGGGTGGTACGGGTATTCGGGATTGCATTCACTGCATACGATCTGAAGGTCGCGACTGAAGAGTCAATTAAACAAAACAGCATCAAGCCTATATCCGTTGAGGTTGTCAAACAGGCTGGTGGCTGGGGTGCGGCGATAGCTGGCGCCAGGATTGGCGTGGTGGTCGGAGTAGCAGTGGGAATCGAAACAGGCCCTGGCGCAGTTGTCAGCGGTGCAGTCGGGGGTATTGTATTTGGCACTGCCGGGTATTTAAGTGCTACTTGGCTAACTGAATATATGCAAGAGTGAGAGCAGCATGAGCTTTATCAAAAAAATAATGGCACTGCTGAAGCCAGAACCTAGACAAGAGCAAATTGCCGGGTACAGCAAGCAGGAGCTTAAAAGCTTATTCTCTCGGCCTTTAGCTCATACCAACTTATCCACTCAGCCTCCCACTACCTCCTTGGAAAGCGCTGATATTTGCGCATTCTTTTCGCAGTTTCTTATCACTCCAGAAGACATGGTTCAATTTGAATCACTCATTGAATCTAACTTCAGAAAAAAGGCTGAAAGAACCTTCAATGATCTTCCAGTATTTGAATACGAAAACGCACCGAGCGGAGACCGACTGGTATTCTTCGCATCGACTAGAGAGTTCAACTCCGTCACGATTCGTTTGATAACAAACAGTGTTGACTTCCTAATGATGCTTAACCGCAAAAAATTTGCGGTTCCTCCGCCATGGTTTGCTTTTGAAGGCTACGAGCCTTCTTGGTGGGGAGGGAGCATGCAAGGTGCTAAAGAATATTACGACAACAACTACTTTTTCAGCTTCTTTACTCAACTTAGTGAAACTGAAAAAAAGTCATATTATTCCAAATTTCACGCAACTAGTGAGTGGATTGAAAGACTAGAACTAATGTACGGCAATGGGTGAAGCGAAGATTCTCGCCCACAAAAAAGGGACACCGTTGGGTGTCCCTTTTTGCGTTTGGAATCAGGTCGGTGAATCAGCGCTTCATGGCTTCGCACTGGTTGCGTAGATCCGAATCATGGATGCTCGAACACGTGCTGCCGTTTTTCGCCTCGCAATAAGCGCGCTGGTCGCTGTCGTGGATGCTGGCGCAACCGGCAAATGCGTAACCGCTGAACATCAACAACATCGCAAGAATCAGTTTCATCTCACACTTCCTTGGATTTGCCGGGAAACAGCCAGGCACTGGTTGATCCGTTCGAAATGAGCGTCGCGACACGCCATCAAATTGACATCGTCTTTCAGGAAAGTTCCGGCGCGGGGCTGAGGACTGGATTTTGGGATCTGAAAACTTCGTAGGAAATCACCGCGCATGGTGAGGGAGCTTGCTCCCGATGGGATACGAAGCAGGCCGAAATTCGTCGAGTCATTTTTCCTGGCACTCCGTAGCCCTTGATTTACATCGGTTGCGCCGCCGAACGGGAGTGAACTCTCTGGCCAGACGTGGTTATTTCGCGTCCTACAGGCTGATTGCGGCGGTGGAGATCGGTGCCTAGAGTGGGTCTGTCGCTGAACGAATTTGGCGATAGGGTTTCGCAGCCCTAGCGAGCTAAGTCCACACCCGGCACAATGTGGCCCGGCAACTTGCCTGTGCTTCATTTTCATGGCGGTTGTGCGTGGGAGACCTTCGGGTCTGCCGGGTCTTAGCTCCTCGGTCTGCGAACCCGCGCATAACTGCCACCCAACTCGTTTCGCAGCGAGCGGTGATTATTAATTTCTGAGCTAAGGATTTATACCCATGACAAGTAAGTCACCGCAGTGCAACTACGCCCCAATGTCCCACCCCGCCACTGACCACCCTGTTCTGTTCATCGATGCCGACGCGCCACTGAGTGAACTCCACGCCTGCGCTAGCGAACGCTTAAGCGCAGTGCTCAAATACCTCGACCTCATGGCCTGCATCCACCTCCCCGACCACGCCGAACAAGACATCAACACAGTTACCACTACAGCCAGAATCCTGGTTCAGGACGTGCGCGATGTATTTAGAGTGATTGAACGACGCAGAGTAGCGATCACGTAATCAACTACGAAACGCATCAGTTAGATAGTTTAAAACCCAAACTTTCCCGCATAGATCCAAACCCAATATGCAGCCTACCAAAAACAATTCCGATTCAAACATCATGAATACTATTTCCTTAAATCTGGCAACCTCCATACTGACTGCGATAGTCACAGCATCCCTGGGCGCGTATTACACTGCTTCAGAATCAGCGAAAGCCAACGAACGGTCTGATCGGCAACGGTTTGTAGATGGTGCTCAACAAACTGCCCAAGAAACGACACAACTTCTTATAAAAAGCTATGAGGAGCTTCAACGTTTTAATGATGCGGCGAGAAAGTCCGAGAAAGGCTGGGATGATTTCCTGGCCTCCGAGGGTTTCACAAAATTCTCGGCCTTTGAGCAAGAATGGCACAAAAACCTTATAGCCCTTTACTTCAAAGTTAGTCGGTATTACGGAAAAGCAACAGCGCAACAACTTTTATCACTTGCAAATTTCGAACTCAACCCAACTGACAGCCAATCAAAAGAGAGTCGCGGTCAAGAAAGCAGCCTGATGCTAGCCTGGGGCGAAGCCTTTAGAGCAAATGCGTCAACCGTTATATTACAAGGGGAAGCAACAAAATTCTTCAATAACAAAAGCAGCGTATTTGATAATCTTGGCTCAGTCATGAAAGAAACTAACGAGGCAAAAACAAACTCACAGAGAGCGACTGAAATCTATGGACAGCACGTTATCAACTTTCTTGGAATACTCGACTCAAACCTGACGCAGTTAGGAGCTCTTGAAGTCAAAGTAGTCTCCACTCCCTCCACCGCAGTCGAAAAATAGCGTTCACAAGTGGACGGCGCTTCACTCGAGAAACGCCCTCCATTAAAAATACTGAATCACCTATGGCTGCACGCTAAAAATTCGCCGGCGTATTCGCACTAATAATCTCCGCCTCATCCGCCCCAATATTCCGGAACTTGTGCGGCAGCGTCGTCGGGAAGTAATACCCATCCCCCGCACTCAACACGCTCACCTGCCCGTCCACCGTCAACTCGACCGTGCCACGGGTCACCAACCCACACTCCTCACCTTCCGAGTGAACAATCGGCTCTTCCCCGGAGCTCGCGCCCGGCGCGTATTGCTCGCGCAGCAAGCGCATCTGGCGGCTGGGAACCGAGGCACCGATGAGCAGCAGGCGCAGGCCGTGGCGGCCGAGGTCGGGTTGTTCGTTGGCGCGGAAGACGTATTGGTGTTCGCGCGGGGGCTGGTCGAAGGTGAAGAAGTCGGCCAGGGACATCGGGATGCCTTCGAGCAGCTTTTTCAGTGAGCTGACGGAAGGACTGACACGATTCTGTTCGATCAGGGAGATGGTGGCATTGGTCACGCCGCTACGCCGGGCCAGCTCGCGCTGGGAGAGTTTGTAGCTTTCGCGTACTAGTTTGAGTCGAGAACCCGTATCCATGACAGCCTTATGTGAGAACGACTTAAGGGCAATGGGGGTGGGTGGCGGGTGCCGCGCAGGACGCGCGGATCACGTTGCTCCCGTGTCCCGGAACCGTGAAAGGCGGCTATTAAATCACGTTTGTTGGTGTTGCTCAGCAGGTTCGATGGACGGTGGATGAAAAGAGCCTGCCGGGGGTAATTGCGGGTCAGGCACAAGACCTGTGGGAGCGAGCTTGCTCGCGATTGGGCGGTACATTCAACATCCCTTTTGCTGATAGACCGCTTTCGCGAGCAAGCTCGCTCCCACAGGGTTTGTGCTGCTTGTCATGTGAAAAAACCGGCGGGGTCTTGGGGACCGCCGCCGGAGAGGTAACTCAGATGCCGAAGCGGTCGCGTAGCGAGTAGTACACGGCGCCCAAGGCTGTTAGCGGCGCCGAGAAGGTGCGGCCACCGATCATCGGCATGTGCGGCAGAGAAGCGAACGCGTCGAAACGTTCGGCATCGCCACGAATCATTTCCGAGATCAGTTTGCCGGCCAGGTGCGAGCAAGTGACGCCGTGGCCGCTGTAGCCTTGCATGTAGTAGGCGTTTTTCTCGATGCGGCCGAATTGCGGCATACGCGACATGGTCAGCAGGAAGTTGCCGGTCCAGCGGTAATCGATTTTGACGTCTTTGAGCTGCGGGAAGGTCTTCAGGATCTTCGGGCGGATCAGTTGTTCGATGTCATCCGGTTCGCGCGCACCGTAGACCACGCCGCCGCCGTAGAGCAGACGGTTGTCGGCGGTGAGGCGGTAGTAATCCAGCAGGTAGTTGCAGTCTTCAACGCAATAGTTGTTGGTGATCAGGCTGCGCGCCTGTTTCTCGGTCAACGGTTCGGTGACGACGATCTGCGAGCCGCACGGCATGCTTTTCGCGGTCACGCGGTTGTCCAGACCTTGCGGCAAATAAGCGTTGCCGGCGATCAGCAGATACTTGGCGCGCACCTGGCCTTTGGCGGTGCGCACGACGTTCGGCTCGCCGTATTTGATTTCCACGGCAGCGGACTGCTCGTAAATCTTGCCGCCCAGGCGCACGATGGCAGCGGCTTCACCGAGCGCCAGGTTCAGCGGGTGAACGTGACCGCCCTGCATGTCCAGCAAACCACCGACATAGGCATCGGAGCCGACTTCGCGACGGATGTCGGCAGCGTCGAGCATCTTCAGATTGCGGTTGCCGTAGCGTTCCCAACTGCGCTTCTGCTCAGCCAGTCCGTTGAGTTGTTTCTTGTTCATCGCTGCGAAAATGCCGCCCGGGCGGTAGTCGCATTTGATGTCGTATTCCTTGATGCGCGAACGGATGATGTCGGCGCCTTCGAAGATCATGCTGCCGAGAATTTCCGCGGTCTTGTCGCCGTAACGCTCTTCGATCACGTCGACGTCGCGGCTGTAGGAGTTGACCAGTTGACCGCCGTTGCGACCGCTGGCGCCGTAGCCGACTTTCGCCGCTTCGAGAACGGTCACTTTATAGCCCGCTTCAGTCAAAAACAGTGCGGAGGACAAACCGGTGTAGCCGGCGCCGATGATGCAGACATCGCACTCGACCGATTCTTCAAGAATCGGGAAGTCGATGACTTCGTTGCGGGTGGCGGCGTAGTAGCTGTTGACGTGTTGTTGCTTCATTTTATTGTTCTCCGAGGGTCGCTCATCAGAAGCGACCACCGCTGTAGAAAATCAGAGCTTGATCCAGGTCGCTTTCAGCTCGGTGTACTTGTCGAACGCGTGCAGCGATTTGTCGCGACCGTTGCCCGACTGCTTGAAGCCACCGAACGGCGCGGTCATGTCGCCACCGTCGTACTGGTTGACCCAGACGCTGCCGGCGCGCAGGCCACGAGCGAAGGTGTGGGCCTTGCTCAGGTTGCTGGTCCAGACCCCGGCGGCGAGGCCGAAGATGCTGTCGTTGGCGATCTGCAGCGCTTCTCCAACGGTGTCGAAGGTGATCAGCGACAGCACCGGGCCGAAGATCTCTTCCTTGGCGATGGTCATGGCGTTGGTCACGCCGTCGAAAATCGTCGGCTCGATGTAGGTGCCGCCGGTTTCTTCGAGAGTGCGGTGTCCGCCGGCGATCAGCTCGGCGCCCTGCTCCCGACCGATGCTGATGTAGCGCAGCACGTTGTCCAGTTGACGCTGATCGACCACGGCGCCGACGGTGGTCGCCGGATCCAGGGCGTGCCCCGGTTTCCACGCTTGCAGCGCTTCCACCAGCAGCGGGATGAATTGCTCGCGGATCGAACGCTCCACCAGCAGGCGCGAGCCGGCAGTGCAAACTTCACCCTGGTTGAACGCAATGGCGCCGGCCGCCGCTTGTGCTGCCGCGCGCAAGTCCGGTGCGTCGGCAAACACCACGTTCGGGCTCTTGCCCCCTGCTTCGAGCCAGACGCGTTTCATGTTGCTTTGGCCGGCATAAATCATCAGTTGTTTGGCAATCGCCGTGGAGCCAGTAAAGGCCAGCACGTCGACGTCCATGTGCAGCGCCAGCGCCTTGCCGACGGTGTGGCCGAAGCCTGGCAGGACGTTGAACACGCCTTTCGGAATCCCGGCATCCAGCGCCAGTTGTGCGATGCGGATCGCGGTCAGCGGGGATTTTTCCGAAGGTTTGAGGATGAACGAGTTACCTGCCGCCAGCGCCGGGGCGAATTTCCAGCTGGCCATGATCAGCGGGAAGTTCCACGGCACGATCGCAGCAACAACGCCGGACGGCTCGCGGGTGACCAGACCGAGTTGATCGTGCGGGGTGGCGGCGACTTCGTCGTAGATCTTGTCGATGGCTTCGGCGCTCCAGCGGATCGCGTTGGCGGTCGCCGGGATGTCGATGCTCATCGAGTCGCTGATCGGTTTGCCCATGTCGAGGGTTTCGAGCAGCGCCAGTTCTTCCTGGTGTTGCAGGATCAGGTCGGCAAAGCGGATCAGGATGCGCTTGCGCTCGGCCGGGGCCTTGTTCGCCCAGATGCCGGACTCGAACGATTGGCGTGCGACTTCGACGGCGAGGTTGGCGTCGGCTTCATCGGTGCTGGCCACGGAGGCGAGGAAACGGCCATCGACGGGGCTCAGGCATTCGAAGGTTTCGCCACTGATCGCCGGGCGATATTCGCCGTTGATGAAGGCGCGGGATTCGATGGTCAGGGACTGGAAGCGTTGTTCCCAGTCGTTGCGTGTCGTTGTCATTGTTGTGGCTCGACAAGGGGGAATTTGGGGGTGTCGGGTTGCTGTTTCTGGCTTGAGATGGCTGCCCTCACCCTAGCCCTCTCCCGGGGGGAGAGGGGACCGATTGGGGGAAGCTCAGAATCTCCGCCGACCTGAAACATCTTTGCCGAATCCATAATCAACTGGATCGTTCAGGTCGCCGGATATCCACAAACAACTCGGTCAGTCCCCTCTCCCTCCGGGAGAGGGTTAGGGTGAGGGGCTCTTCAGCTTTTTAGGGCCCAAGCCAATCACACCGTATGCAGATACCAGTTGTACTCAAGGTCAGAGATCGAGTTTTCGAACTCGGCCAGCTCGCTTTCCTTGCACGCGACGAATACGTCGATGTACATCGGGTCGATGTAGCGGGCCATGACTTCGCTGTCGTCCAGCTCACGCAATGCATCGCGCAGGTTGTTCGGCAGGCTCTGCTCGTTCTGCTCGTAGCTGTTGCCTTCCACCGGGGCGCCCGGCTCGATCTGGTTGGTCAGACCGTGGTGAATACCGGCCAGCACCGAAGCCATCAGCAGGTACGGGTTGGCGTCGGCACCGGCAACGCGATGCTCGATGCGCACGGCATCCGGCGAACCGGTCGGCACACGCACGGCCACGGTGCGGTTGTCGATGCCCCAGCTCGGCGAGTTCGGCACATAGAACTGCGCGCCGAAGCGGCGGTACGAGTTGACGTTCGGGCAGAGGAAGGCCATTTGCGCCGGCAGGGTCTCCAGCACACCGCCGATCGCGTGACGCAGCGCGGCGTTCTGCTCGGGATCCTCGCTGGCGAAGATGTTGTTGCCTTCTTTGTCCAGAATCGAAATGTGCACGTGAAGACCGTTGCCCGCCTGGCCCGGATACGGCTTGGCCATGAAGGTGGTGTCCATTTCATGGTCGTAGGCGATGTTCTTCACCAGACGCTTGAGCAGGACGGCGTAGTCGCACGCCTTGATCGGGTCGGACACGTGATGCAGGTTGACTTCGAATTGTGCCGGGGCGCTTTCCTTGACGATGGCGTCGGCAGGAATGCCCTGCTCTTTCGCGCCTTCGAGGATGTCTTGCAGGCAGTCGACGTATTCGTCGAGGTCGTCGATCAGGTACACCTGAGTCGATACCGGACGCTTGCCGGACACCGGCGAACGTGGCGACTGTGGGCGGCCGTTCACGTTGTCCTGGTCGATCAGGTAGAACTCGAGTTCGAACGCGGCGCAGATGGTCAGGCCCAGTTCGTCGAACTTGCGCACGACGTTGGCCAGCACTTCACGTGGGTCAGCGAAGAACGGCTCGCCTTCGATTTCGTGCATGGTCATCAGAAGCTGTGCGGTTGGGCGCTTCTGCCACGGCTCGATGCTGAGGGTGCCCGGGATCGGGTAGCAGATGCGGTCAGCGTCGCCGATGTCCAGACCCAGGCCGGTGCTTTCCACCGTGGAGCCATTGATGTCGAGGGCGAAGAGCGAGGCCGGCAGGTTGATGCCTTTCTCGTAGACCTTGTGAAGACTGGTGCGCTCGATGCGCTTGCCGCGCACCACACCGTTCATGTCTGCAATCAGAAGGTCGACGTACAAAACCTCAGGATGTTTCTTAAGGAATGCGTTTGCTTCGTTGAGTTGAACGGCACGCAGAGGGACCGACATGATGCACCTATTTAGCTGTTAATTATTATGTTCACTGCTGTTTCGCCGAGCCAGTCAACCCGAACGGCAAAGTGAAGTCAATAGCGAACACAGGGCCGCACAGGGTTTATTTTTACGGCTTTTTTTAACACTCTCATGCCAAAGCAGGCGCCAGACGCACGGAAACCATGAAGATTTGATGAACGGCGTTTAGAATTTTTTACATGGCAGTTGTTAATTAAAATCAACGAGGCTAAGCTCCGGAAAAGCTCGTTCAAGTGTCAAACTTCGAGGTGAATAAAAATGGCATTCAAGCCATTGATCGGCGTTACTGCGTGCGTCAAACAGATTGGCCTGCACCCCTATCACATCAGCGGCGACAAGTACGTTCGCGCTGTCAGCGTTTCGGCGCTGGGGTTGCCAGTGGTCATTCCTTCCCTTGGCAACCTGACTGAAATCGACGACCTGCTCGGTCAGCTCGACGGTCTGCTGCTGACCGGTTCGCCCTCGAATGTGGAACCTTTCCACTATCAAGGCCCGGCCAGCGCTCCCGGCACGGATCACGATCCGGCGCGGGACGCCACAACCCTTCCTTTATTGCGTGCAGCCATCGCGGCGGGCGTTCCGGTGCTCGGCATTTGCCGTGGCTTCCAGGAAATGAACGTGGCGTTCGGCGGCAGCCTGCACCAGAAGGTGCATGAGTTGCCGGGCATGCTCGATCACCGCGAAGCCGACAGCCCGGATGTTGCCGTGCAGTACGCCCCGGCCCACGCCGTGACGGTGCTGGCCGGCGGCGTGTTCGAAACGCTGGAGTTGCCGGGTGAATTCCAGGTCAACTCGATTCACAGCCAGGGCATCGACCGCCTCGCTCCCGGCCTGCGCGCCGAAGCCGTGGCGCCGGATGGCCTGATCGAGGCGGTCTCGGTGGAGCACAGCCCGACCTTCGCCCTCGGCGTGCAATGGCACCCCGAATGGCAAGTGCTGGACAACCCGAACTACCTGCGGATTTTCCAGGCGTTCGGCGAGGCTTGCCGCCAGCGTGCGGCGCGACGCAACCAGCGCTGACGCCACCCAACGATTGCAAAACCATTTACTGCCCCCGCGGGGTCGGCGGCTGCGCGTTTGCGTATCCGTCATCCGCGAACAGCAACACACCGCGAAAACAAAAAGCACCACCCGGCAGCCAGGACGGCGGCGCCGAACAACCCGCACGGTGCGGGTCTGCAATCCACTCTTAAGCCAGGCCGCGTTGGCCCGGCGACTGAAACCTGTTGGGAGTTTCACATGGCAAACGCCTCCAGCACTTACAGGAAGGCACTTGAAGGTCATCAGCAACCGAAAAAGGTTCTGGTGAAAGTCGACCGTGTCACCAAGAAGTTCGACGAAACCACCGCCGTGGACGATGTGTCCCTGGAGATCCATCAGGGCGAAATTTTCGCCCTGCTCGGTGGCTCCGGTTCGGGCAAATCGACCCTGCTGCGCATGCTCGCCGGTTTCGAGCGCCCGACCGAAGGGCGGATTCTGCTCGACGGCGTGGATATCACCGACATGCCGCCGTACGAGCGGCCGATCAACATGATGTTCCAGTCCTACGCGCTGTTCCCACACATGACCGTGGCGCAGAACATTGCCTTCGGCCTCAAGCAAGACCGTTTGCCCGCCAGCGAAATCGACGCCCGCGTCGAAGAGATGCTGCGCCTGGTGCACATGACCCAATACGCCAAACGCAAGCCGCATCAGTTGTCCGGCGGTCAGCGTCAGCGCGTCGCCCTCGCCCGCTCGCTGGCCAAGCGCCCGAAACTGTTGCTGCTCGACGAACCGATGGGCGCACTGGATAAAAAGCTGCGCTCGCAAATGCAGCTGGAGCTGGTGGAAATCATCGAGCGTGTCGGCGTGACCTGCGTGATGGTGACCCACGACCAGGAAGAAGCCATGACCATGGCCGAGCGCATCGCGATCATGCACCTGGGCTGGATTGCCCAGATCGGCAGCCCGGTCGACATCTATGAGGCGCCGGTCAGCCGCATGGTCTGCGAGTTCATCGGCAATGTGAACGCCTTCGACGGCACTGTTGTTGAAGACCTCGAAGGTCACGCGATCATTCACAGCCCGGACTTGCAGCAGAAGATCTACGTCGGTCACGGCGTCAGCACTTCAGTGCAGGACAAGTCGATCACCTACGCGATCCGCCCGGAAAAAATGCTCGTCAGCACGATCAAACCGGAGCACCGCTACAACTGGTCCGAAGGCAAGGTGCATGACATCGCCTACCTCGGCGGGCACTCGGTGTTCTACGTCGAATTACCCGGCGGCAAAATCGTCCAGTCGTTCATGGCCAACGCCGAACGCCGTGGTGCACGTCCGACCTGGGACGACAAGGTCTACGTGTGGTGGGAAGACGACAGCGGCGTGGTACTGCGCTCATGAGAACCTTCAATCAGCAATTCCTGCGCCTGGTGCCCAGCGGGCGAAAGTTCGTCATCGGCATCCCGTTCATCTGGCTGTTCCTGTTCTTCATGCTGCCGTTCTTTTTGGTGATGAAGATCAGTTTCTCGGAAGCCGCGTTGTCGATCCCGCCGTACTCGGAGATCTACACCTACGCCGAACAGAAATTCCAGCTGATGCTGAACATCGGCAACTACAGCATGCTCGGCGAAGACGAGTTGTATCTGTCGGCTTACCTCGGTTCGCTGAAGGTCGCCGCGCTGAGCACGATGATGTGCCTGGTGATCGGTTTCCCAATGGCCTACGCGATCACCAAGGCGAGCAAGGAAGCGCAAAACGTCCTGCTGCTGTTGATCATGATGCCGACCTGGACTGCAATTCTGATCCGCGTGTATGCGTGGATGGGCATCCTCAGCAACAACGGCCTGCTCAACGCGTTTCTGATGTGGACAGGGCTGACCGATCACCCGATCGAGATCCTCAACACCAACACCGCCGTGTATATCGGCGTGGTCTATGCGTATCTGCCGTTCATGGTGTTGCCGCTGTACGCCAACCTGGTGAAGCACGACGGCAGCCTGCTGGAAGCCGCGTCGGATCTGGGTTCGAGCAACTTCAACAACTTCTGGAAAATCACCGTACCGCTGGCCAAGAACGGCATCATTGCCGGCTGCATGCTGGTGTTCATTCCGGTGGTGGGCGAGTTCGTTATTCCGGAACTGCTGGGCGGCCCGGAGACGCTGATGATCGGTCGCGTACTGTGGCAAGAGTTCTTCAATAACCGCGACTGGCCGGTGGCGTCCGCCCTGGCGGTGGTGATGCTGTTGATCCTGATTGTGCCGATTCTGCTGTTCAACCGCAGCCAGGCCAAAGAGATGGAGGCACGGGGATGAAACGCTTCGGATTTTCAAAGTTCATGCTGATCTTCGGCCTGATGTTCATCTATCTGCCGATGCTGATTCTGGTGATCTACTCGTTCAACGCCTCGAAACTGGTGACGGTGTGGGGCGGCTGGTCGGTGAAGTGGTACGTCGGCCTGCTCGACAACACCCAACTGATGGGCTCGGTGGTGCGCTCGCTGGAAATCGCCTGCTACACCGCGATTGCCGCCGTGGCGCTGGGCACCCTCGCCGCTTTCGTGCTGACCCGCGTGACACGCTTCAAGGGTCGTACGCTGTTCGGTGGTCTGGTAACGGCGCCATTGGTGATGCCGGAAGTGATCACCGGTCTGTCGCTGTTGCTGCTGTTTGTGGCGATGGCGCAACTGATCGGCTGGCCTCAGGAACGTGGCATCGTCACGATCTGGATCGCCCACACGACGTTTTGTGCAGCCTATGTGGCGGTGGTAGTCTCCGCCCGCCTGCGTGAGCTGGATCTGTCGATTGAAGAAGCGGCGATGGATCTGGGTGCGAAACCGTTCAAGGTTTTCTTCCTGATCACCATTCCAATGATCGCGCCGTCGCTGGCAGCGGGCGGGATGATGTCGTTCGCCCTGTCGCTGGATGACCTGGTGCTGGCGAGCTTCGTCTCCGGCCCAGGTTCGACGACGTTGCCGATGGAAGTGTTCTCGGCGGTGCGTCTTGGCGTGAAGCCTGAGATCAACGCCGTGGCCAGTCTGATTCTGCTGGCGGTGTCGCTGGTGACCTTCCTCGTCTGGTACTTCGGCCGCAAGGCAGAGGCCAGCCGCAAGAAAGCGATTCAGGAAGCGATGGATCAGACGGCGAACGAGTCGTGGCAGCCTCAGCGTGCCGCCACCACAGCCTGACAGCTTGGTGGAGATCCATTGTGGCGAGGGGATTTAGCGAAACGTCGCACCGCCCCGTTCGGCTGCGAAGCAGTCGTAAAACCTCAGAACTCCGTGTGCCTGACACACTGTGATTGCAGGTTTTGGGGCCGCTTCGCGACCCAACGGGGATAAATCCCCTCACCACAAAAGCTCCTTTCCACAAGGTTATGTGTGCCGCTGGTTGGTGTTTTTGATTAAAAGTTTTGAATAAGAAGAATGGAGTTTCACCGATGAAAATGTTTGGCAGGACTCTGCTGACACTGTCCTTAATGGGCGCAATCGTCATGGGCGCCCAGGCCAACGACAAGGTGCTGCGTGTTTACAACTGGTCCGATTACATCGCGCCGGACACCGTCAAGAAGTTCGAAGACGAGACCGGCATCCGCGTGACCTATGACGTCTTCGACAGCAACGAGACCCTTGAGGCGCGTTTGCTGGCGGGCAAATCCGGCTACGACCTGGTCGTGCCGTCCAACAGTTTCCTGGCCAAGCAGATCAAGGCCGGCGTCTATCAGACGCTGGACAAATCGAAGCTGCCGAACTGGAAGAATCTCAACCCGGTGCTGCTGAAAAACGCCGCCGCCAGTGATCCGGACAACGCTCACGCGTTCCCGTACATGTGGGGCTCGATCGGCATCGGCTTCAACCCGGCCAAGGTCAAGGAAGTGCTCGGCGCCGACGCCCCGACCAATTCCTGGGACTTGCTGTTCAAACCGGAAAACGCTGAAAAACTGAAGGCCTGCGGCATCAGTTTCCTCGATTCGCCGACCGAGATGATCCCGGCCGCCCTGCACTATCTGGGCTACCCGGTGAACGACAAGGACACCGCGCACATCCAGGAAGCCGAAGCGCTGTTCATGAAGATTCGCCCTAACGTGGCGTACTTCCATTCCTCGAAATACATCTCGGACTTGGCCAACGGCAACATCTGCGTGGCGGTCGGTTACTCCGGTGACGTCCTGCAGGCCAAGGCCCGCGCGGTGGAATCGGGCAACAACGTAGTGATCGATTACAGCATTCCCAAAGAAGGTGCCGGCAGCTTCTACGACATGGTCGCCATTCCGCGCGATGCAGCGAACGTCGAGAACGCTTACCTGTTCATGGACTTCCTGATGCGTCCGGACATCATCGCCGAGATCACCAACAGCAACGGCTACAGCAACGCCAACGCGGCGGCGACGCCACTGGTGGACGAAGCGATCCGCAACGACCCGGGGTCGTACCCGTCGCAAGCGGTCATGGCGACGCTTTACGCCGTGCCGGATCAGCCGATTGCCACGCAGCGGATCATGACCCGTGGCTGGACCCGGGTGAAGCTCGGCAAATAAACCTTACCGTGATCGTTCCCACGCTCGGCGTGGGAATGCAACCCGGGACGCTCCGCGTCCCAAAGCGGACGCAGAGCGTCCATTGAGGCATTCCCACGCAGAGCATGGGAACGATCAAGGGTTTACTTGAAGTTTTTTTGATTTCCCGTTCGCGCAGCGCCTTACCACCGCTGCACCGTTACATGAACGGCCTCACCTGGCTTCCTCGGTTCAGGTGAATTCAGGCGCCCTCGGGCGCCTTTTTTTGTCGCTTCAGCTCAGCGGCCAATCCTGCACAATCCGATAGCGGCCCTTGTGCGATTCGAACAGGGCAAAGCGGTCGGCCCGCAGAAGAAACTCCGGCGGCGTGGACGACTCGGGTTCCGCTGCACGGTAATCGCGGGCCAGTGTCAGGTGCGGGCGAAACTCGCGAGGGGACTCGTCGAAACCGAAGGGCAACATGGCCTGTTCCAGGGCGTAGACCAACCGCAGCAATTGCGGCGGTGCCTGCTCGGGGGCCAGCGACAAGACCCCGGCACGGTGCCAGACCTGCAACCGATCCAGCGCAATCTTCAACGCCTGCCCCGGTGTGCGCACGTTACCTGCGGCTTCGCAGACTTCATTGATCTGCGCCAGCGGCACTGCGCCGAGAAACAGCAACGTCAGGTGAAAATTGTCCGCCGGTACCGGTTTACCGGCTCTCAAACCCAACTCTGCGCGCCACTGGGCAATCGCCTTGCGCTGCGCCGGTGGGCAGTCCAATGCAAAGAACAGCCGCTTGAACGGTTCATCGCCACGCATGTCATCCGTCATGATCCGGTTCCTTGATCGTCGTGATGGACCGATTCTACACAGCCTGAACGGACGACTTGCAGCACGCGTCTATAGTTCAAGGATTGCCATCCACCGGAGGACGTCATGCGCGAGATCCTCAGCAAAGAGCCGTGGTGGGCCCGGCCACCGAACCCCGGGCAAGATGAGAGCGAACTGGAATGGGGCTGGCTGGTGCATTACAGCGAGGGCGAGCCGCGCTTTGAATTCATCCGCGAGCGGCCGACGGACGAACAGATCCGCCAGCGCAAAAGCTGCCGGATTACCCCCCCATCTGAGTGACACAGTACCTGTTGGAGTGAGCCTGCTCGCGATGGCGGTGGATCTGACTATGAGGTTTTGAACCTGCACACGCCATCGCGAGCAGGCTCACTCCTACAAGGGATTTGTGCGGGGTTCAGGGTTCGAGAATATTTTTGAAGCCGCCGAAGATCATGCGCTGGCCATCAAATCCCATCGGGTTGACGTCCGGTTGCATGCGCGGGTCTTCCATCATTTTCGCCATGCCGGCATCACGAGTGGCTTTGTCTGGCCATACTAACCAGCCGGACGAAACCGTCTCACCCTCCTTGAGTTTTACCGCCATCGGAAATGACGTGACTTTACCTTCCGGCACGTCATCGCCCCAGCACTGAACCACGTCCTGTGCACCGTACTCCTTGAACAGACGGGCAGCGATTTCACAATGTTTTTTGTACTGCTCACGGTTGGCGTTCGGCACCGGCGCGACAAAAATATCGATGTAAGCCATGGTCATTCTCCTTGCACGTTGGGTTCGATCTGCTGAGTAGTCGATTCTGGCGGACGCCATTCGACACGGTTGACGCCCAGCCCGACCGACGGTTGGTCTGCCGCTCCTAAATTACGTTCGACTTGCCCGGCCATGTGCAGCGTACCGGCCATGACACCGGTGGTCGGGTTCTGCACCAGTTTCAGCCAGGCTTTGTCGAAGGTGTTGCCCAGGCTACTGCGGATCAGCGCCTCGCTGTCGGGACGATCATTGGCCTGAAGGATTGCGCGGATGCCTGCCACCCCCACTGAGATCAGCCCACCGACCAGTTTGCCAGCGGCGGCGGCCACGGCGCTGGCCGCACCGCGCGGGGCCATCTCCGCCTCCATGCGTTGGCTGGCCCGTTTGGCAACGGGAGCCATGCCGGCGTCAGTCGAAGCGATCCCCTTGGCGCCGCCGTCGGTATGGATCTTGTCGATCAGTGCGGCATACGCCGGCAATGTATTCAGCGGCTCAGTGCTGATGACCTGATACAGCGACGCGTCCCGTGCACTGGGCGGGCCAAGCGCGATGGCAGGAATTTTCTGTAAATGTCCATTGAGTTGTGCGACCGGCACACCGTGGCGCTGGGCGATGAGCGGCATCTGCCTGGCCATCTGCTGCGCGTAGAACTCCGTCGACTGGCTGAGGATCGCGTCCGGATCAATCTCCACCGCCACCGGCGCCAGCACCCTTTCCTGATACTGCTCAAGCAGATACGTCGCCAGACGCCTGGCCGATGCGTCCTGTTCGCCGCCCGCGCTGAGCGTGTACCAACTGACCTTCATCGACAGCCATTCCTGGGTCCAGTAGCTGCTGAACCACGGGATGAAATTTTCTTCAGTTTGCTGATAGACGCGAGTGCGCCAATGTTCCATCGAGCCACGAGCGAACAGCTTGACCTGCTCGGTGGACTGTTGCGATGCGCTGACGATTTCGCGGTCAATCTGCTGCCAAGTGGCGGGCGACACGACCACCGTCGGCGCTGGCGCGGGAGTCCGTGCCGTGGTGGCGCAGCCGGCCGGCAGAAACAATGCGGCAAGAGCCAGCGCACGCAGGGTCACGGTGGCGGTGTCCTTCAAGCAAGGAGGTAGGCAGATTTGAGTATAGGCGCCGGAGTCGGGCTATTTGTCGCCGATGTTGAAAACACTTCCGATCCCCTGTGGGAGCGGGCCTTCAATAATCATCAACAGCGTCGATATTCACCATCGCGACGATTGCCTTCCGCCCGCCGGCCAGCAGAGGCACGATGGCCACATCCGAGACACAACGAGGAGTTCACCCATGATCACCACCATCACTCTCTCCGTGAGTTTCCCGGTGTTCGGCAGCAACTACTACGACCAGCACGCCGTGCCACGCAAGGCTCAGGCGCTGGTGTTCAACGAAGATTTCGAAGACCTGCTGATGCCCGCCGCCAGCAATCATTTCAGCAATGAAGTGGTTGGCATCAACGATCAGTTCCGTTTTCTGAGCGACATTCTCGCCACCCATTTGCTGGACATCGAGGCCTCCGTGCCTGCGCGATCCAGCGTCCGGGCGAGCGCTCACTTTTCTTGATGAACGAGGGCGTTCCCTTTTCGGGGGAACGCCCTCTGGTTTTTCACTCAATCATCATCGCGATCACGGTAATAACGACGACCGTCGCGGCGATCATCGCGGTCATCCCAACGCCGGTCGTGGTCGTAATAGCGACCGTGGTCGCGTTCATAATGCCGGCCGTGACGGTGATCATCATCAAAGTCTGCAACACAACCGCCCAGCAGTACGGCGGCAGAAACTGTCAGCAACAGCGTTGTAGCGCGCTTCATTCAACTCTTCCCTAACACCCAAGGTCTTGACGACGGAATCGGCCAACGCTGCCCTCGCCTTCAGGACACGGTGCGCGCAGCCGCCCATACGACCGGGTAAAAGCACTTTGATTCAGTGGCCAGCAATGACCGTTTATCGCCTCAATCGCCCTGACCGAACAGCGGCGTAATGCCACCTATACTGCTTCTTGACGACACCCACGCAACGGACCTGCGCCCTCAAGAATAAAAAGCAGAGGTGCACCATGGTCTGGCAACAAATCTACGACCCGTTCGGCAACCCGGTGATCTCCACCCTCATGGCCGCCGTGCCGGTGGTGGTGATGCTCGCGGCGCTGGCGTTCTTCCACGTCAAGGCGCATCTGGCGGCGCTGCTGGCGTTGGCTTCAGCCTTGCTGATCTCGATTTTCGCCTTCGGCATGCCCGCCAGCATGGCCGGTTCTGCGGCGTTGTTCGGTGCGGCCAACGGCTTGCTGCCGATCGGCTGGATCGTCCTGAACATCATCTTTCTGCATCGCCTGACCACCGAGAACGGTTCGTTCAAAGTGCTGCAGGATTCCCTCGCGCGCATCACCGATGATCGACGCCTGCAACTGCTGCTGATCGCTTTCTGCTTCGGCGCGTTCTTCGAAGGCGCAGCAGGCTTCGGCACGCCCGTGGCGGTGACCGGGGCGATTCTGATCGGCCTCGGTTTCTCGCCGTTGGCCGCCTCGGGGCTGGCGCTGATCGCCAACACCGCGCCAGTGGCGTTCGGCGCGCTCGGGACGCCGATCATCACCCTGGCCAAGGTCACCGGGCTGGACGAGATGGAGCTGTCGATGATGGTCGGTCGGCAGTTGCCGTTCTTCTCGGTGCTGGTGCCGTTCTGGCTGATCTGGGCTTTCGCCGGCTGGCGCAAGATGCTGGAGATCTGGCCGGCGATTCTGGTGGCCGGCGTCAGTTTCGCCGTGCCGCAATTTCTGGTGTCGAACTACCACGGGCCGATGCTGGTGGACGTGATCGCTGCGCTGATTTCGATGGCGTGCCTGACGTTGTTCTTGAAGGTGTGGAAACCGGCGACGATTCACACCTCGGCGGCGCTGTCGGGGCGCGTCGACAACTCTAAAGTCGAGGAAGAAAAAGTCACCGCCAGTGCCGCCTTCAGCGATCAGGCGCGTCCGGCAGTCATGCGCGCATGGATGCCGTGGATCATCCTCACGGTGTTTGTGTTTGCCTGGGGCACCCAGGGTTTCAAGAATATGTTCGACGTGCGCCCGGCCATCGATCCCGTCACCCACTCGGCCAAACTCGATCCCCAAGGCAAACCGGTCAACGAGGCCAACCCGATTTTTGCCCCGGCCGTGACCTTCACCACGCTTCATCTGCAAGTCGAAAAAGTCCCACCCGTGGTGCCCGCGCCGAAAGCCGAGGAAGCGGTGTACAAATTCACCTGGTTCACCGCCACCGGCAGCGGCATTTTGCTCGCGGCGATTGTTGGCGGGTTGCTGATGGGCTATTCGATCCCGCAGTTGATCAAGCAATACCTGCGCACGTTGTGGGTGGTGCGCTTTTCGCTGATCACCATCGCGGCGATGTTGGCGCTGGGCTTCCTCACGCGCTATTCGGGACTGGACGCGACCATGGGTCTGGCGTTCGCCGCGACGGGGATTTTTTATCCGATGTTCGGCACCTTGCTCGGCTGGCTCGGCGTGGCGCTGACCGGTTCCGACACGGCCTCCAACGTGCTGTTCGGCGGCTTGCAGCGCGTGACCTCGGAACAGCTGGGGATCAGCCCGATTCTGATGGCGGCGGCCAACAGCTCCGGCGGGGTCATGGGCAAAATGGTCGACGCGCAATCCATCGTGGTCGCCTCCACCGCCACCCGTTGGTACGGGCATGAGGGCGAGATTCTGCGCTACGTGTTCTTCCACTCGATCGTGCTGGCAATCCTGGTCGGCGGGTTGGTGACGTTGCAGGCGTATGTGGCGCCGTTTACCCACATGGTCGTTGGCGGACATTGATGCGGCAGTGATGGCCTCTTCGCGGGCAAGCGCAAGCCCCCTCCCACATTTAAATGTGACATCCAGAAGACTCATGAGCCACGCGCATAACTCTATGGCGCAAATCAGCAAAAACCTTTTCCTCTCTTCAGCGGTCACTCCTTAACGAGACCGGCGATCACGCTGGCTGCCCGTCCGGGCCGTACAACCCTGCTGCCCTGATGAAGAGAAAAGGAATCGAACCATGACGATTTCCCGACGCAGATTTCTGATCCTCGGCGCCGTGACCGCGACAGCGTTCGCCATGCCACCGTTTATCAGCCTCAAGGCCTACGCCGCCAATCTGGAGCAACCGGCCATGAATAAAGTGACCATCAACGTCAACGGAAAACCGCGTGAACTGGACATCGACACCCGTACCACTCTGCTCGATGCGCTGCGCGAACACTTGCACCTGACCGGCACGAAAAAAGGCTGCGATCACGGCCAGTGCGGCGCCTGCACGGTGATCGCCGATGGCCGACGGATCAATTCCTGTCTGAGCCTGGCGGTGATGCACGACGGTGCTGAAATCACCACCATCGAAGGCCTCGGCATGCCGGACAACCTGCACCCGATGCAAGCGGCATTCATCAAGCACGACGGTTACCAATGCGGTTATTGCACGCCGGGACAGATCTGCTCGGCGGTGGCGGTGCTCAAGGAAATCCGCGACGGCATTCCCAGCCACGCCAGCGCCAGCCTGACCGAACCACCGCAACTGATCGCCAGCGAGTTTCAGGAACGCATGAGCGGCAACATCTGCCGCTGTGGCGCCTACTCGAACATCATCGAAGCCATCACTGAAGTCGCGCAGGTGCAATCATGAGACCGTTCACTTACCTGCGCGCCGACTCCCCGGCCGCCGCTGCCCAGGCCGCTCAGCTCGAAGGTGCGAAGTTCATTGCCGGCGGCACCAACCTGCTCGACCTGATGAAGCTCGACATCGAAACCCCGCTGCAACTCATCGACGTCAATCACTTGGGCCTGGATCAGATCGAAGCCACACCCGAGGGCGGCCTGCGCATTGGCGCACTGGTACGCAACACTGATCTGGCCGCCGACCCGCGCGTGCGCAAGGACTACGCCCTGCTCTCCCGCGCCTTGCTTGCCGGCGCTTCCGGCCAGTTGCGCAACATGGCGACCACCGCCGGCAACCTGCTGCAACGCACACGCTGCCCGTACTTCTACGACACCAATCAAGCCTGCAACAAACGCAATCCCGGCAGTGGTTGCGCGGCGATTGCCGGAGTCAGTCGGCAATTGGGCATCATCGGCGTCAGCACCGCGTGCATCGCCACGCACCCCAGCGACATGGCCATCGCCCTGCGCGCGCTGGATGCGCAGGTCGAAACGGTCAAACCCGACGGCAGTACACGCCGCATCGCCATGGCCGATTTCCATCAACTGCCAGGCAACACTCCGAACGTCGAAACCAGCCTGACACCCGGCGAGTTCATCACCTCGGTGACCTTGCCCGCCCCCGTTGGCGGCACGCATGTTTATCACAAGGTGCGGGATCGCTCGTCGTACGCGTTTGCGCTGGTCTCGGTCGGGCTGATCCTGCAAAAGGACGGCAGCGGTCGCGTGGCGGTCGGCGGCATCGCGCCGAAACCCTGGCGGGTCGAAGCGGCGGAAGCGTTGCTGAGCCAAGGGGCGAAAGCCGTCAGCCAGCGCTTGCTCGACGGTGCAACACCGACCCACGACAACCAATTCAAACTGACCCTGGTCGAACGCACGCTCGGCTCGGTGTTGGCGCAAGCGAGGGACGAAGCATGAAATTCGACACGCCCGCCACGACCAATCCGATCGATCAGTTGAAGGTGATTGGCAAACCCACCGACCGCATCGAAGGCCGGTTGAAAACCAGCGGCCAAGCGCCTTACGCCTACGAGCAGCACGAGGCTGTGGCGAATCAGGCATACGGTTTCATGGTCGGCGCGGCCATCGCCAAGGGCCGCATCAACAGCATGGATCTGGAGCAGGCAAAAGCCGCACCCGGCGTTCTGGCCATCGTCACTGCCGCCAACGCCGGCAAGCTCGGCAAGGGCAAATACAACGCCGCGCACTTGCTCGCCGGCCCCGAGATCCAGCACTACCATCAGGCCGTGGCGCTAGTGGTTGCCGAGACATTCGAGCAGGCTCGCGCTGCAGCCCAATTGGTCAAAATCGAGTACGTCGCCGACGCGGGTGCGTTCGATCTGGCCAGCGTGCGCAATCAGGGTGTCGAGCCGAAAGACGAATTGCCCGACGTCAGCCACGGCGATTTCGCCAGTGCTTTCAGCGCCGCGGCGGTGCAGTTCGACCAGTCCTACAGCACTCCCGATCAGTCCCACGCAATGATGGAACCGCACGCGACTCTGGCTGCCTGGAAAGGCGATCAACTGACCCTGTGGACGTCCAATCAGATGATCGCCTGGAGCGTCGGCGACATCGCCGCCACCCTCGGTTTGCCCAAGGACAAGGTGCGCCTGGTCTCGCCGTACATTGGCGGTGGTTTCGGCGGCAAACTGTTTGTCCGCGCCGACGCAATCCTCGCCGCCCTCGGCGCACGCCTGGCCAACCGTCCGGTCAAGGTCGCCCTCGCGCGGCCACAAATCGCCAACAACACCACGCACCGCCCCGCGACGATTCAGCGCATCCGCATGGGCGCCACCGCTGACGGCAAGCTCACGGCCATCGCCCACGAAGGCTGGTCAGGCAACCTCGCCGAGGGCAAGGTCGAGGTTGCGGCGCAACCGAGCCAACTGCTTTACGCGGCGGAAAACCGGCTGGTCAGCATGCGCCTCGCACCGCTCGATCTGCCGGAAGGCAACGCCATGCGCGCCCCCGGCGAAACCCCGGGGCTGATGGTGCTGGAGATCGCCATGGACGAGATGGCCGAACAGCTCAAACTCGATCCGATCCAGTTCCGCATCCTCAATGACACCCAGGTCGACCCGGTCAAAACCGAGCGGCCCTTCTCCCAACGCCGTCTGATCGAATGCCTGCAAACCGGCGCCGAGCGCTTTGGCTGGGACAAACGCCACGCACAACCCGGCACTCAACGTGAAGGTCGCTGGCTGATCGGCATGGGCGTGGCGGCGGCGATTCGCAACAACTTGCTAGTGAAGTCCGGTGCACGGGTGCGGCTGGAGCGCGACGGCAAAGTGGTGGTGGAAACCGACATGACCGACATCGGCACCGGTAGCTACACGATCATCGCGCAGACGGCGGCAGAAATGATGGGCGTGGGACTGGACGATGTCATCGTGCGGTTGGGTGATTCGGACTTCCCGGTGTCGTCCGGTTCCGGCGGCCAGTTTGGCGCCAACTGCTCGACGGCAGGCGTGTATGCCGCGTGCATGAAACTGCGCGAAACGGTAGCCGGCAAGCTGGGCATGGCGGCGGACAAAGCCGAATTTGTCGAGGGTCAGGTGCGACTCGGCAACAAAAGCGTACCGCTGCGCAACGCCGCGCAAAGCGGTGCGCTCGTCGCCGAAGACAGCATCGAATTCGCCGACCTCGCCAAGCAGTATCAGCAGTCGACGTTCGGCGCGCACTTCGTTGAAGTCGCAGTGGACGCGGCCACCGGTGAAGTGCGCGTGCGAAGGATGCTCGCGGTGTGCGCGGCGGGGCGGATTCTCAACCCGAAAGCGGCCCGCAGCCAGGTGATCGGCGCAATGACCATGGGCGTCGGCGCGGCGTTGATGGAAGAGCTGGCGGTGGACAAAAAACTCGGCTTTTTCGTCAACCATGATCTGGCAGGTTACGAGGTGCCGGTGCATGCCGACATCCCGCATCAGGAAGTGATTTTCCTCGATGAGACCGATCCGCTGTCCTCACCCATGAAGGCCAAGGGTGTCGGCGAGCTGGGAATCTGCGGCGTGAGTGCGGCGGTGGCCAATGCAATCTACAACGCCACCGGCGCAAGGGTGCGGGACTACCCGATCACGCTGGACAAGATTCTTGACTCGTTGCCGGCGATGATCTGACGGACAGCCGAATCAGGGGAGGTAATGGGCGCAGGTTAGTCGGCTCGCGGATAGTGTTCTGCGCTCACCTGCTCCATCCACTCCACCACTTTGCCGTCCAGCACTTCGGCAATCGCGATGTGCGTCATCGCCGTCGTCGGCGCCGCGCCATGCCAGTGCTTGACGCCGGGCGCGATCCACACCGTGTCGCCGGGACGAATCGCGCGCACCGGTTGCCCCCATTCCTGCACAAAACCTGCGCCCGCCGTGACAATCAAGGTCTGCCCCAACGGATGGGTGTGCCACGCGGTGCGCGCGCCCGGTTCGAACGTGACGGTCGCGCCACTGACCCGTGCCTTGTCCGAGCCCTTGAATGGCGCGTCCACCCGCACGATCCCGGTGAACCAATCCGCCGGGCCTTGGGCCGAAGGTTGTGAGCCATTGGGCGTGACTGTCACCCGCGGCGTTTCATTCGCCTGAGTGTCGGCGGCGAGCAAGGAAAGGGTCAGCGCGGAAGCGGCGATCGGGTTCATGGTATCGGTCTCCAGTCAGTGATGTCAGTCACTCTACCGACGCGGACTCTTCTGATAATCGACTAGAATTCGAAAAAACTTATGCAGGAAAATCATCAATGCTTCGGGAAAACGCCACCGACCTGCTCGCCTTCCTCGCCGTGGCCCGCGAGCGCAGTTTCACCAAGGCAGCGGCGAAACTCGGCGTATCGCAATCGGCGCTGAGCCACACCATCCGCAGTCTTGAAGCCCGCCTCGGCCTGCGCCTGCTGACCCGCACCACGCGTAGCGTCTCGCCGACCGAGGCCGGTGAACACTTGCTGCAAACCATTGGCCCGCGCTTCGAAGAGATCGAGGTGGAACTCGCCGCGCTGAGCAACTTGCGCGAAACCCCGGCGGGCAAGATCCGTCTCAGCGCCACCGACCATTCACTGGACTGGCTGCTGCGCCCGGTGCTGAAGGAGTTTCTGCCGCAGTACCCGGACATCGCCGTCGAGGTCTGCTGCGATTATGGTTTCGTCGACATCGCCGGCCAGGGCTTCGACGCCGGCGTGCGTTTGGGCGAGGACGTCGCCCAAGGCATGATCGCCACCCGCATCGGCCCGGACATGCGCATGGCGGTGGTCGGTTCGCCCGCCTATTTCGCCAGACGCCCGCCACCGCAGACCCCACGTGACCTCACCGGGCACGCCTGCAACAACCTGCGTTTGCCCACCAATGGCGGGCTGTACGTCTGGGAATTCGAAAAGGCCGGCGAAAGCCTCAAGGTGCGGGTGTCCGGGCAAGTCACCTTGAACGGCGTCTACCCATTGCTGGACGCGGCGCTGGACGGGTTCGGCCTCAGTTACATCCCGGAAAACCTCGTCGCGCCGTATCTGGCTGACGGCCGTCTGCTGCAGGTGCTGGAAGACTGGTGCCCGACGTTTGCCGGTTATCACCTGTACTATCCGAGCCGGCGTCAGGCGGCGCCGGCTTTTGCACTGTTGCTGGAGGCGTTGCGTTATCGCGGTTGATCGAACCTAACCCACCAGCGCAATCAACTGATGCCGCTGCGCATCGGTCAACATCGGCCCGAACCCGGCCCTGACGTTTTCGGCCATGTAGCGCGAATTGCTCGTCCCCGGAATCACACACGTCACCGCCGGATGTGCCAGCAGAAACTTCAGTGCCAGCTGCGGCCAACTGTTGACCTGCACATCCGAAACCCACGCCGGCAACGGTGTGCCCTTGAGCCTTGCAAGCAAACCATCGCCACCGAACGGCCGGTTGCAGATCACCGCCACCCCGCGTTCTCGGCACAGCGGCAGGATGCGTTTTTCCACGCCACGGTCATCGAGGGCGTAGTTGATCTGCAGAAAATCCAGTGGCTCGGCCTTCAGCACAGCTTCCACTTCGTCATAGGCCGAGGGGGTGTAATGGGTGATGCCGATGTAGCGGATACGACCCCGCTCCTTCCATTCGCGCAACGTCGGCAGATGCGTTTGCCAGTCGAGCAGGTTGTGGATCTGCATCAGATCGATGCGCTCGGTGCGCAGCAGGCTGAACGACTGCTCCATCTGCGCGATGCCCTCTTCGCGCCCGCGAGTCCAGACCTTGGTCGCCAGAAACGCAGGGGAACGCGGTTGGTGGATCGACAGCAATTCGCCGGTGGTCTGTTCGGCGCGGCCATACATGGGCGAGCTGTCGATGACGGTGCCGCCCTTGGCGAACAGTTCGTCGAGCACCGCCGGCAGTTGCTTGTAGGCCGGATCACCAGGCCCGACGTCGAAACCGCGATAGGTGCCCAGTCCGACCAGGGGCATCAATTCGGAGCTGGAGGGGATCGCGCGGGTCTGCATGGTCTGTTGTCCTGTGGCGGTCGGCGTCGTGGCAGTGGCCAGCGCCCGATCAAGGGTGAAGACCGCCGAAACCCCGGCAGCCAGCGTGAGCAATCGGCGACGGGAGTAACCTTCAGTGTGGCTCATGCTGGTTCCCCTGCTGCGTGGATCTGTTGCATGTTGTGTGCGCAGACTGCCGTGGCGAACCGCTGAACTACACTGCGAATTCCACCCGCTCACCCCGTTAAAAGTAGCCGAATGTCCCGAACCCTGATGTCGCTCGTCGCCCTGATCGTTGCCGTGTACCTGGTACTGTGCGCCGCGCTGTTCTTTTTTCAGCGCTCGCTGATCTATTTCCCCCAGCCCGACGCGCCTGCAGCGAGCGAATCGCGACTGAAACTGTCGATGCCGGATGCAGATATCTGGGTCACCACCCGCGAGCGCGCAGGCTCACGCGCGCTGATCTATTTCGGCGGCAATGCCGAGGACGTCTCGCACAATCTTCCGGAGTTCTCCCGGGCATTTCCCGATTACGCGATCTACCTGCTGCACTACCGGGGCTTCGGCGGCAGCGGTGGCTCTGCGTCCGAAGAAGCGATTGCCGAGGATGCACTGGCGCTGTTCGATCAGGTCTACGCCAGCCATCCGCAGGTGTCGTTGATCGGGCGCAGTCTGGGCTCGGGCGTGGCGGTCAGGCTGGCCAGTCAGCGGCCCGTGGCGCAGCTGATTCTGGTCACGCCTTACAACAGCCTCGAAGAAATCGCCGCTCGCCAATACCCGTGGGTGCCGGTGAAGTGGCTGCTCAAGGATCGTTTCGAGTCGGGCAAGTACGCGGCGCACATTCGCGTGCCGACTCTGTTACTGGCGGCGAGCGACGATGAGGTGATTGCACGGGACAGTACGGAACGGCTGCTGGGCAACTTTCCCAAAGGCGTGGCGACGCTGAGGGTGGTGCCGGATTCGGGGCACAACTCGATATCCGAGCGTGCGCAGTATCTGGAGTGGATGGGGGATGTGTTGAATCGCTGATCGTTGTCTGCAGGCGAATTATTTGTTTGCGGGCTGGCCTCTTCGCGGGCAAGCCCGCTCCCACAGGGTTTGTGGTGTGGCTGAAGTCGGATCAGTACCTCAATTCCTGTGGGAGCCGGGCTTGCCCGCGAAGAAGCCAGTGCAGACACCCTGCATCATTTTGGCCGACGCACTGCCCGCACCTTGCTGCTGTTGCCGCCGCCGCAGTAGAACCGCTCACCCCCATCGGCCTCCAGCCCGGAGACGCCGACGCCGGCGGGCAATGCCAGACTTTCCAGTACCTCGCCGTTGGCCAGATCGATCCGCCGAATCTCGCTTTCCTCGCCTTCCCAGGTGCCATGCCACAGTGCACCATCGACCCAGGTCACGCCGGTGACAAAGCGGTTTGATTCGAGGGTACGCAGGACTTTGCCGGTCTCTGGATCAATCTGGTGGATCTTGCGGTCACGGTATTGCCCGACCCACAACGTGCCCTCGGCCCAGGCCATGCCCGAGTCGCCACCATCGCCCGGTGCCGGAATGGTATGGAGTACGCGCCCGGTGGCCGGGTCGATCTTGTTGATTCGACGGTCGGCGATCTGGAACAAGTGCTTGCCGTCGAAGGCGGTCCCGCCATCGGCACTGACTTTGATCGTGCGCACTGTTTCGCCGCTGGCCGGGTCCAGCGCATTGAGCTGGCCGTCACTGGCGAACCAAACCTGGCGGCCGTCGAAGGTGACGCCGTGAACACCTTCAATGCCGTCAAACGGGCCGTATTCACGAACGATTTCTGCGTTTGCCTGTTTCATGGTGACTTCCTCGTGGGTGTGTGAGGCCAGACTAGCCATTGCCCAGCGACACCGGGAGTAACAAGATCGTCGCGAATCCCGGCACGGGCGGCGTCATCCAGCGTCGCGCCCGGCCAAGACCGAATGCCTGCACCTTGTCTTCAGAAGCCAGCGCTTCCAGCGCACGTTGCACCTGACGCTGACTGTTGCCCAGAGCCAGCGCCAGTGCCGAACTCGACCACGCTTCGCCGTCGGCGAGCATGGCCAGCAACGCGGCGTATTTGTCCTCAACGGGCAACGTCAGCAGCGCCACATCGCTTGCCTGTAATGTAAACCCCTGACGGGTCGCGGTGATGCTCGCCAAGGGCTGCAGCGCCGCGCGCAAGCGACCGATTTCGACCCGCAGGCGCACGCGATGGGAGTCATCGCTGAGTTTCAAGCGGAACGCCTTGGCGATCAGCACTTCTCTGGACACATCGCCGGGCCAGGCTTCGGCGAGCAGGCGGGCAAGATGGAACAATACCGGTCTGCTGGCCAGCGCCACGGTCATGCCGGCGCCGCGCACGTTGTAACGGCAGGCATCGATGACCAGGGATGTCGAGGCAAACAAGGTTTCTACTTCAGCCAGCGTCACCGACTGCGACTGCCCCGCGCGGGTCAATCGCGCGGCTGGTCTTTCGAGAAGGTGTCTGGCGTGCTCGATTTCGGCACTCAGAGAAGGAATTCCAGCCTGCTCCGCCGCCCGTTGTGCACGGACCAACGCGACCTCTGCAGCCTGCGCCTGCACCCGCCGCAAGGCGATGCCCGCGGCGACTAACTCATGGGCCGCACGCAGCGCCGGTGGCAGAGTGGTTGGGGCGAGATCACCGAGCAGCGTTTGCGCGTCATCCAGTTCACCGATCAGCAACAACCGGCGGATCTGCAAGTACCGCGCATGTGCGGCGTTGACTCCATCACCGTGTTCCTGCAAAACCCGCCGCGCGGCCTCCAGTGCCTGCACCGGCCAGGCCAGATCCCGCGCCGCCAGCGCCACTTCCGCCTCGGCCACCCGACAACGGGCTCGCGCCAGCGGCTCGTTGTCACCGAACGCCTTGACCGCCCGTTGCAGCAAAAGCTTCGCACGCTGCAGATCGCCCAGTTGAGCCATGGCGATGCCTCGCAAGGCCAGCGCCGGCGGATCATCGCGCAGGGCGACATAGTTCAAGGCGCCCAGCGGATCGCCAGCGGACAGCGCCCTGCTGGCGGCGGTAATCAACGAGTCCATGACGAATTCAACATGCCGGGCACTTCCCGAGTCGGAACTTGCTGGGAGTCTAATACCGAATGCTGTTTTTACCTGCCCGTCCCGCTGGGAGATGCGCGATCTGAAACGCAAAAAGGATTGATGGCTTGGCGAACCCGGATGAGTTCGTTATCCATCAATCCTTTTCCAATGGGCATTTACTTGAGTCGCCCGGCGTCCTTCAGCAGCTCGAACAAACCTTTGGGTACCAGAGGCGATTGCTCGCTGAAACTTGAACTGTCATGCCAGCTCGCCGAGAAAGGCGAACCGTCACTTTCCTTGCCGGCAATCTGCTCTTGCTCATAGACGCGGGCATCTTCGAAACGGGCGTCATACACCTGAACGAACTCATGCCCCGGTTTGCCGTTGTAGATGAACAGACTTTCCAGCGTCCCGAGCAAGCGCTTGTCGGTCATGGAAAGACCCAGCTCCTCCTGTACCTCACGTTCGATGGCTTCGGCGCTCGTCTCGCCGAATTCAATACCGCCGCCGAGGGGGCGAAAGCAGATTTGCTGGCTGACGGGGTCGACAAACCGGTTAACCAGAATCTTGCCGTTGTGGTGAAAAATACAGAGTGCGAGTGCGCGAATACGCTGTTCAGCCATGGTCTGAAATCCATTTGCAGGTGTGAGGCGCGGCATTTAAACACGATTCACGCAACACACCCGCGGCGGTCAAGTCAGACCGGAGAAATCGTCGCGAGCATGCCGATCAGAATGGTCAATGTCAGAAATCCACCCAGGAAAATCGCCATCTTGTTCATGTTGCTCTCCTCAATGCTGAGCTTGCGGTGCACGGGGCGCTTCGGGATGAAGGACTGCCGCGAGTGACCGTAACGCAGGGGCATTTTGCGCGGATGACTGAGCCGGTGACAGAGGCAGATTCAGTGAAAAAATACGGATCAGATGAACATCTGATCCGCTTCGGTCATGTGGCGGTATTCAGCTCGGCACTGAAGGTTTCCATTCGAGCGCTTTGATCTACAGTCATTGCCATCGTCTGAAGAACAACAACCCTCCCGGAGTGGAAATGACTGACCTGAAACTGCAAACCAACGTCGCCGAATCCCTGAAGCGCTGGCACGAAATGATCCACACCGGCAATTTGACTGCCCTGCCCGAATTGCTCGATGCCAACGCCGTGTTCCGCTCGCCGATGGCGCACACGCCCTACCCCGGCGCGCCGGTGGTTTCGATGATCCTCAACACCGTGTTCAACGTGTTCGAAGATTTCAAATACCACCGCGAACTGGCGACAGCGGATGGGCTGAACGTGATTCTGGAATTCAGCGCCAACGTCGGCGCGAAGGAACTGAAAGGGATCGACATGATTCGCTTCGACGAGCACGGCAAGATCGTCGAGTTTGAAGTGATGGTGCGCCCGCTCAGTGGCTTGCAGGCGTTGGGAGAGGAAATGGGACGACGGCTCGGGGCTTATCTGGCCGCCGCCAAAGCCTGATCGTCAGGCAACGACACAGGCACAAAAAAGCCCACTGACCGTTGCCGGCTCAGTGGGCTTTGTGTGTCAGGGATCTAATTACAGAGCCATGTCACGTGCAGCATTTTCCTTCGGTGCTTCAGCTTTTTCAGCTGCAGGTGCAGCCGGAGCAGCAGCCTGACCGATCACTGGAGGTGTCGGCAGTTCGAGGATTTTGGCAGTGTAAGCCCACTCTGCAGCCACTTTGGCTGGATCGTTGTTCAGCTGGGTGCCGTAGCTTGGAACGATCTGGTGCAGCTTGGCTTGCCACTCAGGCGTTGCGACTTTGTCTTTGAAGACTTTCTGCAGCACGCTCAGCATGATCGGTGCAGCGGTCGACGCGCCTGGCGATGCGCCCAGCAGACCGGCGATCGAGCCGTCTTGTGCAGCAACGATTTCGGTGCCCAGTTTCAGCACGCCACCAGCGGCTTCATCACGCTTGATGATTTGCACGCGTTGGCCGGCTTGCCACAGGCGCCAGTCTTCGGCTTTGGCGTTCGGGAAGTATTCCTTCAGCGCGTTCAGACGGTCTTCATCCGACAGCATCAACTGGCCAGCAAGGTACTCGACCAGCGGGTATTCCTTGATGCCGACCTTGGTCATAGGCCAGATGTTGTGGGTGGTGGTGCTGGTCAGCAGGTCCAGGTACGAGCCTTCTTTCAGGAACTTGGTGCTGAAGGTCGCGAACGGGCCAAACAGGATGACGCGCTTGCCGTCCAGAACACGGGTGTCCAGGTGCGGAACCGACATCGGTGGTGCGCCAACCGACGCTTTACCGTAGGCCTTGGCCAGGTGCTGCTCGGCGATGGCCGGGTTATCGGTCACCAGGAACGAGCCGCCTACCGGGAAGCCAGCGTATTCCTTGGCTTCAGGAATGCCCGACTTCTGCAGCAGGTGCAGAGCGCCGCCGCCAGCGCCGATGAACACGAACTTGGCGTCGGTTTCGGTTTTGGTGCCGTCTTTCAGGTTTTTGTAGCTGACGCGCCAGGTGCCGTCTTCGTTCTTGGTGATGTCCTGCACTTCGCTGGACAGTTTCAAGTTGAAGTTAGGCTTGGTCTGCAGGTAACCGGCGAACTGGCGAGTGATTTCGCCGAAGTTCATGTCGGTGCCCAGCGGGCTCCAGGTGGCCGCGATTTTCTGGTTCGGGTCACGCCCTTCCATCATCAACGGAACCCACTTCTTGATCACAGCCGGGTCTTCGGAGTACTGCATGCCGGCGAACAGCGGGCTCGCTTGCAGGGCTTCGTAGCGCTTTTTCAGGAACTTGATGTTGTCATCGCCCCACACAAAGCTCATGTGCGGAGTGGTGTTGATGAACGAGCGAGGGTTCTTCAGAACACCTTGCTGAACCTGCCAGGCCCAGAACTGACGGGAGACCTGGAACGCTTCGTTGATCTCGACCGCTTTCGGGATCGTGACGTTGCCCTTGTCATCTTCCGGGGTGTAGTTCAGCTCGGCCAGCGCCGAGTGACCGGTACCGGCGTTGTTCCAGCCGTTGGAGCTTTCCAGGGCGACGCCGTCAAGACGCTCGACCATTTCCATCGACCAGCTTGGTTCCAGCTCATTGATCCACACACCCAGGGTGGTGCTCATGATGCCGCCGCCGATCAGCAGGACGTCGACTTTCTTTGCTTCGTCAGCATTGGCGGACGACATCCCCATCGCCAAAGCCAGACCCAGCAAGGCTGTGTTCACTTTTTTAAACATCTGTTGCACCTATGATAAAACGCCTTCCGCCCGCCGCTGTTGTGCGCGTGAGGCCCCTTTTTTCGCGACACTCAGGCTAGGGTCGCAGGTTCCTTCACACTTCAATATTGACGGGTGGGCACACAAGGCCGACGTACCGCATCGACCTCAGTTAATGTCCCTTCTGAACTGACTTCTTATCATTATTGGCTTCAGCTACTTGAGCGACAGGGATTCCGTCAGCCCGCCCGAAGGCAAGCAAACTGAATTAGGTCAAACCAAGTTGGCGCGAAGAATATCACGTCAGGGCAAACCCGCGCGTCTGTTCCCGACTTCATGGTCTTTTTGCGCTCAGGACATTATCGGCAGCACATGCCTGAACATGACCCCGGCGCAGTCTCTGGCTGAAGCCTTTCAACACTTTGCGCGCACGGTTCGTGCAATCTGCCCCCGGTAGACACTGCCTAATCACCAAAGAACCTGCTAAGTTGTACGATGACTGATGAATTAACATTTTGAATCAATCAGTCATCAACCCCATAACAACAAGGAAACAACAGCCATGACCAAGACCCGACTTCTGATCGGTTTTCTCTGCGCCTTCAGTGGTAGTAGTTACACTTTCGCTGCAACTGCCCCGGCAGAAAAAGACGTCGCCCAAGCGGTCGACCACCTGACTCAGGCGATGCTGCACAAGGACATCGCCGAACTGAACGCGCTGACCGCACCGAACCTGACTTACGGTCATTCCAGCGGCAAGATTCAGGACAAGCAGGCGTTCATCGCCGACATCGAAACCGGCAAGAGCGCGTTCAAGACCCTGGAAATGCAGAATCAGACCATCACCCTTTCCGGTGACACGGCGCTGGTACGTCACCACTTCTCCGCGCAGGCGTTGAAGGGAACTGAAGTCGTGCCGACGGAAATCGAGAACTTTCAGATCTGGCAGAAGCAAGGCGGGAAATGGTTGTTGGTTGGGCGGCAGGCTTTCAAGTTCTGACGAGCCCGGTTCTTTGTTTTGATGTTGGCTGAACGGGCCTCTTCGCGGGCAAGCACGGCTCCCACAGGGTTCAGTGGTGCACTGCAACTGCGTAACCACCGCTAAAACCTGTGGGAGCCGGGCTTGCCCGCGAAGGCGTCAGTCCAAACAGTGCACCTGCCATTGCCGTGCCCCGCCGTTACAACCGAAACCGATCCACCGACTGCGCCAACTGCCCCGCCAGACTCGACAATTCATCCGTGGTATTCGCGGTCTGCCCGATCACCTTGCTGTTGCCTTCGGACATTCCCGCGATCATTTCCACCTGATGGGCAATTTCGTTACTCGCCTGGCTCTGCTCACCAATCGTGCGGGTGATGTCGTTGACCAATTGCGTAGTGCTCAGCGTCGCATCGAGAATCTCGCGGATTGCCCGCTCGACGTCAGCCGTCACCGCCATGCCCTTGTCCACCTGCGCCACACCCGCCTCCATGCTGCTGACCGCTTCCCGGGTGCTGTGCTGGATGCGTGCGACCATCGCGGCGATTTCCTGGGTCGAGGCACTGGTGCGCGCCGCGAGGCTGCGCACTTCGTCCGCCACCACCGCGAAGCCTCGACCCTGCTCGCCGGCACGGGCAGCCTCGATGGCGGCGTTGAGCGCAAGCAGATTGGTCTGGTCGGCAATGCTCTTGATCACCTGAATGATGTTGAAGATACCTTCGGACTCCTGATCCAGCGTGCGGATCACTTGCGCCGACTGTTGCGCCGAGCGCGCAATGTCATCCATGTCGCTGACTACTTGATGAATCACCTGCCCGCCATTCTTCGCCAGCGACTCGGCTTGATTGGCCATGCCCAGCGCGCGTTCGGCGTGGCGGGTGATTTCTTCGATGCTCGCGGTCATCTGGCTGGCGGCCGCGGCCATGGTGCTGGCGGCCACGCTTTGTTGCTGACTGCTGTCGGCAACCTGATGGCAGCCGTGGCTCAGTTGTTCGCTCATACCGCTGACGCCGTGGGCGTTGCGCCGCACCACGTCGATCATGTTGCGCAAATCCCGTTGCATGGTTGCCAGCGTGCGAATCAAGGCGCTGGCTTCATCTTTGCCGGTCGGCTCGCTGATCACTTCGCCGAGATTGCCGTGAGCGATGCTTTCGGCAATACGGCTGGCGGTTTTCAGTGGCCCGATGATGCTCGACATCACCCAGCGTCCTTGGACCAGCAGCAACAGCAGGCTCGCGATCAGCACCACCGCGAGGGCGACATTGGCGTTGCGGATCGCCGCTTCGGTGCCTTGGCTGGTCTCGCGGGTATTGGTTTCGATCAGTTCGCTGAGAGCGGCCATCTGCGCTTCGAGCTGACTGAACGCGCTGTTGAACGTACCGATTTCGTGCTGCGCCGCGTCCGGGTTGTTGAGTGCCAGCCCGACAATTCGTTCGCCCGCGTTGATGTAGGTGTCGAGATTGGGTCTGATCTGCTCAAGCGCCGTGCGCAGGGTCGGGTTGATCGGCAGCTTGAGGTTTTCCTCAAGCACTTCACGAAAGTGCCCCGCGTGCTCTTCAATCGAGGTGCGCACCTCGGCCGCCGTCCCCGTGCTTTTGCCCAGCCCGACCAGCATCGCCGAGTACACATCGGCGCGAAGTGCGTCGTGCATCATGTCGGCTTCCATGTGGTTGCGCAGCGCGCTCATGCTGACGGCGTTGTCGCTGACCGCTGAGGCCATTCGCTGATTGCCGACGTAACTGACCAGACTCACGATCAGTGCCGTCAGCAGGCTGGTCGCAATCAGCAACACCAAACGCAGTTTGATCGACACCGTGGAATCCTCCCTGAGCACGCTGGAATGCGCCTGTCAGGGTTTCAGTTAAGCCTATTTCTACGCTCGTGCCGTTCCAGAGCGTGTCAGCAGATGACCAAACGCCTGAATGGAACTCCCGCTCGCCGCGCACCTCTCACATTATGTAGTCCTTCCCTTTTTGCTTCGCGCTTGTGGAGGAACACCGTCATGCGCAAGTTAGTGCTCGTTTCTTCTTTACTCTTATGCCTGCCCGTCGGTTCGGCGCTGGCCCGCGTCGACGCGGGTGATGTCGCCACCTCGGCCGGTGTCTCCGCGTCGCTGTACTCGACCTTCAAGGATCACAAAATGGTGATTCCGGCTCGTGACGACTTGTCTGCATTTGTCGCCAGTGGCGGGGCCATTCGTGGGGTTTATCTTGAATCGGTGCTGCAACAGGTTCGCCAGCAAAACCCGGGCATCAACGCCAGCGATGAAGATCTGGCCAATGCGATTCTGGTTCACTACGAAGGTTTGAATCAGTAAGCGCCAGTGATGAAGCCGCCGATGGATGGCAACTGAAGGCTCATAGGCAAAACTGTCCGACGGCCTCTATGATGGAGGCCATGACGACGTCCGTGCCCTTGCGCTCCCCCTGCCCGCCCGGTGCCTGCAATTGCGGGCGTGATCCGTTGCTGGAAAATCCCGATGCGGATCTGCGCATCCTGCGCCTGACTCGCGAGGAGGAAAAGCGACTGCTCGCGCGTCTGGAAATGCTCAAGGACCTCTCCGACCTCAAACATCTGCAGCAGCGCATGTACGAGCAACTGGGCATCCGCGTCGACGTCGCACCCGGTTTCAACGAAGTGCGCACCATGCGCGGCATCGCGATTCAGATTGAAGAATTACCGGGGCTGTGCCGTAAGACACGTGCGGCGATTCCGGCAGCCATTCGCCGGGGTCTGGAAAATCGACCGGAAATCGCCTTCGAACTGCTCAACGCCCACGACTTGCTGCGCGACGCCTGATCATTTATTCATGCCGAGGCGTTTGCGCATCTCGGCAGTGATGCTCTGCCGGGTTTTCTTCAGGTCGGCCCATGGCGCGTCACCGACCTCGGCCAGTCGCTCATGAACGTTGTGCACGTTCCACTGATTGCCGCCCTTGATCTCGGCCACCTCCTCACGAAACAGCGGCACCGACACCGGCAGACCTTCTCGCGTGCGCGCCGCATACGCGCAAATGGTGGTCGCGCCCAGACCGTTGCGCAGGTAATCGATGAAGATCCGCCCGACCCGGTTCTTCGGCCCGGACACGGCCGAAAAACGCTCCGGCAACAGCTTGGCGATGTGACTGACGATCGCGTGGCTGAAATCCTTCACCTCATCCCAACCGAGTTTGCGGGTCAGCGGCACCACCAGGTGTATGCCTTTGCCGCC
The DNA here is from genome assembly GCF_011369485.1 of Pseudomonas atagonensis. GTDB lineage: Bacteria > Pseudomonadota > Gammaproteobacteria > Pseudomonadales > Pseudomonadaceae > Aquipseudomonas > Aquipseudomonas atagonensis. Next base: position 5,025 of record NZ_VXCA01000004.1, on the reverse strand, counting down.
GCTGGTTTTGAGAAATGCCTTGAGGCCCAGCTCGTCGAGTACCGTCAGGGTCAACGCGGTCGCCTCAACCATGCTTTTCCACGGCAGCGCCGGATCCGGGTCGAGGTCAAGGACGAAGCGGTCAGGCTTGTGCAGATCGACCGTGGTCGCGTTCCAGGTGTGCAATTCGACCGAGCTCATCTGCACCGCACCGATCAACGCTTCGGCGTTGTTGATCAGCATCACCGGTTGGCCAGTGACGTCTTTGTCCAGCGTGGTGATGCCAGGGATCGCCAAGTGCTCGGCGTTTTTCTGGAAGAACAGTTCACCGGCGATACCGTCCGGCGCACGCACCAGCGCCACCGGGCGATCCTTGAGTTGCGGCAGAATCCATTCGGCGACGCTGGCGTAGTACTCAGCCAGTTGCATTTTGGTGGTGCCACTGACCGCGTCGATCACCCGATCCGGGTGGGTGATGCGCACCTTGCCGCTGGCCAGACCGAGCTGCGACGGCGCGGTTTCGGCAGGTTCGGATCGGCTGGCCGCGGTTTTCTTTGAAGACGGCTTCGAGGCAGGCTTCGCGGCCTTCTTTGCAGGGGCTTTCGTCGCTGAAGTTTTCACGGGGCGGGTTCGCTCTTCAGTAATGTCCTTGGCCGGTTTGTCATCGCGCAAACCATGGAACACCGCGTGCCGTACCGAGCCGTCCTTGGTCATTTCGGCAAACGCGATTTCTGCCAGCAATTTCGGTTTTAGCCAATGCACACCTTTGGCTTCAAAACCGCTGGGCGGGTTGACCACCGCTGCGCTCTTCACCTGCAACGGTTTGAGCCGGGCGAGAATCGTTTTCAGCGTCGACTCGTTGAAACCGGTGCCGACCTTGCCGGCGTAGCGCAATTCACCGCTGTCGCGGTCATGCAGCCCCAGCAGCAATGCGCCGAACGAACTGCGCGACCCTTTCGGATCGGTGTAGCCGACGACGACGAATTCCTGACGATGTTTGCACTTGAGTTTGATCCAGTCGCTGCTGCGCCGTGATACGTAGGAGGAACCCAGGCGTTTGCCGATCAAGCCTTCCATTTGCATCTGGCAGGCGCTGTTGAGCAACGCGTCCGGGGTTTCGTCGAACGCCTCGGAGAAGCGCAGCAACGGTTGCTCATGCGCTCTCAACACCGTCGCCAATGCCGCCCGACGTTCTTCCACCGGGACTTCGCGCAAATCGACGCCGTTGAGGTACGGCAGATCAAACAGGTAATAAAGAATGTGGGCGCTACGCCCCGAATCGAACGCGTTTTGCAGCGCCTGAAAATCCGGCACGCCGTGTTCGTTGGCGACCACCATTTCACCGTCGAGCCACGCCGACTCCAGCCCCAGCGCGGCGAGCGCTTCAGCCTGTTTCGGCAACTTGTGCGTCCAGTCGTGGCCATTGCGCGTGAACAGTTGCACCTGATCGTGATCGATACGCGCCATGATCCGATAGCCGTCGAATTTGATCTCGTAGCTCCAGTCACCCTCGGGTGCACTGTCCACCAGCGTCGCCAATTGCGGTTTGAGTTGCGCGGGGATTTTCGCCTTGTGTGCGCCGGCCAGCTTGCCCGTGGCCGCTTTACCCGCCTTGGCCGGAGTCTGTTTCAGCGGTTTGACCTGCTTCGCCGCCAGCTTGGGTTTATCGACCAGCGTACGCTCGCTGAGCACGCTGTCCGGCTCGGCAACCAACACGTCGTAATCGTCCTGCGGGCGGGCGGCGCTGTCCTGATGCTTGATCAGGAACCAGTTTTCCTTCTTGCCAGGCATATGCGTGCGCACCAGGTTCCACAGGCCGGCAAGCTTCTCGCCTTGCAGTTCGAACTTGAGCTTGCCCTTCGCGTAGGCCTTCTGCGGGTCTTCCTGCGGGATCCACACGCCGCGATCCCAGACAATCACGTCGCCAGCGCCGTAGTGCCCCTCGGGAATGCTGCCTTCGAACGTCGCGTAATCCAGCGGATGATCCTCGACGTGCACCGCCAGACGCTTGACCTTGGGATCCAGAGACGGCCCTTTGGGCACGGCCCAGCTCTTGAGGGCGCCATCGAGTTCGAGGCGAAAGTCGTAATGCAGGTGTGAGGCGTCGTGCTTCTGAATGCAGAACTGCAAGGCATGCTCAGCCGCAGTTTTCTTGCCTGAGCGCTTTATCGCTGCCGGCTCCGATGTCGCGGAAAAATCGCGCATGCGGTTGTAGTCATCGAGGTTTCTGCTCATGACACACCTGCCTTGTTTCAGCCAATTCGGGTCACGGTCAAGGCGACCACGGCGATGCGGTCGACCCGCTGATAACCGGGATTCAGCAGCTCTTCACCGAAGACATCGGGATCGAGTTCGCGATAGGTCCAGGCAAACCGCGACTCATCCAGCCGAGGCAACACGGTGTCGAGAAACGGGTCGCGGCCATCGACCATCGCCACACCGGTGTACAGCAACAACGAGCCGCCCGCAGCCAGGCGATTCAGCGCCTGCTCAACAATACGCAACGACAGCCCCGCACCCAGTGTCCCGCCGCCATGCCGGTATGCACGTCCGGCCGGATCCGCCATGTACGGCGGGTTGGCGATGATCAGATCAAACTCGCCGTCGACGCCCTGCAAGATGTCGCTGGCCTGCACCTCGACATTGGCCACTTCCGCCAGCGCCGCGTTGATCGCGGTCAGGCGCAGTGCCGCCGGATTGATGTCTACCGCGAACACCTGCGCATCGCGCCGTGCACGCGCAATCAGAATCGCGCCGACTCCGGCCCCGCAACCGATGTCCACCGCACGCTGGATCGGCGCGAAACTCTGTTGCAGATGGCCGTGAATCAACTGCGCGAACCGATAAGTGTCCGGGCCAAAAAACACCGAATCGGCCGCCTCAGTGGGAAACCCCGAATGCACAAACAGCAAGTCATCCAGACTCGACCAGCGCACCCGGCTCTTGAAGCGGCCGTCGCAAGCGTCGATGACCTCGGCGTCCTGCAACTGCCGTTGCTCGTCGACAGACAACAGGCCGGGCGCAAACCACCGCGACCAGCCGAAGACATCGCGCAGCGTGTCGGCAACCTGGCCTTCATCGCGCAGGTTTACGCGCTGATGGGTCAGTGGCGTTGGCGTAATGAAGCGATAGCCGTCGGCCTGCAAGCGTCGGCCCAACTGCAGCAGCGTAAGGTCGTGAACGGACAATTGTTCTTCCTGATTCATGGGCGATTTCCTTAACGCAGGCTGGAATTGAGTTCGATGAATTTGCGCGTGGCCAGCAACCCGGCCGGGTGCGCATGTCGAGCCGGAGCCAGCCACGGAATCAACGCCGCGATCTGCGCGTAACCGTCCAGACCTTGCAGTGTGGCGTTGAGCTGCTGCACATCGGCATCCTGTTCGGGCACCTCAATCAGTGGCTGACCTATGGCTGGGCGACGCAATGGAGTGGTTTTACTTGCCGGTTTCCAGTCACCGGCAATCCAGTCGTGCACCAGTTGTTTTTCGTAGGCACTGAACACCCCGAACATCGCGGCACCATCGCCGTCGATCAATTGCCAGAAGCGACTGGCCTGCGGGTCTTCGTGACGCTTGATCCAGCCCTTGTTCTGCAAGGCTTGCAGGAATCCGGGCAAATGCGCCGGCTCGGCCAGCCACTGATTGACTGTCTTGCCTTCGAACCGGCAATAGTCCGAGTGCATGTGCTGGGCGAACGGGCATTTGCGCTCCAGCATCGCCAGCAACTCAGCCTGCAGGTCAAACCCCTCAATGAGGGCGCGACTGCCCTGCCCCAGGTCATTGAGCCGATAACCCAGCGACACCCGCCGCAGAAAATCTTCACGATCCGCCGCCATCGGCAGCAAATCGAGAACAGCCTGCACGGCTTTCTGCGCATGCCCGGTGCTGGCGTTGTCGATGGTCACGTGCAGCGTGAAGTAATACGGATCGATACCCAGCTCGCTCAACTCATAACTGCTGATCAACAAGTGCAGCGGCAATTGCTCGTAGCCGAGGTTGTAACCGATCACCTCCGGTAAATACTCGTCACCACACGCACCGAGCGCGAGCTGTAAAGCGCCCTGCAGGTAACGCTCATCGGTGATCGGGCTGGCGTGTTCCAGGTCGTACTCGGCCAGCAACTTGCGATAAATCACCACATGATTCTGCGCCGGATTACCCTCGCCCAGTTCCTCCAGATAAGTACTGAGCAAACCGCTGAAACGCGGGTCACGCCAGTGCTGCATCAGCCCGTACAACCAGGCACCATCCACCTGTTTGGTCGGTGCCACCGCTTGCAGAAAGTACAGCGCATGCGCCTTGCCGCTGAAAAACTGCCGAGGCCCGCCGGCCTTGCGCTGCTGCAGATAATCCGCGTACTGACGAGCGACATCGGCACAATGCGCAGCCACCCAGCCATGCCACGAAGCCGGATCACCGGGCAGTTCTTCCGGCAAATCGGCGGCGCGTCGTAACTGCTCATCAAGAAAGGAGGACGCCACGGCGTGCCCTTCTTCATCCGCAAACAACGCTTCATAAATGCGCCGGTAATCACCGACAGAATCAATCGTTTGAAGCTGCGCGGGCGCAGCGTGCAGGCGTGTCAGGACAGTCATGGCAAAATTCTCGGTCGATTGGCAGGACGATTCGCACGCCTCTACAGCAGCAGAGAGGCGACGCATGCCAAAAATTCAATCGAGCTGAAAATTGCCCGGACGGACGGCGAGCGGTCTTCGCCGAACCACAGTTGCGGGAGATGAAAAAATAGCGCCCAGCCAGCAAACAAATGATTGGCCGACCCGACGCCTTCGCGAGCAAGCCCGCACACACATTTGGATCGCGTACATCAGGAAGAAACTGCTCGGCTGTCAGGCCACCAAAGCCAACCGCTCTTGATCTTGATCCACGGAGCCCGTCGGAACGAAGGAACCCGAGCCACAGCGAGGGCCGAACCTCAGGGTGAAAACCTTTGCTGCCTTAAGCCTGGGCCGGCACTCCGGCGTTTGCCAAAGGGAGTCGACCGTCAGGACGAAACCGCCAGTAGCAGCACCCGCAGCAACGGATCTGC
>NZ_VXCA01000039.1 GCF_011369485.1 Pseudomonas atagonensis | reverse complement strand
TTTCTCGACGAAATCGGCGATCTGCCGATGGCGATTCAGGTGAAGTTGCTGCGGGTCTTGCAGGAGCGCGAAGTGGTGCGACTCGGTTCGCGCAAAAGTATTCCCATTGATGTGCGAGTACTGGCGGCGACCAACGTGCAATTGGAGAAAGCGATCAACGCCGGCAATTTCCGCGAGGATCTGTATTACCGCCTCAACGTGGTCAATCTGGAGCTCAGCCCGTTGCGCGAGCGGCCCGGCGATATCCTGCCGCTGACCCGGCACTTCATCGAGGCCTACAGTCAGCGGCTGGGTTACGGTCGGGTCAGCATCAGCCCCGGCGCCGAGTACAAACTGCGTGGTTACAGTTGGCCGGGCAACATTCGCGAACTGGAAAACGTCATCCATCACACCTTGTTGATCTGCCGCAACGGCGTGATCGAGCGCGATGACCTGCGTCTGTCGAACCTGCGCATCGAGCGCCCGGACGATCACCACGCCAGCACCGACGATTCACCCGAGGCCTTACTTGAAAAGGCCTTTCAAAAACTCTTCGCGCAGCAGGCCGGCGCCCTCCACGAAAAAGTCGAAGACGCCCTGCTGCGCGCGGCCTATCGCTTCTGCCATTACAACCAGGTGCACACCGCTGCATTGCTCGGGCTGAGCCGCAACGTTACCCGCACGCGGTTGATCAAGATCGGCGAACTGGCGGTGAACAAGCGGCGACTCACCGAGAATCTGCGAGGTGAGCGCCTGATCCAGCTGTCAATCTAACCGACCAGATTGCAGTGCAGCGCATCGTCATGACTGCGGGCGATGCTGCTCAATACCTGGAACGAGTTGAACGTCACGGTTTTCGCCTGATGGGCGCGGATCAATTGCCAGAAATCCTGCTCGCCGCTTTCGAAACTGCGGAACGCGGCCTCACCCGCCTCACGGGTCTGCCACTGAAGCAAACTCAAGACCCGGCGACCGTCATCACTGGCCTGCACACTGGCGCTGACAAAACCGGCGTAGCGCTGAGCCAGCCGTTCGGTTTGCACCGACAGCGCCGAAACCAGTGCGCTTTGCTGCCGGGGTTCGATCTCGAATTCGATTAATTGGGTGAAGCTGCGGTTCTTCGCTAAAGCCTGCATGAAAAGTCCCCACTCATCAAAAGACGAGTCTTGCGACTCGAAGAAGCGCAGGGTAAAACCTCTAGTTAAGTCAAGGTCAAGAGCATTTTTCCCATGATCAGTAAAGAAACCGTGCACAAGCTGCTCACCGTCGGCGAAGTTGCGGCGCGCAGCGGTGTGGCGGTCACGGCCCTGCATTTCTATGAAACCAAGGGCTTGATCAGGAGCCAGCGCAATGCCGGCAATCAGCGGCGTTACCCGCGAGCCGTATTGCGTCGGGTGGCCTTGATCAAAGTTGCGCAGCGGCTGGGTATTCCGCTGGCGGAAATTGGCGAGGCGCTGAAAATCCTCCCGGATGATCGTGCGCCGACGGCGGCAGACTGGAAGGTGTTGTCCGAGCAGTGGCGGCGCGAGCTGGATGACCGGATCGAGCAGTTGACGCTGCTGCGTGATCGTCTGAATGGCTGTATCGGCTGCGGCTGCCTGTCAATGGAAGCCTGCCCGCTGCGTAATCAGGGAGATGTGCTCGGCGAACAAGGGCCCGGCCCGCACTTCCCCAAAAACTGATGGAGAACCCTGCTGCTCGTCGGGCAGAAATCCGGACTGCGTGGACAGTTCTATAGTGATTTCTCACCTCGCAAAACAACAATCAGGGAGAACGTCATGAGCGTCAAACCCATTCCCGAGGGGTATCACAGCATTACCCCGTATCTCGGCATTCAAAAAGCCGCCGAGGCCATCGACTTTTACAAAAAAGCCTTCGGTGCCACCGAAGTCATGCGTCTGAGCATGCCTGACGGCGGCATCGGCCACGCCGAACTGCGCATTGGCGACAGCGCAATCATGCTCGGGTCGCCGTGCGACCAGGGGCCACTGAGCAATCCGGACAATGCCGTGTCGGTCGGATTGCATCTGTATGTGACTGATGTCGACAAGTCCTTCAAACGGGCACTGGATGCCGGGGCGAAAGCCGTATCGGAGGTCAAGGATCAGTTCTACGGCGACCGCAGCGGGACATTGAAGGATCCGTACGGGCATCTGTGGTTTCTGGCCACGCGCAAGGAAGATCTGACTCAGGAGCAAATCGAGCAGCGGGCCAGGGAGATGTTCCAGCAGGGTTGAGAGTTGCGGCGTGATCACTGGCCTCTTCGCGAACAAANNCGCGAAGAGGCCAGCACTGACAACACGCTTCATGAACTGCCACACCACACTTGGCCCCTTGTCCCGAGCACCGAACACTTTCAGGATGCAGCCAACAAGCCCCTGAAACAGGATCAGCCCGATGTTTGCCGGATTTCTCAAAGACCAGCGCCACGTCAACGGCGTCGACATTGCCTACCGCCTCGGCGGCAGCGGGCCGGGCCTGTTGCTGTTGCACGGCCACCCGCAAACCCACGTGATCTGGCACAAGGTCGCCGAACAACTGGCCGAGCACTTCACCGTGGTCGCCGCCGACCTGCGCGGTTACGGCGACAGCAGCCGCCCCGCCGCCGA
>NZ_VXCA01000038.1:2833-5805 GCF_011369485.1 Pseudomonas atagonensis | reverse complement strand
GGTTTGCACCTCAATTATTCAAAACGCGAAATGGCCCGGGACAACGTCGAACTGATGAAAGCGCTGGGCTTCGAGCAGTTCTCGATCCTCGCCCACGACCGTGGCGCGCGGGTCGCGCACCGCCTCGCCCTCGATCACCCCGCCACCGTGCAACGCATGATGCTGCTGGACATCGCCCCGACCCTCGCGATGTACGCGCAGACCAACGAGGCTTTTGCTCGCGCCTACTGGCACTGGTTCTTTCTGATCCGTCCGGCACCGCTGCCGGAAACCCTGATCGAAGCCAATCCCGAAGCCTATCTGCGCAGCGTGATGGGCAGTCGCAGCGCCGGACTCAAACCGTTCACCGACGAAGCTTTCGGCGAATACCTGCGCTGCCTGCAACAACCGGGCAGTGCGCGGGCTATTTGCGAAGATTACCGGGCCAGCGCCGACATCGACCTGCAGCACGACCGCGCCGACATCGATGCAGCCCATCATTTGCAACTGCCATTGCGCGTGCTCTGGGGCGCCGAAGGCACGGTCGGACGCTGCTTCGACCCGCTGCGCGAGTGGCAGCAAGTCGCTTCGAACGTCAGCGGCCAGGCTCTGCCCGCCGGCCATTACCTTGCCGAAGAAGTCCCTGAACAGTTGCTCGCCGAAGCCCTGGCGTTTCTGCGCTGATCCAGCCACTTGAACACCGATGCTATGCTGGCGGCTCCTGTCGCCAGTGCGCGTTTTGACATGTCCCCGAACAAAGCCTCCGTGCCCCTGCCCGAAGACCTGCGTGTGTTGCTCACGGTGATTCGCAAGAACGGCTTTGCCGCTGCCGCCGATGAGCTGGGCCTGTCCCCGGCCTACGTGAGCAAACGCATCCAGATCCTCGAAACCACCCTCGGCACGCGCTTGCTGCACCGCACCAGTCGTCGCGTGTCCCTGACCGAGGACGGCGAACGCGTACAGCGCTGGGCGTTGCGCATTCTCGATGACTTCCAGCAACTGCACGACGAACTCAGCGATGCCCACGACAGCCCGCGCGGGCGGCTGCACATTTGCAGCAGTTTCGGTTTCGGCCGCAATCATGTAGCGCCGGCGGTGTCGTTACTGGCCGAGCGCTACCCGGATCTTGCGATTCGTCTGGACCTGTTCGACCGGGTGGTGGACATCGTCAACGAAGGCTTCGATCTGGAAATTCGCGTGGGCGACGACCTTCCCGGGCAGCACATCGGTCGGCGTCTGGTGAGCAACCGTCGAGTGCTGTGCGCGGCGCCCGACTACCTGCAGCGCCGTGGCACTCCGCAATCGCTGGACGACTTGCAACAACACGACTGCCTGGTGATCAAGGAGCGCGACAACGCCTTTGGCATCTGGAATCTGGATCGGGACGGCGCTCAGGAAAACGTGCGGGTCAGCGGGCCGCTGTCGTCGAACAACGGCGAGATCGTGCTGCAATGGGCGCTGGATGGCCGCGGCGTGCTGCTGCGCTCACTGTGGGATGTGCAACCGTTGCTCGCCCAAGGACGGCTGGTGCAGGTGCTCAACGATTACAGTCAGAGCGCGAATGTCTGGGCGGTGTACCCGACACGACTGGCGCATTCGGGAAAACTGCGCGCGTGCGTGGAGTTTTTGCAGGAGCATTTCCGGGATCTGTCCCTGTAGCCCGGACATCACAAACTTCCTTTGTGGGGACGAGCTTGCTCGCGAANNAAGCCCGCTCCCACATTTCGTCAAGCGTTCAGGCTAACCAGGGATTGTTCGCCAGATGCTCACGTTCGAACGCCTCGATCTGCGCGCGTCGCTGCAGGGTACTGCCGATGGCATCCAGCCCCAGCAGCAACGCGGTTTTGCGCAAGGCATCGATCTGAAAATCAATCACTGAGCCATCGGCCAGACCGATCTGCTGCGCCTCAAGGTCGACGCTGATTCGCGCGGTTTCAGGCTGGCTGACAAGCTCTCCGATCCGCTGCACTTGCGCCTGCGCAAGCGTGATCAACAACACACCGTTGCGCTGGCAGTTATCAAAGAAGATCCCCGCAAAACTACTGCCGATCAACGCGCGAATGCCCATCTGTTGCAGCCCCCACACCGCGTGCTCACGGCTCGAACCACAACCGAAGTTCGGCCCGACCACCAGAAAACCTGCGCCTTGCCAGGCCGGGCGGTTCAACACGAATTGCGGGTCGGGCGTGCCGTCGGACAAGAACCGAAGATCGAAGAACAACCCGCGATCCAGCCCCTGACGATCAATGCCCTTGAGAAACTGCTTGGGCATGATCACATCGGTGTCGACGTTGGCCGCCAGCAGGGGCGCCGCCTGACCGCTGACCTGAGTAAAGGGTTGCAGGCTCATGAGCGTTCTCCAAAGTGCCGGATGTCAGTGAGTCGACCGCTGATCGCGGCGGCGGCGACCATCGCCGGGCTCATCAGGTGAGTGCGCGCGCCGGCGCCCTGACGGCCTTCNNGGCGCAGCGGTCGCCGGCGGCCAGCACGTCGTCGTTCATCGCCAGACACATCGAGCAGCCGGACTGGCGCCATTCAAACCCGGCGTCGATGAAAATCTGCGCCAGACCTTCCTCCTCCGCCCGGGCGCGCACTTCGCTGGAGCCGGGGACGATCATCGCCCGCACATGGCTGGCCACATGCTGGCCACGCACGACACTGGCGGCATCGCGTAAGTCCTCGATCCGCGCGTTGGTGCACGATCCGATGAATGCATGGCTGATGACGATATCGCTGAGCGCCATCCCGGCCTCCAGCCCCATGTAATTGAGGGCGCGGCGCATGTCCTGACGCAGGATCGGATCGCTGACCGATTGCGGGTCCGGCACCCGTGCGCCGATAACGACGGCTTGGTCCGGGCTGGTGCCCCAGGTGACCATCGGTTCCAGTTGGCTGGCGTCGAGATGGATTTCCCGGTCGAACACCGCGCCGGGGTCACTGCGCAACTCGCGCCACTGTTCCAGACCGCGTTCCCACAACTCGCCTGCAGGTGC
>NZ_VXCA01000038.1:0-2808 GCF_011369485.1 Pseudomonas atagonensis | reverse complement strand
TGTTGCAAATGGTCATGCGGGCTTCGACGCTGAGCGCATCGATGGTCGATCCGCAGAATTCAATGGCAAAACCGGTCGCCCCGGATGCGCCGATCCGGGCGATCAGCGCCATGATCACGTCCTTGGAGGTCAGGCCCGGCGCCAGTTCCCCGTCAACGGTGACGCGCAGGCTTTTCAAGCGCTTGTAGACCAGCGTCTGCGAGGCCAGCAAGTGCTCGATCTGCGATGTGCCGATGCCGAAACCGAAGGCGCCGAACGCGCCATAAGTCGTGGTGTGGCTGTCGCCGGCGGCGATCACCATGCCCGGCAGAATAAAACCCTGCTCCGGAGCAATCACGTGTTCGATGCCTTGGCGCTTGTCGAGGATGTCCAGCAGTTCGATGCCGAAATCCCGGCAGTTTTCCGCCAGATACGACACCTGCCGCGCCCCGCCCGCATCCGGCNNGCGCCCGGCCGCGCGCAGGCCGCTGAAGGCCTGAGGGCTGGTGTATTCGTTGATCACCTGGCGGTCGATATACAGCAGGACATGGCCCTGATCGTCGAGGCGGCACACCGTGTGCGAATCGATGTGTTTGTCATAGAGGGTTCTGGGGATCATCAAGCGCTCACTCAGGGGAGTCTGTGTGATTTTCATCATAGGGCGCGGCGGCGGGCCATCAATTGCCTGACAGTGATCGCGCGGATCATGAATCGTGTTCGATCGGCTCGGGCGAAATGCGAAGTGCGAAACATTTACTTTCATATCGCTTATCGGGATTTGCCCGGCTCATCCGTCCTATAGAGATGCAAGCCGTTCGCGTAGGCAAAAGCCACGACCGGTCTTTCGGGGACTCCCGTGCTGCGAAGCCCGTAGCCACGCACCCTTTCACCGAAAACAAGACGCGCAATCATGTCGAAGAAATCCCGCTCCAAACTGTGGTTCCTGGTACATAGCTGGCTGGCGTTGCCGATCTGGTTTTTTGTCCTGATCGTCTGCGTCACCGGGACACTGGCGGTGGTCAGCCAGGAAATCGTCTGGCTGGCCAACCCGCAGATGCGTGCCAGCGCTCCGTCGGACGATGCACCGCTGCTCAGCTACGACCAGATCATTGCGGCCATCAAGAAAGCCGAACCACAAACGGTCGTGCAAGAGATCGACCGGCCCGATGAATCGCACTTTGCCCTCGATGTTCGCGTCAGCTATCCCGACGGGCGCTCGCTGACGGTCTACGTCAACCCGTACACGGGCGTCATTCAGGGCGAGGCGCCGGCGTTCAACTTCAAGGGTTTCACCCGCGCCTTGCACGGCTGGTGGCTGGTGCCCTTCACCAATGGCTACAGCTGGGGCTGGTACCTGGTGTCGATACTCGGCCTGCCGATGCTCGCCTCGCTGGTTACCGGACTGGTGGTGTACAAACGTTTCTGGAAAGGCTTCTTCAATCCGACCCTGCGGTTTCGTCACGGTGCGCGGATTTTCTGGGGCGACTTTCATCGCCTCAGCGGCATCTGGTCCATCTGGTTCATCGCGGTGATTTCCATCACCGGCACCTGGTTCCTGATTCAGGCGCTACTGGCCGACAACCACATTTCCATTTCGAGCGAACCGGTGATCCCGGCCATGTCCCGTGAGAGCGTGCCCCTCTCGCCGGACGGTTCGCCGACCCCGCAGATCAGCCTTGATCGCGCGATCGAGATCGCACAGCAGAAAATCCCCGGGCTGGAAACCAGCTACGTCAGCCTGCCGGGCAATGCCTACAGCCACCTCGATATCGGCGGTCGCGGCTGGTATCCGCTGATGTACCAGCGCGCGACGATCAACCCGTACAACGGTGAAATCGCTGCATCGCGCCTGTTGTCCGACCGCACGTCCCTGGAGTTCGTCACCGAATCCATGCGGCCGTTGCACACCGGTGACTTTGGCGGCCTGTGGATCAAATTGATCTGGTTCTTCTTCGGCCTGCTGCTGAGCATGATGGTGCTCAGCGGGCTGCTGATCTGGACCAAACGCACCGCACTGGCCACCGCCAACGCCCTCAAGCGCGAGCACAAGAAGCAACGCGTCAAGGCACAACCGGCCCTGAACCGTGAACCGTCGGAGGTCAACCTGTGAGCCAGTCCAATGTTGCACCCCGCCCTTCGCGCCTGAGCCTGTTCTGGCACAAGTGGCGCTTCCACATCAACGTGTTGCTGCTGTTGATCCCTTTGGGGTTCATGCCCAGATACTTTGCGGACCAGGCGCTGTTTCGCGGCGATACCGGTCTGGGCGAACGCGAAGTCGGCGAAATCCAGGTCGGGCCCTGGAGCCTGCGCATGGCCGAGTTCCGTGACGAGGCGCCCCGCCCCGCCGGGCCCGCTGGCTACATGAAAAGCTTCAATGTCGCTTTGTGCGATGCCTGCATCGATCAGGTCAAGGCCACCTATCTGCGCATCGGCAAACCCCGCAGCCTGCGCGCCGCCGGGGTGATCTTCTTCGGCACGCCGTATCGCATGGGCACCCAGTTGCCGATCCCGGAAAAAACCAAAGCCGATGCCGAGCTGTGGATCACCATGGAAGGTTGGGACGGCAGCATGCATCAGGCCTCGATTCCCCTGAGTCAGGCCTCCCCCGCCACCCTCGCCTGGCTGAACCAACAAGGAGCCAAACCATGACTCGCACTCACCGCTCTTTTCGCCTGCCGCTGAGCGCCGTGCTGCTGGTGCTGAGCGCCGGTTTCAGTGCCGGCGCGCTGGCACATAACCCGATGTGCGAATGCAAAGCCATCGACGCCGAGCAGATCAAATGCACCGGCGGTTTCTCCGACGGCAGCGGCGCGCCGGGCGTGACCCTCG
>NZ_VXCA01000037.1 GCF_011369485.1 Pseudomonas atagonensis | reverse complement strand
TCCTGACGATCCCGCGAAATGCGCAGACGGTTGTCATACGCATCGCTGATCGCTGTCAGGCGCCCGGCGCGAAAGTGGTAAAACCGCGCGGTGTCCCCGGCCAGCGCGAGGATCAGTTCTTCCGGCTCATCGCCGAGAAAAATCGCCGCCCGCGACAGGCTGTTATGAATCGCCGGTCGCTCGGCGCTAGGCAGCGGAAACCGCGTGCGGCGGTTTTCGTGGTCGACCCAGACCACGACGTCGCCCTCAAACTCCAGCCGATGCGCCAGCGAATGGCTCCAGCCAAAGCCCAACCCGATATCGATCTCGGCGGCACTGCTGCGATACAAACGGGTGAATTCGAACGGCAGCCGCCCGTCGAGCGTGCCATCGGTGAGGGTCAGCAGTTCTTCGCCGGTGACCATCGATACCGGGCAGCCGTTGGTGCAGGTATTGGGCACGCAATCGGCGCTGTCGCCGTTGGGGTTTTTCGCCTGGTCGGGGGCGTCGTCGTGGGACTCATCCGGCTTCAACGCGGTGTTGCGCCGGGCATTCCAGCGCAACTGCATGCGACCGTTTTTCACACCGGCAGCGATGCCACGGGCGGCTACCGCTTTGTACTGGTCGACGTATTTGATGAAGTCTTTGACGATGCCAAACAGCGCCGTAACCAAGCGCTTCACCGCCGACAAAAGCTGCACGGCGCGATCCGCCAAACGCAACGTCAGATACGCGATTCCCGCCGCGCCACCGACGAACGTCAGAACGACGCTGATCAACACATCGATCAGCAGTTGCACCACGACCATCGATACCGCTTCAGCGGTTTTGCCGGCAATCTCGCTGGGCGACAGCATCTCCAGCCAGAGACTCGCCGTGCGCAACAGCAAACACAGCGCCGCTTCGTCGCTGACCAGTAACTGAAGCTTTGCCATGACATCGGGGGCGGATTGGGCCAGCTCGATAAGATCGGCTGCGCCGCTGCCCAACCGGTCAGCAAACGCGGCGGGATCCTGAAGAATGTCCGACAGCATTCCAATGCTGTCCCACACGCCTTCAATTGCCGCCCAACTGCCGGCCAGCAGGCCGTTGCCCGCCGCTGTCGCCACTGACTGCGACCACTGCGGCTTGAACCCCTGCCACTCACTGCGCAACCAGCCATCCAGTTCACGGGTCAAGCCATCGTAGGAGCCGAACAGTTCTGCAACCTGTTCCGGAGTGACATCGCTGTGCACTTGCACGCGGTAGAACTTGCCCTCGATACCCTTGAATTCACCTTTGCCTTCGGCATCCAGAGTGATGGGTGTCGATTCACCGCTGTCCACCGCCACTACATCGACCACGATGTTGCCCAGCGGGATGTCGTACACCGACTCGAACTTGCTCTCGATTGCCATCTTCCCGCCCTTGGGGCACTGGACGACGCTGGAGAAAAACTCGTTGTCGCTGCTGCTGACGGCGGTACTGTGCTCACCGAAGCGGATGATCCGCTCCATGCCCATCAGCGACGGCAGGTCGGCGGTGTGGCTGACTTTGTCTGCCGCTCGGCTGGCCCAGTGCTTGAGCTGTTCGCGATACAGGCTGAGGGTGTCGGGAAAGCTGTCGAGTGCTTGCTCGATGCGAATGACGGCGTCCATCAACGCACATCTGAGTGCGGGGTGGACTGAATAACCGGGTCGAACATGAGCGTTCCCTCGCGCAAAAAAATTAGGCGCGGGAACTGTGCGGGGGATCAGTCAGGAAAGAAGTCAGGCAAGTAGGCGATAGATGTAGGACTTATCCTTAAAAAATCACTTACCAATAAACGCACAGGCGAAAACGCAAACGTGGCGTGAGGTTTCCCTCACGCCACGTTTATTCAAAGAGCAAAACAGGTTTATCAAACGGAATCGCGCGAGCTCAATTCTTTCAGTTTGAGCTCGGCCAAGGGATGCCCGGCCTTGGCGGCCAGGTTCCACCAGCGTGCCGCCTCTTCAGGGTCAGGAGCTTTGCTCGGCGAGCCCGCCAGGCTGATTACGCCGACCTGATAAGCCGCTTTGCCATCCCCCGCCAAGGCGGCCAGACGCAACAGGCGAATGCCCTCTTCCCGTGCGCCCAATCCGACTCCGCGAAAAGTCAGGATGTGGCCGTAGAAGCTTTGCGCGCCGACATCGCCAAGGTTGGCCATCCGCGCGAACTGGCCCTCGAGCCAGCGCCAGCCACGCGGCTGACGAACAAACCATGACCAGTGAAACAACCGCCGGGCCAGCCAATAAGCGACCCGCGCCTTGAGGCGTAAAAACACTCAGGCCTCCGCCGATTCCGGGTACTCGTATTCGAAGACTCTGACCACTTCCGACGCATGCCAGGAAGCGGCAGCGACGCCATCGGATGGCCCGGAAAAGCGTCCGAGACGTTCAACGCATTCGAAGAAACCGGTACGCGGCAGGCGACTGGCGCCCTGGCTGATGACCAGCGAACTGCGCAACGGTTGTTCGGCTTTGGCATCCAGCGCGGCCAGATGCTCAAGTGCAGCGGTCAGGGTTTGCATCGCTGGCGTCGGCAGTTGCAAACGTTCGAGCAAGGCCCGATACGTCAGAAGATGGCGCTGTCGGCGCGCCTGATCCAGCTCCCCCAGCAATCCGTCCCAATGTTGACGACTGATGCGTACGCTCACGATTGATCCCTCCAACCTGGCACCGTCAGTTCCCAGGCCAGGCTGCGGCGAATCGCGGCGTCGGGCTGACGCTCGCCACTTTCAATCATGGCCAGATAAGACGGGCTGATGCCTACCGTGCGGGCCAGCGCCTCGATGGCGATGCCCTTCCCTTCGCGCAAACTGCGTAACTGATCCAGACCTGGAAGAATCGGGTCCGGGGTGGCCGCAAGCGGCGCTGGAGCCGGTTGCGACGGTGTTTCGTTGATACCTGCTGCTTTCAGTAGAGCCTGATATTGAGCCCAAGGCAGAACCGCGTATTCGGGTTCGCCATCGCGTGCAATTATCTGAATATCCATGACTACCCCGTAGGACAACAACACTTAGCGAGTCGGCACTTTTCCCTAGAAGTGTAATCCTAACAGCGGCCAAGGTCGCGAGGGGTATCTATCTGTTACAGGACTTCGACAATCAGGGCTTTTTCGGCCCCTGCAGCTGAAGTTGTTCGGGGGTATCGGGCAGACGTTCAACGACCGCAAGTTTTTCCGGTTGCTGGCGATTGCGCCAAGTACGGAATGCATTGAGTTCATCGTCGAGGGTTTTCATCAACCAGGCAAGGACGGCGATGTCGTCGAGCATGCCGAACACCGGAATGAAATCTGGAATCGCATCGACCGGACTGAGGAAGTACATCAACCCCGCCACCACCGAAACCAAGGCCTTGCCACTGATTGCGCGGTACTCGCCACGCCAGTAAGCCAGGCACAACGCCTGCAGCAAGCGCAGATCATCCTTGAGTTTACCCAGACGGTTGCCTTGCGCGGCACCTTTACTGGCCACCGCAAACAGCAATGTTGGCAAACGTCCACGGGCCAGCAGGCGACCGGCCAGGGGCAGGAATCGAGCGAAATTCCACGGAGCTTTCATCTATTCCTCCCATTGAAATGTTATCCACACAAATTGTGGATAACCTTGTGAACAGAGCTGCATTTCAACGCTGAGAGCCCCGTCTTACAAGGGCTGCGCTCAGATCGGGCGTTTTTTACTCACATAAAAAACCCCAATATTTCATTGACTTGGCGGCTCAGGGCGTCTAGCGCGGGCAGCCTCAAAGCTAAGACTGCCGTCACCGCCATCGGTTCGCTCTGTTTACGCGGGCCATCACCCAGATGCAACAACGCCCCGCATAAGCGAGGCGTTGTTGTCGAAGCTGATGCCTGTTACTTGGCGGCAGCAGCGTCTTCTTTGGCTGGATCCTTGATGGCCAGCAGTTCCAGGTCGAAAACCAGAACCGAGTTGGCCGGGATTGCCGGGCTTGGCGATTGTGCGCCGTAAGCCAGATCGCTAGGGATGTACAGTTTGTACTTCTCACCAACGTGCATCAGTTGCAGACCTTCAACCCAACCCGGAATCACGCCGCTTACCGGCAGATCGATCGGGCTACCGCGCTCGACAGAGCTGTCGAATACGGTGCCGTTGGTCAGCTTGCCGGTGTAGTGAACAGTCACGACGTCGGTAGGCTTAGGCTGTGGGCCGTCGGCTTTCTTGACGACTTCATACTGCAGGCCGGAAGCGGTGGTAGTCACACCCGCCTTCTTGCCGTTTTCTTCGAGGAACTTCTTGCCGGCGGCTGCCGACTCTTCGCTCATCTTGGCCATGCGCTCTTCGGCACGCTTTTGCAGCGCGGCGAAGGCTTCGACCAGTTCTTCATCTTTCAGCTTCTGTTCTTTCTTGCCGACGGCATCTTCGATGCCCTGGGCTACCGCTTTGGAGTCCAGATCATCCATGCCTTCCTGAGCAAGGCTCTTGCCCATGTTCAGGCCGATACCGTAGGAAGCTTTTTGCGCCGGGGTTTTCAGCTCTACGCTGGTCTGCGAATCACAACCCGCGAGGACCAGGCTAACCAGGGCAACCGCCGCCGCCAACCGATGCTGTTTCATGCTATTTCCTTGTTCATGCGCCGAAAGGGCAATCGAGTAAAGCCGCGAGCTTATCAGGCCGCCACGACCAATGGCTACCGGCATGAGAGCAGGAATCTTCTGATAAGTTCAGGGATTAAAACGCATTTGGACAAAGGAACGATGAAGCTTCTGTCATCTGGCTCCTACAACAAACGACGTCTCCTCCCACAGCATCTGGCGTAATGGCCACTTGCCCAGCGATGCCGGGGTCAGGCATAACAGCGCAATAACTCGACAAGGATGTTTAACTTGCGCCTCTTATTCCGTGTGCTGATGCTGATCGTTGTGCTGCTGGGCCTGCTCCTCGCAGTGGTGTTGTACTACGTCGCCAACCCGAAACTGCCTTTCTATACGCCGGTTCAACAGGTGCATTACCTGAACCAGTGGAGCGAACACGAGCGGCAAATCTACTACTTCACTCCGCAAGGCACGCAGGTCAAAGGCCTGAGCTACGAGTGGTTCCAGGCTCTGGAATTGCCCTTTTCGGAACAGCGTTTCGCTTCGCCAGAGTACCTCGCACGCTTCGGTTTCCTGATCGATCCGCAACAGAAACCCACACCGGACAACCCCGGCAATCTGCCAGTGGGTTTTGCCCGTCATCAGAATCCCGGCAGCGCCGAGCAATATCTGGACATAACTTGCGCTGCCTGCCACACCGGCGAATTGCGCTTCAAGGGTCAGGCCGTACGCATTGACGGCGGCACCGCACAGCACGTTTTGCCCTCCAGTGTTCCTACATTGCGCGGTGGCAGTTTCGGACAGGCATTGGTCGCCAGTCTGACGTCCACGTACTACAACCCTTGGAAATTCGAACGCTTCGCCAGACAAGTGCTCGGTGAAAATTACGACGCCCGCCATGAACAACTGCGCAAAGACTTCAAAACCTCGCTGAACACCTTCCTCAAAGTTGCCTGGAACGACACCCATCGCGGCCTCTACCCGACCGAAGAAGGGCCCGGGCGCACCGATGCTTTCGGGCGGATCGCCAACGCGACGTTCGGCGATGCCATCTCCCCGGCCAATTACCGCGTGGCCAACGCGCCGGTCGACTACCCGCAGTTGTGGGACATGTGGACATTCGACTGGGTGCAATGGAACGGCTCGGCGCAGCAACCGATGGCACGCAATATCGGCGAGGCGCTGGGCGTCGGTGCCACCTTGAATTTCTTCGATGCGAACGGTCAGCCACTGCAGGGCGACGCACGTTATGCATCCAGTGTGCGCGTGCGCGACCTGCACAAGATTGAGCAAACCCTGCAGAAACTTCAGCCGCCCGCGTGGCCCGAAGATCTGTTTGGCGCGGTCGATAAACCGCTGGCCGCCAAGGGTCGCGCGCTGTTCGCGGAAAATTGTGCCGGTTGCCACGTGCCGCGCCAGACTCAAGAAGGCGAGCGCTGGGTGCAGCGTCTGCACATGTTGCCGGTGGAGGAGATTGGCACCGATCCCAACGCTGCCAACAACATTGCCAGCCATCGCTTCGACCTGACGGCGCTGCGATGGGATGTGAAAGAGCTGGAAAAAATGGACGTAAAACTGCACCCGACGCCCAAGGAGCCGCTGGACCTGAGCCAGTTGTCGGTGGCCAAGGGATTGGCTTATGTCACCGCTTTCGTTGAAAACCGCGCCTATCGCGAGGCCAATGTCACGCCTGAAGAGAAACCACTACTGGATGGCTTCGGCCTGCCCATCGGCGTTCGTGAAAAAGTCGCCTACAAGGCTCGCCCATTGGCCGGTGTCTGGGCGACACCACCATTTCTGCACAACGGTTCGGTGCCGAGCCTCTATCAGTTGTTGTCACCGCAGGATGAGCGCGCCACCACGTTCTATAAAGGCAGCTTCGAATACGATCCGCGACACCTGGGTTATCGCCCAGAAGCGTTTACTAACGGCTTCCTGTTCGATACGCGGATCAGCGGCAACCATAACAGCGGCCATGAATTTCGCGCCGGCGAACGCGGTAACGGCGTCATTGGTCGCTGGCTGCAACCGGAAGAACGCTGGGCGTTGCTGGAGTACCTGAAAGTCCTAGGCGGGCCACTGGAGGCGCAACTGCCATGATCATGTCGACTTTCAAGAAAGAATTGCCACTGCTGGCGCGGATCTGGTTGTGGCTCGGGCGCTTGCTGGGCAAAACCTTGCTGATTGTGCTCGTCGCCGGCCTGCTCTGCTGGGCCGTCGCCGCTGCATGGCTCGCCTGGCAGCATCGAGGCCCGGTGTCAGCACTGGAGCAGATTCCCGCAGGTGAAGCTGCAATGACGCGGGATGTCATTCAGACCGCGGTGCGCATCGTCGATCAACATCGCGAAGGCACACGCTATCTGCGCGACGCGCATGCCAAGGCGCACGGTTGTTTAAAGGCTGAGGTGCGAGTGCTGCCAGAGCTGGCGCAGTCGTTGCGACAAGGGATTTTCAGCGAACCGGGGAAAACCTGGCAAGCGATGATTCGCCTGTCCAACGGCAACGCCTACCCGCAGTTCGACAGCATGCGCGACGCCCGGGGCATGGCAATCAAGCTGTTTGATGTGCCCGGAAAACAACTGCTGACCAACCGTCAGGAGCAGCGCGAGCAGGACTTCGTGATGTTCAGCCATCCGAACTTCTTTGTCAGCGATGTCGCCGAGTATCGTCAGAATGTGGCGGCCCAGGCCGACGGCAAAAAGATCATGGCGTTCTTTCCCGGCCCAGATCCCCGTACCTGGCAGATTCGCCATCTGTTTATTGCGCTGGCCACCCTGGCGCCTCCGCCGGACAGCCCGACCGGGGCCACTTACTTCTCGGTTTCACCCTATAAATTCGGTGAAGCCAATGCGAAGTTTCGGGTTGTGCCAGATCCGGACAGTTGCCCGGCCTATACACTGCCAAAACAGAATCACGATTTGCCGAACTTCCTGCGCAGTGCACTGAATCAGCAATTGTCGACGGATCGAGTGCCGGCGTGTTTCGTCTTGCAGATCCAGCGTCAGGACGCCAACAAATACATGCCGATCGAAGACACCAGCATTGAATGGCGTGAGCAAGACTCGGCATTCGGAACCGTGGCGCGGATTACCCTGCCGCCGCAGGACTTCGATACGCCTGCGCTGAATCTTGCGTGCGACAACCTGTCGTTCAATCCGTGGTTTGGTATCGAGGCGCATCGGCCGATTGGCGGGATCAACCGCTTGCGCAAAGCGGTGTATGAGGCGGTGAGCGACTATCGCCACAG
>NZ_VXCA01000036.1 GCF_011369485.1 Pseudomonas atagonensis | reverse complement strand
CGCCGGATCCGATCAAGTTGGCGGGTGGGTTGAATCAGTACCAGTACGTGCCGAATCCGACGGGGTGGGTGGATCCGTTGGGGTTGAGCGAGTGTCCAGGCGGAGATGGGTGCAACAGACCATCGTTAGAAACTGTCGATCCCAAGGAAAAAATACCAAATGGAGAGGAGGGGCCTTCTCTCCCTGCACCTAAGACGAAACAAATTTATTTGTACCGGGGAGATGCAAAAGATCCTTCTGAGGTATTTGAAGATGGTTTCACGAGTAAAGGGGATAGCAATGATTTATTTCTTCACTCAATCGATAGCGATTTCCCTCCGAGCAATTTTATTAGTACATCTCTTTCCAGAGATATGGGGAAAGCATTCGCTACAAGCTATTTCACAAGGCCAGGATTTCTCTACACATTGAAAATGATTCCTGGGCGAGATCTTAAAAAGGAACTAGGGGCAGCATATAATTTCAGCAAAGAGCAGGAGGTTGCTATCCCTGGCAGAATAAACAGGGAAGATATTCTTGGTGCTACATTGATTATTGATGACGGTAGGGAGTTTGGATACTCTATTCCAAATCCGCATAGGAGAATAGATAAGTGAAGTCAGTGTTCGCAGTTATTGTTTCGATGGATGGTGTAAGGCAAGGGGTCGATCTGATATGTGATAGCGAGGAAATATCTATTGTCCTAGTGTTTGAATCTGGATATGGAGGGACGTACTATGGTCGTGATTTTTATAAATGCTTTGCTTCGTTAAGGAGTGATAATCCTTTCATAACGTTCTATTGCAAAGGGGCGAAAATAAATGTTCATCCATCAAGTATGTCATCTCAAATGTCTCTTGGCTTGAAAGCATACGAACTAGTGGCTGGCAGGGAGCCAGGTCTAGGTGATCTCGTATTTATATTTGATTATGAAGAAGAAGGTCTAGCGAACAATCCCGATGAGCAGCGACTGTTTTATATGGATTGGGTAAGTGTCTAGGACTTTGAATTGGGCTTTTTTATAATCAGGATTTAAGAGTTCTATTAAATGTTTAAGGTGTTGTTTTCTTCTGTTTTCTTCTGTTTTCTTCTGTTTTCGCAGGTGTAATGGTTTTTTTCAGGATTTTTTTTCAGTTTTAAGGGGGGGGAGGTTGAGCGTGGAGGTGGTCATGCAGTAAAGGTGTTGTGTCGCTATTTGTGAATAATTGAATGGATCAACGCTTTAGGTGGAGAAAATGTTTAGAGGTGTTTGGAGTTCTCAGTTTCTTAGCTACCGAGCTCAGATGAATGCTTGTAATGAAGCTATGACTAGAGAGGTAAGGAAAATGTCTCGATTTACTGGGGAAGATAGTATGGGGAATTTGGTTGTGCGAATGCCAATGGACAATGTAGGTCATGGATATGAGCCGAATCCAATAGATCATGACAATCCGCGCTTCGTTTCTAAAATGAATGCGTTTGAAATGAAATTCGACTTTGAGACATTGAAGCCAATAACTCTTTATCCTGTGGAAACGATTTAATGTTGATGCACCCTTATCTTGATATCCCATATGATCCAAAATTGAAGCATTTTCTAGGAGGTTTCGATATTTATGATCGAGAAGAAACCCTCGGGGCTGAATTGGCGGAGTATGATCCTGAATGTCCATTAGATAGAGAACGGCTGATTTCTCGGTTTGTTGTCACGCGATTCGCGGGGCTGAGTCATCGGCACAAATTTGTTTTGTTGTCTGTGTTGAGCGAGGCTCTTGCTGGGGATGAAAGTGTTTTTTTTACGGTGCTGAAACATGATCCTCTTTCTCGCTCATTGCTTCCGATTGGTTGGGGTGAAATGCAAGATCCAAAGATATTTTTTAGAGATATTTATATTAAGCTTTCAGAGGTTTGGGAGGAAGAGTTGTATGTTGCGGATCAAGAAGGGTTTTCGGCTTGGTAGGTTGAGAGTCCTGCTAAAAACGAATTGTCTGAGTAGTCAATATTTAAGGCGCTGTAATTTCTAGTGGGAAATGGTTCTGAGCTTTTTCAGTTCCTTGGGGGCTATTTTCATGAAGATTGGATGTGTGAATTCGATTTGGCAGATGATGTTGTTAAGTTTTTTATAACGGATTCAGAAAGTTGCGAGTTGGAGAATGTGAAGAAGGAGATCGATGAAATAATCGCGATGAACCTAAAAGAAAATGAAATTCGAGATTTTTTGCTGAAGAAAATTGGATGTTGTTACTGCTATTGGCATGAGTGGAAGGATGGCAATGCGTGGTTAAAGCATATTTCTGCAGTTGTTAGCGATGCATCACTCAATAAGAAGTAATTTGAATAAGTCATCATAATTTTTGATCAACACAAATAGCCTAGTGAAGCGTTGATGTTCTTCACGAGTAGGCTGGTTATTTTATTGGAGATATCAACGCTGGCCCATCAATTGCGGCGCATGCAATTCCGGGGCTGTAAGGCTATCCAACAAATGCACGCTATACCCCGGAACATTCTTCGCATGATGCTTCGCCTGCGACGCCATCTCCGCAAGTTGGCTGGCGTCGAGTTGAGCACAGGCTTCCGGGTGTAAATGGACGACGCCGATAGACAGTGAAAGTAGTGGAAACTCCTGCCGAACCCCTTGGCGATTCGGGGCGATAAAGCAGCCAGCTTCAAGGTGTTCGGGGCGGTAGAAGCGGCGGCATTGGCTTTGGAAGTCGTCGAGTAGCTGGTTGAGGCGTTTGCGCCAGTCTTCCGGGCCGAGGACGAGGAGGAAGTCGTCGCCGCCGATGTGGCCGACGAAGTCGCGGCTGGGGTCGACGCGCTCGTTGAGGCATTGCGCCAGGCACAGCAGCACTTCGTCGCCACGGCCATAGCCGTAGATGTCGTTGAAGGGTTTGAAGCTGTCGATGTCGACGTAGCAGATCACCGATTCGCGGCCTTGTTGCAACAGACGGGTCAGGCATTGCTGGATCGGCACGTTGCCGGGTAGCAGGGTCAGTGGGTTGGCGTAGCGGGCCTGCTGGATTTTCAGTTCGGTGATGAGTTTGAGTACGTCGATCACCCGGCCAAGGCCGAGGTAGCTGCCGTTGAGGGTGATGATGAAATCTTCTTCGATGCGTTGGCGAGCGCGGCTGGTGATCAGGCGGCTGACTTGTTGCAGTGACTGACTCATCTCGACGGCGAGGAAATCGTCATTCATCAGGCGGCTAATGGGTTTACGGGCGAACAGGTCGGTGGCGAAGGGTTTGAGCAGGGCATCCGAGAGGGAATGGCGGTGAACGATGCCGCACGGTTGGCCTTGTTCGTCGAGCACGGCCAGCGAGTTGAGGTTGGCTTGGCGTCGGAAGGCTTCCAGCACTGTGGCAGTCGGCGTGTCGCGCGGTACGGCCGGTTGGTCGTTGAGCAGGGCGCTGAGGTCGCTGCCCTCGTCATTCAGTGCAACGGCGCTGCTGTCGTGTTTGGGCATCAGCGCGCGGGCATCGCGCGGTGGATGTTCCTGTGGGCGGCCCAGCAAGTAACCTTGCACGAAGTCGACGCCCATTTCGGTCAGCACGGCCAGTTCTTCCGGCAGTTCAATGCCTTCGGCAATGACCTGCGCCCGGGAGGCTTTGGCGATTTGCAGGATTGAGCCGACGAACTCCCGTTTCAACGCGTCCTGATGAATGCCATCGATGAAGTGTCGGTCGATCTTCACGTAATCCGGGCGCAATTCCGACCACAAGCGTAGGCTGGAATAGCCGGCACCCAGATCATCCAGCGCAATCGAAAAACCCATGGCCCGGTAGTGATGCAGCGCAGTCTGCAGCAACTGGAAGTCGTCGATTGGCGTTTGTTCAGTCAGTTCGATCACCACCTGACTTGGTGGAATGCCGAAGTCCTGCAGCAGTTGCAATGTGCGTCCAGGCTGATGCGCCGCTTCCAGCAACGATTCAGGCGAGACGTTGAGAAACAGTTTGCCGGGCAGTTGCTGTTCGTTGAAACGGCGGCAAGCGGATTGCCGGCAGGCGATTTCCAGTTCACTCAACCGTCCTGCCTGACGTGCCACTGCAAACAGAGCGATGGGCGAATGCAGGGGGCTGTTGGAAGGGCCACGAGTGAGGGCTTCGTAACCGAGGATGCGCCGCTCGGAGAGACAGATGATCGGCTGAAACAGGCTGTGTAAACCGCTTTGAGTCAGGATCGAGCTCAAGGCACTCAGCTGTTCGGTCGTGGTCATGGCAATCTCTGGCGATAAAAAAAGGACTGGGAGCGTTCTCGATGAAGAGAACCGCTCCCAGTCCTTTATTGCACGACAGAATGATGACTGTTTGATGACGATCCGGGGATCGCCACCATTAAATTGCCATCACCTTACTTTTTGGCCACCTGGTTGCTCAGCTTCAGGTAATCCAGCAGAACGCGCCCGGTTTCGCTCAGGTAGGCATCGTCTTCTGGTTTGACCTTGTCCGGCTCGGCAGCCGCGAGAGCGTCGTCGTCTTCTTTCTTCAGCTCTTTGAGCGGCTCTTCGCCTTTGGCTTTGCGACGGATGTTCTCCATCGCCAGTTGCTTGGCGTCGATGTCAGTGTGCTGGGCACGACGGTCGGCTTCGTTGAGGCTGACAGTTTTTTCTTCCATCAGCTTCTGCGCCAGTGCCAGTTTGTCACGGATGAACACGAACTCGGCGTCCTTGGCCGTGCGAGCGTCATGCTCGGACTTGAGTTGCGCCAGGTACGGTTTGAACGGATCGACCGCCGGTTTGATGGCTGCCTTGATGGTGTCCCACGGCATGGCTTCCGGCAGGGCGCTTTCCCCGATTTCCTTGGTGTCGATCAACGAAGGGTAATCGATGTCCGGCAGTACGCCCTGATGCTGGGTGCTCTGACCGGAAACCCGGTAGAACTTGGCCAGCG
Source organism: Pseudomonas atagonensis (assembly GCF_011369485.1). GTDB lineage: Bacteria > Pseudomonadota > Gammaproteobacteria > Pseudomonadales > Pseudomonadaceae > Aquipseudomonas > Aquipseudomonas atagonensis. Next base: position 78,329 of record NZ_VXCA01000036.1, on the reverse strand, counting down.
TCAGTTTCAGTTCGCCATGGTTCAGCGGCTGAATGGTCTGCACGGTGCCTTTGCCGAAGGTCTGGCCACCGATGATCAGCGCGCGGTGGTAGTCCTGCATGGCGCCGGCAAAAATCTCCGAAGCCGAGGCGGACAGGCGGTTGACCAGCAGCGCCATCGGGCCTTTGTAGAACGCGCCCGGGTTTTCATCTTCCAGCACGTCGACGCGACCATCGGCGTTACGCACGAGAACGGTCGGGCCCTTGTCGATGAACAGGCTGGTCAGCTCGGTGGCTTCCTGCAGGGAACCGCCGCCGTTGTTGCGCAGGTCGATGACCACGCCGTCGACTTTCTCTTTCTGCAGTTCGGTCAGCAGCTTCTTGACGTCACGCGTGGTGCTCTTGTAATCCGGGTCACCGGCACGGAATGCCTTGAAGTCGAGGTAGAAGGCCGGAATTTCGATCACGCCGAGCTTGTAGTCCTTGCCGTCCTGTTTCAGGTTCAGCACGGATTTCTTCACGGCCTGGTCTTCGAGCTTCACCGCTTCACGGGTGATCGGCACGATCTTGGTGGTCTGATCGTTCGGCGCATTGCTCGCCGGAATCACTTCCAGTCGCACCACGGTGCCTTTCGGGCCACGGATCAGTTTGACCACTTCATCCAGACGCCAGCCGACCACGTCGACCATCTCTTTGTTGCCCTGGGCAACGCCGATGATCTTGTCGGCCGGTGCAACCTGTTTGGTCTTGTCGGCAGGGCCTGCCGGCACCAGACGCACGACTTTCACCTGGTCGTTGTCGCTCTGCAACACGGCGCCGATGCCCTCGAGGGACAGGCTCATGTTGATGTCGAAGTTTTCCGCATTATCCGGCGACAGATAGTTGGTGTGCGGGTCGTACGACATGGCGAAGGTGTTGATGTACGCCTGGAAGATGTCTTCCGGACGGGTCTGATCGAGGCGCGCCAACTGGTTCTTGTAGCGCTTGGTCAGGGTTTCCTGAATCTGCTTCGGCTCTTTGCCGGCGATCTTCTGGCGCAGGACTTCGTCCTTGACGCGTTTGCGCCACAGGTCGTCGAGTTCTGCGGTGGATTTGAGCCAAGGAGCGTCTTTGCGATCGATCAGCAAGGTTTCCTTGGAAGTGAAGTCCATCTTGTCGACGCCTTTGTTCAGCTCGGCAAGGGCGAAGTCCAGACGCGCCTTGACGCGGTCCAGGTAGCGCTTGTAGATGGTGAACCCGGCGTTGAGGTCGCCGCTTTTGAGGAAGTCGTCGAACTGGGTCTTCCACTTGTCGAATTCGGCGATGTCGCTGGCCATGAAATAGCTGCGCGACGGATCCAGCAGCTTGATGTAGCTGTCGTAGATGATCACCGAGCGCGCATCGTCGAGCGGCGGCTTGCTGTAGTGGTGACGCTTGAGCAACTCGACGACGTTCAGGCTGGCGATCACTTCATCGCGATCAGGCTGCAACTTGTCCCAGCTGTTGGCTGCGAACGAATTGCCCGACACCGGCAACAGGCCGATACCGATGAAAAGAGCGAGGGCGGTGCTGGGGAGCAAATGCTTCATGCTGATTCGACGCGGGGACAATTGATAACGCATATTAGGCCGTCTTTGAAGTCGCCGGTACCTCTACGCTCTGCACGAAAACGCACTGCAAGTTTTCGTTCAGACCCCAGGGCCGGTCGCATAATGCAAAAAGCCCGGCGCTACAGCTTCGGGCTCAGTCCAGACTCACTATGGAGGCACTGTGAAGGCATTGCAAGGCGTTGAAGGTCAAGTGGCATGGGTTGAAGAGCCGAGTCCTACATGCGATGTAGGACAAGTTCGTATTCGGGTGGCGGCATCGGGCCTCAATCGCGCCGATTTATTACAGAAAGCAGGGCTTTATCCGCCACCGCCAGGCGTCAGCCAAGTGCTCGGTCTTGAGTGTTCCGGGGTGATCAGTGAGGTCGGTGCTGGCAGTTCGTGGCAAGTCGGTGATCGGGTCTGCGCCTTGCTGGCCGGGGGCGGGATGGCCGAAGAGGTGGTCGTCGACGGGCGGCATGTGCTGCCGGTACCCGAGGGTGTGTCACTGATCGAGGCTGCGGCATTACCCGAGGTTTATGCAACGGTCTGGCTGAATGTGTTTCAACTCGCTGCGCTCAAACCGGGTGAGAAAGTTCTCTTGCACGCGGGAGCAAGTGGAATCGGTTCAGCCGCCATTCAGTTGTGCAAGGCGTTCGGCAATCCGTGTTGGGTCAGCGTTGGCTCCGCCGAGCGATTGTCTTACTGCGAAGCGCTGGGCGCCCAGGGCGGGGTGGTACGCACGGATGATCTGGAAAGCCTGCGCGACCTCGGGCCTTTCGATGTGATCCTCGATCCGGTCGGCGGCAATTATTCGGCGCTGAATCTCAAGTTGATGGCGCTGGACGGACGTTGGGTGCTGATTGGTCTGATGGGCGGACGCGAGGCGAAACTCGACCTGGCGCAAGTGCTGGCCAAGCGTGTGCAACTGCTGGGCTCGACGCTGCGCAGTCGCGACGATCAGTTCAAGGCGAATCTGTTCAGCGACCTCAGCCAGCACGTTTGGCCGCTGTTTGCCGAAGGGCGGTTGAAGCCGCAGTTGGCCAAGGCATTTGCGGTGAAAGATGCCGAAGCGGCGTTTGCTGAACTGGCGAGCAATACCGTGGCAGGGAAACTGGTGCTGGTGATTGACGACAGCCTGAACTGAAACACCACCCTTCAGTGGGAGCGGGCTTGCTCGCGAATGCGGTTGTTCATTCACCAGTAATGCTGACTGACCAGACGCCTTCGCGAGCAGACCCGCTCCCACATTTGGATCTTTGGTTACTTCCAGTTGTGGATCGGCCAGCCGGCCTTTTCGGCGTGCTCCAGCAAAACCGGATCCGGATTGACCACATGCGGGAAATCGACTTTCAGCAGCAGCGGCAAATCATTGCGTGAGTCGGAATAGAAACTCGCGCCTTCCAGATTTTCTTCCTCGGCGTCCAGCCATTCCAGCAACCGGGTAATCTTGCCTTCGCGATAGGTCAGGGTGCCCACGGTGTGGCCGCTGTACACGCCATGCGCGACTTCAAGTTCGATGCCCAGAACCTCGTCGATGCCCAATCGATCGGCAATCGGTTTGACCAGGTGGGTGCCCGACGCCGAGATCACCAGAATCCGGTCGCCGGCCTTGCGGTGGGCGGCGATGGTTTTGGTCGCGTCGCTGAAGATGATCGGCTCGATGAAGTCCTCGACCCACGGGCCGACGAGGTGCTCGACCTCTTCGGGCGTACGCCCGATCAGCGGCTCGAGGCTGAACTCCATGTAGTCTTCCATGCGCAATTTGCCATGGCTGTAAGCGTCCATCAGTTCGTTGTTCTTGCGCATGAACGACTCGGGGTCGACCCAGCCCAGACGTCCCATCTGCTCACTCCAGAGCGTGGCGCAGTCGCCGTGGATCAGGGTTTCGTCCAGATCAAAAATTGCCAAGGCCATCAGTGCAGTTCCTTCTTCGTTACCAGCAAAGTCATCAGGCTACCTCACACAAGGCCGTCGGATCGATGGAAAGTGCCAGACGCTGACCATCGGGGTGCAGATCGGCGGCCGAGCGGTTTAGCACATCGACCACCAGTTCGACACCACGCGCCTCGACGCGATAACGGATGACGTTGCCGAGCAGGCTGTGGCTGCGAATCTGTGCATCAAGTTCACCGTTCAGGCTCAGTTCAATGGCTTCCGGGCGAATGGCGATGCGGTGGTTGATCGGGCGTTGCAACAGCTTCGAGGCACTGTCGGCATCGAGCAGGTTGTAGTTGCCGATGAACCCGGCAGCGAACACATCGACTGGTGCCGTGTACAGGGTTTCGGCGTCGCCGCTTTGCACGATTTTTCCCTGATTCATCAGGAAAATGCGATCAGACATCGTCAGTGCTTCTTCCTGATCGTGAGTGACAAATATCGTCGTCAAGCCCAATTCGCGCTGGATCTGACGTATCTGTTCGCGCAGATGTTTACGAATGCGCGCATCCAGCGCCGACAGCGGCTCGTCCAGCAACAACAAGCGAGGGCGGGTCACCAGTGAGCGGGCGAGAGCGACACGTTGGCATTGACCACCCGAGAGCTGATGCGGATAGCGGCTGGCAAAGTCGTGCAGTTCAACCAGTTTCAACACTTCGCCAACGCGCTTATGGCTGTCGTCGGCATTGACCTTTTGCATGCGCAAGCCGAAAGCAACGTTCTGTTCGACGGTCATGTTGGGGAACAGTGCGTAGCTTTGAAACACCATGCCGATCCCGCGCTTCTGCGGACTCAACGGCACGATATCGACGCCGTCCAGCAGAATCTTGCCGCCATCCACCGGCGTCAGGCCGGCAATGCAGCGCAACAGCGTGGACTTGCCGCATCCGGAAGGGCCGAGCAGGGTGACGAACTCGCCCTTGTTGATTTCGCAGTTGATGTCGCTGAACACCGTGGTGCCCGCGTAGTTTTTCTGCAGGTGTTGGACGCTGACATAGCTCATTCGCTTTTGTCCTTGTTCAAGATGTTGGCGATCCAGGTCAGGACCAGCACGAAAAAGAAGTACGAAATAACCAGGGCGCTGGTGAAGTGGCCGCTGCTGTTGCGCATGTTGTTCAGATAAACCTGCAGGGTTTCGTAGCGGGTGCCGACGAGGATGTTGGCAAACACGAACTCACCGAACAGGAACGAGAATGACAGCAGCAACGCGACCATCAGGCCTTTTCGCAGGTTCGGCAGTACCACCAGATACGCCGCTTGAAAGGTGCTGGCGCCGAGCAGTTGCGCAGCGTCCATCAGGTCGCGCAGGTTGATCGCTTGCAGGTTGTTGGTGATCGCCCGGTACATGAATGGCAGCGCCACGGTGAAGTAGCAACCGATCAGAATCCACGGCGTACCGACCATCGCCATCGGCCCGGAACCGTACAGTTGCAGCAGGCCCACCGAAGACACCACCGGCGGCACCGCAAAGGGCAGCAGGATCAGGATGTTCATCAGCGCATCGAGTTTCGGGAAGTGGTAATGCACCACGAACAGCAGCGGCAGGATCAGCACCACCGACAGCACCAGCGCGCCGACGCAGACGAGCAGCGACTGGCCGAAGGCGTGGAGGAAGCGCGGGTCGCTCCACAGCTGGACGTACCACTTGAAGGTGAAGCCGCTCGGCAGAATGGTCGCCGACCAACTGCTGGCGATCGAATAAACCAGCGTGCCAGCCAGTGGCAGCAAGAGGATTGCGAACAACAGATAGACCACGACGCGGTGGTAGACGCCGGCCGGGCCGGATTCAGCGCGAGACATGGTAGCTCCTCTTCAACAGCAGTTGATGCACGACGGTGACGATGGTCATCAGCGCTACCAGCACCACGGCCAGGGCGCTGGCCAGGTTCGGATCGAGAGAAATGTCCCCGGAAACCATCGCCGCAATGCGGATCGGCAGCACGTTGAAGTTGCCGGTGGTCAACGCGTACACCGTGGCGTAAGCGCCGAGGGCGTTGGCCAGCAGGATCACGAAAGTGCCGAGCAGCGCCGGAGTCAGTACCGGCAGGCCGATGTGTCGCCAGAACTGCCAGCCACTGGCCCCGAGCAACGCGGCGGACTCGCGCCAGTCTTCACGCAAGGCATCGAAGGCCGGGTAGAGCAGCAACACGCCGAGCGGAATCTGGAAGTAGGTGTAGAGAATGATCAGGCCGGTTTTCGAGTACAGGTTGAAGTCCTGAATGATCCCGGCCTGCTTGAGCATGATGGTGAAGCTGCCGTTGAAACCGAGCAGGATGATGAACGCGAAAGCCAGGGGCACGCCGGCAAAGTTGCTGGTCATGTTGGCGAAGGCGTTGACGAAGTTGCGCAGTTTCGAGTCGACCCGACGCAGCGAATAGGCACCGAGCACCGCGATGATGATGCCGAAGACACTCGACCAGAAACTGATTTCGAGGCTGTACTGGATCGCCTGCAGGTAGAACTTCGAGCTGAAGATCTTGGTGAAATTTTCAATGCCCCAGCCGAACTCTTCCGATTGCAGGCTGTTGATCATCACCCAGATCAGCGGGGCGATTTCGAAGACGATAAAGAACAGGGCGAAGGGCACCAGGCACAGGGCTGCCAGCCATTTGCCGCGAGTCATGGCATTCACTTGAGCAACTCCCGGCACACAGGTTTGTCGTGGGGCACGCCGAGCAGTTCGCAGACCGTGCCGCAGATTTCCGTCTGTTTCGGTGCTGCGTTTGCGTCGAGGCTGAAGGCGTCACCGAGGACGAACAACGGCACCTGACGTTCTTCCGGCAGCAGACCGTTGTGCGAGCGGTCGTTGTTCATGCCGTGGTCGGCGGTCACCAGCATCTGGTAACCGGCGTCGAGCCAGGTTTGCAGGTAATCAGCGAGGATGATGTCGGCAGAGCGCGCGCTGTTGCGGTATTGCGGAGTGTCGAGGCCATGCTTGTGGCCGGCGTCGTCGATGTTCATCGGGTGGATCAAAAGGAAGTTCGGCGCATGGCGCAGGCGCAGGTTTTCGGCGTCGGCGAACAGGTGCGAATCCGGATAGTGATCGTTCCAGTAGAAATGCCCGTGCTGGATCGGCAGCGACGGATCATCGGTGTGGCGATCACGGGCGGCCACGAACGGCGAACGGTTGTACAACTCGCTGACCCAGTGATACGCCGCGGCGGCGGTTTTCAGACCGGCATCGCGGGCGTAGTGATAGATGCTGCGCTGGTTGGACAGGCGCGAGACGTTGTTGTGAACGATGCCGCTGTCGATCGGCGGTACGCCCGTGAGGATGCATTCGTAAAGCGGTCGGGACAGGGCCGGCAACTCGCACTCCAACTGGTAGAGCGTGGCGCGTCCTGCGCCAACGTAAGCCTGCAGATGCCCCATGGCGTGACGCGCGACTTCAAAATTGAGGCCGTCGAGCACGACAAGGATGACGTTGTGCTTCATAGGGGCAAAAACTCCGCGAAACAATAAATTTCGGATTCAACCTGGATCCCCCTGTGGGAGCGGGCTTGCTCGCGAAAGCGGAGTGTCAGTCAATAATTTTTTGACTGATTCACCGCATTCGCGAGCAAGCCCGCTCCCACATTTGGATCTTCAACAGATCACAAAAGGGTGACCAGCCGCTTTATTTCATCTCGACGATGACTTCTTCGTTCCACTTCTGCGGCAGAGCCTTGGAGGTTTTTTCCCATGCATCGGCGTCTTTGATCGGCGTGACCTTTTTGTACTGCTCGTTCGGCAGCAGCTTGGCTTTCACATCTTCCGGCAGTTGCAGGTGCTCGGCGCGGATCGGACGGGCGTTACCGCGGGCGAGGTTGGTCTGGCCGGCGTCGCTGAAGATGTATTCGCGGGTCAGCTTGGCGGCGTTAGGGTTTTTCGCGTACTTGTTGATGATCGTGGTGTAGCCGGAAATCACCGAACCGTCGGACGGGATCAGCACCACGTAGTCATCCGGGTTGGCCATCTTGGCCTTGTAGCTCAGGCCGTTGAAGTCCCAGACCACGCCGACTTCGATTTCGCCTTTTTCCATAGTGGCGATGGTCGGGTTGGCCATCGACAGGCGACCCTGTTTGGCGATGTCAGCGAAGAGCAACAGGGCAGGCTGGAGGTTTTTCTCGTCGCCACCGTTGGCCAGTGCAGCGGCGAGTACGCCGTTGGCGGCTTGCGCGGCGGTGCTTACGTCACCGATTGAGACCTTGTATTTGCCGCCCTTGAGGTCGGCCCATTTGGTCGGTACTTCGGAGCCGTGCAGCAGTTTTTTGTTGACGATGAAGGCGATGGTGCCGGTGTAGGCCAGTGCCCAGTTGCCGTCCTTGTCCTTGGCCCAGGCCGGAATCTGATCCCAAGTGCTTGGCTTGTACGGTTGCACCACGCCTTGCTTGACCGCGATCGGGCCGAAGGCTGCACCGACGTCGCCGATGTCGGCGCTGGCGTTGTCTTTTTCGGCAGCGAACTTGGCGATTTCCTGGGCCGAGCTCATGTCGGTGTCGATGTGTTTCAGGCCGTAGGTCTTGGCCAGGTCTTCCCAGGTGCCTTTCCAGTTGGCCCAGTCATCGGGCATGCCGACGCTGTTGACAGCGCCTTCCGCTTTCGCAGCGGCTTCGAGGGTTTTCAGATCGGTGTCTGCCGCCATCGCGGCGGTGCACATTGCAATGGTCGAGCCTAACAGTGTTGCCAGGAAAAGCTGTTTCATTCCGAAGCTCCTTGGTCGTGTTCAACGCTGCGATTGCGGTTTGTGTTGGTCTAGGTCAGCAATACCTGAGCCAATTTAAGGGGGCTGGATGACACTTTGATGTCGGTGGTCGTCTGGCGGGCCTTTTATTTGCCCGGTTTCGACCGCTGCCCGCTAAGCGTAGACCATGCTCAAAGCCCCGGCGGGCAAGGGACTTGGCCGATGTATTGCAAGTCGTGAGGACGACCGTTCGGTAGTTTTGTCATCTCTCGGTCATCTGCACTGCCTAGGCTTGCAACACACGCAAACGGCACGATTGCCGTTCGTTTTCTGCCCCGAAACAGTGCTGGTCTAGTCCAGATAGGTAACGTTGATGCGCGATGAGGCTACAAAAGCGGTGACAGCCATTGGCCAGATCCTGCAGGAGCAACTCGACCACGGTTTGTTGGCGCCCGGGAGCAAATTGCCGGCCGAGCGCAAGCTCAGTGAGTTGTTTGGCACGACGCGAATCACGGTGCGTGAGGCGTTGTTGCAACTCGAGGCGCAGGGGCAGATTTATCGCGAGGAGCGACGCGGCTGGTTCGTTTCACCGCCGCGTCTGGCTTATAACCTGATGCAGCGCAGTCACTTTCACGCGATGGTCAGCGCGCAGGGGCGTGTGCCTTCGACCGAGGTGATTTCGGCGCGGTTGCAGCCGGCGTCGGCGGCGGTGTGTGCCTGGCTGCAATTGCCAGCGTTATCGAGCGTGATTCAGATTTGCCGGTCGCGGCGGATCGATGGGCGGTTGGTGTTGTATGTGGAGCACTATCTGAATCCGCAGTTTTTTCCGGGGATTCTGGAGTTTGATTTGAATCAGTCGATTACCGAGTTGTATGCGCGGCATTACGATTTGCACTATGGGCGGGTGCGGTTCGAGATTGTTCCGACGTCTTTATCGGTGGATGCGGCGGCGGCTTTACGGGTTTCGGTGGGGAGTCCGGGGTTACGGATTGCTCGGGTCAATTATGATCAGTCTGGGCGGTTGATTGATTGTGATCTGGAGTTTTGGCGGCATGATGCGATTCACGTAAGTGTTGATGTTGTTTGACCTTGGCGGCCTCTGGGCCGGCCATGCTTTGGGTTATTTTGGGTGAATATCCGTTGCTTCTTGTGCTGCCGCTGACGGCTTCGCCCTTACGGCGACTCACTTTTTTGACAAACGCCTCAAAAAAGTAAGCAAAAAAAGGCTCGCCCTGGCGTTCGGCTTTCGCAGGCTCGGGTTCCTTCGCTCCGGCATCCATCCGGGGGCATCGACTTCGTCGATGAGCGCGGCTTCGCCGCCCGGCACTGCGTGCCAATCCCCGGATGAACACCTGCGCTCAGCCTTCCGAAGGGGCGGGTGAATCAAGATCAAAAGCTTTTGTCGAGCTAACGCTCATCCTGTGTTTTGCGATTTACGCTTTATTCTTTTGGTTCGCCGCCACCCGCTGTAATCACCTGCACATTCATCCTCGGTGTCGCCAGATCCAGTCCGGCCTCATCCAGATGCCGTTTCAGAGACAGGTTGAACGCCCGTGAAACTTCCCATTGTTTGATCGGTGCGGTCTTGAACCGGGCACGCAATATCGCATTACCCGATTCGAAACTTTCCACCCCTTGTATCTCCAGTGGCGACCAGATGTTGCGTCGCTGCAGCGGGTCGGTGCGCATTTTCTGGCCGACGTCGCGCATCAATTTGATGGCTTCGTCGATGTTCATGTTGAACGGCACGGCTACGCGGAAGATCGCGTAGCCGAATTCCCGCGAGTAGTTCTTGATGCTTTTGATTTCGCTGAACGGGATCGTATGGACGATACCGTCGATGTCGCGCAGGCGTACGGTGCGGATGGTCAGGCCTTCGACGGTGCCGAGGTGGCCGCCGACGTCGACGTAGTCATCGATGGCCAGGGAGTCTTCGATGATGATGAACAGGCCGGTGATCAAGTCCGCGACCAGCGACTGCGCACCGAAACCGATGGCCAGACCGATGACGCCGGCACCTGCCAGCAGCGGCGTGACGTTCATGCCCATGTTCGCCAACGCGACGATCAGGGCGATGATGAAGATCGCCACGAACAGGACGTTGCGGATCAGCGGCATCATCGTCTGTGCGCGGGCATTGGCCAGGCCTTTGCGCGAGCGGGTAAGGGCGTGGTGCACGGCGGTGTCGGCGAGGATCCAGATCAGCCAACTGAAAATCAGCGTGCCGATCAGGCTGAAGAGTTTGACGCTGACGTCATGGCCTTCGCCTTCGGTGAAGCCGATCAGCGACATGCCCCACACGCGCAGACCGAGTTCGATGAAGGCCAGCCACACCAGCAAATGCGCAAGGGTGTAGAAGAAGTTTTTCAGGCGTTCCGAGTAGAGGGCGTGGCGTCTCGGGCCGCGTTGCGGTTTGAGTGAATGACGGCGCACGAGGCCGTTTATCACCATGCACAACACCAGAAGCACGGTGCAGATCAGTGACTGGCGCAATGCCGTGCTGGTGTCGCCGGCGGAGATGAATGTGGCGAACAGTGAAATGCCGACCAGCACCAGCGCCGGCACGTACCAGAAGGTGCCGAGGATATCGATGGTGTCGCTGAGGGCGCGCCGGGTCAGGCGTCGTGACAGTGGCTGGTTGCGGATCAGGTGGGCAATCGGCCGGCGGAAACGCAGGATGAACAACCCGGTCGACAACGCTGCGAGGATGTTGGCGACAGTGGCGGCGGTGTGCGCCAAGTGCACGCCAAGGCTTTCGATCAGTTTCGGGTCGTTCAGCGCTTCACCGAACGCGGCGAAACTGCCGATCAACCACAGCGGCCGAAACGCCTGATGGCGCAGGATGTACAGGGCGCGATGGCGGTGCGGGCCGTCGAGCAGGGAGAACGCGATCACGCAGATGGCCGAGAAACAGGTGCCGACCACCAGCGCATAGGCCAGCACCATCGCCAGGCTTTTGCCCAGCGACGACGGCAAGGCGTAGCTCATGTAAACGGTCATTACCAAGGCGATCAGCCATGGCCCGAGCTTGCGCAGCGCGAAACGCAGCATGTCGAGGGCTTTGGGGTGTTGCGGCAATTCTTCGGTGAGGCCGAAGCGCATGCGCACCCGATGACCTAGCCAGATCAGCGCAGCGGCGAGCAGGCTCCAGACCATCAGGATCATGGCGAAGCCGAAGATGATCGGCAGCCATTCGCTGGCCGGCAGCATCATGCTGCTCAGTTCGTCCTTGGCCAGATCGAATTCGTTTGACCAGCGGGTAAGCGGGCTGTCGGCGCCGGAGAATTGCTTTTCGAAATTGGCCAGCGTGCCGCCGATCAAGCCAAGCACGCCTTCTTCGGGAGAAGCCTGGGCCTTTTTCGTGGCATCACGGAGCTTCTTCAGGTCGCTCAGCAACTGTGCGCGTTGCTTGTCGTTTTCCAGCGACTTGATGACTTCATCGAGAGATTGCCCCAGCGGTTCCTGCGCCTCGGGCTGTGTCTTGCTGGTGTTGAGCAGGCCCGGCAGACCGACCGCGTGGGCAGGCGCCACGGGCAGCAGCGTCATCAGGCAGACGAGGAACAGGCAGGGCAGAGCAAACAGACGAGCAAACACTAGGCGGTCAACCTCGCAAGGGGCGGATTCGCTGGAGTGTACGAGGCCGCCCATATCAATGCGAGCCGGGCGCCGAATTATTCGTTGAGTTTGGCGAGGATCTTGTAGACCACGGTGGCGAGAATCATCAGCATGCCGACCCACATGGCGAAGACGCCGGCATTTTTGTCACGGAAGTTGAAGCCGATCGCCAGCAGGATCATCCCGCACAGAATGGGGATGAGCATGGCGTGGAACGAAGACATCGAGATCATGAAGACTGCCTTGTCGGAAGGGATGATTTAAGTCTAGGTCGGTTTTGCTTGAGCGGTTCTGATGTGTATCAGAAATGAGCCGGTTCCAGGATGAAATCCGTTGTCCGAACCGACGCCTTCGCAAGCAGGCTCGCCCCCACTATTTGAAATGCAATCCAATATGGGAGCGGGCTTGTTCACGAAGCTTTATGGCAATTCGCGGCAGGCGTAGAACGCGCTCAGCACTTTGACCAGGTGCGCGAGGTCATGGCTGCCGCACAGTTCGCGAATCGAGTGCATGGCGAACGTCGGCAAGCCGATGTCGACCGTACGCACGCCCAGGTGGCTGGCGGTGATCGGGCCGATGGTCGAGCCGCAGCCCATGTCGCTGCGCACCACGAAGCTTTGCACGGGCACTTCTTCGGCCATGCACAGATGACGGAAGAAACCGGCGGTTTCGCTGTTGGTGGCGTAGCGTTGGTTGCTGTTGACCTTGATCACCGGGCCGGCGTTGAGTTTCGGGCCGTGGTTGGCGTCGTGCTTCTCGGCGTAGTTCGGGTGCACACCGTGGGCGTTATCGGCCGAGACCAGCAGGGATTTCTGGATGGTGCGAACGAACTCGTCACCTTCAGGCAGCAGGCGGCGCAGGGTCTGCTCGAGCATCGGGCCGTCGGCGCCACAGGCCGAGCAGGAACCAACCTCTTCGTGGTCGTTGCACACGAGCACGCAGGTTTCGTCGGTCTCGGCGGTCAGCAAGGCTTGCAGGCCGGCGTAGCACGACAGCAGATTGTCGAGGCGCGCGCCAGCAATGAAATCGCCGTTCAGGCCAATGACGGCAGCGCTTTGCGTGTCGTAAAAACTCAGCTCGTAATCGAGCACGACGTCGGCGTTCAGGCCATGTTCGCGGGCCAGTTGATCGGTAAGCACGGCGCGGAAGTCGACGCGCTCGTCACCGGCGAATTGCGCGAGGATCGGCGGCAGTTCGGTCTGCGCGTTGATCGCCCAGCCCTGGTTGGCTTCACGGTTGAGGTGAATCGCCAGGTTGGGAATGATCGCAATCGGCGCCTTGAAGTCGATCAACTGGCTTTCGACTTTGCCGTCGCGGCGGAAGGTCACGCGGCCGGCCAGCGACAGATCGCGGTCGAACCACGGCGCCAGCAGTGCGCCGCCGTAGACTTCTACGCCCAGTTGCCAGAAACCCTGACGCTGCAGTTCCGGCTGCGGCTTGACCCGCAGGCACGGGCTATCGGTGTGAGCGCCGACCAGACGGATGCCGCCGTGCAACGGCGAGTTGCGGCCCATTTTGATCGCGACAATCGAGGAATCGTTACGGGTGACGTAGTAGCGGCCGTTGGCTTCGGTGTGCCACGGTTCGCGCTCGTCGAGGCGCACAAAACCGGCGGCCTCCAGACGTTGAACAAGGCTGGCGGTGGCGTGGAACGGGGTAGGGGAGGCCTTGAGGAAGTCGATCAGGCCTTGGTTCAACTCTTCGCGCATAAGAAGCTCCAGACAGCAATGGGCGGGAGTTTAACGCATTGACCAGGGAATTGAATCTGAACCGGATCCCTGTGGGAGAGGGCTTGCTCGCGAATGCTGTGACTCAGACAAAGAAACGTCGACTGACACGACGTCTTCGCGAGCAAGCCCGCTCCCACAGTTTTGATCGAATTGCCGCCTAAAACGGTGCCGGGCACTCGAAGCGCAGGCGTTCGCCGGTTTGTGGATGGGTGAAGCTGAGCATGCTCGCGTGCAGGCACAGGCGTGGCCAGGCAGCGAGGGCTTGTTCGTGGGCGTAGAGGCCGTCGCCGAGCAGCGGATGCCCGATGGACAGCATGTGTACGCGCAATTGGTGCGAGCGGCCGGTAATTGGTGTCAGTTCGACGCGGCACCAGTCGCCACAACGCTCCAGCACACGCCAGAAGGTCAGTGCGTGCTTGCCGAATTCGTGATCGACGACATGGCGCGGCTTGGTCGGCGGATCGTAGCGCAGGGGCAGGTCGATGCTGCCGCTGTCCAGTTCTGGCTGACCCCAGGCCAGCGCGGTGTAGGCCTTTTCGGTTTCGCGGTCGTGAAACTGTCGCGACAGTTCGCGGTGGCTGTCGGCGTCACGGGCCAGCAGGATGATGCCGGAGGTTTCCCAGTCCAGACGATGGACGATGCGCGCTTCCGGGTAGCCGTTTTCCTGCAGGCGGGTAATCAGGCAATCCTTGTTGTCGTCGGCGCGACCGGGCACCGAGAGCAACAGGGTCGGTTTGTTCACCACCAGTACGGCAGCGTCCTGATGGATGATGTGGACGTTGGACAACGGCATTAAAACAGCCTCGTAACAAATGCCAACGGCGGTTCAGGGCCATTCCGTTTCGAGAATGGCCCTGAACCGCCGTCGTACCTGCCGGATCGACTCAGCGATCTGGCAGGGTGATGTTGAGTTCCAGAATCGAGCAACTGCCCTGGCTTTCCAGTGCAACATGTACGTCGTCGTTGCCGATGTTGACGTACTTGCGGATCACGTCGACCAGTTCCTTCTGCAAGGCTGGCAAGTAATCCGGCGTGCTGCGCTGGCCGCGCTCATGCGCCACGATGATCTGTAGACGCTCTTTCGCTACCGAGGCAGTGCTTGGCTTTTTGTTGGCACGAAAGAAGTCAAAAAGGTTCATTACCTACCTCCAAACAGGCGCTCGAAGAATCCCTTCTTCTCGACATCGAGGAACCGGTGCGCTTTGTCTTTGCCCAGCAGGCGGTCGACGGTATCGCTGTAAGCCTGACCGGCATCGCTCTGGTCGTCGAGAATCACCGGTACACCCTGGTTGGATGCCTTGAGCACCGCCTGGGATTCCGGGATCACGCCGAGCAGCGTTACCGAGAGGATTTCCTTGACGTCTTCAACGCCAAGCATTTCGCCTTTTTCAACACGCTCCGGGTGGTAGCGGGTGATCAGCAGGTGTTCCTTGATCGGGTCTTCGCCACGTTCGGCACGACGCGATTTGCTGGCCAGCAGGCCGAGCATGCGGTCCGAATCTCGTACCGAGGACACTTCCGGGTTGGTCACGACGATCGCTTCATCAGCGAAGTACATGGCCAGGTGAGCGCCTTTCTCGATGCCCGCCGGGGAGTCGCAGACCACGAACTCGAATTGTTCCTTGAGCTCCATCAGGACTTTTTCCACGCCTTCGACAGTCAGCGCGTCTTTGTCGCGGGTCTGACTGGCGGCCAGTACGTAGAGGTTTTCCAGACGTTTGTCTTTGATCAGAGCCTGTTGCAGGTTGGCTTCGCCGTTGACCACGTTGACGAAGTCATACACCACGCGGCGCTCGCAACCCATGATCAGGTCAAGGTTACGCAAGCCCACGTCGAAGTCGACGATCACTGTTTTGTGGCCGCGCAGAGCGAGGCCGGTACCGATAGCGGCGCTGGTGGTGGTCTTACCCACACCACCCTTGCCGGATGTAACCACGAGAATCTTGGCCAAGGTGTTTCACCCCTAAGGAAGAAGGACTTTTTAGCCCCTGAAAAACATCTCTTGAAAACTACTGCAGTCGGACAGCCTTGGCTGGAATTTGGCTTTTGGCCTTTTTCCTACTTCGTTTGAGCCGTTTTCGCTACGTTTTAGAGATGCTTGGAAAATGCGGCAGTATCCGTTAAAGCCGAATGATGTTCAACACGTCGCCTGACAGGCTGACCTGTACGCCCGAGCCCCACATCGGGTCGCGACGCAAATCTTCGGAAACCTTGTAATGACCGGCGATGGAGATCAGTTCAGCGCTCAATTGCTGACAGAAAATCCGTGCCTTGGTATCACCTTTCACGCCGGCCAGCGCACGACCACGCATCGGGCCGTATACATGGATGTTGCCATCGGCGAGAAGTTCCGCCCCCGGACTGACCGAGGACACCACTACCAGATCGCCACCCTGGGCATATATCTGTTGGCCACCACGCACTGGCGTGGTGATCACGCGGGTTGGTTTGATGGTCGGCTCAGGCGGCTTTTCCGGTTTCTTTTTGACTTCGGCTTCCGGCGTTTCCAGCGGTCGCTCACGGGCGCCGGACGGCGGCAGCACCGGAATGTCGATGGCGATGGCGGCGGCGATGTCTTCGATGCGGCTGGCACGAATCGCCAGGGTGCGCAGGCCGTGTTGACGGCACACGCGCATCAGCCCCGGCAGATCAACCGCGCCTTCGCTCGGCGGCAATTTGTCCAGCGCCAGAACCAGCGGCGCGTTGCTGAAGAAGTTCGGCGCCTGGGCGACTTTGGCGGCCAATTGCCGATCGAGGCTTTCGAGGTCGTTACGGGCCAGTTCCAGCACAGTAATGGCCAGCATGCTGCCCTTGAGCTGGAATACGGGATCTTGGTCTAACGGTTCGGTTTGGCTCATGTCGGCATACAACGGCTTGTCACTAAAAGTGCCGAGACTTATAACGAGAACGCCCGCGAGCCGCAAGCCGGGTCGAACGATGTAGAATGCGCGGCCACTGTATTTACGGAAGCTTTAATGGATCGCCCGCGTTTTCGAAGAGCATTTCTATCCCCACGCTTCTGGCCGCTCTGGTGCGGTCTGGGGCTTTTGTGGCTGATCGTGCAGTTGCCGTATCCGGCATTGCTGACCATCGGTCGAGTTTTGGGTGCGTTGATGTATCGCGTGGCCGGCGACCGGCGGCGCATCGCCAAGCGTAATCTTGAGCTGTGTTTCCCGGAAAAATCCGCCGCGGAGCGCAAACGCCTGCTCAAGGAAAACTTTGCCTCCACCGGCATCGCGTTTTTTGAAATGGCGATGAGTTGGTGGTGGTCCCGCGAGCGTCTGGCGAAGCTGGCCCACGTTGAAGGCCTGGAGCATTTGCAAAAGGCCCAGCGCGAAGGCAAGGGCGTGATCCTGATGGCGGCGCATTTCACCACCCTGGAAATCGGCGCGGCGTTGCTCGGTCAGCAGCACACCATCGACGGCATGTACCGCGAACACAAAAACCCGTTGTTCGACTTCATCCAGCGTCAGGGCCGCGAACGGCACAACCTCGATTCGCTGGCGGTGGAACGCGACGACGTGCGCGGCATGCTCAAACTGCTGCGCTCGGGCCGGGCGATCTGGTACGCACCGGATCAGGACTACGGCGCCAAGCAAAGCATTTTCGTGCCGCTGTTCGGCATTCAGGCCGCGACCGTGACCGCCACCACCAAATTTGCCCGGTTGGGTAAAGCGCTGGTGGTGCCGTTCACTCAGGAGCGTCTGGCCGACGGCAGTGGTTATCGCCTGACGATTCACCCGCCGCTGGAAGATTTTCCGGGCGAGACCGAAGAGGCCGATTGCATTCGCATCAACCAGTGGGTGGAAAGCGCGTTGCGGGCCTGCCCCGAGCAATACCTGTGGGCGCATCGACGGTTCAAGAGCCGTCCTCCGGGCGAGCCGAAGTTGTACGCCAAACGTGGTTGATTGACCCACCCTTTTAAGCACCATGGAGCGTTGCGATGAGCCCAGCTGAACCGGTCACAGGTTTGATTCTTTCCGGCGGCGGGGCTCGGGCGGCGTATCAGGTGGGGGTGTTGGCGGCGATTGCCGAGTTGCTGCCGCTGGGCGCCGATAACCCGTTTCCGGTGATCGTCGGCACTTCCGCAGGCGCAATCAATGCCGTCAGCCTGGCCAGTGGCGCGACGGATTTTCGCGCCGCCATCGAACGCCTGACACTGTTCTGGCAGGGCTTTCGCAGCCACCGCGTGTTGCGCAGCGACTGGCCGGGTGTGATCCGCCAGGCCAGCCGTTTCGTCAGCCACAGCCTGCTCGGCCTCGGTCGCCAGTTGCCGGTGGCGCTGCTCAACAGTTCGCCGCTGCGCGACCTGCTCAACGAAAAACTGCACATGCCCGGCATCGCCGAATCCATCGCGCGCAAGCAATTGCACGCGGTGGCGGTGACGGCGTTCGGCTACGAGTCGGGGCAAGCCGTCACGTTCTATCAGGGCGGCGGCAAGATTGATTCGTGGCTACGGCATCGGCGTATAGGTGTGCCAACGCAATTGTCGGTGGAGCATCTGCTGGCAAGTTCGGCGATTCCGCTGTTGTTCGCCCCGGTGAAAATCGGTGATGAATACTTCGGTGACGGCGCGGTGCGGCAATCGGCGCCTATCAGTCCGGCCTTGCATCTGGGCGCCAGTCGCGTGCTGGTGGTCGGCGTCAGCGGCAACCCGCGAGGTTTTGACCCGCAGCAGCCGCTGGAACGCACCTACACGGGGCAACAGCCGACGTTGGCGCAGATTGGCGGGCACATGCTCAACAGTACGTTCATTGACAGTCTGGAGAGCGATATCGAGCTGCTTCAGCGTCTCAACCAGTTCAGCCATCTGATGCCCGCAGGCACGCCGACTCGCGCGCTCGGCGTGGCGCCGGTGGAGGTGCTGGTGATTTCGCCGAGTCAGCCGATTGATGAAATCGCGGCACGGCATCGCCAGGAATTGCCGGCAGCGTTGCGGCTGTTTCTGCGTGGGCCGGGGGCGACGAAAACGAGCGGGGCAGGGGTGTTGAGCTATCTGCTGTTCGAGGCGGGGTATTGCAGCGAATTGATCGACTTGGGGCGGCGCGATGCGTTGGCCAAGCGCGATGAGCTGTGCCGGTTTCTCGGGATTGGCGAGGCGGTGATTCCGGCCTGAGATTTGGGGTGTTGCCATCGGGAGCAGGCTTACTCCTACAGGGATTTGCGTCTTACGCTCAATAGGCGTCAACACTGAACCCTTGTAGGAGTGAGCCTGCTCACGATGGCGTCCGTGAGGACGCCGCCGGATCAGAAGTGGAACTTCACCAGGAAGCTGGTCACGTTCTGATTGGTGGTGAACGCACGGGTGTCATCGATCCCGTACTTGTCTTTCCAGTAGTCGTACTCGACACCAACGTACAGCTGCTTCTCGCCGAAATTCAGCGCCTTGCCCAGGTCGTATTTGACCTGTGGGTTGAAGTGCAGGTTGGCGTGGTAGTCGCCTTTGGAGTTGGAATCGTTGTCGGTGACCCAGTCCATGTAGCCGTCGATCAGGATGTTCGAATCGCCGACCGGAATGGTGTAGGACCACACTGGTGTGATCTGCCAGACGTTGTCACCCGGGCGCGAGCCCTCGGTGTGGCGCTGGTAGAAGTTCAGCTGGAAGTAGTCGAAGCCCGGGATGGCCAGGTCGAAACCAGGACCGATCAGGTAAGACTCGGTGTCACCCTCGCCGAACTCGTAGGTCATCGCCAGCAGGACATCTTTGATCGGGCCGAACTCGATCTTCTGGTCGAGCACCTTGCCCAGCGAGATGCGTGGCTGGAACTCGCCGTAGTAGGTGTTCGGGCCGTTGTTGAAGTCCTTTTCACCGTTGTAGAAGATCTTGTCGACGAACAGGAAGTTGTCCCCGTACTTCCACGCATCGGCGTGTTCGAAGGTGACGGTCTGCTGAATCGCAGGGTTGACCTTGAAGTCTTTACCGTAAAGGTAGGTCAGGCTGTTGTTCTGCCACTGCAGCAGGCCATCGGCCATGGCCTGGCCGCCGGCCAACATCGATCCCGCGAGCATCAGGCTGGTGCACATACGTTTCATTCGGTTGCTCCCAAAGTAGGTGTTCCACGTTTATTTTTTTAAGATCGGCGCTCTGGTGTGGCGCCTTTTTTCATTGCTGCAAAAGTCATCCGATCGGTCAGCTTTCATGCTGTTAGCAAAAGCTGAGCCAAGGCTTTCGAAAAGCAAAAAAACGCCCGATCGGCTGCTGAAAAACAGTCGATTGAGCGTGTTTTCGGGATGCCTCGGTACTGGCCGGGGCCGGGATAAGTTGGCCCGTCGGTCAGGAATTAAATCCGGGCTTTTTTTTAGACCGAATTCAAGAGGCCGCGGAGAATACTGACTCCTCGGCCAGCTCTCAAGTGCCCCGCAACAGAGCACCGACGACAGGTATGGGGCACGGTTGCGGGTCATCTTAAAAGTGCACCTTCACCAGCAGGCTGGCGGTGTTCTGATTGGTGTCGAGGTTGTGGCTGTTTTCGACCCCGTATTTGTTCTTCCAGTAGCTGTATTCGGTGCCGACGTAGAGCTGCTTTTGGCTCCAGCCCAAGGCTTTGCCGAGGTCGTATTTGATCTGCGGGTTGATGTGGAGGTTGGCGTGGTAGGTGCCGCGCGAGTTCTCGTCGTTGTCGACGACCCAGTCCAGATAGCCGTCGATCAGCACGTCGGAATTGCCCAGCGGAAAACTGTAGGACCAGCCCGGGGTGATCTGCCAGACACCGTCGCCGGGGCGCGGGCCTTCGGTCTGGCGGCGGAAGATATTCAGGGTGACGTAGTTGAAGCCCGGCACTTTCAGGTCGAAACCGGCGCCGATCAGATAGGCCTCGCTCTCGCCTTCGCCATACTCGTAGGTCATGGCGAGCAGCACGTCCTTGATCGGGCCGAATTCGAGTTTCTGATCGAAGATCTTGCCGAACGAGAAGCGCGGGGTGAATTCGCCGTAGAAGGTGTGCGGGCCTTTGTTGCGGTCTTCCTGGCCGTTGTAGAAGATCTTGTCGACGAACAGGAAGTTGTCGCCGTACTTCCATTTGTCGGCGTGCTCGAAGGTCACCGTCTGCTGGATCGACGGGTTGATCGCGAAATTCTTGCCGTACAGGTAGCTCAGGCTGTTGGTCTGCCACAGCAGTAAATCGCCGGCCATGGCTTGCGATGCGGCCAGAAGGCCGCCCCCCAACAACATGTTTGTCTGAGTACGAATCATCTGTTGCTCCCTCTTGTTTTTATTGTTTGAGGCGCAGAGCTGTTGCTTGCCCTTGTAGGAGTGAGCCTGCTCGCGATAGCGGTGAATCCGTCAACACTGGTGTCAGGGCTGATGACGCAATCGCGAGCAGGCTCACTCCTACACAGGGCTTTTCGGTGTTGCGGTTAATGCTGGTGTGCGTGGCAGTCGTTGATCGCGGCGCGCTCGGCGCCGCCAAGGATGTTGAACAGCAGGTTCAGCGTCAGCGCACTGAGCGTGGCCATGGCGATGCCGCTGTGGGTAATCGGGCTCATCCACAGCGGCAAGTGCGCGAAGAACTCCGGACGCACCACCGGGATCAGGCCCATGCCGATGCTCACTGCCACCAGCAATTGATTGCGCCGGTCACCGATGTCGGCTTCCTGCAGGATTTTGATGCCGGTCGCCGCGACCATGCCGAACATCGCAATCGCCGCACCGCCCAATACCGCCGGTGGAATCGAAGCCACCAAAAACGCCGCTTTCGGCAGCAGGCTCAGGACGATCAGCAAACCGCCGGCGACGATGGTCACTGAGCGGCAGCGCACGCCGGTCATCTGCACCAGGCCGATGTTCTGTGCGAAAGAGGAGTGGGTGAAGGTGTTGAAGAAACCGGCAACGAAGGAAGCGCCGGCATCGCACAGCAAGCCGCGACGCAACATGCGCGGGCAGACTTCCTGCCCGGTAATTTTGCCCAGCGCGAGAAACATCCCGGTGGACTCGACGAAAATAATCACCACCACCAGACACATCGACAGGATCGGCGCGAGTTCGAATTTCGGCATGCCAAAGTGCAGCGGGGTGACGAACTGAACCCATGGCGCGTTGGCCATACCGCTCAGATCGACCATGCCGATTGCACCGCAGAGCAAGTAGCCAAAACACATGCCGATGAGGACGGAAATGTTCACCCAGAATCCGCGCATGAAGCGGTGGATCAACAGAATGGTGCCCAACACCAGTGCGGCGATGGCCAGATAAATCGGTGAACCGAATTGTGCAGCGGCGGCACCGCCACCGGCCCAATTCACGGCCACGGGGAACAGCGACAAACCGATCGAGGTGATGACCGTGCCGGTCACCAGCGGCGGGAAAAAACGCACGACCTTGGACATGAACGGCGCGATGATCATGCCGAAGAAACCGGCGGCAATGGTGGCGCCGAAGATGCCTTGCAGACCGATACCGGGCATGCCGGCCATGGCGACCATGCTGCCGACCGCGGCAAAACTGGCGCCCATCATCACCGGCATGCGGATGCCCATCGGGCCGATACCCATCGATTGCACGATGGTGGCGACACCGGCGACCAGCAGGTCGGCGTTGATCAGGAAGGCGATTTCTTCACGACTCAGGCCAGCGGCCTGTCCGATGATCAGCGGCACCGCGATGGCACCACCGTACATCAGCAGAACATGTTGCAAACCGACCAGGATCAGTTGCAAAAGGGGCAAACGCTGAATGGCGGGTGCGTCGGGGATGCGCGCTTTGGACAGCTCGGACATGCAACACCTCGGATCTTTTTATTCTTGTGATTGAACAGCTGCCGGGTTGCTCACAGCTGTCCTTTTGCATCAGGTAAACCGCGTTGCGGCTAATCGCTGGCAAGCCAACTCCCACACAGGCAGTGCAAAACCCTGTGGGAGCTGGCTTGCCAGCGATGCTTTTACTGCTTAGTTGGTCTGGGCTCCCTGCGCGATCCATGCACCGATCAGGTCACGTTCCTGCTGGGTCATCTGAGTGATGTTGCCCAGTGGCATGATCTGCGTGGTGATGGCTTGCGCCTGAATCCGCGCCGCGTTCTGACGGATCTGCTCGGGGGTGTCGAACATCACACCGGCGGGCGCCGCGCTGAACAACGGGCTGGTCGGTTTGGCCGAATGGCAGACCGCGCAGCGTTCCTGGATAACGTTGTGCACCTTGTCGAACGCAGGGCCTGCGTTCGACGCTTGCGCCGGTGCAGCTGCAGGGGTGGTCGGTGCTGCGGGTGCGGCGGCTTCAGCCGGTTTCGCGCCACCGCCCAGTGCCGTTTCCGGCAGCGGTTGGTACTCGATTTTCGCAGGCGCTTTGGCCACGTCCGGAGTGGTCGACATCGGCGCAGGACCGGTGACGTACGCCAGACTGATCATGCCTACCGCTGCCACTGGCAGAGTCCAGGCAAACTTGTGGCTGTCGTGACGGGTGTTGAAGTAGTGACGCACCAACACCGCCAACACCGCGATCCCGGCCAGGATCAACCAGTTGTACTGGCTGCCATACGTGCTCGGGAAGTGGTTGCTGATCATGATGAACAGCACCGGCAGGGTGAAGTAGTTGTTGTGACGCGAACGCAGCAGGCCTTTGGCTGGCAGCGCCGGATCCGGCGTGCGGTTCTCGGCAATCGCCGCGACCAGTGCACGCTGTGCCGGCATGATGATGCGGAACACGTTGCCGACCATGATGGTGCCGATGATCGCGCCGACGTGCAGGTACGCACCACGACCACTGAACACTTTGCTGAAGCCATACGCCGCGCCGATGATCAGCACGAACAGGATGAAGCCGAGCAGGGCGGGTTTCTTGCCCAGTGGCGAATCGCAGAGGAAGTCGTAGATGAACCAGCCGGCGATCAGCGAACCGATGCCGATGGCCACGCCTTCAGGGCCGGTCAGGCCGCTGCCGGGTGCCACGAGGTAGAGCACGGGGTTGGAGTAGAACACCACGCACAGCAGCGCGATACCCGACATCCAGGTGAAGTAGGCTTCCCATTTGAACCAGTGCAGGTTCTCCGGCATCGACGGCGGGGCCAGTTTGTATTTTTCCAGGTGATAGATACCGCCACCGTGGATCGCCCACAGATCACCGGCAAGACCGGTTTTCGGGTTGACGCGGTTGAGGTTGTTCTCCAGCCAGACGAAGTAGAACGACGCGCCGATCCAGGCCACGCCAGTGATCATGTGAACCCAGCGCACGCTCAGGTTCAGCCATTCCAACAGATGTGCTTCCACAGTCTTTACCTCTCGCCTGTCACTCTTGTTGTCGAGTGATCAGACCTTCTCTTATTGGTGGGGGGCGAGGATCAAACGCTCATCCTCTTTGAAAAAATGCTCATCGCAGTTATTGCCTGTGCCACTGCGATCAACCACCAGGAAGTCATCCCGCTTTTCGATCGTCAGCACCGGATGGTGCCAGACGCCGCGATGGTAATTGATGCCCTGCCTGCCGTTGGTGACGAAGGCGCGGACCAAGCCTGATACAGGTTCATCGCCAAGTGGCGCGACCACGATCAGAAAGGGGTTGCCGAGCAGCGGAATGAAAGCCTGGCTGCCCAGCGGATGGCGTTCCAGCATGCTCACGGTCAGCGGCATGTCCTGCGCGTCGGCGCGGAAGATGCTGATGATCGCGTTGTCCTCAGGCGTCGCGGTTTCGACCGTCGCCAGTTTGTGGAAGCGCATGGTCGAACCGTTGTTGATCATGAAGTGATCGCTGCCGTCGGTTTCGATCACGTCACCGAAAGGGGCGAAGGCTTCTTTGGTCAGCGGTTCAATCTGTAGTGTGCGCATGCTGCTCTTCTTAATCTCTTGAAAATTGATCGTTCCCACGCTCTGCGTGGGAACGCTGCCATGGACGCTCCGCGTCCACTGTGACGCGGAGCGTCACGGTATGCATTCCCACGCAGAGCGTGGGAACGATCGGGTGTTACTTCGCGACCTTGCCGAGAACGCGCAGGCGGCTCACACCACCGTCCGGGAACACGTTCAGACGGATGTGGGTGATCGGGCCCAGTGCCTTGATCTGCTCGACGAAGGTGTGTTCGGCGTGCATTTCCAGCTTCTGGCTTGGCAGCAGATCGCGCCAGAACAGCGACTGGGTTTCGATCTGGCTGTCAGTACCGCCCTTGACGAACGCGCCCTGGATCGAGCAGGTGTCCGGGTAGTTACCTTTGAAGTGCAGGGTGTCGACGACGATCTTCTCGATCTCGCCCGGGTGACCCAGCGCGACGATGACCCAGTCATTGCCCGGGGTGCGACGACGTGCAGTTTCCCAGCCGTCGCCCATGTTGATGCCACGGCCCGGGTTGAGGATGTTGCTCATGCGGCCGAAGTGTTCGTCGGAGCAGGCGAGGGCGCGGCCACCATTCAGGGCTGCTGCCAGATCGACTTGCTCGTTATCGCCAACAGCCGACCAGTCGCGGAACGGAATGCCGTAGACGCGCAGGCGGGCCACACCACCGTCCGGGTAGATGTTGAAGCGCAGGTGGCTGAAAGCCTTGTCGTTGCTGATTTCGTGGTAGTGGTGGCTGTTGCCCTGCAGCTCGACGGCCGACAGCACTTCAGTCCACTGGGTGTTTTCGTCCGGCTCGCCCGACGCCAGGAAACACGCTTCCAGCGAGGCCGATGGCGGGAAGTTGCCGGTGAAGAATGAAGTGTCGATGTCCACGCCTTTGATCGAACCCGGTACGCCCAGACGGATCACTGCGCTGTCGAAGCCTTCGAAGCGCTTGCGGCGCGATTCCCAGCCGTCCATCCACTTGCCGTTGTCATCGAACACGCCCTCCTTCCATACGGCCGGGGTCGGTTGGAACAGACGATTGGCGTCTGCGAACCAGTCATCGGTGACCGAGATGATTTTGGTGCCCAGACGGGCATCGGCCAAGTTGACGAATTTTTCGAAAGGTACGGCGTAAGCTTTCATTCTTCTTGTCTGCCTTTAAATAAGTGGCTGGGGATGCTTGCGAGGCCCTGGGCATTCTCCGCGTCTGACATGCTCGGGCCAGGCTTGCTAAAGAGTCAGTAAACGGAACAGGGCGATCTTGTTGATCTCCGCCAGCGCGCATTTGAATTCGGTGTCGACCGAGTTGTGAATGCGCGTTTCGAACGCCGCGAGGATCTGATGCCGGTTGCTGCCTTTTACCGCCATGATGAAGGGAAACTTGAACTTGGCTTTGTAGGCGTCGTTCAGCTCGGTGAAGCGCTGGAACTCTTCGGCCGTGCATTGGTGAATACCGGCGCCAGCCTGTTCATTGGTGCTGGCTTCGGTCAACTCGCCCTGGACGGCTGCTTTGCCGGCCAGGTCCGGGTGAGCGTTGATCAGTGCCAGCTGACTGGCGTGATCGGCGCTCAACAGGATGTCGCTCATGCGCTGGTGCAGGGTTTCGATCTCGTCGATTGAGGCGTCTGCGCCCAGGTCGTAGGCCTTTTCGGCTACCCATGGCGAATGTTCGTAGATATCGGCAAAGGCTTTGACGAAGGCGTCGCGGCTCAGGGTCGACGGTTGCAGGGTTTGAAAGCGGCTCATTTGGCGGCCCCTTGGTACGGGTGGGTTTCGTGCCAGTGACGCGCGATGTCGACGCGACGGCTGAACCACACCTGTTCATGACTTTTGGCGTATTCGATGAAGCGCTTGAGCGAGGCGAGGCGACCCGGGCGGCCGATCAGGCGGCAGTGCAGACCGATCGAAAGCATTTTCGGCGCTTCGGCACCTTCGGCGTAAAGCACGTCGAACGCATCTTTGAGGTATTCGAAGAAGTCGTCACCTTTGTTGAAACCCTGCACTTGCGTGAAGCGCATGTCGTTGGTGTCGAGGGTGTACGGGATCACCAGATGCGGCTTGCCGGTCGGGTTATTCGGTTCCCAGTAGGGCAGGTCGTCGTCGTAGGTGTCGCAGTCGTAGAGGAAACCGCCTTCTTCCATCACCAGGCGACGGGTGTTCGGGCCGGTGCGACCGGTGTACCAGCCCAGCGGGCGCTCGCCGGTGAGTTCGGTGAGGACGCGGATCGCTTCGAGCATGTGCTCGCGTTCCTGCGCTTCGTCCATGTACTGGTAGTCGATCCAGCGGTAGCCGTGGCTGCAGATCTCGTGGCCAGCTTCGACCATCGCGCGGATCACATCCGGGTGGCGCTGGGCGGCCATGGCGACGGCGAAGATGGTCAGCGGAATGTCGAATTCCTTGAACAGTTTCAGGATCCGCCAGACGCCGGCACGGCTGCCATACTCGTAAAGCGATTCCATGCTCATGTTGCGCGCGCCTTGCAGCGGCTGGGCGGCAACCATTTCCGAGAGGAACGCTTCCGATTCTTTGTCACCGTGCAGAATGTTGCGCTCGCCGCCCTCTTCGTAATTGAGCACGAAGGACAGGGCGATACGAGCATTGCCCGGCCAGTGTGGGTGAGGAGGGTTACTGCCGTAACCGATCAGGTCGCGTGGGTAGTCAGCGCTCACTGCAGTCTTCCTTCTTATTCGTTGACAGATTGTGTGGCGGCCTGACGGTGAGAAGACAGGCTGGTGTCACAGCGATGGGCTGATTGTATACAACTTTATTGTCGATTTGTAAGCCTGAATTTTCGCATTTTTCACCGACTGTCATCTTTTGCTGTTATTGGCGTGAGCCTGCAAGAAACCTGCCTGACCAGTCAGCTAATGGATGCGAGGTTCAATGAACTGGCGTGTTGCTGGCAAAACGCGGGTAAAGGCCCGGATGGCGGGGGTGATGTGAAAAATGTCGTTTTTATTGTGTACAATTTTTTTGAAAAGTGTCTTAATCAGTCGCTCGCCGCAGCTTTTCGTGCTCCGAATCGGTGCGGTCTCCTTTTCAACTGACTTCGGGAGGCGCGAAGTCTGACTGCTTCCACGCAGGCAGGCGCGCAGAATCAATGGGACGTTTGACAACACACGTTTTGGACGCTGCACACGGTTGCCCGGGCAGTTCGATCAAGGTCGAGCTGTACCGCGTTGAAGGTTCGCACCTGGAATTGGTCGCCAGTGCGCTTACCAACAGCGATGGCCGGGTCGATGCGCCGCTGCTGCAAGGCGATGATTATCGCACCGGGGTTTATCAGGTTCAGTTCCATGCGGGCGATTACTACCGCGCCCGTGGGGTTCAGCTGCCTGAGCCGGCGTTTCTGGATGTGGTGGTGCTGCGTTTCGGCATCTCTGCAGAACAGGATCACTACCACGTGCCTTTGCTGATCTCGCCTTACAGCTATTCCACGTACCGGGGCAGCTGACCCCCAAGCAGCTGCCCCCACCGGGAAGCGACTGCGCATATAGCTTCTTTGGTCTTTCGCCCGCCCACACTGCGGGCTTTTTTTTGCCTTTGGAAAAGTGTTGCCTGATCTGACGCCTTCGCGAGCAAGCCCGCTCCCACTCTGGAATGTGTACACCCTGTGGGAGTGGGCTTGCTCGCGAAGCTTTTGCTCTTAGCGACTCAACAAAGATGCAGCGCCAGCACCACTGAACAACCCGGCACTCACCCGGTTAAACCAGCTCTGCCCCTTGCCACTGCGCAGATACCGCGCCGCGCCGTGTGCGCCCAGGCCGTAAGCAAGCTTGCAGCACAGATCGAGCACCACCCAGGTCGCAATCATGATCAGCAATTGCGGCAGGAACGGCTGCTGCGCGGTGAGGAACTGCGGCAGAAATGCGGCGAAGAACAGAATGTCTTTCGGGTTGCTCGCGCCCAGCACGAAGGCTCGGCCGAACAGGGTGCGAAAGCGCGGCACCGGCGCCGCCTGCGGTACTTCGGCACCTACCGAGGGCTGACGCGATTGCTGCCAGCTCTGCCACGCGAGGTAGAACAGATACAGCGCACCGACGATTTTCAAGGCACTGAACAGTTGCTCCGACGCCAGCAACAACGCGCCCAGCCCCAGCGCCGAAGCACTGAGCAGGCAGATCGAGGCAATCACGCCGCCGAGAAACGCCGGGTAAGAACGGCGCAAACCGTAATTCAGACTGTTGCTGATCATCAGCAATGACAGCGGCCCCGGAATCAGGATCACCACCAGCGCAGCGCCGCTGAACAGCAGCCAGGTTTCCAGACTCATCACTTTCCTCCTTTTTTTATGGGTATTGAGAATGTGCAAAAGCCCCACCCGATGGGGTGAGGCTGTTTTGAAGCTTGAACCGCGTAACGCTTACAAGAAGATGAACTTGGCGATGAAGATCGCGCAGAGCACCCACAGGCTGACGGAAATCTCTTTGTACTTGCCGGTGCCGGCCTTCAGTGCCACGTAGGTGATGAAGCCCAGCGCGATGCCGTCGGCGACCGAGAAGGTCAGCGGCATCATGATTGCGGTAACGATCGCCGGAATGCTGTCGGTCGCTTCGTCCCATTCGATGTGGGCCATACCACCCATCATCAGCATCGCTACATAAATCAGTGCACCGGCGGTGGCGTAGGCGGGAATCATGCCGGCCAGCGGAGCGAAAAACATCGCGGCTATAAATAGCACACCTACGGTGACGGCGGTAAGACCAGTCCGACCACCAGCGGCCACACCGGCAGCACTTTCTACATAGCTTGTGACAGGCGGCACGCCCACCACGGCGCCAAATACGCTGGAAGCACTGTCGGCTTTCATCGCGCGGGAAAGGTTTTCGATGCGACCGTCAGCGCCGACCAGATTGGCGCGTTGAGCAACGCCCATCAGGGTTCCGGCGGTGTCGAACATGTGCACAAAGAGGAAGGCGAGTACCACGCTGATCATGCTGACGTTGAATACGCCGGCCACGTTCATTGCCATCCAGGTCGGTGCCAGGCTTGGCGGCGCAGACATGATGCCTTCGTAGTGAACGAGGCCCAGACCCCAACCGGCAAGGGTCACGGTGATGATGCTGATGAGGATCGCCCCGAACACGCGGTGGTAGCTGAGGATCGCAATCATCAGGAAGCACACGGCGGCGAGCAGCGGCCCGGGTTCGCGCAGGGAACCGAGTTTGATCAGAGTGGCCGGGCTGTCAACGACGATGCCGGCGGTTTTCAGGCCAATCAGACCGAGGAACAGACCGACACCGGCACCCATCGCAAAGCGCAGGCTGACCGGAATACTGTTGAGCAGCCATTCGCGAATCCGCGAAAAGGTCAGGATCATGAACAGCACACCGGAAACGAATACCGCACCGAGCGCGGTTTCCCAGTTGTAGCCCATGGTGCCGACCACTGTGTAGGTAAAGAAGGCGTTAAGGCCCATGCCCGGTGCCAGACCCACCGGCCAGTTGGCGTAAAGGCCCATCAACAGGCAGCCCAGCGCGGCGGCGATACAGGTGGCGACGAACGCTGCACCGTGGTCAATCCCGGCATCGGCCATGATGTTGGGGTTGACGAAGATGATGTAGGCCATGGTGATGAAGGTTGTCAGACCGGCAATCAACTCGGTCTTCACCGTGGTGCCATGCAAGCTGAGTTTAAAGATGCGCTCCAGCAAGCCATTGCGTAATGGCGGCGAGAGTTCCAGCGTCGATGCTTCGGATTTGCGGCTTTCCACAGCGAGTACTCCTCAAGAGTTTTATTGTTATTTCCAGGGCCGGACCCATGAGGGGTGGCAGCAGCCCTTTGAGGCATACGCGAATTTGTTGACCATGCGGTCAGGAACTCGCACGCAGTGGATTATGCTTTTGTGTACAAATAAAGCAAATATTGTTTTTGGTTTTGTTTACGAAAGTTCCGGCGATAGGGATATATCGCCCGTTCCGGCCCTTTCGGGAGTAAACCTCCTCCCACAGTGACCGCATTTCAAATGTGGGAGGGGGCTTGCTCCCGAAGAGGCCGGCCAGGTCAATCGAGATGCGCCTGACTGTTCCCCAGCGCCAGATTCACCGCCAGCCAGCCATTCACCGCTGCTTCCCCGGCTTCGGCAAACACCCGCTCCAGCAACTTCACCTGCTCACGCCGCAACGCTTGCTCAAACTTCGCGCCTTCTGCCGTCAACTCCAGCAGCCGCTTACGCTTGTCAGTCAGCGACGCCACGCTGTCGACCAGATGCATTTCCTGCAACTGCCGCAGCGGCATGTTCAGCGCCTGTTTGCTCACACCGAGCAGTGCGAGCAATTCCTTCACGCTGAGATTCGGGTAACGCGCGATGAAAAACACAATGCGCTGATGCACCCGCGAGAGGCCGCGGCGCTCGAGCATTTCGTCAGCCTTGGCGGTGAATGCCTGATAGCCGAAGAAAAACGCTTCCATGGCCTGTTGTTGGCTTGCAGGGTTTTTAAGGTCAAGCATGTTGACGTTTCCAGTCGGGTTGTCGTAATTTCAGTCAACAAGTTTGACTCATATTCCACACGCCTCGCTACCGGTGACCACCATGGCTTTTTCCGAACGTGTCTCGCGCCTTAAAAGTTCTTTGATTCGTGAAATCCTCGCCGCCGCCCAGCGCCCGGAGGTGATGTCGTTCGCCGGTGGTCTGCCGGCCGAAGCCATGCTGCCGAAAGTCGAATGGGCCGACCTGCCGCTGTCCCTCGGCCAGTACGGCATGAGCGAAGGTGAACCGGCATTGCGTGAAGCGCTGGCCGCAGAGGCGAGGGCGCTGGGGCTGGCCTGCGAGGCGAGTCAGGTACTGGTGGTCAGCGGATCTCAGCAAACCCTCGATCTGGCCGCCAAGCTGTACATCGACAAAGGCACCGAGATCTTGCTGGAAGCGCCTACTTATCTGGCGGCGTTGCAGATCTTCCAGCTGTTCGGCGCCGATTGTCTGACCGTGCCGCAAGAGTCCGATGGCCCGAACCTGGCGCAATTGCGTAGTCGCCTGGAGCAGCATCGTCCAGCGTTCATCTATTTGATTCCGACGTTCCAGAACCCGTCCGCCGTGCGCTACAGCGAGGAAAAACGCGCAGCCGTCGCGGCGCTGCTCGACGAATTCGGCGTCACGTTGATTGAAGACGAACCGTACCGCGAGCTGACGTTCGACGGCGGCAGCGCCAAACCGATTGCCGGACGCCTGAAAAAAGCCAGCTGGATCTACACCGGCACCGTGTCGAAAACCTTGCTGCCGGGTTTGCGCGTCGGCTACCTGATCGCCAGCCCGGATCTGTTCCCGCACCTGCTCAAGCTCAAGCAATCCGCAGATTTGCACACCAACCGCATCGGTCAGTGGCAGGCACTGCAGTGGATCGGCAGCGAGAAATATCAGCAGCACTTGAGTGAGTTGCGCGGGTTCTATCGGCAGCGCCGCGACGCCTTTCAAGCGGCGCTGGAAACCCACTTCGCCGATCTGGCCGACTGGAATGTGCCCCAAGGCGGGCTGTTTTTCTGGCTGACGTTGAAACAACCCCTGGATACGCGGACGCTGCTCAACGAAGCGTTGGCCAACGATGTGGCGTTCATGCCGGGTGAGCCGTTCTTCCCCGAGCCAGATCAAAACCTCGGGCATCTCCGCTTGAATTTCAGCCATATCGATCCGGCGCGACTGAGTGAAGGGCTAAAGCGACTGGCGGCGGTGGTGCGCCAGAAACAGGCGGCTTTGGCGGCCTGAAAACCAATAAACCGGCTAAAGGGCCGGTTTATTTTTGTCTGGAGTTTGCGGTGTCTGAGCTGAGTCGACATCCCATCAAGATCAGACCGCAGCGAAACGCTTATCCAGATAATCAATGATCACCTTGGACTCATACATCCAGGTCGTCTGACCATTCTCTTCGATACGCAGGCACGGCACCTTGATCCGGCCACCCTGTTCCAGCAGCGTCTGGCGATCCTGCACGTTGTTCTTCGCGTCCTTCAGCGCCACCGGCACATTCAGGCGGCGCAGGGTGCGGCGGGTTTTCACGCAGAACGGGCAGGCGTGGAACTGATATAGCGTCAGATCCTTCGCCGCAGCGTCCACTTGAGCCTGAGCAGCGGCGGGGCGTTTTTTCTTGCCCGGGCGGGTCAGAAAGTCGATGAAGATGATCAGTTGGCCGAGGCCGACACGAAGCGCTTTGACGAACACGTTACAAGCCTCACAGGGACATTGAAGAAGGCGCGCAGCTTACCCGATTTTTCACGGACGAAAAAAAACCGGCGATCAACGCCGGTTTTTTTCTGTTGCGAGTTACTTGATCAGGCTGAGGAACTCGCTGCGAGTCGCCGCGTTTTCGCGGAACTCACCGAGCATCACCGAAGTGATCATTGACGAATTCTGCTTCTCGACACCGCGCATCATCATGCACATGTGCTTGGCCTCGATCACCACGGCCACGCCCAGTGCACCGGTGACTTGCTGAACGGCGTCGGCGATCTGGCGGCTGAGGTTTTCCTGAATCTGCAGGCGGCGTGCATACATGTCGACAATGCGCGCGACCTTCGACAGGCCCAGCACTTTACCGCTCGGGATGTAAGCAACGTGGGCCTTGCCGATGAACGGCAGCAGGTGGTGTTCGCACAACGAGTACAGCTCGATGTCCTTGACCAGCACCATTTCGCTGTTGTCGGAGCTGAACAGGGCACCGTTGGTGACCTCTTCGAGCGTCTGTTCATAACCGCGGCAGAGGTACTGCATGGCTTTGGCGGCACGCTTTGGCGTGTCGAGCAGGCCCTCGCGGGACACGTCCTCGCCCAGTTGGCCGAGAATCGCGGTGTAGTTTTGTTCCAGTGTCACAGGGGCTGATTCCATAAGGGTTTCAGAGGGGTACTGTTTCTGTCTGTACCAATTTTGTACCAATCAAGCTGTTTTCGAGCTTACCGAGTTCACCCCAGTCGGTGCTGGAGTTTATCCATCGGGCGTACGTCGATAGCAACATCTGAACGCTATGACCGAGCTGAGTGGCAATAAACGCAGGGTTCATACCCGCCATGAGGCACATGGTAGCGTATGTGTGTCGGCAGTTGTATTGCCGGTGGAAGCGAAACTCCACGTCAAACGGCGAAAACTCAGATGAATGGAGCTTTTGGCCAAAAATATCCTAACCGACGTGTAGCATTGACTTGCTGGAGAAACGATGAAGTGGCGCGGTGAAGGTGCCGCTCAGGAGCGTACGGTGACATTGTCATATCCGCCATGCGCGTTTCATCGATAGACGTATAGAAGCGATGATAAGCTATACTGTACTGAACAGAAATGGATAGCGGTGAGCATGCCTACAATAGACAAAATAGACGGGTATCGAGTTTTTTATTACTCAAATGATCATGCTCCAGCACATGTCCATGTGACTAACAGCAATAGTGAGGCAGTTTTCTTATTGAATTGTCCTGGCGGTCCAGCAACATTGAGGGATAAGCCTCACAACATGGCATCCCACGAAGCTAACCAGCTTGGTAAGCTGGTATCAAAGGCGGTCGCAAAATATTGCAAAGAATGGAGTGATTTCTATGGGCAATGACCATGATGTCGAAACCTCTTCACTACCTGCAAATGGCGGCATCCAGCAGCTGAGGTCACTTGGTCTTTATGCGGTAGGTGCTCGTGTAGATCATTTTTCACGTAAATTGTTAGTAAAGCTTTACGCTGGGATCGAGTTGAATGTCCCATTAGGACTTATTCAAGAGCTTCATGAAAGTGATGTGTCGGATCTGAGTGAGATTGAAATTAGTCCCTCGGGTCTCGGTCTTTACTTTCCGAAATTGGATGCTGATATCTTAATTTCAGGGCTTCTTCAAGGTGTTATGGGAAGCCCTGTTTGGATGGCCGGCCATCCTGAGCGAATTGAAAAAGTACGATCAGAAGACCAACGTCGTGCTATCCAGTTGAAGATGAAGCAACTGGCCAAAAAAGAAACTGTTAAGGAAAGAAATAAGGCTATAGAACGGCGCGCAGTTATCAGGGCTTATAGGATATTGAAACAAACCAAAGGCGACGTTGTTATGGCTTTTGATGAAGACCTGAAGGTTGCAGCCCGGCGTCCAGGTACGCCCCCAAAAGTAAAAAAAAGATAAATGTAATATTCAGATTAGTTTTTTTGAACTGACAGCCTTCTGATATCGCGGCTGTCAGTTCAGGTGATTAAGCGAGCACTTAACGGCCTGCTGCACGATCCCTTGCGATGGATTCTAATGCGTCGCTCATAATTTCACTTTTGATTGATTCTCGTGCCTCAACCAGAACGCCCCACAGTTTGTTGTCGGCCCACCAATTAGCACAATCGATATCGTTTTTCGGAATTTCATTAGGGATGCTTTCAATTAACTCTATTAATTTTGTTAGTTGTGTAAAGTCTAGAGTTAATTTGGCTGTCCTGATTTCCAGATTTTTTTTGTCATTTTCCAGGACTATTTGCTGATCAAGTGTTAACGGCATTTTATTGATTCCCTTCCGTAATCAAGATTTAGTCAGTTCACCGTCAATAGTACTTTCAAGCTTTCCAAGTTCTCTCCAGTCAATACTGGAGTTTATCCATTTGGCGTAAGTGGAGAGGAGAATTTGAACGCTGTGTCCGAGCTGATTGGCGATAAATGCGGGGTTCATACCCGACATCAAACACATGGTAGCGTAAGTGTGCCGGCAGTTGTATTGCCGTCGGGGGCGAATGCCCAATTCGGTTAGGGCAACCTGAAAGTGTTTATCAGTCACGCTCGATTGCTGAATGAACTCGAAGTTCTTGGTTGGCGGAAACACATAGGGCGATTCTGAACGTTTGCGGCGGCTCTGCAAAGCACGTTGTTTAGCCACTAGTTTGGCCTGCTCAATGGCGTGGAGTGCGCGACTGTTGAGCATGACTTGGCGTTCGTTGCGGGTTTTGGTTCGCTCCTCGATTTTGTAATCCGCGACGATTCGACACACATTCACGAGGCGCTTTTCTTTGTCCACCTCTTCCCAGCGAAGCGCCGCGATCTCGCTGGGGCGCATGCCGGTGTAGAAGGCGAACTCAAAGTACGCCGCGTAGATCCGCATCGAATGGATCAGCGTCTTATATAGGTGATCGATAATTTGGTTGGCCTCACCCACGGTGAAGGGATCGATGGGTTTCTTGGCCTTCACCGGCAGCTCAATAGACTCCACCGGGTTACGGGTAATCAGACCGTCTTTCACTGCCGTACCGAACACCGTGGTCAGACGCTGGATCGCCGCGCGCTTCACGCCCGGTGTCGCCCATTCAGTATTGGCTACTACCTTGCGCAGCATCACCGATGTGATGCTGTCGATGGGGAGCATTGCCAGATATGGCATCCAGTACAGATTGAGCGAGCCGAGGTAATTCTTGCGCGTCCCGGCCACGATCTCTCTGCTGTCGAGCCACTCCTGGGCATACTCCCCGAAACGGGGAGTCGCCGAGTAGTTGGCATAGGTGGAGTTGGGGAACAGTTCGGCGTAGCGCTGATCATCCAATACGCCATGCTTGATCAGGCTGGTTACGTTAGCGCGTAGGTCGGCGGCAGCCTTAATTCCCTTCGGCGTTTGGGGATACCCGACGTAAAGCACCGATGGTGCCCTTGTGCTTGTGGATATAGAACGAGGCCTTGATCGCGGCGCGCTTGACCGATTCCGGCCACTCCGGATCCCAGCGGTCGACCGACCAGGCCCAAGCTAGATGTGGTAGCAGATGCACCGGACAGGTGTCGGGGTTGTACAACGTGCGCAGCGGAATCAACGTGGTCTCGGCAAATGTCGCCTCCACACTGAAACCCTCAACCAACTGGCTCTGGCCTCGGTCGCACAACAGCGCGACGAACAAGACAAACGCCTCGCGCTCGAGCAGCGCCTGGCCACCAGCGAACAAACCCATTACCGAGCCTTGACCGATGTCCAACATAATCAAGATCGCCTGCGTGACCGTCTTGCCACTTCTGATCTGCGCCTGTCAGTCCTACTCAACGCCACCACTGGTGCCGGCAACGGATCGGTGCCAACCTCCGGCCACCACCGGCAGCGTGGTTCATGGCCCCACAAGAGCCGAACTTGACCCAGCGCATGCTCAACGAATTGTCGGCATCACCGACGATGGCGACCGAGGACTAATTGCATTGGCTGCGTGTCAGTCGTATGTGAAAGAGTTCAATTCTAGAAAATAAAGGCGACGGGTGATTGACCCGCGCCTCCATCGAAATTAAATGCTGAAGGTCTCGCACGACTCTCCGGTAGCCGTCACGTAAGTAGTGTATTTATCAGCCGAAACGAATCCACGCTTCAGACTGATCACTACCCGTCCAGCACTGATATCAGTGAGATAGATATCTCTCGCTACCCGGTAGTCGTTGTTGCGCTGGTTCTGTTTTACAGAAAATGTTTCATTGCCGTTGATCTGGCAGACAACGCCAAAATCACGATCATGTGAGCCTGGTACTAAGTAGGCTTTGGGGCTTTCGGCCATCGCTACACCGCTACAGCTGGCAGACAGAAAAGCTGCCAGCACAATTTTCTTGCTCATAATTGCACTCCTTGTGAAAGGCGCAAAGGTTACTCCAGTACGTGGCTATCGGCCATCATCACTTGCGAGCGCCTATACATAGTCCTCTGACCGTAAAGAAAAGAGCGGCCGGTCCGGATGCGCCAACATCTGGATCGACCGCCGTCCCTGCAGATTGTCCCTGCAAGTCCTGCCAAGGCTCTTGCTCCGTGCACAAAGCGCGGCGAGCCTAGCACCTGTTTATCCATACAGTAAAGGTCTTGCTTTTTATGTCCACACCCATCATCCCTTGGATGGGCGGCAAACGCCGCCTGGCCGACCGCCTCATTCCGCTTTTTCCGCCTCACGAATGCTACGTCGAAGTCTTTGCCGGCGGTGCCGCGCTGTACTTCATGAAGCCCCAGCCATCGCCCGTGGAAGTCCTCAACGACATCAACGGCGACCTGGTCACGCTTTACCGCGTCGTGCAGAACCACCTCGAAGAGTTCGTGTGCCAGTTCAAATGGGCGCTCAGTTCGCGGCGAGTGTTTGAATGGCAGAAGATGACCCGCCCCGAAACCCTCACCGACATCCAGCGCGCCGCACGATTCTTCTACCTGCAGCATCATGCCTTCGCCGGCAAGGTCTCGGGGCAGACGTTCGGCACGGCGACCAACGCACCGGCCATCAACCTGCTGCGCATCGAGGAAAACCTCTCGGCCGCGTGGCAGCGCCTGTCCGGCACCTACGTCGAAAATCTCCCATGGCTTGAATGCGCAGAACGCTACGACCGTGCCCACACCTTCCACTACATGGATCCGCCTTATTGGCAGACCACCGGCTATGGCATGGACTTTCCATTCGAGAACTACGAGCGAATGGCCGACTTCATGCGCCGCTGCAAAGGCAAAGTGATGGTCAGCATCAACGATCATCCCGATATCCGCCGTGTGTTCGAAGGCTTCCATTTCGAGACTCTGGACATCCGCTACACCACTACTAATCAGCGCCAGGGGAAGGCCGACGTCAGCGGCGAGCTGGTGATCATGAATTGGGAGCCGGCAATGCTGTGCGGCCTGTTCTAGCCCCAGAGCTGCCCGCCTGCATACAACGTAAGAATAAGAGTAATAAGGTTGATGGTTTTGATGTACGCAACAATCAGCAGTGCATTTATCATTTTAAATACTCGCAGAGGTACGCGCCGTTGTTGTGGCGGTGCTTGAGGAAGGAAGTTCTCTGTAACTGTTGCTAACAGTACGGCTAGATAAATAACTGCGTCAATATGTGATGGTGCTACTTTCCGAAAAAATTGCTCATACCTCATGTGTCGGGCGAGTGTTGATCGTGTCATGTTGCCTGTAGCCCTTGTATATCAACGCTTTTCGGCTGTTTTGGTTCGGCGGTAAAGGGCTCAGGCTAGTGCGAGATTTTATCAAATCCTATTATTGGAATTGAGTTTGGAAAAGCTATCATGAAATTGGTAGCTAAATCCGATGTTAGGAATTGAGCTTGGAAAGCTATCGTGAAATCGGTAGTTAAATCCGATGTTGGGAATTGAGATTGAAATAGCTATCGTGAAATCGGTAGTTAAATCCGATGTTGGGAACTGAGCTTGGAAAGCTATCGTGAACTCGGTAGTTAAATCCGATGTTGGGAATTGAGATTGGAAAGCTATCGTGAATTCGGTAGTTAAATCCGATGTTGGGAATTGAGATTGGAAAGCTATCGTGAATTCGGTAGCTAAATTCGACGTTGGGAACTGAGGTCGGGAAGCTAACGTGGACGCCGTAGTCAAATTCGACGTTGGTTATTGT
Source organism: Pseudomonas atagonensis (assembly GCF_011369485.1). GTDB lineage: Bacteria > Pseudomonadota > Gammaproteobacteria > Pseudomonadales > Pseudomonadaceae > Aquipseudomonas > Aquipseudomonas atagonensis. Next base: position 39,821 of record NZ_VXCA01000036.1, on the reverse strand, counting down.
GCCGGAAAAGCTATCGTGAAAGCGCAAGCTAAATTCAGCGTTGGGAACCGGCGCTCCACATAGGAATTCGAAATCTAGGAAGGGTATCGGATGTTGGATCGCTATCAGAAAACGTCTGAGCGTGCGGCTGTCCGTCCATGATCAGCCCGCCTGTCAGATATCTCCTACAAGAATTGACCTCAAGGCTTTCAGAAAGTTAACTGTATACTCGTACAGTATTGGAAGTCGTGCGTCATGAATTACTCAATTCTCGGTCCCATCAGTGAGGGCGGCTCGAAGGTGCCTCTGTGTCTCTTCCGCGTTCCGGCAGGCTTTCCCTCGCCGGCAGCAGATCACATCGAAGCGCAGATCTCGTTGGATGAAGTACTGAACATCCGTGCGCCACATTTCTACCTGGTGTCGCTCACCGGTGAAAGCATGCAGGGCGCCGGGATATATGAGGGAGACCTTGCCATTGTCGACCGATCAATTGAGCCCGCCCACGGTCACATCGTCATCGCGCTCCTGAACAATGAACCCGTCTGCAAGCGCCTGTGCCTTCGTGGTAGGGAAGTCATCCTGATGTCGGAAAACCCCAAGTACCCGTCACGATATGTCCTTGAAGGTGACGAACTGGCGATCTGGGGTGTCGTCACCAGTAGCGTGCGCAGCCATGTCTAAGTCGCTGCCGGTATTCGGCCTGATCGATTGCAACAGCTTCTACGCCAGTTGTGAGCGCGTGTTCCGACCAGACCTGGCCAAAGTGCCCATTGTGGTGCTGTCGAACAACGACGGCTGCGTCATCGCCCGCAGCTACGACGCCAAGCCCTACGTGAAAATGGGCGAGCCGTACTTCCAGATCAAATACAAGCTCAAGCAGCACGGCATCGTCCCGTTCTCCTCGAACTACGCGCTGTATGGCGACATGAGTGAACGCGTCATGACATTGATCGAGTCGATGGTGCCGGCCGTCGAGGTGTACAGCATCGACGAAGCCTTCGTCGACCTCACCGGCATCAACGACGTGGACGGCCTCGGCCGCAGGATCCGCAGCCAGGTGCTGCGATGCACGGGTATCCCGGTCGGCGTCGGCATCGCGCACACCAAGACCCTGGCAAAGCTGGCCAACCACACCGCCAAACGCCTGCAGGCGCAAACCGGGGGCGTCGTGAACATCTGCGACCCGATCAAGCGCGACTGGGTGTTACGCAACAAGGACGTTGCCGAGGTCTGGGGAGTAGGGCGGCGCATGAAGCTGCACCTGGAAGGCATGGGCATCAAGACTGCGATGGATCTGGCCAAGGCAGATGCCTGGACGCTACGGAAAAACTTCAGCGTGGTGATCGAGAAAACCGCCCGAGAGTTAGCTGGCACCGCATGCCTGGAGTTGGACGAGCCGAATCCGCCAAAGCAGGAGATCTGCTGCAGCCGGATGTTCGGCAAGCGTCTCACAGAGCTTGCACCGATCAAGGAGGCCGTCGCCACTTATGTGATGCGCGCTTCGGAAAAGCTGCGTGCCCAGAATTCGCTGTGCAAGAAGATTCGCGTCAGCATTCGCACTGGCACGTTCAATCCCGACGAGGCTAAGTACGCAAACGGCGTCCTGATCGAACTGCCATATCCCACCGCTGATGTGCGTCTGCTGACCAAGGCCGCCGTCAACACTGTCGAGCATGTGTTCCGGCCGGGATTCAAATACAGCAAGGCGGAAGTGATGCTTGTTAATCTTTGCCAGCCAGGTCAATTCACCGAGGACTTGTTCGCCATCACCCAGTCCACCGAAGCGACGAGCCTGATGACGGTGCTGGATAAGATCAACGAAAGGTGGGGCAGGGGGACGCTGCGGTCTGCGGCTGTGCCCATCAATCCTGATTGGGTCATGCGGCGCGAGATGATGAGTCAGAGCTATACAACGAGGCTGGATCAGCTTTTGAAGGTTGGATGCAAATAATGCTGTGATGCTCTATAGGCAGTTTGCTGCGTAATTGAGCGTTGTAGAGCATCACTGCGGTAGGCCGCCAATGAGGTCTCCGTACGCCCAGACCAACGTGCCAGCAATCGCCATGGTCACGCCCCACTTGGATGCAGTACCGTCAATTTGTGTTTGGCGATCAGCTTCGGCTTCAGCCTCAGTTGGTGCGAGATGGCCACAGTCGATAATCGATTGGCTTTTCAGCCATTCGGGGAGCCCCATGCGTACCAATGGGCGGAAGGTAAGCAATAGGCCGGCAATTGTAAGGATTGCCCCTGACCGGCCGAACCAATGCCAATGATTTGACCAAATGCTGGCGGCAGCAGACGCAATCACAATCAACGAGCTGACAGCAAAAAGAAATTTAATATCTGAAAATAGTCGTCTCATAGGATGGCTGGCCTCGCGATGCCTTGAACTGATTGGATGCCGACTTTATCTGGTTCCAGTGGGCCAAGTGAACGACTACAGCACAATCTGGGTGTGCTCCTGAAATAGGGTCAGAGCTGTCGAGCACAATCAGTTGTGAGAAGAGGTTGAGGGCGCTGAGGGGGGATGCATCGGTGGGGCGAGTGTCTAGGTGCTGGTGTCTGTTGCAAGTTGTCTAGAGTCTACAAAAAAGTAGGAACAGACACCTTGAAGACGATTGGTAGGCTGGAGGCCTTGAAAATAGTGAAGCGGGTGAAGGGAATCGACCCCTCGTTATCAGCTTGGGAAGCTGTGGCCTGGGAGCTACGACAACTAGGACGTCTTTTGTTTAGCTTGACAATATTTTTTGGATCTTTATGCTTTCAGCTAAGCCGGACTGGTCTCGTTCGGTGCTGCTGGCCTTGCGCGAATTCCTAGGATACGAGACCAACCTGCTTCAATCGCGATACCCATTCTTTTGATACGAAACTTGACCCTAGTCAGGTGCACCACGGCTCGCCAGCTGCTGTACGAACTCTGTGCCCCTGTATGAGGTGTTTTATGATTCGTATTCCCGTTACATCGGCCGACTTTGATAGCGGTCGCATCAATAGCTCCATTTCCAAGCTTAGTAAGCACCATCCCTATCAGTCTGTTAAGCCAAAGCGTTCTTTCGCGCAGCAAGCCTTTGCTCAAATCCTCGGATATGGCGGATACGAAGAGTTGCGCTCGCAGGCCAAACTTAATGGACCCGCTTATTCCGGGCAATCGCTGGTAATAGAGCAATTTATTGCGCCAATTTCACTGCGTATATCGCTCTACTGGGGTGTGTCGTCTGATAAAGCGGAGCATGTTGCGGCCGCACTGGGACTCATTCATCTTGACGCGTTCCGCGTCACAGCTCGCACAATTCATCAGCCGCTAATGCGAGAGGATCGTGTGAACCCGCCTGGGCTTTTGCCAAGCCTCGGCATATCACCCAGACCAACTTTGGACGCTATTCGCCGGGCTACGGTAATGCCATTGGCGGAGCTGGAATCGCTTCAGGATGCAATGAAGTCAATGGTACATATTGCGGCGATTCAAGACGCAATGAAGCCTTCGGCCGCGATGGCTGCGATTCAAGACGCAATGAAGCTTACATCGATGGCTGTGATTCAAGATGCAATGAAGCCTTCGGCCGCGATGGCTGCGATTCAAGACGCAATGAAGCTTACATCGATGGCTGTGATTCAAGATGCAATGAAGCTTACATCGATGGCTGCGATTCAAGACGCAATGAAGCCTTCGTCGATGGCTGCGATTCGAGACGCAATGAAGCCTTCATCGATGGCTGCGATTCGAGACGCAATGAAGCCTTCATCGAAGGCTGCGATTCGAGACGCAATGAAGCCTTCATCGATGGCTGCGATTCGAGACGCAATGAAGCTTTCATCGATGGCTGCGATTCAAGACGCAATGAAGCCTTCGGCCGCGATGGCTGCGATTCAAGACGCAATGAAGCCTTCGTCGATGGCTGCGATTCGAGACGCAATGAAGCCTTCGTCGATGGCTGCGATTCGAGACGCAATGAAGCCTTCGGCGATAGCTGCGCTTCAGGATGTACTGAAGCCATTGGCGCGTATTACTTCAGATCTAGACCGCGAGCGAATTCATAATGATGTTTAGGGCAAGTTTGAGACCGCAATAGGCCGCTTGACGACAAAGGAACGAGCGGAAATTCCCGTTTTTGTTGGCCTTAAGCGGCCTGTGGCGACAACGAAAGGGGTTCGAATCCCTATCCATTTAATCAGTGCCAGCGTGTTCGGTGGCTGACCTTGGAACTGGCCCAACACGCCGACGTTGGGTCAAGCCCTAATAGGAGTAAAACGTAAACCCTGTTCCCGTTTCCGTGAGATCGGCGTAGCAATTTCCAGACCGTTAGGTAATGGTGAGCCACCCGCCACCTGTTGTGGCTTCCATGACTCAAAAAATAGGCTCCCAATTGGGCAAAGTGTGGAGACCTGTTGAACCTAAACAGCGTTATTGGTAACGCGTTCTCACTTGCGCAGCCGCGCTGGCGGCATCAACCCGACATTTTCCTTTTCCGGTGCCGCCTCACCCTTGCCCAGCACATAAGCCACATGCGGTTGGCCGGCATTGTTCGCACTAGGTACAAATGCCAGTAGCGTCCAACCATCGGACAGTATCTTATTGGCATTGCTGGTACCTGCCACCTGCACCACTTCTACGGCTTCACTCATCTGTATTGATCTTGCTCTTTACGCGTGGAGCGACTCAGTGTAGTAGGCCGGGCGTGGGTTGCTTAGTCGGACTGAAGTCGTGATGGAGCGCCCAGCTGCTCGTCGGCCTTGCTGCTGAGGATCTCCGCCAAGGCGCGTTTGGCTGCATCAACTCGCTGCCGGCAACGCTCCTGGTGGATCACCGATCCATTGCCGCTCTTCGCCTCTTCTGGGTAGTTTTCGAGCGCACTCAAATACACCGCCTCGCGGTAATCGTTTAGGTGTTTCAGGTCGTCGCCTTGCAGGGTAAAGGTCAGTGGCTCCAGAACGGCAACGGGAGCTTTATTGGGACGGTTCATGTGGAAGATTCCTTTCAGTTAGGCAGCGCTGGTCGTCTGTTCCGTGAATCAAGCGAAGTAAACGATGATTTGGAGCAATACATTCCCAATTACCTGGTCAGATGTCTAGTACCGGTAATGCACTGGGTAGGCAGCGGCTGTCGAATGCTTAAAAATTGCTACAACGCATCGCTGGCTCGCGATCTAAACCAATCAAATCGGGGGGAGGGTGGTTTACTGCACCCACTCCATCATTGGAGAAGGTAACGTAATTTAGGGGCGCGCTATCCAATGGAAACACTATTAAGCACGCTAAATTTTTATTGATTTGGTTTTACTTTGTTCCATTCAATATTTTTTTTTCGCCAGTGATCTTCAATCGATTGGGTGAAATCGGAGCGAACAAGTTTTGCTCTTGATTCGCACCATTCTTCCGAGTCGCGTCTTATGATGATTCCTTCTAATTGACCGGAGCGATAGTGGCTGCCTTGGTTCTTCACTAAGTCTATTAGCTGATCAATGCTCACTTTTCCAGTAAAAATACGCGGGACGGTCTGTAGTCCGAGTGCTAAAGCTAATTTGTCGCGCTTAGAGCAACTCCAGAATTTATTCTGCTCATGATCAAATACATCAAATACAAGGAGCCAGTCAGGGAGCTTCGTGTAATTCAACGAATGTTTGGCGGCACACCATTCACCGAAAATTATTTGGCCGGGAATTAAGGCTGTGCGTAATTTTTCATCATGTTGTGCTAGCCACGCCTTCAAGCGTGAGAATTGGCCTGAGAACGGGGGGGAGAGGTATTGTCCGCGATTCTGTACTTGGAGTTTCCCGTCAGGTTTTAATGAAATTCCCAGATTTGCGCCATCAACTTTTTCTTCTACTATTACGCTATTTTCAATCAAAAAGTCGACCTCAGTCGGACTTAAGATTTTGTCCCCGCGAGCGGATCCCGCTGCGAGCCACTTCAAGTGAGGGGTGTGTGGGAATCGAAAAAATTCACTCATGGTGAAGGCAATGTAGGTTGCTGTTTAGTCGGGAATTTATTATTATAAAATCGGCATACATCGTCTGAACACAAGAATTTAACCTTTATACCCGTGCGATCCAAAGCCTCCCACCAATCTAACCACTTACAATCTGCGGCTTGCCAAATTACAGGCTTATTAGGATGTGCATTGGCTACCGCAGCAAACTTACGATCTGGCGGATCGAATACAGCTTGTAAAGCCTCGCAAGGAAACTCAAGGAAAGAGTTGTCATCGCCTTCAGTGATAGTCACTTGGTGAACATATTTTGTGTTGCGTTGGTTCTGCAAAAGCCATTTTAGAAAAACGTCGCCTACTCCTTTAGGTTGGTTAGGCTGTGTTTTATTCTGATACTCGCGCAGTATTCTTCCTTTGTCATCAATCACGGTTACGGATTTTTGTTGAGCTCTGAGCTGGTTGATGCACTCTGTCCGGCATGCTTCTGAGACGTCGTCGTGGCTACCATTCGCCACCAGAAGCACATTGGTATCTATGACAGTTACAGACATTCACTTCTCTCCTGAGTTTGAATTCTGAATCGCTGCAAGTGTCCGAGCTACTATGTCACCCATTTCGTCGCCAAAGAAATTTTCAGGCCAATTGAGTATTTCGCCTGATTCATCTAGCTTCAGCTCTTCTAGTTCAGCTCCGCCCTTTTTATTTTTTGCGAAATATACCGCTATTTCTTCGGTGGATATTGCTCGTTCAGCTATGCGACGCTGCAGGCGATTAAGGAAGTGCTCTGAATGCGTTTCTATTATCAGCTGAGTTCCGCGAGGTTGTCCGTTTTCATATGACTGAACCGCGCTAATCATAGCGTCAGCCAGATTAGATTGAGCCATTGGGTGAAGATGAATTTCTGGTTGTTCCATCCAAAGCGTAGAGCCGGGTGGGCAGTAAAAAGCCTGGACTAGTGCGGGCAATACTTGGGATACCCCAAAACCTACATCGGTTAATTTAACCTCAGGCGAGTCGGCGTAAGTGCGCACCAAAACTTCGTACTCTTTCCGTCCTTTTGCTACAGGCTTAACACGAAATTCTTTGATGATTCCTAGATCAACCAACCAACTGGCAATGAAGGTATCAAAGCGTTGCCGATGTTTCCTATAGCCGCGGTTAAGTCCTCGATTTTGCTCGGTCGCTGCTAATAATGCTGCGATGCTTGACTCTCCCTGAGCACCAACATCAGGAGGAGTATCGCCAGACCACTGATAGACTCTTTTGGCGGGACTGCGCAATGGACCTAAATAATAAAGAGCATCTAGAACACGTTCAGTTTCCAATGCGAAGTCAGCCAAGAAATCAGCGTTTTGATAGCGTAGTAATGTACGGTCAGCGAATCGGTAGAACTTCTCGGGCGGTTCTGCTGGCCATTTCCTACCACTTGCATGCATTAAACGCAGAGGGAAGCATTCAAGGCTTCCGCGGGAGCCTGAACCGGCGTGAACGACATCAAGAGCTTTTTCGCCTTCCTGGAGTAAGGTATAGCGAATTTCCTTAGTTTGCGGTTGTCCGGAACGGTCCGATATTAACGCCGCTGATAACGAAAGTTCATTTCCGGTATATACTTCCCCGTGAATCGAGGCATTTTTAACAGTGATGGAGCGAGGTAATTTCCAGCGTAGAGTGAACTCTAACTCTCGGGATAAGTCATGGCCATGGAGGCAGTCCGCAAACGTGCCAAGGTCTATTAGAGAGTGATCATCTCCCAGCTGAAATGCGCGTTTGCGGTCCGCCATTTGGACAGTTTGTTTTAGTGCTAGGAGAAGGTGGCCTAGGCTGGATTTTCCCGAGCTATTCGTTCCGAAAATTACGGTAAGGGGGGCGAGACGGATTTTACCGGTATCCCTCCAGGCTTTGAAATTTTGTACTCGTAACTCGGTCAGCACAGGAAGCTCCTTTTTTTACTGGTTGGCCGTTATATGACAGCACCGTACCGCACCGTAGTATGGCGATACTCCTTGATATGGACAATGACAGGGCGGTTAAATACCTGGGTACTTTTCGGAGTTTAAACCGTAAGTGAAAAAACCCGCACGATTTGGTCGTTGCGGGGTTTCCTGAAGTTGAATTTCTCGTACCAATCGGCGCGTTTTGGTGCGAGGTTGGGAGTTTCCTTCGGCGCTAACGCCCTGATTTCATTACCGCTAGCTACTTAACTAGCCCCCCTACACATGGCGGTGTAATTCTGTTCCAGGGACATGAAACTACCTGTGGGGATTTTCGCAAAGGGCAAGGGTACGGTGGCGGACACGACCCTGCAAGTTCGGTGTAACGGGATTATTCGTCGCGACCGTCCATCATGGTGCGTTTAAGCATCACGTAAACCGCGCCGGCACCGCCATGTCTGGCCTGGCACGAGCAGAAACCCAGTACCTGCGCATGCTGGCGTAACCAGGTGTTGACGTGGCTTTTGATCATTGGCCGCTTGCCGTCCAGGCGTACAGCCTTGCCGTGGGTGACGCGCACGCAGCGGATTTCGAATCGGGTAGCTTCGGCGAGAAACGCCCAGAGGGTTTCGCGGGCTTTTTCGACGCTCATGCCGTGCAGGTCGAGGCTGCCTTCGAATGGAATCTGGCCGACCTTGAGCTTGCGCATCTGACTTTCCTGAACCCCGTCGCGCGCCCACATCAACTCGTCTTCCGGGCCGACGTCGATCACGAACTGATCGGACAGGCCATCCACGGTGGTGGTGTCGGTGCGCACGGTGGCGGACTGGCGCAGTTTGGCGATCTGCGCGCGGTCAGCCTTGGGTTTGCCGGTCTCGGCGCGGTCGTGCTTGATCGGCTTGACGCCTTGGATCGCACTTTTGAACAGGGAAAAATCGTCGTCTTGCATGTCAGCCTCCGCGAAGGGCGGCCAGTTTACCCAAGTCGAAACAAAACGGCCCGGCAAAAAGCCAGGCCGGTGATTCAGTCGTGTTTTTTCATCAGGTGCGGGGACATGTTCAACTCCCGCGATTGCCGTGCGCGACGGCGGCAGCGACGCCACAGCGCCACGCCGAAATACAGAAACAACAAGCCGACTGCCAGAATGATTGCCGAGCCCGTCGGCGTCGCATTCAAGTCGCCGAGCGCCGGTGGGCGACCCAGCAGGCTGGCGGCCCCGGCCATCGCCAGCAGCACGCCGAACGTTGCCAGAATGGCAGCAATCGCCGCGCCGAATCGAAAACGCCAATTGCTTTGGCCTTTGGGCCGCAAGCGGCGTGCGTCAAATCCATCGGATAACTTCATTCCGACCTTCCTCAATGGGTATCGGCCCTTCGACCGGGAGTTGACCGGGTTGTTCCTGAGGCTATGGCATTTGCGGCAAATGAGAGGATTTTGCGGATGAGCGGCGGCCTCGACCGCTCATCAAAGTGCTATCTGATCAGATCAGATCCTGCGTCAGGGCGAGGGTGGCGAAGTTGTCGGCCATGATCGCCATTTCGGCTTCCTGGACCAGTTCGGCGCTGAGCACGCGACCCTTGAAAGGCAGGTCGCGGGTGGCGCAGGCGTCTTCGACCAGGGTGCAACGGAAGCCCAGATTCTTCGCCGCACGCACGGTAGTGCTAACGCTGGAATGGCTCATGAAGCCGCAGACAATCAGGTCCAGCGAGCCGAGATTCTGCAGACGGTCGAGCAGTTCGGTGCCGTGAAACGCGCTCGGCAGCAGTTTGCCGATGATGGTTTCATCGCCCTGCGGTTCGAGGCCGGGGATGAATTCACCGCGTTCGCCCTGCGGGTCGAACAGGCCACCGACGGTGCCGAGGTGACGCACATGGACAATCGGCCGGCCAGCAGCACGAGCCGCGGCAACCAGTTGTTTGATGTTCGCGACAGCTGCGTCCATGCCGCTCAGGGCCAATGGGCCGCTGAGATATTCTTTCTGGGCATCGATGATGACCACGGTGGCATGGTTCAGTGTGGCCGCTGCGTAACCGCGACCGCTGAGTTGAAACATCGTTTTTGGAACGGACATTCTGGGGCTCCTTGGGGTGGGGCTTTTGCGACATTGTCCTCTGGCTGAGCGGTTCTGTGAATCGCTACCATCGTAGGCACCGTCGTTTCTGGCCTGCAGCCTTGTCAAGTTACACGTTCTGTTCAATAGCTGATGCAAAAAACAGAAAAGTCCTACCGTCACCGCAGAGTTTTTCCTGCGTCGTCGTGGCGCGTTTTGGCTGGTAGAATCGTCAGTCGTTTTTTCTGGAGTTCTGCCCCGTGATCACTTCCCGACTTCGTACCCTGCGCGACCACATCCGTTGGGCCGTCAGCCGCTTCCATGGGGAGGATCTGTTTTTCGGCCATGGCACTGACAATGCCTGGGACGAAGCCCGGCAGTTGGTGCTGGGTGCTTTGCACCTGCCGTGGGAAATCGCCGACAGCTACCTCGACTGCGCACTGGAGGATGACGAACTGGTCAACCTGCAGCGCCTGCTCAAGCGCCGCATCGAAGAGCGCATTCCCACCGCTTACCTGTTGGGCGAAGCGTGGTTCTGCGGCATGTCGTTCATCGTCGACGAGCGCGTGTTGATCCCGCGTTCACCGATTGGCGAACTGATCGAAAATCGCTTCGCACCGTGGATCGGCACCGAGCCTGCGCGGATTCTCGACCTGTGCACCGGCTCCGGCTGCATCGGCATTGCCTGCGCCTACGAATTCCAGAACGCCGAAGTGGTGCTGGCCGATCTGTCGTTCGAAGCGCTGGAAGTGGCCAATCAAAACATCGAGCGCCACGGTGTCGATGAGCGTGTGTACACCGTGCAGGGCGATGGTTTCGACGGTTTGCCGGGTCAGCGTTTCGACCTGATCGTGTCGAACCCGCCCTACGTCGATGCGGAAGACTTCGCCGACATGCCGGACGAATACCAGCATGAGCCGGAGTTGGGTCTGGCCTGCGGTGATGACGGTCTGAATCTGGTGCGCCGGATGCTCGCCGAAGCGGCGGATCACCTGACCGAGAAGGGCTTGCTGATTGTCGAGGTGGGCAACAGCCAGGTGCACGTTGACGCGTTGTACCCGGAAGTCGACTTCGCCTGGCTCGAATTCGAGCGCGGCGGGCATGGCGTGTTCATGCTGACAGCGGAGCAGTGCCGCGACCACCAAGCCCTGTTCGCCTCCCGCGTCTGATCCTTAAAAGCATCGCGGGCAAGCCCGCACCCGCAGGTTCCATGTGTACCGCAACATTTGGGTACGACACAAAACCTGTGGGAGCGTGGCTTGCCCGCGATGGGGACGCCTCGGTCTCAATGTATTACCGGTGCGTAGCAATCCAGATCAACAGCCCCGCCTGAAACACCGCAAACGCCACCAGGCACGTAATGGTGAAACGCAAACCCGCGTCCTCACGCTTGAACTTGCTGACTTTCTCTTCCTGTTTCTTCAGCTTCACTTCCTGCTCGGCCAGGTTCTGCTCGGCCTGCTGAAGCATTTGCGCGGCTTCGAGAATCTCGACGATCTGCAGCTTCTCGCTGTTCCAGTCACCGAGCAGATCACCGACCTGCACGTCCTTGATGCTGCCCTTCAAATGCTGGGCATCGGCGTAAACCACATCAAAGCCGTGTACGCGCAAGAAATGATCGCGGCGCAGGCGAGTGTCTTCGTTCAGCGCATCCTTGTTGTTCAAATCCATGCCGTCGACGGTGTAGGTCGGCCAGCGTTTCTTCGCCCAGTTGATGCCTTGCGCGGCCATGAAGCGGCCGATCCCGCGATTCAGCGGTTCGATCTGCAAGCCGCTGTCCGGGCCAAAACTCACACGCTTGGTGGTGTGATCGACCCACACATCGAGATGATTCTGCTCTTTACGCACCCGCTGGCTCGGCAGTTTGATCGCCATGCGCATCAGGCTTTTTTCTTTGCTGTTGCGCTCGGCGTAACCGAATTCGACGAAGCGCAGCGGCCGTCCACCGGTGTGACGGTCGGTTTGCAGCGGGGCCAGGCGGAGCATCTTGTGGTGCTCGACGTGGACATCCGCCCACGGCAGCTCGGCCGCTGGCGGTGCGTCTTTTTCAGCGGCGGTGTCGGGTGAAGTCTGGGTATCAGTCATAACGGCGAGATCCTGTCCAAGCCCTGCTTGCCGCCAGCCATTGCGCTGGCGACAAAGGCTTATCGGCCGTTTTTGTCAGGACTGGAGGGCGAAACGCGCTTAACGGGTGCGAAGTCCGTCAATAAATTCGATGATCTTGCTGCCCAGTTCCGCTGCCAGTGGCAAATTCGGATCCTTGTAAGAAGCCAGTTGCCGCTTCATATCGTTGTGCACGATGCGCAGCACGTGGTTCATGCCTTCGATGACCACCAGTTCGGCGTCCGGTTTGGCCGACTTGAGCAGCTTCGCGTCTTCGGTGCCGACCTGGATGTCGTTAGTGCCCTGAACGATCAGCGCCGGCATCTTCAGTTGTGCGAAGGCGTGTGCGGGATCCTGCCGGAACAGCGAGATCAGATACGGTTGCACACTCGGGCGGAAAATCACCTGCAACGGCGCCGGCACATTGTCGTCGGTGTGGCCGGCCTTGAGGCTGTCGAGCAGTTCATTGCTGCGCAGCATCAGCGGCGGCGGCAGGCTGCGGGCCAGTTGTTCGCGGATGATCTGATCGACGGGCCGAGCGCTGCCGGACAAGGAAATCACTGCGGCGGCCTCGATTTTTGGTGCTGCGAGGCTGGCGATCAGCGCGCCTTCGCTGTGGCCAAGCACGATCAATTTGCCGAAGCGCGGATCGGCCTTGAGCTTCTGCCCCCAGGCCACGGCGTCCGCCGCATAAGCCTCCACCGACAAATTGCGTTCGTCCGGCGTGGCCGCAAGGCTCGCCGCCACGCCGCGCTTGTCGTAACGCACGCTGGCGATGTTGTGTTTGGCCAGCACCCACGCCAGCCGTTTCAAACTGTCATTGCGCCCGCCATCGGGGTTGTTTCCGTCGCGATCCGTAGGGCCCGAGCCAGAAATGATCAGGACAACCGGCACCGGATGGTCGGACTTTGGCAGCAGCAGCGAGCCGAAAAGTTCGCCGCTGCCGGTGTCCAAAGTTACCGGACGCTGTAGGACGGTCGCCTGGGCAAAGCCAGTAAAGAGGGTAAGACTCAAGATCAAAACTCGCAGCATCATCACGCCATCATTCGCCAAGGTGCCGGTTGGACTCGCCAGCACCACTAAGGTTCGAGGATGAACTACTCGGTTAGCCTGCGTATACTGGCGCGCATTACGAATTTGGGTTTGATTTCACGGAGCGTCCTGCATGTCCGGCAATACCTACGGCAAGTTGTTCACTGTCACCACCGCTGGCGAAAGCCATGGTCCGGCGTTGGTCGCCATTGTTGACGGCTGCCCGCCGGGCCTGGAGATTTCCCTCGAAGACCTGCAGCGCGACCTCGATCGCCGCAAGCCGGGCACCAGCCGCCACACCACCCAGCGTCAGGAGGCCGACGAAGTCGAAATCCTCTCCGGCGTGTTCGAGGGCCGCACCACCGGTTGCTCCATCGGTCTGCTGATCCGCAACACCGACCAGAAGTCCAAGGACTACTCGGCGATCAAGGATCTGTTCCGTCCGGCCCATGCCGATTACACCTACCACCACAAATACGGCGAGCGCGATTATCGCGGCGGCGGCCGCAGCTCGGCGCGGGAAACTGCCATGCGCGTTGCGGCTGGTGCGATTGCCAAGAAATACCTGGCGACGCAGGGCATCGTCATTCGCGGATACATGAGTCAGCTCGGGCCGATCGAGATCCCGTTCAAGACTTGGGATTCGGTGGAGCAGAACGCGTTCTTCAGCCCTGATCCGGACAAAGTCCCTGAGCTGGAAGCCTACATGGACCAGTTGCGTCGCGACCAGGACTCGGTCGGCGCAAAAATCACCGTGGTTGCCGAAGGCGTCATGCCCGGTCTGGGCGAGCCGATTTTCGACCGACTCGATGCCGAACTGGCTCATGCGCTGATGAGCATCAATGCGGTCAAGGGCGTGGAAATCGGTGCCGGTTTCGCCTGCGTCGCCCAGCGCGGTACCGAGCATCGCGATGAGCTGACCCCGGAAGGTTTCCTCAGCAACAATGCCGGCGGCATCCTTGGCGGTATTTCGTCCGGTCAGCCGATCGTTGCGCACCTGGCGCTCAAGCCGACGTCGAGCATCACCACCCCGGGCCGCTCGATCGACATCCACGGCAACCCGGTCGACGTGATCACCAAGGGCCGCCATGACCCGTGCGTCGGTATTCGTGCTACACCGATTGCCGAGGCGATGATGGCCATCGTGCTGATGGATCACTTGCTGCGTCACCGTGGGCAGAACGCCGATGTGCGCGTGAGCACGCCGGTGCTGGGTCAGCTTTGATGGGTGATCTCAAGGCCGCTGCGGCGTAACCGGCGTGGCGGCGCTCCCGTACTGGCGGCTGTCCAGTTTCTATCTGTTCTATTTCGCCTTGCTCGGTTCGACAGCGCCGTTCCTGGCGCTGTACTTCCATCACCTCGGCTTCAGCGCCGCGCGGATCGGCGAGCTGGTCGCCATTCCGATGTTGATGCGCTGCGTGGCGCCGAACATCTGGGGCTGGCTCGGTGACTACACCGGCAAACGACTGGCCATCGTGCGCTTTGGCGCGGTTTGTACGTTGCTGACTTTCTCGCTGATTTTCGTCAGCAAGACCTACGCCTGGCTGGCGATGGTCATGGCGTTGCACGCGTTCTTCTGGCATGCGGTGCTGCCGCAGTTTGAAGTCATCACGCTTGCGCATTTGCAGGGGCAGACCTCGCGTTACAGCCAGATCCGCCTGTGGGGTTCGATCGGTTTCATCATCACCGTGGTTGCGTTGGGGCGGTTGTTCGAATGGCTGAGTCTGGACATCTACCCGGCGGCGCTGGTGCTGATCATGGCCGGCATCGTCCTCAGCAGTTTGTGGGTGCCGAACGCACAACCTGCGCAAGGCAACCGGCCGGCCGGTGAGGGCTTCCTCAAGCAACTGCGCAGCCCCGGCGTACTTGCGTTTTATGGCTGCGTTGCGCTGATGCAAATGAGCCACGGTCCTTACTACACGTTTTTGACCTTGCACCTTGAGCAACTTGGCTACAGTCGCGGAGTGATCGGCATGCTCTGGGCCGTTGGCGTGGTTGCCGAGGTGCTGATGTTCATGGGCATGAGCCGGATTCTTGCGCGGTTTTCCCTGCGTCGCGTGCTCATGGCGAGTTTTCTGCTGGCAGCACTGCGCTGGTTGCTGCTAGGTTCGTTCGCCGAGTTCCTGTGGGTGCTGCTGTTCGCGCAGATTTTGCACGCGGCGACCTTCGGCAGTTTTCACGCCGCTGCCATCGCTTTCGTGCAACGTAGCTTCGGCGCACGCCAGCAAGGGCAGGGCCAGGCGCTGTATGCAGCGCTGGCCGGCACCGGTGGTGCGCTCGGCGCGCTGTATTCCGGCTACAGCTGGAATGCCCTCGGCGCGACATTGACCTTTAGTATTGCCAGTCTCGCGGCGCTCGCTGCTGCCGTTATCATTGCCACACGTATGCAAGAGGACAGGCCATGAGCCTTACGCGTGAACAACTCGCCCAGCAAATCGTCGACGCCGGGCGTTTTCTTTATGGTCGCGGCTGGTCGCCGGCCACCAGCAGCAATTATTCGACGCGCCTTTCGGCCAGCGAAGCGCTGCTGACGGTGTCCGGCAAGCACAAGGGGCAGTTGGGTGTGGACGATGTGCTCGCCACCGACCTGTCCGGCAACAGTCTTGAGCCCGGCAAAAAACCGTCCGCCGAAACCCTGCTGCACACCCAGCTCTACACCTGGCGCCCTGAGATCGGCGCGGTGCTGCACACCCATTCGGTCAACGCCACGGTGCTGTCGCGCCTGACGCCTGAAGACTTCATCGAGTTCGAAGACTACGAACTGCAAAAAGCTTTTAGCGGTATCTCGACCCATGAGTCCCGAGTGCGCGTGCCGATTTTCGACAACGATCAGGACATTGCACGCCTCGCCGCCAAGGTGCAGCCTTGGCTCGACGCCCATCCTGATTGCGTCGGTTACCTGATTCGCGGCCACGGCCTCTACACCTGGGGCGCGCAGATGAACGACGCGCTGCGCCAGATCGAGGCTTTCGAATTTCTGTTTGAATGCGAGTTGAAAACCCGCAGCGTCATGAACCGCCAAGGCTGACTTCACCAGAACCAGCCCATTTGCCTGATGAATGCAGTGCCCGACCGGTCTCGAAGAACCGGACGGCAAGGCCGATACCGAGGAATTGCCCCAATGAGCAGCCTGTCCGTCTATCACGTCTCCAGCCCCGAGATTCCCAACAAGGTGCTGACCCACTTCGAAGACATCGCTTCGACCCTGGCCGAGCAGGGCGTGCGTTTTGACCGCTGGCAAGCCTCGGCGAAGATCCAGCCGGGTGCCACTCAGGAAGAAGTGATCAGCGCTTATAAAGAGCAGATCGACAAACTGATGACCGAGCGCGGTTACATCACCGTCGACGTCATCAGCCTCAACAGTGACCACCCGCAAAAAGCCGAACTGCGCGCAAAGTTTCTTGAAGAACACCGGCATGGCGAAGACGAAGTACGCTTTTTTGTCGCCGGCCGTGGGCTGTTCATCCTGCACATCGACGATTACGTTTACGCCGTACTGTGCGAGAAGAACGACCTGATCTCGGTGCCCGCCGGCACCAAGCACTGGTTCGACATGGGCGAGCATCCGCATTTCGTGGCGATCCGCCTGTTCAACAACCCGGAAGGCTGGGTTGCCAATTTCACCGGCGAAGACATCGCCGGTCGCTTCCCGCGTCTGGAGGACTGAACCGATGCCGATCAAAGCCATCGTCACCGACATCGAAGGCACCACCAGCGCGGTGAGTTTTGTCTTCGACGTGCTGTTTCCGTACGCTGCCAAACACCTGCCGGATTTCGTCCGACAAAATGCTGAACGCGCCGATGTTGCTGAGCAACTCGACGCCGTGCGCCGTGATAGCAATGCGCCGCAGGCCGATGTTGAACGGGTTGTTGAGATTCTCTTAAGCTGGATCGAGGAAGATCGCAAAGCCACACCGCTCAAGGCCTTGCAGGGCATGGTCTGGGCCCAGGGTTATCACGCCGGGCAGTTGAAGGGCCATGTTTACCCGGATGCCGTTGAAGCACTGCAGCGCTGGCATGAGGCGGGTTATCAACTGTTTGTGTATTCGTCAGGTTCGATCCAGGCGCAGAAACTGATTTTCGGCTGCTCCGAGGCGGGTGATCTGACGCCGTTGTTCAGCGGTTACTTCGACACCACGTCGGGTCCCAAACGTGAGGCGCAGTCCTACACGAATATTCAACAGGCAATCGGCGTTGAAGCGGGGGAGATTCTATTCCTCTCGGACATCGTCGAAGAACTCGACGCCGCCCAAGCGGCGGGTCTGCAAACCTGCGGTCTGGCGCGTGAAGGCGGGGAGCTGGGGAGTCATGTCACCGTCGACACGTTCACCGGGATCGAACCGGAAGCGTTCTAGAGAAACCTGGGTTTTGTGACAACTGCAGAATGCAAACAGGCCGTGAAGCGAGAGCTCCACGGCTTGTTTTGTTTAAAGCGATTTAAACGTTACAGCGAATGATACGTCGGCAAGGCAAAACGTTGCTGGCTTTGCAGCATGCCGATTTGCGGCAACTCGCTGGCTTGTTCGGCCAGGTCACGGCGAATGGCGCTGATCGCCCACGACAGTTGGTCGGCGTTGTGCATTTGCTGATAGGTCAGCGCACGTTTGAACGTTCTGCCGTCGTTACTGCGCAGAGTCAGCAGAATCCCGCCATCGGGACGTGGCGCCGTGGTGACGTCGAAGTTGGAGAACAGCGAGGTAAATTTTTCTTGGATCAGGCTCATGTCTTTCAGCTCCGTATGCACTTGAATGGCAAGCATGCAGAGGAGGTTGCAGTGATTGTGCCAGCAGTCCTTAAAAATAAAATCGTTATAAATCAACAAGTTAAAAATAATAAGAAATCAGGTGGTCGTGCAATCTGCATGAATGGCCATCGTGCATCCTGCATTTTGCGGGATCGTTGTCGTTCCAACGGAACCAATTGATCGCGACAGGATCCTCGGCGCGTCCGGTAACACGACGGATACAAAACATTGCAAAAACCGCGTGTACAGGCCGAGAAGCGCTGACGTATTTTCGATCTCGCCCCGCGCCGAGCGCGCCGGCTGCCTCACCAGTTTGCCCGACAATAAAAAAACCGGCCTGCACGCCAGGGTCGAACGGGAGCCTCCATGAGTCACGCGCCAAGCGACACGATTACCTGGGGCATGATGCTCCGCAAACTGCCGATGATTGCCAAAGCCATCCCCCGGGTGGTCAAGGGCATGAAGGTGGCCAACGTCAAGGATCCGACCCAAACCTGTGGACTGGGCTGGACGTTCGAACAAGCGACCTTGCGCAATCCGGACGGCCCGGCGTTGTTGCACAACGACGTGGTACTCAGCTATTCGCAAGTCAATCAGTGGGCCAATCGTATCGCCCATTACCTGAACGGGCAGGGCATCGGCAAAGGCGATGTGGTGGCGGTGTTCATCGAGAATCGCCCGGAACTGCTGGTGACCATTCTGGCGCTGGCGAAGATTGGCAGCGTCAGTGCGCTGCTCAACACTTCGCAGACCCGCGACACCTTGATCCACAGCGTCAACCTGGTAGCCCCGGTGGCAATCGTGGTCGGTGAAGAACTGCTGCCGGCCTTCGCGGCCATTCGTGACCAGGTGTCGATTACGTCACCGCGCACCTGGTTTGTCGCCGATCAGGACACTTACAGCCATCCGGGCATTGCGCCCGACGGTTATGTCAATCTGATCAGCGCCAGTGCCGATGCCTCCAGCGACAACCCGCCGAGCAGCCAGCAAGTTTTCTTCGACGACCCGTGTTTCTACATCTACACCTCGGGCACGACCGGCCTGCCCAAAGCCGGGGTGTTCAAGCACGGCCGCTGGATGCGCAGCTCGGCCAGCTTCGGCATGATCGCCCTCGACATGCGCCCCGACGATGTCGTGTATTGCACTTTGCCGCTGTATCACGCCACCGGCCTCTGCGTGTGCTGGGGTTCGGCGGTCAACGGCGCATCGGGTTTTGCCATCCGCCGTAAATTCAGCGCCAGTCAGTTCTGGACGGACGTGCGCCGCTATCGCGCAACCACCATCGGCTATGTCGGCGAGTTGTGCCGCTATCTGGTTGATCGGCCGGCCAGTGCCGATGACAGCCGTCACGACGTGCGCAAGATGATCGGCAACGGCCTGCGCCCCGGTGCGTGGGCTGAATTCAAGACGCGCTTCGCGGTGGATCACATTTGCGAGCTGTACGCGGCGAGCGACGGCAACATTGGTTTTACCAATATCCTCAACTTCGACAACACCATCGGTTTCTCGCTGATGGCCTGGGAGCTGGTGGCTTACGACCACGACAGCGGCGAGCCGATTCGAGGCGACGACGGTTTCATGCGTAAGGTCGGCAAGGGCGAGCAGGGCTTGCTGCTGGCACGAATCGACGAAAAGGCTCCGCTGGACGGCTACACCGATCCGCAGAAAACCGCGAGGGTAGTGCTGCGCGATGTGTTCAGCCAGGGTGATCGCTTCTTTAATACCGGCGATTTGCTGCGCAACATCGGGTTCGGCCATGCGCAGTTTGTTGATCGTCTCGGCGATACCTATCGCTGGAAAGGTGAAAACGTTTCCACCACCGAAGTCGAAAACCTGCTGCTGAAACATCCGCACATTTCCGAAGCAGTGGCTTACGGCGTGGAAATCCACAATACCAACGGGCGTGCCGGCATGGCGGCGATTACCCCGGCGGAGTCTCTTGCGACCCTGGATTTCGCCGAATTGCTGGCATTCGCCCGACAGCGCATGCCGGCTTACGCGGTGCCGCTGTTCCTGCGGGTCAAAGTGAAAATGGAAACCACCGGCACCTTCAAGTATCAGAAAACCCGCCTGAAAACAGAAGGCTTCGATCCCGCGCAAACAGGCGATGACCCGGTCTTCGCGTGGCTTCCCGGTTCTGAAACCTATGTGCAGGTCACCGACGAAGTGTTGGCGGAAATTCATCAGGGCAAGTATCGCTATTGATTCTGGCTATAAGCGGGCTTGAGAAAAAAGGGGTGACAGCCAAGGTCTCGCTCGGGAAACTGTCGGCTTTCCGATAGACCGAAGTGGAGTTGCCCCATGTCCGACCAAAGCCGCCAGATGACCCCTGAAGAAGCTGCCGAATTCACCGAGCAGGTTTTCAACAAGGCGCGCGACGGTGATGCCCAGATGCTTGATCGCCTGGTCATGGCCGGTTTGCCGGTCAACCTGAAAAACAGCAAGGGCGACACGCTGCTGATGCTTGCCAGTTACTACGGCCATGTCGATGCGGTGCAGGTGCTGCTCAAGCACAAGGCAGACCCGGAAATGCGCAACGGCAACGGTCAGAGCCCGATTGCCGGCGCGGCGTTCAAAGGCGACCTGGCAGTGGTCAAGGCGCTGGTTGAAGCAGGTGCGGAAATTGAAGGTTCATCGTTCGATGGCCGTACGGCGCTGATGATGGCGGCAATGTTCAACCGTGTGGAAATCGTTGATTACCTGATCAGCAAAGGTGCCGATCCCAAGGCCAAGGACGCCAATGGCGTGACGGCGCTGGACGCGGCCCGCACGATGGGTGCAGTGGACACCACGGCGCAGCTGGAAAAACTGCTGGCCTGAGGCTCCCTCTCCACAGTTGTCTGGTGTGCAGCCTGAAGAGGGCAGAATGCGCTATCCTTCGCGCCCTCAAAATTCACCTTCGCCACAGGATCCGCCCTCATGAAAGCCGCACTCGCCGAACTCATCAGCAAAATCAGCTCCGGCTGCATGGGCGAGGACGAGATCCTGACAGTGGCGGACGAAGCGGCGCAGGCCTACGCCGATGCCGATGCTTTTCTGACAGCCAACCCGGACATCAACTACGACGACACCTTCCCGATCCCGTTGGGCGAGTGGGTGGTCGTCGGCAGTCTGCCGGAGACCGTACTGTTTCAGGCTGACACCTATGTTGACCTGTTCGCGCAGATCGTCGCCTCGTTCGGCCCAAGCGTGGATTTCAACCTCAAGCCCAAACAACTGGCCAAGACCGAAGCGCTGACTGCACTTAACCGTATTCAGGTGCAAATGAGCAGCCTGAACAAGGAAAACGGCGGTTACACGCTGATGAACTTCAGCCAGTTGCTCGACGATGAGTTGCAAGTGGTTCTGGTGTATGGCAACGACGTACCGCGAGTGCTGGAACTGTGTGCCGAAGTCGGTATCGCTGCGGCGCCGTCGCTGGAAGCGTTGAAGATCGCCGTTCACGTCTGAGCGCAATAAAAGGGAACCCTGAGCGCGACCGTCTATCCTAAAAGTGCATGCCACTATTCTGGAGCGACACCATGGGTTCGACGTTCAACGGTCTGATCGGCCTGATCATTCTCGCCCTCGACATCTGGGCCATCATCAATGTGCTGAAAAGCGGCGCCGAGACCGGGATGAAAATCCTCTGGGTGCTGCTGATCATCCTCCTGCCGGTGCTGGGCCTGATCATCTGGGCGATTGCCGGGCCGCGGGGCAACGTGCGGATCTGATCCGGCTCCCGAGAACACCGCAATACCCCTGTGGGAGGGAGCTTGTTCCCGAAATCGGTGGATCAGTCAACGAAGAAGCGATTGACCCACTGCATTCGGGAGCAAGCCGCCACCCACAATGATTGTGGATTGCCGATCAAGTGAGGTTCGACCTGTCATCTTCGGCAACGTAGAATGCGCGCCTTTCCCGGGCAATCGTCCCCACGATTGGCGCCCGCGCATTCATCGGAGCACTTCACCATGACCGTCACCAAAACCAGCGAGTACCTGGAAACCCTCTACGAAGGCTACGGCCAGCGTTTTCGCATGGAAAAACTGCTGCACGAAGTGCGCACCGAACACCAGCACCTGGTGATTTTCCAGAACCCGCGCATGGGCCGTGTGATGGCGCTGGACGGCGTGATCCAGACCACTGAAGCCGACGAATTCATCTACCATGAAATGCTCACCCATGTGCCGATCCTCGCCCACGGCAGCGCCAAGCGCGTGCTGATCATCGGCGGCGGTGACGGCGGCATGCTGCGCGAAGTGACCAAACACGCCGGTGTCGAGCACATCACCATGGTCGAGATCGACGGCACCGTGGTCGACATGTGCAAGGAGTTCCTGCCGAACCACTCCAAAGGCGCTTATGACGATCCACGCCTGAACCTGGTGATCGACGACGGCATGCGTTTCGTCGCCACCACCACGGAAAAATTCGACGTGATCATTTCCGACTCCACCGACCCGATCGGCCCGGGCGAAGTGCTGTTCTCGGAAAACTTTTACCAGGCCTGCCACCGTTGCCTGAACGAGGGCGGCATCCTCGTGACCCAGAACGGCACGCCGTTCATGCAGATCGACGAAGTGAAAACCACCGCCGGTCGCCTGCGCAGTCTGTTCCCGGACTGGCACTTCTATCAGGCGGCTGTACCGACCTACATCGGCGGTTCGATGACCTTCGCCTGGGGCTCCACCAACCCGTCCTATCGCAAGCTGAGCCGTGAAATCCTGCAACAGCGCTTCATCGGCAGCGGCATCGTCACCCGTTACTACAACCCGGAAATCCACATCGGTGCGTTCGCCTTGCCGCAATACGTGCTGCAAGCGGTCAACAAACCAAGCAACGACTGATAGTCGCTGCTCCCCCTGTGGTGAGGGGATAAATCTCCTCACCACATATGTTTCTGCGCTGCAATAGTGATGTTTTTTTCATCTTGGCCCGCTGTAATCCTTTTGAACCAACGTTCGGCGTACCAGTCGATTTAGGTGTAAGCCCATTTGCGGGTTTGATCGAGGAGGCACCGATGCAAAAGTGGAAAGTCACTTTCGTGGATGACCATGGTGAAATTGTCGATGAGGTCTTCGAGCGTGCCGAATGCCCCAGCGACGATGAGGCTGCTCGACTGATCAAGGAACGGCTCCTGCCTGTCGCCGCCGAACTGGATCTGAACGATCTGGAAGGTCGCACCGCCGATGCTGGCGTGAAAAACCTGAAAACCCAGAACAGCATCGAAATCCGCAGCATCACTCCAATCTGAAAATCTTCTTGCCACCTTCAACGCCAGGCCTTGGCAGCGGCTCTATCTTGGGGCTACTCTGCAAGCGAGATCAGCGAACGGATCGCTAAGGTCTGGTCTTGTCAGCTACATGCTTGTTTCCCGCCGGCAACGCGTTGCCGTAGGTTCTTTGGCCAGCAAGGCCCGGGGCGGGAATACGGAAAGTCTATCCATCTATGCGAGGGGGACGATTCATGAGCACAGCCTATCAAGAAGACATCAGCAGCCACGTGCTGCGCCGCATGAAAGAAGGCGGTTTCGATTTCTCCAAATTCCATCCCATCGAGTTCTACGCCATTTTCCCGGACGAGGAGCGGGCGCGCAGGGCGGCAGGCAAGTTTCGCGGTGAATCCATCAATGCCCAGGTCAGCGCGCGCGACGACGGCGCCTGGTCTCTGGAATTGAGCAAAGTGATGTACGCGACCTATGACGACATCGGCGATTTTGAGCAGGGCTTTTCTGCCGTGGTCGAACCGCTGGGCGGCATTATCGAGGGCTGGGGCGTCAAGCAGGAGGTGCGCAGTCGCCACCGTTTGAACTGATCTTGCGCAGTACTGTTGAGCAACGGCTGACCTTCGGGTCGGCCGTTGTCGTTTCTGGCTGCCTGAAATCCCTCTGGCAAAACCCTGAAACAAGAATCCGGGGCAAAAAAAAGCCACCGCAGAGGGTGGCTCAAAGGGAAGACCGATAAGGAGAGGAAACCGGTCAGGGTTACAGCGGGGCGGGCCGCGACGGCAGTCCAGAGCAGTTGAGCCGATCACTTCCTGGCGCGGTGGCCAGTGAAGTTTTGCGGCGAATGCGCGGATTATCCGCAGCCGACAGCGGGCAGTGAAATCAACTCTGACTATGCTGGTGATAGGCGATGCAGTGCGTCGCAATGAAGCGGGGGCAATCAGGTTGGGGCATTTGCCGCACAGGAATGGTGCGGTGCCTGCGACGTGAATATCCAACCGATTGAAATCAAAGCGTTTATGCCGATGGCACGGGCCTTGCGATGGTCTGTATGTCCGGGTGACAAGGAGTACGGCATGATCCGCACCTATTTTGATGAAATGTACGATGCCGGCGGCCAGGTTCGCCCGCATTACCGGGAGTTCGCCCGCTGGCTGGCAGAGACGCCTGACGAGCTGCTTGCGCAACGGCGACGCGAGGCGGATTTGTTGTTCCACCGTGCCGGGATCACCTTCACGCTCTATGGGGATGAGCAGGGCACCGAGCGCCTGATTCCTTTCGACACTATTCCACGCAGCATTCCCGCCAGTGAATGGCGGATTGTCGAGCGTGGCTGCATCCAGCGGGTCAAGGCGTTGAACATGTTCCTCGCCGACCTTTATCACGAACAACGCATCATCAAGGCCGGGATCATTCCCGCCGAACAGGTGCTGGCCAACGAGCAGTACCAGTTGGCGATGCAAGGGCTGGATCTGCACCGCGATATTTATTCGCACATTTCCGGCGTCGATCTGGTGCGTGACGGCGACGGCACCTATTACGTGCTCGAAGACAACTTGCGCACGCCGAGCGGCGTCAGCTACATGCTCGAAGACCGCAAGATGATGATGCGTCTGTTCCCGGAGCTGTTCGCTGCACAGCGCATCGCGCCCATCGACCACTACCCGAACCTGCTGCTCGACACGCTGAAAAGCTCCAGCCCCATCGACGACCCGAGCGTGGTCGTGCTGACACCGGGGCGTTTCAACAGTGCGTTCTTCGAACACGCGTTTCTCGCGCGGGAGATGGGCGTCGAGCTGGTGGAGGGCGCCGATCTGTTTGTGCGTGACGACAAAGTCTTCATGCGCACCACTGACGGGCCGAAAGCGGTGGACGTGATCTATCGCCGTCTCGACGACGCGTTTCTCGATCCGCTGGCCTTCAACCCGGACTCGATGCTCGGTGTGCCGGGGCTGCTGTCGTCCTACCGCTCTGGCAATGTTGTGCTGGCCAACGCCATCGGCACCGGGGTGGCGGACGATAAATCGGTGTACCCGTTCGTCACCGACATGATCCGTTTTTACCTCGACGAAGAGCCGATCCTGAAGAACGTGCCGACCTGGCAATGCCGCAATCCGTCTGAACTTTCCCATGTGCTGGCCAATCTTCCGGATCTGGTGGTCAAGGAAACCCAGGGTTCCGGTGGTTACGGGATGCTCGTCGGGCCCGCGGCAACGACGGCGGAAATCGATGCGTTCCGCGAGCGGATCAAAGCCAAGCCGCATGCCTACATCGCACAACCGACGCTATCACTGTCGACGTGTCCGACCTTTGTCGAAAACGGCATTGCGCCGCGTCATATCGATTTGCGTCCGTTTGTCTTGTCGGGTCGCGAAACCCGGGTTGTGCCCGGCGGTTTGACCCGTGTCGCCCTGCGTGAAGGCTCTCTGGTGGTGAACTCATCACAGGGCGGCGGAACCAAGGACACCTGGGTGGTCGAGGATTGAAGGAAGCTTGCCATGTTAAGTAGAACTGCCTCGGATCTGTATTGGATGTCGCGTTACCTGGAGCGGGCGGAAAACCTCGCGCGGATGCTCGACGTCAGTTATTCGCTGTCGTTGATGCCACAGGACGGTCGCGGCAATGGTCTGCACGAATTGGCCATGCCGCTGCTGATCACCGGCACACTCGACGACTACCTGGAGCGTCACGGCGAACTGCATGCCGAACGCCTGCTGCACTTCTTCGCCCTCGATGCGGCCAACCCGGCGAGCATCTACAGCTGTCTCGGAGCGGCGCGGGCCAGTGCCCATGCGGTGCGCGGGCGAATCACGGCGGACATGTGGGAAAACATCAACGCGACGTGGCTGGAAATTCGCGGGATCGCTGAACAGGGCCTCAGCCGTTACGGCATGAGTCGTTTTTGTGAGTGGATCAAGGAGCGCTCGCACCTGTTTCGGGGTGCCTCTTACGGCACGATCATGCGTAACGATGCATTCCGTTTCATTCGCTTGGGAACCTTCATCGAGCGCGCGGACAACACGCTGCGCCTGCTCGATGCCCGTTACGAAATGGCCGGCGATCAGGCCGAAGCGGTCAGCGACGGCACTGCTCACGCGTATTACCAATGGAGTGCGCTGCTGCGCGCCTTGTCGTCATTCGAGGCCTACACCGAAATCTATCGCGACGCTCCCGGCGCGCGACATGTTGCCGAGCTGCTGTTGTTGCGCGCCGATGTGCCGCGCTCCCTGCGCGCCTGCACCGAAGAGATTGACCAGATTCTCGCGCAGTTACCTGGCGCCAACGGCCGTCCCGCGCAACGTCTGGCAGCAGAAATGGACGCGCGCCTGCGCTACACCGGTATCAACGAGATTCTCGCCGAAGGCCTGCACGCCTGGCTCACCGAATTCATCCCGCTGGTGCGCCAGTTGGGCAATGCCATTCACAGTTCCTACCTGGAGGCCGCATGAGACTTTCCATCAGCCACGAGACCACCTATCACTACGAAGATCAGGTGCGCGCGAGCATCCAGTATCTGCGCCTCACACCCCACGACAGCGAACGTCAACACGTGCTCAGTTGGCAGCTTGACCTGCCGCGCCCGGTGCGCGCGCAGCTCGATCCGTTCGGCAACATTCTGCATGTGCTGACGATGGATGAGCCGCACGAAGCCATCATCATCGGTGCCCGGGGACAGGTCGATATCGACGAATTACGTGAGGCAGAACATGAGAGCCAGTCGGCGCTGCCATTCCTGCGTTTCACCCGTCTGACCGAGGCGGACGAGGCCCTGCGCGCGTTTGCAGCAAAATCCTGCAAGCAACGTCGTGACCGCACCGCGCTGATCGATTTGATGCACGGTCTGAATCAGCACATGACTTACACGCCAGGCTCCACCGAAGTCGACACCAGTGCTGCCGAAGCGTTCGCCGGGCGTGCCGGGGTTTGTCAGGATCACACCCATGCGTTTCTGGCCTGCGCACGCAGCCTTGGGGTGCCGTCGCGTTATGTGTCGGGCTATCTGTACAGCGAAGATTGTGAACATCTGGCCAGCCATGCCTGGGCCGAAGCGTGGCTGGATGACGCCTGGTACAGCTTTGACGTGACCAACGAACTGGCGCGACCCGAGCGGCACCTGAAACTGGCCGTTGGCCTCGATTATCTCGATGCCTGCCCGGTGCGCGGCATGCGCAGGGGTGGCGGGTGTGAGCAGATGCATGCAAAGGTGTTTGTCTCGCCGACACCTGCGCCGATCATTTCCGTGCAGCAGCAATAACGGGCTCACACGTATCCCCTGTAGGAGTGAGCCTGCTCGCGATAGCGGTATGTCAGATACAACAATGCTGACTGGTCCACCGCAATCGCGAGCAGGCTCACTCCTACAAGGAGATGGGTTCAGGGCTTAACCTTGCGTCCGGCCATGTGTTTCAAATACCCGACCAACATCTCCAGATCCCCATCCGGCAGCACCTCGGCCGAAAACCCCGGCATCTTCGCCTGTGGCCACTGGCGCAAGCTCTGCGGATCGCGAATGTAACGTTTGAGGAAGTGCGCACCGAAATACTCGGTCGGGTTATACGGGATATTCAGGTCCGGTCCGAACTGCGCATCGCCTGCACCGTTCAAGCGATGACACGCCAGACAATTCTTCTGAAACAACGTCAAACCCTGATTCACCGGGTCATCAGCCTTCAGCGCCGGATCCGGCAGCAAGGCAGGGAAACGTTCGGCCACCGGCGCCATGCGCTTGATGCTGGCGACTTCGAAAGGCCACTGTTCGGGGCTGATCTTGTCGATCTGTGGGTCGGTCCACACCAGATAAAACGGCCCGGCGCTGTGTTTGCCTGCCGACAGCGGCGGCCATGGTTGCGCCGGATCCTCAATCGCCAACCAAGCACGCGAGCCTTTGTTGTTGAGCAGCGGCGCAGCACTCAATTCGGCAGCGAAGCCGTCCAGCGCGACGGCCTGCAGGTGATCTTCGGGATTGATTCCACTCAGCAGCGCTGCCAAAGGCACTGCGCGATAAGTCATGTCCTTCTTGTAGGACACGTCGTTCTTGATCGTGAGGGTTTGCACCTGAGGATGTTTGAGCAACTCCTCGGTCTGCCAGGTGCGGCTGTTCTTGCCCAGTTGCAGATCCAACTGGGCAGCAGACAAGGGCATGCTCAGCAGCAAGGCCCCGAACACAATGAGCGCTTTCAAATGATCGCCGTCCATGTCGTGGAAGTGCGCAAAGATTGGCACAGCCACGCTGTCCCGGGTAGCGGGCCAGGCACAGATTCAGTGGCGATAGAGAGCACCTGCCGCTTGAGTCAGCCGATCACCTTGGTCAAATTCGGCAAAATCAACAACAACGTGGTGGCGAAAAGAATGAGCCCTGCTTGACGAACTTTCGGTTGTTTGAACATGGCTTGACCGCCTTTATTGTTATTTCCTGATGCTTGCCTGCATATCCATGACGGCAAGCGCTGCACTTCCTGTTAAAGAACGTCTGCCTCGGCAAAACCCGACGACCATGACGTACATGTTCTACCTTAGAGCCCGCGTCACGCTTGGCTTAGATCCATTTCGTATGGTGATCTGCTCAGCGGCAATTAAAAAAGCATGAGGCGTATTGCCAGCTCCTTCGCCGCCCGCTTGCTAGACAACTCGCCGACCTGAACCGGTTCACCCGGCACTTGATGACCGTCCGTCTGAGCGTGTGCGTCAACGCCATTGAGCGCTGTGGTCATTGAATCCATAGCCGCTCAGGCGAAGAGTGGAGGCACAAGAAATCACTCACCGCACAGGTTCGAGGACGTCATGACCCAAGCTTTGATTTTTGATGCACTACGCACGCCGCGCGGTAAGGGCAAGGCCGATGGCGCCCTGCACAGCGTCAAACCGGTGAATCTGGTCGCCGGGCTGTTGACCGCGCTGCAGCAGCGCACTTCGCTGGACACCAGCCAGGTCGATGACGTGGTGCTCGGTTGCGTCACGCCGATTGGCGATCAAGGTTCGGACATCGCCAAGACCGCCGTGCAGGTAGCGGATTGGGATGTCAGCGTCGCCGGCTTGCAAATCAACCGTTTCTGCGCGTCGGGTCTGGAAGCGGTGAACCTCGGCGCGATGAAAGTGCGCTCGGGCTTCGAAGACCTGGTGGTGGTCGGCGGTGTCGAATCCATGTCTCGCGTGCCGATGGGCAGCGATGGCGGCGCCTGGGCGCTGGACCCGCAGACCAATCTGCACAGTCACTTCACCCCGCAGGGCGTCGGTGCGGACTTGATTGCCACAATCGAAGGGTTCAGCCGTCAGGACGTCGATGCCTACGCGCTGC
Organism: Pseudomonas atagonensis; assembly: GCF_011369485.1. GTDB lineage: Bacteria > Pseudomonadota > Gammaproteobacteria > Pseudomonadales > Pseudomonadaceae > Aquipseudomonas > Aquipseudomonas atagonensis. Next base: position 10,555 of record NZ_VXCA01000036.1, on the reverse strand, counting down.
ACTCGCAGCAGAAAGCAGCGCGGGCCCGTGCCGACGGTTCGTTCAACAAGTCGCTGGTGCCTGTGCAGGATCAGAACGGCATTATCCTGCTTGATCATGATGAGTTCATTCGTGCCGAATCGACCATCGAAGGGCTGGGCAAGCTCAAGCCGAGTTTTGAAATGATCGGCCAGATGGGCTTCGACGCTACGGCGCTGCGGGTCTATAGCCATGTCGAGCGAATCAATCATGTGCACACGCCGGGCAACAGTTCCGGCATCGTCGATGGTGCGGCGTTGATGTTGATCGGCTCCGAAGCCAAGGGTCGTGCGCTGGGGCTGCAACCGCGGGCACGGATTGTTGCCACGGCGGTGACCAGCACTGATCCGACCATCATGCTCACCGGCCCTGCGCCGGCCACCCGCAAAGCGCTGGCGAAGGCCGGGCTGCGGGTGGAAGACATCGACCTGTTCGAGGTCAACGAAGCGTTTGCTTCAGTGGTGCTCAAGTTCATCAAGGACATGGCTGTCGACCCAGGCAAGGTCAACGTCAACGGCGGCTCCATCGCTATGGGCCACCCGTTGGGTGCGACCGGGTGCGCGATCCTCGGCACCTTGCTCGATGAACTGGAAACCCGGCGTCTGCGTTATGGCCTGGCGACACTGTGCGTCGGCGGCGGCATGGGCATTGCCACCATTATCGAACGCCTCTGAGCCCTGAATTCAAGGAACCTTGTTATGAGCGAAGCCATTCGTTACGAAAAAGGCCAGGACGCGATTGTCGTGCTGACCATCGACATGCCGGGCCAGAGCGCGAACACCATGAACGCCGTGTATCGCGAGGCCATGGCCGCCTGCGTTGCACGACTGGTTGCTGATAAAGACAGTATTGCCGGCGTGATCATTACTTCGGCGAAGAAGACCTTCTTTGCCGGCGGTGACCTCAATGAGCTGATCAAAGTCGGCAAGCCTGAAGCCAAAGCCTTCTACGACATGGTGCTGACCCTCAAAGGGCAATTGCGCACCCTGGAAACCCTCGGCAAACCGGTGGTGGCGGCAATCAACGGCGCAGCGCTGGGCGGCGGTTGGGAAATCTGCCTGGCCTGTCATCACCGTGTGGCGCTGGATGATTCGTCCGTGCAACTCGGTCTGCCAGAAGTGACGCTGGGTCTGCTGCCGGGCGGCGGCGGAGTGGTGCGTATGGTGCGCATGCTCGGCCTTGAAAAGGCGTTGCCGTATCTGCTGGAAGGCAAAAAGGTCCGTCCGCAACAAGCGTTGCAGGCCGGTTTGATCGATGCGCTGGCGACAGATCACGAAGAGCTGCTGGCCAAGGCCCGCGCGTGGATCGTTGCTAACCCGACGGCGGTTCAGCGTTGGGACTTGAAGGGCTATCAGATTCCTGGCGGCACACCGTCGAGTCCGAAAGTCGCGCAAATGCTGGCAATCGCACCGTCGATCCTGCGCACCAAAACCCAAGGCACGTTACCTGCGCCGGAGAAAATTCTGTGCGCGGCGGTGGAAGGCGCTCAGGTGGATTTCGACACCGCGCACCTGATCGAAACGCGCTACTTCACTGAGTTGACCACCGGACAGGTCTCGAAAAACCTGATCGGCACCTTCTGGTTTCAACTCAATGAAATCAATGCCGGCGGTTCGCGTCCGCAGGGTTTTGCACCGTTCGTCACCCGCAAGGTCGGTGTGCTCGGCGCTGGAATGATGGGCGCCGGGATCGCGTTTGTCAGCGCCTCGGCCGGCATCGAGGTGGTGCTCAAGGACATCAATCTTGCCGCAGCGCAGAAGGGCAAAGCGCACTCGGCGGCGCTGCTGGACAAGAAAGTGGCTCGCGGCCAGATGGATGCCGCGCAGCGTGAAGCGGTGCTGGCACGGATTCAGACCAGCGAAAACGATGATGATCTGGCCGGTTGTGATCTGATCATCGAAGCGGTGTTTGAAGATCGCGAACTGAAAGCGAAAGTCTCGGCTGCGGCGCAGACAGTCGTCGGCGCTGATGCTGTGATTGCCTCCAATACCTCGACCTTGCCGATCACCGGTCTGGCGACTGCTGTGCCAGATCAACGCAAATTCATCGGCCTGCATTTCTTCAGCCCGGTGGAGAAGATGCCGCTGGTGGAAATCATCAAAGGTGCGCAGACCAGCGATGAAACTCTGGCACGCGGGTTCGATTTCGTCCTGCAAATCAAGAAGACACCGATTGTGGTCAACGACAGTCGCGGCTTCTTTACGTCGCGGGTCTTCGGCACCTTCACCAACGAAGGCATCGCCATGCTCGGCGAAGGCGTGAGCGCGCCGATGATCGAGACCGAAGCGCGCAAGGCCGGGATGCCGGTCGGGCCTCTGGCGATCTCTGACGAAGTTTCCCTCAGCCTGATGAGTCATATCCGTCAGCAAACGGCGAAGGATCTACAGGCAGAAGGGAAACCGCTGATTGAGCATCCGGCGTTCGCTGTGATTGACTTGTTGCTCAACGAATACAAGCGTCCGGGCAAGGCCGCAGGCGGCGGTTTTTACGAGTACCCGGCCGGTGGTCAGAAACATTTGTGGCCTGAATTGAAAGCTCGTTTCGAGAAGGCGGATGGGCAGATTTCAGCGAAGGACGTGCGCGATCGACTGCTGTTTGTGCAGGCCATCGAAACGGTACGCTGCGTGGAGGAGGGTGTACTGACCTCGACAGCGGACGCCAACGTCGGATCGATCTTCGGCATCGGTTTCGCTGCGTGGACCGGCGGGGCGCTGCAGTTCATCAACCAGTACGGGGTGAAGGATTTTGTAGCGCGGGCGCAGTATCTGGCCGAGCAATATGGCGAGCGTTTCGCACCGCCCGCACTGTTGCTGGAAAAAGCGGCGAAAGGAGAGCTGTTCTAAACGCCAGGGAACCCTTCCGGGGCTTGCCTTGCCGGGGTGTTTCAAGGCAGGCTCTGGGGTGTTCATTATTCCCATCACGTGTCAGGTATTTTTTATGTCGCTACGCATCTGCATTCTGGAAACCGACATCCTGCGTCCGGAACTGGTCGATCAATATCAGGGTTATGGGCAGATGTTTCAGCGCCTGTTCTCGCAGCAACCGATTGCCGCCGAGTTCACCGTATACAACGTGATGCAGGGAGAGTACCCGAGCGACGAGCAGACCTTCGATGCGTACCTGGTCACCGGCAGCAAGGCCGATTCATTTGGCACCGACCCGTGGATTCAAACGCTCAAGGAATACCTGCTGAACCGGTACGAGCGTGGCGACAAACTGCTGGGCGTGTGTTTCGGCCATCAATTGCTGGCGCTGCTGCTCGGCGGCAAGAGCGAGCGCGCCACGCAGGGCTGGGGCGTCGGCACCCACAACTACAAACTCGCAGCGAAGGCGCCGTGGATGAGTCCTGTGCGTGAAGAGCTGACGCTGCTGATCAGTCATCAGGATCAGGTCACCGCATTGCCGGAAAACGCTACGGTGATTGCCTCCAGCGATTTCTGCCCGTTTGCGGCGTATCACATCAACGATCAGGTGCTGTGCTTCCAGGGCCATCCGGAGTTCATTCACGATTACTCGCGTGCGCTGCTGGATCTGCGTCAAGAAGCGCTGGGTTCGCAGATTTACAGCAAAGGCGTGGCCAGCCTGGAGCAGGACCATCATGGCACCACGGTTGCGGAGTGGATGATGCGGTTTGTGGCGCACAAGCCAGAAGCCAAAGCTGTTTAATGTCTGACACTTGCTTGTGGCGATGAGGGCAAGCCTGATCGCCACAGGCAATACCGGTTATAGCCAGCCGGACTTCTTGAAGCTCGCCCACAAACTCACGCATCCCACCGCAATAAACCCCAGCACGCCGAAATAACCGTAATGCCAGGTCAGCTCCGGCATGTTCTGGAAGTTCATCCCGTAAATCCCCGCCACGGCCGTCGGGAACGCCAGAATCGCCGCCCACGCCGCGAACTTTCGTTGCACCACGCTCTGCCGTGAAGCCTCGAGTAACACACCGATCTCGATGGTCTGGCTGGCGATTTCCGCAAGTGTCGTCAGGTCTTCCATCTGCCGCGTGACGTGGATCTGCACATCGCGAAAGTACGGGCGCATGTTCTTGTCGATGAACGGGAAGCTCAGCCGTTGCAACTCTTCGCCGATTTCCACCATGGGGGCCGCGTAACGGCGCAGACGCACGACATCCCGACGCAGGCCATGCAGCCTTTGAATGTCATGCTCGTTCAGCGCACTGCACAGCACGTTGCGCTCCAGCTCATCGATCTCGGCGTGGATCGCTTCGCCGACCGGTTGATAGTTTTCGATGACGAAATCGAGCAGTGCATACAGTACGAAATCTTCCCCATGCTCCAATAAAAGGGGACGCGCCTCACAGCGTTGGCGGACGTGGGCGTAGGACGCCGAGTGGCCGTTCCGTGCGGTGATGATGTAACCCTTGCCGGCAAAGATGTGGGTTTCGATGAATTGCAGAATCCCGTGCTCGCGAATTGGCGAGTAGGTGACGATAAACAAAGCGTCACCAAAGGTTTCCAGCTTCGGTCGGCTGTGTTTTTCCAGGGCGTCTTCGATGGCCAGTTCGTGCAGGTTGAACTGACGTTGCAGATTGGCCAGTTCCTGGGCGTTCGGCTCTTCGAGACCGATCCATACAAAGTGCCCGGTCTTGGCGGCCCAGGCTGCACCTTCATCGAGAGTAATGTTGGTGACTTTCTTACCCGCGCTGTACACCGCAGCAGCAACAACTCGACCCATGGTGGTAATTCACTTCTTCTTGGCAGATGGCAGGGAATGCAAGGCTTCAGCTTAGCCTTGTCGCTGCTTCAGAGTCAGTGAAATCTGCACAGTTCACCGGGCAAAAGAAAACCCGCACAGGGCGGGTTTGGTTTTTTACGCGGCTTGCAGTTGCCGATCCATCGACTCGATGCACTCGCGCATTTGCTCGCGGCATTGCTGGATGAGCATGGGCATGTCGTCCATGGTCAGTCCGGCGGTAGGAATGGCCGGTAGCGAGCGTATGAGAATTTTCCCGCTGCGCCAGCGGTTCAGGCGCATGTGTTTGATGTAACTGCTGACACATACCGGAACGATCGGCACGCCGGCGGCGATTGCCATTTGGAATGCACCCTTCTTGAATGGCAGCAGCTCTTCGCCGAGGTTGCGCGTGCCTTCCGGAAACACCCAGATCGAGGTGTCTTCGTTCTGCAAAGTATGGGTCGTGGTGAGCATCGACTGGCGCGCCTTGTGCGCATTGCCCCGGTCGATCAGCACATTGCCGGCCAGCCAGAACAGTTGCCCGAACAACGGTACCCATTTCAGGCTCTTTTTACCAATGCAAACCGTGCGGCGCGGCACCACGTTGCCGAACACGAACAGGTCATAGTTGGATTGATGATTGGCGACGATCACGCAGCTGTCTGGCTTGTTCATCAAGCCACTGACTTCGGACTTCACGCGCAGACGCAAGATGCACATCGCCGGCAATGCATAGAGACGCGCGCACAAGCGGCTATTGTCCGGATTGAACGGCCGGCACAGGCCGAGGATCACCCCGAGCACTCCCGCCAGAATAAAGTGCAGGCCCATCAATAACATACGAAACACAAACAGCATTTTGCAGGCCCACCGGGACAAAAGGTGGCGCAGTGTACGGATGTGCACTGTTTTCGGCAATTGCCACTATAGAGTCCGGAGATGGCCGATGTTTAAGCGCATGTTTCCGCTAGCAGTGTCAGACACGTCCTAGAGCCTTCACGGTGTTTTCAACCGAGCGTGCAAGAAAAAGCCCAACACGACGGTCGGGCTTTTCTTCAGCGCTGAATCCGGGTGTTTAGCCCAGATGCTCCTGATCCTGAATGATGGCGTTATCCAGAGTTTCCAGCAGCGCTTTGCGCACCTTCAGCTTGGTGTTCTTGTGCGCGTTCATGTTGATCTTCTTCAATTGACGCGCAGCGGCAAGGGCGGCGCCCTGCAACTCTTCGGCAGCCACGACTTTATCGAGGAAGCCAGCATCGACGGCGCTTTTTGGATCGAACATCTCACCGTTGATCACCGAACGGTGGAATGCCGAGCGACGCAGTCGGTCACGGGCCAGCTCGATGCCGGCGTGGTGCATGGTCATGCCGATCTGTACTTCGTTCAGACCAATGCTGAACGGGCCATCGACGCCGATTCGGTAGTCGGCCGACAGCAGAATGAATGCACCTTTGGCCACAGCGTGGCCAGGGCAGGCAACAATCACCGGGAACGGGTGAGACAACAGGCGACGAGCCAGCGTCGAACCAGCAGTCACCAGCGACACGGCTTCCTTCGGACCGGCCGTCATCACTTTCAGGTCATAACCGCCGGACAGAATGCCGGGCTGCCCGGTGATGATCACGATGGCACGATCAGCCACCGCCTGATCCAGCGCCGCGTTGAACGCCGTAATCACGTCCGGGGAAATGGCATTGACCTTGCCGTTGTTCAAGGTCAGGGTCGCGATACCGTCTTCGAGGTGGTAGGCAATCAACTCACTCATGACGCTATTCCTTGTAAGAAAGATGAGGCAGACGTTACCCAGCGCCGTAGGCAAGGTAAAGCGCCGTGACTGACTCGCTGGTCACCGATTCCCGGCTCATCCAGCGTAGCGCGCCACATGGCAGATGCTTCTGCTTCTATATAGAAGGGCTGCGCCCACCAGAGATTGGCCGGTTTGCCATGGCCTATCCGCAGGGAAAGTAGCTTTTTCTCTTAACCGCATGAAAATTCTGAAAAAAAGTTTGCCATCGGAAAAGCTTTCGACTACATTAGCGCGCCTCGACAGACAGAACATGTTTGAAGAGATACGGTGAAGTGTCCGAGTGGCTTAAGGAGCACGCCTGGAAAGTGTGTATACAGGAAACTGTATCGAGAGTTCGAATCTCTCCTTCACCGCCACATTCGATTACGCAAAACCCCTGATTTCGACAGAAGTCAGGGGTTTTGTGGTTTCTGGTGTCTGGATTTTATCGAGAGCGTTGCTGAAGTCGGCTTCATCGTGGGTAGGGATTACAATCGCGTTTTTTCTTCGCCAGTGAAAAGGACGGCTCAATGATCATTTCTACCACTCACGCCATCGAAGGCCGCCAGATCACCGCGTATCTGGACATTGTCAGTGCCGAGTCGGTGCAGGGCGTCAATGTGATTCGTGACATGTTCGCCGGCATGCGCGACTTTTTTGGTGGGCGGTCGCAGACGCTGGAACGGGCGTTGAAGGAAGCGCGTATTCAGGCCACCGATGAAATCAGGGAGCGAGCACGTGCTTTGCAAGCGGATGCGGTGGTCGGCGTGGATTTCGAGATCAGCATGCCGGCCGGCAAGGGCGGCATGGTTGTGGTGTTTGCAACCGGTACGGCGGTCAAGTTGCGCTGATTACTGATTCGACGTTTGTGCCTGATAGATTTCGATATTGCCGTGTTTAATCTGTTGATAGGCGGTGTAAGGCAATACCAAGGTATCCGTTACTCCGGAGACCGCCAGATCGAGCAGCACCAGCGGTGCTGCGGGGCGGCCCGTGCCGAAGGCTTTCATCGGCAATTCAGGGGCATGGAGTACGCAGAAGTCGTAGCCGATGCCGCTGTAAATGCGGGAAATCGAATCGCAATAGGTTTTGCGCGCTTTCAGGTCATTGCCTGCAACGGTGTCCTCCTGGAACACACTGCTGATGGTTCCGCAGCCACTGATCATCAGAGCTGAAAGGAGTAGGGCGCTGGTTTTCAGGGGCATGCTCGCGATTCCTTCGCAATGAAACGGAAGTGCAGATTAGCTTGATTTGGAGGGAAAACGCCTCTGGATTTTGTTTATTTTTTGTAGCCCATTCGTCGGGCACCGGTCGATCTGAATAACAAGTCCAGGAATGACCGGCTAGTCTCAAAAGCCTTGGAGGTCGATATTTTTTCAGGCAAAAGGGCTTTGCCGGTGTCGACCCGTTTTGAAGGGGCGAAGGTATGACTGATCCGTATATCGAAGACGATGGGGCTGAATTTTCCTTCAACAATTGCGTGCGGTGCGGCCAGACCGAGTATCAGGCTGGCTTTGGCGAGGATCCGGTTCAGACCGGCAAGATCAAGTCCACGGCACCGAAAGGGCCGAAGGCGAAATTTCTACCCAGGGTCGCGACGCGCGCCCGTAAGTAAATAGTCCTGCAACGAGAACCCCGCCAATGAGCGGGGTTTTTCATGTCCTGAGCAGCAAACGAGGAAATGCCCTACGGGCGGCAGGAAGGTTTCGAGGCTTTTCACAAACTTTTCACGTCCTTCTCAGTAGGGTGAAGCCATCCGTTAGAAAGCAAGTCTCCAGCCCGTCTCCCCAGCGGGCTTTTTTTTGCCTGTCATAAAACCTTTTGCAGAATCGCTGTCCAATCGGCGCCGAGCGCCTGCAGGTATCCGATTGATCTGGACTTTTGCACGCTGACGGCATTCAATCCCGGCCCTTTTTGTCATCCCAATTTTTGAGGTTTTCGTCATGCGTTTAACACTGCCTGCTCTGGTTCTCGGGCTTTTTGTCGCTCAGGGTGCAATGGCTGCCGGTGATGGCACTGCTGCGCTCGGCGGCGGTCTGGGTGGCGCGTTGGGTAATGTGGTCGGTCAGAAAATGGGCGGCAGCACCGGCGCAGCGATTGGCGCAGGTGTGGCAGGTGCAGCCGGCAGCGCGATGGCAGCACGCAAGGGCAGCCGCACCAAGGCCGCGATCGGTGGCGGTGTCGGCGCAGCCGGTGGTTCGGTGATCGGCAACAGCCTTGGCGGCAAGACTGGCGCCACCATTGGTGCTGGCCTCGGCGGTGCAGCGGGTGGCGCAGTGGGCAGCAACCTGTCCAAAGGTCACAAGCGTCACTGATACAAAGCGCTTGTCAGAGAAAGCCCGGCTCGATGTCGGGTTTTTTCATGGCTGAACGTTTTTCCAACCAATGTCTCCAATCTCACATAGGCCCATGCTTGGGCGTAATGTCCCGATTCGGGAACTGTGAGGTTCAAATGCGTTTGTCATTGTCTGCACTGTTTTTCGGATTGTTGGTGGCTCAAGGCGCGATGGCCGCCGGTGATGGCTCGGCAGCCGTGGGTGGCGGTCTCGGCGGTGTGCTGGGTAATGTGGTCGGCGGACAGCTCGGAGGCAGCACAGGTGCCGCCGTCGGTGCCGGTGTGGGTGGCGCTGCCGGCGGTGCGGTCGGGGCGAATAAACACAATCGCACTGAAGCCGCCATTGGCGGTGGTCTCGGTGCCGCCGGTGGTTCAGTCGTTGGTAATAGCCTCGGCGGATCAACTGGCTCTGCTGTCGGTGCAGGCTTGGGCGGCGCGGCCGGCGGCGCGGTCGGCAATAGCCTGGGCGATGATGGCGGATCTCATTCCGGCGGCGGCCACAAGCACAAGAACAAACACAAGAACCGGCATCATTGATGGGATGTTCGTCAGCAGAAACCCGGCCCAGTGCCGGGTTTTTCGTTTTGGCGCGTCGGACTCAGGAACGTTTGGCGCCAGGGCTTTTCGAACCTATACATTCCCCCCGAAACACGAGGTGCGCCATGACTCCCGAAACTGAAGGCAAGGAAGAGAAAGGCCCGAGTGGGCTGCCGTTTATCAATGATCCCGGAAATGAGGATCCGGGGTCGCTGATGGATGATGCGACGGTGCCGTTGAATGATTCGGATGAGGCGGATATGGAATATGAGGAGGATGAGCAGTGAACGGCAGCCTCTATGTGTAAACCCAATGATTGGCTCTAAGGGCCTGTGACTTAGGTCCCTTAGACGTGCGCATATTAGTCAGCCAGGTTTACGCTAAGCTTCCTTTCGATGTGACGGAGCCACTCTTCACCGGATTTCCAGTCGTTCCAGTAACAGTAGTAACAGTTGAGTTCCTTTAAGAAAAATTCTCTTAGCTCCATTTCACTTAACTCCTTACTTAGCAGGGTTTGAAGTTCGCTATGGACTAAAATCAGTACGCTTTTATCAGAGTTTCTCAAAAAATCATCGATGACTTGATCTGCTGTGTCGTGCTCCAGCAGCCAGTCTTGATGAAAGTAAGCTCCAAAAAAATCTTGAGCTTCTGGAAAGGCATTGTTCATAGCTCTGGAAATCCTGTTAGTAAAAAATATCCCAAAGGTAGTGAAGGGGCTTTCTTTAACACTAAAAGTATTTTCGATGCCGGTTGAGATTGCGAAAGACCATTGAGCATACTCACACCTACTGGTCGACTGAGATTATGCGTAAAACTTGTCTTTACTTTGGTGCTTGCCAAGAACGCCGTCACTTCGTGCGAGTTCGCGCTTAACGCTTCAGACACAGCAGTTTCAGCTTCGGCTCGATTCAGGAAAGTCGAAGCAGCAGGAATGTTGGGTTCTGCTTGTAGCCGTTGAGCCAACTGGGCATCGGTCCTTCCAACATGTCTTGTAATCAGGTGCCCACCCTGTGCTTCGTGAGCGGCTAGTCCTCCTCCAGGTACAATTTCAGTGTATGGCCCATCTGCGGGTATCGTTCCCGGGCAAGGGATACAAGCCAACCCCAACGGATCCACCCATCCCGTCGGATTCGGCACGTACTGGTACTGATTCAGCCCACCGGACAACTTGATCGGATCCGGCG
>NZ_VXCA01000035.1 GCF_011369485.1 Pseudomonas atagonensis | reverse complement strand
CGGGCTTGTTCGCGAAGGCGTCCTGTAATTCATCGAAAATACTGAGCTGGCGCAAAAGCTGCATCCAACGGCCATTCGCCGGTTTTCCGTCACCGGCCACTGGAGGAATAGGATGCGTAGCCTGGTTTTGCTGCTGGCCGTTTTGGCGCTTGGCGGCTGTATGACTGTCAGCGATATGGCCGAAGGCACTCGCTATCAGATGAGCGACGCAGGCTTGCTGGATCACAGCGATAGCCGCCGCGTGAACAACTTCCGCATTCAGCCGGACTCGTTCATCTACATTGCTCAGGGTTCGTTCGCACCACCCGGCGGTTCTTATCCGCGACCAAACGTGGTGGCCGAAGAAGCCTTCAAGGGCTTTGTCGAATACTTCCCGATGGTCCGCCGCGCCCGTGCGCCGGAAGGCCTTGATCAAGCGATGGGCGAAGCCCGTGATGCCGGTGCGCACTACCTGTTGTACACGCGTTTCGCCAAGGCGGACGACCGCATCGGCAACTCCGATGAGTGGCTCGATGAAGAGGCTGTAGATCGTCTCGGCATCGACGGCGGCGTGATTCAGATCATGTTGATCGAGACCAGCACCCAGTATTTGATTGATACTGCACGGATCAAGAGTCGTGGCGGTTTACTGACGTTCCACGACAACAAACCCGAAGACCTGATCGGCCCGCCGCTGGCGCAATACGCGCGCAGCCTGCTGGGAGTCGGCGACCAATAATTCAAGGAGAACGCCATGAGTGGCCCGCAAAAAGCCAATGACCTGTTGGGACAAATCCCCAAAACCAAAGGCTTGCCGCCGGTGCACTTATGGAACCCGGACTTCTGCGGCGACATTGACATGCGCATCGCCCGGGACGGCACTTGGTACTACCTGGGCACGCCGATCGGGCGCAAGCCGATGGTCAAACTGTTCTCCACGATCATCCGCCGTGATGGCGATGATTACTTCCTGATCACCCCGGTCGAGAAAGTCGGGATCAAAGTCGACGATGCGCCGTTTGTGGCGATTGCCGTCGAGGTGGAAGGCGAGGGTGAGGCGCAGCTACTGCGCTTCACCACCAACGTTGACGAGATCACCGAAGCCGGGCTCGAGCATCCCATTCGGGTCGAGATTGATCCGGCAACTCAGGAACCCGCACCTTACGTGCATGTGCGCACCAACCTCGAAGCGCTGATTCACCGCAATGTGTTCTACCAATTGGTGGAACTGGCGGTCAGTCGTGAAATCGATGGCCAGCGCTGGCTCGGCGTGTGGAGCGGCGGAGAGTTCTTCACCATCGGCCTCGAACCGTAGCTTCAAACCAAATGTGGGAGGGGGCTTGCTCCCGAATGCGGTGCATCAGTCGATACATAAGGCGACTGCCACACCGACTTCGGGAGCAAGCCCCCTCCCACATTTTGATTTGTGGATAGCCTGAAAAATCTCGATTGACTCGCAATCGTATGATCATTAGCTTGATCACCCATCGCGATTCGCTTTGAGGTGTCCATGTCCAGCAGCTTTCATGCGTCAACGGTCGATTGGCTGGGCAGCTGGATCGCCGCCGGCCAGGTCAAGCCGGGGCAGACCATCAAGGTCGAGGCCGATCTCGGCGAGCAGTTGGGCGTCAGCCGCACGGTTATTCGCGAAGCGATCAAAACCCTCGTCGCCAAAGGCATGCTCGAAGTCGGGCCAAAAGTCGGCACTCGTGTGTTGCCTGTTCGGCGCTGGAATCTGTTTGATCCGCAAGTCGTCGGCTGGCTGTCACGCAACGGTTTGCCGGAAAACTTTGTCGATGACCTGCTCGACCTGCGCCGCACCATCGAACCGATGGCCGTGCGCTGGGCTTGCGAGCGAGCGACCCTCGAACAGATCGACGCCGTGCAACTGGCCTACAACGCCCTTGAGCGCGCGGTGGACAGCGGCATTGATTACAACCGCGCCGACCAGTCTTTTCACGAATGCATTCTCGCCGCCAGCCACAATCAGTTCATCGAGCAGATGGTCCCGGCCCTCGGCGCGTTGCTCGCGGTGTCGTTCGAAGTCTCCGCCGCCGACCCCGATGAATTGCGCCGCACCTTGCCGATCCACAAAGACATGGCCGACGCCATCGCCGCCCGCGACTCCGCACGCGGTGTGTGGGCCTGCATGACCTTGATCGACAACGCCGACCTGGCGATCAAACGCTTTTATCCAAAAGTCATGGCCGATAAAAAGGCCAGCTGAACCTCTCATTGAAAATAATAAAAAGGAGTCGATATGACCTGGACCGCCCTGACCCAACACCGTGCTCACCTCGGTGAAGGCCCGTTCTGGGATGCGCCGACCCAGGCGCTGTACTGGGTCGATATCGCAGGCAAACAAGCCCTGCGTCTGATCGGCCAGAACGTGCAGATCTGGCAGATGCCGGAGCATGTCTCGGCGTTCATTCCCTGCGCCAGCGGCGACGCGCTGGTGACCCTGAGCAGCGGTGTCTATCGACTGGATCTCGATTCCCCCGGACTCGAACCCCGCCTGACGCTGTTTTGCGTCGCCGACCCGCAACCGGGTAATCGAGCCAACGAAGCGCGCTGCGACGCACAAGGCCGATTGTGGTTGGGCACCATGCAGAACAACATCGGCGAGCAGGGTGAAGACTTGCCGATCATCCGTCGCTCCGGTGGGCTGTTCCGCGTTGACCCGGATAAACGTGTCACGCCGTTACTGCGCGGCCTGGGCATTCCCAACACGCTGCTGTGGAGCGACGACGGCACTACGCTGCTGTTCGGCGACAGCCTCGACAGCACGCTTTATCGCTATTTCATTCACACCGATGGCAACCTCGACATCGCTCAAACCTGGTACGGCCCCGATCAGCAGGGCGGCCCGGACGGTTCGGCGCTGGATGCCGAAGGCTGTGTGTGGAATGCCCGTTGGGACGGCAGTTGCCTGTTGCGCCTGACGCCGGAGGGCAAGGTTGACCACAAGATCGACCTGCCAGTCAGCCGCCCGACCAGTTGTGTGTTCGGCGGTGCAGATCTGAAGACCTTGTACATCACCAGCGCGAAAAGTCCGCACAACCACCCGCTGGACGGTGCCGTGCTAGCGATGCAGGTCGACGTGCCGGGGAAACTCTGCACGCGTTTTGCGGGATAGATCCCAAAGTATGGGATGCAAAATTATATATTGAGATTATTTGGTGGTCGGGTTTATAGTCGGCTCCAGCAGTAACACGCACTCACACTTAAAAAGAACAAAACAGGTGAAGTGATGCAGCGAATCTCTATCGCACTCCCCGGCGGAGTCCGCGTCTCGCAACGGCTCGATGCCGTCAGTCGCACCTGCCTGTTTTGTTTCAAACGCCTTCCAGACCGGACATCGACAGATGCCCGGTTTTTTTGTGCTTTCGAAACAGGAGTCCTGATCCATGGCTGAACCTCTGACCCTGCCGCCAGTACCGGCACCGCTGAAGGGTGAGCGTCTGAAAGACAAGGTCGTGCTGTTGACGGGCGCTGCTCAGGGCATTGGTGAAGCCATTGTGGCCAGCTTCGCCTCGCAGCAGGCGAAACTGGTGATCAGCGATATTCAGGCTGACAAAGTCGAGAAAGTCGCCGCGCACTGGCGCGAGCAGGGCGCGGATGTGCAGGCGATCAAAGCCGATGTTTCCCGTCAGCATGACTTGCACGCCATGGCCAGACTGGCCGTCGACCTGCACGGTCGCATTGACGTGCTGGTCAACTGCGCCGGGGTCAATGTGTTCCGCGATCCGCTGCAAATGACCGACGAAGACTGGCATCGCTGCTTTGCCATTGACCTGGACGGCGCCTGGTTTGGCTGCAAAGCGGTGCTGCCGCAGATGATCGAACAGGGTGTCGGCAGCATCATCAACATCGCCTCGACCCATTCCAGCCACATCATTCCTGGCTGCTTCCCGTACCCAGTGGCCAAACACGGTTTGCTCGGGCTGACCCGAGCACTCGGCATCGAATACGCAGCGAAGGGCATTCGCGTCAACGCGATTGCCCCGGGCTACATCGAGACGCAACTGAACGTCGATTACTGGAACGGTTTTGCCGACCCGCACGCCGAACGCCAGCGCGCGTTCGACCTGCACCCGCCGAAACGCATTGGCCAGCCGATCGAAGTGGCCATGACGGCAGTGTTTCTGGCCAGTGATGAGGCGCCGTTCATCAATGCCTCGTGCATCACCATCGATGGTGGTCGCTCGGTGATGTACCACGACTGAACCGATGGGGTTTCGCGCGGAAGAATCCGTCTGAAATCCAATCATCATACGATATGACTATTTTCGACAGACTTTGCAGGAACACGCTTTAACGCTTTTCAAACATTGCTCAAAAAAATAACAAGGAGTCAGCTTATGAAACGTCGTTTCGGGATTCGTACCCTGTGCAGTACCGCCCTGGCGGTTACCGCGTTCAGCCTGAGCAGTTCGCTGCTCGCTGCCGACACCGTGAAAATCGGCTTTCTGGTCAAGCAGGCGGAAGAGCCGTGGTTCCAGACCGAGTGGGCTTTTGCCGAGAAAGCCGCCAAGGACAAGGGCTTTGAACTGATCAAGATCGCTGTGCCGGACGGCGAGAAAACCCTCTCGGCCATCGACAGCCTGGCGGCCAACGGCGCCAAGGGTTTTGTGATCTGCCCGCCAGACGTGTCGCTCGGCCCGGCGATCATGGCCAAAGCCAAGCTCAATGACCTTAAAGTCATCGCGGTCGACGACCGTTTCGTTGACGCCAACGGCAAGTTCATGGAAGACGTACCGTACCTCGGCATGGCCGCGTTCGAAGTCGGCCAGAAGCAGGGCGCCGCCATGGCCGCCGAGGCGAAAAAGCGTAACTGGGACTGGAAAGACACCTATGCGGTGGTCAACACCTACAACGAACTCGACACCGGCAAGAAGCGCACCGACGGCTCGATGAAGGCGCTCGAAGATGCCGGCATGCCGAAAGATCATATTTTGACAGCAGCGCTGAAAACCCTTGATGTGCCGGGCAGCATGGACGCCACCAACTCGGCGCTGGTCAAGCTGCCGGGCGCGGCGAAGAACCTGATCATCGGCGGCATGAACGACAACACCGTGCTTGGCGGCGTGCGCGCCACCGAAGCCGCCGGGTTTGCCGCGGCCAACGTGATTGGCATCGGCATCAACGGTACCGACGCCATCGGCGAGCTGAAAAAGCCCAACAGCGGCTTTTTCGGTTCGATGCTGCCGAGCCCGCACATCGAGGGCTACAACACCGCGAGCATGATGTACGAGTGGGTCACCACCGGCAAAGAACCGCCGAAATACACGGCCATGGATGACGTCACCCTGATCACCCGCGAGAACTTCAAGCAAGAGCTGGAAAAAATCGGCTTGTGGAACTGACGCAGCGGCGGCCCGGGTAGCCGGGCCGTCTATCGGTGTGAAGAGGTGGCTTTATGCACGCGCAATTACAGACACAAGAACACGGCACGAGCGGCAGCCTGCGCTTCAACGGGATCGGCAAAACCTTCCCCGGTGTGAAGGCGCTGGACGGCATCAGTTTTGTCGCTCATCCGGGGCAGGTTCATGCCTTGATGGGCGAGAACGGCGCCGGCAAATCGACCCTGCTGAAAATCCTCGGCGGCGCCTACATCCCCAGCAGCGGCGAGTTGCAGATCGGCGAGCAAACGATGGCTTTCAAGTCCACCGCCGACAGCATCGGCAGCGGCGTCGCGGTGATTCACCAGGAGTTGCACCTGGTGCCGGAAATGACCGTGGCCGAGAACCTGTTTCTGGGGCATCTGCCCGCCAGTTTCGGCCTGATCAATCGCGGCGCCTTGCGCCAGCAGGCATTGAATTGCCTCAAAGGCCTGGCCGATGAAATCGATCCGCACAGCAAAGTCGGACGGCTTTCCCTCGGTCAGCGGCAATTGGTGGAAATCGCCAAGGCTCTGTCGCGTGGCGCGCATGTGATTGCCTTCGACGAGCCGACCAGCAGCCTTTCGGCCCGCGAAATCGATCGCTTGATGGCGATCATCGGCCGCCTGCGTGACGAAGGCAAAGTCGTGCTTTACGTCTCCCATCGCATGGAAGAAGTATTCCGTATCTGCGACGCGGTGACGGTGTTCAAGGATGGCCGTTTCGTGCGCACTTTCGATGACATGAGTCAGTTGACCCACGATCAACTGGTGACCTGCATGGTCGGTCGCGACATTCAGGATATCTACGATTACCGCCACCGCGCGCGTGGTGCGGTGGCGCTGAAAGTCGATGGCTTGCTCGGCCCTGGGCTGCGCGAGCCGATCAGTTTTGAGGCGCACAAAGGTGAAATCCTTGGCCTGTTCGGATTGGTCGGGGCAGGGCGAACCGAGCTGTTTCGCTTGCTCAGCGGACTTGAGCGCAACACTGCCGGGCGTCTGGAATTGCGTGGACATGAGCTGAAGCTGCGCTCGCCGCGCGACGCGATTGCCGCCGGGATTCTGCTGTGCCCCGAAGACCGCAAAAAGGAAGGCATCATCCCGCTGGCCAGCGTTGCCGAGAACATCAACATCAGTGCGCGCGGTGCGAACTCAAGCCTCGGCTGCCTGATTCGCGGCCTGTGGGAAAAGGGCAACGCCGACAAGCAGATCAAGGCGCTGAAAGTGAAAACACCGCACGCCGGGCAACAGATCAAATTCCTTTCCGGCGGCAATCAGCAGAAGGCCATTCTCGGCCGCTGGCTGTCGATGCCGATGAAGGTTTTGCTGCTCGACGAGCCGACCCGGGGCATCGACATCGGCGCCAAAGCGGAGATCTACCAGATCATCCATAACCTCGCCGCCGACGGTATTTCGGTGATCGTGGTGTCCAGCGATCTGATGGAAGTGATGGGTATTTCCGACCGCATTCTGGTGCTCTGCGAAGGCGCCCTGCGCGGCGAAGTCAGCCGTGACCAGGCTAACGAATCCAACCTGCTGCAACTGGCTTTGCCGCGCCACCGCGCTGACGGCGTGGCGAACTGAGAGGTGACTATGATGACAACCCAAAACGAAACCCTGCCGACTGCGCGCAAACCGTTGGACATGCGCCGCTTTCTCGATGACTGGGTCATGTTGCTGGCGGCGATCGGTATCTTCATCGCCTGCACGCTGCTGATCGATAATTTCCTTTCGCCGCTGAACATGCGTGGCCTCGGGCTGGCGATTTCCACCACCGGGATCGCCGCGTGCACGATGTTGTATTGCCTGGCCTCGGGGCATTTCGACTTGTCGGTGGGCTCGGTGATTGCCTGTGCCGGCGTGGTTGCGGCGGTGGTGATGCGCGACACCAACAGCGTGTTTCTCGGCGTCAGCGCCGCGCTGGTGATGGGCCTGATTGTCGGGTTGATCAACGGCATCGTGATCGCCAAGTTGCGGGTCAATGCGTTGATCACCACGCTGGCGACCATGCAGATCGTCCGTGGCCTGGCCTACATTTTTGCCAACGGCAAAGCGGTGGGCGTGTCGCAGGAATCATTCTTCGTGTTCGGCAATGGCCAGTTGTTCGGCGTGCCGGTGCCGATCCTGATCACCATTGTCTGCTTCCTGTTTTTCGGCTGGCTGCTGAATTACACCACCTATGGGCGCAACACCATGGCCATTGGTGGCAACCAGGAAGCGGCGCTGCTGGCGGGCGTGAACGTTGACCGCACCAAGATCATCATCTTCGCCGTACATGGCGTAATCGGCGCGCTGGCCGGGGTGATTCTGGCGTCGCGAATGACCTCCGGGCAGCCGATGATCGGCCAGGGTTTCGAGCTGACGGTGATCTCCGCTTGCGTGTTGGGCGGGGTGTCGCTGAGCGGCGGGATCGGCATGATCCGGCATGTAATTGCCGGGGTGCTGATTCTGGCGATCATCGAGAATGCGATGAACCTGAAGAACATCGACACGTTTTATCAGTATGTGATTCGTGGGTCGATCCTGCTGCTGGCGGTGGTGATCGACCGTCTGAAACAGCGCTGAGATCAAAAGCTCCCTCACCCCAGCCCTCTCCCGGAGGGAGAGGGCTGGGGTGAGGGATGCTTCAGAGATACATCGACCTGAAAGTGCTTTGCTGAATCCATAATCGACTGGCTTTTTCAGGTCGATGTAGAGCGTGAGACAGCTCGGTCAGTCCCCTCTCCCTCCGGGAGAGGGCTAGGGTGAGGGGGCTTTTGATCTTCCTCGCCTTCCGTCACCCAACCAAAAAATCCCTTGCCCGTTTACGACCCTTTCGGTTATCAATTTGTACATGATTAGACAGGTACGATTTGACAAGAAACAACGGGTGGTCGACGAACTCGTCCGGCGCATCGAAAGCGGCCTCATGGAGGACGGCTTTCTGTTGCCCGGCGAACATCAGTTGGCTCAAGAATTCAACGTCAGCCGTGGCACGTTGCGCGAAGCGCTGGCCGAATTGAAGCGGCGCAATTACATCGCTACGCAAAGCGGGGTCGGCTCCATCGTCACCTTCGACGGTGTGGTGCTCGACCAGCGCAGCGGCTGGGCGCAGGCGCTGGCGGACAGCGGGGCGCTGATCAACACCGAAGTGTTGCGCCTCGAAGCCGTGACCCGGCCCGATCTGCTCTCGCGTTTCGGCACCGAGCAATTCATCACTCTCGATCGTCGTCGCCGCTCCAATGACGGCACGCTGGTGTCCCTCGAACGCTCGTTGATGCCGGCCACCGGCGGCCTGGAAAGCCTGCCGCGCGTCGGTCTGATCGACAATTCCCTGACCATCACCCTGGCCGCTTACGGCTACATCGGCGAGCGCGGCGATCAGTGGATCGGTGCCGAACCGCTCAATGCCGAAGACGCGGAACTGCTCGGCCGTCAGGTCGGCACGGTGTTCCTCAAAGCCTTGCGCACCACTTACGACCGACAGAACCGTTTCATGGAGCAGGTCGAAAGCCTGCTCGACCCGGTGCACTTCCGTCTGCACCTGCAATTTGGAGAATCGAAATGACTGCGCTCAACCGTGCCCTCGGCGCTTTCTATGGCCTGGCCCTCGGTGATGCGCTGGGCATGCCGACGCAATCGCTGAACCGTGAAACGATTAAAACCCGCTTCGGCCAAATCACCGATCTGCAGGACGCCGGTCCTCTGCAACCGATCGCCGCCAACATGCCCAAAGGCTCGATCACCGATGACACCGAACAGGCCATTCTGGTCGGCGAGTTGCTGATTGAAGGCAAGGGCCGCATCGAACCGGCAATCCTCGCGCAACGGCTGATCGAGTGGGAAGCCGAGATGCAGGCCAAGGGCTCGCAGGATCTGCTTGGGCCGTCGACCAAGCGCGCCATCGAAATGATCCTCACCGGCCACTCGCCGGAAGAGGCCGGGCGTTACGGCACCACCAACGGCGCAGCGATGCGCATTACGCCGGTGGGAATCGCGGCAGACGTTGCCGATCCCGAACGCTTTATCGCGGCGGTGGTGCAGGCCTGTCAGGTAACCCACAACACCACGCTGGGGATTTCCAGCGCGGCGGCGGTAGCGGCGGTGGTGTCCGCCGGGATCAACGGCATGGACCTGGGCGAGGCATTGAACCTCGGCCAGCAAATTGCTCAGCAAGCGGAGGCGCACGGGCACTGGGTGGCCGGTGGACGCATTGCTTCGCGGATCAGTTGGGCGCGTACTCTCAGCGTCGACAGCGACAAAGCGTTGCTCGCCGATCTGCTCTACGACGTGATTGGCACTTCGGTGGCGTCGCAGGAATCGGTAGTGGTGTCGTTTGCCCTGGCGCAGCAAGTCGCCGTCGGTGAGATGAGCGCGTTCGATGCGTTGTGCATGGCGGCGAGCCTCGGTGGCGACACCGACACCATTGCCGCGATTCTCGGGGCAATGCTCGGGGCCTGCCTGGGCCTTGAGAGCTGGCCTGTGCCGATGATTGCCACGGTCAAAGCGGTCAATCATCTGGAGCTTGAGCCGTTGGTGCAGGGGCTGTTGGCCCTGCGCTGATTGAACTGACGCCATCGCTGGCTTGCCAGCGATAGGCGCACCGCAAAACTGATTTTTCCAACCTGCAATGGATCGCGCAGACAGGCCCAGGAAGGCCGGGATGTCTTGTCGTTCTGCGTCATTGCCACAACCACAAAAAAGGCAAACAGGAGCACTGTTCATGAGTTCATCAAACGCCGGGCAAAGCGCCGGGCAACTGGAAACCCGCGGCATCGAACCGGTGCCGGAAGCCGAGTGCAACGGTCATCCGCTGCAACTGTTCTGGGTCTGGTTCGCCGCCAACATTTCCATTCTCGGCCTGCCGCTGGGTGCCACGCTGGTCGCCTTTCGCGGCCTGGCGATCTGGCAGGCGATCATTGTCGCTATCCTCGGCGCCGCCGGTTCGTTCGCGGTGGTCGGGATCATCTCGATTGCCGGTCGTCGCGGTCGTGCGCCGAGCCTGACCTTGTCGCGAGCGATCTTCGGTGTGCGCGGCAACATCGGCCCGACACTGGTCTCGCTGATGTCGCGGCTGGGCTGGGAAACCGTCAACACCACCACTGCCGCGTTCGTGTTGCTGTCGCTGTGTTCGATCCTGTTCGGCTCGCCAGTGGAAGCCAAAAGCGCGCCAGTGCTGACGCTGATCTTCATCGCGATTTTCGTTCTGCTGACCTTGTCGGTGTCCGGTCTCGGTCACGCCACGTTGCTGGTGATTCAGAAGTGGGCGACCTACGTGTTCGGCGCGCTGAATATTCTGGTCGGCGGTTTCCTCTGCGCCACCATCGACTGGAGCGCGGTGTTCAACGCCACCCCTGCGCCGATGAGCGCGATGATCATCGGCATCGGCACCATGGCCGCCGGCACCGGCATCGGTTGGGCCAACGCCGGCGCCGACATGTCGCGCTATCAGCATCGCAGTGTCAAAGCCGTGCGTCTGGTCGCGTCCGCGGCGTTCGGTGCGGGCATCCCGCTGGTGCTACTGATCACCCTCGGCGGCCTGCTGTCGGTGGGTAACAATGACCTCGCCTCGGCGACTGACCCGATCGTGGCGATCCGCGACATGCTGCCGACCTGGATGGCCGTGCCGTACCTGATCACCGCATTCGGTGGCCTGCTGCTGTCGAACAACCTCTCGGTGTACTCCGCCGGTTTGACCACGTTGACCCTCGGCCTGAAGGTCAAGCGCGTGTACGCCGTGGTGGTCGATATCGTCGCGATCTTCGCCGGTTCGATCTACTTCATGCTGATCGCCGACAGCTTCTATGGCCCGTTCATCACCTTCATTTCCCTGCTGGCGGTGCCGATCACCGCGTGGGTCGGGATCTTTGTCGTCGACCTGATTCATCGTCACTACTACAGCCCCAAAGACTTGCTCGATGTGAGCCCGAGCAGTGCTTATTGGTATCGCGGCGGCATCGAGTGGCGCGCGTTCGGCGCGTGGGCGATTGCCATCGTGCTCGGCTTCAGCTTCACCACCATCGGCACCACCGCGGAGAACGTCTGGTTCAAAGGCTTCCTGTCAGACTCGTGGCTGGGCCATAACGGTCTTGGCTGGATCGTTACCTTCGTGGTTGCGGGTGGCCTTTACATGATCCTCGGCGGGGCGAAAGACCGCCGTGCCGCGCAAGTCGAGAGTGCTCATGCCTAAGATGTTGCACACCGGCCAGGTCATCATCGATCTGGTCATGGCCGTGGATAAACTGCCGCAGATCGGCGGCGACGTGCTGGCGCAATCGGCCGGTTTCGAAGCCGGCGGCGGTTTCAACGTAATGGCTGCCGCTGTGCGTAACGGTTTGCCTGTCGTCTATCTGGGCCGCCATGGCAGCGGACGTTTCGGTGATCTGGCACGCCAGGCGATGAACGCTGAAGACATTCACATCGGCATCCGCCAGCCTGCACAACGCGACACCGGTTTGTGCGTGGCACTGACCGACGCGTCGGCCGAGCGCAGTTTCATTTCCTACATCGGCGCCGAAGGTGAGGTGACGATCGATGACTTGAACAGTGTGGCGGCCGAGGCGGGCGATTACGTTTACCTCAGCGGTTACAGCCTGCTGCACGAAGGCAAGGCGCAGGCGTTGCTCGACTGGACGCTGGCGCTGCCGGCGACCCTTCATGTGGTGTTCGATCCGGGACCGTTGGTGGAATCGCCGGATTCACCTTTGATGCAGGCGTTGCTGCCGCGCATTGATGTGTGGACCAGCAACAGTGTCGAGGCATTGCGGTTTACCGGCGCTGACGAAATCGGTGTGGCGCTGGATCGCCTCGCTGAACATCTGCCTGCCGACGTGTTGATGGTGGTGCGCGACGGGCCGCAAGGGTGCTGGATTCATCAGCGTGGCGAACGTCTTCATGTGCCAGGATTTGTCGTGACCGCTGTGGACAGCAATGGCGCTGGCGATGCGCATGCCGGAGTGTTTGTTGCGGGGTTGGCTCAAGGCTTGTCCGCCCATGACGCAGCACGGCGGGCGAATGCGGCAGCGGCGTTGGCAGTGACCCGGTGGGGCCCGGCGACTTCGCCGGGGACGGCCGAAGTGGATGCGTTTATCCGCGAGTCCACTGTCAACTAATTTGCCGGTCGTTCGCCGCGTCTGCGACGAACGACCTGTGCACTACTGCAGATCGAGCTTGCGTGCCGCTTCAACGCCGGCGGCGCTGAGCTTGATCGGCAGGTTCAGCGAATGTTCGCCAGCCTCGTTGCAGGTCACATGTCCGTGGTGAATCAGTCCACGATCCTGCAAAGCGGCGAGGGCACTGGCCACGACTTTCTCGCCCCGATAATTGTCCAGTACCTCCTTGCCAAGTCCACTCGGGTGGGCATGCAGCAGGCGGGTGAGGACTTCTTTTTCCAGGTTTTTATCGACGTTCATGGTTACCTCTTCATGGATTGAATAGGACGCTCGCGTCGGCGAACTACTGACCGGAACCTTCAGAGCCCGAGCCACCGGTGGTGGTTTTCGAGCCGATGCCGGTGCCGGAATTATCAGGCGGGACGGGATTGCCGGACGTCCCACCCTGACGCCCCGGATCGTTGCCTTGGGTGCGTGGATCAGTGCCGGTGGCGGGTGGCAGTGCGTTTTCCACGCCGGAGCCATCGGTGTTCATGCCGGGGGCACTCTGGATGGCGGGGGCTTTGGGGCGTTCGACCGGGTCGGTCGGGCCGGTTCCTGCGGCAGTGGCGGCGAATGCCGCCGGGCAGAGCAGGGCGGTGAAGATGAGGGCAGTCAACCTTGACGGGATCATAGGGCGTCTCCAGTGATTGGAATCCTTACCTGTCGTTGGTCTGTCCTTGTGATGGAATGGTGCCTGATGAACGACGAACGGTCTAACTCGCCGCGACGGTTTTGACGCTGACCCGTCGCCAGAACAGACGCCCGACGGTGATCAGCCAGTTCGCCAGCGCGACTGACAGCACCGTCAACAGCAATATCGCCATGCCGTGCTCGACAATGATTTTCCCCGCCAGCAACGGAAAGCCAAACACGCCGATAAAGTACGACAGACTGAACAGCAGCAAGGCCTGCGATGTGGTGCCGGTCGGTGCTTCGTTGGCGGCGAGGCCATTGATCACCGAATAGGTGAGGCCGTAACCGACACCGAGCATCAGCGCGGCCAGCAGATAAAGGAACGCGCTGTGCACGCCGAACGCGAACAGGACAATCGATGCCAGCATCAACCCCGACAGCAGACACGAGGCACGCAGCGGATCACGTTTGACCACGAAGCCTGCGATCAGCATTCGGCTGCTGATGGCAGCGCTCATGAAACCAAGAAAGAACAGCGAGTAATCCAGCGAGCGAGCGGCGGCGTAACTGGTCTGAAAACTCGACAGCCCGCCGAACACGCAGCCACCGAGACCGACCATGATGATCGGGAACAACGCGCGCGAACCGAGCACTCGCGTGGTGGCGCGCCAAGTGATTTTTGCCGCACTGGTGGCTTGGCTACTGTGCAATCTCGACCCGAGCAGCCAGAACAACAGCACGCCAGTCAGACTCGCCAGCGCCGCCAGATAAAACGCCGATGTCACCGGCAATCCCATGGCACTCGCTGCACGCCCGAGTAACGGGCCGCTGCCGATGCCGGTCATCATGCTGCCCGACAGCAGAGCGAAGTATTTGGCCCGCTGCGCCGGACTTACCAGACTCGCGACAATGATCGGCCCCAAGGTATAAAACACGCCCCAGCCCAAGCCCAGCAATAAGCCAAAAAACAACAACAGATGACCAAACCCCGACGTCATCGCAAAGCCCAGGCTGGCCGCGACCAACAGCACGCCAAACAGCGCAATCGAGCGCGCCGCTCCCAGCAGATCCGACAGATGCCCCGAGAGCAGCACCGCCACAAACGTGCTGAGCATCGCCGCCGAAATCACACTGCCGGCATCGTGTTCGTTGCCGCCGCGAGCACTGATCAACAGCGACAGCAGAAACGTCGAGCCGTAAGAAAGTGAAAGCAGATAACTGGCGAGGCAGAACAGGCCGAACAGCTTGCCTGAAACCTGAGGTGTTGCTTGCGACATGACGCGGTTCCTTGACCGGAAAAATTGAGCGCCATCTAGATAACACGCCACACACATGGCTTAGGTCTGAGGTTGCTGAAGTCAGGATCGTCACCGGCCGGAGTAACGCTCAGACGATGCCGATTTCTTCCTTGAACTGCTCCATGAAACCCTTCAGGCGCTGATGGCGAATTTGCGCCAGACGCTGGCCGGTGGCGGTCTGGAAACCCTCGGCGAGGTGCAGCAGTTTGGTCTGGAAATGGTCGAGGCAAAAACGTTTGTCGTCGTAGTCGCGTCGCTGCGCTTCGGGATCCTCGGGGTCGTAAAGCGCAGAACCCATACGCCCGGCGACGTAGAACGTGCGGGCGACGCCGAGCATGCCCAGCGAGTCGAGACGGTCGGCGTCCTGCAGCAGTTTTGCTTCAAGGGTCAGCGGGGTGATGCTGGCGGAAAAACTGTGGGCTTCGATGGCGTGGACGACTTTGCTGATTTTTTCGCCGGGCCAGTTCATCCCGGCAAGTACCGCCGAAGCTTTTTCCGCCGCCAGCCGCGACGCCTGTGCACGCAGTGGCGAGTTCTTCTCGACGGCCACGCAATCGTGCAGCAGCGTGGCAGCGAGCAGCACTTCAAGATCGCCACCTTCCTCGGCGTGCAAGGTGCGCACGTTGTGCCAGACCCGCTGCAAGTGCGCGAGGTCGTGCGCACCGTCGTCTGAAGGTTCCAGAGCATGGGGCAGCAACTCGGCAGCAAGTGTGGAGCGTGGCGCGAAAGTAACATCGTTCATAAGCATCCTTACTGGCTGTCGTAGATTTTCAGTTGATGATACTTCTATGGCGAGGGGATTTACCCCCCGTTGGGGCGCCAAGCGGCCCTGAAAAATGGGACTGCTGCGCAGTCCAGCGGGGATAAATCCCCCTCGCCACAGGGTTCCTCATCAGGTTTGGAGTGTGACGAGCGCTGCCCACGGCTTTAGTATGGCGTTTTCCTTTTCCGACAAGGCCCGTCCATGACGATCGAAATCCGCCCGGCGACTCCCAGCGATGCTCCGCAAATCCTCGCCTTCATCACCGAACTGGCAGATTTCGAAAAGGCCCGCCACGAAGTGATCGCCAGCGTCGCCGACATCGAACGCAGCCTGTTTGGTGAAGGCGCCACCGCTCACGGCCTGATCTGCCTGCGCGACGGTTTACCGATCGGTTTCGCGGTGTTCTTCTTCAGCTATTCGACCTGGCTGGGCAGCAATTGCCTGTACCTCGAAGACCTCTACATCACCCCGGAACAGCGTGGCGGCGGTGCCGGCAAAACCCTGCTGCGCCACCTGGCGAAAATCGCCTGCGCCAACGACTGCGGCCGCTTCGAATGGAGCGTGCTGGACTGGAACACCCCGGCCATCGATTTCTACAAGTCCCTCGGCGCCCAGCCGCAGGAAGAGTGGGTACGCTACCGCATGGACGGCAAGGTGTTGCGTGAGTTTGCCGAGGGCTGAACATCAATGATGACAGTCTTCAATGACGTTCCCTGTGGTTGGCTTTTGGAGTGGTAATGGCAAGGTTGCTGTTGGTTTTGGTGTTCGCTTTATGTTCTTCATGTATGCATCTGAATGTTCCTCCCGCCAGGCTTGAGTTTGTCTCGATCGATCACGAGAGGTATTCCTCCTATGACCTGCGTTTCACCTCGGACAGAAACCTGATTGACCTGTATGAGGATCATGGGCGAAGCGGGCAGATCGGTACCTGGATTCATTGCTCGTTGAACGGTGATACGGATTTTTCCGTCGAGCACAAAATCCTTTTGGAAGCGTCGGGAATTGTCAGCGGCGTGCGCTTGATCGAGGGCGATCGTCGGTACGAGATGTTCGCGAATATCAGCGTCGAGAATCACGCCGTCAATGACGGCCATAACGACATCAGACCGGCCGAGCTGGTGCAGATGCTCAAGCCGCAGGAATACATTCCCTGCAAGGTGGCGATCACTGCATTCCCTTTCGTGGCGTACTACTCGAAAGTCATGTACATGCCCACGTCGCGATTCATTGCCGCCATCGAAAACCCTCGCGTGGCCCCACCGCGTATCTCCCTCAAACAGTCTGATCAACCAAGGTCGTTGCTGCCTCTTGCGTCTGTATGCATCGTGCGCTGGCGCTATGAATTGGCGGTGGGACATGACCAGATCGACAGCCTCGGACTGTGCAGCGATGTGCCCTACGCCGGCATGCTGGCCTCGTTTGCACCGAGCAGGACGAAACTGGGGATTGTTTCAGGGCCAGAGGAAACCCCGGCTGCCTTTGCGGCGTACACCATCATTCGTGGTGACGGACGTCTGGAACCCGGAATGACTGACGAGAAAGGTCGTACGCATGAGGTTGGATCCATAGAGCACGAAACGCTGAAGGTCATCATCAACAAGAATTTCGACGTCGTTGAACGGTTTACTCCCTGGACCGATACCATCCCGAAATATGGGATGTAAAATTACATATTGAGATTTCCCGCTTGGGAGGTCTATAGTCCGTCGCACTCACTGCCAAAAACAAAACAGGTGAAGCGATGCAGGCGCAATTGATCGCGCTCGACTGGGGGACGACCTCATTACGTGCTTACAAACTCGCGGCGGGCGGGCAGGTGCTGGCGCAGCGGTCGCTGTCGTTCGGGATCATGCAGTTGCCGAAGACGCTGCGCGTCATCAACGGTCGTGAATGCGCCGAGGGTTTTGAACTGGCGTTTGATGAGGCTTGCGGCGACTGGCTCGACGCACAGCCCGACTTGCCGGTGATTGCCTGCGGCATGGTCGGCAGCGCCCAGGGCTGGCGCGAAGCGTCCTACCGCGATACGCCGGCCAACGTCGCCGATCTCGGAAAATCCCTGCAAACCGTTCGTAGTCTTCGCGGTGTCGATGTGCACATCGTGCCGGGTGTGATTCAGCGTTCGCGTCTGCCGAATGTGATGCGCGGCGAAGAAACCCAGGTGCTTGGCGTCCTGCAGAATCTGCCGGTCGAGACTGGCAATGATCTGCTGATCGGCCTGCCGGGCAGTCACTCGAAATGGGTGAACGTGGTCGATGGCCGCATCACGCATTTCGATACGTTCATGACCGGCGAAGTGTTCGCCGTGCTCAGCGAACACAGCATCCTTGGCCGTACGCAACAGCACAGCGCTACGTTCGATGGTCAGGCGTTTGACCGTGGCGTGCAGATCGCGTTGTCGGCTGACGGCGAACTCGGTGTGCTGTCGACTTTGTTCAGTGCCCGGACACTGGGCCTGACCGGTGAACTCAGCCCGACCGCGCAAGCCGATTATCTGTCCGGTCTGATGATCGGCCATGAACTGGCAGCGCTCGCTGCCGCTCAACGCCGTCGCCGCAATAACCCCAATCTTCCTTCGATCATCCTCATCGGCAACGCACAACTCTGCGCGCGCTACAGCCGAGCCCTGGATACCTGCGGTTTTGCCAAAGTGACGCTGGCCGAGCAGGCCACCGAACGTGGGCTGTGGCAACTGGCGCTGGCTGCCGGACTGATCGATTCCTCATCCCGTTAACCCTGACTGGAGGCCTGAAATGCTCAAGCAAGCACTGGCACAAAACGGTCTGATCGCGATCCTGCGTGGCCTGCATCCGCAGGAGGCCGCCGCTGTCGGAGAAGTCCTGTATGCGGCCGGATTTCGCGTCATCGAAGTACCGCTCAATTCCCCTTCGCCGTACGAAAGTATCCGCATCCTGCGCAAGACCTTGCCCGCCGATTGCCTGATCGGCGCCGGTACAGTGCTGACGCCGGAGCAGGTCGAGTTGGTGAAGGAGGCCGGTGGCCAAGTGATTGTCATGCCGCACAGCGATGCCAAAGTGTTGCGCGCAGCGAAAGCGGCTGGGCTGTATCTGTCGCCGGGCGTTGCCACGCCGACCGAAGCCTTTGCGGCGCTGGAGGAGGGTGCGGACATCCTCAAGCTGTTCCCGGCCGAGCAGATGGGCCCGGCGGTCGTCAAAGCCTGGCTGGCGGTGTTGCCATCCGGAACGGTGCTGGCGCCGGTCGGCGGGATTACGCCGGACAACATGCAGGCGTTCATCGACGCTGGCGTCAAAGGTTTCGGCCTCGGTTCCGGGCTGTTCAAACCGGGCATGACGACTGAGCAAGTGGCGGCCAATGCCAAGGCCTACGTGGCGGCCTGGAAAGCCCTTCGCTAAGACTTTTCTGGCGCTGCGTGCGCTGCATCTAACAAGAGAGACAAACAGATGAAAATCACCAAACTCACCACTTTCATCGTTCCGCCGCGCTGGTGCTTCCTCAAGGTCGAAACCGACGAAGGTGTAACCGGTTGGGGCGAGCCCGTGGTCGAAGGTCGCGCACACACCGTGGCGGCCGCCGTTGAGGAATTGTCCGACTACCTGATCGGCAAAGACCCACGCAACATCGAGGACATCTGGACGGTGCTGTATCGCGGTGGCTTCTACCGGGGCGGCGCCATCCACATGAGCGCGCTGGCCGGTATCGACCAGGCGCTGTGGGACATCAAGGGCAAGGCCCTCGGTGTCTCGGTCAGCGATCTGCTCGGTGGTCAGGTGCGTGACAAGATCCGCGTGTATTCGTGGATCGGTGGCGACCGTCCGGCCGACACCGCGCGTGCGGCGAAAGAGGCGGTGAGCCGGGGTTTCACCGCAGTAAAAATGAACGGCACCGAAGAGCTGCAATTCCTCGACACCTTCGAAAAAGTCGATCTGGCGCTGGCCAACGTCGCCGCCGTGCGTGATGCAGTCGGGCCGAACGTCGGCATTGGCGTCGACTTCCATGGCCGGGTGCACAAGCCGATGGCCAAGGTGCTGATGAAGGAACTCGACCCGTACAAACTGATGTTCATCGAAGAGCCGGTGCTCAGTGAAAACTACGAAGCGTTGAAAGAACTGGCGCCGCTGACCAGCACCCCGATTGCCCTCGGCGAGCGGCTGTTCTCGCGTTGGGACTTTAAACGCGTGTTGAGCGAAGGCTACGTCGACATCATCCAGCCCGACGCCTCCCACGCTGGCGGCATCACCGAAACCCGCAAGATCGCCAACATGGCTGAAGCCTACGACGTCGCGCTGGCGCTGCATTGCCCGTTGGGGCCGATTGCGCTGGCGGCGTGTTTGCAACTGGACGCCGCTTGTTACAACGCGTTTATCCAGGAGCAGAGTCTGGGCATTCATTACAACGAGAGTAATGACTTGCTCGACTACGTGAAGGATCCGCGCGTATTCGATTACGACAAAGGCTTCGTCAAGATTCCCAACGGCCCGGGTCTGGGCATCGAGATCAACGAGGAATACGTGATCGAGCGGGCGGCAGTCGGCCACCGCTGGCGCAACCCGATCTGGCGCCATGCCGATGGCAGTTTTGCCGAGTGGTGAGTCCTGCCTGACGCACCACGAATCCCATGTGGGAGGGGCGGTGCGACGATTCGACTTGCTCCCGAATGCGGAGTGTCATTCGACATCTCTCTGACTGATACACCGCTTTCGGGAGCAAGTCGAATCGTCGCACCGCCCCTCCCACAGTTTTCAATCTCCACATGGATGGGAGATTTGCGTCATGACTTCAAATAAACATAAGAAGAGGCATCTCTCATGCAACCGCAAACCCTCACCGGGCAGGCGTCTTTAGTCACGCCCAGCCGCAAGCGGTTTTTCATCATGGTGTTGCTGTTTATCACCGTGGTCATCAACTACCTCGACCGCAGCAACCTGTCGATTGCCGCGCCAGCCCTGACCAGTGAGCTGGGCATTGATCCGATTCATGTTGGCCTGATCTTCTCCGCATTCGGCTGGACCTACGCTGCCATGCAGATTCCCGGTGGCTGGCTGGTCGACCGAGTGCCGCCGCGCATTCTTTATAGCGTCGCGCTGCTGTTGTGGTCGGCAGCCACGGTGATGCTCGGTTTCGCCGCCAGTTTCATCGCGCTGTTCGTGCTGCGCATGGCGGTCGGAGCGCTGGAAGCACCGGCGTATCCGATCAACAGCCGCGTGGTGACGACGTGGTTCCCTGAGCGCGAGCGCGCCACGGCGATTGGTTTTTACACGTCCGGGCAATTTGTCGGTCTGGCGTTTCTTACGCCGGTGCTGGCCTGGCTGCAACATGAATTTGGCTGGCACATGGTCTTCGTCGCCACTGGTGCGGCGGGAATTATCTGGGCAGGCATCTGGTACGCGGTGTATCGCGAGCCACGGGATTTCAAAGGCGCCAACGATGCGGAAATCGATCTGATTCGCGAGGGCGGCGGGTTGGTGGACATCGCGGCCGAAACCGCAAAAGTGAAGGCGAAATTCAGTTGGAGCGATCTCGGCATCGTCCTCAGCAAACGCAAACTGTGGGGGATTTACCTCGGCCAGTTCTGCCTGAACTCGACGCTGTGGTTTTTCCTGACGTGGTTCCCGACTTATCTGGTGAAGTATCGCGGCATGGACTTCATCAAGTCCGGCCTGCTGGCGTCGCTGCCATTTCTTGCCGCGTTCGTGGGTGTGCTGTGTTCCGGGTTCTTTTCCGACTTCCTGATTCGTCGTGGTTACACCGTGGGTTTTGCACGCAAGTTGCCGATCATTGGCGGTCTGCTGATTTCCACTTCGATCATCGGTGCCAACTTCGTCGAGTCGACGCCGCTGGTGATTGCCTTTCTGGCGTTGGCTTTTTTTGGTAATGGTCTGGCGTCGATCACCTGGTCACTGGTTTCGACATTGGCGCCGGCGCGGCTGCTTGGGCTAACGGGTGGGGTGTTCAACTTCATCGGCAACCTGTCGGCGATTGCTACACCGATCGTGATCGGCTTTCTCGCCAGCGGCGATTCGTTTGCGCCGGCGATCACCTATATCGCGGTTCTCGCACTGATTGGCGCTTTGTCCTACGTGCTGCTGGTGGGCAAGGTCGAGCGTATCGAGTTGTAGTGCTCCGCGTCGGGCGACCATAATGCCGCCCGTTCCCTCGCTCAACGGTAAAGGCTGGATATGCAGGAAGACGCCCCGGAAAAAACCAAGGACGCCGCGCCCACCGGCACCCAGACGCTATTGCGCGGCTTGGGGGTGGTGCAGGCAGTGGCCAGTGGCGCCCGCGATCTCAAAGAGATTGCCCGGCTGATCGGCACCACGCGCAGCACCACTCACCGTCTGGCCAGTTGTCTGGTCGACGAACGCTATCTGCGCGTCGTGCCGCAAGTCGGTTATCTGCTCGGCCCGAAGCTGATCGAGCTGGGTTTCCAGGCACGCGAAGAGTTGCCGCTGGTGAGTCTGGCCGGGCCGTATCTGGACGAGTTGTCGGCGCTGACCGGCGACACCGTTCACCTGGGCATTCGTGAAGGCGATGAAGTGCTGTATTTGCTGAAGAATCCGGGGCGCAATGGCCCGGAAATGCGCTCCCGAGTCGGCCATCGCATGCCGTTGGCACGCACCGGGATCGGTAAGGCGTTGATGCTCGATGATTCGCCGCAGGATTGGCAGCGGCTGTACGACATCAGCCTGCCGGCGGGTGGGAAAAGTCAGTTCTGGCCGCAGCATCCCCAACAGTCGTGGGAACAGCTTGAGCAACGCATGGCCGAATACGTGGCCGGTGGCTACGCCTTCGATCTGGAAGACAACGAGCCGTCGATCCGCTGCGTGGCGGCGCCGATTCGTGACGCGAGCAAGCGCATCGTTGCCGCGATCAGCATCGCCAGCACCGTGCCATACATGCCGCTGGAAAAAATGGCCGAGCTGATTCCCCTGATCAAAGAGGTCACAGCCCGGCTTTCGGCGGAACTCGGTCTAAAGATTTAAACCTTGAGTGTCGCCATGTCGATCACGAAACGGTACTTCACGTCGCCGGCGATCATGCGCGCGTAAGCCTCGTTGATCTGGCGGATGTCGAGCATTTCGATGTCGCAGGTGATGTTGTGTTCGGCGCAGAAATCCAGCACTTCCTGGGTTTCGGCGACGCCACCGATCAAGGAACCGGCCAGTACGCGGCGCCCCAGGACCAGTTTGGCTGCGTGCACCGGTGGATCGATCGGCTCGATCAAACCGACCAGAATGTGCACACCGTCGAAACGCAGAGTGTCGAGGTACGGGTTCAGGTCGTGCTGTACCGGAATGGTGTCGAGCAGGAAATCGAAATAGCCCGCAGCGGCTTTCATCTGTTCGGCGTCGGTGGAAACGATCACGTGATCGGCGCCCTGACGGCGACCCTCTTCAGCCTTGCTTGCCGAGCGGGTGAACAGCGTCACTTCGGCGCCCATGGCTTTGGCGAACTTGATGCCCATGTGGCCGAGGCCGCCCATGCCGAGAATCCCGACCTTGTCGCCGGCTTTCACGCCGTAGTGCTTGAGGGGCGAGTAGGTGGTGATGCCGGCACACAGAATCGGTGCCGCGCTGGCCAGAGCCAGTTTCTCCGGGATGCGCACAACGAAGTGTTCGCTGACGACGATGCTGTCGGAATAGCCGCCCATGGTGTTGCTGCCGTCGACCCGGTCCGGGGTGGCATAGGTCATGGTCGGGCCTTCGAGGCAGTATTGCTCGAGGTTCTGCTGGCAGGCTTCGCAGGTGCGGCAAGAGTCGACCATGCAGCCGACGCCAACCAGATCGCCTACTTTATGCTGAGTGACGTTCGCACCAATGGCGGTGACTTTTCCGACAATCTCGTGGCCGGGCATCAACGGGTAAACGGCGATGCCCCATTCGTTGCGCGCCTGGTGGATGTCGGAGTGGCAGACGCCGCAGTAGAGAATTTCGATGGCGACGTCGTCGGCGCGAGGACTGCGGCGTTCGAACTTCATCGGGGCGAGGGGAGAGGTGGCCGACTGGGCGGCATAACCGATGGCGGTGTACATGAGAAACCTCGCAAAAGCAGGAACAAGTGAGGCGGCGCATTCTGGGCTTCGTCCGGTTGTCCGGCCATGACGATTCCTCCGGGTCTCATGCCTAATCCTCCGGCATGCGGGTTTGATCGGTCGCATTGGCAAAAGGATCTGCGATGATGCTTTTGTCCCTTTTTCCGTGTCTTTTTCAGTGAAGAGTTTTGATGCAATTAACCCGTCATCTTGATGCCAATGCCCGGCTGGTTTCATTGATCGAACCGCTGGCGCTGCGTGATGGTTACAGCCAGACCGGACTGCCTGGCGTGCAAGTGCTGCGCGCCAGTTGCGACGTCGCCCGTGGGCCGCACATTTACGAGCCGAGCCTGATGATCATCGCTCAGGGCAGCAAACTGGCGTTTCTCGGGCCGCGTACCATGGAATACGGCGCCGGGCATTATCTGATTCAGGCGCTGCCGGTGCCGTTCGAGTGCGAGACATTTGCCTTGCCGAATGCGCCGTTGCTCGGTGTATCAGTGGCGATTGACCGGGTGCTGCTCGGTGAACTGGTGCTGGCCATGGGGCTGGCGCCGGGGCGGCATATTCCGGCACAGACGCCGGAATCGATGACGTCGGTGGTACTCGACGATGACATGCGCGGGTGTGTCGAGCGCTTGCTGAGCTGTCTGCACGATCCGCTGGAGTGCCAGATTCTCGGGCCGGCGCGGGTGCGTGAGTTGCTGTTTACAGCGCTGCGCGGGCCGCAGGCCGATGTGTTGCGCGCACTGGTCGAGCAGCAGGGACAGTTCGCGCGGGTAGCGGCGTCGATCAGTCATTTGCATGCGCATTACACCGAACCGTTGAACGTTGAAACGCTGGCCGGTTGCGCGAACATGAGCGTTTCGACGTTTCATGAACACTTCAAGCGCAGCACGCTGCTGTCGCCAGTGCAGTATCTGAAACGTTTACGGCTGCTCAAGGCGCAGACGTTGCTGGTCGCCGAAGGCCTGGGTGTGGCGCAGGTCGCGCATCGGGTGGGGTATCAGAGTACGTCGCAGTTCAGTCGCGAGTACAAACGTTACTTCGAGCGCAGTCCGGGTGACGAACGCGCGGCATGATCTTTCCCGAATGCCGGGCAACAAAAAGGCCCCCATTCGGGAGCCTTGATGTTTGGCGATACGACTTACATGTTCGGGTAGGTCGGGCCGCCGGCGCCTTCCGGCGTCACCCAGGTGATGTTCTGCGAGGGATCCTTGATGTCACAGGTCTTGCAGTGCACGCAGTTCTGGGCGTTGATCTGGAAACGCTTCTCGCCGTCTTCCTTGGTGATCACTTCGTATACGCCGGCCGGGCAGTAGCGCTGCGCCGGTTCGTCATACAGCGGCAGGTTTTTGCTGATCGGGATACTTGGGTCGGTCAGCTTCAGGTGGCACGGCTGTTCTTCTTCGTGGTTGGTACCGGAGATGAACACCGAGCTGAGTTTGTCGAAGCTGAGTTTGCCGTCCGGTTTCGGGTAATCGATCTTCTTGCAGTCCGCCGCGAGCTTGAGGCAAGCGTAATCCGGCTTGGTGTCGTGCAGGGTGAACGGTAGTTTGCCGCCGAAGATGTTCTGATCCAGCCAGTTGAAACCGCCACCCACGATAGCGCCGAACTTGTGGATCGCTGGGCCGAAGTTGCGGCTGGCGAACAGTTCGTCGTAGAGCCAGCTCTTCTTGAAGGCGTCGACGTAAGTGGTCAGCTCTTCAGTGCCATCCTTCTCGGCGAACAGTGCATCGGCCACGGATTCAGCGGCGAGCATGCCGGACTTCATCGCGGTGTGGCTGCCCTTGATCTTGGCGAAGTTCAGGGTGCCGAGGTCGCAACCGATCAGCGCGCCGCCCTTGAAGACCATTTTCGGCAGCGAGTTCAGGCCACCCTTGCAGATTGCGCGGGCGCCGTAGCTGACACGCTTGCCACCTTCCAGGTATTGAGCCAGCACCGGGTGATGCTTGAGGCGCTGAAACTCGTCGAACGGCGACAGGTAAGTGTTGCTGTAGGACAGATCGACGATCAGACCCACCACCACCTGATTGTTTTCCAGGTGATAGAGGAACGAGCCGCCGGTGTTTTCGGTGCCCATGATGTCCAGCGGCCAGCCGGCGGTGTGCACCACCAGGCCTGGCTGATGCTTGGCCGGGTCGATTTCCCAGATTTCTTTCAGGCCGATGCCGTAGTGCTGGGCGTCGGCATCGCTGTCGAGGTTGAAGCGTTTGATCAGTTGCTTGCCGATGTGGCCACGGCAGCCTTCGGCGAACAGCGTGTATTTGCCACGCAGTTCCATGCCCGGGGTGTACAGGCCTTCTTTCGGGTTGCCTTCACGGTCGACGCCCAGATCACCGGTGATGATCCCGCGCACGATGCCGTTTTCGTCGATCAGTGCTTCCTGAGCGGCGAAGCCCGGGTAGATTTCCACACCGAGGTTCTCGGCCTGTTGGGCCAGCCAGCGACACAGATTGCCGAGGGAAATAATGTAGTTGCCTTCGTTGTGCATGGTCTTGGGCACGAAGAAGTCAGGAATCTTTTGCGCGCTGTCAGCGTTTTTCAGCACGAAAATGTCGTCGCGGCTGACTGGCGTGTTCAGCGGCGCGCCGAGTTCCTTCCAGTCCGGGAACAATTCGTTCAGAGCGCGGGGTTCGAATACGGCGCCGGACAGGATATGTGCGCCGACTTCGGAGCCTTTTTCGACCACGCAGACGCTGATTTCCTTACCGGCTTCGGCGGCCTTCTGCTTCAAACGGCAGGCGGCGGACAGGCCAGCGGGGCCGGCACCGACGATGACCACGTCGAATTCCATGTATTCGCGTTCCACAGGCTATCTCCTACTCAAGGCTCAACAGTTTTTTTTCTAATTTGGAGGTTCGGTGTCGCATCCGTTATTGCCTTTACGTTAACGTCAAGGGTAATAATGGGCAAACCACCTTTCTCTCTAGGCGGCGCATTATATCTACACCACTCTTAGCGTCCAATACAAACGTTTGTTTGAATCGCCTCCAGCCCTGATAAATCAAAGAAGCGCGGCTTATGACGGGGCATTTTGGCGTATTGACCGGAATGGGCGTTCCGGTCAAGATACGGGCGGTTTTGCGCTCGCCGTAGGCAGACTGGCGATTTCAAGAGCACCTCTAAAGACAGGGCGTAGGCAGAAAGGGTGAGGCGCGACGCAAGTCCGGAGCGCAGTTTACACAGCGTGAAGTTGAATGACTTGTTGGTCACCACTGACGAACGGTCTTCACACTTCACTGTGCAATCACCTCGCACCCGAGTCGGCGTTTTTAGAGGTGCCCTTTTAGCCTGATGAGCATCAACCGCCAGGTTCGCCTAGGCGACTTTCTTTTCACCGGAGAGTAACGAGGAATCCATGAAGGTTCTTGTAGCTGTCAAACGCGTTGTGGATTACAACGTCAAGGTTCGCGTCAAGGCGGACAATTCCGGCGTCGACCTCGCCAACGTCAAGATGTCGATGAACCCGTTCTGCGAAATCGCAGTGGAAGAAGCCGTACGCCTGAAAGAGAAAGGTGTTGCGACTGAAATCGTCGTCGTCTCCATCGGCCCGACCACCGCTCAGGAGCAACTGCGTACCGCACTGGCTCTGGGTGCCGACCGCGCCATCCTCGTCGAATCCGCTGAAGATCTGACCTCGCTCGCCGTGGCCAAGCTGCTCAAGGCTGTGGTCGACAAGGAGCAGCCTCAGCTGGTGATCCTGGGCAAACAGGCCATCGACAGCGACAACAACCAGACCGGGCAGATGCTCGCTGCACTGAGCGGCTACGGTCAGGGCACGTTCGCTTCGAAAGTCGAAGTTTCCGGCGACAGCGTTGCCGTGACTCGCGAAATCGACGGCGGCGCGCAGACCGTTTCGCTGAAACTGCCAGCGATCGTCACCACCGACCTGCGTTTGAACGAGCCGCGCTACGCGTCTCTGCCAAACATCATGAAAGCCAAGAAGAAGCCTCTTGAAGTGCTGACTCCGGACGCTTTGGGCGTTTCCACCGCCTCCACCAACAAGACTCTGAAAGTCGAAGCGCCGGCTGCACGCAGCGCAGGCATCAAGGTCAAGTCGGTGGCTGAACTGGTCGAGAAACTGAAAAACGAAGCGAAGGTAATCTAAATGACTATCTTGGTTATTGCTGAACACGACAACAAAGTGCTGGCCCCGGCCACTCTGAACACCGTGGCTGCCGCTGCCAAAATCGGCGGCGACATTCACGTTCTGGTTGCCGGCCAGGGCGCTGGCGCCGTGGCTGAAGCCGCTGCGAAAATCGCTGGTGTGAGCAAAGTCCTGAACGCTGACAATGCCGCTTACGCGCATCAGCTGCCGGAAAACGTTGCTCCGCTGGTAGCAGAGCTGGGCGCTGGCTACAGCCACATCCTGGCTGCCGCCACTTCCAACGGCAAAAACATCCTGCCGCGCGTTGCCGCGCAACTGGACGTTGACCAGATCTCCGAGATCATCTCGGTAGAAAGCGCTGACACCTTCAAGCGTCCGATCTATGCCGGTAACGCCATCGCCACCGTGCAGTCGACCGCTGCGATCAAAGTGATCACCGTGCGTGCCACCGGTTTCGACCCGGTTGCCGCCGAAGGTGGTTCGGCTGCCGTTGAATCGGTTGCTGCCGCGCACAATGCCGGCACTTCCAGCTTCGTCAACGAAGAACTGGCCAAGTCCGATCGTCCGGAACTGACCGCTGCCAAGATCGTCGTTTCCGGCGGCCGCGGCATGCAGAACGGCGACAACTTCAAACACCTGTACGCCCTGGCCGACAAGCTGGGCGCTGCCGTCGGTGCTTCGCGCGCCGCGGTCGACGCGGGTTTCGTACCGAACGACATGCAGGTCGGTCAGACCGGCAAGATCGTTGCGCCACAACTGTACATCGCCGTCGGTATCTCCGGCGCGATCCAGCACCTGGCCGGCATGAAAGACTCCAAAGTGATCGTTGCGATCAACAAGGACGAAGAAGCGCCGATCTTCCAGGTGGCCGATTACGGTCTCGTGGCCGATCTGTTCGAAGCAGTACCTGAGCTGGAGAAGCTGGTCTAATCCGGCGGCTTCACTTATAAAGAGCCCGACCTTTTGGTCGGGCTTTTTTTTGACTCGGATTTGAGTGGGAGCGTTTTGCCATGGATCTGCGCCGCAGGTTGTTATTGGGTTTGATCCTTTTACCGGGGGTGGTCGTGGCCGCCGGCAAGTGCGAACGCCTGGTGGTCACCGGTAGCCCGGATGCGCCGCCTTACCTGTGGCAGGATCCGCAGAATCCCAAACAATTGATTGGCGCCAGTGCCGATCTGTTGCAGCAAGTGGCCAAGGATCTGGGCATCAAGGTCGAACTGCTCTACGCGGGCAAACGCTCGCAAGCCCTCGATGAAGTGCGCAGCGGACGCATGGACATGCTCGCCGACGCACCGCTGACCCTCAATGAGCTGGAAAACCTCGACTACATCCATCCGCCGCTGCTGGAAAACGACTATCTGGTGTGGACCCGCAAGGGCTCGACACTGACCTACAGCGAAGCCAAAGACCTGCACGGCCACATCGGCGGCTTGTCGGAAAAGTCTCGGATGACCCAGGCATTCGGCACTTTTGCCGAGCAGAATCTGGCCCTGACCCGGACAGCAAACCTTACTCAGGCCTTGCAGAAATTGCTCCTGGGTGAAGTGGAATATGTACTCGCCGGTCGCTACTCCGGCATGGCAGCCGCGCAGGCATTGGGTATGGCCAATGACCTGCTGGCCTTTGAGCAACCCATTGATCGACCGGGGCTGTTCCTCGCGCTTTCCCATAACTCGGCCTGCAACGATCCGTGGTTGCGCGGACAGCTGGCCAAAAAGATGACAGAATTGCCCGCGTCCGGACTGACGGAAGCCGTGCTGCAACGCAATATCGAGCGCTGGAAGGCGCAGCAGCAACAGCCGCAACAACCTGTCAGTGCCCCAAAACAGTAGGGATTCTTAGTGAGTATTCGACCTCTTTTCGCGGCTGTGGCCGTTCTGGCCCTGGCCGGTTGCGCAACCGATCCGGCACCCAACGAACAAATGCGCCTGACCGAGCAAGCCATTACTCAGGCCAAGGCTGTCGGCGCCACTGCCGATGACATGCCGGAAATGCAACTGGCCGAAACAAAGTACAACCGCGCCAAAGGCAACATGATTGACGAGTCCTACCGCAATGCCCGTATGCGCGCCGAACAGGCCGAACTGGATGCGCGCCTGGCCGAAGCCAAAGTGCTGACGCAGAAAAGCGAAGAACAGGTGAATGTGCTCAACACCCGCATCGTCCGTCTGCGCAAGCAACTGGGGGATGCCCAATGAACCTCAAGTCGACAGTTCTCGGTGGGCTGCTGCTTGCCGGTTGCGTCAGTCTTTACGGTTGCGCCGGTCAGCACAGCGAAGCCGCGTTGCAAGAGGCGGGCGCTGATTTCCAGAAGGTCAAGGAAGACTCCAACGTGCTGCGCATCGCGCCGAAAGACGTGATCCGCGCCGGTGAGTCCTTGGCCCGAGCCGATCGCCTGTCCACTTATTGGGGCAGCGGTGCGGACGTGGTGCATTACGCCTACCTCAGCCAGCGCTACAGCGAAATTGCCCGCGAGCACACCAATCAGGTGCTCAACGAGGAGCGCGCGGCGAAGCTTGAGCTGGAACGGCAGCGCCTGCAACTCGCCCTGCGCGAGTCGAAATTGCTCAGCGTGCAACAACAGGGCAAGTGGCTTGAAGAGCAGATCGTCGCGCTGGCCACCACGCAAACCGACCGTGGTCTGGTGATGACCCTTGGCGACGTGCTGTTCGACACCGGTGAGGCCGAACTGAAAAACTCCGCCAATCGCGTGGTGCTGAAGATTGTCCAGTTCCTGCAGTTGAACCCCAAGCGCGTGGTGCGAATCGAGGGCTACACCGACAGCACCGGCGGCAAGCAGGAAAACCTCAAGTTGTCGCGTGATCGCGCGCAAGCCGTCGCCGATGTGCTGATGGATCTGGGCATCGACGACAAACGCATTCAAGTCGAAGGCTACGGCGACGAATACCCGGTGGACGCCAACGCTTCCGAGCGTGGGCGCGCGCAGAACCGTCGGGTGGAAATTGTCTTCTCCGACGAAAAAGGCCAGCTCGGCGCCGCCCGCTGAGGGTGGCGTTACTGGAAAGCCCGGGCTGTCAGGCAGTACCGGGCTTTTTTACGTCTGTCGATTGCTGCGCAAAACCATACAGTGGTGGCTGACACTGCACTGTATGGTCGAGTATGGTGGCAACTGTCCCAGTACACTTCTAAACTGTTCCGGTATTGTTTCACACAAGAATAAAATGCCCGTGAAATCGAGTGCTGCGTCATGACCAATCTCTTGCTCTACCAACGTATTGCTCAACAACTGGCCGAAGATATCCGCCGTGGTGTCTATCAACCGGGGGAGCGCGTGCCTTCGGTGCGCAAGATGAGTTCGCAGCTCAACGTCAGCCACGCCACCGTGTTGCAGGCGTACGCCAATCTCGAAGATCAGGGATTGATTCGCGCACGGCCGCAGTCCGGTTATTACGTGCATCAGACGCCAGCGCTGACGGCGCCGACGCCGGACATTGCGCGGGTCGAGCGGCCCGGTCTGGTCACGCGCAGCAGCATTATTCAGCAAGTGTTAGTCGAATCGCGTCGCGAAGGTGTATTTCCGTTGGGCGCCGCAGTTCCCAGCGTCGATTACTTGCCGGTTCGTGCGCTGCATCAGCAGTTGGCCAAGGTCACGCGATTCCACAGCCCACGGGCATTCAGCTACATGTTCAGCCCGGGTTTTGAACCCCTGCGCCGGCAGGTCGCGATCCGCATGCGTGATGCCGGGGTGGTGGTTGATCCATCGGAAGTGGTGATCACCCACGGTTGTGTCGATGCCTTGCAGATGTCGTTGCGCGTGCTGACGCGTCCGGGCGATCTGATCGCCGCCGAATCACCGACCTATTACGGGCTGCTGCAACTGGCCGACCTGCTCGGTCTGAAAGTCATCGAAATCCCCAGCGACCCCGCTACCGGCATGAGCCTCGAAGCCTTGCAACTGGCGGCCAACCAGTGGTCGATCAAAGCGCTGGTGCTGACCACACGCCTGAGCAATCCATTGGGCGGCACCATGCCCGAAGAACGCCAGAAGCAATTGCTGCGACTGGCCTCGGACTTCGATATCCAGATCGTCGAAGACGACATCTATGGTGAGTTGATGTTCGAGCAGGGCCGCACCAAAGCGCTCAAGGCCTACGACCGACTGGATCGGGTGATCTACTGTTCGAGTTTCTCGAAAACCCTGTCGCCCGGTGTGCGCATCGGCTGGATGATAGCCGGCAAATATCAGCAGGAAATTCAGCGCCTGCAGACCTTCAGTACGCATTCAGCTTGCAGCGTCACACAAATGGCGATTGCCGCCTATCTGGAAAACGGCGGTTATGACCGGCATTTACGGTACATCCGCCAGGAATACCGAAAAAACCTCAGTGCCTTCCAGTTAGCCGTGCAGCAGTACTTCCCCGAAGGCACGCAGATGACCCGGCCCACGGGCGGTTTCATCCTTTGGGTGAGTCTGCCCGGTAGGGTCAATACGCAAGAATTGCATGTCCGCGCATTACAGCAAGGCATCAGCATCGCCCCCGGGCTGATCTTCAGTAATACCGAGCAGTTCAACCACTGCATCCGCCTGAACTGCGGCATTCCGTGGAATCGCGAGGCGGAGCGGGCACTGATGACCCTCGGTTTGCTGGCCACGCAACTGTGTCAGGAAACCGCTGGCGGATTCTGAACGAGCGGCGGGTCGTGCTTGTTTTGTGACGGTCAACAAGCGAGCATATGGCCCTCTGCCGTTAGTCTCGTTGGGTCCATGAAAGCGTTTTTTTCTGCCGCTGGAGTTTTTCTCTGTTTGTTGATGGTCGGTCAGGCACCCGGTGTCATGGCGGCGACCGTTCAGGACAAACCGACGGCCACCGCCAAGAAGTCAGTCGCGAGCAAGCCATCCGCACCAGTAAAAAAAGCTCAGCAGAAGAAAACGGCGCCGGTGAAGAAACGCGCACCGGTTGCTTCCAAGTCGAAACCGGCCAGTGAGGTGGTGAAAACCAGACTGCCGCCCGCCAGACTTGATCTTAGTCTGCCCAAAGACATGGTTCAGGAACTCAAGCCCAAAGGCACCGTAGAATTGCCCAAGCGCGAAACGATCCTGCCGCAAATGTTCGGCGAGAAAAACAACGGGTTTCAACTCAACGGTCGCTTGCTCAGCAACGAAATGCAGTTGCAACTGCGCAACGAGGAGCGCCGTGAAGTCGAAGGCGCTGCGCTGGATTTCGAATTCAAGCAGTAAACCCGACATCTCTGTGACCCGCAGACCAGACGCTTTGTCGGAGACTGGTCAGTCACATTCAGTTATCGGTAAAAACCCCGGTTCAGGGAATTTAAAACAGCCGTTTTAGCGGTTACTCTGTCCGCGTCCCTTTTACACATTGCCCGTCGCGAGGACTCGCTCGTCATGAAATGCCGTGAAGGCTGTGGCGCTTGCTGCATTGCCCCTTCCATCAGTTCGCCGATTCCCGGCATGCCGGATGGCAAACCTGCGGGCGAACGTTGCGTGCAGCTCTCGGTCGAAAACCTGTGCAGCATTTTCGGCCGCCCGGAGCGCCCGGCAGTCTGTTCGGGCTTTGCCGCTGATGTCGAAGTCTGTGGCAGCAGTTCTGAAGAAGCGATCAGATTGATCGGCTGGTGGGAGCAAATGACGGCGGCGTGATGTGTCAAACGAACGGAACTTCAACAATAAGGAATAAGACTATGGGTTCGCTGCATCGTATCGCTGTGTTGTGTGGTTTGACCGCTGTACTGGCCACGTCGGTCGCTCAGGCTGAGGACTGGAAAGTCGCCAAGAACGAGGACGGCATCAAGGTGTCCCTGAGTGAAGTGCCGGGTTCGGACTACAAGTCCTATCAGGGTGTTGCACTGATGAAGACCACCGTCGCCAAACTGCGCGCACTGCAGGAAGACGTGTCCGGCGCCTGCGCCTGGATTCACGAGTGCAAGACCCAGAAACTGCTCAAGCACGAAGGCGACCAGAGCTGGACTTACACCCAGTTCAATACGCCTTGGCCTGTCACCCCGCGTGACTCGGTGCTGCACGTCACTACCGTTGAAGGCGCCGACGGCAGCCTGACCCGCAATCTGGAAGGCGTGCCGAAGTACATTCCTGACGAGAAAGGCTTTGTCCGTGTGGCCCAGGTCAAAGGCTTCTGGAAGTTCGTGCCAAAAGGCGATCAGGTTGAAGTGACGTATCAGGTGCACACCGAGCCAGGCGGCAGTGTGCCGGCGATGGTTGCCAACAAGTTCGTGGTCGATGCCCCGTTCAACACCCTTAAAGCCCTGAAAGAACGCGCCGAGAAGTAATCGCCGCGCGCACGGCAAAACGCCCCGATCGAGTCGGGGCGTTTTGTTTTGTAGCTATATTGTGTTTCCAGATATGCGTTGCACGAAATTTTCACAACCTGTTCAAGACAATTCGCCCGCGCTGTTTGCCCCTTGTCCCGCCCGGCCACGGCTCTAAATGAAAGTGTCTGGCGGTGGGGCAGTAATCAATGGCAATGGCGCGAGTGATCGTGCAACATTTGCGCATCGCGCACGCCCCGGGGTCTGGAATGACCAATAGAGGGCATGGCGCCGCTGTATTTTTGCAACTTCAACTTCCAATGGGTCCTAAAACGACATGGCAAACCCGGACGCCCTGAATCAGCAGCGAGCTACCAGTCGCCTGCTGCAACCGACCGTCAAATCGCATCTGGCCTACACGCTGCTCTGTGCGCTGGTCATGATGGTGATGTTTTCCGTGCTGCGCCTCGCGCTGCTGGTCTACAACCGCGAGATGATCCTCGACACCCCCGCTTCGACCTTCCTCGAAGCCTTCGCCAACGGCCTGCGTTTCGACCTGCGCCTGGTGGTCTACGTGTGCATTCCGCTGGTGCTGGCGCTTTTCAGCGCCCGTGCCATGGCGGCGCGCGGGTTTTTCCGTCTGTGGCTGAC
This sequence comes from Pseudomonas atagonensis, assembly GCF_011369485.1. Lineage (GTDB taxonomy): Bacteria > Pseudomonadota > Gammaproteobacteria > Pseudomonadales > Pseudomonadaceae > Aquipseudomonas > Aquipseudomonas atagonensis. The sequence continues at coordinate 208,990 of NZ_VXCA01000035.1, read as the reverse complement.
AGTGGCCTCTAGCATCGCGCTGTTCCTCGGCCTGATGGAAATGGACTTCTATCGCGAGTTCCACCAGCGCCTCAATGGCCTGGTGTTCCAGTACGTGAAGGAAGACCCGAAAACCGTGATGAGCATGCTCTGGTACGGTTTCCCGGTGGTTCGCTATCTGCTGGCGTGGGTCATCGGCACGGTGATTCTGACCCTGGCGTTCAAAGGCGCCGACCGCGCCACCCGCCCGCGCGGGCCGTTCAGTGGCGGCAGCGTCAGCACTCGTCAGGTGGCGCCGTGGTACACGCGCCTTGCGGTGTTCGTGGTTTGCCTGCTGATCTGCGTGGTCGCGGCCCGTGGCACCCTGCGTCAAGGCCCGCCAATGCGTTGGGGTGACGTGTACACCACCGATTCGAACTTCGCCAACCAGCTCGGCCTCAACGGCACGCTGTCGCTGATCGCGGCCGCCAAGGACCGCATGGGCGAGGATCGCGACAACATCTGGAAAGCCACGCTGCCGCAGGAGCAGGCGCAGAAAGTCGTGCGCGACATGCTGCTGATGCCGGACGACAAACTGGTCGATGCCGATATCGCCGCTGTGCGCCGCGAGTACACGCCACCGGCCGACAAGACCTTGCCGATCAAGAACGTCGTGGTCATCCTGATGGAAAGCATGGCCGGTCACTCGGTCGGCGCCTTGGGTGCACCGGGCAACATCACGCCTTACCTGGACAAACTGTCGAAGGAAGGCCTGCTGTTCGACCGCTTCTTCTCCAACGGCACGCACACCCACCAGGGTATGTTCGCGACCATGGCCTGCTTCCCCAACCTGCCGGGTTTCGAATACCTGATGCAGACCCCGGAAGGCAGCCACAAACTGTCCGGCCTGCCGCAGTTGCTCAGCGCCCGTGACTACGATGATGTGTACGTCTACAACGGTGACTTCGCCTGGGACAACCAGTCCGGTTTCTTCAGCAACCAGGGCATGACCAACTTTGTTGGCCGTAACGACTTCGTCAATCCGGTGTTCTCCGACCCGACGTGGGGTGTGTCCGACCAGGACATGTTCGACCGTGGCCTGCAGGAGCTCAAGGCGCGCGAAAACGGCAAGCCGTTCTATGCGCTGCTGCAAACCCTGTCCAACCACACGCCGTACGCCTTGCCGACGCCATTGCCGGTCGAGCGTGTGACTGATCGTGGTTCGCTGAACGAACACTTGACCGCCATGCGTTACGCCGACTGGGCATTGGGTCAGTTCTTCGAGAAGGCGCGCAAAGAGCCGTACTTCAAGGAAACCCTGTTCGTCATCGTCGGCGACCACGGTTTCGGCAACGAGCGCCAGATCACCGAAATGGACCTGGGTCGCTTCAACGTGCCGATGCTCATGATCGCGCCGGGCATTCAGGAGAAGTTCGGTACTCGTGACCACACTGTGGGTACGCAGATCGACATCGTGCCGACCATCATGGGTCGTCTGGGTGGCGAAGTGCGTCACCAGTGCTGGGGTCGTGACCTGTTGAACCTGCCAGAAGGCGACACCGGATTCGGTGTGATCAAGCCGTCGGGCAGCGAGCAGACCACCGCCATCGTCACCGCTGACCAGATCCTCGTACTGCCGAAAGACAAGGAAATGGGGCCGAAGATGTGGCACTACCAACTGGGTGCCAACCCAAGTGCCGAGATCGTTCCGAATGCACCGCGCACCGAAGAGTTGAAACTCAAGCTTGAGTCGTTCCTGCAAACGGCGACCAAGAGCCTGATGGACAACACGGCCGGCGTGATTAACGGCAAGCCGGACTGATCGTCAGACTAAAATCCGCGCAATAAAAAGAGGCCCTGAAAAGGGCCTCTTTTTTTATGCCTGAATCTTTATATCCGACCGAGTAACAACAGCACCAACAGCACGACCAACACCACGCCGATAATGCCCGAAGGACCGTAACCCCAACTTCTGGAGTGCGGGAAGACCGGCAGACCACCGATCAGCAACAGGATCAGGATAATGATAAGAATTGTGCCCATGTCGATTTCCTTGTTGATTATGTTCGAGAAGTCTTGGTGTTCAAGGGGCGACTGGAGACTAAGTAATTCCAGACGGCTTATAAATTCCGACCGGTGCGAATGAAAGAAAATTCAATGTTTTTTTAATGTATTTGGATCGTTGGCTTATTTCCTTTTTCCGCCATCCAAGTTGAGAACTTAGTGCCCGTCACACAATCCAACGCGCCACGGTTTGCCCCTGCCATTCAGCAATCTGATGGAGCGTGGGTCGCCACGGATCCTTCGCTACACTGCGGGCATCTTCCCCAGAACAACAAGGCTGTCCGCTATGCAAAATCGCATGATGATCACTGGTGCAGGCTCGGGCCTGGGTCGCGAAATCGCGCTGCGCTGGGCGCGCGAAGGCTGGCGACTGGCCTTGTCGGATGTCAGCGAACCCGGTCTGCAAGAAACCCTGAAACTGGTTCGCGAGGCCGGCGGTGACGGTTTCATCCAGCGTTGCGATGTACGCGATTACAGCCAGCTCACCGCGTTTGCCCAAGCCTGCGAACAGAACTTCGGCGGCATCGACATCATCGTCAACAATGCCGGCGTCGCTTCCGGCGGGTTTTTCAGCGAATTGTCGCTGGAAGACTGGGACTGGCAGATCGCGATCAACCTGATGGGCGTGGTCAAGGGCTGCAAAGCGTTCCTGCCACTGCTCGAGCAAAGCAAAGGCAAGATCATCAACATCGCCTCGATGGCAGCGTTGATGCAAGGCCCGGCGATGAGCAACTACAACGTGGCCAAGGCTGGTGTAGTGGCCCTGTCGGAAAGCCTGTTGATCGAACTGGCGCAACAGGAAGTCGGCGTGCATGTGGTGTGCCCGTCGTTCTTCCAGACCAATTTACTCGACTCTTTCCGTGGCCCGACCCCGGCGATGAAGGCTCAGGTCGGCAAGTTACTGGAAAGTTCGCCGATCACCGCTGCGGACATTGCCGACTACATCTATCAGCAGGTGGCTGCCGGTGAGTTCATGATCCTGCCTCACGAACAAGGGCGCATGGCCTGGGCGATCAAGCAGAAAAACCCGCAATTGCTCTACAACGAAATGACCGCCATGGCCGAGAAAATGCGCGCCAAGGCCAAACAGAACAACGGCTGACCTTGCCCGTTGCCCGCTGCGTCGTTAGGGTGGCCGCCATGGTCATCCTGACGAGACGCGTACATGCTCAATTACTTGTGGTTCTTCCTCGCGGCGCTGTTTGAAATCGCCGGCTGCTTCGCTTTCTGGATGTGGCTGCGTCAGGGCAAAAGTGCGCTGTGGGTGATTCCCGCACTGCTCAGTCTGACCCTGTTCGCGCTGCTGCTGACCCGGGTCGAAGCGACCTACGCCGGGCGCGCCTATGCGGCCTACGGCGGCATTTACATCATTGCGTCCATTGGCTGGCTGGCGGTTGTCGAGCGCATTCGCCCGTTGAGTTCGGACTGGATCGGCGTGGCGTTGTGCGTGATTGGCGCGACCGTGATTCTGTTCGGGCCGCGGTTTTCCGCTGCCTGAATTGCGGCTTTTTGCCTTGTTTGCAGGAAGCGTCTGACGGGCGTTGCGCACAAGTGTGTAGGGCAAGACTGAATTGCCGCCGGCGCATTGTGTAAGAGGCGCGGGCCACGCATCTTCAGGGCTGGCTAACCCTGAAGGACGACCCCCATGTTAGTACTCAGCCGAGTTGTCGGAGAGCAGATATCCATTGGTGACGAGATCACTGTGCGCGTATTGTCGGTCAACGGCTCGAGCGTGCGTTTTGGCGTCGATGCGCCGCAGCAGGTCAACGTGCACCGTGCCGAAGTCTATGAGCGCATCCAGCGCAAACAGGCGAACGGCAAGGGGCGTTGAGCGGATCAGTCGAACAGATGCTTGGGCACGTCATGCTTGAGCATCAACTGACATTGCTCGCTTTCCGGGTCGAAGACGATCAGCGCCTGACCTTTGGTCAGCGCCTGGCGCACGCGCAGCACGCGGGTTTCCAGCGGCGTGTCGTCACCGTTGTCGGTGCCGTCACGGGTGACGAAGTCTTCGATCAGGCGGGTGAGGGTGTCGACTTCAAGCGCGTCGTAAGGAATGAGCATGGGCACCTCGGCTAAATCAATGTCGGGATGCTACGGCGATTGATGTCGGGCTGCCAGTTTTTGTAATACCTGTGCCGGCCTCTTCACGAGGAAGCCCGCTCCCACAGGGGAAATGCATTCCTGCTTTTGGAGCGGGCTTGCTCGCGTAGGCGGCATTGCCGACGGCAAAGTTTTAACTGTCCGACCGCTGCCCTACCAGACTGTCCACCGACGGCACCCGCGTATCGCTTTCCATCTGCGTGTCATGTTCGATCTGATGACTGAAGCGATCCAGCGATGCATTCGCCGGCGCCGCATCGCTGGCGAACACCGGCGGGCTCAGAATGTAAGCGCCGAGCAAGCGACTGAGCGCTGCCAGACTGTCGATGTGCGTGCGCTCATAGCCGTGGGTCGCGTCGCAGCCGAAAGCGAGCAGGGCAGTACGAATGTCGTGGCCGGCGGTCACCGCCGAGTGCGCATCACTGAAGTAGTAGCGGAACAGATCACGACGCACCGGCAGTTCGTTTTCGCCGGCCAGACGCAACAAATGTCGCGACAGGTGATAGTCATAAGGCCCGCCGGAATCCTGCATCGCCACGCTCACTGCATGCTCGCTGGAGTGCTGGCCCGGCGCGACCGGGGCGATGTCGATGCCGACAAATTCACTGACGTCCCACGGCAACGCCGCCGCGGCACCGCTGCCGGTTTCTTCGGTGATGGTGAACAGCGGATGGCAGTCGATCATCAGTTCCTGGCCGCTGTCGACGATGGCTTTAAGCGCGGCGAGCAGCGCAGCCACCCCTGCCTTGTCGTCGAGATGGCGCGCGCTGATGTGGCCGCTTTCGGTGAACTCCGGCAGCGGATCAAACGCCACCACGTCGCCGATGCTGATGCCCAGCGAATCGCAATCGGCCTTGGTCGCACAGTAGGCGTCGAGGCGCAGTTCGACATGATCCCAACTGATCGGCATCTCATCCACTGCGGTGTTAAAGGCATGACCGGAAGCCATCAGCGGCAACACACTGCCGCGAATCACGCCATTGTCGGTGAACAGACTGACGCGGCTGCCCTCGGCGAACCGGCTCGACCAGCAGCCGACCGGCGCGAGGGTCAGGCGACCGTTGTCCTTGATCGCACGCACCGCTGCGCCGATGGTGTCCAGGTGCGCCGACACTGCGCGGTCGGGGCTGTTTTTCTTGCCTTTGAGTGTGGCGCGAATGGTGCCGCGCCGGGTCATTTCGAAGGGGATGCCAAGCTCTTCCAGACGTTCGGCAACGTACCGCACGATGGTGTCGGTGAACCCGGTGGGGCTGGGAATGGCGAGCATTTCCAGCAAGACTTTTTGCAGGTAGTTGAGATCCGGTTCGGGAATGTTCGTGGTCATGGAAACTCCTGATGGGTTGAGCACTGATCGTTCCCACGCTCTGCGTGGGAATACAGCCCGGGACGCTCTGCGGCCCAAGTGGACGCTGAGCGTCCGGTGAGGCGTTCCCATGCAAAACACGGGAACGATCAGGAAATGTTCAGACGGCCGGCAAACTGTGCGGAAACAACAAATCGACAAAGCGCTCAGCCGTCGGCTGCGGTTCGTGATTGGCCAGGCCCGCACGTTCATTGGCTTCGATAAAGACGTATTCCGGCTGATCCGCCGCCGGCACCATCAGATCGAGGCCGACCATGGGAATGTCCAGCGCCCGCGCCGCGCGTACGGCAGCATCGACCAGCGTCGGATGCAGGATCGCCGTGACATCTTCCAGCGTGCCGCCGGTGTGCAGATTGGCCGTTCGCCGGACGAACAGATGTTCGCCCGCCGGCAGCACGCTGTTGTAGTCGTAACCGGCCGCTTGCAGCGTGCGTTCGGTTTCGTGATCCCGGGGAATCTTGCTCTCACCGCCCGTCGCCGCTTGCCGCCGGCGACTCTGCGCTTCGATCAACGCACCGATCGAATGCTGACCGTCACCGACCACCTCCGCCGGGCGTCGAATCGCTGCCGCCACCACTTCAAAACCGATCACCAGAATCCGCAGGTCGAGGCCTTCGTGGAAGCTTTCCAGCAGCACGCGGCTGTCGAACTGCCTGGCGGTTTCGATGGCCTGCTGCACTTCTTCGATGTTCTGCAAATCCACCGCCACGCCTTGCCCCTGTTCACCGTCGAGCGGTTTGACCACCACCCGTTGATGCTCATCGAGAAAGGCCAGATTGTCGTCGGCATTGCCCGCCAGTTGTTGTGACGGCAGGTTCAGCCCGGCAGCCTTGAGCACTTTGTGCGTGAGGCTTTTGTCCTGACACAAACTCATGCTGATCGCACTGGTCAGGTCGCTCAACGACTCGCGGCAACGCACGCGGCGCCCGCCATGACTGAGGGTGAACAGCCCGGTATCGGCGTCATCGACTTGCACGTCGATCCCGCGTCTATGAGCCTCCTCGACAATGATCCGCGCATACGGATTGAACTGCGCCTCCGGCCCCGGCCCGAGAAACAGCGTCTGATTGATGCCGTTCTTGCGCTTGATGGCGAAGGTCGAAAGGTTGCGAAAACCGAGTTTGGCGTAGAGGTTTTTCGCCTGACGGTTGTCGTGCAGCACCGACAGATCGAGGTAGCTCAAGCCGCGACTCATGAAGTGTTCGATCAGGTGGCGCACCAGCACTTCGCCGACGCCGGGGCGCGAGCATTGCGGGTCAACCGCTAGGCACCAGAGACTGCTGCCGTTTTCCGGATCGTTGAAGGCTTTCTGATGATTGAGGCCCATGACGCTGCCGATGACCGCGCCGCTGTCCTCGTCTTCGGCCAGCCAGTACACCGGGCCGCCCTGATGATGCGGGGTCAGCAGCGAGGCATCGATCGGCAGCATGCCGCGCGCTTGATACAAATGATTGATCGCTTGCCAATCCGTCTCGCTCTGCGCACGGCGAATGCGGAAGCCGCGAAACACCCGAGTGGCCTGACGGTAATCGCTGAACCACAGGCGCAACGTGTCGGACGGGTCGAGGAACAACTGCGTCGGCTCTAGGCCGAGGATCTGCTGCGGTGCTGCGACGTAGAGGGCGATGTCGCGCTCGCCGGGCTGTTCGTTGAGCAGTTCCTGCGCCAGCGTCGCCGGGTCGGGGAAGGTGTGGCCGATCAACAATCGGCCCCAGCCGCAATGCACCGCAATCGGCGCGGCACCGAGTTCACTGCCGTCTTCGGCCAGACGCGCCTGCAAGCGTTCGTACGACGGTGTCTGACCGCGCAGCAGGCGTTGGCTGATAGCCGTGGCGTGGGGTTTCATCGATCAGATTCCTTGTTCACTGAGCCACAGATTCAGGGCTGCCAGTTGCCACAGTTTCGAGCCGCGCAATGGCGTCAACTGGCCTTGCGGATCGGTCAGCAGTTTGTCGAGCATGGCCGGGTTGAACAGGCCGCGATCCTGACTCGGATCAAGCAGCAGTTCGCGCACCCAGTTCAGTGTGTCGCCCTGCAAATGCTTGAGGCCGGGCACGGGGAAATAGCCTTTTTTGCGGTCGATCACTTCACTCGGAATGACCCGGCGCGCCGCTTCTTTGAGCACTTGCTTGCCGCCGTCCGGCAGCTTGAACTGACCGGGAACCCGGGCCGACAGTTCGACCAGGCGGTAATCGAGAAACGGCGTACGCGCCTCCAGGCCCCAGGCCATGGTCATGTTGTCGACCCGTTTGACCGGGTCGTCCACCAGCATCACGGTGCTGTCCAGACGCAACGCTTTGTCGACCGCCGCCTCGGCGCCGGGCAGAGCGAAATGTTCCTTCACGAAGTCGCCGGCAGCGTCATTGGCGGTCAGCCATTTCGGTTGCACGGTCGCGGCATAGTCGTCGTAACTACGGTCAAAAAATGCTTGGCGATACGCCGCATAAGGATCGGCCGCGCCATCGACTTGCGGATACCAGTGATAACCGGCGAACAACTCGTCGGCACCCTGGCCGCTCTGCACGACCTTGCAGTGTTTGGCCACCTCGCGGGACAACAGATAGAAGGCGATGCAGTCGTGACTGACCATGGGCTCGCTCATCGCACGGAACGCGGCGGGCAGTTGCTCGATGATCTCTTTCTCGTCGATGCGCAGTTGATGGTGCTGGGTGCCGTAGTGTTTGGCGATCAGGTCGGAGTACTGAAACTCGTCGCCGCGTTCGCCGCCGGCATCCTGAAAACCGATGGAAAAGGTCGACAGGTTTTCCACGCCGACTTCGCGCAACAGACCGACGAGCATGCTCGAATCGACACCGCCGGACAGCAACACACCGACATCCACCGCCGCCCGTTGGCGGATCGCCACGGCTTCGCGGGTGCTGTCGAGGACGCGGTCGACCCAGTCTTCCAGCGTCAGATTTTTCTCGTCATCGTGTGGGCCGTAGGGCAGGGTCCACCAGGTTTTCTGTTCGGTGGTGCCGTCGGCTTCGACGCGCATCCAGCTCGCTGGTGGCAGTTTCTCGATGCCGGCCAGCAGCGTACGTGGCGCGGGCACCACGGCATGGAAGTTGAGGTAATGGTTGAGCGCCACCGGATCGAGAATCGGGTTGATGTCGCCGCCCTTGAGCAGCGCTGGCAAAGCCGAGGCGAAGCGCAGGCGCTGACCGGTGCGCGACAGATACAACGGCTTCACGCCGAGGCGGTCACGGGCGATGAACAGACGCTGGGCATCGCGCTCCCAAATGGCAAAGGCGAACATGCCGTTGAGTTTCGGCAGCAGCGCCTCGCCCCAAGCGTGATAACCCTTGAGCAGTACTTCGGTGTCGCCGCCGGAATAGAAGGCATAACCCAGCGCTTCGAGTTCGGCGCGCAGTTCCGGAAAGTTATAGATCGCGCCGTTGAAGGCCAGTGAAAGGCCGAGCTGGCTGTCGATCATCGGCTGCGCCGAGCCGTCCGACAGGTCCATGATTTTCAGGCGACGATGGCCCAGGGCAATCGGCCCTTGGGCATGGAAACCCCACGCGTCAGGGCCGCGAGGGGCCAAGTGATGGGTGATTCGCTCAATGGCTGCAAGGTCTGCAGGTTGATGATCAAAACGTAACTCGCCAGCTAATCCGCACATAAAATCCTTACCGGTTTTTCCGTTGGGGAGGGTCAATCGCTGTCTCGCCAGAATGGCGGGTACTCAGAAACTGACCCGCCTCAAATTCAGGAGTTTTAGATCGATGAGTTATAAGGACGGGCGGTGACCGGGCCTTCCTCGGGCAAAACGGCTGTTTTGCAGAAAGGGTGGTAGATAGTTATGTGATCTATTCAAAGTTTGCCGGTAAGCCCCGCCGACCCCACAGGATTTTGATTATTGGCTGCCACGTTCTGCACGTTAGGGTGTGATCCACCTCAAGCAATAAGGAACGTTGCTCATGTCAGTACCCGTCACAGCGCTCAGTCAGGACGAGCGCAGACAAGCCTTGCTGGAAATTACCGGTGATCTGGACAAGGCCGATGTCCTTGACCAGCGGTTGCCGGCCTGGCTGTTGAAGGCCGATGCAAACTGGATCAAGGAAGTGCAGAGAGCGCATCGGCAGTTGCAACCCTACGATGCCCGCGTCAGGAAAATGCTGCAGACAATCGAAAGCCTCGAGACGTACTGTGCCCGGCTCCTGACCCAGATCCTCAAGGAGACTTTTTCCGTCGATCTGGATGTATTCCACGACACGCTATGGCTGGAGCGCACCGAGCACATCCTCGACCACTCGAAAGTGCCGGCACTGTGGATCGCCCGGCCACGCACCGAGAAGCTCGGTCTGTTGCAGGCGGCGTTGCGAAACTTCTCCAGCGAGCAGGCGCAGGGCAAGGATTTTGGTCCGGCCAGCAGCATTCGCCACGGCAATGACGGGGCGATCGTCAAGACTGTTTCGGCGGCAGATTTTGCGACCTGTTGCCGAAAGCTCGACCTCGGCCAGCGCTATCAGGATTACCTGGCAGACATCATCAACCTCAGCGTGCCGGTCAAGGACGAGTGGGTCAGCAACCCGGATGCCGACAACCTGCGCGGGCTGCGTTTACATGAACTGCGCATTGAGGCGCACCTGGCCTGGCTGAAAAACGATATCGGCCTGGATGCACACCGGATGCTGCTTGAACTGACCTCGATGGCGTCAACCGTCGGCCCCACAGATGTCGCCGATATCCTTTTTGAAGGCAAGCCGCTGGTGTGGGAGCAAATCGAATTGCTCGACACCTGCATTTGGGGCGCGTTGGTTCTCTCGGCCGGGCAGCCTGAGGGCAAGTGCCTGGTGTACATGCCCAACGATGCCCATCGGGTGCTTTACGAATATCCGTCACTGGCCGAGTTCAAAATCTACCTTGAGCTCAAGCTGCAGGTTCCGGCTTCTGCAAAGCTGTTCGAGCGTCATCTCGATGAGTCTTCCCGCGCGGCTTTTTTCAATCGCTTCGCCGCCACGCGCAAACTTGAGCGGATCAAAACGCTGCCGGTCGAGGCCGGAATCTTCCAGTTTTTCTTCAACAGCTTCATTGGCAAGCTGCAAATCGATGCGCGCACGCTGGCCGTACCCACCCGGGATTTCGATGCCGAGCAACAACGCAAAAGCGATGAAAAGGTTTTCGAAACCGCGCTGACCGTTGCCAACATTGCCGGTTTTTTTGTGCCGGTGATCGGCCAGCTAATGATGGGTGTGGGCATCGGGCAGTTGTTGGGCGAAGTGTATGAAGGGGGTCAGGACTGGCGCAGCGGGGAAAAAACCGAAGCGCTGGCGCACCTGTTTTCGGTCGTGGAAAACCTCGCGTCGATGGCGGTGTTTGCGCTGGGCGCCCGGGTTGTGCACGCCGTTGGCAACACCGAGTTGCCCGCCGGCGAATTCTTTGAAGGGTTCGAAACAGTGAAAAGTCCCGATGGTCGCTCAAGGCTGTGGAAGCCCAATCTGCGCGCTTACCGTTTACCCGCCGGGCACGCTGAGGGGGCAACGCAGGTCACGCCCGGCGAACACCGGGCCGACACGACTTACGTTCTCAACCATGACGACAGGCTCTACTCGGCGCGCTTTGACGAGGAAACCGAGCGCTGGCAAATCACCCATCCCGGCAGCGAGTCGCACTACCAGATCCCGGTTGAACACAATGGCCGGGCCTGGAAGCACATCCACGAACATCCCGGGCAGTGGAGTGATCCGGCCTATGCGGTGCGACGCATCGAACCGGGCCTGGCGACGCTGCGCGACGAGCAACTGGAGCAAATCTGTGCGCTGACACGGACATCCCTCTCTTCGCTGCAACAACTGGCAGAAGGTAATCGCCGATTGCCCATGCGCTTCGTGGACATGGCGCAGCGCTACGTGCTGGAGCAGAAAATTCGCGATCTGATCTGGCAGATGGAACAGGTGGATTTTGCCCGCGCCGACAATGCCGATCTGCTGCTGCACGCGTTGCCGGATTTGCCGGGCTGGCCGCAAAAGCGCTTTTTCAAAGTGTTTGATGACGAAGACGAATTGATCGCGCGCTACCCCGAGCCACCGCTGCTCGACGAGGGCAACCTGAGCGTGCACGTGACCCGGAAGCAGCTTCAGGCCGGAACGCTTTTACAAACTGTCGCCGACGGCATCTACGACAGCGAACTGACCCGGTTGCTGGGGGAATCCGCTGCCGGGCGCCAGGAGGATCAACTGCTGGCCCGACGCATCGCGGTGTTGCTCAAAGAAGACGCCAAACCCTTGTTCAAGCGTTTGTACACCGCTCACGATCAAGCCCTGCAGCCTCGACAAATCCTGTTGAAAGAACACTTCCCCGACGTGCCGACGCGCATGCTCGAAGAACTCAGTGCCGAGCTGAACAGCGTCGACCTCAGTCACCTCGACGATACGCGGCGGATGCCTTTGCGCCTGACTCAGCGCGTGCGGGAGGTGCACGCAGAAATTGCTGTGGATCGAGCCATCAGTGGCTTGCATCTGCCAGCACTCGCCGATGAGCGCACCCGCACACTGGCGCTTGGCCTGCTCGGTCGTCTACCTGAGTGGCCCGAGAGCCTGCAGCTTGAGGTACGTCTCAACAATCGTGACGGTGCCTTGGTCGACCAGGTTGGCAAGATCACAGCGACAGATCGGCGGATGGTTTTCCAAAGCGCAGACGGCTATCAGGCGCAGGGTCTGGATGATCAGGTTCGCCCGGTGGTCTTGCGCGGCCCGCACGGGTTCTATCAGGCGATCATTCAGGCATTGTCGAGTAGCGAACGCGAGGTGCTGGGGATTGCCGGCGAGGAGGTCGGGGACGCAGAGCGCCTGCAGCTGCGTCTGGCGGCAAGGTCTTCAAATCGTGCTGAGTGCGAGCGCATCCTGACACCGCACGCAACCGAGGCGCCCACTCAGGACCTGTCGTGCATGCTGGCCGATGCACCGGCAGAAGCTCCCGTCAGCCACCCGCGAGGATTGGTGCGCAAACTGAAAAAACTCTATCCGTGGTTCACCGATGTTGAGGTCAATCGTTGCCTGAGTGCTTTGGGCAGCAATCACTTTGAACGGGCCAAGGCGTTGAAACTGCGCGAGCGCAGTCTGCAGAGCCTGCGCGAGCAATTGAAACGCTGGAGAAATGACGAAACCCAGATGAAAAAACTGCCTGGCTGGCCCGGTCGTTACAAAGCGGCGCGTCTGCGCGTGGCCGAGCAGCTTGAGCTGTGCTGGCGTCAGCAGACATCGCTGCCGGGAGAGCTTGGTGTACCGGTGTCGGGTTTGCGCCTCGATGGCATGCGCGTGGGCAATCTGCCGGTGTTTTCGGCTGACGTCGATTTCAGCCACGTGCGTCGGCTGTCGCTGCAAAACATGCAACTGGGCGATGACGTGGCCTATTTCCTTAAGGCGTTCAAAGGGCTGGAAAAACTCGAACTGGATGCCAATCGCATCAGCCGTTTGCCTGAAGTGTTGTCCCACATGCCGGCGCTGCGCTATTTGAGCCTGCACAAAAATGCCTTGAACCTGACGGCGCAGACTGCACAGAAACTGGCGCACATGCGCACCCTGCATACTCTCGATCTGAGCGATAACCCGTTGCTCGACACGCCGGATGTGAGCAGGATGAACGCATTGCGCACTCTCAACTTGCGCAACACCCGTGCCAGCGATTTGCCGCAGGGCTTGCTGACGTTGCTGCAACTGGAAGAGGTCAACCTGCGCGAGAACGATATCCGCACCTTGCCGGGCGAGCTGTTCGATGCGCCGATTGCGCTGACTGAAACCATCAATCTGCGCCTCAATCCGCTGACCGCGCAGAGCCAGCTCGACCTCAACGTTTACCGCAGTCGCACCGGTGTCGGCATGGGTTTTCTGGAGGATGAAGTCGGCATGCTCAGCGACCAGCGCGCTCGCGAAGTGTGGCTGGCGGCGGACACGGTGGATGGCTACATGAAGCGCTCGATCACCTGGCAGGCGCTCAAGGATGACTGGCGTTCGGGGGATTTTTTCAAAGTGTTCTATCAGTTGGTGCACTCGCGCGACAATCGTCTGGTTCACGCCGAAATGACCCGGCGAGTGTGGGCGGTACTGGAAGCCGCCGAAGCCGATTTCGAACTGCGCGGTCTGCTGTTTTCATTGGCTGAAGGTGAACCGAATTGCGTGGACGCGGCGGCGTTCACCTTCAGCGAGATGGAGGTCACCGTGCTGATCGATCAGGCATTGCGCCAGTCGGGGCTGTCCGGGCCGGATGACAAACTGCTGATCGAGTTGGCCCGTGGCCTGTTTCGGCTGGATCGACTGGATGGGTTTGCCGACCGCTTCAGTGATCGACACAACGTGGTTGATCGCCTCGGTGTGCGCCTGGCTTTTCGCAAGGGCCTGGCCGACACACTGGCGTTACCGGGACAACCGAAGAACATCACCTATACGCAAGTCGGCGGCGTCACGGAGGACGATCTGAAGGACGCGTTGGCGGAGGTCACGACCAAAGAAATGTCGCAAGCGTTGAAGGGCTTTGTGGTGCGGCAGAATTTCTGGCGCAAGCACTTGAAGCGACACTTCGCGCAGGATTTCACGGCGGCGAGTGATCCGTTGGTGGCGCAACTGGATGCGCTGGTTACCGACTCGGCCACTTATCAACACGACGTGCAGACCTTGCAGACGCGCTACCGACAGGCCCGCGAGGACGTTTTCGAGCGCCTCACCCAAGAGGCGCTGGAGCGTCTGGACGTGCCTGCCAGCGGGCAATGCAGCGTGCGTTAGGCGCTTTTAGCGGGTTCCACGAATCAGGCTGCGCAAGGCGAACCGGTTCGGGTGGCAGGCTTCGGCCACGCTGCGTGGCAATGGCAAGGGTTCGTTGTCCAGCCACGCGGCAAGCAGTTCGCCGGACAGTGGCGCGGTGATCAGTCCGCGCGAACCGTGGCCGCTGTTGACGTACAAACCGTCGAGCCACGGGCAGGGGATGTCCGGCACTTGTCGGGCATCCTTGGCCAGCGCGGCATAGGCCAGATTGAAGGCTTCACGGTCGGCAAGCGGGCCGACGATTGGCAAGTAATCCGGACTGGTGCAACGAAACGCCGCACGCCCCTGAAGTTGCTCGGGGGGCACATCGCCGAGGTGCAGGCGCGCTAGCAGATCAGTGGAGATTTCTTCGAGCATCGCCAGGTTGCCCAGGTGTTCGGCGGTGGTCGGTGTCAGGTCATCGCTGTTGAAATCGAAACTGGCACCGAGAGTGTGTTCACCCAGTCGTGCGGGGGCCACGTAGCCTTCAGCGCAGACCACCGTGTTCAGCGTCTGGCTCTCTGCGGTTTCGGCGAGGCGGGTGATCTGCCCGCGAATGCGCTTGAGCGGCAGTTCGGCGCTTTGGGCGAAACGTTTGATCTCGGCAGCGCCGGCCAGCACCACGACCGCAGCGCTGGCGAGCAGGCGTTCACCGTCGAAGGCTTGCCACTGGTCATCGACCTTGCGCAGTTGCAGCACGTCGCGGTGGCTGAGCAACTCGATGTTCGGCTGCGTAGCTTGAGCCTGGCACAGTGCCGGCGGATGCACCCAGCCACCTTCAGGGTAGAACAGACCGCCATGGGCCACGCCGACACCGGCCTGTTTTTGCGCTTCGGGTTGATCGAGCCAGTGCAACAGATCGTCCGGGAATGCCGTCGCCAATTGCGCGTGACGCTCGGCTTCCTTGGCGTTGAAGGCCAGTTGCAGGACACCGCAACCGTCCCATTCGGTGCCGCGCTGCAGCGATTCCAGCAGGCGGCGGGTGTAACCGAAGCCGCTGATGATCAGTTGTGACAACGCCGTGCCATGGGCCGAGAGTTTCAGGTACAGCACGCCTTGCGGGTTGCCTGAAGCTTCTTGCGCCACCGCCGCGTGACGTTCCAGCAGGCTGACGTGCCAGCCGCGCGCTGCGAGGCTGGCCGCCGTGGCGCAACCGGCCAGACCAGCGCCGATGACCATCGCCCGGCGCTCGCCGGGTAGCGGGGCAGGGCGGGCAAACCAAGGTTTGTCTGGCGCGGGCGGGGCGACGTCTTGCGGCCAGCCGAGGAACTCGCCGCGCAGGATTTCCCACTTGTGACCGATGCCCGGCGTGCGCTTCATTTTGAATCCGGCGGCGTTGAGCAGGCGCCGCACCCAACCGGTGCTGGTGAAGGTGCTGATGGTCGAACCCGGCGCCGCCAGACGCGCCAGCTCGGCGAACAATTCGGCCGTCCACATCTCGGGGTTTTTCGCCGGGGCGAAACCGTCGAGAAACCACGCATCGATCTGCGCGTCGAGTTGCGGCAGTTGTTCCAGCGCGTCGCCGATCAGCAGCGTCAGGGTCACGCGGCCGTTGGCCAGGGTGATGCGCTGAAAACCCTGGTGGATCGCCACATAATGCTTGAGCAATTGATCGGCCAGCGGCTTGAGCTCCGGCCACAGCGCCAGCGCCCGTTGCAGGTCGGGAGGGCTCAGCGGGTATTTTTCGACGCTGACGAAATGCAGGCGAGCACCGGCCGCCGCGTGTTGCTCGAACAGCTGCCAGGCGCAGAGAAAATTCAGCCCGGTGCCGAAGCCGGTTTCGCCGATCACCAGGCGACCGTCCGCTGGCAGCGCCGCGAAGCGCTCGGCCAGACGATTCTGTTCGAGGAACACGTAACGGGTTTCATCGAGGCCCGACTGGTCGGAAAAATACACATCATCGAACACCCGCGAACGCGGACGTCCGTGGTCATCCCAGTCGAGTTGGGCGTGGGGCAATACAGGCTTCATGGCAGGCTCGGCAACGGCAAGGCCGCCATTCTAGCCGATCGCGCAGGGACTGCTTGATCCATGGCAAGCCTTGGATTTGCAAGCTCAGGGACAATCGATCATTCAAGACCTGAACCGATAACCCTGTGGCTAGGGGATTCAGTGAAACGTCGCACCGCCCCGTTCGGCTGCGCAGCAGCCCCAAAACCATTCAACCCGGATACTCCAGTCAAACCGTGTGTACCGGGTATACGACTGCTGCGCAGCCGAACGGGGATAAATCCCCTCGCCACAGGGTTCTCATGCATTCCTCAGAGAGCGGGAATTTCTGTGCTGCACGTGTGCCCAATCCGCTAGTCTTGCTGAACCCTGGAAGGAGCCGTCCCATGTTTGAATCCGCTGAAATCGGTCACGCCATCGACAAAGACACCTACGAGGCCGCCGTTCCCGCGTTGCGTGAAGCGTTGCTGGAAGCGCAGTTCGAGTTGCAGCAGCAGAAGCGTTTCCCGGTGATCATTTTGATCAACGGCATTGAGGGCGCGGGCAAGGGCGAGACGGTCAAGTTGCTCAACGAGTGGATGGATCCGCGCCTGATCGAGGTGCGCACCTTCGATCAGCAGACCGATGAAGAGCTGGCGCGGCCACCGGCGTGGCGTTACTGGCGGATGTTGCCGGCCTCGGGAAGGATGGGGATTTTCTTCGGCAACTGGTACAGCCAGATGCTGCAGGGCCGGGTGCATGGCTTGTTCAAGGATCCGCGTCTGGATCAGGCGATTGCCGGCGCCGAGCGTCTGGAAAAGATGCTTTGCGATGAAGGCGCACTGATCTTCAAATTCTGG
This sequence comes from Pseudomonas atagonensis, assembly GCF_011369485.1. Classification (GTDB taxonomy): domain Bacteria; phylum Pseudomonadota; class Gammaproteobacteria; order Pseudomonadales; family Pseudomonadaceae; genus Aquipseudomonas; species Aquipseudomonas atagonensis. The sequence goes on along the minus strand of NZ_VXCA01000035.1, from coordinate 191,975 downwards.
TTTCACCTGTCCAAGAAACAAATGAAGGCGCGGCTCAAAGCTCTCGCCGACGACCCGTTGCACAGCTGGCGCATCAGCCCGCTGGACTGGCAGCAATCGCAAACCTACGACAAATTCGTCAAGTACGGCGAGCGCGTACTGCGCCGCACCAGCCGCGACTACGCGCCTTGGCATGTGATCGAAGGCGCGGACGCGCATTACCGCAGTCTGGCGGTCGGCAAGATTCTGCTGGAGGGTTTGCAGAACGCCCTGAAGCGTCTGGAACTGCATCCTCACGATGTCAGTGCGGCGCCATTGGGCACCGCGGTCGATCAGTTGAACCTGCTCGACAGCCTCGACCTCACTCAGCGTCTGGACAAGAAAGACTACGAAGAACAATTGATCACCGAACAAGCCCGGTTGTCCGGGCTGATGCGCGATAAACGCATGCGCCGCCATGCGCTGGTCGCGGTGTTCGAGGGGAACGACGCGGCGGGCAAGGGCGGGGCGATTCGTCGAGTGGCGGCGGCGCTCGATCCACGTCAGTACAGCATCGTGCCGATTGCCGCTCCGACCGAAGAGGAGCGCGCGCAACCCTATTTGTGGCGGTTCTGGCGGCACATTCCGGCGCGGGGCAAATTCACCGTGTTCGACCGCTCGTGGTACGGCCGGGTGCTGGTGGAACGGGTCGAAGGTTTTTGCAGCACTGCTGACTGGATGCGCGCCTACGGTGAGATCAACGACTTCGAAGAGCAACTCGCCGATGCCGGGGTGATCGTGGTCAAGTTCTGGCTGGCGATCGACAAGGACACGCAAATGGAACGTTTCCAGGAGCGTGAAGAGATTCCGTTCAAACGTTTCAAGATCACCGAGGACGACTGGCGTAACCGCGACAAGTGGGACGATTACCGCGCCGCCGTCGGCGACATGGTCGACCGTACCAGTACCGAGATTGCCCCGTGGACCCTGGTCGAAGCCAACGACAAGCGCTGGGCGCGGGTCAAGGTGTTGCGCACGATCAACCGGGCGTTGGAAGAGGCGTTCGAAAAGTCCGACAAAAAGGCCAAAAAGCACAAGGACTGAGGCGATGAACACGCATACGCGGGGTGAATGATTGTCGCGGTCGGTAATCGAGTGGACTTATGCTCAAGTCCACTCTCAACCGACAACAACAATGAGGTATGCCATGCGTGAAGTGGTGATCGTCGACAGCGTACGGACTGGCCTGGCCAAATCCTTTCGCGGCAAGTTCAACCAGACCCGCCCTGACGACATGGCGGCGCACTGCGTCAACGCGCTGCTGTCGCGCAATGACATCGACCCGGCCAGCGTCGAGGATTGCATCGTCGGCGCCGGTTCCAACGAAGGCGCGCAGGGCTACAACATCGGTCGCAACGTCGCAGTACTCTCGCAACTGGGTACGGGCGTGGCGGGCATGACCCTCAACCGTTTCTGTTCGTCGGGTTTGCAGGCCATTGCGATTGCCGCCAACCAGATTGCTTCGGGTTGCAGCGACATCATCGTTGCCGGTGGCGTCGAGTCGATCAGCCTGACCCTGAAAAGCGTCAACACCGATCACCTGATCAACCCGCTGCTCAAGCAGCAGGCGCCGGGCATCTATTACACGATGGGGCAGACCGCCGAAGTGGTCGCGCGCCGTTATGGTGTCAGCCGCGAGGCGCAGGATCGCTATTCACTGCAAAGCCAGATCCGCACCGCACAAGCGCAGGCCGCCGGGCTGTTCAACGATGAAATCGTGCCGATGGCGGTGAAGTACCGCGTCGAGGACAAGAACAGCGATGAAGTGCAGGTTCTCGACGGCATTGTTGACCGCGATGACTGCAACCGACCGGACACCACCTACGAAAGCCTCGCCGGGCTGAAACCGGTGTTTGCCGAGGACGGCTCGGTGACGGCGGGCAATTCGTCGCAATTGTCCGATGGCGCCTCGATGACACTGGTGATGAGCCTGGAGAAAGCGCTGCAACTGGGTCTCAAGCCGAAAGCGTTTTTCCGTGGTTTCACCGTCGCCGGTTGCGAGCCGGATGAAATGGGCATCGGCCCGGTGTTCTCGGTGCCGAAACTGCTCAAGGCCAAGGGCTTGCAGGTGGCGGATATCGATTTGTGGGAGCTGAACGAAGCGTTCGCGTCGCAGTGCCTGTATAGCCGTGATCGGCTGGAGATCGACAACGAGAAATACAACGTCAATGGCGGCTCGATTTCCATCGGCCACCCGTTTGGCATGACCGGCTCGCGCCAGGTCGGGCATCTGGTGCGGGAGTTGCAGCGGCGCAATCTGCGTTACGGCATCGTGACCATGTGTGTGGGCGGGGGGATGGGCGCGACCGGGTTGTTTGAGGCGGTGCGTTAAGCCTGCGGAAATTGGGTTGCCGTTTCAGGCCTCTTCGCGAGCAAGCCCGCTCCCACAGTTGACCGCGATTCCATGTGAGGAAAGCGATCGGATGTGGGAGCGGGCTTGCTCGCGAAGGCAGCGCCGAGGTCTAACGACTGGAATCCAGCCTTTGCATCCGCGCAATATAAGCCTGAATTTCCTTCTCAATCTGCTCGGCATTCTCAAACGGCCCTTCGAGGGTGTTCTCCCGCGTGCTGAAAAACAGTTCGCCATTGACCCGGCATATCCGGTCACTGCGAAAGTGCGTGGCGGGGGCGCTGTCGTGGGCGCGCATTCCTAACATGATCGGTCTCCTTGGCTGATGCGCTGAAAGGGATCCAAAGAGCTTATGCCTGAAGCACTTGAGTTGCCCGCTCAGCCGATCAACGGCCGAAGCGTCAATTTAATGCTGCGACCTACACAGTTTCATTCGCGTCCTGGCCCCAACTGTCCCTGTGTCGCGTCCGGCGGCGGGCCTAGAATGAGCGTTCCGGTCAGCAGGCATTTGGGGTTCGCATGCACATTTCATCGGGTCGCTGGGTGTACGGACTGTTCCTCGCCTTGTTGACCGCGTTTCTGTGGGGAATCCTGCCGATCAAACTCAAACAGGTGTTGCTGGTGATGGACCCGGTCACGGTGACCTGGTTTCGTCTGCTGGTGTCCGGCGGTTGCCTGTTCATTTACCTGGCCTCGGTCAGACGCCTGCCGAGCCGCAAAGTGCTCGGGCCAAAGGGCGGCTGGCTGGTGTTGATGGCGGTGCTCGGGCTCGTCGGCAACTACGTGCTGTACCTGATGGGCCTCAATCTGCTCAGCCCCGGCACCGCGCAACTGGTGGTACAGATGGGGCCGATCATGTTGCTGATCGCCAGTCTGTTTGTGTTCAAGGAGCGCTTCAGCATCGGTCAGGGCATTGGTCTTGCCGTGTTGCTGATCGGTTTTGTGCTGTTCTTCAATCAGCGTCTGGCCGAATTGCTGACCTCGCTGTCGGATTACACCGCCGGTGTGTTGCTGGTGTTGTTGGCATCTACGGTGTGGACGTTCTATGCGCTGGGCCAGAAGCAATTGCTGACGGTGTGGAATTCGCTGCAGGTGATGATGGTGATCTACCTGTTTTGCGCGCTGTTGCTGACGCCGTGGGTGCACCCGCTCGAAGCACTTGAGTTGAGCTCGTTGCAGGGCTGGCTGTTGTTGGCCTGCTGCATGAATACCCTGATCGCCTACGGCGCGTTTGCCGAAGCACTGGCGCACTGGGAAGCCTCGCGGGTCAGCGCGACGCTGGCGATCACGCCGCTGGTGACGTTCGGGGCGGTGGCGGTGGCGGCCGGGATCTGGCCTGAATATGTGCATGCCGAGCAGATCAATGCGCTGGGTTATGGCGGCGCGGTGCTGGTGGTGCTGGGTTCGGCGCTGGTGGCGTTGGGGCCTTCGCTGATTGCCGGGCTGAAGGCCCGGCGGATGAAGATGGCCGCCAGTTAAACCGAGTCAACCTCATTCGCGAGCAAGCTCGCTCCCACATTCAACCGCACTCTTCACAAGGGAATGCGGTCAACTGTGGGAGCGGGCTTGCTCGCGAAGACGTATTTTCAAACGCTACAAAAACTAGCCTTTGGCCCCGGCCTCGATCATGTTCTCCGGCCGCACCCAGGCATCAAACTCTTCATCGGTCAGATAGCCCAGTTCCAGCGCTGCCTCACGTAAGGTCAGGCCTTCGCTGTAAGCCTTCTTGGCGATTTCCGCCGACTTGTCATAACCGATGTGCGGGTTCAGTGCCGTCACCAGCATCAAGCCACGTTCCAGATGCTTCGCCATGACTTCGGCGTCCGGCTCAAGCCCGGTGATGCAGTGCTGCTGGAAGTTGCTGCAGCCGTCGCCGAGCAGGCGGATCGATTGCAGCAGGTTGTGGATGATCACCGGTTTGAACACGTTCAACTGCAAGTGCCCCTGACTGGCGGCGATGCCGACGGTCACGTCATTGCCGAGCACTTGGCAGGCGAGCATCGACAGCGCTTCGCACTGGGTCGGGTTGACCTTGCCGGGCATGATCGAGCTGCCCGGCTCGTTCGCCGGCAATTTCACTTCGGCAAAACCTGCGCGCGGGCCAGAGCCGAGCAGACGCAGGTCGTTGGCGATTTTCATCAGCGCCACGGCGAGGGTTTTCAGGGCGCCGGAGAGGCTGGTCAGCGGTTCGTGGCCGGCGAGGGCGGCGAACTTGTTCGGCGCGGTGACGAAGGGCAGGCCGGACAACGCCGCGAGTTCAGCGGCAATCGCCTCGCCAAAACCGTGCGGCGAGTTCAGTCCGGTACCGACGGCGGTGCCGCCCTGCGCCAGTTCACACACTGCCGGCAATGCAGCGCGGATCGCCCGTTCGGCGTAATCCAGTTGCGCTATGAACCCGGACAATTCCTGACCGAAGGTAATCGGCGTGGCGTCCATCATGTGCGTGCGGCCGGTTTTCACCAGTTTCATGTGGCGCGCAGCCAGCTCAGCGAGCCCGCCGGACAGCTCGGCAATCGCCGGCAGCAGCTGCTCTTGAACGGCTTTGGCGGTGGCGATGCTCATGGCGGTCGGGAAGCAGTCGTTGGAGCTTTGCGAACGGTTGACGTGATCGTTCGGGTGCACCGGGATTTTGCCGCCGCGCGGATTCCCGGCCAGTTCGTTGGCGCGACCGGCAATCACTTCGTTGACGTTCATGTTGCTCTGAGTGCCGCTGCCGGTCTGCCAGACCACCAGCGGGAACTGGTCGTCGTGCTGGCCGTCGAGCACTTCGTCGGCGGCTTGTTCGATCAGGCGGGCGATGTCGGCGGGCAGGTCGCCGTTGCGGTCGTTGACCCGGGCGGCGGCTTTCTTGATCAGGGCCAGGGCGTGCAGGACCGGTAGCGGCATGTGTTCCTGGCCGATGGCGAAGTTGATCAGCGAGCGTTGCGTCTGAGCACCCCAGTAGGCGTCGTCCGGGACTTCGATCTGGCCCAGGCTGTCGGTTTCGATACGGCTCATCGTGCACACTCCTGTTGGTCTGTTTGCGCAGTTTAGGCCGGTGTCGGCCCCGGTGGTTCCCTCGATCCGATTGTTGACCGGCAAATCCCCGTCAATCAAGCGCGGCAAGGCCCGGGGGTTGAGCCGCAGCGATTTTTAGGCGCAGAATGGTCGCCCTTGGGGTTTTACCTCGCTTTGCTTAAAAGGAAACTCGATGACTCGTCTTCGTGCCATCTGCACCGCGGTTGCACTGGTTTGCGCCAGCGGCCAGGTGCTTGCCGATACCGCCAGCCACAACGCCAGTGCCGAAGCTTTCCTGACCCTGGCGCACGCTGACAAACTGGGCACCCCGGTTTACATGCAAGTGCAGCAAATGTTCGCTCAACGCTTTGAGCAGACCAAAGCCCCGGAAGCCAAGAAAGCCGTCCTGGAAACCTACCAGGCCAAGGCCAACGCCGCACTGGATCAGGCCATTGGCTGGAACAAGCTGAAGCCGGACATGGTCAAGCTCTACACCAGCAACTTCAGCGAATCCGAACTCAAAGACCTGGTCGCGTTCTACCAGTCGCCACTGGGCAAGAAAGTCCTGGAAAAAATGCCGCAGCTGACCCAGCAATCGGCCCAGATGACCCAGGCCAAACTGGAAAGCGCGGTGCCTGTGGTCAACAAGCTGCTGGACGACATGACCAACGAGCTGGCACCGAAAGGCGCTGCTCCGGCCAAGAAGAAGTAAGCGGAGTTCGTGATGACCATGCAACAACGCATCGAATCGACGCTGGCTCTGCTTCAGCCTGAGCATCTGCAAGTGCTGGACGAAAGCCACATGCACAGTCGCGGGTTACAGACGCACTACAAGGCTGTGGTGGTCAGCGCGCAGTTCGAGGGGCTGAACCGGGTCAAGCGCCACCAGAAAGTCTACGGCACGCTCGGCGAGCTGATGGGCGAGTTTCATGCGTTGGCGCTGCACACCTACACCCCGCAGGAATGGGCAGAGATCGGCGCCGCCCCGGCGTCGCCGACCTGTGCCGGCGGCAGCAAGCACTGACCTGGACTGGCTTTGTGATGAACGGGCTTTTGTGGCGAGGGGATTTATCCACGTTGGGCCGCGAAACGGCCCCAGACTCTGAGAATGCATTCTTTCAGAGAGACCGGGCTCTGTGGGTTCAGGGCTGCGACGCAACCCAACGGGGATAAATCCCCTCGCCACAGGGTTTGTGTTGCCACAGAAACCTCAGTACATCCAAAACACATCGTGTTTTTGCTAGAATCCGCAACGCGCCGCTCACCCGGCGCGTTTTTTTTTGAATCCGGTTCACCCTTTGCGAGGGTAGCCACCTGGAGAAATACCCATGACACAACCGATTGTCGTGGCGGCACTGTATAAGTTCGTCACCCTCGAAGATTACGTCAACCTGCGCGAGCCTCTGCTGCAAGCGATGGTCGACAACGCTATCAAAGGTACCTTGCTGATCGCCGAAGAAGGCATCAACGGCACGGTTTCCGGCAGCCGCGAAGGCATCGACGGCCTGCTCGCCTGGCTGAAAAACGATCCGCGCATGGTCGACATCGACCACAAGGAATCGTACTGCGACGAGCAGCCGTTCTACCGCACCAAGGTCAAACTGAAGAAAGAGATCGTTACCCTCGGTGTCGAAGGCGTCGACCCGAACAAGAAGGTCGGCACCTACGTTGATCCGCAAGACTGGAACGCGTTGATCAGCGACCCGGAAGTGCTGTTGATCGACACGCGCAACGATTACGAAGTGTCGATCGGCACCTTCGAAGGCGCCATTGATCCGAAAACCACCAGTTTTCGCGAATTCCCCGACTACATCAAAGAACACTTCAATCCGGCCGTGCACAAGAAGGTCGCGATGTTCTGCACCGGTGGCATTCGTTGCGAAAAAGCGTCGAGCTACATGCTCGGCGAAGGCTACGAAGAGGTTTACCACCTCAAGGGCGGCATCCTGAAGTACCTTGAAGAGGTACCGCAGGAAGAGACCAAGTGGCAGGGCGACTGCTTCGTCTTCGACAACCGCGTGACCGTGCGCCACGACCTCAGCGAAGGCGACTACGATCAATGTCATGCCTGCCGCACACCGGTCAGTGTTGAAGATCGTGCCTCCGAACATTACGTCGCCGGCATCAGTTGCCCGCACTGCTGGGACACACTGAGCGAGAAGACCCGCCGCAGCGCCATCGATCGGCAGAAACAGATCGAACTGGCAAAGGCGCGCAACATGCCGCACCCGATCGGCTACAACTATAAACAAGCATCCACCGAGGCTTAACCATGTCTGCGCGCCTGCTCTATGTTATGGATCCGATGTGTTCCTGGTGCTGGGGGTTCGCTCCGGTGGCCAAGGCACTGGTCGAGCAGGCGCAGGCAGCCGGAGTCGAGCTGCACCTGGTGGTCGGCGGCTTGCGTACCGGTAACGGTGCGGCGTTGGAGCCGACTACCCGGCGCTACATTCTTGAACACTGGCAAGCGGTGACCGAGGCCACCGGCCAGCCGTTCAAGTTTGACGGTGCGTTGCCCGATGGTTTCGTCTACGACACCGAGCCAGCCTGCCGGGCGATTGTCACCGCGCGCAGCCTCGCGCCGGATTGCGCGTGGAAACTGGTCGGGTTGATCCAGCACGCGTTCTACGCTGAAGGTCGCGATGTCACCCAGGCCAGTGTGCTGGTGGAGCTGGCCGAGCAGGCCGGTGTGCCGCGCATCGAATTCGCCGCGTTGTTCGACCGCGCCGATCAGCACGAAGCCACTTTGGCCGATTTCAATTGGGTACAGGATCTGGGCATCGCCGGTTTCCCGACCTTGCTCGCCGAGCGCAACGGCCAACTGGCGTTGCTGACCAACGGCTACCAGCCGCTCAGTGAACTGTCACCGTTGCTCGGTCGATGGCTGGAGCGCGCAGCCTGTGCCTGACCTGGCCGATGACACGCCAGCCGTAAAGCGTGTCGACCGGCTGAGCTGGGCAGAAGTCCGGCGACTGGCACTTCATCACAAAAAATCCCTGTGGATCGCCAACGGTGTGGCCGTGCTGGCGACGCTGTGCAGTGTGCCGATTCCGCTGCTACTGCCGTTGTTGGTCGACGAAGTGTTGCTCGGCCACGGCGATGCAGCGCTGAAAGTCATGAACCATGTCCTGCCGGGCATGTGGCAGCAGGCGGCGGGCTACATTGGCCTGATGCTGGTGGTGACCCTGACGTTGCGTTGCAGTGCTCTGTGCTTTGGCGTGTTGCAGGCTCGCTTGTTTGCACGGCTGGCCAAGGACATCGTCTACCGGATTCGAGTGCGCCTGATCGAACGGCTGAAACGGATTTCCCTGGGCGAATACGAAAGCCTGGGCAGCGGCACAGTGACCACGCATCTGGTGACCGACCTCGATACTCTCGACAAATTTGTCGGCGAAACCCTCAGCCGTTTTCTGGTGGCGATGCTGACGTTGGTCGGCACCGCGAGCATCCTGATGTGGATGCACTGGAAACTGGCGCTGCTGATTCTGTTGTTCAACCCGTTGGTGATCTACGCCACGGTGCAGTTGGGCAAGCGGGTCAAGCACCTGAAGAAACTCGAGAACGACAGCACTTCGCGCTTCACGCAGGCCTTGAGTGAAACCCTCGATGCGATCCAGGAAGTGCGCGCCGGCAACCGTCAGGGTTACTTCCTTGGACGCCTCGGCTTGCGCGCGCAGGAAGTGCGCAACTACGCAGTCAATTCGCAATGGAAAACCGACGCGTCGAATCGCGCCAGTGGCCTGCTGTTCCAGTTCGGCATCGACATCTTTCGTGCGGCGGCGATGCTCACGGTGTTGTTCTCCGACCTGTCGATCGGCCAGATGCTCGCGGTGTTCAGTTACCTGTGGTTCATGATCGGCCCGGTGGAGCAGTTGTTGAATCTGCAGTACGCCTACTACGCCGCAGGCGGGGCGCTGACGCGGATCAATGAGCTGCTGGCGCGTGCCGATGAGCCGCAGTACCCAGGCGGAGTCGATCCGTTCAAGGGCCGCGAAACCGTGGGCATCGAAGTGCAAGGTTTGAGCTTCGGCTACGGCGATGAACTGGTGCTCGATCAAATGGATCTGTCCATTGCGCCAGGTGAAAAAGTCGCCATCGTCGGCGCCAGCGGCGGCGGCAAAAGTACCTTGGTGCAACTGCTGCTGGGGCTGTACACGCCGCTGGCGGGCACCATCCGTTTCGGTGGTTCGACCCAAGAGGAAATCGGTCTGGAGACCGTGCGCGAGAACGTCGCCGTGGTGCTGCAGCATCCGGCGCTGTTCAACGATACGGTGCGCGCCAACCTGACCATGGGCCGCACCCGCAGCGACGAAGCCTGCTGGCAGGCACTGGAAATCGCTCAGCTGGAACCCGCCATTCGCGCGCTGCCGGATGGCCTCGACAGCATTGTCGGACGCTCCGGCGTGCGCTTGTCCGGTGGTCAGCGTCAGCGTCTGGCGATCGCACGGATGATCCTTGCCGAACCGAAAGTGGTGATCCTCGACGAAGCCACCTCGGCCCTCGACGCCGCCACCGAATACAACCTGCACCAGGCCATGGCGCGGTTCCTCCATGGCCGTACCACGTTGATCATTGCCCACCGCTTGTCAGCGGTGAAGCAGGCCGATCGCGTACTGGTGTTCGACGGCGGGCAAGTGGCCGAGGATGGTGACCATCAGCAACTGATTGCCGATGGCGGGTTGTACGCAAAGCTCTACGGGCATTTGCAGCGCATGTAGTTCATTGCCACAGCACCTTCAGGCTGTCAGGGCCACCGTCGTGAGCGAACTCTTTGATCACTACCGAGCAGCTGTTGCAGGGGTGCATGGTGGTGACCACATCGATTGATCGGATCGTCGCGTTGTCCGGGTATTTTCCGCGAATCGCGCTGATCAGCTTCGCCTCGCTGTCCAGTGACGTCGGGCGGGTAGTGAGGGCCGGTGTGTAGGTATCGATGTCTTTTATCGTGTGGGGAATGGCCAGCACCTTGCCGTCCTCTGAAACGTTCAGCGATGTCCGGGTAAACGACTCGCCCGCGTCGATGTTGAAGTAGGTGGTATCGCCGACGATGACCTTGTCTTTGGCAAATGGCGGTTTGAACAGCGGGAACTCTCCGGTCAGCCCATGCGCGCCGGAAACGCTGACATAGACCTCGCGTTTGCCGCTCGCGGTGACGATATCGGCGTAGGCGATGTTTCTGGCGTTGCGGGTGCGAAGATTGGCGGGAAGCAGTTTCTGGAAGTTTTGCATGACCTTGTTCAGTTTCAGATCACTGTGAAGAATCAGGTTTATCTCGGTGTCAGTGCCCGAGCCGACCTGGATGGCTTTGCCTTCGAACAGGGTATCGAAGATATCCGCTGCTCTCTGGCGAAACGCCGGCGAAGCCTGGCGACTGCGCGACCATGATCCCGTGCCCGCAGGCAATTGGCTGACAATCATGCGCGTGGAGTGGTCGAACAGCACCGCTTCGCCGGGGCTGGTGTCGACTTTGAGCAGCTTGAGCGTATCCGGTGGAACGGCGTGGCCGCCAATGGGGATTGCGATTTCGTCCATGGTTTTCATCGCACGCTCTACCGTTTCAATGCCGTGAATCCTGACGGTGTTATTGGCGTTGAGCGAGCCGGTGTAGACGATCATCAACTCCTTGTTCAACTCCGTGCTCAAGTCAGCCTTGCGCAAGGTCAGGGGCGCCGACAGGCCTTGCCCGCTGGCAAGTTCTGCGACGTAAAAGTCGCCGGCGTCCACGCGGGTGAACACATAGTGTCTGGAGCCATCCATTGCCGGGACGATGGTCGCTCCGGCCTCAAACGTATCCAGCTGATTTTTGTTACCAACGGGGATCTCTACTTTGATTCGTCCGTAAATGCCTTTCTGAAACTCCACTGTCCCGGTGAACTGATTCTTGCTTTTCAGGGCGGCCAGCGACATCGGTCGCCCTGCAACCGCTGGCGTATAGAGGGAATCACCGAACCACGGCGCCCAACCCTTGCTTTCATCAAACGATCCATGGGCTGGCGTGGGGGCCGGATCACGCAGGACATATTTCGTCTGGCAGAGGTCGCCGCCATCGCGCCTGATCCGACACGGCATTGCTTTGTACTTCGACTGGTCGTTGATCAGGTCGGCGCGGCGCAACTGGTCACCGTCCAGACGATACGGAACTTCGTCAATCAACAGCGTGGTTCGACCATCGACCTCAAGCCATTCACGCACGCGGGCGTGTTCCGGCACCTCTGCCAGCGCATGGGACTCGGTGGGCGGCAGCGCTTTGTAAGTGGATCTGCCCTGAATCAGGTGGCGGTTACTGCGCAGGCGTGGCCCGAAGGGTAAGGACGTCACCGGATCGACCAGATGCAAGCGTTTGGGGTCTGTCGCACTGGTATGGCGCACCAGTACGTCACCTATGCCGTTGACCGTGACCAGTCGATCACTTGAGTTCAACTGTTTCCACTGCCCTGGATCAATTGCCTGGGGCAGGTTGTGCGCCAGTCGATAAGCGCCGACCTTTCCGTGCAGGCTCTTGAGGCCGTTTACACCTGAGCGAGCGACTCCGAGCGCGCCTTTTGCAATGCCCTTCAACAGAGTAGGAATACCGCTCAGGGGGTTTATGTTACTTAGCGAAGAGGTCAGCAGCTTGCGCGACAAGGTCGAAAAGGACGGCAGGCTGGCTTTGACGGCGATGCGCGCGGTGCCACTGCTGGCTTTGATCAGGCGCACAGAGCCCGAAATGAACTTGCCTATGGGAAACAGGAATGACGCCAGGTCCGCCAGCAATCCGATCCCGCCGATCACCTGGTTGGAGGTCTTGTCCGAAAGGAGGTCGTCGATGCTGCCCCAGAAGGGTACGAATCCTTTGACGATGGAATAGGCCAGTTCCTGACGCTTTTCGTTTCTTGCCCTGTACTCGTCGAAAATCGTCATGCCGCGGGCCTCGGCACGCAGTTCTTTTTCGTCGACATAAGGAAATTTCGCTGCAATGTACTCGGCCAATTCATTCAGGCGGGTAGTCAGCACTGTCCATTCACTGCCGATGGCGGTTGCGCTGTCGAATGTCGCTGCAGGGATCTGTAACACGCTGTCGAGGTAGCCGGTGCACCAGGATTTTTCCGCTGGGAGCGTGCCTTCAAAAAAAGCTTTCTCGTCGAGCAGGAGCGTCGCGCTGATGTCGCGCTCGGGTGCATAAGACTCCCCGGCAACCTCCGCGTGAAGCGGCAGTTCGGTACGAACGCCGTCAATGTAAGTAAGCCTCAGTGCGTTTCTTGGGCGAATGAAGCCGGCACTGGGGATGACTTCGTGATAGGTAATAGTGTTGTCGTCCTGGGTCGCCTTCAGCACGAATCCTTTTCTGGCCTTTATATCGCCTGCTTTGTGTCTGAGCTTCCTGCGCAGGCGCAGCACCTCGATATCGCCACGCGCCAGCGCCTTGCGTTCAGTTACTGGCAGGGAGACAAGCAGGCTGGCGATCAGCGTCTGGTAGGCTTTTGAGGTATTGGTCTGATAGCGGTCGAAGCCGCTGGTGAACAATGCGTTGACGTCCGGAAACGTTCGCTCGTTGGGAATGATATCCCCGAAAATATCCCTATAAGTTCCATCGGGAGTCTCGCTTTCCAGATGAGACTTTCGCTGACTGTCGATTCTGAATCTGCGTTTCGTCGGGGTGATGCCATCGGCTTGGGTGACAATCCACCTTTCGCCTTCATCGAACCGGCCATCCGCATACAAGTCCAGAAAGCTGTAGCCCGCCAGCGCCAACGAGTGCATGTCCTTGCCCCCCGCCAGATGCGAGTTGTTAGTCGGCAGGAATTTGTACCCGTCCGTTTCCAGTGCATCTGCGCCAAACGCGGCATCCTTGAACTTCTTAGCCATTTTCAGCCGTTCAGGGATGGTGTCCTCCACTGTCATTACGGCGGAGTTCAGATTCGTACTCTGGGTCTCCAGTGCCTCTATCGCCTGCTTGATATCGTCCACGCCGTAACTTGACGCGGACTTCGACTCAATGAGACCTGTGCACACGGCCCATGTGAGTGCGGGGCCAAGTCTTGCTTCGGTTATGCGTTCAAGTTGATCGGGTGAGGCGCCGTCACTGAGTTGCAGAGGCAGGTTGACCAAATCTTGAAAAGCCATCGAACGCTTCAGATCAAAGGCGTCGACCAGCAAAACGCCGTGCATGAAGTTGACCCACACGATCGAGCTTTTATAGCGCAGATCGGCGGGGATATCGCGAACCGAAAAATCGCCGGACAAACGTGTCTGGAAGATTTGCGCCAGGACGATTGCCTCTTTGCTGTAGATGACCCGCTTGCTGGTCTTCAAGTGCTGCTCAAACTCCATTCGCAGGCTCTGGTAGCTTTTGCCCCAGTGTGCCGAGTCCTGCCAGTCGAAACCGGCGAGGTCTTGTGGTTCATCGGGCAACGGCTTTTGCAGATAGAGGCAGATGGCTTTGCACAGCAGCTGATAGCGCAGTGAGGCCGATGTTTTTTCACCGGGCCGTGCGCCGTACCACCTGAGCTTTTTCAGCAGTTGATCGACCAGATCCTGCGACGGGGCCGAGTCCAGTATCCGCCGGACGAACACCCAGGGGGTGGCGCGTATGTCCTCTGCGCTTGGGGAATGCAGCACATCGCCAGCCAGTCGATAAATCAGCATGGGGTTGGCATTCATGAAGCTTTTGACGGTGTCGAAAATTCGCTGATTGATGCGTTCGGCTTTGTACTGGTCGAGGGTCATCGTTTGATCAAGCGTGGGCTTCTTGCTTAAAGACGCCTTGAAACGCTTGCGATCCCGAGCGGAGGGCGGCGCAAACAGTGCGTCGATGTCCGGGCCGTCATCAAGGCCCAGGGCCTGTATTGCCAGTGATTCTTCTGAACCGGGTGTAACTGAAGGTGTCGATGTCATGTAGCACTCCTTGGCTGGGGGTTTCCCCGGTGAAGAGGAAACCGGATGCACCCATTAAATCGAGCCTGCATGCCCCGGTGGCGGTACATATGTATTTGTTCGGCGGCGTACCGTAATGAGGCGGATCCGTCGCTTGCCGGAACGCTGAAGGCCTCCTAGTCTTGGACGGACGGCCAGATAGAGAAGGACGACCCAGCAGTGCTCATGCAAGGAACCCCATGAAGCAGAAGCGGACGCTCGGAACGCCACGGTTGTTGGGCATCGTCTGGCCATTTATTGCCGTCGTGTTATTTCAGGCATTACTGGGAGGCGTGAGCCTTTACGTCCTGTCGGCAGTTCGCGGCTATGTCGCCGGTGAAAGCCTCTGGTCCAAGGGCCAGAAAGACGCCATCTATTACCTCAACCTCTACGCCGACAGCCGCGATGAGGCGATTTATCTCAAATATCAGGGTGCGATTGCCGTGCCTCAGGGCGGCCATCAATTGCGTCTGGCGCTTGATCGTCAGCCGCCGGATCTGCAAGCCGCCCGCGAGGGCATTCTCAAGGGTGGCAACCACCCTGACGACGTTTCCAGTCTGATCTGGCTGTATCTCAATTTCCGCCATTTCAGTTATCTGGAAACCGCCATTGATCGCTGGACGGTGGGCGATGCCTACCTGGTCGAGCTGGACACGGTCGCTCGGGAGATGCACCAGAGCATCACGCAAAATGAAGCCACGGTGGCGGATGTGCAGCGCTGGAAAGCGCAGATTTTCGCCATTAATGACGGTGTGACCCCGGCGGCCAAGGCGTTCAGTGATGCGCTGGGCGAAGGTTCGCGGATGATCCTGCGGCTGCTGCTGTTTACCAACCTCGCCACTGCGCTGGGCCTGATTGTGCTCGCACTGTTGCGCACACATAAACTGCTCAAGCAACGGCACGCCTTTGCCGAGGCGCTGCAACTGGAGAAAGACCGGGCGCACGTCACGCTGCATTCGATTGGCGATGGCGTGATTACCACGGACGTCGCCGGGGCCATCGACTACATGAACCCGGCCGCCGAGGCCATGACCCACTGGAAGGCCGAGCAGGCGGCCGGTCTGCCGCTGGCGGCGCTGTTCAATCTGCTGGATGAAAATGCGCAGACCGAGGGACTGACACTGATCGAGCATATTCTCAGCGGCAAACTCAGCGGCGGCAGTGAACATTCGAAACTGATCCAGCGTCTGGATGGCAGCACCGTCTCGGTGACGCTGGTGGGCGCGCCGATCCGCAATGCCGGCAAGGTCAGCGGCACGGTGCTGGTGTTGCACGACATGACACAGGAGCGGCAATACATCGCCAACCTGTCGTGGCAGGCGACGCATGACGCGCTGACCGGGCTGGCCAACCGTCGCGAGTTCGAGTATCGCCTCGAGCAGGCCCTGCACAACCTTACGCGACAGGCGGGGCGGCATGCCTTGATGTTCCTTGATCTGGACCAGTTCAAACTGGTCAACGACACCTGTGGTCACGCCGCCGGTGATGAACTGTTGCGCCATATCTGCACGCTGTTGCAGTCCGGCCTGCGCGAGGGCGATACGCTCGCGCGCCTCGGTGGCGACGAGTTCGGCATCCTCCTGGAAAACTGCGCGCCGGACGCTGCCGAGAAGATTGCCGAAGCGCTGCGCCAGACCGTACAGAATCTGCATTTCGTCTGGAAAGGTCGGCCGTTTCTGACCACCGTGAGTATCGGTCTGGTGCACATCGCGCAATCCCCGACCACCCTTGAAGTCTCGCTGCGCGCTGCCGATATGGCCTGCTACATGGCCAAGGAAAAGGGCCGTAACCGCGTGCAGGTCTACCACGCCGATGATTCCGAGCTGTCACTGCGCTTCGGTGAAATGGCCTGGGTGCAGCGCCTGCACATGGCTCTGGAAGAAAACCGCTTCTGCCTCTACGCCCAGGAAATCGCCCCGCTCAAACCCGGCGAGCGTGGCGGCGGACACATCGAAATCCTCTTGCGTCTGCATGACGAAGCCGGGCGGATGATTTTGCCTGACAGCTTTATCCCGGCCGCCGAGCGCTATGGCTTGATGAATCAACTGGATCGTTGGGTAGTGGAGAATGTATTCAAAGTCATTGCGCAGTGTATTGCTCAAGAACATGAAGAACCGTTGGCGATGTGTGCGATTAATCTTTCAGGCATTACTATAGGAGATGACGCGTTTTTGCACTTTCTGCGTGAACAGTTTGTTAACTACGCAATACCACCTGAAATGATTTGTTTTGAAATTACAGAAACCAGTGCTATTTCAAATTTGGGCAGCGCAATACGTTTTATCAATGAACTCAAAGGCTTGGGTTGTTACTTTTCACTGGATGACTTTTGTGCCGGAATGTCTTCATTCGCTTATCTGAAACATTTACCTGTAGACTTCTTGAAGATCGACGGGAGTTTCGTAAAGGATATGCTGGACGACCCGATTAACCGTGCAATGGTCGAAGTGATCAATCACATCGGGCATGTCATGGGTAAGCAGACAATTGCCGAGTTTGTTGAAACAACCCAGATCGAGCAGGCATTGCTTGAAATCGGGGTTGATTACGCTCAAGGTTATATTGTTGAGCGTCCGCAGTTGTTTACCTGTGACAGTTTGCAAAGTCGGCCCGCCAGACCGCAGCCGTTGTTATTCAAAGCGCCTGGCACGTTCCGTTGAAGTCTCTCGCCGATCCTTAAAAATCACAAATCAAAAGGAGCCGAACAGTGATCGACACATTCAACCGAACCGGACCACTCATGGAAGCTGCAAGTTATCCTGCCTGGGCACAACAGCTCATTGCAGATTGCAGCGAGAGCAAACGCCGGGTTGTCGAACATGAACTTTATTTGCGCATGCGTGATAACAAGCTCAGCGCCAAAACCATGCGTCAGTACCTGATCGGGGGCTGGCCCGTTGTTGAGCAGTTCGCGTTGTACATGGCGCAGAACCTCACCAAAACCAGGTTCGCCCGGCATCCGGGTGAAGACATGGCGCGACGCTGGCTGATGCGCAACATCCGCGTCGAGCTCAATCATGCAGATTACTGGGTGCACTGGAGTCGCGCGCACGGTGTCAGTCTGGAGGACCTTCAGGCTCAGCAGGTTCCGCCGGAGCTGCACGCGCTGAGTCATTGGTGCTGGCACACCAGCTCTGCGGATTCGCTGATCGTCGCCATTGCCGCGACCAACTACGCCATCGAGGGCGCGACCGGGGAGTGGTCGGCGCAGGTCTGTTCCACCGGTGTGTACGCGGCGGCATTCCCGGAAGAAGACCGAAAGCGGGCGATGAAGTGGCTGAAGATGCACGCCCAGTACGACGATGCCCATCCGTGGGAAGCGCTGGAAATCATCTGCACGCTGGCCGGAATGAATCCGGGCAAGGCGCTGCAGGCCGAGTTGCGCCAGGCCGTGTGCAAAAGCTACGACTACATGTTCCTGTTTCTGGAGCGCTGCATGCAGCTGGAGACGTCGGAGCGCTTGCTGGTCGGTCGTGAACGTCGGGCGTTAGTCGAAAGCTGATATTCGCCTGAACCTTAAACCAATGTGGGAGCGGCTTTCTCGCTCCCACTCTGTTTTGTGTGCATTGGCCAAGCTCAGCCCGCCATGGCCAACCGGTTACGCCCTTCGCGCTTGGCCACATAAAGCGCACTGTCGGCGCGACGCAGCAGGCTCTCGGCGGACTCGCCCGGCAATAACGTTGAGCAACCCAGGCTCACCGTCAGTTCGATCAACTGGCCATCGGCGTAATATTCGGCCGCTTGCGCCGCATACCGCAGACGCTCACCGACCATCCCTGCCGCTTCCCGGCTGGTGTTGGACAGCAAGATCAAAAACTCCTCGCCGCCATAGCGGAACACCATATCGACATTGCGCAACTGACCCTTGATCGAGGCCGCAACCGCTTTGAGCACGGTATCGCCAGCGCTGTGGCCGTGGCTGTCGTTGACCCGTTTGAAATGGTCGATATCCAGCATCAACACCGACAACGGTTGCAGGTGCCGGCGCGACATCTCGATTTCGCGTTGCAGCGTCTGCTCCATGGCAATGCGATTGCCGGTGCCGGTCAGTGGATCACGCAGCGCGCTCTGAGTGGCGGCGCGATAGAGCAGGGCATTGCGCATCGGGTACAGCAATGACGACAGCAGTGATTCGAGATTGCCTTGTTCCTGATCGTTGAAGCGCTGGTTGCGGCGGAAGACCAGTTCGCCCATGTGCTCGCCTTCGTGGCTGAGGCTATAGCTGATCGAGTGATGGCCGCGTGCGCCAAACTCCAGGCGCAAGTCGCTGCCCTGATGCACATAGCTCAAGGCATCCAGCGGCACGAGCCGTTGGACTTCGCGAAAGAACAGGCCGAGGATTCGTTGCGGTTCAAGGCTGGTCTGCAGTTGCAGGCTCAGTTGCTGGCGCAATTGCGCGAGGCTGGCCGGTCGCTCCAGAAGTGGCGGCAGCTGACCGAAGCCCAGGCGTTGCAATTTGGCACTGTCGAAGTCAATTGCATTGGTCTGGGAGGGTGATTTCATATGGCGTGAGCCCCTAAGCAGTAAGTCTGTCTTACAGGCTGGGTGAGAGCGGCTATGGGCTGCGCGTCATACTGATCCATCAGTCCCGTAGGACATTTGGCGTAAGTTTAGTCTGCCTGATGACGATTAGTCAGCTATCGAAATCGGCCTTGCCCCACTGCCTTCACACGGCATGCTGTGAGGAAATTTAGAGCGAAAGTCGTGCCATTCCGTTCAGCTTTATTAAAGCCTTTACGAATCAATGGCTTGAGTTAATCAGGCGAAAAGACGCGGCGGATATTTGACTGAGATTCGACCGCGCAAAGCGGCAAAGGCGTGCCGCGACGGGAATCCGCCACGGCAACAAAAGCGACGTATGGCACTACTGGGCGTTGAAAGCCTGGCCGTTGATGCCGGTGCTGTCCGGGCCCATGAGGTACAAATAGACCGGCATGATCTCCTCGGGTGTCGGATTGTTCAGCGGGTTTTCCCCCGGGTACGCCTGCGCACGCATGCTCGTACGGGTGCCGCCCGGATTGATGCTGTTGGAGCGTACCGGCGCTACGTTTTCGACTTCATCGGCCAGGGTTTGCATCAGGCCTTCGGTGGCGAATTTCGACACGCCATAGGCGCCCCAATAAGCGCGCCCCTTGCGCCCTACGCTGCTGGAAGTGAACACCACCGAAGCATCCTGCGACAGCTTGAGCAGTGGCAACAAGGTGCTGGTCAGCATGAACATGGCGTTGACGTTGACCTGCATGACGCGCATGAAGTTTTCGCCGGACAACTGCTCGATCGGCGTGCGCGGGCCAATGATCGAGGCGTTGTGCAGCAGGCCGTCGAGGTGGCCGAATTCGGTTTCGATCATCGCTGCCAGCTCATCGTATTGATGGGGCAGGGCGGTTTCGAGGTTGAACGGAATGACCGCCGGTTGCGGGTGGCCGGCCGCTTCGATCTCGTCGTAGACCTGAGTCAGGTTGGCCTCGGTCTTGCCCAGCAGCAACACGGTCGCACCGTGGGCTGCGTAGGTTTTCGCCGCAGCCGCGCCGATACCGCGGCCGGCGCCGGTGACCAGAATGACCCGATCCTTGAGCAATTCGGGGCGAGCGGTGTAATCAAACATAAAAAACCTCAAAATCCATTAACAAGCCGAGGGAAGCATTCAGCAGCTGCAGAGTGCGTTATCCAACACCTTGCGCAACTCCAGCGGATGATCCACCACCACGTCCGCACCCCAGTGTCGCGGGTTGTCGTCCGGGTGAATGTAGCCATAGGTCACGGCGGCGGTCTTGGTGCCGGCGTCGCGGCCGGACTCGATATCGCGCAAATCATCGCCGACAAACAGAACCGTCGACGGATCCAGATCAAGCATCTTGCACGCGAGGATCAACGGCTCCGGATCCGGCTTGCTGTTCTTCACGTGATCCGGGCAGATCAGCAGCGCCGAACGTTCGGCCAGCCCCAGTTGCTGCATGATCGGTTCGGCGAAACGCAGTGGTTTGTTGGTGACCACGCCCCAGACCAGATTGGCTTTTTCGATGTCGGCAAGCAGTTCGCCCATGCCGTCGAACAGCTTGCTGTGCACTGCGCAGCCGACCAGATAACGCTCAAGAAACTCCAGGCGCAATTCTTCGAAGCCCGGCGACTCCGGATCCATCGAGAACGTCACCGCAACCATGGCTTTGGCGCCACCGGAAATTTCGTCGCGGATGTGCTTGTCGTTCATTGGCGGCAAACCGCGATCCGCGCGCATCGCCTGGCAGATGGCGATGAAGTCCGGCGCGGTATCGAGCAGGGTGCCGTCCATGTCGAAAAGAACTGCTCTGATGGCCATCGGCTTACTCCTCGCGCAGGGTCTGGATCATGTAGTTGACGTCAACGTCGTTGGCCAGTTTGTAATGCTTGGTCAACGGGTTGTAGGTCAGGCCGATGATGTCCTTGACGGTCAGGCCGGCCATGCGGCTCCACGCACCCAGCTCGGAAGGGCGGATGAATTTCTTGAAGTCGTGGGTGCCGCGCGGCAGCAGCTTCATGATGTATTCAGCGCCGACAATGGCGAACAGATACGCCTTCGGATTACGGTTGATGGTCGAGAAGAACACCTGGCCGCCCGGCTTGACCATGCGGAAGCAGGCGCGAATGACCGACGATGGATCCGGCACGTGCTCAAGCATCTCCAGGCAAGTGACCACGTCGAACTGCTCGGGCATTTCTTCGGCCAGGGCTTCGGCGGTGATCTGGCGGTATTCGACGCTGACACCGGATTCCAGCTGATGCAGTTGCGCGACCGCCAATGGTGCTTCGCCCATGTCGATACCGGTTACGGTCGCACCGCGCTGGGCCATGGCTTCGCTGAGGATGCCGCCGCCGCAACCGACGTCGAGGACTTTCTTGCCGGCCAGATTGACCCGCTCGTCAATCCAGTTGACCCGCAGCGGGTTGATGTCGTGCAGCGGTTTGAATTCGCTTTCACGATCCCACCAGCGATGGGCCAGGGCTTCGAATTTGGCGATTTCGGCGTGGTCGACGTTGCTCATGTTCAATTCCTCGAAAAACTTGAAAAAGGTTGTAGCCGCGAAACGGATTGCGCGGTGTTTACGATTCGGTATGGCCGCTGATGCGCTGGCCCCAGGCGCGCGCGGTGACGCCCAGCTGTTGTTCGTCAAGACGCGTCAGGTGCCGGTCGTCGAGCAATTGTTTGCCGGCGACCCACAGGTGTTTCACACAATCGCGGCCGGTGGCATATATAAGCTGCGAAACCGGGTCGTAGATCGGTTGCTGGGCAATGCCGGACAGGTCGAAAGCGACGATGTCGGCGGCTTTGCCAATCTCCAGCGAGCCGACCTGACTCTCGATCCCCAGCGCTCGCGCGCCGTTGAGCGTGGCCATGCGCAGCGCCCGGTGCGCGTCCAGCGCGGTGGCCGAGCCAGCAACGGCTTTGGCCAGCAGCGCAGCGGTACGGGTCTCGCCGAGGAGGTCGAGATCGTTGTTGCTGGCTGCGCCATCGGTGCCGACGGCGACATTCACACCAGCCTGCCACAAGCGCTCCACCGGGCAAAAGCCGCTAGCCAGCTTGAGGTTCGATTCCGGGCAATGGATCACGCTGGTGTTGCTTTCTACCAGCATCGCCAGGTCGTCATCGCTGATCTGCGTCATGTGCACGGCCTGGAAGCGCGGGCCGAGCAGGCCGAGGCGACCGAGGCGGGCCAGCGGCCTCTCGCCGTGCTGCTCGAGAGATTGCTGGACTTCGAACGCTGTTTCATGGACGTGCATGTGAATCGAGGCGTCCAGTTCCTCGGCGATCACGCGGATTTTTTCGAGGTTCTCGTCGCCGACGGTGTAGGGTGCGTGAGGGCCGAAGGTGATTTTGATTCGCTCGTGATGCTTCAAATCGCCGAACAGCTCGACGCCCTGACGAATGGCTTCATCGGCACTGCTGGCGCCCGGAATCGGGAAATCGAGGATCGGAATGGCGATCTGCGCGCGAATGCCGCTGTTGTGCACGCGCTCGCTGGCAACCTTGGGGAAGAAGTACATGTCCGAAAAACAGGTGATGCCACCTTTTATCTGCTCGGCGATGGCCAGGTCGGTGCCGTCACGGACAAAATCTTCATCGACCCATTTGCCCTCGGCCGGCCAGATGTGGTTTTCCAGCCAGGTCATCAGTGGCAGATCATCGGCAAGGCCACGGAACAGGGTCATCGCTGCATGGCCGTGAGCGTTGATCAGGCCGGGGCTGAGCAAAACGTCCGGCAATTCGCGGATTTCCGTAGCGTTACACTTCAACGCTTCGGCGCGCGGGCCGATAAACACGATGCGACCGTCGCGGATGCCCAGGCCGTGCTCTTTGAGCACAACGCCTGCAGGTTCGACGGGTACCAGCCAGGTCGGCAGCAATAATAAGTCGAGCGCAATGGCAGGTTTCGGCATCGAGGGTCGGTTCCAGTGCTTTTGTAAAGGATGGCGAAGTATACCCGAGCGTCTTCGCGGGGGGATCGCTATAATCGGCGGCTTTTGTTCATGAGTGCGGGGTGAGGGATGCGCGATCGACTGTTGGCTGCGGAGAAAGTAAAGGCCATCGATTGGCGAGATGGCGCGCTCCACCTGCTGGATCAGCGTATTTTGCCGTTCGAGGAAACCTGGATTGCCTACACCAGCGCCGCCGGCGTGGCTGAGGCGATTCGTTCGATGGTGGTACGTGGCGCGCCGGCCATCGGCATCAGCGCGGCGTATGGCATTGTCCTTGCCGCTCGTGCGCGATTGGCTGAAGGCGGCGACTGGTACGCGGCGCTGGAGGAGGATTTTGCGCTGTTGGCCGACTCTCGTCCGACGGCAGTCAATCTGTTCTGGGCGCTGGGTCGCATGCACGATCGGCTTGATCGTCTGAAGGACAATGCCGATCCGCTGGCCGCGCTGGAGGCGGAAGCCGTCGCCATTCATGAAAGCGACCGCGAGGCCAACCTGACCATGGCGCAATTGGGCGTCGACCTGATCCGCAAACATCAGGGCAATGCTCAGGCGATTCTGACCCACTGCAACACTGGCGCACTGGCTACCGGCGGTTTCGGTACCGCACTCGGCGTGATCCGCGCGGCGTTCATCGAAGGCATGGTCGAGCGCGTTTACGCCGACGAAACCCGCCCGTGGTTGCAAGGCTCGCGCCTGACGGCGTGGGAGCTGGCTAACGAAGGCATCCCGGTGACGCTCAATGCCGACTCCGCTGCCGCGCACATCATGAAAACCAAAGGCGTGACCTGGGTGATCGTTGGTGCTGACCGCATCACCGCCAACGGCGACGTGGCCAACAAGATCGGCACCTACCAGCTGGCGGTCAACGCCATGCACCACGGCGTGCGTTTCATGGTGGTGGCGCCGAGTTCGACCATCGACATGAACCTGGCCAGCGGCGACGACATCCCGATTGAAGAGCGTGACGGTGCTGAGTTGCTGGAAGTCGGCGGTAAACGTGTCGGCGCGGATGTTGAGGCGTTCAACCCGGTGTTTGACGTGACGCCGGCGGATTTGATCGATGCGATCGTGACCGAGAAGGGCATTGTCGAACGTCCGGATACCGCGAAAATGGCTCAGTTGATGTGCCGCAAACGCCTGCATTGATTGGCTGTGATGTCTGCAAGGACGCCATCGCGAACAGGCTCACTCCTACAAGGTCTTGTGTCGAACGCAAAACCTGTAGGAGTGAGCCTGCTCGCGATGAGGACATAAATGTCAATAAACATCCGCAATCCAAGCACTGATTCTGCATTCAAAGAAGCTCTGAGCTTCTCTCGTCCCCGTTAAGCCTGTCACCGGTCAACTAACTATGCTCCATGCGCATCTGGGGGATAGGTGCGTGGCGGCCTTTGTGATAACATCCGGCGTTTTCCGAGGCAGCTCCACGGAGCTGTCTTTACTGCGCAAATCCACTCTCCAGATTGTTGATTTGTCGTAAGTCGGCGCATGGCACTCAGCCTGCCCCGACGAGCTTCGTTGCTCCCACATGGATATGACGAAGTTTCACCAGAAAAAGGAATCAGGCTTCTCATGGGCGAACTGGCCAAAGAAATCCTCCCGGTCAATATCGAAGACGAGCTGAAACAGTCCTATCTCGACTACGCGATGAGCGTGATCGTCGGCCGTGCACTGCCGGATGCGCGCGATGGCCTCAAGCCCGTGCACCGTCGCGTACTGTTCGCGATGAGCGAGCTGGGCAACGACTTCAACAAGCCGTACAAGAAATCCGCCCGTGTTGTCGGCGACGTGATCGGTAAGTATCACCCGCACGGTGATACCGCGGTGTATGACACCATCGTTCGTATGGCGCAGCCTTTCTCCCTGCGCTACCTGCTCGTCGACGGTCAGGGCAACTTCGGTTCGGTGGACGGCGACAACGCTGCGGCCATGCGATACACCGAAGTGCGCATGACCAAGCTGGCACACGAGCTGCTGGCTGACTTGCACAAGGAAACCGTGGACTGGGTGCCGAACTACGACGGTACCGAACTGATCCCGGCGGTCATGCCGACTCGCGTTCCGAACCTGCTGGTCAACGGTTCCAGCGGTATCGCCGTGGGCATGGCAACCAATATTCCGCCGCACAATCTCGGTGAAGTCATCGACGGTTGCCTGGCCCTCATCGACAACCCCGAGCTGACCGTCGATGAGCTGATGCAATACATCCCCGGTCCAGACTTCCCGACCGCCGCGATCATCAACGGTCGTGCCGGCATCATCGAAGCCTACCGTACCGGTCGCGGACGCATTTACATGCGTGCACGTTCGATCATCGAAGACATCGACAAGGTCGGTGGCCGTCAGCAGATCGTCATCACCGAGCTGCCTTACCAGCTGAACAAGGCGCGTCTGATCGAGAAGATCGCCGAGCTGGTCAAAGAGAAGAAGCTGGAAGGCATCACCGAACTGCGCGACGAGTCCGACAAGGACGGTATGCGCGTCGTGATCGAGCTGCGTCGCGGCGAAGTGCCTGAGGTGATCCTCAACAACCTCTACGCCCAGACCCAGCTGCAGTCGGTATTCGGCATCAACATCGTTGCGCTGATCGACGGTCGCCCACGCATCCTGAACCTCAAGGATCTGCTGGAAGCGTTCGTTCGTCACCGTCGCGAAGTCGTCACCCGTCGTACCGTGTTCGAACTGCGCAAGGCGCGCGAGCGTGGCCACATCCTTGAAGGTCAGGCCGTTGCCCTGTCGAACATCGACCCGGTCATCGCTCTGATCAAGGCTTCGCCGACCCCGTCGGAAGCAAAAGAAGCGCTGGTCAGCACGCCGTGGGAATCTTCCGCCGTAGTGGCGATGGTTGAACGTGCCGGTGCCGATTCGTGCCGTCCGGAAAACCTCGATCCGCAATACGGTTTGCGCGAAGGCAAATACTTCCTGTCGCCAGAGCAGGCGCAAGCCATTCTGGAGCTGCGTCTGCACCGTCTGACCGGTCTGGAGCACGAAAAGCTGCTGGCCGAGTATCAAGAGATCCTCAACCAGATCGGCGAGCTGATCCGCATCCTCAACAGCGCTGTGCGCCTGATGGAAGTGATCCGCGAAGAGCTGGAAGTGATCCGCGCCGAATACGGCGATCAGCGGCGCACCGAAATTCTCGATGCCCGTCTCGACCTGACCCTGGGTGACATGATCCCGGAAGAAGAGCGCGTCGTGACCATTTCCCACGGTGGCTACGCCAAGACCCAGCCATTGGCTGCGTACCAGGCTCAGCGTCGTGGCGGTAAAGGCAAATCGGCCACTGGCGTCAAGGATGAGGACTACATCGCTCACCTGCTGGTTGCCAACAGCCACACCACGCTGCTGCTCTTCTCCAGCAAGGGCAAGGTGTACTGGCTCAAGACCTACGAGATTCCGGAAGCGTCCCGCGCCGCCCGTGGTCGTCCACTGGTCAACCTCTTGCCGTTGAGCGAAGGCGAATACATCACCACGATGCTGCCGGTCGATCTCGAAGCCATGAAGCGTCAGGCTGACGAAGAAGAAGCCGAAGGCGCCGAGACCGATGTAGAAGAAATCGAAAACAGCAACGAAACCGACGAAGAGCGTCGCGCCCGTATCAAGGCTGCTGATCGCAAGAAGGCGCCGTTCATTTTCATGTCGACCGCCAACGGTACGGTCAAGAAGACCCCGCTGGTGGCTTTCAGTCGTCAGCGCAGCGTCGGCCTGATCGCGCTGGAGCTGGACGAAGGCGACATCCTGATCTCCGCTGCCATCACCGATGGCGAGCAGGAAATCATGCTGTTCTCCGACGGCGGCAAGGTCACTCGCTTCAAGGAATCCGAAGTTCGCGCCATGGGCCGTACCGCCCGTGGTGTGCGTGGCATGCGTCTGCCGGAAGGGCAGAAACTGATTTCCATGCTGATTCCGGAAGAAGGCAGCGAGATTCTGACGGCATCCGAGCGCGGCTACGGCAAGCGCACGGCGATCACCGAGTTCCCTGAATACAAGCGTGGCGGTCAGGGCGTTATCGCCATGGTCAGCAACGAGCGTAACGGCCGTCTGGTCGGTGCGGTTCAGGTGCAGGATGGCGAAGAAATCATGCTGATCTCCGATCAGGGCACTCTGGTGCGTACCCGTGTCGACGAAGTGTCGAGCCTGGGCCGTAACACGCAGGGCGTGACGCTGATCAAACTGGCCAAGGACGAAACCCTGGTCGGTCTTGAGCGGGTTCAGGAGCCTTCGGAAGTCGAAGGTGAAGAGCTTGAAGGTGAAGAGGGCGAGGAATTCGAAGGCAATGTCGTGATCGACGACGCTGCCGAAGACCAGCAACTCGACGCCGCAGCAGACGAAGAGCCGCAAGAATAAGCGGACAAACGAGGGGGCGGATGAAAATTCGCCCCCTTGTTATTTGTCCGCCATGAAATACCTCAGAAGAATTTCAGATGCGCATAATTGCGTATCCGCAGCATCAGCGATTTACAGAATTATTGTGTATCACCAAGTCAGAGCGAGATTGGATGTGAGCAAGCGAGCCTATAACTTCTGCGCCGGCCCTGCGGCGCTTCCCGAAGCTGTCCTGCAGCGCGCCCAAGGTGAACTCCTTGATTGGCACGGCAAGGGTCTGTCGGTCATGGAAATGAGCCATCGCAGCGATGAGTTCGTGTCCATTGCTACCCAGGCCGAGCAGGATCTGCGTGACCTGCTGAATATCCCGTCGAACTACAAAGTGCTGTTTCTGCAAGGTGGCGCCAGCCAGCAGTTTGCGCAGATCCCGCTGAACCTGCTGCCGGAAAACGGCTCCGCCGACTACATCGACACCGGTATCTGGTCGCAGAAAGCCATCGAAGAAGCCTCGCGCTACGGTCACGTCAATGTCGCCGCCACCGCCAAGCCTTACGACTATTTCGCCATCCCGGGCCAGAACGAGTGGAACCTGTCGAAAGACGCCGCTTACGTTCACTACGCGCCGAACGAAACCATTGGTGGTCTGGAATTCCAGTGGATCCCGCAAACCGGTGATGTTCCGTTGGTGGCCGACATGTCTTCTGACATTCTTTCGCGTCCGGTCGATATCTCGCGCTTCGGCATGATCTATGCCGGTGCGCAGAAAAACATCGGTCCGAGCGGCATCGTCGTCAACATCATCCGCGAAGACTTGCTGGGCAAGGCGCGCTCGTTGTGCCCGACCATGCTCAACTACAAGGTCGCGGCCGACAACGGCTCGATGTACAACACCCCGCCGACCCTGGCCTGGTATCTCTCCGGTCTGGTGTTCCAGTGGCTGAAAGAGCAGGGTGGCGTTGAAGCGATCGCCAAACTGAACGATGTCAAGCAGCGCACGCTGTATGACTTCATCGATGCAAGCGGTCTCTACAGCAACCCGATCAACAAGTCGGATCGCTCGTGGATGAACGTGCCGTTCCGTCTGGCTGATGATCGTCTGGACAAGCCATTCCTGGCCGGTGCCGACGAGCGCGGTCTGCTTAATCTCAAGGGTCACCGCTCCGTGGGCGGCATGCGCGCCTCCATCTACAACGCCGTCGACATCACCGCCGTCAATGCGCTGGTGGCGTACATGGCTGAATTCGAGAAGGAACACGGCTGATGTCCGAGCAAGAACTCAAGGCACTGCGCGTTCGCATTGATGCTCTGGACACCAAGGTCCTCGAGCTGATTAGTGAGCGTGCGCGTTGCGCCCAGGAAGTCGCGCGAGTAAAGATGGCCTCGCTGGCCGAAGGCGAAGTGCCGGTGTTCTATCGTCCCGAGCGTGAAGCTCAGGTGCTCAAGCGGGTGATGGAGCGCAATCAGGGGCCGCTGGGCAACGAAGAAATGGCGCGGTTGTTTCGCGAAATCATGTCTTCCTGCCTGGCGCTGGAGCAGCCGCTGAAAGTGGCTTACCTCGGCCCTGAGGGCACGTTCACCCAGGCGGCGGCCATGAAGCACTTCGGTCATGCAGTGATCAGCAAGCCAATGGCGGCGATCGACGAAGTGTTCCGTGAAGTGGCGGCCGGTGCGGTGAACTTTGGCGTGGTGCCGGTGGAGAACTCCACTGAAGGCGCGGTCAACCACACACTGGACAGCTTCCTCGAACACGACATGGTGATCTGCGGCGAAGTCGAGCTGCGCATCCATCATCACCTGTTGGTCGGTGAAAACACCAAGACCGACAGCATCAGCCGCATTTATTCCCATGCGCAGTCGCTGGCCCAGTGCCGCAAGTGGCTGGACGCGCACTATCCGAATGTCGAGCGCGTGGCGGTGTCGAGCAACGCCGAAGCGGCCAAGCGGGTTAAAGGTGAGTGGAACTCGGCGGCGATTGCCGGTGACATGGCGGCCGGGCTTTACGGTCTGACCCGTCTGGCCGAAAAGATCGAAGACCGTCCGGACAACTCGACGCGCTTCCTGATGATCGGTAACCAGGAAGTGCCGCCGACCGGCGACGACAAGACTTCCATCATCGTGTCGATGAGCAACAAGCCCGGCGCGCTTCACGAGCTGCTGGTACCGTTCCATGACAACGGGATCGACCTGACCCGCATCGAAACCCGTCCGTCGCGTAGCGGCAAATGGACCTACGTGTTCTTCATCGACTTCGTCGGTCATCACCGTGATCCGTTGATCAAAGGTGTATTGGAAAAGATCAGTCAGGAAGCGGTAGCACTCAAAGTGCTGGGTTCCTACCCGAAAGCAGTTCTGTAAGGGGCGGTAGTAATGAGTGGCAATTTCCTCGCTCTGGCACAGCCGGGCGTGCAACAACTTTCGCCGTACGTTCCGGGCAAGCCTGTGGACGAACTGGCGCGCGAGCTGGATCTGGATCCAGCAAAAATCGTCAAACTGGCAAGCAATGAAAACCCGCTGGGTGCCAGTCCAAAGGCCTTGGCGGCGATTCGCGAAGAACTGGCCGAGCTGACCCGTTATCCGGACGGTAACGGTTTCGCGCTGAAATCCCTGCTGGCCGAGCAGTGCCGCGTCGAGTTGAACCAGGTCACCTTGGGCAATGGCTCGAACGACATTCTTGAACTGGTCGCGCGCGCTTATCTGGCGCCAGGCCTGAATGCTGTGTTCAGCGAGCACGCGTTCGCCGTGTATCCGATTGCGACTCAGGCGGTCGGCGCGCAGGCCAAAGTGGTGCCGGCAAAGGATTGGGGGCACGATCTGCCTGCAATGCTCGCGGCCATCGATGCCAACACCCGCGTGGTGTTTATTGCCAACCCGAACAACCCGACCGGCACCTGGTTCGGCGCTGAAGCGCTGGACGAATTCCTGCAGGACGTTCCGGAGCATGTGCTGGTGGTGCTGGACGAGGCGTACATCGAGTACGCCGAAGGCAGCGACTTGCCGGATGGCCTGGACTTCCTCGCGGCTTATCCAAACCTGCTGGTGTCGCGCACGTTCTCCAAGGCCTACGGTCTGGCGGCGTTGCGCGTCGGCTACGGTCTGTCCACTCCAGTGGTGGCGGATGTATTGAACCGTGTTCGTCAGCCCTTCAACGTCAACAGCCTTGCGCTGGCAGCGGCATGTGCTGCGCTGAAAGACGAGGAGTATCTGGCGCAGAGTCGTCAGCTCAACGAAGCGGGCATGCAGCAGTTGCAAGCCGGTTTTCGTGAGTTGGGTCTGAGCTGGATCGAATCCAAAGGCAACTTCATTTGCGTCGATCTGGCTCAGGTAGCCGCTCCGGTATTTCAGGGCTTGCTGCGCGAAGGCGTGATCGTGCGTCCGGTGGCCAACTACGGCATGCCGAACCACCTGCGGGTGACCATCGGTCTGCCGGCGGAAAACAGCCGCTTCCTCGAAGCGCTGCGCAAGGTTCTGGCTCGTGGGTGATGTCACTGCTCTGCAATCTGCTGCACCTATGATCGGTCGCCTTGTGGTGGTCGGTCTGGGGTTGATCGGTGGTTCGTTTGCCAAAGGCTTGCGCGAAAGTGGTGTGTGCCGCGAAGTGGTCGGGGTCGATCTCGACCCGCAATCGCGCAAGCTGGCGGTCGAGTTGGGTGTGGTGGATCGCTGCGAAGATGACCTCGTGGCAGCTTGCCAGGGCGCGGACGTGATTCAGTTGGCGGTGCCGATCCTTGCCATGGAAAAGGTGCTCGCGCGTCTGGCGAGCATGGATCTGGGGCAGGCGATTCTGACCGATGTCGGCAGCGCCAAAGGCAATGTGGTTCGCGCAGCAACCGAGGCGTTTGGCGGCATGCCGGCGCGCTTTGTGCCCGGGCATCCGATTGCCGGTTCCGAGCAGAGCGGGGTGGAAGCCTCCAATGTCGAACTGTTCCGTCGCCATAAAGTGATCCTCACACCGCTTGAACAGACCGATCCGGCAGCGCTGGCTGTCGTCGATCGTCTGTGGCGCGAACTAGGTGCCGATGTCGAGCACATGCAGGTCGAGCGTCATGACGAAGTGTTGGCGGCGACCAGTCATTTGCCGCATCTGCTGGCGTTCGGTCTGGTCGATTCGTTGGCCAAGCGCAATGAAAATCTTGAGATCTTCCGTTACGCTGCGGGCGGTTTCCGCGATTTCACAAGAATCGCCGGAAGCGACCCGGTGATGTGGCACGACATCTTTCTCGCCAACCGCGAGGCTGTCCTGCGCACACTCGATACATTTCGCAGCGATCTCGACGCCTTGCGCGACGCGGTCGATGCAGGGGATGGGCACCAATTGTTGGGCGTTTTCACTCGCGCCCGGGTTGCCCGCGAGCATTTCAGTAAAATCCTGGCCCGCAGGGCCTATGTGGACGCTATGAATTCCAACGATCTGATCTTCCTGGCTCAACCTGGTGGCCGCCTGTCCGGTCGGATTCGCGTACCGGGTGACAAATCCATTTCCCACCGTTCGATCATGCTCGGCTCGCTGGCCGAAGGCGTCACGGAAGTCGAAGGCTTCCTCGAGGGCGAAGACGCCCTGGCGACCTTGCAGGCGTTCCGCGACATGGGCGTGGTTATCGAAGGCCCGCATCACGGCCGCGTGACCATTCACGGTGTCGGCCTGCATGGCCTGAAACCAGCGCCGGGCCCGATCTATCTGGGCAACTCCGGTACTTCGATGCGTCTGCTGTCCGGCCTGCTGGCCGCGCAGAACTTCGACAGCACCCTGACAGGTGATGCGTCGCTGTCCAAGCGTCCGATGAATCGCGTGGCCAATCCGCTGCGTGAAATGGGCGCCGTGATCGAAACTGCTGCCGAAGGTCGTCCGCCGATGACCATTCGCGGCGGTCATAAGCTAAAAGGCCTGACTTACACCATGCCGATGGCCAGTGCGCAGGTGAAATCCTGCCTGCTGCTCGCCGGTCTGTACGCTGAAGGCAAGACCACCGTTACCGAACCTGCGCCGACCCGTGACCACACCGAGCGCATGTTGCGTGGCTTCGGCTACCCGGTCAGCGTTGAAGGCGCTACTGCTTCGGTCGAGTCCGGCGGCAAGCTGACAGCTACTCATATCGAAGTGCCGGGCGACATCTCGTCGTCGGCATTCTTCCTGGTGGCTGCTTCGATTGCCGAAGGTTCGGAGTTGGTGCTCGAGCACGTCGGCATCAACCCGACCCGTACCGGCGTCATCGACATCCTGCGCCTTATGGGCGCGGATATCACGCTGGAAAACCAGCGTGAAGTGGGCGGCGAACCAGTGGCTGACCTGCGCGTGCGGGCAGCTAAACTCAAAGGTATCGAGATTCCGGAAGCGCTGGTTCCGCTGGCCATCGACGAATTCCCGGTGCTGTTCGTGGCTGCTGCCTGTGCCGAAGGGCGCACCGTGCTGACCGGCGCTGAAGAGTTGCGGGTCAAGGAATCGGATCGTATCCAGGTGATGGCGGACGGTCTGTTGGCACTGGGCGTCAAATGCCAGCCAACGCCGGACGGCATCATCATCGACGGCGGCCAGATTGGCGGCGGCGAAGTGCATGGTCACGGCGATCACCGTATCGCCATGGCTTTCAGCGTGGCGTCCTTGTGCGCAACCGCACCGATCCGTATCCATGATTGCGCCAACGTCGCGACGTCGTTCCCGAACTTCCTCGCGTTGTGCGGTCAGGTCGGCATTCGTGTGGCTCAAGAGGCTCAGTCGTGAAAAACATTGCACCGGTCATCACCATCGATGGGCCTAGCGGCTCTGGCAAGGGCACGGTAGCCGGGATTCTGGCCAAGCGTCTGGGCTGGAATCTGCTGGATTCCGGAGCGCTTTACCGCCTGCTGGCGTTCGCTGCGCATAATCATGGTGTCGACCTGACCAATGAAGAACTGCTGAAGAAACTGGCCGCTCATCTGGATGTGCAGTTCATTGCGGCGACCGACGGTCAGTTGCAACGCATCATTCTGGAAGGCGATGAAGTCAGCGACGTGATACGCACGGAAAGCGTCGGTTCCGGCGCTTCGCAAGTGGCTGCATTGCCCGCTGTACGCGAGGCGCTGCTGCAGCGCCAGCGTGCATTTCAGGAAACGCCGGGCCTTGTAGCGGATGGTCGCGACATGGGTACAGTGGTTTTTCCTGATGCGCCGCTGAAGATTTTCCTGACCGCCAGTGCCGAGGAGAGGGCGCGCCGTCGATATTTGCAGTTGAAGGGCAAAGTCGAGGGTGTTAGTCTGTCGAGTCTGCTAGATGAGATCCGTGCGCGCGACGAGCGTGACACCCAGCGAGCGGTAGCCCCGCTTAAACCGGCGGCTGACGCCATACAGCTGGATTCCACGGAGTTGTCCATCGATCAGGTGCTTGAACGCATCATGAGCGAGATCGCCATTCGCGATATCGCCGGGTGACCAAGAAGGCGGCAGGGGACCAGTCATAGTCCTGCAGCGCTTCTTCTATATGAAACTAACCCACACCGTCTGGGGTGTGGAGATGGGCGTATCCTTCGCCCTCATTTACAGGAATTAAAATGAGCGAAAGCTTTGCGGAACTCTTTGAAGAAAGCCTAAAAACCCTGAACCTTCAGGCAGGCTCCATCATCACCGGTGTTATCGTTGATATCGATTACCAGGCTCGCTGGGTAACCGTTCACGCTGGCCTGAAGTCTGAAGCACTCATCCCGCTTGAGCAGTTCTACAACGACGCTGGCGATCTGACTATCAATGTCGGTGACGAAGTTCACGTTGCTCTGGACTCGGTTGAAGACGGTTTCGGTGAAACCAAGCTGTCCCGTGAAAAAGCCAAGCGCGCTGAATGCTGGATCGTTCTGGAAGCAGCCTTCGCAGCTGAGGAAGTGGTCAAGGGCGTTATCAACGGTAAGGTTAAAGGCGGCTTCACTGTCGACGTTAACGGCATCCGTGCGTTCCTGCCAGGTTCCCTGGTTGACGTCCGTCCAGTGCGCGACACCACGCACCTGGAAGGCAAAGAGCTGGAATTCAAGGTCATCAAGCTGGACCAGAAGCGCAACAACGTTGTCGTTTCCCGTCGCAGCGTCCTGGAAGCCGAGAACTCCGCCGAGCGTGAAGCTCTGCTGGAATCCCTGCAGGAAGGCCAGCAAGTCAAAGGTATCGTCAAAAACCTCACCGATTACGGCGCATTCGTCGATCTGGGTGGCGTGGACGGCCTGCTGCACATCACCGACATGGCCTGGAAGCGCATCAAGCATCCTTCCGAGATCGTCAACGTTGGTGACGAAATCGACGTTAAGGTTCTGAAGTACGATCGCGAGCGCAATCGTGTTTCCCTGGGCCTGAAGCAACTGGGCGAAGATCCATGGGTTGCTATTAAAGCCCGTTACCCAGAAAGCACTCGCGTTACCGCTCGTGTAACCAACCTGACCGACTACGGCTGCTTCGCAGAGCTGGAAGAAGGCGTTGAAGGTCTGGTACACGTTTCGGAAATGGACTGGACCAACAAGAACATCCACCCTTCGAAAGTCGTACAAGTCGGCGACGAAGTGGAAGTTATGGTTCTGGACATCGACGAAGAGCGTCGTCGTATCTCCCTGGGCATCAAGCAGTGCAAGTCGAACCCGTGGGAAGACTTCTCTGGCCAGTTCAATAAGGGCGACAAGATCTCCGGCACCATCAAGTCGATCACCGATTTCGGTATCTTCATTGGTCTGGACGGCGGCATCGACGGTCTGGTTCACCTGTCCGACATCTCCTGGAACGAAGTGGGCGAAGAAGCCGTACGTCGTTTCAAGAAGGGCGACGAGCTGGACACCGTTATCCTGTCGGTTGACCCAGAGCGCGAGCGTATCTCCCTGGGTATCAAGCAACTGGAAAGCGATCCGTTCTCCGAGTACGTCTCGGTTAACGACAAAGGCGCAATCGTTACTGGCACCGTGAAAGAAGTTGACGCCAAAGGCGCCATCATCGTTCTGGCCGACGATATCGAAGCGACTCTGAAAGCCTCCGAAATCAGCCGTGACCGCGTTGAAGACGCGCGCAACGTTCTGAAAGAAGGCCAGGAAGTAGAAGCCAAGATCATCAGCGTTGATCGTAAGAGCCGTGTAATTCAGCTGTCGATCAAATCGAAAGACGATGCTGAAGAGAAAGAAGCTATCCAGAGTCTGAAAGCAGCTCCGGAAGGCGAAGCAGCTGACACCACTATGGCGGCACTGCTGCGTCAAGCAATGGCTAAACAGAACTGAGTTCTGTCTGACCATTAAAAAGGGCGACTTCGGTCGCCCTTTTTTGTGTCTGCGATTTGGTGTCATGTAAATTCCTCGCACGCTCAAGCATTTACGTGAAACCAATGCTCGTGCCCGGCGGTCTGTTTGTTTAATCGGATCAATCGTCTATTCGCGGCTAAGCTTGGTCTTAAGCGTGTAGTAGTCGGGCAGTTGCCTGGCATAAGGAAGTGGATGAACAAGTTAATTGTCCTCACGGCAATTTTGCTGTTGGCCGGCTGTACTACCAGCGCAAAGACTCATGCGGTGCGTGGTGTCAGTGGTATCGAAATCGATTGCTCCGGTCTCGGGTCCGGTTGGGAGAAGTGCCAAAAGCGCGCGGCGAAGGAGTGCAAAGGTGATGGCTACAAGGTGATTACGCGGTCTGATGATGCCAAGGATGATGAATTCCCGTTCGGCTTCAATCCTGCGGGATACGTGACTCGAACCATGTTGGTGATCTGCCGCTAATGGCGCAGATGTTCCAGAAGGGTGAATCGATGCTCAAAAAAAGGGCGTTTCGGCGCCGAGGAAGATATGTCAATCCCTGGGCTGTTCAAAATCTTCCGGGCGTGCTAAAACCTTTCAAGCGCTGATCTAGCTGCTTGAAAAAGAAGGGAAAAATATGACGAAGTCGGAGTTGATCGAACGAATTGTCACCCATCAAGGGCTACTCTCATCGAAAGATGTGGAGCTGGCCATCAAGACCATGCTTGAACAAATGTCCCAATGCCTGGCTACCGGCGATCGCATCGAGATCCGTGGGTTTGGCAGCTTCTCTCTGCACTACCGTGCGCCGCGCGTCGGCCGCAATCCGAAGACTGGTCAGTCTGTCAGTCTGGACGGTAAATTTGTTCCGCACTTCAAGCCGGGCAAAGAGTTGCGCGACCGAGTGAACGAGGAAGAGGAGGAGGGGGTTTGACAGTCGCTACCATTCAGGGAGTTACCCATGCGTAACCTTAAGCGCATACTTCTTGGCGTTTTTATTCTCTTGCTGGTGTTGGTGATTCTGGCCTTTGTTCTTGAGAATCAACAATCAGTGTCGTTATTGTTTCTGGGTTTGTCTGGGCCTCAGTTGCCGGTATCACTTGTCGTGGTTTTGGCGTTGCTGATTGGCATGTTGATTGGTCCATTATTCGCCTGGTTTCTGGGGCGTTCGTCCAGGGCTGCGCGCAAACGTCTTATCTAAGGCGACAGGTGCAGGGCGTCTGTCGAAATTGCCTCTCTACCTGTCTTTATCCATTAGTAAAACGTTCGCTAAGCTGTAAAATGCAGCCCTTGTTCGATAGTGCCTGCTTTGTACATCGACTCAGACTGACTCTGACGGAAGCCGTATCTTTGACGGTTTTTGCATTCATGGATTAGACGGCGCTCGTTGGTGGCGCTGTCCGCAGCTCAAGGGTATGGTTTCGCGTGAAAATTCTAGTAACCGGCGGCGCCGGGTTTATCGGCTCGGCAGTCATCCGTCACATTATCTCCAACACTACCGACTCTGTCGTTAACGTCGATAAGCTGACTTACGCCGGTAATCTGGAGTCATTGGCGCAAGTTAGCCAGAATCCACGTTACGTGTTCGAGCGTGTCGATATTTGCGACCGTGAGCAGATCGACCGTGTCCTACGTGAGCATCAACCGGATGCAATCATGCATTTGGCCGCAGAGTCTCACGTTGATCGCTCGATCTCAGGCCCATCCGAGTTCATCCAGACGAACATCATTGGCACTTACACTTTGCTGGAAGCGGCCCGCCATTACTGGGCTGCGTTGGATGATGTGCGTAAAGCCAACTTCCGTTTTCACCATATTTCGACTGACGAAGTTTATGGTGACCTGGAAGGCCCGGAAGATCTGTTCACCGAAACCACGCCTTATCAGCCCAGCTCGCCTTATTCGGCCAGCAAAGCCAGTTCCGATCACTTGGTTCGCGCCTGGGCTCGCACCTATGGGTTGCCAACGCTGGTAACCAATTGTTCCAACAACTACGGCCCGTGCCACTTCCCTGAGAAGCTGATACCGCTGATCATTCTTAATGCGCTGGAAGGTAAGCCACTGCCGGTTTACGGCAAGGGTAACCAGGTTCGTGACTGGCTCTACGTCGAAGATCACGCCCGTGCACTTTACAAAGTCGTGACCGAAGGCGTCATCGGTGAGACGTACAACATTGGCGGTCACAACGAGAAGCAAAACATCGAAGTGGTGAACACTCTTTGTGCACTGCTGGATGAGTTGCGTCCTGATTCAGCTCATCGTCCACATGCCAGCCTGATCACTTATGTTCAGGATCGCCCGGGTCACGATCAGCGTTATGCGATTGATGCAAGCAAAATACAGCGCGAGCTGGGCTGGACGCCGCAAGAGACTTTTGAATCCGGTATCCGTAAAACGGTTGAATGGTATCTGACCAACACTGAATGGGTAGAGCACGTGAAAAGCGGCAGCTATCAGCAGTGGATCGACCAGAATTACAGCGATCGATCGAGCAAGGCATGAAAATCCTTCTCCTGGGAAAAAACGGTCAGGTCGGCTGGGAGCTGCAACGGTCTCTCGCGCCGCTGGGGGAATTGATTTCCCTCGACCGTAACACGGGTGGCGATTTGTCCGATCTGGAAGCATTGCGTGCGACGATTCGCCAGGTCAAGCCTCAGGTCATTGTTAACGCTGCCGCTTACACTGCAGTCGATAAGGCAGAGTCGGAGACCGAACTGGCTGACCGTGTGAACGGTCAGGCGAGTCAGGTCATGGCGCAAGAGGCGGCATCCCTGAGTGCTTGGCTAATTCATTACTCCACCGATTATGTCTTCAGTGGGCAAGGTGCGCAGGCCTGGCAGGAAACCGACTCTGTCGCTCCGGTGAATCACTATGGCGCGAGCAAACTTGCGGGCGAGCAGGCAATTATTGCCTCGGGATGCAAGCATCTGATCTTTCGTACCAGTTGGGTTTATGGCGCTCGCGGCAACAATTTTGC
Source organism: Pseudomonas atagonensis (assembly GCF_011369485.1). Lineage (GTDB taxonomy): Bacteria > Pseudomonadota > Gammaproteobacteria > Pseudomonadales > Pseudomonadaceae > Aquipseudomonas > Aquipseudomonas atagonensis. Next base: position 153,751 of record NZ_VXCA01000035.1, on the reverse strand, counting down.
CAAGACTATGCTGCGTCTGGCGAAGGATCGTGAAAGCCTGAGCGTTATCGCCGATCAGATTGGAGCGCCTACTGGCGCCGACTTGATTGCGGATGTCACCGCATTGGCAATTCAGCAAGTCATGCATCGTCCTGAGCTGGCAGGCCTTTATCATTTGGCCGCCGCAGGCGAGGTTTCCTGGTACGGCTATGCCTGTCACGTTATCGATTTTGCCAAGGCTCAAGGTGAAGAGTTGGCAGTGACCGCCGTCAATCCGATCGATACGACCGCTTATCCAACACCTGCGCGTCGCCCGCTGAATTCACGCTTGAATACTCAAAAGCTGCGCGACAACTTTTCTCTACACTTGCCGGATTGGCAAAGTGGCGTAACCCGAATGCTTAGGGAAGTCCTGAATAAATGACCACGACAAATCGTAAAGGCATCATCCTTGCTGGCGGTTCTGGCACGCGCCTGCATCCGTTGACCCTTGGTGTGTCGAAACAGATGCTGCCAATCTATGACAAGCCGATGATCTTTTATCCCTTGTCGGTGTTAATGCTGGCGGGTATGCGCGAAATCCTGATCATCTCGACGCCGGAAGACTTGCCATGTTTCCGCAAGCTGCTGGGTGACGGTAGTGTGTACGGTATCAAGTTGACCTACGCTGAGCAGCCTAGCCCGGACGGCCTTGCACAAGCATTTATCATCGGTGAGGAATTCATCGGCGAGGATCCTTGCTGTCTGATTCTCGGTGACAACATCTTCTACGGTCAGCACTTCTCCGATAACTTGCGTTCGGCAAGCTCTCAACAACAGGGTGCAACGGTATTCGGCTATCACGTGTCCGACCCGGAACGCTTTGGTGTGGTGGAGTTTGATGCTAGCGGTCGCGCACTGAGCATTGAAGAGAAGCCACTAAAGCCGAAGTCCAACTATGCGGTCACCGGCCTGTACTTCTACGACAACGACGTTGTGGAGATTGCCAAGGGCATCAAGCCTTCTGAGCGCGGAGAGCTGGAAATTACCGACGTTAACCGTGCCTACCTTGAGCGCAAAACGCTGAGTGTTGAAATGCTTGGCCGCGGTTTCGCCTGGCTTGATACCGGGACTCATGATTCGCTGCTGGAAGCCAGTCACTTCGTACACACTATCGAGCAGCGACAAGGCTTGAAAGTGGCGTGCCTGGAAGAGATTGCTTACCACAATGGCTGGATCACTGCTGAGCAGTTAGGTGCACAGGCTGATGCCCTGAAGAAAACCGGCTACGGCCAGTATCTGCAAAAGCTTCTGGACTCGCCCTCTCACTGATTCGAACGCTCACTTTTTGAGCGATAGCGTTTACCCGGTGCAAGCAGGAAAGGCATGCCAGTAAAACATCCCAAGGTCGTGGTTTTGCTGGCTGCCTACAATGGCATGCAATGGATTGAGGAGCAGTTGGCTTCAATCCTTGGCCAATCTGCGGTCGACATAACTGTCTATATCAGTATTGATTCTTCCACTGACGGGACCGAAGAGTGGTGCGTGGCTTATGCCGCGACACATCCCGAGGTGCTAATCTTGCCGGCTGCCGGTAGATTTGGTGGGGCCTCTCGCAACTTCTTTCGGCTAGTCCGTGATGTCGATCTTCAAGGTTACGACTACGTGGCCTTTGCCGATCAGGATGACGTGTGGCATTCCGACAAACTGCAGCGCGCTATCCATGCGATTCAAACTCGCGAAGTCGATGCTTACTCTAGTAATGTCACGGCTTTCTGGCCTGATGGAACGACGCATTTACTGGACAAGGCACAGTCTCAGGTTGAATGGGATTTCCTTTTCGAAGCGGCGGGGCCTGGTTGTACTTACGTGATGAACAAGCAGCTCGCAGGTTCACTTAAGGCCTCGATGCTCGATAATTGGCAACTGTTGCAAAAAGTCAGTCTGCATGACTGGTACTGCTATGCCTTTGCACGTAGTCATCGTTACCAATGGTTTATCGATCCGAAACCGTCCATGAATTATCGCCAGCATGAGCGTAATCAGGTCGGTGCCAACAAGGGTTTGAGTCCTCTCATCGCTCGTTATAAAACTATCCATGACGGCTGGTGGTTCAATCAGGTGCAATTGATTGTGCGTCTGGTCGGGCGCTGCAATGACCCTTTTGTTCAAACTTGGCTGCCATTGCGGCGTATGCAACTTGTCACGCTTTCACTGAGTGCCTGGCGTTGCCGGCGTAGGGCTCGGGACAAAGTGTTTTTTTTCTGTATATGTTGGGTTACAGCGATGATAGGGAATAAGTCTAGATGATCGCTCCGAAGGTATTGATTACCGGGGCAGGCGGCTTTGTCGGAGAAGCGGTGGTGTTCAAGTTGCTGGTCGATAAGAGGTTTTATCCCATTGCAGCTGTACGAGGTGCGACCCGCCTGCAAGGACTGTGTCCTGTTCAGTACTTTGATATGAGCGATGACAAGTCGCTGCCTGTGCTGCATGGTGTGCAAGTTGTCGTTCATGCAGCGGCGCGAGTGCATGTCATGAAGGAAGTGGCGGCAAATGCGCTGGAAGCGTTTCGTGAGGTTAATGTAGAAGGTACTCTCCGGTTGGCGCAATGTGCTGCCGCCTCGGGGGTCAAACGGTTTATTTTTCTCAGTTCAATCAAAGTCAATGGTGAGAGCACTGTTACCGGCAAGCCATTCAAGGCTGATGACCTGCCCAATCCTCAAGATCCATATGGTGTTTCCAAATACGAGGCCGAGGAACGTCTGAGTCAATTGGGTCGCGAGACAGGTATGGAGGTGGTGATTATTCGTCCGCCACTGGTTTACGGGCCAGGAGTTAAAGCGAACTTTCTGAGTATGCTCCGTTGGCTTGGCAAAGGCATTCCTTTGCCCTTGGGGGCAATTGAAAACCGGCGAAGCATGGTTTCAATCAACAATTTGGTGAGTTTTATTGTCACCTGCCTCGACCATCCTGCTGCCGCGAATCAAACTTTTCTGGTGAGTGATGGCGAGGACTTATCTACCAGTCAATTGTTGCGTCGACTCTCAAAAGCTTTGGGGCAACCGTCTAGGCTTCTGCCAATACCCCAATGGCTGTTGACGTTGTCAGCTTCATTGCTGGGTAAAAAGTCAGTAGCGCAAAGAGTGTTTGGCTCATTGCAAGTCGATATCAGCAAAAATCGTGATCTGCTCGGATGGAGTCCCTCTGCGAATATGGACGAGACGTTGCGGCAGACCGCCGGTTATTATCTGGAAAAACTAACGAAATGAATGTCTGGTGGCTTCTACTTGCCGTATTCGCCGGTGCATGGTCACTCACGCTGTTTTTACGTCGTTACGCTTTGACGAAGAGCTTGATGGATATACCAAACGAGCGTAGTTCGCACTCAATTCCGACTCCCCGAGGTGGGGGCGTGGCTATCGTAGTCACCTTTCTTCTGGCGCTTCCGGTGCTGGCCGGTCTCGGACTGTTGAGCTTCTCTGCCTTGTGTGGGTTGTTGGGGTCGGGTCTGTTCGTGGCCTTGATCGGATTTGCTGATGATCATGGGCATATTGCCGCCAGATGGCGATTGCTGGGTCATTTCGTTGCTGCGGGTTGGGCGTTGTTTTGGCTTGACGGTCTTCCTGTCATGCATTTCTTCGGCGTCAGTGTTGACTTGGGTTGGGTTGGCAGTGTGTTGGCTTTGGTGTACCTGGTCTGGATGTTGAATCTTTACAACTTCATGGATGGCATCGATGGTCTGGCCAGTGTGGAGGCGATCTGCGTTTGCCTTGGAAGTTGTGTTGTCGCAGGTTTGTCTGGCCATGTCGATTCAATGTGGACCGCCCTTGTGTTGGCTGCCGGAGTAAGTGGCTTCCTTTGCTGGAACTTTCCGCCTGCCCGTATATTCATGGGCGACGCGGGGAGTGGCTTTCTTGGGTTGATCCTGGGTTTTATGAGCATTTCCGCTGCGTGGGCTTCAAGCGAATTACTATGGAGTTGGCTGATACTTTTAGGTGTGTTCATCGTAGATGCAACGTGGACGCTCATCCGGCGTTTGTTGAGTGGCGACAAGGTCTATGAAGCGCACCGTAGTCATGCCTATCAATACGCATCGAGAAAATACGGGAGCCACAAGCTCGTCACGCTTTCGGTCGTCGCGATAAATCTATTGTGGCTACTGCCCATGGCGATTGCCGTGGGAGTCGAGAAAATCCCAGCCCTTGTCGGCATCGCAATTGCGTACGTTCCATTGGCGATAATCGCTTTCGTATTCCGGGCCGGGGAGCGTGAGCGGGCTTAGATCTGGTTGGTCGAAGCTGTTCAAATGCGGGGTTAAGTGATGTCTTTAACTGGACAATCCCCCTCTGTCCGGCGATCGATTTCGACGCCGCTGCGAGAGGGGCAGCCATTATGAAAAGCCTCGGCAGACGAAGTCCAAATGCGGGATAACCGGGTTATACTCCTGCGCCCAGCAAGCGATAGATAACGGCCAGAGCGTTAGGCCTTCGGAGTGTGGCGAGATGGAAATCACCGAACTTGATCCGGTTTATTTTGAGCAGCGCGACCTTTTCTCTGCATTCTCCATGGCGGCTATGGGGCTTTCGCCTGCCCGGCCGATTGGTCGCATGACCGATTCCACGTTCAATCCCAAAGTCGGCCAATACGCTCTTGCACTGGAATCTTTTCAGTACTTTATAGTGGCTTGCCCGAAAATGGTCATCCGTCCGGTGCGCAGCCATGGCGTGCTGATCCACCGCTGGGCTGCACCCCTCATCAAAACTGGCTACGGCCTGCGCCTAAAACGCATCCTGAAAGAGACCGTGTATTAATGATTGTTACGCGCTTAAGCATTCCTGACGTGTCGTCAATGGAGTCAAAGGTATTTGACATGCCGGAAGGCTTTTCCAAAGGTCTTACTGTGTCACAACGTTTTGATGTGGTTGAGGTATTTGCCTGATGCAAGATTTCTCCGCCAGCCCTCGTGAGGTTGCTGCAAGCATTTGGCGCAATCGGAATCTGATATCCGCCGCCACCAAACGTGAAGTCATGGGGCGTTACCGTGGCTCTTTCCTGGGCATTCTATGGTCATTCTTCAACCCTCTTTTGATGCTGGCTGTGTACACCTTTGTATTCAGCGTTGTGTTCAAGGCTCGATGGGGGGGAAGTGAGTCCAAGACCGAATTCGCTCTCGTGCTGTTTGCCGGGATGATTGTTTTCAACCTTTTCAGTGAGTGCATTAACCGTGCTCCCAATCTGATCCTGGGCAATCCAAATTATGTAAAGAAAGTTGTATTTCCTCTCGAGATCTTACCTTTGATTGGATTGGGGGCGGCCCTGTTTCACTTTCTCATCAGCTTGGGCGTGTGGTTGTTCGCCTACGTCATTTTTTATGGCGTGCCTCATCTGACAGTTCTTTTTCTGCCGTTGGTCCTGATTCCTTTCATGTTGTTTATCATGGGGATTAGCTGGGCCCTGGCATCGCTTGGGGTGTATCTGCGCGATGTCGGTCAATTTATCGGCATCCTGACAACCGTTCTGATGTTCCTGTCGCCGATATTTTACCCGGTGTCGGCATTGCCAGAAGCCTATCGAGGTCTGATTTATATGAACCCGATGACACCGGTTATTGAGCAAACCCGAGCGGTTCTGTTCTTTGGCGTGGCTCCAGACTTTGCAATGCTTGGTATTTATCTTGTTGCTACATCATTGATAGCTTGGTTGGGTTTTTTCTGGTTCCAGAAAACGCGGAAAGGGTTTGCAGATGTCATCTGAAATTTCCATCGAGGTCTCTGGCCTTGGCAAGTGTTACCAGATCTACAGTAGCCCGCGCGATCGACTCAAGCAGTTCGTATTACCACGCTTGTCTCCTCTGATCGGGCGTGAGTCCAGGCAGTACTATCGTGAGTTTTGGGCGTTGCAGGACATTTCTTTCGACGTCAAACGAGGGGAAACCATCGGTATCGTTGGTCGCAACGGCAGTGGTAAATCGACGCTCCTGCAAATGCTCTGCGGTACGCTCAATCAAACGACTGGCAGCATCCAGTCCCATGGCCGAATCGCTGCATTGCTTGAGCTGGGATCAGGGTTCAACCCGGAGTTCAGTGGGCGCGAAAACGTTTACATGAGTGCTGCGTTGCTTGGACTGACACCTAAAGAGATCGATGAGCGGTTTGAAGCGATAATTACGTTTGCAGACGTTGGCGAGTTCATCGAGCAGCCGGTTAAAACATATTCAAGCGGTATGTATGTTCGATTGGCCTTCGCGGTCATCGCGCATGTTGACGCCGATATTCTTGTAATCGATGAAGCGTTGGCAGTCGGTGATGCGGTCTTCACCCAGAAATGCATGCGTTTTCTTCGGAAATTCAAGGAGCATGGCACGCTTGTTTTTGTCAGCCACGATATGGGTTCGGTACTCAATCTATGTGAGCGTGCGGTGTGGCTGCACCAAGGGCAGTTGCGCCAAATAGGTTCTTCGAAAGAAATTGCTGAAGCTTACTTGCAATACACATTGCAGGAGGTTTATGGGCAAGAAGAAACGCTGCAGCTTATCGAGTCTGGGGAAACAGGACTTTCGGACTCCAGTTCGGATATAAGCGCACGGGTAACTTCAGAATTTAATGCTCCGCCGGTGGTTGATTACGAGGCAAGCTTGCAAGTTTGCGATAATTTAACCGAAGCAAACGGTTGGAAGACTGGCGCTGGTGAAATTCTGTCGGTATCCATCGCGCCTGTATCAGTAAATTCGACCGAAGTGTTCAAGGGTGGAGATCGTGCTCTATTGACGATCAGTGGAAAGGTGCACCAAGAGTTTGAACGTCCGATTATCGGTTTTGTTGTTAAAGATCGCCTAGGTCAAGATCTATTTGGTGAGAACACTTTACCGTTTACTGACCGTCACCCCCGCCCATTGACAGCGGGCACGAGTTTCACCGGAGAATTTGTTTTTCGCTTGCCAATGCTGCCCAACGGGCAGTACTCAGTAATGGTCTCACTCGCAGATGGCGATCTTTACACTAACGTACAACACCATTGGTTACACGACGCCGTCATATTGAACGTATCGTCGAGTAAGGTGCGGTGGGGGTTAGTGGGTGTTGACTTTGACAGTGTTGAGCTAAAGGTAGCTACATGAATTCGTTATTTGAGCTTTACTCCCAGCATGAAGGCAAGTTGTCCGATAAGTGGTCGATCTACCTATCGGAATACGACAGAATTTTTTCGCCGTACCGCGACCTGCCGGTAAGATTCCTGGAAATCGGGATCCAAAATGGCGGTTCGCTGGAGATATGGGCCAAATACTTCAAAAATGCAGATGTCTTTGTGGGTTGTGATATCAATCCTCAGTGCTCTGTATTGAAATACGAAGATGAGCGAATCAATGTCGTCGTCGGCGATGCGACCACAGATATCTCCGAGCGGGTCATTCTTGGGCTCTCGCCGACTTTCGATATCGTCATTGACGACGGATCGCATACGTCGGGAGATATTACAAAAGCGTTCTCCAGATATTTTCCTGCGATAAATGACGGTGGTGTGTTTATCGCTGAGGACTTGCATTGCAGCTACTGGAAAGAATTTGAGGGTGGAATTTACCATCCGTATTCCTCCATTGCATTTTTCAAACGTCTGGCAGATATCGTCAATTTTGAACATTGGGGCGTAGAAAAAAGCAGGGATGAATTGCTTCAGGGCTTTTCACACGAATATGGAGTGAAGTTTACTGAGGATGACCTGGCGGCGATTCACTCAGTAGAGTTTTTCAACTCTGTATGCGTGGTTCGTAAGCGTGCTCCCTCGGATAATATTCTTGGCCAGCGTTACATTGGCGGTATCGACGAGAAAGTTGTTCCAGGTCATCTTAATCTGAAAGCAGAGTATTCAACTCCGCCGGCCCAGCGCAAAAATAACTGGTCATTGATGACTAGTGCACCCGAAGAGAAATGGGAAGAAGTCACTGGCAAACTGGTAGATCGCAATAAAGCTATCTACGAATTGCAGGCTGATATTACCAATCTCAATGCAAGTGTCGCAGGTCTGAAAGGTGAAATTTCACAACTTCGTCATTCGGCCAGTTGGCGTGTAACGGCGCCATTGAGATTCGCCAGTCGACAAGTGAGAAAGTTTGTCTTTTTAGGCAGAAAAATTCCACTTTTGTTTAAATTGGAAGGTGGGCTGGCGCACAATGCTCGCAAATTTTTCTCGCTTTACCGCCGCGAAGGTATTCCTGGTCTCAAACGAGTGATTTTGGCGCTTGGCAGCTCTCAGGGATCTCCCGTCTCTTCTGCGCCACTACCGATCGACTATGTCAGTTGGGTAGAGGAACACGACACGATCAATGAAAGTACTCGTGTTCAACTTCTCGCGCGCTACGAACAACTTGTTTCGAAGCCTAAAATTTCGGTAGTAATGCCTACCTACAACCCGAACCCGGTTTGGCTGGCGGAGGCCATTGAATCTGTACGCAATCAGGTTTACTTGAACTGGGAGCTTTGCATTGCGGACGATGCTTCAAAAGATCCTCATGTACGTGAAATTCTCGTTCGCTACATGCGTGAGGACGCCCGTATCAAGGTCGTTTTCCGGGAAAAAAACGGGCATATTTCGGCAGCGTCCAACAGCGCGCTAAGTATCGCTTCGGGGGATTGGGTCGCGTTGCTGGATCATGATGATCTGCTCGCTGAGCATGCGTTGCTCGAGATGGCTGATGCTATTAATAAGTTACCAAACGCGAAATTGCTTTACTCCGATGAGGACAAGCTGAATCCGCAGGGAGAGCGGTGCCTGCCATTTTTCAAACCAGGGTGGTCCCCTCATCTGGCTTGCTCGCAAGCTTATCTGGGTCACCTCGTGGTTTTTAGCATTGTCGATGGCATACCTGTTTTTGATGAAAGCGCCGTTGGTGCTCAAGATTACGATCTTTGGCTGACCATTGCGAGTAAGCTAAAGTCTGAAGAAATCGTCCACGTTCCGAAAATTTTGTATCACTGGAGAATGCATCAGGAGTCAACGGCAAGTAACCCTGAGAGTAAAAACTACGCCGATGCGGCGGGACTTCTCGCCGTCAATAAGTTTGTTTCCCAGGTGTACGGGAATGACTCGGTTGTCGCTGTTAATGGCGAAAATCTTTTCACCTACAAACTAGAGTTTAAAAAAGCCGCGTCGCTGAAATATTCGATTGTGATACCGACCAAGGATAAGGTCGAGTTGCTGTCTGAATGCATCAGTAGCATTATTGGCAAGTCCACATGTCAGAATTTTGAGATTATTGTTCTCGATAATAATTCCACCGAAATCGATACCTTCAATTATTTCGATTTTATTCAGAAAGAAGATTCTCGCGTTCGTGTTGTTCCTGCGGCGTTCGAGTTCAATTGGTCTCGATTGAATAATTTGGGTGCTTCGAAGTCCAGTGGCGACGTTCTGGTTTTCTTGAATAACGATACCTCGGTAATTTCACCCGATTGGCTTGAGAAGTTGGGCGGTTATTCTTCGCTTGATGACGTGGGTGTAGTAGGTGCGTTGCTGCTTTTTGCGGATGGCACCATACAACATTCGGGTGTCGTGGTAGGCATGGGTGGTTGGGCCGATCATGTGTATCACGCGCAGCCTGCGACGCACACGGGCGCAGGCCCGTTTGTTTCGCCAGTTCTGACTCGCAACGTCCTCGCGGTAACGGGGGCGTGCATGGCGATGACCAGAAGCAAGTTCGATCTAATCGGTGGATTTGACGAAAGTTTTATCATCTGTGGTAGCGATGTGGAGATCTGTGTTCGCGCGATGAAAAAGGGGTTCCATAACGTGATGTGCGCTGATGCACGTCTTTACCACTTTGAATCGAAAACCCGTTCGTCCTACGTTCCACAAAATGACTACGAGCAATCTGTGCTGAAGTATGCACCGTATCGCGTTGAGCAGACCGACCCTTACTTCAACCCACATCTAAGTCTGCAGTCTAAAACCCCAAGGATAGAGGGATCGCCCCGTGCTTCGTAAAATAGTTCGATTTGCACTTGGTAACAGACGAGTGCACGCCGCATTAAAAAGAGTGTACCAGGCCTCTGTGCCTGGCACTGTAATCGAGTCCGGTTTGCAAGTTGCCGTCCCGGAAGCGCTACCGCTTTTTGCTCGCAGAAGCAGCCTTTCTGGTCAGAGGCTGAATCTTGTGGTGCCGGGGCTTTCTACGAGGCATGTTTTTGGCGGCATATCCACTGCTCTGCATTTCTTCCAAGAGATGGCTGCTCATTTTGAGGATGTACGAATAGTCGTTACAGATGAGCTGGCGTTTGCTGTAGCTGATAACCCGGATTTTGCTGATTGGACGATTTTGAGTCTCGCTGATGATGATCGTCCAGGCAAAACTATTGTTTCCGCAGGCGACAGATCTAAATACACGCTGGCGATTCGCGAGGACGATGTTTTTATCGCCACAGCATGGTGGACCGCGGCAAATGTAAAAAAATTACTGGCACAACGCGCCAAGCTTTGGCCTGGTTGTAAAGAGGGTAAGTTTATTTATCTTATCCAGGATTACGAGCCCGGTTTTTACCCATGGTCAAGTCGCTATGCCCTCGCCGAAGCGTCGTATCACGATGGAAGTGATTGTGTAGCTGTTTTTAACACTTCTTTTTTGAAAAATTACTTCGACGCGAAAGGTTATACTTTCTACAAAAGCTTCGTGTTTGAGCCGATTTTAAACAAAAAACTACAGCCGTTTTTGACTGGTTGCCCTCTTAAAGCACGTGAGCGCCAAATACTTGTGTATGGGCGTCCGAGCGTCAACAGAAATTGCTTTGAATTGATAGTTACAGGACTTCGTCAGGTTGTCTCTTCAGCGGACTGTGGCGGCTGGTCTTTTGTTTCTGCAGGTGAGAGTCACCCGGATATTGATTTGGGAAAGGGTTTTTCGCTTAAGTCGCTCGGCAAGTTGTCGATTGACCAGTATGGCCGCCAATTACAGCAATCCTTTGCGGGCTTATCTTTGATGGTGTCTCCACATCCAAGTTACCCGCCGCTCGAAATGAGCGCATTTGGGATTAAGGTTCTGACCAATCGATATGACGAAAAATGTCTGTCGTCTTTGGCAAGTAATATAACTTCAGTAGATTATCTTTCTGGTGAGTCAATATCTGAGGGGTTAATCGGTATAATGAATTCTTATAAAGCTGATTCGTACGGGCATTTGCCACAAACCGAATTCTTTAAACAGTTTCGTGAAGTGGAAAACCCGTTCGTTCAAATTGTTCCCGCTATTGTGATTGAACTAAAGTTGGCTTGAATCAATAAAAGGTCGGCGTGCAATCATTGAGATTATGATTGAGATGAACCGAATGTTTAAGGAGAGGCAGTTATGAGCATGAGAGATAGTGTTCGCGCTGGTATCCCAGCACCAGAAGCTTCGGTTCTTGAGATCGGGCCTCTCTATCGTCCGTTCTTTCTCAAGTCAGAGACAGACGTGATTTATGTCGACCACGCTGATACGGATACTTTGCGTGAGAAGTACAGGGTTGGTCACGGCTTTGACGTGAAAGATATTGTTGAAGTTGATGCGGTTTGGGGAGACAACTCGCTGGTCAAGTGCGCAGGGCGTCAGGTCGACTACGTAATTGCCTCTCATGTTATTGAGCATGTGCCTGATTTGATTACTTGGTTTAAGGAACTGCAGGCTGTACTCAATTCCGATGGCCAGATTCGTCTGGTAGTGCCTGATAAGCGCTACACATTTGACTTTGCTCGCCGTGAGACTGCGTTGCAAGATTTAATTGATCCATATGCCCGACGTACTCGCCGACCGTTGCCTGCTAATATTTTTGATCATATGACGTATGTAAAAAAAGTTGCTGTCGCAGAGGCTTGGGATAAGCCATTGGATTCAAAAAAACTTGAGCCTCTTCACTCCTATGAAATGGCGATGAGTTTAGTGGAAGATGCACTTTCTTCGCAAAACTACCATGATGTGCATTGCTGGGTTTTTACTCCCTATAGTTTTGCTACCTTGATGCTCGAGGCGGCTGAGTATGGACTTCTTAATCTTGAATGTGTTGAATTTACAGATACACCGCATTACTCGCTGGAGTTTATCGTTTTTGTTCGCCCATCTTCTGACGTCTCAGTGATTAAAGAGAGTTGGAAGAAAATGCAGCAGTCTGTGCGGGTCGCTGTTGACTACCCAGAAATATTTTCATCTCTTAAGTCATGTGTGGCCCCTAAGGGTGTTTTTGAGGGTGGCTCTCTTTCACGCGAAATACAATTGGCTTCAGCGCTAGGGGAGTGTCAGGAAGATCTAAATATATTACAGCAGGAACTAGCGGAAGCTCAAGACGATTTAGCAAAGTTAAAGAGCGAATTGAGCATGGCCAAGCTCAAAAATACCGCTTACGAACACTCTCGATCTTGGCGTTTAACTGCACCGTTGAGAGCTATACAAAGGAAATTTTCAAATCGTTAAGTTTGTGCGTTTGGGAATATGAATGTTTTGTATGAGTTCAGATTTTTGGTTGTATGCGCTACCGATCGTTGCTTCATGATATTTGGATTTTTTAAGTGTTTTTTTGGATGGGACGTTGTCAGGTGGAGAAAAATTATTGTGCCGGAAGCATGGGAAGTGTGCTGCTGTTTACAGGCTGATCCCGGCGCGTGATTATGCTGGAACTGTTTTTTGTATCTATCATATTCCATGTTTGAGTAGGTGATAGACTTAATTTCGTACTTTTGATGATAGTTGCGCAGTAGAAACTATGAATAATAACGTAAGTTCGGTCCCGCTTTGTATTGATCTTGATGGAACACTTATACACTCTGACATGCTTCACGAGAGTGTTCTCGGATTAGTCAAAGCCGCTCCGCTGTCGCTTTTCCGATTGCCTTTCTGGCTAGCGAAAGGCAAAGCGGAAATGAAGAAGCAGATTGCCGAACGGACGGAATTCGATCCCTCTTCGTTGCCTTATAATCTTGACTTCGTTGCGTGGCTGCGTGAACAGCATGCGTCCGGTCGTCGTCTGATTCTTTGCACTGCTTCTGATCGATCTATTGCCAATCCGATCGCTCAGCACCTCGGATTTTTTGATGAAGTGCTCGCCAGTGACGGGCTGGTGAATCTTGCTGGCTCAAATAAGGCCAAGGCATTGATTGCGCGCTTTGGTGAGCAAGGTTTTGACTATGCGGGAAATTCCGCTGCCGACCTGAAAGTTTGGGAGCATGCGCGTCGAGCAATTGTTGTCAATGCGTCAACAGCACTCCAGGCCGATGCCAGCGCTTGTGCCGAAGTGGAGCAGGTTTTCGCGGGTATGAGTTCGGGGGCAACAACGTGGAGCAAGTTGCTTCGTGTACATCAATGGCTGAAAAACGGTCTGCTCGCCGTTCCGCTGTTTGCAGCGCATGGTGTTGCCGAAAGTGGCTCATGGTTAGCATTACTCCTTGCTTTTGTCGCGTTCAGCCTCTGCGCATCTTCGGTGTATATAGCGAACGATCTTCTAGATTTGGAAAGTGATCGCCAGCATCCACGCAAAAGCAAGCGTCCTTTCGCGGCAGGGCTTGTACCTGCATGGAAGGGGGTGCTGCTGGGGCCGGTCTTATTGGTAGTCAGCCTTTTGATCGCAGCCCAAGTCGGTCCAGGCTTTTTGGCGTGGCTAAGCGTCTACTTTGTCCTTACGTGTGTTTACTCTTTCAAACTCAAGCAACTCGTCCTCATTGACTGCCTGACCCTCGCTATTCTTTACACCTTACGAATCGTTGCGGGCGCTGCTGCGGTGGGTATGGTTTTGTCGTTCTGGTTGCTCGCTTTTTCGGTTTTTCTCTTCTTGTCACTGGCGTTCGTCAAGCGCTTTGCGGAGCTGCAGATGCAGTTATTGCACGGCAAGCACAAGGCGCACGGTCGCGGCTATTTCACTGATGATGCGCCTTTGATTCAGATGCTGGGGGTAGCATCCGGCTTCTCTTCGGTGCTGGTGCTGGCGCTGTACCTGAACAGCGTTGATGTTCTGCGCCTTTATCAACATCCCGAGTGGGTCTGGGGGAATGTCCCCGTCATGCTGTTCTGGATCAGTTGGGTGTGGTTGCGCGCGCATCGCGGGGAAATGCATGACGACCCTTTGGTCTTTGCCGTAAAAGATAAGGCAAGTCTATTGGCGGGTGTCGTCTTTGCGATGTTTATCGCTATCGGCGCGGGCGGCTGGGTATGACTTGTGTCGGTTCATGGGGTCGGCTCAGTGAGCTACCGCATTTGGTTCAGCCTCTCTCTCATAAGGCACGGCTGACTCTAGAGTCTGGACAAAAGGGATTGGCTTACGGCAACGGTCGAAGTTATGGCGATGTCTGCCTGAATCCTGACGGCGTTCTATGGACGACCAGTGGGCGCGATCATCTAATTGCCTTTGATGACGAAACCGGCGTACTTGAGTGTGAAGCAGGGATTTTATTGCGAGATATCCAGCGCACTTTTGTGCCTCGGGGCTGGATGTTGCCGGTAACACCTGGCACCCAACTGATCAGTGTTGGGGGAGCAATTGCTAATGACGTGCACGGCAAAAACCACCACGTGATGGGCTCTTTTGGTGATCATGTGTTGGCGCTCCAACTGCTTCGCACGGATGGTGAGGTGATTGAGTGCGGTCCGTTCGAGCGGTCTGACTGGTTCGCTGCCACTGTAGGTGGTATGGGGCTTACCGGTGTAATCACACAGGCTCGACTCCAGTTGCGGCGCATTGGTGGGCCATGGTTGGAAACAGAAAATACCCCTTATGCTGGCCTCAATGAATTCTTCGAGCTTGCTGATGGTTCGGAAGCAAGCTGGGAACACACTGTCTCCTGGATCGATTGCGTCTCCCGCACCAGTGCACGGGGCATATTCATGCGCGGTAACCACGTTGATATCGCGCAAGGCCCCGGGTCGAAATCCTCGAGCGTTACAGTACCGTTCGTGCCGCCGATTTCCCTGGTGAATCGGTTGTCATTGAAACCGTTCAACCTTGCTTATTATCAGTTGCAGGCTCTGAAGCGCGGAAAATCCGTCGCGCATTACGAACCGTTTTTCTATCCACTCGATAATGTACTTGAGTGGAACCGGATTTACGGCCCTCGTGGTTTTTATCAGTACCAAAGTGTCGTAGCGCGTGCAGCAGGGCAAGACGCTGTTGATGCCATGTTGAAAGAGATCGCAAGATCAGGAGATGGCTCATTTCTTGCTGTTCTGAAGACCTTTGGCAATCGTGTCCCTGTAGGGATGATGAGCTTCCCTCAACCTGGTGTGACTCTGGCGCTGGACTTTCCAAACCGAGGCGCACACAGCCACTCGCTGTTTTTGCGCCTGGATGCCATCGTCAGCGAGGCCGGTGGTCGTATATATATGGCTAAAGATGCACGCATGCCACGCAAATTATTTGAGTCGGGCTATTCGCGACTGAACGAATTTTTGAATTATCGTGACCCGGGCATCAGCTCGTCGATGTCACGTCGTCTAATGGGGTACTAGCTTGAGCAGAAAAATTGTAATTGTCGGCGCAACGTCTTCGATCGCTGAGCATTGTGCACGCCTATGGGTGGCTGAAGCTGCATCGGAACTCGTACTTGTCGTCAGAGACGCTGCGAAAGCGGAGCCCATTGCTGCTGACCTGCGAGTTCGCTCACCAGCTTCATTGATTTCCATCCGCACAGTTGAGTTTCTTGACGCTCGTGCAATTAGCGCCTTCGTTGAGGAAGTAAGTAACTCGCGGTGCCCGGACGTTGTCCTGATCGCTCACGGTTCGCTACCGGATCAGCATGCCTGTCAGCAAGATTTAAACGTCGGGCGGGAAGCTCTGGAACTTAATGCCATTTCTCCTGTGATGTTTGCTGAAGCATTCGCTACCCAGTTTGCAATGGTCGGCAAAGGCACGTTGGCGATTATCGGCTCCGTGGCGGGGGATAGGGGGCGGAAGTCTAATTACGTCTACGGGGCGGCTAAGGGATTGGTCACACGTTATGTTGAGGGATTGCAACATCGCTTCGCGGCCACAGATGTGAAGATCGTATTGGTAAAACCTGGTCCAACTGATACTCCTATGACGGCTCATTTAAAGTTGCAGGGCGCGAAGCTGGCAAGTGTCAGTGATGTCGCTCACGAAATTGTTTCAGCAATAAAGGTTGGATCCCCGGTTTTATATGCTCCACGCAAATGGGCGCTGATTATGTTTGTGATAAGAAATCTTCCGCGCTTTATATTTAATAAAATGGACATTTGAGCGGGTTAAGTTTCATTTATGGTAACTCTATCTAAGAAGCGACTTGATTTCATAATTAATTTTATAGTGTCATTTGTTCTTTTTGTTGCATGCATCTGCGTTTTTGTTCCTTTTCTACCATTGATGCCGATTGAGGGGTTGGACCCGTCTTGGTATATAGGTATGAATCAGGCAGTTGAAAATAAACTGCATTTTGGGAGTGACTTAATATTCACCTATGGTCCCTATTCTTCAATCAGTACTGAGATGTATCACCCGTCAACTGATACGAAAATGCTCTGGGGTAGTGGATTTCTTGGGCTGTGCTTCGGACTCGTTCTTTTGTTGTTGACCTTTGAGCGTCCGGTGTGGTGGAAGTTGCCGCTGATAATGGCAATTTCCGCAGGTTTCTTTACTTGGGATGCCCTGATTTTTTTCTATGGGGTGGCCGTCGGCATTTATTGTTTGTTGAATCTTCCCAAGAAAACAGGGTGGCTAATCGAGTTTTTTGCTTTTTCTGTTTTAATGTTTTCTTTGGGTTTGCTTCCCCTTATTAAAGGGACTTTTATAATCTTCTGTGTCGTTGTTGTTGGTTCAATAACCTTCCAAGCTTTGTATTTGCGACAATGGATGCATGCGTTGATTTCCCTCGTGTTTCCAGCTTGCGGAGTATTGTTTTTTTGGGGGCTGTCGGGACAGCCACTTCTGAGTCTGTCAGATTATTTTGTTTCGATGATTCCAGTCGTAGCTACTTATACTGAGGCGATGAGTACGCGTGGTGATGGTTTAAGTGTATTTTCCTTCGTGCTTGCTGTTTTGGTGCTCGTTTTTGCTGTATGGAAGATTGTGGGGCTGGAGTTTTTAACTAAGTTTAACTTGTTTGGTTTGCTAGCTCTTGTTTCATTTTTGGTATTCAAGGCCGGATTCGTTCGACATGGTCATGAGTATGTGTCGGGCGACTTTATTTTAGCCGTTGCCATGTTGATGATGGTCGTCAGGTGTTCGAGATATTTTATTGTTGCGTTTGTGCTCTCTGTTTTTGTTTGGGTGCAGGTGGATATCGGTGGCCGAACATCGAGTGTCGGAACGCTGCCGACGAACCTGGTTAGCAATTATAAACGTGATTGGGAGGGTTTGAACTTACGCCTCTTTCAAGTGGGCGGGTTGAATCGAAAGTATGAAGAAAGTCTTGTAAAAATCAATCGGCACTTTAAATTGCCAGATGTTAAAGGGTCGGCGGATATTTATTCTTTTAATCAAGTTAATCTATTGTCCTCAGGTGCGCGGTGGAATCCTCGACCAGTTTTCCAAAGTTACGCTGCGTATAATGAAACTTTGGCTGAAATAAACAAGGCTCATTTAATTGGTGCTAATGCGCCTGAGAATATATTTTTTAATGTTGAGCCAATTGATGGGCGACTTCCATCTTTAGAGGATGGTGTGAGTTGGCCCGTGCTCTTGTCGAAATATCAACCTGAGGCTTATGAGAATAAATTCCTTCTTCTTCAGAAAAAACAAGATGATTCTGGTTTTAATGAGGTCGACTTAAGAAGTAGTAGGGAGAAGGTTGGAAGGAAAGTTTCTATTAGCGCTAATAATAAGTTGTTGTTTGCGAAGATATATATCAATAAGACCTTTTTTGGGCGCGTGGTCGATTTGTTATTCAAGCCGGATGAGCTAGCAGTTATTGTTGAGTTGAGAGGGGGAGAGACAAAGCGCTTTAGGTTGATATCCAGTATGGCTAGATCTGGATTTGTTTTATCACCATTGATTCAGAATAGTTTGGATTTTGGGCTTTTGTACAATGGTACTAAGTATCTGGGTGACAAAGAGGTAATAGGTATTACGGTGGAGTCCTCTCACTCCAGGCAGTGGGAGGACTCCTATTTGCTTGAGTTGTCAGAATTGAGTATGCCGAAAAGCACTGAGGTTGAAACCGCGTTCAATTTTGTCGATCCCTCAGTCAGAAAGAAAGAATTTACCTCGCAAGAAACGTGCGAAGGAAGCATCGAAAGTGCTAACGGCACCTCACTTGGAGGATTCTTCAGTGCTAGCACTGTGTTGCGTGTAGACGGCTGGATAACGCCTTCCATTACGAACGGATTGTTAGCAGATGAGGTTTTCGTAGTATTAACCGATGACGGCGGGAAGGATTTACTGCTGCCTGCGAAGCGGGTTTACAGACGGGATGTCGGCGAATATTTGGCGAGTAAAAAACTTGAGAACGCAGGATATAGCACGATTGCTGATGTTTCTGGGCTGGCGGGTAACTATCGTTTGTCTATAGCATATGAATATACTGGGAAGCTGGTGCGTTGTTCAAACTTGGAGATTAGAGGGCATCTGGCGGGTGGCAACTAATGTCGCGGTTGCATGATTTAGATTCAGTGAAAATCAATGAGGTTGACGCCAGGTTAAGCAGGCGTCTATCACTTAATTCAATGGAGGGGGCTTAATGGGCGGATTGAGAAGTATAGGTGGTGTATTGCTCGCTCTGGCTGGCTTGATTTGCGCTGCAATTGTTGTCCTTGCTATAGCCGGTGCGGTAATCAATTACTCGCCTGTGCCGAATGCCGATATGTGGAATGGAGCTATCGGATTTGTATTGGATGTTGATGACGGACAGTATGCTGCATGGTGGGCGCAACACAATGAACATAGAATCCTCCTTTCACGATTGTTTTTTTGGCTTGATATAAAGTTATTTGGTGGGATTGGTGTTTTCCTAGTTGTAACTAATTACGTCCTGGTGGTTTGCTCAGTTATTACGTTTTTTTCGTTTGTAAATAAATTGTACGGGGGGCAAAGGAAGTCTCTACAAGATGGAAGAGTTCTGTTGTTGATGTTGGCTACGGCCTTCCTCTTCCTTTGGTCTCAAGAAGGTAATTTGGAGTGGGCGTTCCAGTGTCATTTCTTTTTAGCGCAACTACTACCTCTTTGTGCTTTGTTTTGGCTTGCTAAAAGTGTTGAAAGTGGCAGTCGGCGTGATTTTGTAATTGCTAGCTTGCTTGGCGGTGCTTCAGTTTGGGCGTTAGCAAATGGAGTGTTGATTCTCCCTTTGATGATCCTTTACTCCATTATCCTTGGTTGTGGTATTAGACGAACCGGTTTCATATCGGCGCTTGGCGCGATTATGGTCGTGGCTTACTTTTATGACTATCATGCCCCGGAACATCACGGGCATCTTCTTGATACCTTGAAAAACCATCCTTGGGATTTGCTGCACTACACAATGCTTTATTTGGGAGGAGCGGCATTTTATATTTTCGGCCAAGGGGAGGCGGGTAAGTTATTAGCGCTTCTATCCGGGATGATTTTGACAGGGGCTACTGCCACTATAGCTTGGGTGCAATTTAAGAAGGCCAACAAAAATCCTTTCATCGTAGCGCTGATTTTTTTTATTGTTTACATTGGTGGTACTGCCTTCGGCGCCGGAGGAAGCCGGCTGATTTTTGGCATGGATCAAGCCCTATCCTCCAGGTATACGACTCCTTCGAATATGGCATGGGTTGCTCTTTTTATAGTTGTTTGGCACGAACGATATTTGGCGTTTTTAGGTAAGGTTGCTCCAGTTGTCGTAGTAGTATTTATGTCATGCATGTTGGTTTTTCAGTTGGATGCGCTGAAATCAGCTCGGGAAGTGATCAATACTAGAGAAATAGCGGCATTGGCATCAGCTCTTGATATTGATGATGTTGAATATATTAGGAATGTATTTCCTGATCCTTCCTATGTTCTCGATATCACCAAACGTGCGATTGATAGTAATTATTCGATATTTAATACCTATCCGTACAAGGGATTGAAGAAAGAGATCGGTAATCGATACGATGCTGGTCAACAGCCCGCTTGCCTCGGATCACTCGAGAGAGTGCTGCCTCTGCCGGGGGTTGAAAGCTATGTACGAGTTAATGGTTGGTTGTTTGATCCACATACCAAGACAACGCCAAAACTCATTCGCTTTACGGGAAGCGACGGTGCCGTGGTGGGTTTCGCCTTTACCGGTGGAGTGCGGGAGGATGTGAGGGATGTCATCAGTCACAAAGCCGGAACTTCAGGGTTTACTGGATATATTTTGTCCTCACAGTCAGGGGCGCCAATAACGGCCACTAGTAACGACCTCGGTTGCGCGATCAAATTTACCGTGCAGTCCATGTAGGGCTGCGAAGGAATAAGGAATACATCAATGAGCGGCTTAAAAGTTTTACTCCCTGGAGGAGCAGGCCTGGTAGGCCAGAATCTTGTTGCAAGATTGAAGGATAAAGGTTACTCCAATATTGTTGTGCTTGATAAGCATCGCGCGAATATCGAAGTGCTGAAACGCGTTCAGCCTGATATTACAGTCGAATACGCTGACCTGGCTGAGCCCGGTACGTGGCAAGATCATTTCGTTGGTGCCGATGTAGTAGTGATGTTGCAGGCACAGATAGGTGGAAATGACTATCAGGAATTTGTTCGTAATAATGTTGACTCAACACGTTTGATACTTGAATCGATCAAGGTCAATAGTGTGCCTTACCTGGTACATATCAGCTCCTCAGTCGTTGAGTCCGATGCCGATGATTTCTACACTAACACAAAAGTTGCTCAGGAAAAGATGGTGCTTGAAAGTGGAGTTTCTTGCCCTGTCCTTCGGCCAACGTTGATGTTTGGCTGGTTTGATAGAAAGCATTTGGGGTGGCTGTCGCGTTTTATGGCAAAAGTTCCTGTGTTCCCAGTTCCGGGTGACGGCCGATACATGCGTCAACCGCTCTATGTCGGCGACTTTTCGAACATTATCATCAGTTGTATAGAGAACCGCGTTCGCGATGGGATCTATAATATTTCCGGGCATGAGAAGGTTGATTACATCGATATTATCCGCGAAATCAAGCGTGCCACTCGTGCCAATGCGATGATCTTGCGTATCCCATATGGCCTGTTTTATGCGTTGTTATGGGTCTGGGGTTTGTTCGATAATAACCCCCCTTTTACCACCCAACAGTTGGCTGCGTTGAGCGCCAAAGACGAGTTTGAGGTGATCGATTGGCCGGGAATTTTCGGTGTGCCTTGTACATCGTTCAAAGCCGCCGTGGACGAAACATTTAACGACCCGCGGTACAGCGGCGTTGTGCTGGAGTTCTAAGATGGGACAGCGGATTGCGGTTTTGGGAGCGGGGCCGATGGGCCTGGCTGTCGCCTATCAATTGGTGCTGGATGGTCATCATCCTGTGCTATTCGAGGCGGACGACCGGGTGGGCGGGATGACTGCATGTTTCGATTTCAATGGCTTGGAAATCGAGCGCTATTATCACTTTCACTGCATCTCCGATCACGACTTCCTGCAGGTGCTTGGGGAGTTGGGACTCGCCGACCGTATGCGCTGGGTCGAAACGAAGATGGGTTACTGGTATCAGAACCGCTTGCAGGCCTGGGGTAATCCGGTGGCGCTGCTCAAGTTCCGTGGTTTGAGTTTCATGGCCAAGTTCCGCTACGGCTTACACGCGTTTCTCTCCACCAAGCGTAATGATTGGCGTCCGCTCGACAATGTTGAAGCGGCCGGGTGGATTCGACGTTGGGTGGGTGACGAAGCGTGGGAGGTGTTGTGGCGCAGGCTGTTTGATTACAAATTCTATAACTACGCCCATGGGTTATCGGCCGCATGGATCTGGAGTCGTATTCGCCGTATAGGCCGTTCACGTTACAGTCTGTTCCGCGAAAAACTTGGATACCTCGAAGGCGGCTCGACAACGCTGTTGCAGGGACTGAAAGGCGCAATCGAAAGTCGTGGTGGCGAAATCCGGCTCAAGTGTCCGGTCGAAAAAGTGATCATCGAGGGCAGTGCGGTCACTGGTGTGCAAGTGGGTGGTGTCGTAGAGTCCTTCGACAAGGTAATCAGTACCGTGCCATTGCCCTATGTGCCGCGACTGATGCCGGATTTGCCGGCAGATATCCTTGAAAAATTTACGGCTACCAAAAATATTGCTGTTGTCTGTGTGATTGCCAAACTGAAAAAGGCGGTCACCGAGAATTTCTGGCTCAATACCAATGACCCTGACATGGATATTCCTGGGCTTGTTGAGTACAGCAATCTCCGCCCGCTCGACCAGCATGTTGTGTACGTGCCGTTTTACGTGCCCGGTGAACACCCGACTTTCGCTGAGCCAGACGAAGTGTTCCTGGCCAAAGTGCGCAGCTATCTGAAGAAAATCAACCCGCAGCTCAGCGATGACGACTTTATCGATATCCGCGCAAGCCGATACCGATATGCACAACCTATCTGCGATCCAGGCTACCTCGACAAGCTTCCCCCCGTTGAGCTGCCGGTGAAAGGATTGTGGGTGGCAGATACCTCCTATTACTATCCGGAGGATAGAGGTATCTCGGAAAGCATCGGGTTTGGTCGTCAGATGGCTAAGAATGCAGCTTCTTAAAGTGGAAAAAATTATGGATACGCGGTCGACGGATTTGCAGGAAGAGTACCAAAAGCGCTTTCAGGGTGCTGACCAGTACCGAGACGCTGTCTGGAAAATTCTCTGCGATGAGTTTTTTTCCAAATATATTGGCAAAGACAGTGTTTTGCTCGATTTAGGGGCAGGGTGGGGCGAATTTTCGCGGAACATCAGTGCGCGGAAAAAGTATGCGATGGACCTGAACCCGGATTGCGGAACTCGGGTGGCCGGCCATTCTACGTTCTTGCTTCAGGACTGTTCCACCACATGGCCAATCGAAGATGCCTCTCTGGATGTCGTCTTCACCAGTAATTTTCTTGAGCATTTGCCCAGCAAAGACTTGGTCGACAAAACACTGCGTGAGGCATTTCGGTGCCTGAAGCCGGGTGGGAAAATCATCTGCATGGGGCCCAACATCAAGTTTGTACCTGGGGCTTATTGGGATTATTGGGATCACTATATCCCTATCACCGAAGATTCCATGGCTGAAGCGCTTTCGCTCAAGGGTTTCAACGTGGTCAGAAAGGTTGATCGTTTTCTGCCTTATACGATGTCCGGCGGAAGAAACGCACCGCTGATTGCAATTCGTCTTTATCTAAAAATGGCGTTTGCCTGGCGATTCTTCGGCAAACAGTTTTTAGTCATTGCAGAGAAGTCATAAGTGGCCGTAAAACAGTTTGCTTTCTTTCTCGCAAGCGGTGGGCTTGCTGCTGGTTTGAATTGGGGATCCCGCTTTCTCTTTTCTGTGTTTTTCCAGTTTGAGATTGCAGTGGTTCTCGCTTTTCTGGTCGGATTGCTTTCTGGCTTTATCCTGATGCGCCTGTTTGTATTTGACGGGGCCGGCAAACCGCTGGCACCGCAAATCGGCAAGTACATTGTCGTTAACCTGTTGGCGCTTGCTCAGACTCTGATCATCAGTATCGTGTTCGCTCGTTGGGTGCTTCCTGCGATGGGCATTGTTCAGTACGTCGAAGCGACCGCGCATCTGATAGGCGTATTGATCCCTGTCGTAACCAGCTATTTTGGACATAAGCTTTTGACTTTTCGGTAAGCGTTCAACCGCTATCACCGGGTATCTTTAGGTCGAGGGTTGCGTAGGGGGTGAGGTTGATTTTTACGTCAACTCAGCCCCGGACGTTACCTCGATTTCCCGCGGCATATCGTGAAACAGTTCACGCCATCGCACCCAGCTATCGGAAAGGCGAGGTGATCAAGCCGTATTCTTCGCTGAACGTATAAGTCTTTGTCGGCTAGCCTGTGTATAGGCTGGAATCAAGAGCGCATTATCTGTATCGTTTGCCGCATCGAGGTGATTACCCACAGCCTTGAACTGATGTTGCTCGATTATCATTTTTTTGAAGTTAGGTATTTACCGGTTGCGCGTATTAGTTGAGTTTATATGAATAACACGGTTCCATCGATCTGCGCTGTAGTCATAACGTTTCATCCAGACCTGGACAGATTGGAGCAGCTTATTTGTTCATTGGCGACTCAAGTGAATACGATTGTTATTGTTGATAATGGATCTTTCGAGTCTTTAGATGATTTCGCTGCAGCTCAAAACTTGCCGGATCAACTGGTGGTTTTAAGTCTTGATGATAATTTCGGTATCGCTCATGCCCAGAATGTTGGTATTGACTATGCCCGGAAAGTACGTTCTTCTCATGTCATTTTGTTTGATCAGGACAGTTGTCCTGAGCCCACCATGACTGCAGAGCTTTATCAGTCGGCGTTTGAGTTACAGCAATCTGGTGTTCGTTTGGCCGCGGTGGCCCCTGCTTATAAGGATTCGGAGCAGGGATCGCTTTCAAGTTTCGTGCGCGTTGGTTTGTTCGGCTTTAAACGATTGGCATGTACCGAAGGAGATCGCGTAGTCGAGGCCGACTTTTTAATTGCTTCTGGCTCATTGATACCTATGTCGGTTATCGATGATGTCGGCGAGATGGACGCGAGTTTGTTTATTGATCACGTTGACACTGAGTGGTGTTTTCGCGCCAAGTCAAAAGGATACAAGTTGTTCGGTGTGTGTCAGGCGGAAATGCTTCATTCGCTCGGTGACCGTAGGATAAGGGTCTGGTTTCTAAGGTGGCGAACAATTCCGTATCATTCGCCATTTCGCTACTACTATATGTTCAGAAACAGTGTTTTGCTTCAGAGAAGATCTTACATGCCGGTCAACTGGAAAGTGGCTGATTTAACGCGCTGTATTGTTGTATTTTTATTTTTCGGAATTTTTTCTTCTTCGCGGAGTGCCAGTTTGAAAATGATGCTCCGAGGTTTTCGAGATGGGCTGAAAGGCGTGACGGGTAAAATCAAATAAAATATCACCTCAACATGACGAGGTACCTTTCAAATTCAACCTGCGCTCACGGGGATATCGTCGCTTTCTATGAATGAGCCGTCATTTTCCTCAACCCCGAATTTTTCTTGACCAGCGGTCGACCCATAGAGGAACGTATGTTTCTCAGTCGGTTCAAAGTACAGCGGCTACCATTCAGCTTTATAGTGTTAAGGCTTGGCGATAGAATCCGTCAAAATCTCGCGGTCTGTTGAATGGAGTCTCCTAGGTGCTGGAAAGCAATATGGACAGGGTTAGGATGTTTCTGTTGGCGCTCCCGCGCCGGCAAAAGAGGCTTTTGCAAGTCATCACTGATGTGGTTCTGGTATGGATCGCTCTTTGGATGGCTTTTGTCGTTCGACTGGGTATTGACGAAATGGTCAACCCTTTCAAGGTTCACCTTTGGTTGTTCCTGTTCGCGCCTGTGATCGCGATCCCTCTTTTCATACGCTTCGGCATGTATCGCGCTGTGATGCGCTATTTTGGCAACGACGCGCTTGTCGCCATCATCAAGGCAGTCACGCTTTCATCACTGATTCTGGCATTGGTCGTTTACTGGTACAGCAACCATGAAGCCGTGGTGCCGCGATCCATCGTCTTCAACTATTGGTGGCTCAGTCTTGTCATCATTGGTGGTCTGCGGTTGTGCATGCGTCAGTATTTCATGGGGGATTGGTTCAATGCCTCCCAACATGTCCCGTTTACCAATCGGGATGACGGCCTCACCAAAGTTGCCGTTTATGGTGCTGGTGTCGCCGGTAACCAGCTGGTGGCAGCGCTTCGGATGGGCCGTGCAATGCGCCCTGTCGCTTTTATCGATGATGATGCGAGCATTGCAGATCGCTCGATTGCAGGTCTTCAGGTCTATAAGCCTAAAAATATCCAGGTAATGATCGACGAAACAGGCGCACAAGAAATTCTCCTCGCCCTTCCATCGTCAACCCGTGCCCGGCGCAGAGAGATTCTCACCATCCTCGAGCGTTTCCCTCTACATATACGCAGCGTTCCCAATTTCACCGATCTGGCCAGTGGGCGAGTCAAGGTCGAAGACATCCAGGAAGTGGATATTGCAGACCTTTTGGGGCGCGACTCGGTTCCCGCGCAACCGGATCTGCTCGAGCGTTGTATCAAAGGCAAGACCGTGATGGTTACGGGGGCCGGCGGTTCGATTGGCGGGGAGTTGTGCCGGCAAATTTTTGCCTTGGGTCCCACCACGCTTTTGCTCTTCGAGCACAGTGAGTTCAACCTTTACAGCATACTTTCGGAACTGGAGCAGCGCGCCAGCAGGCAGTCGGTGCCTGTACGTCTACTTCCAATCCTCGGCTCGATCAGGCATCAGGACAAACTTCTGGATGTGATGAAGACTTGGGACGTAGATACTGTTTACCACGCGGCTGCTTATAAACATGTGCCAATGGTCGAACACAACATCGCCGAAGGCGTACTCAATAATGTTATCGGCACGCTCAATACTGCCCAGGCTGCATTGCAGGCAGGGGTTGCCAACTTTGTATTGATTTCAACCGATAAGGCTGTGCGCCCAACGAATGTCATGGGCAGCACCAAGCGTTTAGCCGAGCTGACCTTGCAGGCCCTCAGTCGCGAGATTGCGCCAGTACTGTTTGGTGAAAACGGAAAGGTATCGCGAGTCAACAAGACCCGTTTCACCATGGTGCGCTTTGGCAACGTTCTGGGCTCTTCAGGGTCAGTCATCCCGCTGTTTCACAGCCAGATCAAATCCGGTGGTCCGTTGACGGTCACCCATCCCAAAATCACACGTTACTTCATGACCATTCCCGAAGCTGCACAACTTGTGATTCAAGCAGGTTCGATGGGGCAGGGGGGAGATGTGTTTGTTCTGGACATGGGGGAGCCGGTAAAAATCGTCGAGCTGGCAGAGAAGATGATTCATCTGTCCGGTTTGAGTGTCCGTTCGGACAAGAACCAGCAAGGCGACATTTCCATCGAGTTCACAGGGTTGCGTCCTGGCGAGAAACTTTACGAGGAACTCTTGATCGGCGACAACGTTGTCGCCACGCAGCACCCGATGATCATGAGCGCCAACGAGGATCACCTGCCTTGGGACGTCCTCAAGGTTCGTCTGAAAGAGTTGTTGGTGGCGGTCGATCAAGATGATTACGATCGTGTACGCCAACTCCTGCGCGAAACCGTCTCCGGCTACACCCCCGACGGCGAAATCGTCGATTGGATCTATCAGCAGCGCCATCTCGACTCCTGATTGTTTCACATCCTGTAACGCACGCATTTTTGACTTGTCGCCACCATGACCTAGGTTTGAGGAGCAGCTTCGGAAAAGCTGCTTTCTCAAACGATGATGGAGCGTCACTTATGCGTACTGGTTACTTCTACTCGCTGATTTTTTCCCTGCTCACCAGCGCCTCGATTGCTGCAGTTGCAGCCCCGGCTGCGACTCCGGAGCTGGCCAAGGCGTCCGTTTCTGTTGATGTGTCGGCAGCTTCTCAAAGCGCAAAGGTCGATCTCAATGATGCCGACGCAACGACTCTGCAAAAAGAGCTGTCCGGGATAGGTGAGGCCAAGGCCAAGGCGATTGTTGCGTATCGTGAAACAAACGGGCCGTTCGCATCGGTGGATGAGTTGCTGGAAGTGAAGGGGATCGGTAAAGCGATTCTGGATCGCAATCGTGAAAAGCTGGAAGTGAACTAAGCTGATTGTTCAACGCCAAGGGGCCGGTCATTGACCGGCCTTTCTTGTTTCTGCGTGCAGCTCGAATGGACTGGCCAAGTGGTGCATTCGACGAATGGCTGAAAATTACGGCTATCATATTGCGTTTAGATTATGCCTATAATAATTTCCTCGCCTTCGAAGCAATACCTGCTCTCAGGCCATTTTTCCTTCGCGCATTTTCAGGAGTACTCACATGAATTCTGTAACGTCTCAAGGTACGGCTCTCATCACGGGTGCATCTTCGGGCATCGGGGCCGTGTACGCCGAGCGATTGGCTGCACGCGGTTTTGACTTGTTGTTGGTGGCTCGAGATCAGCAGCGTCTGGAGGCGGCAGCGAGCAAATTGCGTGAAGCGCACGGTGTTCAGGTCGAAGTATTGAAAGCGGATCTGACGCAGAACGACGATGTGCTGAAGGTTCAGCAACGCTTGCGCAGCGATTCCAGCATCAGCCTGTTGCTGAATAATGCCGGTGTGGCCGCGAATGGCTTGCTGGCCAATTCGGACGCGGACGCGCTTGAGCGTCTGATTCAATTAAACGTCACGGCTGTCACGCTGTTGGCCTCTGCAGCCGCCGCGAGTTTTGCCAAGGCTGGGCGTGGCACGATCATCAATATTGCCTCGGTGGTTGCACTGTTCCCCGAGCGTTTCAACGCAACCTACAGCGCGAGCAAGGCCTACGTGCTGAGCCTGACCCAATCGCTCAATGCCGAACTCGATGGCACCGGCGTCAAGGTGCAAGCGGTGCTTCCCGGTGTGACCCGCACTGAAATCTGGGAGCGTTCCGGTATCGACGCGAGCGGCATCCCGGCAGAAATGGTCATGGAGGCTGGCGAGATGGTTGATGCCGCGTTGGCGGGCCTGGATCAGGGCGAGCTCATTACCATCCCGTCATTGCCGGATGCGGGTGATTGGCACGCTTTTGTCGCCGCACGTCATGTGTTGGCGCCGAATCTTTCGCACAGTTCTGCAGCCAGTCGCTACAAGTAAGTCCTTCGAATCGGTCAGGGGTAAACGCGGTATGGATCAGCGTCGAGTAGTCGTCACGGGCATGGGCCTGGTGTCTCCATTGGGCAGTGATGTCGAAGTTGTCTGGCAGCGCTTGCTGGCCGGGCATTCTGGGTTGCGCAGCTTGCCGGAAGCGGTGGTCGCTGATTTGCCTGCGAAGATCGGCGGTGCAGTGCCGACGGTGGAGGAGGATGCCGAAGCCGGTTTCGATCCGGATCGCGCCACTCCACCGAAAGAACAGAAAAAAATGGACCGCTTCATCCTGTTTGCCATGGAGGCTGCGCGTCAGGCGCTCGAGCAGGCCGGATGGCAGCCTTCCAAGACCTTGGATCAGGAACGCACTGCAACCATTATCGGCTCCGGTGTTGGTGGTTTCGGCGCGATTGCCGATGCTGTGCGCACCACGGACAGTCGGGGGCCTCGGCGTTTGTCGCCCTTCACGATTCCGTCGTTTCTGGTCAACCTGGCGGCGGGGCATGTGTCGATTCAGCATGGCCTCAAAGGGCCATTGGGCGCGCCGGTGACGGCGTGTGCCGCCGGGGTTCAGGCAATTGGCGACGCGGCGCGGCTGATTCGTGCAGGTGAAGCCGACATCGCTGTGTGTGGTGGAGCGGAAGCTTCGATCGATCGGGTCAGCCTTGCCGGCTTCGCGGCAGCCCGGGCGCTGTCCAGTGGCTACAACAACACGCCGCAGCGCGCATCGCGTCCGTTCGACAGTGGCCGCGATGGTTTCGTCATGGGCGAGGGCGCGGGTCTTCTGGTCATCGAATCTCTGGAACATGCCTTGGCCCGTGGTGCTCAGCCGTTGGCCGAGCTGGTCGGTTACGGCACCAGCGCCGATGCCTATCACCTGACCGCAGGTCCCGAAGATGGCAGCGGCGCGCGCCGGGCAATGACACTGGCGCTGGCACAGGCGGGAATCGAGCCGGCTCAGGTGCAGCACCTCAATGCGCATGCCACGTCTACGCCAGTAGGGGATCTGGGCGAGTTGGCGGCGATCAAGAGTGTATTTGGCGAGGAAAACAGAATTGCCGTGACTTCGACCAAATCCGCCACGGGGCATCTGCTCGGTGCGGCCGGCGGCCTGGAGGCGATCTTCACGTTGCTGGCCCTTCGTGATCAGATAGTACCGCCCACTCTGAATCTGGATAACCCTGACCCGGCCAGCGCGGGAGTGGATATCGTCCATGGCAAGGCGCGTTCGATGTCGATCGAATATGCGTTGTCCAATGGTTTTGGCTTCGGCGGGGTGAACGCCAGCGTGTTGTTCAAGCGCTGGAAAGATTAATCCTGCTGTTTCTTCAATGAACGTCGCGTGACATCGAGAACCCGCTGCGCCAGCTCCGGGTTTTCGACGCTGCGCGCGAGCACCAGTGCACCGACCAGCGTGGCCATGATGACGATGCTGCGATCAGCGGCGCTCTCGCCCTCAAGGCTATGTTCTACCTGTTCCAATCGATTATTGAGCACGGTATCGGTGGTCGGGCTCGGCTGGCCGCGCAGGCCCAGTTCCGAAGACATGGTGGGCAACGGGCAGCCTTCGTGGGGAGAGGTGTGGTGCCACTCAGAGAGATAGCTGTCGATGAAAGCCTCCAGCGGGCGCTCTTCGGAAAACAGCATGGCGCAATGTGCGTCCAGTTGATTGCCAGCCTCCTGCAAGGCTTTTTCCACCAGATCGTCCTTGGACTTGAAGTGCGAGTAAAAACCGCCATGGGTCAACCCGAGCGCCTTCATCAATGGTTGCAAGCCCGTTGCACCGATACCGTCCTTGCGGAATCGCGCGGAAGCCTCTTTGATGATGCGTTGGTGGGTCTGGGCTTTGTGATCCTGCGAGTAACGCATTTCGACTCTCCGCGACAAGGCCACCATCTTAACCACTGAAAATTAGATGGTGACTGTACTTCTACTCCTAAAAGCATGCAGATAAGTCTCTTGGTTACATAAAACATAAACCCCGCCAATCGGCGGGGTTTGTTTTCAGCGGTCTTGCGCGTCCTTGATGTCCGCTTCGGCATTGCGCTGCGCAACGCGCTTGCGTTCTTCATCGGTCAGTTCGACCTTGTTGGCAGTGTCCCGCAACATCATCAATCCGCCAACGATCGAGCCGATTGCAACGACCAGAATCAACCAGGCATACCAGGGCATAACGGCTCTCCTTAAGGGCAGATCAACGGACGAGGATTTCGCCGCGACGCTGCCTACCACTTTTGAGCGAAGAGACTTCGCAGTGGTTCCATTCTAGGCCGGTTATGCCTGATGCACTCACACTCCCTCAGTTTCCGGTCAGCATCGCATCGGCCGGTGCATTGGCGCGCAATTGTCCGGTAAGCAGGAAATAGCCGAAGCCAACCGCCATGAAGCCGAGAAAGATCAGTCCGATCAACGCGTTGAACCACGCCATCGCCACCAGGCACACCACTGCCAGCACCAGCGCAATCATCGGAATCAGCGGATAGCACGGCGCACGGAATGTACGCTCCAGATTCGGCTCCGATTTACGCAGTTTGAACAGGCTGAGCATGCTCATGATGTACATCACGATGGCGCCGAACACGGCCATGGTGATCATCGCAGCGGTGAGTGTCATGCCGCCGAGGTTGATCAGACCGTCGCTGTAAATCGCCGCAATGCCGATGATGCCGCCGACAATAATTGCCCGGTGCGGTGTCTGGAAGCGCGAGAGCTTGGCCAGCGAGGCCGGCAGGTAACCGGCGCGGGCGAGGGCGAAAAACTGTCGCGAGTAACCCAGGATGATCCCGTGGAAGCTCGCCACCAACCCGAACAAGCCGATCCACACCAACATGTGCAACCAGCCGGAATTATCGCCGACCACGGTTTTCATCGCCTGCGGCAGCGGGTCGTTGATATTGGCCAGAGTGCGCCAGTCGCCGACACCGCCGGCAAAGAACATCACGCCCATTGCCAGCAACACCAGAGTCAGAATGCCGCTGATGTAAGCCTTGGGAATCGTGCGTTTCGGATCCTTGGCTTCTTCGGCAGCCATGGCTGCGCCTTCGATGGCGAGGAAAAACCAGATCGCAAATGGAATCGCCGCGAACATCCCGGCGATCGCCGGTGCACCGAACACATCCGAACCCGCCCAGCCATTGAGGGCGAAGTTGCTGAAGCTGAACGCCGGGGCGACCACGCCCATGAACACCAGCAATTCAGCGACGGCCAATACGCAGACGATCAACTCGAACGTCGCTGCCAGTTTCACCCCGAGGATGTTCAAACCCATGAACACGAAGTAGGCGCCGACCGCCGCGTGTTTCGGATCGAGCGCGGGGAATTGCACGTTCAGATAGGCGCCGATGGCCAGGGCAATGGCGGGCGGGGCGAAAACGAATTCGATCAGCGTCGCCAGTCCGGCGATCAATCCACCTTTCTCGCCAAACGCTCGGCGGCTGTAAGCGAACGGCCCGCCCGCGTGAGGAATCGCGGTGGTCAGTTCGGTGAAGCTGAAAATGAAGCAGGTGTACATGGTCGCGACCATGAACGAAGTCACCAGGAAACCCAGTGTTCCGGCCACGCCCCAGCCGTAACTCCAGCCGAAATATTCCCCGGAAATCACCAGCCCGACGGCGATACCCCACAAATGCAAGGTGCCCAGGGTGGGTTTGAGTTGTGTGTTCATGCGTTTGCTCCCTGAAGAGTTTGGAAAGCTCGGGGAGGGCGCGTGCAGTGGACGTGCCATTGCGGTGAAACAAGTCGTAATAGGTTGAATGGAGTCGTATCGGGGATGTTTGCCGCGGGATGCCAACCTGTTTGTGCGCCAGTTGGGTGCGTTGTTGGTTGTGCTGCCGTCTTCGCGAGCAAGCCCGCTCCTGCAATTTGGAATGCATTCCCCTGTGGGAGCGGGCTTGCTCGCGAAGAGGCCGGCCCAGACACCGCAAAAGCCGGGTGTAACGCCAGCATAAACTCACTCTTTACGCTTTCTTTATGCCCCGCCGCCCCCCTCGGTCTCGTTCCTTTACAGCCTCCTTTCCGACAATGCCTGCACACACGGCAATACGCCGTAACACGGAGATCTTCCATGAGCGTTCTGGACGGGGTGTCCCTGCTGCTGGCAGTGGGGCTGTTCATTTATCTGTTGGTTGCGCTGTTGCGCGCGGACCGGAACTAGGAGCGGCTATGCACAGTTATGACTATTGGCTGATCCTCGCGTTTTTCGCGGTGGTCTTGCTGCCGGCGCCGTTCCTCGGGCGTTTCTACTACAAAGTGATGGAAGGTCAGCGCACCTGGCTGACGCCGATTCTCGGTCCGGTCGAGCGCGGCTGTTATCGCATTGCCGGGGTTGATCCGCAGGCGGAACAGAGCTGGCAGAAATACACGCTGGCGTTGCTGGCGTTCAACCTCGCCGGTTTTCTGCTGCTGTTCGCGATCCTGTTGTTCCAGGATCACTTGCCGCTGAACCCGCAAAACCTGCCGGGCCAGGAGTGGACGCAAGCGTTCAACACCGCCGTCAGTTTCATGACCAACACCAACTGGCAGTCTTACAGCGGCGAAGCGACCCTCAGCTACCTGAGCCAGATGGTCGGCCTCACTGTGCAGAACTTCGTCAGCGCCGCGACTGGCCTGGCTGTACTTGTTGCGCTGTGCCGTGGTATCGGTCGCAAGTCGACGAAAACCCTCGGCAACTTCTGGGTCGACATGACCCGTGCCACCCTCTACGGTTTGCTGCCGCTGTGCCTGTTGCTGGCGCTGTATCTGGTCTGGCAGGGCGTGCCGCAAACCTTCGCGCAATATGTGAATGCGGTGACCATGCAGGGCGTCGATCAAGTGATCCCGCTCGGCCCGGCCGCCAGCCAGATTGCGATCAAGCAGCTGGGCACCAACGGCGGCGGCTTCTTCGGCGTCAACTCGGCGCACCCGTTCGAGAACCCGACCGCGTGGAGCAACCTGTTCGAAGTCGGCTCGATCATTCTGATCCCGGTGGCGCTGGTGTTCACCTTCGGCCACTACGTCAAAGACCTGCGCCAGAGCCGCGCGATCATCGCCTGCATGCTCGCGCTTTTCCTGATCGGCGGCGCGACCTCGCTGTGGGCCGAATATCAACCGAATCCAACCCTGAACAACGCCGCTGTTGAACAGACCGCGCCACTGGAAGGCAAGGAAGCCCGCTTCGGCACCACCGCGACGGTGCTCTGGTCGGTGACCACCACAGCGGCGTCGAACGGCTCCGTCAACGGCATGCATGACAGCCTCAACCCGCTCAGCGGCATGGTCGCGCTGGTCAACATGATGGTCGGCGAAGTGATCTTCGGCGGCGTCGGTGCCGGGCTCTACGGCATGTTGCTCAACGTGCTGATCGCGGTGTTCCTCGCCGGCCTGATGATCGGCCGCACCCCGGAATATCTCGGCAAGAAACTGCAGGCGCGGGAAGTACAACTGCTGGTCGTTACCTTGCTGGTGATGCCGGTTGGCGTGCTGGTGCTCGGCGCGATTGCCGCGACGTTGCCCGGCCCTGCGGCAACCATCAGCAACCCCGGCCCGCACGGCTTCAGTCAATTGCTCTACGCCTACACCTCGGCCAGTGCCAACAACGGTTCGGCGTTCGGTGGCCTGAGCGCGAACACACCGTTCCATAACCTGATGCTCGGTCTGGGCATGTTGATCGGTCGCTTCGGTTACATCCTTCCGGTGTTGGCCCTGGCCGGTAGTCTGGCGATGAAGAAAACTGCACCGATCGGCCAGAACAGCTTCCCGACCCACGGCCCGCTGTTCGTGACCCTGTTGACCGTGACCATTTTGCTGGTGGGCGGCCTGACGTTCTTGCCGACGCTGGCGCTGGGTCCGATTGCTGAACACCTGAGCATGGGCTTCTAAGGAATCGATCATGAATATGCCTGCAATCAAACCCGCTGCCGTCAAGGCACCAGAACAAGCGAAAACCGCGATCTCGGCGTTGTGGCGTCCGGCATTGGTACAAGCCTTCGTCAAGCTCGACCCTCGGCAACTGGCGCGTTCGCCGGTCATGCTGGTGGTCGAACTCACCGCGATCTTCACCACGGTGCTGTGCTTCATACCCGACAGTACGGTGCCGACTTTCGTCGCCGCGCAGATCGCCCTGTGGCTGTGGTTCACCGTGCTGTTCGCCAACTTCGCCGAAGCCTTGGCCGAAGGTCGCGGCAAGGCCCGCGCGGACAGTCTCAAGGCTGGCAGCGAAGGCCTCAGCGCCCGGCGCAAATTGGCCAACGGCAGTTTTCAGGTGGTGCCTGCTGCCAGTCTGCGCAAAGGCGATGTGGTGCGCGTTGAAGCCGGCGAGATGATCCCCGGTGACGGCGAAGTCATCGAAGGCATCGCGGCGGTCAACGAAGCGGCAATCACCGGTGAATCGGCGCCGGTGATCCGTGAGTCGGGCGGCGATCGCTCAGCGGTCACCGGCAACACCCGGTTGGTGTCGGACTGGCTGCTGGTGAAGATCACCGCCAACCCCGGCGAATCGACCCTCGACCGCATGATCGCGTTGGTCGAAGGCGCCAAGCGTCAGAAGACCCCGAACGAAGTCGCACTCGACATCTTGCTGATCGGCCTGACCCTGATCTTCCTGCTGGTGGTCGTGACCCTGCAACCGTTCGCTCACTTCGCCAACGGCAGCTTGCCGCTGGTGTTTCTGGTGGCGTTATTGGTCACGCTGATTCCGACCACCATCGGTGGTCTGTTGTCGGCGATTGGTATTGCCGGGATGGATCGTCTGGTGCGGCTCAACGTGATCGCCAAATCCGGGCGTGCGGTGGAAGCAGCAGGTGACGTGCACGTTCTGTTGCTCGACAAGACCGGCACCATCACCTTCGGCAACCGTCGTTGCAGCGCGGTGTACGCCGCGCCGGGAGTAAATGGTCGGGAACTGGCCGAAGGCGCGTTGTTCGCCTCGCTGGCGGATGAAACCGCCGAGGGTAAATCCATCGTCGAATACCTGCGCGGTCTGCACCCGCAATCCGAGCCAGCGCTGGAAACCCTGACCGCTGTGCCGTTCAGCGCGGAAACCCGCTTGTCTGGCGTCGACTATCAGGGCCGCGTGTATCGCAAGGGCGCGGTGGATTCGCTGCTAAGTTTCCTTGGCCAGAACCGCTCTGACCTGGCCCCGGCACTGTCTCGGGAAATCGACAAGATTGCTCAGAGCGGCGGCACGCCGTTGCTGGTCTGCGCCGACGGCAAACTGCTTGGCGCGATTCACCTCAAGGACGTGGTGAAACCTGGCATCCGCGAACGTTTTGCCGAGTTGCGCAAACTCGGGATTCGCACCGTGATGGTCACCGGCGACAACCCGCTGACCGCCGCTGCGATTGCTGCCGAGGCGGGCGTGGATGACGTCCTTGCCGAAGCCACCCCGGAGAAGAAACTCGCGCGTATTCGTCATGAACAGAACGACGGTCGTCTGGTCGCGATGTGCGGCGACGGCGCCAACGACGCCCCGGCGCTGGCTCAGGCTGACGTCGGCATGGCGATGAACGACGGTACGCAAGCTGCACGCGAGGCCGCCAACATGGTCGACCTCGACAGCGACCCGACCAAGCTGTTGGACGTGGTGCAGATCGGCAAGGAGTTGCTGGTGACGCGCGGTGCGTTGACGACGTTTTCCATCGCCAACGACATCGCCAAATACTTCGCGATCCTGCCGGCGTTGTTCGCTTCGATCTACCCGCAACTGGGCGTGCTGAACATCATGCACCTGACCAGTCCGCAGAGCGCGATTCTCTCGGCCATCGTCTTCAACGCCTTGATCATCGTTGTGCTGATTCCGCTGGCGCTGCGCGGTGTGCGCGTGCAGGCGGCGAGTGCGGCGGCGTTGTTGCGACGCAATTTGTTGATCTACGGATTGGGCGGGATTCTGGTGCCGTTCGTGGGGATCAAGGCCATCGACATGCTGCTCACGGCGTTGCATTTGGTGTGAGGCTGGAAAGAGCCCCTCACCCTAACCCTCCCGAAACGTCGGACCGCCCGGAGGGAGAGGGGACTGACCGAGTGGTTTATCAGAGGTGCGTCGACCTGAGATACCGAGCTGAACTCCGGTCTTGAGAAGCACCACGATCGGCTCCCTTTCCCCCTCGCCCCCCTGGGGGAGAGGGCTGGGGTGAGGGGGAAAAGATCTCCCTGACACTCCACAAAAAGTTTGCCCAACGAATTCGAGGATTTTGAAATGTCCACAATGATACGTCCGGCCCTGAGCCTGCTGGTGCTGATGACCCTGGTCACCGGCGTTGCCTATCCACTGGTAGTGACCGGCGTTGCGCAAGTCGCATTCCCCGAACAGGCCAACGGCAGTCTGGTTCACGATGCCGACGGCAAGGTGCGCGGCTCATCGCTGATCGCTCAGGATTTTGTTGGCGATGCGTGGTTCCATCCACGTCCTTCGGCCGGCGCGTTTGCGACCGTTTCCAGCAGCGCGAGCAACCTGGCCCCGAGCAACCCGGCGCTGGCCACGCGAGTGATCGACGACGCCAACAAATTGCAGGTGCCCGGGCAAGGCCCGGTGCCGTTGGCGCTGTTGACCACCTCAGGCAGCGGCCTCGATCCGCACTTGCCTCCAGCGGCAATTGCCTATCAACTGGCGCGTGTCGCGGCCGCGCGTAACCTGCCGGTGTCGACCCTGCAGCAATTGCTCGATGCGCACATCGAACAGCCGCTGGTAGGGCCGCCGGTGGTCAATGTGCTGGAGCTGAACATGGCCTTGGAAAAACTCTAGTAGATGCTCGTTCCCACGCTCTGCGTGGGAATGCATCAATAGACGCTCCGCGTCTGCTTTAGTGGGACGCAGAGCGTCCCGGNNGCGTGGGAACGATCAACATCTGACTGAAGAGATCAAGCATGAGCGACTCCGGCCGCGCCGACGCACTGTTAGCAGACCTGCCCCGCGACGGCCGTGGCCGGCTCAAGGTTTTCCTCGGCGCCGCCCCCGGTGTCGGCAAGACCTACGCCATGCTCCAGGCGGCCCACACCCAACTGCGTCAGGGCGTGAAACTCATCGCCGGCGTGGTCGAAACCCATGGGCGCGCTGAAACCGAGGCGCTGCTCGGCGGCTTGCCGCAGCAACCGCTGATACGCTCGGAATACCGTGGCGTGATGCTCGAAGAAATGGACCTCGACGGCATTCTCGCGGCCAAACCGAAACTGGTGCTGGTCGATGAGCTGGCGCACACCAACGCTCCCGGCAGCCGCCACACCAAACGCTGGCAAGACATTCAGGAATTGCTCGCTGCCGGCATCGACGTGTTCACCACAGTCAACGTCCAGCACCTGGAAAGCCTCAACGATCAAGTGCGCGGCATCACCGGCGTGCAAGTGCGCGAAACCCTGCCGGACTGGGTGCTGCAGGAAGCCTACGAACTGCTGCTGATCGACCTGCCGCCACGGGAATTGCTCGAGCGACTGCGCGAAGGCAAGGTCTACGTGCCGGAGCAGGCGCGGGCGGCGATTGATGCATTTTTCACCCAGACCAACCTCACTGCGTTGCGCGAACTGGCGATGCAAACGGCGGCCGCGCAGGTCGACAACGATCTCGCTCAGGGCTACCGCCAACTCGGTCAGGCTGCGCCGGCGGTGCGCGGTCGATTGCTGGTCGGCGTCGATGGCGATGCCCAGGCTGAACGGCTGGTGCGCCATGCCAGTCGGGTCGCCCAGCGTCGGCATTTGCCGTGGAGTCTGGTGCATGTCGATAACGGTAGCGTGCGCGACGAGCAATCGCGCCTGCGCCTGCAAAGCGCTCAGCAATTGGCTGAACGCCTCGGCGGCGAAGTGGTGTTGCTGCGTGCCGGTGAAGTGGCGAAAACCCTGATTCAGCATGCCGCTGAACGCCGTGCGAGTTTGGTGCTGGTCGGCCAGTCGCGGCCGCGTCTGCGTCGTCGCTTGTTCGGTGGCGGGTTGGCTGCGCGTCTGTTGCGCCAGGCCCATGGGCTGGAAATCAACGTCCTCGACAGCGACCACGAACAGCATCAACCGCGCACCCGAAACGCCCTGACCCTGGTCTGGTTCGACTACGCGCTGGCGCTGGTCGCTACGGTGTTGGCCAGCGCATTGGCGTGGGCGGTGTCGAGTGTCTTGCCGCTGCCGAACATCTCGTTGGTGTTCCTCGCGGCGGTGCTGCTGGTGGCGGTGCGCAGCAGTCTCGGCCCGGCACTGGCCTGTGCGGCACTGTCGTTTCTGACCTACGACTTTCTGTTCATCCCGCCGAATTTTTCCTTCAGCATTCAGCGTGAAGAAGACGTGCTGACCTTGCTGTTTTTCCTGCTGATGGCGGCGCTCACCGGTAATCTCGCGGCACGTCAGCGTCGACAATTGCAGGCACTGCGCGACACGCAGGAAGAGACCACCGAGCTGCTCGACCTGTCGCGCAAACTCACCGCCGCCACCGACCGGCAAGCCGTGGTCAGCGCCGCCGCGCAGCACCTAAACGGCTGGAGCGATCTACAGTTGTGCCTGCTCAATCGCGACGGGCAGGGTGATTGGAAAGTCGAAACCGGCGGGCCGCTGCAATTCACTGAGTCCGAACGTGCCGCAGCCGATTGGGCCTGGCAACACGATCAGCCGGCAGGGATGGGCACGGGCACGCTGCCGTTCGGTCGTTGGTGGTGGTGGCCGCTTTCGGTCGAGGACGGCCCTTTGGCCTTGCTCGGCGTCTGCGCCAAAGAAGGCCAGACCTTGAGCGGTCAGCGTCGTCGCTTGCTCACCGCGCTCAGCCAGCCGTTGGCGCAAGCCTTGGCCCGGGCGCAACTGGCGGATGATCTGGAAGCGGCGCGCCTGCACGGCGAAACCGAGCAATTGCGCAGCGCCTTGCTGGCGTCGGTGTCCCACGATCTGCGCACACCGCTGACATCGATGCGCGGCAGCATCGACAGCTTGTTGGCCCTCGGCGAAGCGATCCCGCTGGAGGATCGTCGCGAACTGCTCGAAGGCACCCGTGATGAAGCCGAACGCCTTGATCGCTACATCCAGAACCTGCTCGACATGACCCGCCTCGGCCACGGCGCGCTGAAGCTGGCGCGGGACTGGGTGTCGCCCGCCGACATCGTCGGCAGTTCGCTCAATCGCCTGCGCGCAGTGCTCGCGCCGTTGCAGGTCGGCACCGATGTGCCGGTCGAGTTGCCGCTGCTGTTCGTGCACGCCGCGCTGATCGAACAGGCGCTGGTCAATGTGCTGGAAAACGCTGCGCGCTTCTCGCCTGTGCACGGTCGTTTGCAACTGCGCGCCGGTGCCGACGACAGCGAGATTTTCTTCTCGGTCAGCGACGAAGGGCCGGGGATTCCGGAGGACGAACGGGCGAAGATTTTCGACATGTTCTACACCGCGGCGCGGGGTGATCGCGGCGGCCAGGGCACCGGCCTTGGACTGGCGATCTGTCAGGGCATGGTCGGTGCTCACGGCGGGCGAATCAGTGTTGCCGACGGCATCGACGGGCGCGGCACCTGCATCACCTTGCACCTGCCGTTGCAGGCACAACCGGGGATGGACAATGAAGCCTGATGCCGACTGCGCTACTCTCTTGCCAATCTTTACTGTTGATGTGAATTCATGAGCCAGACCGCGACCATTCTGGTCATCGATGATGAACCGCAGATCCGCAAATTCCTGCGCATCAGCCTCGCTTCACAAGGCTACAAAGTGCTTGAGGCCGGCACCGGCGCCGAGGGGTTGGCGCAGGCAGCGCTGAACAAACCCGACCTGCTGGTGCTCGACCTCGGCCTGCCGGACATGGACGGCCAGCAAGTGCTGCGCGAGTTTCGTGAGTGGGCCACGGCGCCGGTGCTGGTGCTCTCGGTGCGCGCCAGCGAGGGGCAGAAAGTCCAGGCATTGGATGGCGGCGCGAATGACTACGTGACCAAGCCGTTCGGCATTCAGGAATTTCTCGCCCGGGTGCGTGCCTTGTTGCGTCAGGCTCCGGCCGGGGAGGCTCAACAAGCGGCGCTCAATTTCGGTCCGCTGACTGTGGATCTGGCCTATCGGCGGGTGCTGCTCGACGGCGTCGAAGTGGCGTTGACTCGCAAGGAATATGCAGTGCTGGCGCAACTGGCGCGGCATCCGGGGCGGGTCATCACCCAGCAGCAATTGCTCAAGGATATCTGGGGCCCGACGCACACCGAGGACAGTCATTATCTGCGGATCGTGGTCGGGCATTTGCGCCAGAAACTGGCAGACGACCCGACCCACCCACGATTTATCGTGACGGAGGCGGGAGTCGGCTATCGATTGTTGAGTGATAGCAGCCTGTAGTGTTTGCGCTGTCTGATCTGACGTTTTCGCGAGCAAGCCCGCTCCCACCCTTGGAATGCGTTCTCCTGTGGGAGCGGGCTTGCTCGCGAAGAGGCCCTCAAACTGACTAAAAATTTCAGCCCGTCAGCCCTGCTCACTCTCGTAACGATCCAGGGTGTCGCTGGCAATCTCACGTCCCAGCGCGATCAGCTCGGGCGCCTTGTAAAACTCGAAAAACCGGCACACCCGCTTCGGCACGTTGATCAGAATGTCTGGTGGATAGCCGGCGATCTTGTACTGCGCCAGTGATGTCTGCATCACCTCGAAACTCTGGTTGATCAAGTCCAGCAGCGACGCTGGCCCGACGTTATCGATGATGAACGAGCCGGTTGCTGATTTCGGCGCGCCTTCGCGTTCGGGCGCGGCGGCCGGTTGTTGGCTTTCCGGTTCGACTCCTTCCAGCCACGGGTTGATGTCGGCAGCCTCGGCGCGCAGTGCTTCCTGTTCCAGCATCAACAATTGCTCAGCCTGCTTACGCCGGAACGGCATCTTCGAACCGAGTGAACTGATCAGGCTGTCAAATCGTGAGCGAAAGGCTGCGGGACGTTGAATTACCGGCAGTTTGTAATGCCGCTGGTTGGTCGAGTTGAGGTTCACCGCGATGATCAGATCGCAGTGGCTGGAGACCACCGGCACGATGGGCAGCGGATTAAGAATGCCGCCGTCCACCAGCATGCGGTTGCCTTGCATTACTGGCGTAAACAGGCTGGGAATCGCCGCCGAAGCGCGCATCGCCTGATGCAGGCAGCCTTCCTGAAACCAGATTTCCTGCTGATTGGTGAGGTCGGCGGCCACTGCCGTGTAGGGAATGCGCAAATCCTCGATGTTGATCTCGCCGACGATCTTGCGGATCTGCCCGAAGACTTTTTCGCCACGAATCGCGCCGAGGCGAAAGCTCACGTCCACCAGGCGCAGGACGTCGAGGTAATCCAGACTTTCGATCCAGTTGCGGTACTCGTCGAGCTTGCCGGCGGCGTAGATGCCGCCGACCACCGCGCCCATCGAACAGCCGGCAATGCAGGCGATGTCGTAACCGCGTTTTTCGATCTCCTCAATGACCCCGATATGGGCATAGCCCCGGGCGCCACCGGAGCCCAACACCAGTGCGACACGCTTTTTCATCAAACGTCCTCCCGACAAGGTTCCACAATGCACCCAACGCGGGGCGGGCTCAATCGCCAGGGTCGCACGGGACATCAACAACGTCGTTTTTCCGATACTCCGTGCAGCTTCGGCGCTATCCTTTTCGCCACCGTCGATCGATTGCGCGGCAAGGCACTTTTTGCCCGCGCAGCCGTCTTACCTGCACGACTGTTGACCTATTTGAGGTGTGAGTGATGAAAGCCTGGATCTGTGTGCCGTTGATGGCTTTGGCGTTGGCCGGTTGCGCGGGCAAGACTGCGTATCGTGACAGCTGTGGCAGCCAGCTCGATGCGGCGTGGCACGAACTGGATCTGGCCAAGGCCGAAGGGTTTGCCGGCACGGTCAGTTATTCCAAAGCGCTTTCGCTGCTGACGGCGGCGAAAACCCAGCAGCAGTTCGAGGGCTTCGAGGGTTGCAGCAGCAAAGCCGAGAAGGCGCGTTTCTACATTCGCGAATCCCGCGCCGGGCGCTAAGCTGCTGACGTAGCTCAAGCGGGATGAGGCTGTGAAGTCGCAGACTCATCCTTTGCAGCCCTTTGATTCAGGAGCAAGTGATGTCTGCGTTGGTTGACCGCCTGGTGGCTCATGTTCTGAGCCTGGAAGTGCGACTGCTGGCCTGTCAGGCGCGAATGAATGCGCACACCGATCCCGAAGCCCTGCACGATTTGCGCACCACGGTTCGCCGACTGCGCAGCCTGTTGCGGCCGTTGCGCGGCTTGCCGGGTGTCGAGCAACTGGAAGACGCCGCTTCGGCTGTCGGCCAATTGACCACGCCTTGGCGTGACCGCGAGGTTCTGGCGGCGTATCTGCTTCAGCACCAGCAGCCTGAAGCGGCGCAACGCCGCATGGCGCAAATGGCGCAGGCCTATCCGACGCTGGCGGCCAGTCAGGAAGTTGCGGCATTGCTGATGATCCTCGATGCCTTTCCACGCTTCTTGCGGGCGTCGCAACGGCAGGGCTTGCTCAAGGATCTGGACAAGCGCATCGAAAAACGCCTCGGCAAACAATGGCAGAAACTCGATGAAGCGCTGCACGATCCGGCGCATGACCGTCACCGTCTGCGCCTGCTGATCAAGCGTGTGCGTTATGGCATCGAAGCCTATCCCGAACTGGATCGTCTGCCTGAAGCTGCGCTGAAACGCCTGAAGGCGGCGCAAGGTGCACTGGGCGACTGGCACGATTGCTGGCAGTGGCTGGCGAAAGCCGAGCAGGAAGCCGATCTGCAACCCTGTGTGGCGACCTGGCAGGCGACCATGATCGAGGCCGAAGGCAAAGCGGATCGTGTCCTCGAAAAACTCAGCTCGACCTGCTTCAAATAACCTCAAGCACTATTTGTATTTCCTTGTGGGAGCGGGCAAGCCCGCTCCCACGGGGTTCTGCATCATGTCCGAGATGTCAGCCCATTTGACCGGAATAGACGCTGCGGCGTTGTCTTGAGCTGGTTAAGATCCGTGCATTCCTTTTTCGTTTCCGAGGTTGCCATGCGCTTTTGTGATCTGCTTGATGCGGTCCGCCGCCAACCGGAACTGACGATTCCTGCCGAATGGGGTCAGGGCCGTGCCAGTTTCGGTGGTCTGGTTGCCGCGCTGCAATACGAAGCGATGCGCGCCCGAGTGCCGGCGGATCGGCCAGTGCGTTCACTGGCGATCACCTTTGTCGGCCCGGTCGAGCCTGAAGTCCCGGTGAGCTTTGAAGTCGAAGTGCTGCGCGAAGGCAAAGCGGTCAGCCAGTTGCTGGGGCGTGCCATGCAGAACGGTCAGGTGGTCACGATGGTGCAAGGCAGCTTCGGTGCTTCGCGGCCTTCAGAGGTCGCGGTTGAAGCCTATCCGGCAGCCGAAATGAAACACTGGGACGAGTGCCCGGAGTTGCCGTATATCAAAGGCGTGACGCCTGAGTTCATGCGCCATCTGGCCATGCGCTGGAATGTCGGCGGCATGCCGTTCACCGGCACACCCTCGCGCCTGATGGGCGGCTGGGTGCGGTTGCGCGGGGATGTGAAGGAAGAACCGGTCAGTGAGGCGCATCTGCTGGCGCTGGTCGATGCATGGCCACCTGCGCTGTTGCCGTATCTGAAGAAACCCGCGCCGGGTAGTACGTTGACCTGGACCATTGAGTTTGTTCAGCCGTTGCATGATCTGAGCACGCTGGACTGGTGCAAATACCTCGCCGACATCGAATACGCCGCCGACGGTTACGGCCACGTGGCCGCCAAGCTGTGGAGCGCAGAAGGGCAGTTGATTGCGATGAGTCGGCAGACCGTCACGATCTTCGCCTGATTCAATGCCGACGGTGGCGCTCACGCCAGGCGCGCCACCAGCCGCCGCTGAGAAAGAAACGCGGAAACGTCAGAAACT
This sequence comes from Pseudomonas atagonensis, assembly GCF_011369485.1. Taxonomy (GTDB): domain Bacteria; phylum Pseudomonadota; class Gammaproteobacteria; order Pseudomonadales; family Pseudomonadaceae; genus Aquipseudomonas; species Aquipseudomonas atagonensis. Next base: position 109,389 of record NZ_VXCA01000035.1, on the reverse strand, counting down.
GTTCGACCAGCAAACGTGACAGCGCATCTTTGCGATCACTGAACGGCTCGGCGGCTTGCGCCTCCAGGCTGTGGCCGTGGCGCTGCAGACCCAGCGCCGCGACGATGCCGATCACGCCAATGGCCACGCTCGCCAGACTCAGGCTGAACACGCCCGAAACGATCAGCAGAAACGCGACAATGAACAACGGCACGGCAATCAGGTGCAGCACCAGATTGGTCGGATGCTGATGATTGTTCGGGTACGCGCGCCATTGCCACGCGGGAAGGTTGGGGTGACGTTTGCCCATGTTGACGACTCCTCGATCCATGTTGAACACATGGTTGGAGAATAGGCCGGGCTGAGGAGGGCGGCGAATCAAGGTTGGCTATTGAAGTGATAGGCACAGTGGGCGGATTCGACGGTGTTGCAACTAAAGCTATCGCGAGCAGGCTCACTCCTACAGGAGATCTTCGGCGTTCACAAATTCCTTGTAGGAGTGAGCCTGCTCGCGATGAGTCCCCTACAGCTTGAGCTGTCCAATCGCCTTGCTCAGCTCCCCGGCCAACGTCGCCAGCTCATTACTCGTCGTCGCCGAATCGACTGTCTGCTGCACGGTGTTTTCGGTCACATCGCGAATGCTCACCACGGCCCGGTTCATCTCTTCGGCCACCTGACTCTGCTGTTCCGCCGCCACGGCAATCTGCGTATTGCTCTCACGCATCTGCGCCACCGCTCCAGTGATTTCCGCCAGCGCTTCACCTGCCTCCTGCGCCTGCTGCACGCAGTCGTCAGCTTTGTACGAACTCTCCTGCATGAAGTCCACGGCATCCCGAGTACCGGCCTGCAGCGCCGAAACCATGGTGGTGATTTCATCGGTTGAGGTCTGCACCCGCTTGGCGAGATTGCGCACTTCATCGGCGACCACCGCAAAACCACGGCCCATTTCACCGGCCCGGGCGGCTTCAATCGCGGCGTTGAGCGCGAGCAGATTGGTCTGCTCGGCGATGCTGTGAATCACGCCGACCACGCCGTTGATCTTCTGACTGTCCTCGGCCAGCCGCTGGATCATCTCGGCGGTCTGCTGCACGCCGCTGGACAGTCCGGCAATCGAATGCTGCACCCGTGCAACCACTTGCTGACCGCTGCCAGCGAGGCCATCGGCAGTCTGCGAAAGGTCGCGGGTGGCGCCGGCATGCTGGGCGATGTGGTAAACGGTGGCGGTCATTTCGTTGATCGCCGTGGCCGCCTGATCGGTTTCGCTCTGCTGACCGAGCATGCCGTGACGCACCTCGTTCATGCTTTTCGCCAGACGCGCCGCGCCGACATCCAGTTGCCGCGCGGTATTGGCGACGGTGCTGACCACACGCTGATAACCCGCTTGCATGGCGTTGAACGCATTCGCCATCTGCCCGACCTCGTCCTTGCAAGCCAGTGGTACGCGCGCCGAGAGGTCGCCGCTTTTCTCGACGTGCAGCATCACATCTTTCAACGTGTTGAGCTGGCTGAGCAGAAAGCGGATCAGCAGTTGCGACGCGCCGAGCATCGCTAGCATCAGGATGAACACCGCCACCGCGTAATTTGCGAAACGCTCGCTGAACACCTGGCTCAGGCTCGGGCCGTAGGCGATCACGGCGACTTGCTGGCCATCGGCGCGGCTGAACACTTCAGCGCCCATCAACGGGTTTTCGCCGAACAGCGGCATGTGGTTGATGTCGTTCCAGCCGTTGCTGTCGGTGATCTCCAGCAACGGTTGTTCATTGAGGCGCGGCGCTTCACCGCGTTTGAACGTCAGCACCTGATCGGCCTTGGGCAGCGCCTGTCCGGCCGGCCAGGCCTTGAGCAATTGCGCCTGGGCTTGTGCCGACGCCTGCGCCGCGTGGCTGCGCGCCTGTTGTTCGAGTTGTACGGCGTACAACACCAGCAACAGCGTGGTGACGAAGGCGACCGCGTTGACCGCCCAGAATTTGTATTTCAGCGAGATATTGCTAAGCCAGGCACCCATGGAGGTCTTCTCTGATAGCGGAAACAGTTTTGGCAAGGTGCCAGCATTGTGCCGCTACGCAGATCTGAAGTTCTTGATGTGGGTCAACAGGTTCTGCGCTAACCCTTGTGGCGTCAGGGGAAGGTGGGCAGGTTGAAGAAGGCGCGGGCGCATGCGGTAGTGTGTGCGGCCAGATCTTCTTCGCTTTCGCCGCGATGCAGCGCCACCTCGCGCAGCACTTCGCTCAGATACGCCGGTTCATTGCGGCCGTTCTTTGGCTTTGGGCGCAAGGTGCGTGGCAAGAGATACGGCGCATCACTTTCCAGCATCAGCCGCCCACGTTTGATCTCTTTGACCAGCGGATGCAAATGCGTGCCCCGGCGTTCATCGCAGATCCAGCCAGTGATGCCGATATGCAGGTCGAGATCGAGGTAGCTGAACAGCGCCTTTTGCTCGCCGGTGAAGCAATGCACCACGGCGGCAGGCAACTTGTCGCGGAAGTCTTTCAAGATTTCCAGCAGGCGTTGACTGGCGTCGCGCTCGTGTAGAAACACCGGCAGTTGCAGTTCGACGGCCAGCGCCAGATGTTCTTCGAGGACTTTTTCCTGCTGCGGGCGTGGCGAGAAATCGCGATTGAAATCCAGACCGCATTCACCCACCGCCACCACGTTGGTTTCCATCAGCAAACTGCGCAGACGCCGTGCGCTGTCAGCGTTCCAGTCACTGGCCGAATGCGGGTGAATACCGGCGGTGGCGAACAGTCGCTGGCCGCTTTCATCCAGTTGCCGACACAGTTCCAGGGCTTGTTCACTGCCTTCGACGCTGGTGCCGGTCAGCACCAGTTGGCAGACGCCGGCAGCATAGGCGCGGTCGAGTACGGCCTGGTGTTTGTCGGCGAAACTTGGGTTGGTCAGGTTGACGCCGATATCGATGAGTTGCATGGTTGCTACCTCGGGCCGAAGGCCGGGAAGCATACCAGAGCTGTAGATTCATAAGAAAAGCCAAGAACTACAACGAGTTATAGCTGTCTTTTGATGCCGCGACGCCGCTCGGGTTGGCAGAAATGCCATCACTGTGCCAGTCTCTCGCACTTTGCCAGCGCTCAGGCGCTCTGTTTTTCGTCGGTGATATCGACCGTTCAGCGGTGAAATCGCCCCGTATTCTTTCCGGAGAGTGGATGGTTCGTCCCTCGGTTTTGTTGCTGTTGTGTGGTTCGTTGCTGCTGCCGATGACGGCAGTTGCGCGCCTGCCCGGGCCGCTGCAAGCTGTGCCGGCCGCCAAGGTGCGGGATTTGTCGGAGATTCGCAGCAGCCGCGTGTTGCGCGTGCTGGTCAACCAGAGCCGCAATAGCTCCGGCGAAGTCCAGGGGCAGCCCATCGGCATCGAATACCATCGCCTGCGCGCCTTCGAGCAATACCTCAACGGTCACGCCCGTGACGGTCAGGAAATCACCCTCAAGATCATTCCCAAAGCCAAGGATCAACTGCTCGGCGCATTGCAGCGTGGCGAAGGTGATCTGGTCGCGCCGGGTGAATTGCTCGATCTGCAACCGGGGCACGCGGTCGCCAGCAGTGAACCGATTGCCAGCAACGTGCCGCTGATCCTGGTCGGCATCAAGGGCGAGCGGCGCTACACCAAGGTCGAACAGCTTTCCGGCAAAACCCTGGCCTTGCCCACCGGCAGCGCGGCGGGTGAGGCGGTCAGTCAACTCAACCAAAAACTCGCGTTGCACAAACTGGCGCCGATCAAGATCGAATGGGTCGATCCGACGCTGGCGGTCGAAGACGTGCTGGAAATGGTTCAGGGCGGGATTTTTCATCTGACCATCGTCGAGCAACCGATTGCCGAGCGCTGGGGCAAGATCCTGCCGAAATTGCGTTTTGACCGGCAGTTGATGATCAGTGAACCGGGCGAGGAATACTGGTTTGTACGCCGTGATGCCTCGATGCTGCGGGCGAGCATCGACCGCTTTCTGACCGGCTACAAAAAACCTTCGAACGAAGATGCTGCGTTCCTGCGTATCTATCGACGCCTTTATCAAGTTCACTATCCGCTGGCCAAGGCGGATCGCCAGCGTCTGGAAAAACTCCGTCCGACCCTGCAAAAACATGCCGACGCTCAGAGCATGGATTGGCTCAATCTGGCCGCGCTGGCGTTCAAGGAATCGGCCCTGCAACCCAATGTGCGCAGCGGCAGTGGCCCGACCGGTCTGATGCAGATCACACCGTCTGCAGCACAGCGGGTTGGCGTGAACAATATCCAGAATCTCGATGCCAATGTTCAGGCCGGGGCCAAGTACCTGGCGATGATTCGCCGCAAGTTTTTCAACAGCCCGAAGCTCAATGAGCGCGAGCGCATGGCTTTCACGCTGGCGGCTTACAACATTGGCCCGGAGCGGGTGCAGGGCATGCGCGCTGAAGCCCGGCGGCGCGGGCTCAACCCCAATCAGTGGTTCTTCCAGGTCGAACGCATCGCCATGGAGCAGGTGGGTATGGGGCCGGTCAGCTATGTTAATAGCGTGAACAAGTATTACTTGGCGTTCGACCGGGAGCGAGAGTCGTTGGAGCCCGGAGGGCAGAAAGTGGTCTCACGAAAATGATCTAATAAACTGATTGTTATGGCGGAATATTTGCGCTTTTAACATGAAATTAACTGATTAATATAGCGGCCAACCAACAAGCACTTCTCACAACAAGGAACGCAACATGAGCTCTCTGATCAACAAGGTATTGTTCACTCGCGCCGGTTACGGCCTGACTGTTCTGCGTATCGCGGTCGGTGTGATCTTCGCCGCCCACGGCTCGCAGAAGCTCTTCGGCCTGTTCGGTGGCTACGGTCTCGCCGGCACCGCGCAGTACATGGACAGCATCGGTTTGCACCCGGGTTACGTGATGGCCACGTTGGCCGGCGGTACCGAGTTCTTCGCCGGTCTGGCTTTGATCATCGGCCTGCTGGTGCGCCCGGCGGCGCTGGGTCTGACCTTCCTGTCGCTGGTGGCGATCTTCACCGTGCACATCGGCAACGGCTTGTTCATGGCCAACAACGGCTACGAATTTGCTCTGGCCCTGCTCGGTGGCAGCATCGCGGTACTGATCGAAGGTGCGGGTAAGCTCTCGGTGGATCGCGCCATCGCCGGTTAAGCGCTCTGACTCAAGTAAAAGGCCCGCATTGTGCGGGCCTTTTTTGTTGCGGCTGATTCTTGACACCGGCCGGTCACGTTCTCTAGGATGCCGCGTATGCGCCGATTTAAACAGCTACTTGCGGGGCGCCAGGTGACTCATTTGCAGTTGCCGTCAGAAGCCGGAACAGGGCTTCGAAATACCGCTAAAGCGCTGGTTCGGTGTTGCCTCTCACCTGCCATGCAGACTTTTGAGGCAGAGACACGACACGATGAATGCACTACGCCCTCCAGCTCGTCCCGCGCCGATCACGGCACATGTCACTCAGCGCAACCCGAAAATCCTTCTTGGCGGTAAACATCAGCCGACGCTGTTGCGTTATCTCGATGGCTGGCCACGTCGCAGTGGCGGTCCTGCCGCGTTCCTGATTCAGTTTGTTGAAGACGGCGAGTCACTGGCGCGTTTCGCCAGTGACAGTTTCGATCTGGCCGTGATTCAGGCGCCGAGTGCTGAAGATGCCCCGGAAATGATCAGGCAACTGACCCGTGTTGCGCGGCAGGGTTTGATCACCCGCCGCTGATGCGGTTTACGGGTATTCGATTGCCACGATATAAACGAACTGCTCGCCGGTCGGCGTCTGCACCCGCACTTCCGCGTCCAGTGCCTTGCCGATCAGGGCGCGGGCCAGCGGTGAGTCAATGCTGATCAGACCCAGTTTCAGATCCAGTTCATCCGGGCCGACGATGCGGTAGCGCGATTGCTTGCCGTCCTCTTCCTCGATGGTCACCCAGGCGCCGAAGTACACCTTGTTCGGGTCACTGGGTTTTTCGCTGACAACCTTGAGCGCTTCCAGACGTTTGGTCAGAAAGCGCACGCGGCTGTCGATCTCGCGCAGCATCTTTTTACCGTAGGTGTATTCGGCGTTTTCCGAGCGGTCGCCCTGAGCCGCCGCCTCGCTGACCGATTGCGTCACTTGCGGACGGCGCACATGCCACAGCTCATGGAACTCGGCACGCATCCGCGCTTCACCTTCAGGGGTGATCAGCGCGGTGCCGGCGGTGCGGGGAGGGCGGTAACGGCTCATGGCAACTTCTTGTGATCAGGACGACTGGAGTCTATCAACCCTCACGCAACACTGTCAGCGGACTTGCATTCAAGGCCCGGCGTGTGCCGAACACGCCGGCGCCACCGATCAGTGCGGCGCCAATCAGTGGCAGCACCAGCAGCCACGGATGCGGATGCCACGGCAGGTCGAAGGCGTAGCGGTACAACACCAGACTGACGATTTCCGAACCGATGGCCGCGAGCAAACCACTCACTGCTCCGAGCAATCCGAACTCGATACGCCGTGCCTTGATCAACAACTGCCGCTCCGCGCCCAGCGCACGCAACAGCGCACCTTGGCGGATGCGCTCATCCAGCGTTGCTTGCAGGCCGGAAAACAGCACCGCCATGCCCGCCGCCAGAACAAACAACAACACGTACTCCACGGCCAGTGTCACTTGGGCGAGGATGCTGCGCAGTTGTTCGAGCAACGCCTCAACCTGCAGGATGGTCACCGCCGGGAAGGCTCGCGACAGTTCGACGATCTGCTGATCGTGACCGGGCGCCAGATAGAAACTGGTCAGGTAGGTCGCCGGCAGATCCTTCAGGGTGCCGGGCTGGAAGATCATGAAGAAGTTCGGCTGGAAATTGTCCCAGTTTATCTCGCGCAGGCTGGTGACTTTCGCTTCACGATTGATCCCGCCGACACTGAACACCATGTGATCGCCGAGTTTGAGTTTGAGGCTCTCGGCAACTTTGCCTTCCACCGAGACACCCGGTACATCGTCGGTTGGCTGATCCTTCCACCATTCACCCGCGATGAGTTTGTTGCCTGCCGGCAAATCCGCCGCCCAGGTCAGACTCAGGTCACGTTGCACCGCGCGGTCGCCGGCTGAATCCTTGCTGACGATTTGCTGCACCGGTTCGCCGTTGATGCTGATCAGTCGTCCCGGAACCACCGGGTACAAAGGTGCGGCTTGGGCCGAAACATTGATCAGGTGATCGGTAAAGGCCTGTTTATCCGCCGGTAGAATGTTCAGCGCGAAGTAGTTCGGCGCGTTTTTCGGCAACTGGTTTTGCCAGGTGTCGAGCAGTTCGCCGCGCAGCAGGGCGATCAGTGCCATGGACAGAAGAATCAAGCCGAACGCCAGCGATTGACCGGCTGCCGCCAATGGATGCCGCAGCAGTTGGCCAAGGCCAAGACGCCACGGCAAGGACGCTCGGGCGAGCATCCGCCGCAAACTTTTAAGCAGCAACAACAGCAAGCTGCCCAGCACCAACGCGGCCAGCACGCCACCGCCAAGCAAGGCAAAGGTCAGCAGCAGATCGAGGCTCAGGCGCCACATGATCAGGCCGAGCGCGCCGAGCGCCGCGCCATAAACCATCCAGGTACTCGACGGGATGGGCAGCATGTCACGACGTAACACGCGCAGCGGCGGCACTCGACCCAGCGCCGCGAGTGGCGGCAGGGCAAACCCGGCCAGCGCCACCAGCCCGGTGCCGATCCCGGCGATGGCCGGAAAAAGACCACCCGGTGGAACATCCGTCGGTAGCAAATCATGCAACAGCGCGAACAGTCCCAATTGCGCCAGCCAGCCGAGCAACGCCCCGCTGAGTGCAGCGAACAGCCCGAGCACGGTCAGTTGCACACTGAACAGCAGCATGGTTTCCCGGCGTGACAAGCCGAGGCAACGCAGCAAGGCACTGGCATCGAAACGCCGACTGGCGAAGCGATTAGCCGACAACGCCACGGCGACGCCTGCCAGCAATACCGCGACCAGGCTGGCCATGTTCAAGTAACGCTCGGCCTTGCCCAGTGCGCCGCCAATCTGCCGATTGCCGTCGCGCGCATCCTGAATCCGTTGGTTCGCCGCCAGGCCCGGTTTGATCAGCTGGCGATAGGTTTCCAGCCCCTGCGGTTCGCCGCGCCACAAGTCCCGGTAGCTCACCCGGCTGCCGGGCTGCACCACGCCAGTAGCGGCAAGGTCATCGAGGTTGATCATCACCCGGGGTGTCAGGCTGTAGAAGTTGCCGGCGCGATCCGGTTCATACGTCAGCACGCGAGTCAGTTTCAACGTCTTCATGCCGACGTCGATGCTGTCGCCGATCTTCAGATCCAGCGCGGTCAGCAGGCGTGCCTCGACCCAGGCTTCGCCGGGCTGCGGTTCGCCGCCGGGTTGCTCTGCCGCGAAGGGCGCCGGCGCACTTTTCAGCTCGCCACGCAGCGGATAGGCGCGGTCGACGGCTTTGATACTCGACAACTGAATGCCGTTGTCGGTGGCGATGACGCTGGAAAACTCCACCACTTGCGCATGCTGCAAGCGCAGTTCGGTACCGCTCCGTATCTGTTCCTCACGGGCCGGCGAGCTACCTTCAAGCACCAGATCGGCGCCGAGAAATTCGGTGGCCCGCAGCATCATCGCGCCATTGAGGCGCGCGCCGAAGTAACCGATGGCCGTGCTTGCCGCCACGGCGACAACCAGGGCGAAGAACAACACCCGCAATTCCCCGGCGCGGGCATCGCGCAGTAATTGGCGGATGGCGAGACTGAACAGACGCAACAGCGGCAGACGTGCCATCAAGGCTCCAGAGGGGCGACCAACAGGCCGGCTTCAAGACGGATCAGGCGCCGGCAGCGATGGGCCAGGCGTTCGTCGTGGGTCACCAGCACCAGGGTGGTGCCGCGTTCCTTGTTCAGTTCGAAGAGCAAGTCGCTGATGCGCTCACCGGTGTGGCTGTCGAGATTGCCGGTGGGCTCATCGGCAAACAGCACGTCCGGTTCGGCGGCAAACGCGCGGGCGATTGCCACCCGTTGTTGCTCGCCACCGGAGAGCTGGCGCGGAGAATGGGTCAGGCGCTGGCCGAGGCCGACGCGCTGGAGCAGCTCCGTCGCCCGCTCGCGGGCATCTTTGCGGCCATCGAGCTCCAGCGGCAGCATGACGTTTTCCAGGGCGTTGAGGCTGTCGAGCAACTGGAACGACTGAAAGACAAAACCGACATGCTCGGCGCGGATCCGTGCACGCTGATCTTCATCGAGGTTGCTCAGGCTCTGCCCGGCAAGGGTGACTTCGCCGCTGCTCGGCAAGTCGAGGCCGGCGAGCAGGCCGAGGAGGGTGGATTTGCCGGAACCGGACGCGCCGACGATGGCCAGGCTGTCGCCCTTGTTCAGTTCCAGGCTGAGTTCGTGCAGGATAGTCAGTTCACCTTCCGCGCTGGGAACCACTTTGCTGAGGTTCTTCGCGGTGAGAATGCTTGCGCCCATGGAGAATCCGATGCGTGTGTGGTTTTTGAGTGCTGGCCTGGCCTTGATGTGCATGGCCCAGAACGCAGCGGCGGGTACTGTCCTGATCGTTGGCGATAGTATCAGCGCCGGTTTCGGACTGGATACCCGCCTGGGGTGGGTATCGCTGCTGGAGCAACGGCTCAAAAAGGAGGGTTTTGACGACAAAGTGGTCAATGCCTCCATCAGTGGCGACACCAGTGCCGGAGGCCAGGCGCGCCTGCCGGCACTGCTTGCAGAGCATAAGCCTGAGCTGGTGATCCTCGAACTTGGGGGTAACGACGGCCTGCGCGGAATGCCGCCAGCGCAATTGCAACAAAATCTTGCCTCGATGATCGACAGTTCCCGCCAGAGCGGTGCCAAGGTGTTGTTGCTCGGCATGCAATTGCCGCCCAATTACGGCAAGCGCTACACCGACGCCTTCGCCGAGGTCTACGGCAAACTCGCCGACGACAAAAAGATCCCGCTGGTGCCGTTTTTCCTCGACGGCGTGGGCGGTCATCCCGACCTGATGCAGGCCGACGGTCTGCACCCGGCAGCCGGGGCTCAGAGCAAGTTGCTGGAAAATGTCTGGCCGACGCTAAAACCGCTGCTTTGATATAGCTCTGCGAAGGCGTCAGAAAGGCGAAAGTTGTTTGCTGTATCCAAATTTGATCCCTGACGAGAAAAAGCCTCCGCATTCGCTTTGCTTTCTGCAGGTCAGGCATTCCGGCGCAAACTCATTTTTCCAGTCGCTGATTGACTTTCGGTAGTACGGAAGAATGTCTGCGTTAACCAGACACAACTGATGGTTGTAGACCGAAACGTTCATTCCATATTTGGTAAGAATCTGCACTGATTTGCTGAGGATGTCTTTGTACTCGATGGGATCAATCCATAGCTCGTCGAGATTAGCGCGAGTAAACCCCATCATTTCAAGCCCCATCAAAGCAACCTGATCAACGAACAAGAGATTGCGCGCAATGAACTCACATAACTGAGGAAGCCGCTGAATTGACAGCTTGTGCAAGACGACCCGAATCTCAACCTTCTGCCCCAAGCGTTTCAGGTTCAGAATGCCTCGGATGGTTTCGTCGAATGCGCCTCGAGCTTGCACGATGTAGTCATGCAGCGTTGGATCGTCTGAATAGACGGGAATGCCGACCATCGCATCGGGTATTCCTATCGACGCGTATTTTTCAGCAAAGTCCGAGTCTTTAAAGCTTCTTCCGTTCGAAAGGATATGGATGGCGGTTCTTGGTAAATAGCTTTTTGTCAGGCTAATGATTTTAAGAAACCGCTCCTTATTGGTCGTAGGCTCCCCACCAGTGAATCCCAGCTCGCGGGTTTCCTTAGGAATCAATGGAATCAAGCTTTCAATTTCATCGAGTATCCATGAGTCATCGGCTGCTTTAGGAGGTTGTGAACACATAAGGCAATAGTTGTTGCACTGCTCAGTCAGCAGAATGCTGTTGTTCGGCGACGAGGCCCGAAACAGAACCCGTATGCTTTGACGATCAGCGGAAAGCCGGACAATGTCATTGTTATCAATGTAGCCATAGTCATTCGGCAGGACCGAATGGTCGGAACCCATTGGGAGTTCTTGAGCCAAATCCTGATGCTGCTCAGTCAGAAGATAGTGAGCAAATCCGATGGGGATCGGGTATCCGGTCACCAGGTAGGCCATTTCTCTTCGTAGGATTTCGGGAAGGTTTCGGTTAGTGGAGACCTTGATTAGCGTGAGATCCTTCGAGACATCAACTGCATGAATACGGATTATTTTTCCGCTGAGCTTCAGCATCGATTCGCCCACCCCATAAAAATTCGCTTCGTATCTTCGTCGTTTTCCATCAATTCAATGAGGTGTTTGAAGATCGCCATGTTCCGCTTACAAAAAGAGGATTCTGGCTTTCTTCCTACCAGATCGTTTTGCATGGCGTGGTGGTAAACAGGTTCTGAGCCGCAGAAGGGTTCAAATGCGCAGTCTGAGCACATGGGAGAACTCAGTGTGAAGGACTCTTCCAATGCATCTAAGAGCTGATCTGAGAGGATGATATCCTCATAGGATTGTTCCAGAATGTTGCCTAATCTGAAGGTGTAGTCGCCCATCTCAGCAAGCATGCGACTCTCATCTGAAGCGTAGACGGAGCCATCATAATTGAACACGATGGCAGCAATTCCAGCACCTGCGGGGGTCATCAGATCAACGAATCCGGGATCTGTTGATGTGAGCATTTTTGCCAGCACAAGCGATGAGTACTGCTCCACAAAACGTATGCCGGATTTGTTCAGCTCGATGATGTAATCAAGACCTTCTTTGAAAAAGTCTAGCCAGCGTTCAGTGTCATATGCCAGAAATTTCTTGGTCTTGATTGCGAAGCCATATGGCGAGAGAGTTCGGAGAAATATCCCATCAAAGCCGAGACGCAGGTAATCATCAATGATGGCCCTTACGTGGGGTAGGCTTTTGTCGGTGGTCGTCATCAGAGCAGATACTTGATCGTACCCGAGTGCTGCGCGCGCTTTCGTTAACCCTTCTTCGAAACGTTGGTGACTGTCCCGTCCGGGGCGTGGGCGATTGGCGTTGTGGAGATTCATCGGTCCGTCGAGGGATGATGAAAGAACAATGCGGTGCTGCTTGCAAAAAATGAGCATTTCATCAGTTAACAGTGAAAGCGTGGTTGCAATCACGAACTGAAGGTCACGGCCTTCTTTGAGATTGCGTCTTTCAGCCTCAAGGACAACGTACTTCACCATCTCAAAATTCAGCAAGGGCTCCCCGCCCTGAAACTCAATTTTGATGGCCGGATTCGGTGACATGAAAACGAAATCCAACGACCGGTCAGCCATCTCTGAGGTCATGTCGAATTCATCTCTGCTTTCCGATTGCCGTGAGACTTGGCAATAGGGGCAGCTATGGTCACATCGAAGGGTTACTACAAAGATGTGCAGATTTGTGAACTGAGCCAGCCTAGACAAACGGGTGCGAATCTTGAGAGCGAGTAGCTGGAGAGGTGCTTGCTCTTCAGGAAATCGGATGAACTGCTTCGAACGTAGTGTTGGGATCAGCTCTGATGTAAACGATAGCGTTCTGTTGATCAGCTGTTCGAGCACCGGCATTGGCAGGACTTGGTACTCGCCCGCCATATTGGTAATGACGTATTGGCAGTCATTCAAACGGTCGAATTTGAACGGCAGCAGCTCGTAAGGGCGTTGCTGAGCATAGAAATCCAGCTTCTGAAATTTACTCACTGATCAGTCCGGTTTTCGAGAAGGCCAGTCCAAGGATCAGATTTTTGATGGGCAACGTTTCAGCATTCAACTGGTGGCGCAGTTGGTAGTCGATCACGTCCTTCTTGAATTCTTGAACAGCGAGTAGAAATGAAGGCTCTTCGACGCCGATATTTGAGGACAAAACGCAGCTGAATTTACCGTCAGCGCACGTAATATCAACCGTCAGCGAGTTCATTGCCCGATAAGCAGCTTTTTGCAGCACTTGTGCTTCGTAAAGCTGCTCGTCATATACGAGCGTCACCTCGCGTCCCATGTCAGGAGCCCGAATGATGAGAGCTGTGGGAGCTGTGAGATGAGTGGGAGCTATGGGAGCTGTGATAGGCCATAAATTGACCTTGGTCACCGCGTTTTAACACGAACTCGAATAGGTCATTGCCACTGCGTACCGAAAGGTTTTCACTTGGAGGAGGCGTTTGGATTGAGATTGTTTGGTCGATGGTGGTTTCGACGATCTCGTGAGGTGCCGACGCTGAAGCCTGTTCAGTGGCAACAGCCGCAGCCAAGGTAGCCATAGGTACCAAAAAGGAACGATTTTTCATAATGGGATTTCCTTATCAGAGGTGGGGTTAATCGAGGAGAGTCTATGTGCATACAAGGTGATGTCAATATGGAATTGGTGTGACCTTATGGTTCTGCCGTCCAAATCCGACAAACGTATCGGGCTCCCTAATTTTCTAAGCTTAAGTGTTGGTCAAAAAGATCCCGCTGGTGCCGTTTTTCCTCGACGGCGTGGGCGGTCATCCCGACCTGATGCAGGCCGACGGTCTGCACCCGGCAGCCGGGGCTCAGGGCAAGTTGCTGGAAAATGTCTGGCCGACGCTAAAACCGCTGTTATGAGGCTTTTCTAAGGGCAGGCTTTCGGCTAATGTGGCGCCCCCTTATTTGGAGCCCCCGATGTCGCGTTCTGCCTGGTCCCTGTTTGCCTACCAACTGATCGAGCCTGACGAGCAGCTGGATCTGTTCGCCTGCCAGGAAGTGCGGGTGCATCTGGTGACCCGTCAACTTGAACTCGGCGGCTCGGCCGATCGCACCCTCTGCGGCAGTCTGCTGCCGGCGCAACCACGCTGGTCGAGCGTGGATCGTCGGGTGTTTCAGGATCAGCGTCTGTGCTCTTTGTGCCGGGCGATTCTCGAGTCGCAGAAGCGCGGGACTTCGCCGATCTGGCCGGAACTGCGTTTCGAGCTTTAGTCGAATAAGGGCGTCTGATCGCGGCCGAGCCTTCGGCAGCTCCAACATGAAGAGTTTTGCCAGCCTATCGGGCTGTCTCCCCGAATATTCAAAGTGCGGTGTACAATCGCGCTCTTATACCCTTGTTGATCATGCGAAGGATTTTCCGGATGTTGCCGCGCTTTCCTGCCGTCACCCGCTGCCTGTCACTTGCCGCCCTGTGTGTGGCCGGTCCCGTTGCTGCATTGGAGTTTCCCCTGCCACCACCCGGTGAAGACATCATCGGCCAGGTGCAGGTGATCAAAGCCAAGTACGAAGACACCTTCGCCGACCTGGGCACGAAGTACGATCTGGGCTATTCGGAAATGGTCGCGGCCAACCCGGGCGTCGATGCCTGGTTGCCGGGTGCCGGCACCGAAATCGTTCTGCCGACGCGCTTCATTCTGCCGCCGGGCCCGCGCGAAGGCATAGTGATCAACCTCGCCGAATACCGACTCTACTATTTCCCGAAAGGCCGGAGCGTGGTGTACACCTTCCCGCTGGGCATCGGTCGTGAAGGTTGGGGTTCGCCGATTGCGCATACCTCGATCACGGCCAAGACGCCGAACCCGACCTGGACGCCTCCAGCGTCGATCAAGGCTGAGCACGCCGCTGATGGTGATCCGTTGCCAAACGTGGTGCCGGCCGGTCCTGACAACCCGCTGGGGCCGTTCAAGTTCACCCTCGGCACGCCGGGCTACCTGATCCATGGTTCGAACAAGAAGTTCGGCATCGGCATGCGCACCAGTCACGGCTGCTTCCGCATGTTCAACAACAACGTGCTGGAAATGGCCAGCATGGTGCCGGTCGGCACTTCGGTGCGTATTCTCAACGATGCGTACAAGTTCGGGCGCAGTGGCGGCAAGGTCTATCTCGAAGCGCACACGCCAATCGACGACAAGGGCAACCCGTCGGTGGTCGACAAGCACACGGCGGTGATCAACGCGATGCTCAAGCGTGACGACATCACCAACAACCTGCGCATGAACTGGGATGTGGTACGCGACGTTGTTGCGGCCGAAGATGGTCTGCCAACCGAGATCGGCACGCCGAATACTTCGGCGCCGATTGTCTCGAGCGCACCGATCGACCTGCAGCAGTAACAGGCTGATCCAGAACCCGCCGACGCCTCGCGCGCCGGCGGGTTTTTTTGTGCCCGGACAAAAACTCCGGGCACAAAAAAGCCGACCCGAAAAACGGGTCGGCTTGATAACAATCCCGAGGGATTATTACTTGCGGCTAGCTTTGTCCAGCATGCGCAGAGCACGCTCGTTAGCTTCGTCAGCAGTCTGTTGTGCTTTTTGAGCAGCAGCCAGAGCTTCATCAGCTTTACGGTAAGCTTCGTCTGCACGAGCCTGGGAGCGAGCAGCTGCGTCTTCAGTAGCGGTCAGACGTGCTTCGGTTTCTTTCGATGCGCTGCTGCAACCGGTAGCCAGAACTGCGGCCAGAGCCAGAGCAGAGAATTTCAGAACGTTGTTCATCGTGTTCCCCTTCAAGGACTTTCAATTAAGTGGCTGTCTCCTCCGATTGAGGAAATAGCCGGCGTACATACTACCCATTACTTGTAGTAAGTAAACTGACGTAAGGCAAGAAGCAAAAAAAATTGTAGGCGTTGATTCTTTTTCGAGCAACTTTTAACTGCACTGTTTAAAAAATATCCAGCTGCAAGCCCCGCGCAGAGCGAGTTATTGAGAAAAAGTTCCCGTTGTCACGTGCTGTTTTGCAGGCAATGGCTAAAGTCTGCCTATATCAATTCGTCCATACTTTCGTTGCGATTTTGCGTGATGCGTCACCTATCTTTGTCCCTCTTGAGGTGACTTTAAACAAAGTCGCACGTCTTAAGTCTCAACATCCGGCAATGTTCAGGTGACCGGCCGGGGAAGATAATCTCCCAAGCCACCCCTGCGTCCAACGGAGCCACCGCCGCCAACCCGTCTGATGACGAGCGCACCTTGAGCATTTTTGCCAATGGTGCCTACTATTTATCAGGTGCTCGGTTACGCGAGATCGGTGTGGCTCTTCTCGGTGTCCAGCAGGCACGGGGTGGCGTAGATGTTCCTTCGCCGGAAAAACATCGGTAAGGTAGGGGTCAGAATTCAAGACCCGCGAGGAGTAGTGATGAGCGAGGCGTTGTCCATCCACCATGACCAGGCTGGTCATCAGTTCGAGACCAGTGTGGACGGTCATCGTGCCTACCTGACCTATATGGATCTGGGAAAACAGACCCTGGATATCTATCGCACGTTTGTGCCCAATGCCCTGCGCGGGCGTGGCATTGCCGCAGCGCTGACTGAAAGCGCGCTGCAATACGCCGAAGAAATGGGCTACACGGTGATTCCGTCGTGCTCCTACGTCGAGCGCTACATGGAGCGCCACCAACGGCGCGCCGCGAAGATCTGAAAAAACTGCACACACAAAAACGCCGGGCAATGCCCGGCGTTTTTTTATGCCTGCGAAACGCCGATCAGCTGCGCTGACGCTTCGGCAGCACGTCCTTGAGTTTGGCGTGCATGCTGCGCAGGGTGTTCTCGGTGGCGGACCAATCGATGCAGGCATCGGTGATCGACACGCCGTATTGCAGGTCGGCGAGGTCTTTCGGAATCGCCTGGCAGCCCCAGTTCAAATGACTCTCGACCATCAGGCCGATGATCGATTGGTTGCCTTCGAGGATCTGGTTGGCGACGTTTTCCATCACCAGCGGTTGCAGGGCCGGATCCTTGTTGGAGTTGGCGTGGCTGCAATCGACCATGATGTTCGGCTTGATCTTCGCTTTGTTCAGCGCCTGCTCGCACAGGGCAACGCTGACCGAATCGTAGTTTGGCTTGCCGTTGCCACCGCGCAGCACCACGTGGCCGTAGGCGTTGCCTTTGGTGGTGACGATCGACACGCCACCTTCCTGGTTGATACCGAGGAAACGGTGCGGGCTGGAGACCGACTGCAAGGCGTTGATCGCGACGGTCAGGCCGCCATCGGTGCCGTTCTTGAAGCCCACAGCCGAGGACAGGCCCGAAGCCATTTCACGGTGAGTCTGGGATTCGGTGGTACGCGCGCCGATGGCCGACCAGCTGATCAGGTCCTGCAGGTACTGCGGGGAGATCGGGTCGAGGGCTTCGGTGGCGGTTGGCAGGCCTTTTTCGGCCAGATCCAGCAGCAACTGACGACCGATGTGCAGACCGTCCTGAATCTTGAACGAGTCATCCAGATACGGATCGTTGATCAGGCCTTTCCAGCCGACGGTGGTGCGCGGCTTCTCGAAATACACACGCATGACCAGATACAGGGTATCGGAGACTTCCGCCGCCAGTACCTTCAGGCGGTCGGCGTATTCGTGGGCAGCCTTGATGTCGTGGATCGAGCACGGGCCGATCACTACGAACAGACGGTGGTCGGTGCCATCAAGAATGTTGCGAATGACTTCGCGGCCCTTGGTGACGGTGCGCAGGGCAGCGTCGCTCAAAGGGATATCACGCTTGAGCTGATCGGGAGTGATCAGGGTCTCGTTAGAGGCGACGTTTAGGTCGTTGATCGGTAAATCAGCCATCGTTTACTCGTCAGGTCACGGGTGCCGGCCGCCAGCGATCCCCGCGCGGCGGAGCACAGCAGATTTAAGCGCGTCGGGGAGCGGAACCTTAGCGCGTTACGCGCCTGCTCGACAATGGGCAAACGCCGCTTTAATCCAGTACTGGCTGGGCAAAAGCCTTGCTGACGCTGTCGTGGGAGAACTCGTCGGCGTGTTGTTCGACCCATTGCAGGGCCAGCGCCTGAATATCCTGAAGGTCATCGTGGGGGTCGTTCATCCGGCAAAACCGCTCGATCTGACACACCTGCTCACCCATTCGCGCGCTGAACAGCGTCTGCTCATCGGTAAACGCGATCCCCACCAGATAGCCTTTTTTGCGCCGCAGGCACCAGGCGACATAGCCCGGATAGCAGATGTCGGCATTGAGTGTCGGCATGCGCACCTGCAGCGCCGTGCCGTGTCGCCAGGCGCGGTGGTAATTGCAAGCGATGCCGCCGAGGCTGATAGTGTGCAGTTGTTGCCTGGAAATACACTCAGGTTTGAGCAAGGTTAATTCAACCGGCACCTCGTCCGGATGAGGAATGAAACGTCCCATGAGCACAGACTCCCTGTGTCGGCCATTTGACATTGTTTCCCCCAGTATAGTGGTCGAATCCGAACTGACCGATTTCGACGCCGACCAACGGCTGCTGGCGATGAGCGGCGTTTCCCTGGTGATATTCACCAGCGTCGGCTGCGCCAGTTGCCGGTTCGCCCGTGAGGTACTGCCTGGATTCGATCTGGCGATCGACCGATTGTGCTGGATCGATGCCGGTAACAACGGCGGGTTGGTGGAGCGTTATCAGGTCTTTCATTTGCCGGCGCTGTTTGTCGTGCGCGACGGTGAGTTCTTTGGGGCATTGCACACGCGCCTGACGGCTGACGCGCTCAACGCGGCGCTGACGCAGGCACTGGGTCGAATTGCAGAGGAGTTGCCATGATGGGGGCAGTGAACAAACCGGTGGTGGGGATTATCGGCACCGGCGCGATTGGTGGTTTCTACGGGGTGATGCTGGCGCGGGCCGGATTCGACGTGCACTTTTTGCTGCGCAGCGAGTTTTCTGCCGTGGCCGAACGAGGTTTGCAGGTGAACAGCGCGGTGCATGGCCAACTGACGCTAAACCCTGCGCAGGCTTATTCTGCGGCCGAAGACATGCCCAAGTGTGACTGGCTGCTGGTCGGTGCCAAAACCACCAGTAACGCCGATCTGGCGCCGGCGATCATTCAAGCGGCCAAAGCGGATGCAAAAGTGCTGTTGCTGCAAAACGGTCTGGACGTCGAAGACAGTTTGCGTGCGTTACTCCCCGACTCCCTGCATCTGCTCGGTGGTCTGTGCCTGATCTGCGTGCATCGCGACGGGCCCGGGCAGATCATCCATCAGGCGCTGGGGGCGGTCAACGTGGGTTATCACAGCGGCCCGGCCATCGACGATGCCGCACGCATGGCGATCGTCGAGGCAGGCTCGGAGCTGTTTCGCCGCGCTGGTCTGGACTCCCAGGCGATGCCCAATCTGCATCAGGCGCGCTGGCAGAAACTGGTCTGGAATATTCCTTACAACGGACTCTCGGTTTTGCTCAATGCCGGCACCACGCCGCTGATGGCCGACCCTGACAGCCGCGTGTTGATTCAGGCACTGATGGCGGAAGTGGTGCAGGGCGCCAAGGCCTGCGGTCACGACATGCCGCCGGGTTACGCCGGTTTTCTATTCCAGATGACCGAAAAGATGCCCGATTACTGGCCGAGCATGTACCACGATTTTCTGCACAAGCGGCCGCTTGAACTTGAGGCGATTTACGCCCGGCCCCTGGCCGCAGCCAAAGCGGCGGGGTGTGAATTGCCGCGTATCGAAGCGCTGTATCGCAATCTGTGTTTTATCGACCGACGCAATCGCTGATCGGTCAATCCGGGGGAAGGCATGGCCAAGAACATCGATGACAAACTGGTGCTGGCGATTTCGTCGCGTGCGTTGTTCGACCTGAGCGAGAGCCACAAGGTTTACCTGTCGAGCGGCGTCGAAGCCTATCGGCAATATCAGATCGAACACGAAGACGAAATTCTCGCGCCCGGCGATGCCTTTCCGCTGGTGGAAAAACTCTTGAGCCTGAACAGTCGTCTCGGTCGCGCGCGGGTCGAGGTGATTCTGGTGTCGCGCAACAGTGCCGACACCGGTCTGCGCGTTTTCAACTCGATTCATCACTACGGTCTGGCGATTTCCCGTGCGGCGTTTGTTGGCGGGCGCAGTCCTTATCCGTATCTCAAAGCGTTCGGTTGTGACCTGTTTCTTTCTACCCATGCCGAAGATGTGCGTGCGGCGCTGGAGGCCGGTTTCGCCGCTGCGACGATTCTGTCGGGCGGCGCCAGTCGTGCGGCCAGCGATGAATTGCGCATCGCCTTCGACGGTGACGCGGTGATTTTTTCCGACGAGTCGGAGCGCATTTATCAGTCCGGCGGCCTGGAAGCGTTTCAGGCCAAGGAGCGCGAATCGGCGCGCGAGCCCTTGCGCGGCGGGCCGTTCAAGGGCTTTCTGGCGGCGCTCAATCTGTTGCAGCGCGAGTTTCCCGACGACGACTGCCCGATCCGCACAGCGCTGGTCACGGCACGTTCGGCGCCGGCCCATGAGCGGGTGATCCGCACATTGCGCGAGTGGGACATCCGTCTTGATGAGTCGCTGTTCCTCGGCGGGTTGACCAAGTCGGCCTTCCTCGAAGCCTTTGCCGCCGACGTGTTCTTCGACGATCAGGCCGGTCATTGCGAACTCGCCCGCGACGTCGTCGCCACCGGCCATGTGCCCCACGGCATCAGTAACGAACCGTCGATCTAAATCCCTGTGCTTCAAGACGTTGCGTCGCACGTCGTACTCGCCAAGGCACTGCTAAGCTGAATCAAATCTCCGCCATGTTGGCTTGCGAGGAGGTCATATGATTCGTTCGATGCTGTATGCCACTGACCTCGGTCTGTACGCACCGTTAGTGATGCAGCACGCTCTGGCGTTGGCGCGAACGTTCAATGCCGACTTGTACGTGGTGCACGCGGTGGAGCCGATGGGGCTGTTTGCCGAGTCGGTGTTGCAGAGTTATCTCGACGAGCAGGCATTGAACGAATTTCACAGCGAGGGTCTGAAAACAGTCATCGCCAATATCGAGCAGCGGGTGCTGGAGAGTTTTCGCGAAGAACTGGGAGACGAGGGCGAGCAGGATCTGCAGCGCATTCGCGCGGTGCGCGTGCTGCAGGGCGATCCGTCGCAGGTGATTCTCGACCAGGTGCAGAAACTCTCGGTCGATTTGCTGATCGTAGGTAGCCACAGCCACGGCGTTGGGGCCGAAACCCCATTGGGGCGCACGGCGGCTCGAGTGCTTCAACTGGCCAAGGTGCCGGTCTATCTGGTGCCTCTGGTGGAGCGGCGGCGGCGGGAGGATCGCTGAAGCAAGAATAATGGCACTTTGATAAAAAAGTTCTAGATTTATTCTTCAAACCATTAATATAGTTATATACCGTCGCTGATGCCCGTGGCGTCTACCTGCTTTGAGGGATTCATATGAAGCTTCAACAATTGCGCTACATCTGGGAAGTGGCGCACCACGACCTCAACGTTTCCGCTACAGCCCAAAGCCTTTACACCTCGCAACCGGGCATCAGTAAGCAAATCCGTCTGCTGGAAGACGAACTCGGCGTCGAAGTGTTTGCCCGCAGCGGCAAACACCTGACCCGCGTCACCCCGGCCGGCGAGCGCATCATCACCACCGCCGGTGAGATTCTGCGCAAGGTTGAAAGCATCAAGCAGATCGCCCAGGAATTCTCCAACGAGAAGAAAGGCACCCTGTCGATCGCCACCACCCATACCCAGGCACGTTATGCGCTGCCGCCGGTGATCAGCAACTTCATCAAGCAATACCCGGACGTGGCGCTGCACATGCATCAGGGCTCGCCGATGCAGATCGCCGAAATGGCTGCTGACGGCACCGTCGATTTCGCCATTGCCACCGAAGCGCTGGAGTTGTTCGGTGACCTGGTGATGATGCCGTGCTACCGCTGGAACCGTTGCGTGGTCGTGCCGCAAGGCCACCCCCTGACCAAGCTGCCGAAGCTGACCCTCGAAGCCTTGGCCGAATACCCGATCGTGACCTACGTGTTCGGTTTCACCGGCCGTTCGAAACTCGACGAAGCCTTCAGCCATCGTGGCCTGACGCCGAAAGTGGTGTTCACCGCCGCTGACGCCGACGTGATCAAAACCTACGTGCGTCTGGGTCTGGGTGTGGGTATCGTGGCGAAAATGGCCGTCGATACCAAACTCGACAGCGACCTGGTCGTACTTGATGCCAGCGAACTGTTCGAGTCGAGCATCACCAAGATCGGTTTCCGTCGCGGCACTTTCCTGCGCGGTTTCATGTGCGATTTCATCGAGAAGTTTGCCCCGCACCTGACCCGCGAAGTCATGGCCAAAGCCATTCAGTGCCACAACAAGCAGGAACTGGAAGAGTTGTTCGACGGCGTCGAACTGCCGGTTCACTGATCCGTTGTTTCAGAGCACCTCGGTGACAGCAAACTGTTGCCGAGTACCCGCCACCAGAATTTCCACCTCATCGCCCTCGAACTTGCCCAGCAAACTTTTGCCCAGTGGCGAGCGCGGGGTGATGACGGTAATCGGCTGACCGACCACGTCGACTTTCAAGCCTGCCGCATCCGGCGCCAGAAACAGCCATTGCTCGCGACCTTTCTCATCTTCCAGACCGAGCAGTGCACCGATCTCTATTCCTCGGTTTTCGTCATAGGCGCGCAGCGTAAGGTTCTGGCACAGGGCCAGTGACTGACGAATCTCCTCGACGCGTTTTGCTTGCCCGGCTGCCAGATAAGACGCCTCAAGTCCCAGTGTGTCGTATTTGTTTTCGGCGATGTTCTCTTCGTGAGTCGCGGTTTCGTAAGCGGTCTGCGCGGCGCGTTCGGCGATGTCGAGGTCGACGCGCAATTTGTCGAGAATCAATTGGTGGACAGTCTGTTTATTCATGATCAATCGCAGAATTGCAAAACATTGGCGCGGCTTTTCTCGCTCGGCGCGGTCTGGTCCTGTTGCAGCCAGAACTGACATTTGGGGTTCGACTGATTACGGCTGTTGCCGCGTGCCTGATCCAGTCGAGCCTGCTGCTCGTTCTTGCGCAGGTTTTCTTCGTACTGATCAAACAACGGACTTTGCGGTGGAATGTCCGGCACCTGCTGCACGGCTGGCGGATTGGCCAGTTGCTGCACCGCTTGCGCGACGGGCGCCAGTTGCTCATTGAACAGAAAACGCGAGAGCAACCAGCAAGTCAGCGCAATGGCGAGAAAGCCCAGCCACAATCCCAGGGCAATGCTGCCGGTCAATTGCAGCGCGCTAAGCTGGACAGGCAAGGGGCGACGTGGGTTGGGACGATAGGGCATGGCTGCCTCCTGGCGGACGATTGCGGGCAAGTGGCGATTGTCGCACGAAGATTAATCGGCGTCGGCTCTTCTGCGCGAGCTCATTTATGCGGACAATCAGCGCTTTTGCCAACGGGAGTCTTGAATGCCGGAAGTGAACACCCGCTGGGATATTTTTTGCACCGTGGTCGACAACTTTGGCGACATTGGCGTGACCTGGCGTCTGGCCCGGCAACTGGTGGCCGAACACTCGCTGGCGGTACGCTTGTGGGTCGATGACCTGCGTGCGTTCGAACGTCTTTGCCCAGAGATCGACATCGATGCTGCGCAGCAATTTCAGCAAGGTGTGGATGTGCGGCACTGGCCGGGCGAGTGGTTGCCGACCGAGGCCGGTGACGTGGTGATCGCGGCATTTGCCTGCCAGTTGCCGGGCGCTTACATGGACGCCATGGCCGCGCGGGAAAAACCGCTGCTGTGGATGAATCTGGACTATCTGAGCGCTGAAGACTGGGTGACCGGTTGTCACGGGTTGCCTTCGGTCAAATACAAATCGGTGCAGAAGTTCTTCTTCTTTCCGGGGTTCCAGCCAGGTACCGGTGGACTGCTGCGTGAGCGTGGATTGCTCGAGCAGTGTCGGCAGTTTCAACAGGATCTCCAGGCGCAGCGACAATTCCTGCAAGGCCTGGGAATTGATCGTGCGCCCGAGGCGCAGCTGGTTTCGCTGTTTGCCTACGAGAATGCAGGATTGGCCAGTTGGCTCAAGGTGTTGTCTGCCGACGCACAACCAACCCACTTGCTGGTGCCGGAAGGCCGAATCCTTGGCGACGTTGCGCGCTGGCTCGGCGTGGAAAGCCTGACGGTCGGCGCTATTCATGTGCGCCAGTCACTGACCGTGCAAGTGCTGCCGTTCGTCCGTCAGGATCAATACGACCGTCTGCTTTGGTGCTGCGATTTCAACGCGGTGCGCGGCGAGGATTCGTTCGTGCGGGCACAGTGGGCGGGGCGCCCGATGCTCTGGCACATCTATCAGCAGGACGAAGACATCCATCTGGACAAGCTTGATGCCTTCCTTGCGCTGTACACCAAAGGCCTTTCACCGGGCGCCGCCGAGGCGATGAACGGTCTGTGGCGAGCGTGGAGTGCAGGGCAGCCGATAGGTGAACACTGGCTCGCCGCCCGTAAACATTGGCCGCAGCTGCAGGAAAATGCCGAAGCGTGGTGTCTGGAACAAGGCTTGCAGGCGGATCTTGCCACGGCGCTGGTACAGTTTTATGTAAATTGGATATGATACGCGGCCTAGATTTTTGTAAATCCCATCCAAATTCGGATATTCGCAATGAAAACTGGTAAAGAACTCAAACCCGGTACCGTGATCCGTATCGACAACGATCCTTGGCTGGTTCAGAAAGCTGAATTCACCAAGTCGGGCCGTAACAGCGCGATCATGAAGACCAAGCTGAAAAACCTGCTGACCGGTTACAAGACCGAAACCGTTTACGGTGCGGACGACAAACTGGACGACGTGATCCTGGATCGTAAAGAAGCCACCCTGTCTTTCATCAGCGGTGACACCTACACGTTCATGGACACCACCGACTACACCATGTACGAACTGAATGCCGAAGACATCGAAAGCGTTCTGCCTTTCGTTGAAGAAGGCATGACCGACGTTTGCGAAGCCGTGTTCTTCGAAGAGCGTCTGGTTTCCGTAGAGCTGCCGACCACTATCGTGCGTCAGGTTGACTACACCGAAGGTTCCGCTCGCGGTGACACTTCCGGCAAAGTGATGAAGCCTGCCAAACTGAAGAACGGTACCGAGCTGTCGGTTGCTGACTTCATCGAAATCGGCGACATGATCGAGATCGATACCCGCGAAGGCGGTTCCTACAAAGGCCGTGCCAAATAAGCACTGCTTTTACGGAAAAGAAAAAGCCCGACCATTGAGTCGGGCTTTTTTGTGCCTGCGATTTTTGCTTCAGGCCAATTACACGGTCACGTGCAGGCGTACATCGACATTGCCGCGGGTGGCGTTGGAGTACGGGCAGACCTGGTGAGCCGCTTCGACCAGGCTTTGTGCGTCGGCTTGCTCAAGGCCCGGCAGGCTGATGTGCAGGTCGATATCCAGACCGAAACCGCCGGGGATCTGGCCAATGCCAACGTGGGCAGTGATCGACGCATCGTCCGGGATCTTGCGCTTGGTCTGGCTGGCGACGAATTTCAGTGCGCCGATGAAGCAGGCCGAGTAGCCGGCGGCAAACAATTGCTCAGGGTTGGTCGCCGCGCCGCCGGCACCGCCGAGTTCTTTCGGGGTGGCGAGTTTGACGTCGAGGATGTTGTCGCTGGAGACCGCACGACCGTCACGGCCGCCAGTGGAGGTTGCGATTGCAGTGTAGAGAGTTTGCATGGTGTGAGCCTCGATGAGTGAGTTTTTTTGCGCTAATTGTTTGCGCGCTAAGTAAGTGCGAGATAAAGGTAGCTCGCAAGTATTTAGTGCGCAAGATAAATTTTTGAAAAAAACCGATCACGAGGGTGAACGGAGTAGTCCGATTGGCTGGGAGAGTTGAAATAGAGCGCTGAAGGAGGCATCCCCGCCTGCGAAAAAATTTCAATCTGGGGGAGAATCCAGAAGAAGATGAGATCCAGAGAAAGCGAGTTTCAGGTCAGGCTGTCCTGCAGATGGCTGCGTAGAGCCTGCAGTTCTGATTGCAGATTCTGCAAACGCTCAAGGCTGAAACCGCTGGCGCCCAGGATGCACGGCGGCACGCTTCGGGCCTGATCCTTCAATGCGCGACCCTGCTCGGTGAGCTCAACGATCACCACTCGCTCGTCCTCGCGGCTGCGCGTGCGGCTGAGCAGCCCTTCGCCTTCCAGCCGTTTGAGCAGCGGCGTCAGTGACCCCGGATCTGTCAGCAGTCGCGTGCTGATTTCTCCAACCGTCAAACCATCCTTCTCCCACAACACCATCATCGCCAGGTACTGCGGGTAGGTCAGGCCCAGCGCCTGCAACAGCGGCTTGTAGACCTTGGTCATCATCAACGATGTGGAATGCAGGGCGAAGCAGGCCTGGTTGTCCAGCAGCAGTTCTTCGCAAACGTCAGGGGTGGTGCGGTCGATGGTCATGTCAGAGCCTTGATCAGTCATGCCCACGAATCTAGCGCCCGAATGTTTAATGCGCCAGATAATTATCAGGCCATCAGTGCCGGCCGAAGTCGCGTTGTAACGCAAGATCCCATGGCGGTACCGGGCTGAAGCGGGTTTTCAGGTATTCCAGCAGCAGGCGGCTGCGCGAGTTGGTTTGTTGTTCCATGCGCAAGGCATAGATGCCCGTGGTCTCTGGCTCCGGCAGGCCATTCTCGCAAAACAGCGGGATCAGTTCGCCGCGTAGCAGGTACTCGCTGGCCAGCCAGGTCGGCAGATGGGCAATGCCCAGCCCGGCCAATGCGCCGCACACTAAAGCTTCGGCATTGTTGGCGCTCATGCGGATGCGTGCCGGTCGATGCAGCTGCATCTGCCCGTTTTGTTCAAACCGCCAGGCGAATGGCGGGGCCAGTCCGTCCCAGTCGAGACCGTCGTGTTCGCTCAACTGTGCGGGCGCATTCGGCACGCCACGGCGTTTGAGATAGTCGGGGCTCGCGCAGGCGATGCGCACCATGCTCGCCAGCGGTGTGGCGACCAGTCGCGTATCTGCCAGTTGCCCGGCGCGCAATACCAGATCGACTTTGCCCAGGTTCGACCCGGCCATGTCGACGAAGCTGTCGATCAGGTGCAGCTGCACATCCAGCCCCGGGTACAGCACCAGAAAATCGGCAATCACTGGCGCCAGGTGTCGACGCCCGAAGGCCGCTGGTGCATCAATTCGAATCAGCCCCTCCGGCGCGCTGCTCAGGGATACCGCTTCGGCCCGGGCCAGTTGCAGCTCGGCGACAATGCGCCGCGCCCGTTCGGCAAATGCCAGGCCGGCCGGCGTGGCACGCACGGCGTGGGTACTGCGGATGAACAATTGACTGCCGACGGCACTTTCGAGGCTGTCGATGCGCCGGGCGACGGCTGAAGGCGTCAGCGGATGACGGCGCGAGGCGGCGGAAAAACTGCCGCTTTCCAGCACATCAAGGAACAACCCGAGCTGATCGGTCAGTTGATTGGGATTCATATCAGTCCACGCTTGTGCGAAATCGGCATAGCCATTGTGCGGTGCTGTGCGTTTCCCCGCCAGCGTCGACTGCGTAGGATGAATCGCCTGACGTAAGAGGAATTCGGCTGTGATGGAGTTTTTGTTGTACCTGCTGTTTGGCGCAGCCCTTGGCACACTGGGCGGTATTTTCGGCATCGGTGGCGGTTTGATCGCTATCCCGTTGCTGGGCGTCTGGTTCGGTCTCGACCAGCAAATCGCCCAAGGCACCGCGCTGGTGATGGTCGTGCCGAACGTGATGCTGGCGTTGTGGCGTTATCACCAGCGCAATCGCATTGAGCTGCGCCACGCATTGCCATTGGCGCTCATGGGTTTTTGCTTTGCCTGGATCGGCTCGATCTGGGCGGTGGGCATCGATGCGCAAACCATGCGCATCGGTTTCGTCGCGTTTCTGGTGGCGCTGTCAGCTTATAACCTGCTGAAGATGTTCGGCAAACGCCCGGCAGCCACTGCCGAGATGCGTTATTCCTGGCGGTGGCTCGGTGTGCTCGGCGCGGCGTCCGGCACCATGGGCGGCTTGTTCGGTGTCGGCGGGGCGGTGGTGGCAACGCCGGTACTGACCAGTCTGTTCGGCACCACGCAAGTGGTGGCGCAAGGTTTGTCGCTGGCACTGGCCTTGCCCAGTACCGGCGTCACTTTGGTGACTTACGCGTTGCATCACGAAGTGAATTGGATGATCGGTCTGCCGTTGGCGCTGGGTGGTCTGGCGAGCATCAGTTGGGGTGTGAAAGTTGCCCACGCCATGCCGGAAAAACTCCTGCGCGGGCTGTTCTGCGGATTCCTAGTGCTCTGTGCGGTGATGCTCGCGTTTAAAGTTTGAAGCCTTCGACGATGTGCTCGGCCAGGCATTCGGTAATCGGCGAAGGATTGTTGAGGTTGCGGATCAGCATGATGCTCGCCTCAGGCAAAAGCGGCAGGTCCTCGTCGGCGCCGAGAATGCGCATGTCCGCAGTGATCAGGCTCTCCAGTTGCGCGGTGATCGCCAGGCCCGCGCTCACCACCGCCATCAGCGCTGACAGACTGCTGCTGTTATAGGCGATGCGGTAATCGCGGCCCATCGCGTCCAGCGCATTGCAGGCCCACAAGCGGCAGAAACAATCACTGTTAAACATCGCGAGAGGCAGCGGCGTCTGCTCGTGGGCGCTGAAGTTTTGCGCTTCGGCCCAGACGAAACGCTCCTTGCGCAGCAACTGACCGATCTCGTTACCCGGCTCGCGGGTGACGATCGATAAATCCAGATCGGTGCGCTGCAACAGTTGTTTGGTCGACTCGCAATGCACTTCGATCTGGATCAGCGGATAAAACTGCGCGAACCGCGACAGGATCCCCGGCAGAAAACGCATCACGTAATCATCCGGCGTGCCGATCTTCACGGTGCCGACCATGTGCGGCTCGCGCAGCGTATTGAACACCTCACTGTGCAGTTTGAGAATGCGCCGCGCGTAGCCGAGCAGCACCTGGCCCTCGGCGGTCAGGCGAACCTGACGTCCGTCACGTTCGAACAACTGGCGCTGCAACACGTCCTCTTCCAGACGTTTCATCTGCATGCTCACCGCTGATTGCGTGCGGTTGACCATCTCGCCGGCGCGGGTGAAACCACCCTGATCGGCAATCGCGACGAAGGTGCGCAGGACATCGGTATCGATACTGGGGTAAGCCGACAATTGATGAATCTCCGTGATGCATGCCATCAGAAACATTCGTTGGATTGATCTTAGCGCCGGGACGAGACTTGAGCCATCCACAATGGAGGGCAACACGATGAAAGGTCATGAAGAGTACGCAGGCGAAGAAAAATTTACCGGCCATATCGTTTCCGATCTGCTGCACAAGTTTAGTCGCTGGTACGAATTGCACAGAGAGCGCGAACTGCTCGCCAGCCTGAGCGACGAAGCCTTGAAGGATATCGGGATCAGCCGTGCCGACGTCGAGCATGAAACCGTGCGGCCGTTCTGGGACGATCCGATGCATAAATGATGAGCCGAACGCTACACAAACCCACTTACGGTGAGGTAGGTTGCGAGCAGACAAGGAGATTTTCATGCCCGCGACACTGTCCTTTTCCATCACACAGGCGCGACGTCTGGCGCTGGCTGCCCAAGGGTTCAACGGGCGCCAGCCGCCAACCGTCAAGGCTGCGCACATCAATCAGCTGATCCAACGGCTGGGCCTGCTGCAAATCGACTCCGTCAATGCGCTGGTGCGCTCGCACTATCTGCCGCTGTTTTCCCGTCTCGGTTCCTATTCTTCTGATTTGCTCGACCAGGCGGCCTGGAGTTCGGGCCGGCGTCGTACGCTCTTCGAATATTGGGGCCACGAAGCCTCGTTGCTGCCGTTGTCGATGTATCCCTTGCTCGGCTGGCGCATGCAGCGGGCAAAGCGTGGCGAGGATATTTATCAGCAACTGGCGAAATTCGGTCGTGAACAGCAAGGGACGATTCGCCGGGTTCTGGCGTTGGTCGAAGAGCGTGGCGCACTGGGTGCCGGCAGCCTCTCGACCCGCGAGGACAAGGCCGGGCCCTGGTGGGACTGGAGTGCGGAAAAGCATGCGCTGGAATGGTTGTTTGCCGCCGGTGAAGTGACGGTGGCGGGGCGGCGGGGTTTTGAGCGGTTGTACGATTTGCCCGAGCGGGTGATTCCTTCTGCCATTCTGCAACAGGCGCTACCTGACGAAGCCAACGCCCAGCGCGGTTTGTTGTTGCACGCCGCCACCGCGTTGGGCGTTGGCACTGAGAAAGACCTGCGCGATTACTTCCGTCTGAATCCGGCCGATGCCCGACCGCGTTTGGCTGAACTGGTTGAAGCGGGTCAGTTGATTGCCTGTGAAGTCGGCGATTGGCGGCAAATCGCCTACTGCCTGCCGGAGCCGAAATTCCCGCGCAAGGTCGCCGCCAGCGCGCTGCTGTCGCCGTTCGATTCACTGATCTGGGAGCGTAGCCGCACCGAGCGATTGTTCGACTTTCGCTATCGGCTGGAGATCTACACGCCGCAGGACAAGCGGGTATACGGCTATTACGTGTTGCCGTTTTTGCACAATGAGCGGATCGCCGCGCGAGTCGACTTGCGCGCCGAACGGGCGTCGGGGCGGCTGGCGGTGCATGCAGTGCACGAGGAACAGCCGGGGCTGGATGAGGAGGGGATGCTGGCGCTGGCCGTGAGTTTGCGGCGGATGGCGCACTGGTTGGGGCTGGAGCGCGTGCAGCTCAATTGTCACCGCGAGAGTGCGGGGCGGTTGCGGGTGGCGTTGGCGCAGATTGATGTTGTCTGAGCTGGCCTCTTCGCGAGAAAGCCCGCTCCCACATTGGATTTGTGTACGACACAAATCGTGTGTGGGAGCGAGCCTGCTCGCGAAAGGGACGGCGCGGTCTAGCGACGGACTTGCTTCAACGTCTCGGCAATCAAAAATGCCAGTTCCAGCGACTGATCGGCATTCATCCGAGGATCGCAATGCGTGTGATAGCGATCCGACAACCCGTCTTCAGTGATCGGCCGCGCCCCACCAATGCACTCGGTCACGTTCTGCCCGGTCATTTCGATGTGAATCCCGCCGGCATAACTGCCTTCTGCCTCGTGCACCTGGAAGAATTGCTTCACCTCGCCGAGGATCTGCGCAAAATCGCGGGTCTTGTAGCCGCTGCTGGCTTTGATGGTGTTGCCGTGCATCGGGTCGGAACTCCACAGCACCTGCTTGCCTTCGCGCTGTACCGCGCGGATCAGCGCCGGCAGGTGATCGCCAACCTTGTTCGCACCCATCCGCGCGATCAGGTTCAGACGGCCCGGATCGTTGTCCGGGTTGAGCACGTCGATCAGGCGGATCAAATCGTCCGGGTTCATGCTCGGGCCGACTTTGACCCCAATCGGGTTATTCACCCCGCGCAGGAATTCAACGTGAGCGCCGTCGAGCTGACGGGTGCGGTCGCCGATCCACAGCATGTGGGCCGAGCAGTCGTAGTAATCGTTGGTCAGGCTGTCGCGGCGAACGAAGGCTTCTTCATAGTTCAGCAGCAGCGCTTCGTGGGCAGTGAAGAAACTGGTTTCGCGCAATTGCGGCGAGCTGTCCATGCCACAGGCACGCATGAACGCCAGGGTTTCATCGATGCGGTCGGCGAGGTGGCTGTACTTCTCCGCCAGCGCCGAGTTGGCGATGAAGTCCAGGTTCCACTTGTGCACCTGATGCAGGTCGGCAAAACCGCCCTGAGCAAACGCGCGCAGCAGGTTGAGGGTCGCGGTGGACTGGTGATAGGACTGCAGCAGACGCTCGGGATCCGGTACGCGGCTCTTCTCGTCAAAACCGATGCCGTTGACGATATCCCCACGGTAGGCGGGCAGGGTCACGCCGTCGATGGTCTCGTCGTTGGCCGAACGCGGCTTGGCGAACTGACCGGCCATACGGCCGACCTTGACCACCGGGCAACCGGCCGCAAAGGTCATGACAATCGCCATTTGCAGCAACACTTTAAACGTGTCGCGAATCTTTGCCGCAGAGAATTCGGCGAAGCTTTCGGCGCAATCGCCACCCTGCAGCAGAAACGCCCGGCCCTGAGTGACCTCGGCAAACTGACGACGCAGCTCGCGCGCTTCGCCGGCAAACACCAGTGGCGGATAACTGGCCAGGGTTTGCTCGACCTGGCGCAGGTGTGCGGCGTCGGGGTATTGGGGTTGTTGCTGGATCGGCAGGGCGCGCCAGCTGTCAGGGCTCCACGGTTGGCTCATCACGTTCTCTAAGGTTCTACGCACGGAAGGCCATGGTATCAGCAAATTAGTGCGTGACCTGTTCCCGCACCTTCGCCGACAATCGCCGCTTTGCCACGGCGCCACAGCGGTGCCATCGCGTCACCGCGCCCGGTGACCATCAGGAGACGAAATGACTGAGGAGCGCGTCGAGCATCTGCTCGCCGAGGTACAGGATGAATTCGGCGTGATTCGCGTGCTGGAAGTGGCCGACTACCGTTTTCTGGAGTTCGGCGATGCGATCGAGCAGAGCTGCGTGTTCACCGCCGACCCGAGCTGGCTGGAATACGACTACACCCGGGCGATGCTGATTGGTGCGCTGTGCCATGAGCAACCTGAGAGCGCGCTGTTTCTCGGGCTGGGCGCGGGGACGCTGACTCAGGCCTGCCTGAAGTTCCTGCCGCTGGACGATGTCGAAGCCATCGAGTTGCGCCCGGATGTACCGCGTCTGGCCATCGAATATCTGGGCCTGGACGATGATCCGCGTTTGTACATCCGTGTCGGCGATGCCCTCGAATTGTTACCGACGGCGGAGCCGGCGGATCTGATCTTTGTCGACCTGTACACCGATGTCGGTCCGGGTGTCGGGCATCTGGCCTGGAGTTTTCTCGGCGACTGCCAGAAGCGTCTGAATCCGGGAGGCTGGCTGGTGATCAATCAATGGGCCACGGATGACGGCAAGCCGCTCGGTGCGGCGTTGTTGCGCGGGCTCTATCACCGGCACTACTGGGAATTGCCAGTGAAGGAGGGCAACGTGATTCTGATTGTGCCGGCGGATCTCGATCAGGCGCTGGACCTGCAGGCGCTGACGGCGCGGGCCGAAGCATTGGCGCCGCGACTGGGGTATTCGCTGGAGTCGTTGATCAAGGCGATTCGCCCGGCTACATGATTTGCTGAATGTGCCTGCCCCTTCGCGGGCAACCCCGCTCCTACAGTGACCGTGTCGTTCACAGATTGTGTGTACGGCGCAGAACTTGTGGGAGCGGGCTTGCCCGCTAAGGCGGCATCACCGCCGCCCATTCAGATCCCTTTGAAGATGCCGGGGCGCCGCTCCACCAGCGACCGCACTCCCTCTTTGGCATCCTCAGTTGCCAGCAATTTCTTCACCATCGCCGGCAATCCCTGCGCCGCTACCGTCTCGCCTTCATACCGCGCCTGCCGCGCCGACATCAGCGTCGCCTGCACGCCCAGCGGTGCCTGCCGGGCAATCCGATCGGCCAGTTCAATCGCCCGGGGCAGCAAGTCTTCGCTGGCCATCACTTCCTGCACCAGGCCCAGTCGCAGCGCGTCGTGCGCATCGAACTCATCCCCGGTCAGCAGCCAGCGCATGGCGTTGCCCCAGCCGGCTATCTGTTGAAAACGCAAAGTCGCTCCGCCAAACGGAAAGATCCCACGCTGCACTTCCATCTGTGCGAAGCGGGTATTGCTCGCGCAAAGGTTGATGTCGGCGGCCAGCATCAACTCGATGCCGATGGTCAGGCAGTACCCCTGCGCCGCAACTATCACCGGTTTGCTCACCCGGGGTCCGACGAAAACACCCCACGGATCGCAACCGCCGGTCGGAACCTGCCAGCCTTGGGCGAGGGCGGCGCTGGCATTCACCAGATCCAGACCGGCGGTAAAGTGCTCGCCATGCCCGAACACCACCGCCACCCGAGCCTCGGAATCAGCCTCGAACTCGCCGTAGGCCAGGCTCAGCTCATTGAGCAGATCGAGGTCGAAAGCATTGCGCTTGGCGGCCCGGTCGAGGCCAATCAAATGGACATGACCACGACGCTCACGGCTGACGCGGCCGGGACAGGGCTGATTCATGGATAAATCCTCGGGCGGGAAGGGCGGGTGCAGCGACGGTATGCCACACGTCGGTGAATCGTTTAAGCGTCATCGCCCGCAGGGCCGGGCCTTTGAAAAATAGACCTTCGCGCGATTATCCGCAAAACCCCGTTACACAGCGGTGACACACGGATTCAGTCGATAAAAAAAGCTCCCTTTTCGGGCAAATTCCGGTATAGTGCGCGCCGGCCTTTAACCGGGCCGCGTTTAGGTAGCGCAATTCCCCGAAGTCAGCTTCGGCTGCATGTCC
Organism: Pseudomonas atagonensis; assembly: GCF_011369485.1. Taxonomy (GTDB): domain Bacteria; phylum Pseudomonadota; class Gammaproteobacteria; order Pseudomonadales; family Pseudomonadaceae; genus Aquipseudomonas; species Aquipseudomonas atagonensis. Next base: position 75,551 of record NZ_VXCA01000035.1, on the reverse strand, counting down.
GCACTGCGGGCTCTTCCTTGACGATTCTTTTTCATTCATTCGTTTTCGCAAATCCCCGCCGACAAAGCTGCCAGGGCGACTCTTGAGTCTCAACACGGCATGTGCAGCTTTGGAGCATGGGTCTTTGCGGATGCACTTAGAGGCAGACCCATGACCCAGGAAATCGGCGGCTTCGCCGCTCTTGAACTTCATCCCAATATTGTCGCTGCAGTAGTCGCTACCGGCTATGAAGAGCCTTCGGCCATTCAGCAGCAGTCGATCCCGATCATCCTCGCCGGTCACGATATGATTGGTCAGGCGCAAACCGGTACCGGTAAAACCGCTGCCTTTGCCCTGCCTATCCTGCACCGCATTGATCCGTCCAAGCGCGAGCCGCAAGCTCTGATCCTGGCCCCAACTCGTGAGTTGGCGCTACAAGTTGCAACCGCTTTCGAAACCTATGCCAAGCAAATGCCGGGCGTAACTGTTGTGGCTGTCTACGGCGGCGCGCCGATGGGCCCACAACTGAAAGCAATCCGTAATGGCGCACAGATCGTTGTCGCCACGCCGGGCCGTCTGTGCGACCACCTGCGTCGCGACGAAAAAGTCCTCGCTACCGTGAACCACCTGGTTCTGGACGAAGCAGACGAAATGCTCAAACTGGGCTTCATGGACGACCTGGAAGTTATCTTCAAGGCCATGCCGGAAACCCGTCAGACCGTATTGTTCTCGGCTACCCTGCCGCAATCGATCCGTGCCATCGCCGAACGCCATCTGCGCGATCCGAAGCACGTGAAGATCCAGAGCAAGACCCAGACCGTTACCGCGATCGAACAGGCTCACCTGTTGGTTCACGCTGACCAGAAGACTTCGGCCGTTCTCAGCTTGCTGGAAGTGGAAGATTTCGACGCGCTGATCATGTTCGTGCGCACCAAGCAGGCGACCCTGGATCTGGCCAGTGCCCTCGACGCCAAAGGCTACAAAGCCGCAGCGCTGAACGGCGACATCGCCCAGAACCAGCGTGAGCGCGTGATCGACTCGCTGAAAGATGGCCGTCTGGACATCGTTGTGGCGACCGACGTAGCGGCTCGTGGTCTGGACGTTCCGCGCATCACTCACGTGTTCAACGTTGACATGCCGTACGATCCTGAGTCCTACGTTCACCGTATCGGCCGTACCGGCCGTGCCGGTCGCGAAGGTCGTGCACTGCTGCTGGTGACTCCACGTGAGCGCCGCATGCTGCAAGTGATCGAACGTGTCACCGGTCAGAAGGTTGCTGAAGTTCGCCTGCCGGACGCGCAAGCCGTTCTCGACGCACGCATCAAGAAATTGACCAACAGCCTGTCGCCGCTGGTCGCTGATGCCGAATCGACTCACGGTGAGCTGCTCGATCGTCTGACCGCTGACATCGGCTGCACGCCGCGTGCTCTGGCTGCTGCGCTGCTGCGCAAGGCTACCAACGGTCAAGCGCTGAACCTGGCCGCGATCGAGAAGGAACGTCCACTGGTGCCGAACAACGCACCGCGTGGCGACCGTCCTGAGCGTTCCGGTGATCGTCCTGATCGTGGTGACCGCGAGCGTCGCGCGCCAATGCCTTTGGGCGAAGGCCGTGCTCGTTGCCGTACCGCGCTGGGTGCGCGTGACGGTATCGCCGCGAAAAACCTGCTGGGCGCCATCCTCAACGAAGGTGGTCTGGCCCGTGAAGCGATCGGTCGCATCCAGGTGCGTGACAGCTTCAGCCTCGTCGAGCTGCCGGAAGACGGTCTGGACAAGCTCCTGACCAAGCTGAAGGACACTCGCGTTGCCGGTAAGCAGCTGAAACTGCGTCGCTATCGCGAAGATTGATCCGCCCTTGGGCTGATTGATCGAACATAAAAAATCCCCGACTGGTTCGGGGATTTTTTTTACCTGCGATTTGGGCATCAGCCGAAGCGGTAGATGTCCATGCCCAGCGCGGCCATCGTGAATCCCTTGTGCGCGACGCTGAACTCACCCCCAGCACCCCGCGCAAAATACAACGGCAACAAATGCTCATCACTCGGATGGCTGCGCACCGCGTTCGGTGCCTGCTGGCGGTAATCATGCAGCGCCGCTTCATCGTCGGCCGCCAGCTTGTCGATCACCCAGTCACGGAACTCCCGCGCCCACGGCTCCACGCTGTCTGGGCCGGCGTGCCAGTCCAGTTCGCGCAGGTTGTGTGTAATGCTGCCGGAACCGATCAGTAAAATGCCTTGTTCACGCAAACTGGCCAGCGCATGGCCGACACGGGTCTGCAGCGCCGGGCCACCCCGGCTGGGCAGCGAAACCTGCACCACCGGAATATCGGCCTGCGGATACATCAGCGAAAGCGGCACCCACACCCCATGGTCAAACGGTCGTTGTGGGTCGAGGCGCGCCGGCAGGTCGTTGGCGGTCAGCAATTGCGCGACTTCGGCAGCCAGTTGCGGATTACCCGGCGCCGGGTATTGCACTTCAAACAGCGCCCGGGGAAAACCGCCGAAGTCGTGCCAGGTCTCGGGTTGTGGATGGCTGCTGACCAGCAGCTCATGGCTTTCCCAGTGTGCCGATACGATCACAATGGCATTCGGGCGGGGCAGTTCAGCGGCCAGTCGCGCCAGGGCCGGGCCGCTGGCGCCGGGTTCCAGTGCGAGCATGGGTGAACCATGGGAAATAAACAGGCTGGGAAACATGATGGGTTCCTGAGCGGTAAGATGGCTCATCTTCAGTCAGTTCATTGATCTGATTCCAATATAAGTTTTAACGCTTTTTGATCGATTTTTTGGGAGTGATACATGCAGCCTGAGTTTTGGCACAAGAAGTGGGAATCGAACCAGATCGGCTTTCACCAACCCGAGGTCAACGTGTATTTGCAGCGGCACTGGCCGGCACTGGCAATTCCTGCGCAGGCGCGCGTGCTGGTGCCGCTGTGTGGGAAAAGTCTGGATTTGGCGTGGCTGGCCGGGCGTGGCCATCAGGTGCTGGGGGTTGAACTGTCGGAAAAGGCTGTCGAGGATTTTTTCAGTGAACACCAGATTCAGCCGCAAGTCAGCGAGAACGGCGCGTTCAAGGTCTATCACAGCGACGCTGTCGAACTTTGGTGTGGTGATTTCTTTGCGCTGACTGCCAGCGATGTGGTCGATTGCCCAGCGTTGTACGACCGGGCCGCGCTGATCGCCTTGCCGGCGCCGATGCGGGAGCGCTATGCAGCTCATCTCCAACAGATCCTGCCGCAGGGTGTGCAGGGGTTGCTGATCACGCTGGATTACGATCAGGCGCAGATGCCCGGGCCACCGTTTGCCGTGCCGGATGCCGAAGTGCAGCGCTTGTTGGGTGGCGGCTGGCAGGTCGAGAGGCTAGAAGAGCAGGATGTGCTAAGGGACAGCTGGAAATTCCTGCAAGCTGGGGTGACGCGGCTGGAGGAGCGGGTTTACCGGGTTTCGTCGTGTTAGTTATGTGCAAATAATGCCGACGCTTTCGGGAGCAAGCCCCCTCCCACACTGATTGGTTCAATGTCACAGATTACCTGTCCATCACACTGTGGCTGGTTCAATTTCACTGATTGGATGTACACCACAAAACCTGTGGGAGGGGGCTTGCTCCCGAAGAGGCTGGAACAGGCACTGCATAATCCTGAGCAACAAAAAAGGCCCGCATCACTGCGGGCCTTTTTGTTTTTACTTCAGTCTGATCAACCGCGACGACGCAGGGCGTCGATACGCTCTTCCAGTGGCGGGTGGCTCATGAACATGCGTGCGAAGCCCTGTTTGATGCCACCGTTGATGCCAAAGGCGTTCAGGGTGTCCGGCATGTGCACCGGCAGGCCCTGTTCGGCGCGCAGGCGTTGCAGCGCACCAATCATCGCGCTGGTGCCGGCCAGGCGTGCACCGGCTTCGTCGGCGCGAAATTCGCGTTTACGCGAGAACCACATGACGATGGCGCTGGCCAGAATGCCCAGTACCAGTTCGGCGAAGATGGTCGCCACGTAGTAGGCGATGCCCTGGCCTTCTTCGTTCTTGAAGATCACTTTGTCGACGAAGTTGCCGATGATCCGTGCGAAGAACATCACGAAGGTGTTCACCACGCCCTGAATCAGCGCCAGTGTGACCATGTCACCGTTGGCCACGTGACCGATTTCGTGGGCCAGCACCGCTTTCACTTCGTCCGGCGAGAAGCGCTCGAGAAGGCCCTGGCTGACGGCTACCAGCGCGTCGTTCTTGTTCCAGCCGGTAGCGAAGGCGTTTGCTTCGTAGGCCGGGAAAATACCGACTTCGGGCATCTTGATCCCGGCTTCGCGGGACAGTTGTTCGACGGTTTGCAGCAGCCATTGCTCATGACGGGTACGTGGCTGGCTGATGATCTGGGTACCGGTGCTCATTTTCGCCATCCATTTGGAGATGAACAGCGAGAACAACGAACCGGCGAAACCAAAGACCGCACAGAAGACCAGCAGCTGACTGAGGTCGAGATCAACCCCGTTGGCCGCCATGAACCCGTTGAAGCCGAACAGGCTCAGGGTGATGCTGGCTATCAGCACGACCGCCAGGTTAGTGGCCAAAAACAGCAGGATGCGCATCATGGTTGTAGAAATCTCCTCAAGCTAAAGATGTAGCGTACTGCGGGGTATATAAGGTGCTGCAACGGGCTATTCAACCGAGTGACTATTTCAAACTGTGTCCTACAGTGGATTCCTCGCTGCACGGCTCATTTCCCACAGCAGACACCGACATGGATGACAGATAGCCGCGACCCGCCGCCATTACGTCAGGCGCGAGTGGCAGGTACGAATCGCAAGTGTAGAAGGCGTGGAGAGGCGGGGACTGCAGAAGTGTTGCTGAATCAGACAATGCGCAACGAACCGGTCGTTGCGCACTGCTGGCCAGTTACTGGCGGTAGGACTTGAGGAAGTTGCCGATGCGGCCGATGGCCATTTCCAGATCATCGACACGGGGCAGGGTCACGACACGGAAGTGATCCGGCCAAGGCCAGTTGAACGCGGTGCCTTGCACGACCAGCAGCTTCTCGGAGAGCAGCAGGTCGAGGACGAATTTTTCGTCGTTATGAATCGGGCAGACCTTTGGATCGATTTTCGGGAACGCGTACAGCGCGCCCATCGGCTTGACGCAGCTCACGCCGGGAATGTCGTTGAGCAGCTCCCAGGTGCGGTTGCGCTGTTCCAGCAAACGACCTTGCGGCAGCACCAGATCATTGATGCTCTGATAGCCGCCCAGCGCCGTCTGGATCGCATGCTGGCTTGGCACGTTGGCGCACAGACGCATGTTGGCCAGCATGTCGATGCCTTCGATGTAGCTCTGGGCATTGTGTTTCGGCCCGGAAATCGCAATCCAGCCGGAGCGGAAACCCGCCACGCGGTAGGACTTCGACAGACCGTTGAAGGTCAGGCACAGCAGATCCGGGGCCAGGGAGGCGGTGCAGATGTGCACGGCGTCGTCGTACAGAATCTTGTCGTAGATCTCGTCGGAGAACACCACCAGATTATGCTGACGAGCCAGTTCCAGCATGCCCAGCAACACTTCTTTCGAATACACCGCACCGGTCGGGTTGTTCGGGTTGATGATCACCATCGCTTTGGTGTTCGGGGTGATCTTGGCCTTGATATCGGCCAGATCCGGGAACCAGTCGGCGCCTTCGTCGCACAGGTAATGCACGGCGTTGCCACCGGCCAGACTCACGGCAGCCGTCCACAGCGGGTAGTCCGGCGCCGGCACCAGCACTTCATCGCCATTGTTGAGCAGCGCCTGCAACGACATCACGATCAGCTCGGACACGCCGTTGCCCAGGTAAATGTCTTCGATGCCGACACCTTCTACCTGCTTTTGCTGGTAGTACTGCATCACGGCCTTGCGCGCACTGAACAGGCCTTTGGAATCGCTGTAACCCTGCGCGGTCGGCAGGTTGCGGATCACATCCTGAAGAATTTCGTCCGGCGCTTCGAAACCAAACGGCGCCGGGTTGCCGATGTTCAGCTTGAGGATGCGTTGACCTTCCTCTTCCAGTCGTTTGGCGTGCTTGAGCACCGGGCCGCGAATGTCGTAGCAGACGTTGGCGAGCTTGTTCGATTTGCTGAACTGCATGGCGATGTGATCCCGAAAATGAACGATCCAGACGGTGAGTGGACAACCGTTCTGGGATTCCTGCGTTTCGCACAGGCGGAGCTCTTGAGCCGTGGCTTGGAGAATCCGTTTGAATGCGTCCGGTCTGGCTGCCAGACTGGCGCGTGACGAGGCGCAATCATACGTGCCGCCCGATCCGTGGAAAAGGTACAGATCGGGCTTTTTCAGCCGCTGAGGTGTGATGATGGAAAAGTTGGAAAAAACCCTGGAAGAATGGCGTGAGATGCTCGACCCCGAGCAGTACAACGTTTGCCGTCTCAGTGCGACCGAGCGACCGTTCTCCGGCAAATACAACGCCACCAAAACCGACGGTGTTTACCACTGTGTCTGCTGCAATGAGCCACTGTTCGACTCCAAGACCAAATTCGACTCAGGCTGCGGTTGGCCGAGCTTCTACGCGCCAATCGGCGAAAGCGCCATGACCGAAATCCGTGACACGACCCACGGCATGATCCGCACTGAAGTGAAGTGCGCCCGCTGCGATGCGCACCTGGGACACGTGTTCCCGGACGGCCCGCCGCCGACCGGTCTGCGTTATTGCATCAACTCGGTGTGCCTGGATCTGGTGCCTCGCGAGTAGCTGATCGGGCGACCTGTGGGTCGCCTTTCGCATAATTGAATTGCACGCAATTTAATTGCTCGCTATGTTTCAGGGTCTCGACTTCCAATGGAGCCAGTCCGATGAGCGACAACCTGCTGAATATTCCCGTCACCACCATCAAAGGTGAGCAAAAGACCCTGTCTGACTTTGCCGGCAAGGCGGTTCTGGTGGTCAACACCGCCAGCAAATGCGGTTTCACCCCGCAATACAAAGGCCTGGAAGAACTGTGGCAGACCTACAAGGATCAGGGTCTGGTGGTGCTGGGCTTTCCGTGCAATCAGTTCGGCAAGCAAGAGCCGGGTAACGAAGGCGCGATCAGCGAGTTTTGTGAGTTGAATTACGGCGTCAGCTTCCCGCTGTTCAAGAAAATCGACGTCAACGGCGCCGGCGCCCATCCGCTGTTCGTGCAGTTGAAGAAACGCGCTCCGGGCGTGCTCGGTTCCCAAGGCATCAAGTGGAACTTCACCAAGTTCCTGATCGGCAAGGACGGCCAGTTGGTCAAGCGTTTCGCCCCGGCCACCAAGCCGCAGGACCTGAGCCGCGAGATTGAAGCCCTGCTCAAATGAACAGCCTGCCCGTTGATTCGCTGAAGCTCGACAGTCAGTTGTGCTTCAAGTTGTACGCCGCATCCCGGGCGGTGATTCGCGCTTACAAGCCTATGCTCGACCAGCTTGGCCTGACTTACCCGCAGTACCTGGCGATGCTGGTGTTGTGGGAATGGCAGGACAACGCGCCGGAGCAGCCTACGGTGAAAGCCTTGGGCGAACGTCTGGCGCTGGATTCCGGCACGCTGACGCCGCTGCTCAAGCGTCTGCAGCAGTTGCAACTGGTTCAGCGTCGGCGCTCGGCGCGCGACGAGCGTGAGGTTCACTTGAGCCTCACGTCGGCAGGGCAAACGTTGCGCGAGCAAGTCGGGCCGTTGAAGAGTCGCCTGCTGTGTGACAGCGGGGTCGATCTGGATCGGCTCAACGAATTGCGCGACGGCCTCGATCACTTGCTCTGGCAAATCAAGGCGTTGTCGTAGTCGGGATCCATTGATCCAGTAGCGCGGCGAGTTCTTCGCGGCGAAACGGCTTGGCCAGATAGTCGCTCATGCCCGCCGCGCGGCAGCGCTCGCGCTCTTCGGACATGGCGTTGGCGGTCAGGGCAACGATGGGCAGGTTCGGCCACCGCCCGCTCTGGCGAATCTGCCGGCTCGCTTCGTAGCCGTCCATGACCGGCATGTTGCAGTCCATCAGCACCATGTCGAATTCGTGGAACTCCAGTTGATCCAGCGCTTCGGCGCCGTGGCTGGCAACCACCACCTCGCAGCCGAGCTTGCCGAGCATGCCTTTGGCCACCAGTTGATTGACCGGATTGTCCTCGACCAGCAGTACTCGCCCGCGTCGCTGCGATGGCGAGGTTTCAAGGCGTGCGTCGTCGGGAGGCGTGATGTCCGGTTGCAGGATTCGCCGCAGGTTCTGGTACAGCGCATTGCGCGCCAGCGGCCGCGCCTGTTGCTGCAGCGGGGCGAGGGCGGCGGCTTCTTCGCTGGGCAGGAAACTGCCGTAGGCGGTGACCAGCAAAATCGGCGCATTGAGCGTCGGGCGCAGACCGAACAGACACTCGGGGCAATCGGTGATCAACACGTCCGGGGTCAGCCCCAGCAATGAGTCGTCGATGGTGCGTTGCTCATATTCAAGACCCCACACCGGCAGCAAGCTTTTCAACAACTCTGCCAGACCACTGCTGCTGGCGGTGATCGCGAGGACTTTGCCTTGCAGCGGCGGCGTGGGCACCGCGCGGGTGTGGCACGGCAGCGGCAGGTCGGCGCAGAACTGGCTGCCGAAACCGGCTTCGGAACTGATAGTCAGGCGTCCCTGCATCGCCTCGCAGAGGTTATAGGTCAGGGCCAGTCCCAGGCCGGTGCCGCCGTACTGGCGGGTAATGCCGGCGCCAGCCTGCGTGAACGGCTGGAAGATTTTCACCTGCGCGTCCTGGGCGATGCCGATCCCGGTGTCACAGACTTCGATGCGCACGCCTTCGTTGCAGGTCGACAAGCGCACATCGACGCGCCCGAAACGAGTGAATTTCAGCGCATTGGACAGCAGGTTGCTGACGATTTGCCGAACCCGGGTCGGATCGCCGAGTACCAGCGCAGGAAACTGCGGATCAATCAGGCAGGTCAGTTCGACACTGGGCGCGGCGTTCTGAGACAGCAGGTTGGCGGTGTCTTCGATCAGCGAGCCGAGGTCGAACGGAATGTGCTCAAGCTCCAGTTGCCCGGCATCGAATTTCGACAGGTCGAGAATATCGTTGAGCAGTTCCACCAGCACCTTGCCCGAGTCATGCGCGATGGACAGCTGTTGCTGCTGTTCGGCGTTCAACGGGCCGTCGAGTGACAGTGCGATCATCCCCAGCAAACCGTTGAGCGGCGTGCGGATCTCATGGCTCATGTTGGCGAGAAACGCCGAGCGGGCTTCAGCCATGTCCAGCGCCGTGCTGCGGGCGACTTCCAGTTCCTGATTGGACTGGCTGAGCCGGGCGTTGATGGCTTTGAGTTCAGCGGTGCGCGCCGAGACGATGTTCTCCAGTTGGCCGAGGTAATCGGTCAAACGGTTTTCGGCGTTGCGTCGCTGCTGGATTTCCGTGGCAATGTTTTCGAATTGCTGATTGGCGACTTTGACCAGCACGCCGATCTCGTCGTTGCCGTGCCCGGCCGGGCATTCAAGCGTTGTCGGTTCGGCGCTGCGCGGATCGCGGCCGCTGAGTTCACGAATCACCCGCACCAGCGGCTTGGTCAGCATCACGTAAAACAGCGCGAGCAGGATGCCGGTCAGAATCAGGCTGCGGGCGAAGCCATTGAGCAGGGTGACTTCGGCCCGCCGCAGAAAACGGCTGCCGAAGGCAAAGGTGTCGACTTCCAGGCTGAGTACGCCGAGGGATTCGTTGGGCAAGTGGTCGAGATAGAGGCGGTCTTCGAACTGGCGTTTGGCGCCGAACAGAAAGTCGCTGATGACCCGGTAATTGCTTTGCGACTCGGGGCGTTTGACGCTGGCCAGCACGGTATTGTTGTTGTCGGTCAGGTGAGCGGAAATGATCGCTGGCGAGCGCAACAGACCCAGCGTGAGTTCCTGCGCCAGTTCTGCGTCGATGTTGTAGGCGATACGCGAGGCCGGATTGTGGCTGATTTCCAGCAACGAGAGGATTTCACGGTTGATGGAGGCGTCTTCACTGGCATAATCGATGCCGATTTGCAGCAGGCTGAGCAGCGTGCCCAGAATGAACCCGACCAGCACGGTAAGCCTGGCTTGCTTGTAAGACAGCCGGTGGGTGAATTTGATATCCATGGGGTGTTGAACCACTTCCGTTTCCCTTCGCTGCTCAAGCATAGTCGATCATGTATCGATTCCGAGGTTCCCGAATCGCCTTGTAACAAGGGCGCAGAACGGATTTGAGGTCTGTGAGTCGTCGCTGTATCGCCATCATCACTGTGAACGTGCCCGAGGAGAAGACGTGGATTCCCGATTGAATGCTTTTCTTGAACGCGCCGAGTCGGTTCTGGCGCGGATCGAGCCGCTGCTGCCGGCGCCGCGTCCGCTTATCGACTGGAACACGTGCCTCGCCGCGCGCTGGCAGCGCGATGGTCGCAGCGGCTATCTGCTGCCCCTGGAAGTCAGCCTCGACATGCGCCTGTCCGACCTGATCGGGGTCGATCGGCAACTGGAGCAACTGGGGCGCAACACACAACAGTTTCTCGACGGCATGCCCGCCAACCATGCGTTGTTGTGGGGCTCTCGCGGGACCGGCAAATCCTCGCTGGTGCGGGCGCTGCTGGCCGAGCACGCCAAGGCCGGATTGCGCCTGATCGAAATCGAGCGCGATCACTTGGCCGACCTGCCACGGGTGGTCGAACAGATCGCCAAGCTGCCGCAGCGTTTCGTGCTGTTCTGTGATGATTTGTCGTTCGAGTCTGGCGAAGGCGATTACCGCGTGTTGAAAAGCGTGCTCGACGGCTCGCTGGAGCAGGCGCCGGACAACGTTTTGCTGTACGCCACTTCCAACCGTCGCCACTTGGTGCCGGAGAAGGAAAGCGACAACGAAAACTGGAAACGCGTCGATGGCGAATTGCACCCGAGCGAAGCGGTGGAAGACAAAATCGCGCTGTCGGACCGTTTCGGCCTGTGGCTGTCGTTTTACCCGTTTACCCAAGAACATTTCCTCAACGTCGTTGAACACTGGATCGGCCAGTTGGCGGCCAAGGCCGGTTTGAGCTGGCAGCGTGACGAAGCGCTGGACATCCTCGCCGTGCGCTGGGCCACCGGCCGCGGCAATCGCAACGGACGTTGCGCGTACCAATTCGCCCGTTATTGGGTGGGACTGAAATTGTTGGAGCACAAGGCATGATTGATTTGCAACAAAGCGGCCAGGGACTGGAAGGCTATGGCATGTTGGCCGCGCAACTGGAGTCGCTACTGGCGGACGAGCGCGATTTCATTGCCAACGCCGCACAGTTTTCGGCGTTCCTGTACAACCAGCTCGACGATCTCAACTGGGCCGGGTTTTACCTCAATCGCAATGAAGAACTGGTGCTTGGCCCGTTCCAGGGCCAGATCGCGTGTGTGCGCATTCCTTTTGGTCGCGGTGTCTGCGGCGCGGCGGCGGCCAGTCGGCAAACCCAGCGGGTCGAGGACGTTCATGCGTTTCCTGGCCACATCGCTTGCGACAGTGCGTCGAACAGCGAACTGGTGGTGCCTCTGATCAAGGATGGTCGCCTGATTGGCGTGCTCGATCTCGACAGCCCGAAACTCGCCCGCTTCGGCGCAGATGACCAGGCTGGTATCGAGCAACTGGCTGCGATCTTCCTGCGCCTGACCGACTGCTGATCACGCGCTCAGGCCAGCCTTGTGCAGCAGGCTGGCCGGATCCACCGTATCGACCTGCCTCGGATCGAGAAAACGCGCGGCGTATTGCAGGTAGATCCTGTCGTTGATGAACAGCCCGAACAGGTCCGGATCGATATGCGCCTCGCGGCACATGTTGGCCATGATCCCCAAGGCCTCGCTCATTGACTTGGCTTTCTTGTACGGGCGATCCGCCGCGGTCAACGCTTCGAAAATATCGGCAATCGCCATCATTCGTGCCGGCAGGCTCATCTCTTCGCGTTTCAAGCGTTTGGGGTAACCGGTGCCGTCCATTTTTTCGTGATGACCGCCGGCGATTTCCGCGACGTTGGCCAGATGACCCGGGAAGGGCAGGTGACTGAGCATCAGGATCGTTTGCACTATGTGGTGGTTGATGATGTAGCGTTCCTCGCGCGTCAGGGTGCCGCGGGTAATACTCAGGTTATACAGCTCGCCACGGTTGTATTTGTGTAACGGCACTTCAAGCTTGAAACCCCACGGATTGTCTTCGGCGATCAGTTCGCTTTCCAGGCGTTCGATCAAGTGCTCCGGTTTGTCGGCCAGCAACGGCTCGGTGACCGGCAGTGTCGGCGCGGCGGTTCGCGTCTGACGCCGGTTTTCCTCCCATGACACGCCCAGTCGATCATCCAGCGTACGCGTCCAGTGGCGTTGAGCGATGAGGCTGAGACGTTGCAGGTCGGCGTCGGCCATCGCTTCACCGCCCAGATTGCAATGGGCGACAAAGGCAAAATCATCATCCAGCGCGGCCAGCGTGACGTCGCGCAGTTGCGCTAGCGAATGTTCATCGCCGCCCATCGCTACACCCTGCCAGTAACTGACCCAGGCATCACGCTTGAGCACCTCGAAACGGGTGCGGATTTCGTGGATGCGGTCATTGATCGTTTCCAGTTTGGTGGCTTTGTCGACCACGTATTCCGGGGTCGTGACCTTGCCGCAGTCGTGCAGCCACGCGGCGATATGCAAGGCTTCCCATTCGTCCTCGTCAGGCTGGTAGGCACTGAAAGCGGGGGCCTGACTGGCCGCTGCGGCCTGGGCGATCATCAGGGTCAGTTCCGGCACTCGCTGGCAATGGCCACCGGTGTACGGGCTCTTGGCGTCGATGGCTCCGGCCACCAACTGAATGAACGCGTCCATCAATTGCTTCTGTCTGGCTTGCAGCCGCTGACTTTCAATACTGACCGCAGCTGCCCCCGATACGGCCTGCAGAAACGCAATGCGGTCGGGACGGGTTTTCTCCAGGTCGGCCGGGGTGCCGCTGTCATTGACCAGCAGAATCAGCAGGCCGATGGTCTCGTTGTGACGGTTGTGCAGGCGAATGCCGATCAGGTGCACACGTGGAGATTCCATAGCCAGCAGCACTTTTTGCAGATCGCCGGCCTGATCGAAACCCAGATCACTGACCACGTTGTCGGCCGTCGCCAATTGTTGCAGCCACGCCGGGCTCTGGCTTGCCTGTAGATCATGGCCCTGAACATCGAACGCGGACAGTGGCCGGGAGGTGCCGTTGACCACCAGTCCATAGGGCTGCACACGATTGCCGTCGCTTTCACGCAGGTAGATCAGGCCTGCCTGAGCCTGAGCAATCTGCACGGTTTCAAACAGTACTTTCTGCAGCAGTGGGGCAAAACGCGTTTCGGCGCTGAGGCTGTCGGTGATGCGAAAGAAACTGGCGAGGGTTTCCTTCATGCGCGCCATCGAAATGCTCAATTGGTCGACTTCGAGTACCGGCGAGCGGCGCGTGACCGGGAAATTGAAGTCGAAGCTGCGAATCGCGTCCGCCTCTTTGACCAGTGCACGTAACGGTTTGACCAGAACCCGCGAGGTCAGCCAACCCAGCGGCAGGCACAACAACAGCGTGGCAAGGGTCACCAATGCACCTTGCCAGCGCATGCGGTAGGCATCGACCAACAACTCGTCCTCCGGCACCAGCAAGGCCATCTGCAACCCTTTCGGCCCGCCTTCCTGCAGGCTGCTGCGGGCGATGATCCACTGGCGACCGTCGACTTCCAGACGATTTCCGGCGGTGGCGGTCGAGAGCAGCGCATGCAGGACGGGGCTGAGGTCGGCGGCTCTGGCCAGGCGCGCAGTGCGGTCGTCGACGATCAAACGGTCGCTGTCGGGATACGCCACGGCGTTGCCGTCGGTATCGAACAGGACGATTTCAGTGGAGGGTGTCACGACGTGCTTGCTCAACGTCGCGGACAGCGCGGCGAGGGTCAGGTCAGCGCCGATCACGGCTTGTTCGCCACTGCGCCGGGCTAATGTCGTGCCGACGTTGTGGGTCGAGAAAAACACGTACGGCTCGGTGGTGATCTGGTCGTCCTGCTCGCGTGCGCTGGTGAACCACCCCCGGCTGCGCGGATCGTAGCGATCGTCGGGGTTTTCCTGCTGACCGATCGGGTTCAATGCCTGATCGAAGTACAGCGATTGCGAGTGCGGTACGCCGTGCTCGCCATGCTCGATGCTCCAGACCTGATAGGCCGCCGCGTCCGGAGCCTTGAGCAGGGTTTTCAGTGCGGCGCTGCGCAGTGGCCGCACCATGAAAAAGTCGCCGTTGGCATAACCCAGATACAGCGAGGCCAGATCGGGGTTGTCGGTCAGTGACTGGCTGAACGGCTTGAGCAAGGCCAGGCGTTGCTCAAGGGCTGGCGCCTGAGCCGCCGGCGCTTGTGCCAGCAGACTCAGCAAATGGCGGATGGGTTGATACGTCGCGTGTAGATCGAGGCGAACGTCCTGTTCGATGCGACCGAACAGTTTTTCGCTGCTCGACAGAATGATCTGCGTGGTCTGGCGATAATTGAACAGTCCCAGCACCACGCCGGTGAGCAGCAGCAGAAAGGTGAACATGACGCTGATGTGCACATGCAGAGGAAACCGGCGTTGTTCCGGGCGCAGTGGGCTGGGCATTGCTGACTCTCCATAATGATTAACTCACTGCTCAGCGCCCAAGCATAGTTAAGGCTCGCCCAATCTGCCTTGCCCGACTTCGGTCATTTGTTGCTGCAATGCCTGCTCCAGTTCGAGCATGGCCAGATTGCCCGCTTCACAATGCCGGGTCAGCAAATCTGCAGATAACGCCTGCTGGCAGGCCTGTTCAAGCGCATCGCAGCATTCGATCACCCGCGTGGCCTGAGCGATGCGCGCCGCGCCTTTGATTTTGTGGGCGACGTCGGCCAGCGCCTGATGATCGGTGAAAGGCTTCAGCGACATCAGTTCTAGACGATCGGTGCGGTTACTTTTGAGCAGTTCGGCCAGCAGTCTTTGCGTCTGTACCGGGCTGGCTCCGGTCAGCGCGTTGAGTCCATGCAGATTGAACACCGCCGCAGTGGACGACGGTTTGACACTGTTGACCCACTGGCTCAGCACGCTCAGGGACAACGGTTTGAACAGGCAATCGTTCATGCCCGCCTGTTTGCAGCGCTCGACCTCTTCGGGTTGCGCATTGGCGGTGAAGCCCAGAACCGTGCAGGGCGCTTGTCGGGTCTGTTGTTCGTGTCGACGGATGGCCCGGGTCAGGTCATAGCCGTTCATCAAGGGCATGTTGCAGTCGGCGACCACGAGATCGAAGCGTCCGCTTTTCCACAGCTCGAACCCATGCAGGCCCTCTTCGGCAATGCAGAAATCATGGCCGAGGAACTCCAGTTGCTGACACATCAGCAGGCGATTGGCCGGGTGATCGTCAACCACCAGAACCCGCAGTTTTATGGAAGATTTCTCGATCAAAGGCTCGCTTTTCTGCGGGATGACTTCTGCCGGCAGGGTCTCGACCGGCAACGACACAGCCACTTGTGTGCCAATGCCCAGTTGACTGCTCAACTGCAACTGTCCGCCCATCATCTCGCACAGACTGCGGCTTATCACCAAGCCCAAACCCGCGCCGCTACGGGGTTGCTGGCTGCTGTTGTCCGCTTGGGCGAAGGGCTTGAACAGGCGTTGCTGATCCTCGGCATTGATGCCAACGCCACTGTCCTGCACCGTCAACTGAATGATTGAGCGGTGTGCAACCTTGGTGTCGAGCAGTTCAAGGGTTATCCGCACCCGACCCTGAACCGTGAACTTGATGGCGTTGCTGATCAGGTTGGAGAGGATCTGCTTGAACCTCAGCGGATCGAGGCAAACATCGACTGCCAGCCCGGGAGGGTTGAGGATCAACTGCAGATCGAGGTTTTTCTGCCGCGCCAGCCCTTCGAAAATCCGTGTCACGGCGGTGACCGTCCCGACCAGACTGACCCGTTGCGGGCTGAGCGTCATGTGCCCCGATTCGATGCGTGCGATATCGAGAATGTCGCCAATCAGGTCCAGCAGATCCTTGGCCGAATGGTAGGCCGTGTCGATGGAGGAGCGATCCGGATGATTCTGGCTCATGCGCTTGAGGGTCAGTTCGAGCAGGCCGATCACGGCATTCATCGGGGTGCGGATTTCGTGGCTCATGGTTGCCAGAAAAGTGCTTTTGGCGCGATTGGCATCGTCGGCACGCTCCTTGGCCGAGCACAGTTCATCGAACAATTGGCGACGTTCGCTGATGTCGATCCAGCCGCCAATGATGCCTTGAACGTCACCGCTGGAATCGCGGTAGGGCAGGATCCAGTGGTAGATCGTCAGTTTGCGATGACCGATTTGCAGCGGTCGGTCCAGAACCAACGGTTTACCCTCGGCCACCACGCGCTGGTAATCCGCTTGAAATGTCTGGGCTTCGAAGGCATTGGTCAGCGCACCCTGCATGACACTTTTGCCGATGACGTCCTCGCGTCTGGCGTTGAACGCTTCGAGATAACTGTCGTTGCAGCTCTGCAGCAAACCTTTGCAGTCGCGGACATAAATGGGGTGCGGCGTGCCGTTGACCAGCGAGCGCATGAATTCGAACTGATCGTTCAACGCTCGCTCGGCGGCCTGACGCTGCTTGATCTGCCGACGCATATAGGCGTTCCAGGCCAGTGACAGCAGCAGAAGCACGCAGACTGCGAACACCACCTGATAGAACAGTCGCTGGTAGCGGTGCCAGGTGTTTTGCGATTCCGTCGAATAACCTCGCCAGCGCCCATTGATGATGCCCAGCTCTTCCGGGGCGATGCTCAGTAGGGCTTTGTCGATGATCGAGGCCAGTTCGGTGTTGTTTCGGGCGGTTGCCAGGGAAAAGGCCGCCTGACCCGTGCCAATCGTGTTGGTGATTTGCAGCGGGTGCTCGAAGATCCGCGAAGAGATGAAGTAGTTGGCGATCACCAGAGAGTTGACCGCCCCGTCTGCACGGTTTTCGGCGAGCAGGCTTACGGCACTGAAGGTGTCCGGGGTTTCGATCAGTTGAATGCGTGGAAACTCGCGACGCAGGTACTCGACCATCGGGCTGCCGTGGGCAATCGCCAGTGACTTGCCCTTGAGTTGCCCGAGATGCGTGGGGCTGTCCGCGCTCTTTTGCGTCAGCAGCACATATGAATTCTCGAGATAGGGGCGACTGAAGTTCAGCGATGCCTCGCGTTGCGTACTGGGCAATAAAGCGGCGATGAGGTCGGCTTGACCCGTGTCGACCTTCTCGACCATTTCCGCGTCGTCACGGCTACGGATGATGTCGAAGCGCAGTCCGGTACGCAGGCGGATGATTTCCAGCAAGTCGGCACTGATGCCGCGAAAGTTGCCGTTGCTGTCGAAAAACGTCAGTGGCGCAAAAGCTTCATTGACCACCACGCGCACGACCGGATGTTGTTTGAGCCAGTCTTCTTCGCGATGGGTCAATTGCAGCTTCTGATCGGTCAGCAACAGATCGCTGCCGGCGCTCCAGCGTTTGGCAATGGTGTCGCGTTCACTGCCGGGGACTGCGGCGAGCACGGTATTGAGGATGTCGAGCAGTGGCGCGTTGTCGCGATTGACCGCAAAGCTGAAGCCGTGGGCTTCGTGTTTACCGAAATTGGCCATGCGAATGTTGTTCAGGTAACCCTTGTTGATCATGTAGTGCGTGGAAATGGTGTCGCCGAGAAATACGTCGGCCTGATCGAACGCAACCGCATTGATCGCATTCTGGTAGGACGGGTATGAGGTAATCAGGGCTTTGGGATACAGCGCCTTGACTTCGTCCAGCGGCAGGTAGTGATAGACCATGCTCAATCGCAGCCCCGCCAGGCCGTTGCTCAGTGAGCGCGTTTCACCATCGCGGGTGACAAGGACTGGCTGATCGATTGCGTATGGCCGGGACAACAGCACTTGTTGATTACTGGCTTCGAAGCCGTTGGCCGTTCCGAGCAGATCCACTTCGCCGTCGACCAGCGCCTGTACGGCCGAGTCTCGAGAGGGAAAACGTTGAACCTTGACCGGCAACCCGGTGGCCCGACTGAGGAGTTCAGCGTAGTCGGCGGTCAAGCCTTCGTAATCGCGACCGCTGACGGTCATGTCGAACGGCGGATAATCGGGGGCGGAGGCTCCCAGCACCAGTTCGCTGCGCGATTGCAGCCAGTGCCTTTGCGCCGCATCAAACGTCACCGGCACCGAAATTCCAGCGGAACGCCCCAGCAGGGAATAACTGCGCGGGACATCCGATGCGGTAGACGTCTGGGCACTCAGGACGAGGGCAAAACCCAGAACAGTCAGGAAGTCCTTCAAGCGGCTCGACATGGCAGTTCTCACACGAGTGCGTTGCGTTTGGCCATTTCAATCAGTTCAACAAGGGATCTGGCTTTAAGTTTTTGCATCAGGCGTTTTTTATAAGTGCTGACAGTCTTATTGCTCAGAAACATACCCTTGGCTATTTCCTTGTTGGTGCGGCCTTGAGCAAAAAGTTGCAATACCATTAATTCGCGGTCATTGACGGATTTGAATAGTTCAAGTTCGGCATAACGAATGTCATCACTGCGAACGGGGTTCAAAGCCTGACTCGGGTAATAGTTATAACCGGACAACACAGCCTTGATGGCGCTGACCAGCTCACTCAAGTCTTCCTGTTTGCAGACATAACCCGATGCACCGGATTGCATGCACCGAATCCCGAACAGGGTCGGGCATTGTGCAGTCAGGACGAGGGTTTTCATGGGGGAACCCATGGCGTTGAAACGGGCCAGAACCTCCAGACCGTCGAGCTTTGGAATGCTGATGTCGAGAATGATCAGATCGGGCATGCACTCTCGAACCATTTGCATGGCATCGACCCCGTTATCCGTCTCGCCAATGACTTTATATCCTTCATGTTCCAGGAGCATTCGAACGGCAAGACGGATGACCGGGTGGTCGTCGACGATAAAAACGGAGTTCATGATCAAATCCCATACAAGCGCGAATAAAGGGCGCACCTTAGCTCAGATGACTGAGCGGTCGCATGGACTGACTTGGCTCTAGCGGCAATATAGGATTAATCCTACAAGTAAAAGAGAAAGTGACCACGAGAGAGGCGGTTCACACGTAAGCAAGACAAGTTTTTTAATTAGTTGTTATTAAGTCATTAATAACGTCAGGCGGGATGTCGGGGAGGGGCAGGCGTTGTACCGACGGCAATCGCCGGTACAACACTGTGGCTCAATGGCTGGAGCGGCCCGTCATTTCCAGGGCCATGTCGCTGGCGTAGCTGTCGGTCATACCCGCGATGAAGTCGATCATGCGCAGGAATGACGTGTGCAGAGAGCCTTGCGGATCCGGCGCATTATTGCCCAGCAAATCGAGAATGCGCCGGCTCTTGAACGACGGCGTACGTCCGTTGTGCTGTTCCAGGGCGGCGCCGCAGAACGAGTTGAGGAGGATTTCCAGCGTGGTGTAAGCGCCGATTTCATGCAACGTCTTGCGTTTATCCTGAAAGATCTTTTTACGGGCGATGTCTTTGGCATTCAGCACGCAGCGTTTGGCCGGGCCGTGCATGTGCTCCACCAGATCACCGTGCAGAGTGCCGGCGAGCAGCGCGTCCTGCTGTTCGACAAATGCCCGCGCCGCGGCGTTGGTCAAATGCTCGATGGCCTTGCCGCGCAGAATCGCCAGTTTGCGTCGACGCGAGTCCTGCGGGCCGAGTTGCCGATAGGTTTCCGGCAGGTCGTCACCGACCAGACCGAGCAGCAGCGACTCGACTTCGGCGTACTCCAGCAACTCCATTTCCAGACCGTCTTCCAGATCGATCAACGCGTAGCAAATGTCGTCGGCGGCCTCCATCAGATAGACCAACGGATGACGCGCCCAGCGTTGGTCTTCCAACTGAGGCAGGCCGAGTTTGTGGGCGATTTGTTCAAGCAGCGGCAGTTCGCTCTGGTAGCAGCCGAACTTGTGTTTCTTGTAACCAAGGGAGTCGGCGTGGCGCGCCGTCCACGGATACTTCAAGTAAGTGCCGAGGGTCGCGTAGGTCAGGCGTGTGCCGCCATCGAACTGGTGATATTCCAGTTGGGTGAGTACCCGGAAACCCTGAGCATTGCCTTCAAAGTTCAGGAAGTCGCCGCGCTCGGCCTCGCTCATGCCGTCCAGCCAGCCACGCCCGGCCGCTTGTTGAAACCAGTGGCGGATCGCGTCTTCGCCGGAATGACCGAACGGCGGGTTACCGATGTCATGCGCCAGGCAGGCCGATTGCACCACCATGCCCAAGTCACTGGGATCGCACCATTCGGGCAGCGCGCTGCGCAGGGTTTCCCCGACGCGCATGCCCAGCGAACGGCCCACGCAACTCACTTCCAGCGAGTGGGTCAGGCGCGTGTGAATGTGATCGTTGCTGGTGACCGGATGGACCTGGGTCTTGCGCCCCAGTCGACGGAATGCGCCGGAGAAAATGATGCGGTCGTGGTCTTTGTGGAACGGGCTGCGGCCGAGTTCTTGCGGGCTGTGCAGCGGCTTTCCGAGGCGTTCGCGGTTGAGCAGGGTTTGCCAATCCAAGGCTGATTCTCTCCGTCGGGTGACTGAATGACCCTAGCTTCCGGGTTCGCGCAGCCCCCTGCAAGCAGAACTACAGGCCGGCGGCATCAATGTCGATCAGTAGCAGTCGTTCACCGTTGTCGAAAAACTGCCCCGCCGTCAGGCAGTACTGATTGCTGGTGGCGTCGCGGTACGTGTTGGACAGGGTCAGGCGGCGCTCTTCCCAGCCCTCGGCCAGCAAGTGATAGAAGTACGGACGCCACGACCAGTTGTGGCCCAGATAACGGTTATCGGCGAACCAGCCGTTTTGCCGCCATTCCAGATTGGGCGTCAATTGTGTGCCGTGACGGTCGCATTGGTAAAAGCGCAGCAGCCAGGGAAAGGCTTCCAGTTGCGGCAGTGCGCTGAGTGGCGCGTGGGCCTGAGCCCAGTTCTGCAGGATCGCCATCAATTCGCCCAGTTGCTGGCGCATCTGCATCAAGCGCCCGCGTTCGGCGAGCTTCTGCCGAACGTAGCGCTGGCGCAGTTCGGCAAAGCGCGGCACAAAGGCATCGGTGGCAAAGAACGCTTCTTGCGCGCGGGCGAACAGAAATCCTTGCACGTAGCGCGAACCGCATTCGAGCGCAAAATTCAGCTGCGCTTCGGTTTCGACCCCTTCGGCAATGATCCAGCAGCCGGTTTTTTCGGCCATCTGCGCCAGCGCCTTGACCACATCGCTGCTCGGCCCGCCCAGTGCCGCAGCCTGAAACAGGCGCATGTCGAGTTTGAGGATGTCCGGCTGCAATGCCAGCACCCGATCAAGCTGCGAATAGCCTGCACCGAAGTCATCAATGGCGATGCGAGCACCCGCCTCGCGATAACGTGCGACCACTTCGGACAAGCGCTGAATGTTGCCACCCAATTCGGTGATCTCGAACACAATGCGTTGCGGATCGACATGGTGTCGTGCCAGTTGCTTGAGGCTGGGCAGAGCCTGATTGACGCGCAGGCGACTGATCCAGCGAGGCGACATGTTCAGGCTCAGAAACCAGTCTTCAGGGGCTTCATGCAGGCGGCTCAGCGCGTTGTCGCGAATCTGTCGATCGAGGCGGCGCAGGGCAATGGCCGGTGTGCGAGGGTCGGCGAACAGCGGCCCGACCGAAGCCAGTTGGCCGTCGGCCTGACGCAGGCGACCTAAGGCTTCAACGCCTGCAATACGTCCCGTGGCGGTATCGATGAAAGGCTGAAAGCAGGCGAGCGGTTGCCCGTCGATCACGGGGCCTCCTTAGTCGTTCTTGTTCTGGTTGAACCCCGCCGACCGGGTAGGCGCACGGGATTGAATCTCTGGTTAAGAGATTCATCCCGCCGCTGTTGCAAGAATGTAGCCAGATGCGTCACTCAGCGTTTGCTGGAACTCTGCATGACCAGTTTGATCAGTGGCCCGAGACTGGTGCCCAGGCGGATCAATCGGGTCAGACCACTGACGCCGCCGCTCTTCGCGCCTTTGCCGGTGATGAAACCCAGGAGGGTTACGGCCGCCACGCCCCACAACGGCGCGTGCTTGATGCCGAAACCTTCGTGCAGGTTTTGCGTCATGCCGCGCATTCGCTGCAGAGGTTGCAGGACTTGCCCGGCTTCGTGACGGATTTCCTGGCGGTGCATTTCCATGCGAAGACGGATCAACGCCTTGCGCATTTCCCGACGCGAGCTGTTGTGTGGCAGTTCAGGCAGGCTCATGGCAGCAGGCGCTCCCGGTCGTTGGCCAGCTCTTCGAGCGTGCCGTGAAAAGGCGAAGACTCATCGAAGATTGCCGCTTTGAGACGCAACCCGCAAAACGCTGCGGCCAAGGTGTAGAACACGCAGAGGCCGATGATGGCAGGCAAGCGATAAGTGTCCCAAAACACGATCAACACCAGCGTCGACAGGCCGACCAGCAACAGCAGGGCAAACACCAGCGCCAGACCGGCGAACAGCAACAGGCTGACGGTGCGTGATTTCTGCTCTTGCAGTTCGATGCCGAACAATTCGACGTGACTGTGCAACAAGCCAAGGACAGCAGCGCCCAAGCGCCGCGTGGAGGAGGCGGTGCCCGCAGTCGGGCCGGATTCACCGATCGACATAATCAGCGCCGGGTAGCCAGCAGGCCAATCAGGAAACCGACGCCGGCGGCGATGCCGACGGACTGCCAAGGGTTGGCCGACACATAGTCCTCGGTGGCGGTGACCGCTGCCTGACCGCGGTCGCGCAGGGTTTCTTCGGTCAGCTTCAGGGTTTCGCGCGCACGCAGCAGGCTGTCGTGGATCTGTTCGCGCAACTCATCGGCCTGATCGCCGGCCAGCGTGGCGGTGTGCTCGAGCAACCGTTCGGTATCGGCGACCAGCGTCTGGAAGTCGTTCATGAGGATTTCTTGAGCAGTCTTTGCCTTGATGCTGGCCATGGGTGGATCTCCGTAAGTGACGTCTGAAGCGTTCGAGTATGAGCCTTGCGCGAAGGTTCAGTACAAATGACTGGTACAACTTTTGCTGTGTCGTGGTGCGTTGCCCGTCCGGTGTGCGCCGTTGCCGGGCGTGCGTGCAGGAAAACCTTAACTCAAATAATCCCGGTTCGTGTCAGGACATCGACCTTGTGCGCCAAAGCGGTTCGTCGGATCTTGCATCTGATGACTGTGTGGTCGCAATTTGGTGCATGAAATGTGCGCGCGAACCGCTTTGGTGCCTTTTTAGCCTTCAGGTCTGCCCATTCATGGAAAATCTGCAAAGCGCTGTGGACACGCTGGTTCACAGCTCCAATACGTTGTTCATTCTGATCGGTGCGGTGATGGTGCTGGCGATGCACGCCGGTTTCGCGTTTCTGGAAGTGGGTACGGTTCGCCAGAAAAACCAGGTCAACGCGCTGTCGAAAATTCTCAGTGATTTCGCGGTCTCGACCCTGGCCTATTTCTTTATAGGCTATTGGATCTCCTACGGCGTGACATTCATGCAACCGGCCGCGGTGCTGAGCGCTGATCATGGTTACGGGTTGGTGAAGTTTTTCTTCCTGCTGACATTTGCCGCGGCGATTCCGGCGATCATTTCCGGTGGCATCGCCGAGCGTGCGCGGTTCGTTCCGCAACTGTGTGCGACGGCGTTGATCGTCGCGTTCATCTACCCGTTTTTCGAAGGCATGATCTGGAACGGCAACTATGGTCTGCAAGCGTGGCTGACGGCACAGTTCGGCGCGGCGTTCCATGATTTCGCCGGATCTGTGGTGGTGCACGCCATGGGCGGCTGGCTGGCATTGGCAGCGGTGTTGCTGCTCGGCCCACGCAATGGGCGTTATCGCGACGGTCGACTGGTCGCGTTTGCACCGTCGAGCATTCCGTTTCTGGCCTTGGGTTCATGGATTCTGATTGTCGGCTGGTTCGGCTTTAACGTGATGAGTGCACAGACCCTGCAAGGCGTCAGTGGCCTGGTGGCCGTCAACTCGCTGATGGCCATGGTGGGCGGCACCGTGGCGGCGTTGATCGTCGGGCGCAACGATCCGGGCTTCCTGCACAACGGCCCGTTGGCCGGTCTGGTGGCGGTGTGCGCTGGTTCCGACCTCATGCATCCAGTCGGCGCATTGGTGACCGGCGCCATCGCCGGTGCATTGTTTGTCTGGTGCTTCACCGCTGCGCAGGTCAAATGGCGCATCGACGATGTCTTGGGCGTGTGGCCATTGCACGGTTTGTGCGGGGTATGGGGCGGGATCGCTTGCGGGATCTTCGGCCAGACCGCACTCGGTGGGCTGGGTGGCGTCAGCCTGATCAGCCAGTTGATCGGCTCGGCACTCGGCGTCGCGGTGGCGCTGATCGGTGGCTTCGTGGTGTATGGCGCGATCAAGGCATTGCACGGGCTGCGCCTGAGCCAGGAACAGGAGTATTACGGCGCCGACCTGTCGCTGCACAAGATCGGCGCAGTGAGTCAGGATTAAGTCTCCTCATCTTCCGCGCCGGGATAAAAACCGTGCAGCAGGCGGTAGCGGTCAATGCGAACCTGATCGACTTGCGCCTGCACCTGATGCGCCGGCAGACCGAGCATGATCAACGCATGAGAGGCGAGCATCAGGCTCGATTCCAGTAGCTCCGGCACCACTTCTGTGGCGCCGGCGGCTTTCAGATCCGCCCATTGGCCGTCGTCGCGGGTGCGCACCAGTATCGGTACGTGAGCGTTGAGCCGGCGAGCTTCCCTGAGAATGTTCAAGGCGATGTCACTTTGATCAACGGCAATCACCAGTAACCTGGCGCGCAGCAGGCCGACGGCGGTCAGCAGATCACCGCGCGAAGAGTCGCCGTAGTGCACGTCGCTTTCACCGCTCGCAGCTTCTTGTACGCGCACCGGATCATTGTCGAGCGCAATGAAAGGTTGTTGCGCATTGCGCATGAAACGGCCGATGGATTGACCGACGCGGCCGTAACCGCAAATCACCACATGCTTGTCGAGCCCGGCGTTGAGTGCGCTGATCTCCTCGATCTGCGCTTCCTGATTGGGTTTGCGGTGCAGGGCGGCGGCCATGCGCGGTGCGCCGCGTAACAAGAGTGGTGTCAGCACCATTGAACAGAATGTTGCCGCGAGCAGCAGCGACCCCAGTTCGGCAGGCATCATCTGGTTTTGCTGCATCTGCGCCATCAGGGCGAAACAGAACTCGCCCCCCTGGGCGAGGGCCAGACCGCTGCGCCAGGCCGTTTCACTGTCGTTGCCGCGCCATTTCACCAGCAACGCTACAACGACGCCCTTGATCAGCATCAAACCGAGCGTCAGGCCGGCGATCAACAGGCTGTGGCTGACGAACAGTTGCAGGTCGATGAGCATGCCGATACTGACGAAAAATACCCCGAGCAGGATGTCGCGAAAGGGCCGGATGTCCGCTTCGATCTGATGGCGATAGTGGCTCTCGCCAAGCAGCATGCCCGCCAGAAAAGCCCCCAGTGCCGGCGACAAACCGAGCAAGTGGGTCAGCCACGCGGTCAGCAGTACAATCACCAGCGCCAGCAGCACAAACAACTCTGCCGAGCGTGACGCCGCCACCTCATGGAACAGCCGGGGCAGCAGCCAGCGACTGGCGAGCAGCAGGCCGATAAACAACACCACGGTTTTTGCCAGCGTCAGCGGCAGCGCCCAGTACCAGGCTTGGTCGCTGCTGCCCGCGAACACTGGCACCAGGGTCAACAGCAAGACTGCCACCACATCCTGAAACAGCAGCACGCCAACAGCGTTTTGCCCGTGACTGCTGAACACTTCACCCAGGCTGCCCAGTTCTTTGGTGACAATCGCTGTCGACGACAGCGAAAGCCCCGCACCCAGCAACAGCGCCGGCGCGGCAGGCATGCCCAGCACCATCAATAAAAAGCCCAGCAGTCCTGCGCTGAGGAGCACCTGTTGGCTGCCCAGGCGAAACACCACCTGACGCAGGGCAATCATTTTCGACAGGGAAAATTCCAGGCCCAGTGAGAACAACAGAAACACCACGCCCAGTTCGGCGACATCGGGCAGGTGTTCACTCTCATTGACCCAATTGAAGGCTGTCGGCCCGACCAGCAATCCCACGCACAGGTAACCCAGCACGGGTGGCAGCCGCAGACGTCGAAACAGGGCAATCACCACGAGGGACGAGGCGAGGATGATCAAAAGATTGGCAAACACTGGGCACTCCGGAATCAGGCTCTGGCTGTTCAAGCGTAGAGGCAAAAAGTGCGGGAGCATGATGCAAATGGCTTTTCCGCGAACTGATTTACGTCAGGATTTTGCGCCCGAGTATCCGTGAATCCGCTCAAGCCTTTGGGCGGGGCTGTCTCGACGGGTTTTCGGCGGCGGCCTAGAATGAGCGCACAATTTTCTGGTTGAGCGATCATGCTTCCTGAATGTCAGCTGTTCGGCACCTTGGGGTGCCATCTGTGTGAAGTCGCTGAAGCCGAGCTGATGCCTTTTGTTGAACATGGCCTGCTGGTGGAACTGGTGGACATTGCCGATGACGAGAGCTGGTTCGAGGCTTACAGCTTGCGGATTCCGGTGTTGCGCCGGGTCGACACCGGGGCGGAACTTGGCTGGCCATTCAGCGCCGATCAAGTGGTGGCGTTTCTCCGTTAATCGTTTTTGCTGCTTCATTCCGTCGGTCGTCACCGCGCATCCTTCCCTTGGCACTTTCCGGTTTATTCGGTTACTGTATGTTCATACAGTAAATGCGTCAAAGGGATGAACCGTGGTCAATGTCGAACAGTTAAAGAACAGCGTGAACCGGATGTCGGTTGACGTGGTGCGCGAGGCTGTCATCGAACTGCGCCTTGACGGGCTGGTCACGGAAGGCAAGACACCCTTCAACAAACTGCATTTCAACACTTGCTTTGCCGAGATCGAAGCCCTGTTTCAGCGCGCCGGTTATCACAAGCAACTGGATGTGGTCGGCTATCAAGGGCTGCTTTACGCCTTGTACGATCCGGGGCGCTGGGAGGCGGTCGACGTGCTGCGCTGGCTCAAGGAGTTCACTGAGGCGGCGGCACTGAAAACGATTCCGGCCTGAGGATTCGCGCTAGGTTCGAATCCTTCAGTGTTGGATAATGCCGTCCTGCATTGAGGGTTCGAATTTCCGTATGTCCATTTCCACATTTTCTGCAGCACAGAATCAGGCCAGCACACTGTACCTGCCGCCCGGTCAGTGGCTGACCGTACTCGATTGCCTGAGCGAGCATTTCAGCGCCATCGGACGCGAACAATGGCTGGACAGGATCGCCCGAGGCCGTGTGCTGGATGGCCACGGACAGCCGATTTCCGTAGATCTGGCTTACAAGGAAGGTCTGCGCATTCACTACTTCCGTGAAGTCCCGGACGAAAAACCGATTCCTGTGGTCGAGACGATTCTCTATGCAGATGAGCATCTGGTGGTTGCTGACAAACCTCACTTCCTGCCGGTGACCCCGGCCGGCGAATATGTCGAGCAGACGCTCCTGCGCCGTTTGATCCGGCGTCTGGACAATCCGCATCTGGTCCCGTTGCACCGGATCGACCGCCACACGGCAGGATTGGTGATCTTTTCGGCCAACCCGCAAAGCCGTTCGGCGTATCAATCGCTGTTTCCGACTCGACAGATCGACAAGCGCTACGAAGCCATTGCCCCGGCGTTGCCTCACTTGAATTTCCCCTTGGTGCATAAAAGCCGTCTGGTCGATGGCGAGCCGTTTTTCCGTATGCAGGAAGGGCCGGGCGTCAGTAACACTGAAACGGCTGTGGAAGTCCGGGAAAAAAATGGCGATCTCTGGCGTTATGCCCTGTACCCGGTGACCGGCAAAAAACATCAGTTGCGCGTGCACATGACGGCGCTGGGCGCGAGTATCTGCAACGACCCGTTTTATCCGGATGCGCTGAAAGACGTCGAGGATGACTACACCAAACCGTTGAAACTGCTGGCGCAGGGGCTCCGCTTCATTGACCCGTTGACGGGTGAAGAGCGTGAGTTTGAAAGCCGGATTACCTTGCAGTGGTGAGGTTCAGTGCACTTTTCCTGCGCCCATGAAAAAGCCCGCACTTATGCGGGCTTTTCTGTATCCGGCGTCGACGTCGAGCTTACAGCTCTTTGACGGTACGAACCTGATCCTTGTTGATGCGAGTTTCTTTACCGTCCAGTTGCTTGAACTCGTAGAAACCCGAATCGTCATCGTATTTCGGGGTGTCGACGGCCTGGATTTCGCGACCGTCATTCAAGGTGATCACTGTTGGCGAGGAGCAACCAGCGAGGGTAGCCAGGCCCAGTGCGAGCATGAAAGTGGCGAGGGTCCGTTGAGTCATGAGTGTGTCTCCGAATGGGAATTCTTTTGGTTACTGAGCTTGAGACGTATACAAGTCACGAGAGTTCCTTGAATGCTGTCAGTCTGACACAGTGTTGTGCGAATTTAACAGTTCGGGGGTGTTCAGGTTGGCCAGTCGCGGGTCGTTGTCCGGGCATTGCAGGGCAGTCGCGCCAAGGCTGCGCATGACCCGGCCAGGGCTGCGTTCACCGGCATTCCAGGCATCTTCGAAAGCGGCTGAAAGGGCCGTCGGAATCACGCAGAGCAACGGTTCCCAATGCTCGTCATGACGCAACATTAAAGGTTTTTCAGGTTGCTGATTGGCGGTCTCGCGCATGCTTTGCAGCAGGGCCGCGTCGATTCGCGGGACATCACACGGCAACACCAGCAGGTGCGAATGGCGCGCGGCTTTCAGGCCTGCACGAATGCCGGCCAATGGCCCCGGAAAATCGTCCTGGTCGTCCACCACTAACTGGTCGGCGTACGGCGCGTAACGCTCCTGATTGCGGTTGCAGGAAATGATCAGGTCATCGGTCAGTGGACGTGTCTTGCGCTGCAAATGCGCGATCAACGGCTCGCCCAGCCATTCAATCAGGCCTTTGTCCTGACCGCCCATGCGCTGTCCGCGTCCGCCCGCCAATAACAGAACCGAGCAGGGCGGCAATGGCGTATTTGTGGTCATGGCGGTTCTCCAGAGGGCGGCGAAAAATGGGGGCGCTGTGATATAACACCGGGCTGTTTCTCCTACAACTGGACGAGCCTATGAAAGCCAAGGCTGATATACCTTTCGCACCGCTCAACATTGCAGTGTTGACGGTCAGCGATACCCGAACCCTGGAAACCGACACCTCCGGACAAGTGTTTGTCGACCGTCTGACGGCGGCCGGACACAATCTGGCGGAGCGGGTTCTGCTCAAAGATGACCTCTATAAAATCCGCGCGCAAGTCGCCAACTGGATTGCCGATGATGTCGTGCAAGTCGTGCTGATCACCGGTGGCACCGGCTTCACGGGTCGCGACAGCACTCCGGAAGCTGTGGCCTGCCTGCTCGACAAGCAGGTTGACGGTTTTGGTGAGTTGTTCCGGCAGATTTCGGTCGCCGATATCGGCACCTCGACCGTGCAATCCCGGGCGCTGGCCGGGTTGGCCAATGGCACATTGGTCTGCTGCCTGCCAGGTTCGACCAATGCTGTGCGCACCGGTTGGGATGGCATCCTGGCCGAACAACTGGATTCGCGGCACCGCCCGTGCAATTTCGTGACTCACCTGAAACAGGCGGCGCCTTGTGAATCCCGCGGCTAAGCCGGGCAAGACAGGCAGCCTGATGCCCGTTGAAGTGGCATTGGCACGTCTGCTGGAAATGGCTGAGGCGTCGCCCATTGTCGAGCGTGAATTTTTGCCGCTGGCGCAAGCACAGGGACGGGTACTGGCCGAGGATCTGATTTCGACACTCGACCTGCCTCCATGGCCCAACAGTGCCATGGATGGCTACGCCTTGAACCTCTCCGACTGGACGGGCGAGCCGCTGTTGGTCAGCCAAAAGGTTTTCGCCGGTCAGGCTCCGCAGGCGTTGCAGCCGGGAACTTGTGCGCGGATCTTCACCGGCGCGCCAGTGCCAGCGGGGGCCGATTGTGTAGAGATGCAGGAAAACGCCAAAGTTCTTCCGGATCAGCGTGTGCGCTTCATCGAGACCATGTCGCGGGGGCAGAACATTCGCCCGCAAGGCCAGGAAACGACCGTCGGTGAATTGATTCTGCGCGCTGGAACCCGATTGGGCCCTATCGAGCTGGGGCTGGCGGCGTCGTTGGGGTGTGCCGGGCTTGAGGTGGTGCGCAAGGTCCGGGTGGCCGTTCTGTCGACCGGCGATGAGTTGGTGGAACCGGGTCAGGCACTGGGGCCGGGACAGATCTACAACAGCAATCGGGTGGTGCTGTGCAGTTGGTTGCAGCGCATGGGGTGCGAGGTCGTGGATGCCGGGATTCTCCCGGATGATCTGGACACCACGCGTCTGCGCCTGGGCGAATTGCAGGATGTGGATCTGATCCTTTCGACCGGGGGCGTGTCGGTGGGTGAAGCTGACTTTCTCGGTATTGCCTTGCGCGAGGAGGGCGAGCTAGCGCTTTGGAAACTGGCGATCAAACCCGGCAAGCCACTGACGTTCGGTCATTTTCGCAATGTCCCGGTGATCGGGCTCCCAGGTAACCCGGCTTCGACGCTGGTGACCTTTGCCTTGCTGACGCGGCCGTATCTGTTGCGGCGTCAGGGTGTGCAGGATGGCGAGCCACTGAAGTTTCCGGTACCCGCCGGGTTTGATTGGCCTCAGGCCGGCAATCGGCGCGAATACCTGCGGGGGCGCCTGGATAGCGGGAGAGCAACCATTTACGGAAACCAGAGTTCGGGCGTTCTGCGCAGTGCCGCCTGGGCTGACGGGTTGGTTGAAGTGCAGGAGGGCCGCACCTTGGTCGAAGGAGACGAAGTACTGTTCATTCCCTTGAGTGATCTTTTGGGTTGAGCGGCCTGCAGCGCAGGTGTCGGCTTGTTGGCCGGCGCCTGCATTCATTTGATTAGTGGCTGATCAATGTCACCAGTTGCTCGAAGCGGCTGTTGGCTACCCAGCCAAGCAAACACAGTATTACCGCCGTGGCGCCCGCAGAGTAGGCAAGCCGATGCTTGATCGATTTAAGGTCTGCTTTGACTTCGTCCATGTCACGGCGAATGTATTGGAGATGGGTCTCCAGTTCGATGACTCGGGGTTCCATATCAGCGGCTCCAGTGGTTTTGTGGCTGCTCTTGAAATCGGTCTTTTGCCGGGCACGACTGTCGGCGACAGGGGCAATCGGATTCACCGAAACTCTGGCTTCATGGCTTCGCATGGAAAGGTCCGTCCACTGCTCCCCAACTGCGCCTGTGGTTGGTTCCATCATTCAAACGGGTGAGAAACCCGAAGGCGTATCCACTCATTACATGCACATCCTTGTGTTGTCAGATTGAAAATTGATACCGCCTGCACACGGTGACCCAATCACTGAGCCGGGTCAATTAAGCCGTTTCCGCATATCTTGTAAGAAAAAATACCGTTGTGTAGGACGCCGTGATCGGGCGCTTGAAATAAATGCCATTGCTACGGCTTTTTTGCGTCGCTCAGCGGTCAAGATGTCCCGTACCGATTCAACTATGGGAGTCAACCGCAATGAGTGAGCGCAAGGCGCTATTGATTTTGCATGGCAAGCAAGCACTCAATGAGGCGGTTCGTGCCGCTGTCGAAAGCAAGCGCGAGCAAGGGTGGGAGCTGGCGGTACGCCTGACCTGGGAGGCCGGCGACGCCCAGCGCCTGGTTGAGGAAGCGTTGGCCGACGGGTTCACGAAGATCATTGCCGGGGGCGGCGACGGAACATTACGTGACATCGCCGAAGCACTTGCCGGGCACCCTCGCAAGGCCAGTCTGGTGTTGCTGCCACTGGGAACCGCCAACGATTTTTCCCGCGCGGCGGGAATTCCTCTGGAACCTGCCGAAGCGCTCGACCTGCTCGACGTAACACCCAGTCACATAGATTTGGGCGCAGTGGGCGGGCAGATCTTCCTGAATATGGCCACTGGTGGTTTCGGCAGCCAGGTGACGGCCAATACGTCGGAAGATCTGAAAAAGGTCCTCGGCGGAGCGGCCTATCTGTTTACCGGGCTTTCCCGCTTCAGTGAGTTGCATGCCGCTTATGGCGAACTGCAGGGGCCTGACTTCCACTGGAGTGGTGAGTTGCTGGCGCTGGGAATCGGCAATGGCCGGCAGGCTGGCGGCGGTCACGAGTTATGTCCGCAGGCGACGGTCGATGACGGCTTGCTGGACATCAGTATCCTGCCGGCGCCACAGGAGCTGGTTGGCACATTGAAAACCCTGCTCAGTGACGGCTTCGGGCTCGACAATATGTTTGTCCGGGCGCGGTTGCCGTGGGTTGAGATCAAGGCGTCCGAGGGTCTTTATATCAACCTCGATGGCGAGCCGCTGGAGGGCGATAGCATGCGTTTTGAAGCGCTGCCAGCGGCATTGCAGGTGCACCTGCCGACGAACTCGCCTTTGTTGAGCGGCAAGCCGCCAGTCAGTCGTCCAGACTGATGATCTGCTCGCGCACGGCAAACAGCACCAGGCCCGCCACGTCGTAGATTTGCAGACGCTTCATGATCTGCGAGCGGTGGGTTTCAACCGTTTTGATGCTCAGGCCCAGGCCGTTGGCGATTTCCCGGGTGGACTTGCCGCGCACGATCAGGCGCAGGATTTCCAGCTGACGCGCGGTCAGATTGTGCGATTCGGCAACTTCCGGTTGTTGCTTCTGATTGCGGATCAGCGCCTGGTTGATCACCGTGTGGGCGATGGCCGGGCTGAGGTAGCGCTCATTGTTGCGCAAGGCTTCCAGAGCATGTTCAAGTTCCGTGGCCGTGGTGTCCTTGAGCAGGTAACCATGGGCGCCGGATTCCAGCGCCTGCATGATCAACGCCGGATCGGTGTGCATCGAAAGGATCAGCACTTTGCTTTGCGGGCGCACGCGTTTGAGGCGCTGCAGGGCTTCGAGGCCGCCGGTTTCTTTCATGGAAATATCCAGCAGGACGATATCCGGATTCAGTTGCTCGACCATTTCGAGCAGCTGCGAGCCGTCATTGGCCTCGCCGACAACGGCGTAACCTGGAATATCCAGCACCAGAGCGCGCACGCCGGCCCTGATCAGCGAGTGGTCATCCACCAGAAGTAAGTTACAAGTCAACGCATAACCTTATTCGTACTGGCCCGCTCGAGTGCACGGGGCGCCCAGGGGAAAAGTGCTTCGATTTGAGTGCCTTTGCCCGGCTCGCTGCTGACGCTCAGGGTGCCGCCCAATTG
The DNA here is from genome assembly GCF_011369485.1 of Pseudomonas atagonensis. Taxonomy (GTDB): domain Bacteria; phylum Pseudomonadota; class Gammaproteobacteria; order Pseudomonadales; family Pseudomonadaceae; genus Aquipseudomonas; species Aquipseudomonas atagonensis. Next base: position 42,493 of record NZ_VXCA01000035.1, on the reverse strand, counting down.
CTCTATCCGTTCGGCCATTCCGGCCATGCCCCGTTGTCCTTCGCGGCCCGGGTTGGCCGCCGGGGCGAACCCCTGACCGTCATCGCTGATCAACAGCGTCAAGCCTTGCGGCAGGCGCTGGACACGAATCAGCAGGTTTTTCGCCTGTGCGTGTCGCAGGATATTAGTGACCGCTTCCTGAGTGATGCGAAACGCGGCAACCGCCATTTCTTCCGGCAAACCGTTAAGGCGCTGCTGGCAATCCAGGCTCCAGTGCACATTCGTGTTGGTCAACGTTTTGAGCAAATGCGCACGCAGACTTGCTTCCAGACCCAGACTGGTCAGTTGGCGTGGATTGAGAATGGCCGAGACGTCGCGCACTTTATTGAGGGTTTCTTCTAGCGTGTCGCAGAGCGCCGTGCATTGTTCCTGCAGATCCTGCGGCATTCGACGCTTGAGCCACTCGCTCTGAAGTTTGGCGGCGGTGAGCAGTTGGCCGATGTCATCGTGCAGTTCTCGGCTGAGGCGATGGCGCTCGTTTTCCTGAACTTCGAGTAAACGGTCAGCCAGCTCCTGAGGCTGGAATTTGATCGACTTGCGCGACAGTCGATATTGCACCCACACGCACGCAGTCGCGGCGAGATTGAGCAACAGCAGGCCCAGACAAAGACGCGTGGAAAAGCCATAGGTCAGCAGGCTGCCAAGTGACGCTGCCACACACAGGATGAGTGTGAACCGGCGAGCGTTTTCCCGGGAGGGTGGCCATGTGGTGATTGACTTGAGGCTGGCGTACATAACGGATGGAGCCAATGGATGTTCGCTGCGGGTAGACCGGCCGTTGGCTGGCGGGTCTCTGTCTGGAATTGCTGTCAATTATCTTATTGAATTCAAAAAGGTTCAGTGAACGGTATTTGACCGCCAACTTCGCTGGATCCCTTCGCTGAAATCACTGTGCCATTAACTAGAAGGCAACTAACGGGCGGCATAATACCACTTAAGATACCGTTGGTCGCGTTCGCCATATATGTCCAACAGGTCAGGAAAACTGACTTATTGGACTCCAGTTCCATAATGGAAAAAACTCGAATTGTTGTATTCAGAAGTTGAGTTCTTTGCGCACAGGAAAACCCTGAGGCCAACGAAAAATATCCGTTGCTGTCAGGAGTGATTATTTAATTCGACTTGTCGTTGGCAGGTATGAACTATTCAATAACGACATTCAATTATTGAGTCATGAGCGTGCGATCGGCACGTTGTGCGGATCAGGCCTGCCGTTCCGAATAGGATAAAGGGGGCAAACGTTTGCTCGTCAGCGGTCGTTGAAACTGGCTCTGACCCACCTGAAAGGCAAGGGCTTCGATTAGCGAGGTCTGCTCGCTACCGTCCAGGCTCAGTTGCCCGGTTTTCTGATCCACCAGCTCCAGTTGCCAGGCCATCAAGGTGAAGCAATCCTTGAGGGCATCGAGTGCCTGCTCGTGCAGGTCGAGGTGATCCTGCGTCACATTGATCAGGCTGTAGATGTGCAGGGAAAACTCGGAAATCGCCTCGAGCGCCAGTGCTTCAGCTCTGCTCGCGAGCTTGAGCAGGGTGCTGAGCATGCAATCGATGGCGTCCTTGTCATTGCTGATCAGTTGCAGATGGCTCAGGCATTCTTCGGACTTGGCCAGGAGCGTTTCAGCCTCGACCAGGAACTCGGGAAAGCGTTGAGCCCAGTCTTTATGGTCGATTGGCATGTTTATCTCCACAACGTCATGTCTGATGAGGGAATGCCGTGTGTGACGACGATCGTGAATCGTCGGGAGACCGCGCCCAGATGTGCTGCAGGTGCACAGGCTGAGGTTTTCCAGAGGTTGGGTTTCCACTGAACTGCGATCGCACACAATAGCCTGACTCCGTTCATGCAATGAGAATGGCGTCACATTAATGGCTATTGGATATTGCGAATATCAGGTTGGGCCTGATTGTTACTAGGGGAATCCCTTAGGCGCGGGAACCTACCGTGCAAACCGAGGTCGCGCCGCAAAGACTTTAGCAGATGAAACAACGGGCTCAGTAAAGCATGATGCTAATGTGACATCAATGGTCTGATGTGGCATTTTGATGGCAAGTTTTTCGCTCATCAAGATTTGCGATGCGCAGCCGATAAACCCTCTTAGTGAATTCATCAGAACAAGCCCAGGAGTCATTGATGGCCGGCATTCTCGACACGGTAGACCAACGCACGCAACTGGTGGGTGAGAATCGCCTGGAAATTCTCATGTTTCGCCTGGCCGGACGCCAATTGTTCGCGATCAACGTGTTCAAGGTTCAGGAAGTCTTGCAACTGCCAAAGCTGACCCTGATGCCTCAGCGTCATCCGTTTGTTTGTGGCGTGGTCAACTTGCGCGGCCAGACCTTGCCGGTGATCGACCTGTCCCAGGCGATCGGCATGCGTCCGCTGGTGCCAGGGCCTAACAGCACGATCATCGTTACTGAATACAACCGTTCGGTGCAGGCTTTCCTCGTCGGTGGCGTGGATCGCATCGTCAACATGAACTGGGAAGCCATTCTGCCGCCGCCGACCAGCGCCGGCCGCCAGCACTACCTGACGGCGATCAGCAAGGTCGACGATCAGTTGGTGGAAATCATCGACGTGGAAAAAGTCCTCGCCGAAATCGTGCCGTACAACGCCAAGGTCTCGCGCGAAAAACTCGACGATCCGGTGCTGGAGCGCGCCCGTGGCCGCGAAGTGTTGCTGGTCGACGACTCCAATGTAGCGCTGTCGCAATTGCGTGACACCCTCGGTCAACTGGGCGTGAAAATGCACATCGCCAGCGACGGCTTGAAGGCTCTGAACATGCTCAAGGCCTGGGCGGATACCGGCGTGAACATGACCGACAAACTGCTGATGGTGTTCACCGACGCGGAAATGCCGGAAATGGACGGTTATCGCCTGACCACTGAAATCCGCAACGACCCGCGCCTGCGTGGTTTGTACGTGGTGTTGCACACTTCGCTTTCTGGCAGTTTCAACGATTCGATGGTGAAGAAGGTCGGTTGCGACAACTTCCTCTCCAAGTTCCAGCCGGACAAACTGGTCGACGTGGTACGCCAGCGTCTGATGCTCGACGAAGTGCCTGCCTGATAACGTGTCGTCCAAGCCTGACCTTCAGTCAGCCTTTGATTCGCCGGTGAAGCTCGTATAGGGTGGCTTTTTTTAGCCACCAGGGAGCTGGCCATGCTGCGTCTGAGCGCGCTTTATCGTTACCCGTTGAAATCCGGCAAAGTCGACGTGCTGCAAAGCGTCGACCTCGACAAGCTGGGGCTTGATGGCGACCGACGCTGGATGCTGGTGGACGAAGCCAGCGGGCGCTTTTTGACCCAGCGTGCTGAAGCGAAGATGAGCCAGCTGTCGGCGTTGTGGAATGCCAGCGGCGGTCTGACGCTAAGCGCGCCGGGGCATTCGGCAATCGATGTCGCCTTGCCCGGCAGTGACGACGACCTGCGTGGCGTAACCATCTGGCGCGACACCTTGCGTGTGCCGGACGCCGGTGAAGAAGCGGCCCGCTGGGTCAGCGAGTTCATCGGCAAACCGACTCGTCTGGTGCAGGTGCCGCTGGATCGCGCGCGGACTACCCAGGCCGGTTACGGCAAGGATGACGATCAGGTGGCATTCGCCGACGGTTTTCCTTTGCTGCTGATTGGCGAAGCGTCGCTGCAGGATCTTTCGCAAAAGGTCGGTCGACCACTGGAAATGCTGCGCTTTCGGCCGAACCTGGTCATCGAAGGCAGCGAGGCCTACGCCGAGGATGGCTGGAAACGGATTCGTATCGGTGATGTCGAGTTCCGCGTGGTCAAGTCGTGCTCGCGGTGCATTCTCACCACCATCGATCCGCAAACCGGTGAACGCAGCGCGGATCGCGAACCGCTGGCGACCTTGCAGAAATACCGCGCCGAGGCGGATGGCGCGATGTTTGGCCAGAATCTGGTCAACGACAGCAATGGCCGGCTTGAAGTCGGCATGCCGGTGGAAATCCTCGAATAATCCGCCCTGAAACGAAAAATGCCCGTGTCCTTGGACACGGGCATTTTTTATGACCGCAGGAAACCGGGGATTCAGCCGCGGTATTCGCACAGGTAGGCGGTGTCGACCACGACTTTCAGCTGAAACTTGCTGTTGGCCGGTACGTTGAACTGGCTGCCGGCGGCGAAGGTTTCCCAGTCGCTGCTGTCAGGCAGTTTGACGGTCAGTGCGCCGGAAACCACGTGCATGATTTCACGCTGGCTGGTGCCGAATTCGTATTCGCCCGGGGCCATGACGCCGATGGTCGCTGGACCTTCAGCAGTGCCAAAGGCGATCGACTTGACGGTGCCGTCGAAGTACTCGTTGACTTTAAACATGGGCGATTCCTCTCGAAAAGGGCTTAAAAGGGTTAAAAAGGGCCGGCCAGTATGCACAAGGTGCCTGACGCCGTCACCTGTCCGGGAGGCTGTCCGGCGAGTTCTCGGTCTGACTCTAGAGTGGCAACACCAGCGGCAGTAATCGTGCGGTATTGCGCGCATCTTCCAGCGCCCGGTGTTGCTGACCGCTGAACTGCATGCCGGCCAGTTGCAACGCGCCATTGAGACCCAGTGGCCGCTCCAGCCGTCGCGCCTTGGCGAAGCGTTGTTTGAGGTTCATGTGCGGCACGCGGCTCAACGCACTGTCGAGTTGCAGGCGTTGCCATTCCTGCAATAACTGCTTGCGGTCGTAGTCGCCCCAACTGGCCCAGCCTTCAAGGCGTGTCTGATGCTGGCCGAGCCAGCGTTCGAACGCCGGCCACACTTCACTCAGCGGTTGGGCCGTGTCGATATTGGCCTGGGTGATGTGCGTCAGTTCGCGACAGAACGGCGTGAGCAAAGGGCGCCGCGTCGGTTTGACGAAGCGTTGAAAGTGATCCTGCTCGCGACCGGCACGATCGACCAGCGTGGCGCCGATCTCGATAATTTCCATCTCTGTAACCGGCCAGCCACCCTCATCGGTGGTGGCTTCCAGATCAATGACCAGCCAGTGTGGCATCGCAGGGTTCCTGATTTCCGCGTCCTGAATATTCAGAGCGTAGTCAAACCCTGCGTTTGCGCGCGGCTGACTACTCGACCTGCAACAGAACCTGACGATTTTTTACCTGATCGCCAACCTTGACCTGCACCCGCTTGAGCACGCCGTCGATGCCGGCCTTGAGCGGGTGCTCCATTTTCATTGCCTCCAGCACCACCAGCAGTTGGCCCTTGCTGACCGGGCTGCCTTCGCTGACCAGCACGTCGACGATGGCGCCATCCATCGGTGCCTTCAAGGTGCCGGAACTGACCGTGGTCTGACTGTCGATCACAGCGTGAGTTCGATCCTCCAGGCGCAGATTGCCGGGCTGGGTGAACAGCCAGATATGCTCGGCCTCAAGGCGATAGGCGCGGCGTTGGCGCACGCCATCGATCTCCACGGTTATCGCGCGGGGCGTGCAGTCGATGACGTTCAGCTCAAGTGTGCGATCCGCCGTTTGCACCTGAAAGCGGCCCTGTGCCCCGGCAATCAGTTGCGTGTTCCAGTTCTGTTCGTCCAGACCGAGGCGATAGTGCAGAGGGACGCCGGCGTTGTTGCGCCACCCTGACAGCGGCGCGCGATGCACCTGCGTGCTGCGCTGATAAAACAACAGGGTGGCAACCGCCAGTTCCTCGGCACTTGGCGAGTGAGGGCGCAGGCAAGGGTGATCGCTGAAATGCCCGGCGATAAACGCTGTGCTGAATTTACCCTCGATGAACTGCGGATGCTGCAGCAGTTGCGCCAACAGACGCTGATTGCTGTGCACGCCGAGCAGCACGGTGTCCTGCACGGCTCGCAACAGTTTGCGTCGGGCTTCTTCACGCGTCGCACCGTGGGCGATCAGTTTGCCGAGCATCGGGTCGTAGAACGGGCTGATCGACTGGCCTTCGCGCAAGCCGTGATCAATGCGTGCGCCGTGTTGCTTCGCCGGCTCCCATGCCTGGATGCGACCGGTTTGCGGCAGAAAGTCTTGCGCCGGATCTTCGGCATAGAGCCGCACTTCCATCGCATGGCCATTGAGCTGAACCTGATCCTGGGTCAACGGCAGCGGTTGACCTTCGGCAATCTGTAATTGCCAGGCGACCAGATCCAACCCAGTGATCAGTTCAGTCACCGGGTGCTCGACTTGCAGGCGCGTATTCATCTCCAGAAAGTAGAAAACCCCGCGCGCATCCAGCAAAAACTCTACGGTGCCGGCACCGACGTAATTGACTGCGCGCCCGGCCTTGAGCGCCGCCTCACCCATGGCCTGACGCAGTTCGGTGGTCATCACCGGGCAGGGCGCCTCTTCGATGACTTTCTGGTGGCGGCGCTGCACCGAGCAATCGCGTTCGCCGAGGTAGATCAAGTGACCGTGTTGATCTCCGAACAATTGAATTTCTACGTGTCGCGGTTCGATCAAGGCCTGTTCGAGGATCAGTTCGTCATTGCCAAAACCATTGAGCGCTTCCGAGCGTGCGGTGCGCAGTTGTGCCGGCAGTTCAGACGCGCTGTGCACCAGACGCATGCCACGACCGCCGCCACCGGCGCTGGCCTTGATCATCAGCGGATAGCCGATGCGTTCGGCCTCGCGCAGCAGGGTCGCGTCGTCCTGTGCGGATCCTTGATAACCGGCGATGCACGGCACGCCCGCGTCGAGCATGGCGATTTTCGACAGGCGCTTGCTGCCCATCAACTCGATGGCCTCGACACTCGGGCCGACGAAGGTCAGGCCGGCCTGTTCGCAGACGCGGGCAAATTCGGCGTTTTCCGAGAGAAAACCGTAGCCGGGATGAACCGCATCGGCCCCGCTGCGGTGTGCGGCATCGAGGATCGCCGGGATGTTCAGATAAGACTGTTGCACCGGTGCCGGGCCGATCCGCACGGCTTGATCGGCCATTTGCACGTGCGGCGCGTCGGCATCGGCGTCGCTGAATACCGCGACCGTGCGGTAGCCGAGGGCCTGCGCAGTGCGCTGGATGCGGCAGGCGATTTCACCGCGGTTGGCGATCAGGATTTTGTGGATGGCGGGCATGGTGATCTTCCTGAAGTGTTGACGGTGAATGTGCTGGCCTCTTCGCGAGCAAGCCCGCTCCCACAGGTCTGGTGAACAACTCAGAACCATTGTGGGAGCGAGCTTGCTCGCGAAGCATTCAAGTGGCCCAACCCGGTTTACGTTTTTGCACGAAAGCCAGGGTGCCTTCGATGCCTTCTTCGCCAGTCACCGCTTCGCTGAACCATTGCGCCGCCTCATCCAGCAACGCACCCGACGGCTGTCCGGCACTGGCCAGCAGCAACTTCTTGGTCAGGGCATTTGCTTCGGGGGCGCAACACAAAACATGTTGCAGGACTTCGTCCAGGCGCTCGGCCAATGCTTGCGCGTCCTGTTCGACAAAGTGCACCAGCCCCAGCCGTCGCGCTTGATGACCATCGAAACGCGCCGCCGTCAATGCCAGCCGCCGGGCTTCAGTCAGGCCGATGCGCTGCACCACAAACGGTGCGATCTGCGCCGGCAACAGGCCAAGGCTGGTTTCGGGCAGGCCGAATTGCGCCTGATGGTCGGCCATCGCGATGTCGCTGACGCAGGCCAGACCGAAGCCGCCGCCCAGCACCGCACCCTGCAGCACGCTGATCACTACTTGCGGTGAGTGTTGCGCTTCTTCCAGCAAGGCGCCGAATGCACGGTTCAGATCGCGATACGCGTCGGCACCCTGAGCGCGTGCGCTGGCCATGTCCTTGATGTCCCCGCCGGCACAGAAATGCCCGCCAGCACCGCTGAACACCAGGGCGCGAATCGCGCGGTCATCGCGAGCCGCCGCTAGCACCGCGCGCAGTTCCGTGACCATTTGCAGGCTCATTGCATTACGGCTTTCCGGGCGGTTGAGGGTCACGTGCAACACGCCGCCGTGCAGTTCCAGCAGCAGCGTCTGGCAATCCGGCAGGTGGCTCATTTCCTTTTCCCCGGCAGGATGCCCATCAGTTTGCAGATGATTCCCAGCATGATTTCGTCGGCGCCGCCGCCAATCGACACCAGCCGCACATCGCGATAGGCGCGGGCCACCGGGTTGTCCCACATGAAGCCCATGCCTCCCCAATATTGCAGGCAACTGTCGCTGACTTCACGGCCAAGGCGCCCGGCCTTGAGCTTGGCCATCGAGGCCAGACGCGTGACGTCCTGACCTTTCACATACTGTTCGGTGGCTTGATAGACCAATGCGCGCAGGCATTCGATTTCGGTCTGCAATTCAGCGAGACGGAAGTGAATGACCTGGTTGTCGATCAGCGCGTTGCCGAAGGTCTTGCGCTCTTTGCAGTACTCGATGGTGCTGTCGATGCAGTACTCCAGGCCTTTGATCATGTTGGCCGCGCCGAACAGGCGTTCCTCCTGGAACTGCAGCATCTGCATCATGAAACCGGCGCCTTCGTGGCCGATGCGATTGCGCTGCGGCACGCGCACGTTGTCGAAAAACACCTGAGCGGTTTCCGAACTGCGCATGCCGAGCTTGTCCAGATGTGAACTCAAACTGATCCCCGGCGTGTTCATCGGCACCATGATCAGCGACTTGTTGATGTGCGGTTTGTCGTCCGAGGTGTTGGCCAGCAGACAGATAAAGTCGGCACTCGGCGAGTTGGTGATCCACATTTTGCTGCCGTTGATCACGTAGTCGTCGCCGTCCTTGCGCGCGGTGGTCTTCAGCCCGGCGACGTCGGAGCCGGCACCGACTTCGGAAACGCCGATGCAGCCGACCTGCTCGCCGGTGATTGCCGGACGGAGGAACTCTTCGCGTAATTCATCCGAGCCGAAGCGGGCGAGGGCGGGCGTGCACATGTCGGTCTGCACGCCGATTGACATCGGAATCCCGCCACAATGAATAGTGCCGAACTCTTCGGCGGCGACGATCGAGTAGCTGTAATCAAGGCCCATGCCGCCGAATTTTTCCGGCTTGGAAATCCCCAGCAAACCCAGTTCACCGGCCTTGCGGAAAATCTCGTGAATCGGAAAGCGCCCGGCCTTCTCCCACTCATCGACGTGCGGATTGATCTCGTGCTCGACGAATTGGCGGACGGTGCGGCGCAGTGCTTCGTGTTCCGGGGTGAAGATCATTTTTATTGTTCTCCTTTAATCCGTGGCGATCAGAACCGACTGACGCCGAAGCTGTTGGGTTGCAACGTGCGGATGTCGGCTTCGTGGCAGATGTCCAGCAGATAACCGAGCAGGGTGCGGGTGTCGCGCGGATCGATCAGCCCGTCGTCCCACAGGTTGGCGCTGCCGTAGAGAGCGGTGGACTGGCTGTCGAGTTTCTGCGCGGTGACCTGCTCCAGCATGTCGAGCATTTTCGGGTCGGGCACCAGGCCGTCCTTGAGCTGTTTGGCTTCGGTGACGATGCGCAACACCTTGCCGGCCTGGGCGCCGCCCATCACGGCGGTGCGGCTGTTGGGCCAGGCGAAAATGAAACGTGGATCGAGACCGCGACCGCACATGGCGTAGTTGCCGGCACCGTAGGAGCCGCCGACGACAATCGTCAGCTTGGGCACTCGCGCGTTGGCCACCGCTTGAATCAGTTTCGAGCCGTGTTTGATCACGCCCTGCTGTTCCGATTCGGTGCCGACCATGAAGCCTGTGGTGTTGTGGAAAAACAGCAGCGGCGTCTGGCTTTGATCGCACAACTGAATGAACTGCGCCGCTTTGCTCGCACCGTTCGGGGTGATCGGGCCGTTGTTGCCGATGAAACCGCAGGCGCGCCCCTGAATTTTCAACTGGCCGCAAACGGTCTGCTGATCGAACTCGCCCTTGAATTCGACGAAGCAGGATTCGTCGGCAATACGCGCGATGATTTCGCGCACGTCGTAAGGTTTTTTCGGATCGTCCGGGATCAGTCCGAGCAGTTCATCGATGGGGTAGAGCGGTTCTTTGAACTGCGGTTTGGGCAGCCACGGCAGTTGCTCGTTCCACGGCAGCATGCGCAGGATTTCGCGCACCTGGCGCACACCATCGGCATCGTTTTCCGCGAGGTATTCAGCCGTCCCGGCGACTTGCGCGTGCATCTCGGCACCACCGAGTTCTTCATCGGTGGCCACTTCACCGGTGGCGGCCTTGAGCAGTGGCGGGCCGGCAAGAAACAGTTTGGCCTTGCCGCGCACCACCACCACGTAATCCGACAATCCCGGTTGATAAGCGCCGCCCGCTGTGGCCGAGCCGTGCACCACGGTGATCTGCGGCAACCCCATCGCCGACATCCGCGCCTGATTGGCAAAACTGCGTGCGCCTTCGACGAAAATCTCCGCTGCATAGTTGAGGTTGGCGCCGCCGCTTTCGGCGAGGGTGATGACCGGCAATTTGTTCTCTTGGGCGATCTGTTGCAGGCGCAGGGATTTTTTCAGGCCGGTGGGCGAAATCGTGCCGCCCTTGATCGCACTGTTATTGGCCACGACCATGGCGCGCACGCCGGATACGTAACCGATGCCGGCAATCAATCCTCCACCGGCGGCGCTGCCATCCTTGTCATCGTGCAGTTTGTAACCGGCGAGGCTGGCCAGTTCGAGAAACGGCGCACCGGGGTCGAGCAACAGATTCAGGCGTTCGCGGGGCAGCAGTTGCCCGCGCTTGTCGAACTTCGCTTTGGCTTCGGCGGCTTTGTTCAGCAGGTTCTGTTCGAGTTGCTGCACTTGCTCGATGGCGGCAAGCATCGCCGAGCGATTGCGCGCAAAGGCATCGTTGTGGGGGTCGAGTTGAGACAGGATTTGCGGCATGGCTTACTCCTTGTCCTTCAAGACATCCGGCATATAGGCGCGGTGAAATCCGTTGAAGGATTCGCTGTGCGTTGCCTTGTGCAGCGGCCAGGCGCGACTGCCGAGGCTGGCTGCGCCGTCGATGCGCAAGGTGCTGCCGCTGATGAACGCGGCAGCCGGGCTGAGCAGAAAGACAATCGCTGCGCTGACTTCCGATTCAGTGCCGATGCGCTTGAGCGGCACATGCTCGCGCAGTGTCGGGATCACCGCTTTGAACGCGCCCTCATAAGTGTCCATGCCGCTGGACGCGATCCAGCCCGGCGCGACGGCGTTGACCCGCACGCCGGCGTAACCCCATTCAAACGCGGCGGTCTTGGTGAAATTGTCCATGCCCGAACGCGCGGCGCCCGAGTGGCCCATGCCCGGCATGCCGCCCCACATGTCGGCGAGCATGTTGACGATGCTGCCGCCGTGTTTGCTCATCGACTGGTTGAACACTTCCCGGGCCATCAGGAAACCGCCGACCAGATTGGTGCGCAGCACGGTTTCGAAACCTTTCTGGTTGATCGAGGCCAGTGGCGACGGGTACTGGCCGCCGGCATTGTTGACCAGTCCGTGGATCGGCCCGTGCTCAGCGATCAGTTCGCTGACCCGTTGCTTCACCGCTTCCTCATCGCGGATGTCGCAGGCTTTCCAGTGTGCGCGGCCTCCGTCCTCGGCGATCTCGCCGGCCACCTTTTGCAGCTTTTCCGGCTTGCGCCCGACCAGCACGACATTGGCGCCGAGTGCTGCGAGTTCATGGGCGGTGCAGCGCCCGATGCCGCTGCCTCCCCCCGTAACGATGAGGGTCTGGCCGCTGAACAGACCGGCTTTGAAAATCGACGCGTACGCCATGCAAACAATCCTCTAGTCGAGCTGTTCGGCGATGCTCTGTGGCACCGGGATCTGAATGTCCAGCAGTTGCTGGGCGAAGGCCTTGCCTTGCGGATCGATGCGCAGACTGGCCACGCCACCGCCGCCGAGGGCGTTTTCCAATAGAAAGTTGAGGCTGTGGGTGCCGGGCAGATACCAGCGCTCGACGCGACCATGAATCGGATCGAGGACATGGCTCATCCAGTCGACGATCACCGCCGGGGTCAGCGCTTCGGCGATCCATGGCAGGTATTCGGGTTGGCGCGGCATGACGCCGATGTTGCTGTGGTTGCCTTTGTCACCGGAGCGCGCCACCGCCAGTTTCACCAGCGGCACACTGGCGTCGGCGGCGCCTTGGGGTTTCGGCGGTTGATGGGGGATGGGCAAGTCCTGACTGTCGAGTGCGGTCAGCGCGGACAGGGCGCAGGGCACGCGTTCCCCACCGATGTCGACTTGCAGGTGGCAGGCATTCTTGGCAATGAGGAACGAGAACAGGCGGATAACCGGGTACACCGTTGGCCGTCCGCCGACGATGCCGGTCAGCCCCGGCGCCATGCCCGTGGCCGCTTGGGCAATTTCTCTGGAGAACAGGATCAGCGCCTGTTTGTCGGGGTGACGCACCGCGAGTTTGATCACCACTTCGCGGCTGTCGCGCCGCTGGCCGTGCGGGCCGTATGTGGCTTCACTGCCGAGCAGTTCGATGCTGGTTTCGCTGTAGGGTGCCCAACCGCGCTGGCTGAACATCTCTGCGGTCTTGTCGAGAATCGCCTGACTGACGCGGCGCGCCTTGTCCACTGCATCGATGCCGGCGATCAGGCAACTGGCGGTGCAACGAAAGCCGTCCGGGTAGGTGGCGCTGACTTTGTATTGATCGCTGGGTGGCAAGCCTTTGGCGCCGTGAACCTGCACCGCGTTCTTGCCTTGTTGCTGAAGTTTCACCTGACTGAAATCGCAGACCACGTCCGGCAGCAAATACGCCTGAGGATCACCGATCTCGTAGAGCATCTGCTCGCCAACGGTCAGGGGCGTGACCAGCCCGCCCGAGCCTTTAGGTTTGCTGACGATGAATTGGCTGTCGGCGCTGACTTCAACGATGGGAAAACCGATGTGTTCGTAATCCGGCACGTCGCGCCAGTCGGTGAAGTTGCCGCCGGTGCATTGCGCGCCACATTCAATGATGTGCCCGGCCAGCGCCGCTTGCGCGAGTTTGTCGTAGTCGTGCCACGACCAGCCGAACTCGTGCACCAGCGCGGCGCTGACCACGGCGCTGTCGACCACACGTCCGGTGATGACGATGTCGGCGCCCAGACGCAGGGCTTCGACGATGCCCGGCGCACCGAGGTAGGCATTGGTCGAGACGCACATCGGCGGCAGCGGGGCGCCGCTGAACATCTCGCGGATTTCCTGGGTTTTCAGGTGTTTGAATTGCGCTTGCAGGTCATCGCCCAGCAACACGGCGATTTTAAGATTCACCCCAGCCTTGTCACAGGCAGCTTGCAGCGCGGTGGCGCAAGCCTGTGGATTGACCCCGCCGGCATTGCTGATGACGCGGATTTTCTGCTCGGCCAGTTGTGGCAGCAGCGGTGCCAGGACATCGATGAAATCACCGGCATAACCCGCTTGCGGGTCTTTCATGCGGGCGCCGGCCATGATCGACAGGGTGATTTCGGCCAGATAATCAAACACCAGGTAATCCAGACGTCCGCCGTTCACCAGCTGCGCGGCAGCCGTCGACGTATCTCCCCAGAAAGCACTGGCGCATCCGATGCGAACGGTGGTGGGCATTTTTATCTCCGACTCAGAAACCTGCGACAGATGTGTTCGGAGGCTACCAAGCAAGCGCTTGGTTTGTAAACAGCTGGAAAATATCTTCCGCCCAAGCGCTTGCTTGGTCGCGGCCGGCGGCTTAAATTGCGCGCAACCCTGCGGTTTCAGGGGGCAACAGACAGATCGACTGTAGGAGAGAACGGGTGGACGAGCAAAAAGCCCTGAGGGTCATGCGCGAATTGGTCGATCAAGGCCAATTGACTGACCCGGACAGCGCCCGCGGCAAACTGCTGCAAGTGGCGGCTCACCTGTTTCGTAACAAAGGTTATGAACGCACCACCGTGCGCGATCTCGCCGGTGCGGTGGGGATTCAGTCCGGGAGTATTTTTCATCACTTCAAGAGCAAGGATGAAATCCTCCGTGCGGTGATGGAAGAAACCATCCGTTACAACACCGCGTTGATGCGTGCCGCGCTGGCCGAGGCCGACAATGTGCGCGAGCGGGTGCTGGCGCTGATCCGCTGTGAATTGCAGTCGATCATGGGTGGTAGCGGTGAGGCGATGGCGGTGCTGGTTTATGAATGGCGTTCGCTGTCCGACGAGGGCCAGGCCAAAGTGCTGGCGCTGCGTGATGTGTATGAGGACATCTGGCTGCAAGTGCTGGGCGAAGCCAAGGAGGCCGGGTTCATCCGTGGTGACGTGTTTATCACGCGTCGGTTCCTCACGGGCGCGCTGTCCTGGACCACCACCTGGTTCAAATCCGGTGGCAGTCTGAGCCTCGATCAATTGGCCGAAGAGGCGTTGATTCTGGTGCTTGAAGAGCGCTAGATTTTTTCTGTCCGGCGATGAAACTGGCTAACTGGGCGAAACCGCCTAGCTTGAATGCATTGATCGGTATTTTTTGGGGAGTGGGGTGTTTTGAAGTTTTCGCCAATTCGGACGGCCGCAGGGCTGATGCTCGCAGCGCTGACTGCACTATGGGTATTGCCTGCTCAGGCGGTGCAAGTGGTTCGGGTGGGCGCAGCGCACTTTCCGCCTTACACCATTCGCCCGGAAAACGGTGCCGACACCGGCCTGCTGCCGGAGTTGGTGGCGGCACTGAACAACTTGCAGAGCGACTACCACTTCGAACTGGTGCCAACCTCGATTCCCCGGCGGTTCGGCGACTTCAAGGACGCTCGCACCGACATGGCCATCTTCGAGAACCCGGAGTGGGGCTGGAAGGACATTCCTCACGCCACCGTCGACATGGGCCTGGAAGACGCGGAAATCTTTGTCGCGCAGAACAAACCCGGTCGCCAGCAGAATTACTTCGCCGATCTCAAGGGCAAACGCCTGGCGCTCTACAGTGGCTATCACTATGAGTTCGCCAACTTCAATGCCGATCCCAAGTACCTTGCGGAAACCTACAACGCCACGCTGACCTATTCCCACGACAGCAACCTGCTGATGGTGCTGCGCGGTCGGGCGGACATCGCGTTGGTCACGCGCTCGTATCTGTTCGATTACCTGCTGCGCAACGAAAAGGTGCGCGAGGAGTTGCTGGTGTCGCAGCGGATCGATCAGGTCTACCACCATTATGCGATCCTGCGCCCGCAGGCGCCGATCACCGGCGAGGCGTTCGGCAAGTTGCTGCAGGGCTTGCGCGACAACGGCCAGATGCTGAAGATTTTCGATCCGTACAAGATTGCCGTGGTGCCGGTGTCGCATCCCTGAAGCGCCGATTTGCACGCAAAGCCTAAATTTCCCCTTTCGGCTCACGTCCCATCGTTGAACTGTCGACGATTATCGTGAGCCCGACCCATGTCCAATCTGAATGACTTGACTGCCCTGGCCTTGCCTTCGGGCAGCCAATTGGTAGCCGATGCAACCGAAAGCCGTCTGAGCCTGAGCCTGGACGGGCAACCACTGATTCGCCTGCGTCTCGACCGAGAAGCCAAAGGGCCGATCCAGATCGATGAGCGTTTTGCCCTGCCGCCGGGGCAAGCGTTGTGGGCGGCGTGTTATTGGCTGTTCGCCCGCGATCCCGGGTGCCAGCAGTTGATCTGGCAACTCGATCAGCCGCCGACCGAAGCGTTGCTCAGTGGTTTGCTGGTGAACACGGAGGTCACTGGTGAATACCGTTGCGAGCGCACGTTGTTCTGGCAATTGCCGCAACCTTGGCTCGGTGCTTCGCTGACCGGCAGCTATCCGCAGCAAATGGTCATCAGCCAAGGCAAACGTCATCCGCTACGACCGGTGAAACCACGTGGCGAAGTCTATCGGCGTTTCGATGCGCGCCTCGGCGCCTGGATTTCCCTGCGTACGGTGGAGATCGAAGAGGATTTGCCGCGTTTCAATCGCTGGCAGAACAGCCCGCGGGTGGCGAGTTTCTGGGAAGAAGAGGGCAGCATTGAAAAGCACCGCGAATACCTGAGCAAGCTTGACGCGGATCCGCACACGCTGACCCTGATCGGCTGTTTCGATGATCAGCCGTTTGCCTACTTTGAAGCGTACTGGGCGAAGGAAGATCGCATAGCGCCGTTCTACGATGCCGACAATTACGATCGCGGCATTCATATGCTGGTCGGCGAAGAGGATCACCGCGGCCCGCACAAAGTGGCGAGCTGGTTATCGGCGCTGGTGCACTACCTGTTTCTGGATGATCCGCGCACTCAGCGGGTGGTCGCCGAGCCGCGTGCCGACAACGCGAAGATGATCGGCTACATGCAGAACCAGTGCTTTCACTGCGAGAAGGAATTCGATTTTCCGCACAAGCGGGCGGCATTGATGATTCTGGGGCGCGAGCGGTTTTTTGATCGGTGCAAACTGGCTTGATGGCCAGGCCTCAGGATTGTCGCGATCTTGAGGTCGTCTTCGCGAGCAAGCCCACACACACACACATTCGACTGCATTTGGTTTGAAGAAACGCGGTCGAATGTGGGAACGGGCTTGCTCGCGAATGGCTTGACGCCAGATTTGAGTCCTAACGACGACCTGCAATCATCGCATCACGGCGGCTGCCCGAGACCTTGCGGCAGTGCACCAGCGCATCACGAATCATGAAGTTGACCAGAGTCGGCGAGACGCCGAGTTCCTTGGCGATGTCTTTCTGTGGCACGCCGTGCAAGCGGTACATCTCGAACGCATAACGGGTGCGGCTCGGCAGTTCGGTCAGGGCGTCGGCGATGTGTTCCAGGGTCGAGAAGTTGATGTGCGAGGTTTCTGGCGAAGCACCCTGAATGACCACGTTCAGCCCTTCCTCTTCAGGGCCTGAGTATTTCTGCTCCAGCGCCTGTTTGCGGTAGTGATCGATGGCGAGGTTGCGCACGATCTGGAACAGATAACTCAGTTGAGCTTTGATCGACGACGTGATCGGTGGCGCCGATTGCAGTCGGAAGAACGCATCCTGCACCACATCTTCGGCGCGCGACCGGCAGCCGGTAATGCGGGCTGCGATTTTGACCAGAATCAGTCGATTGTCGACGAATGCCTGAAGTAGCGGTGAATCGCACCTGCTTGTGGATACTTGTTCCGTCATGGAAATCACCTTGCTGCCAATAGGTTAGTGGGACGCCTGGGGACGCGGCCGTCCTACACATCGAGCGACAAATTATGTTGAATGATAATGATTGTCAATTGAGAAAGAGAAGTAATGCGCCATAAAAGTGCGATGTGAGAACTGCGACACGCCGCCGCAGCCCAGCTCCATTGGCGTTCCAGCCTGCCGACTAATTATTTCAAGACGTCATCCGTTCTCATTGGTGAATGGTTCCGGGTACGCAGCCCCGGACCTACAGCATTCCAATGCCTTGCGCGGTCGGCGAAGACCGTGTCCCGCATGCCTTGCACGGGCATGCCGCAGCCAACCCGATTCCACCAGCAAGCCGAATTCAGGCAGGAAACCTCATGACCGACGCGTTCGAACTCCCCAGCACCCTGGTCCAAGCCCTTCAGCGCCGCGCGGCCCTGACGCCGGATCGGCTGGCCTTGCGTTTTCTGGCCGAAAACGAAGAGCAGTCTGTGGTGCTCAGTTATCGCGAACTCGACCAGCGTGCGCGCACCATTGCTGCCGCGTTGCAGGCCGAAACCGGGTTCGGCGATCGCGCGGTGCTGCTGTTTCCCAGCGGCCCGGACTACGTCGCGGCGTTTTTCGGATGCCTGTACGCGGGCGTGATCGCGGTGCCGGCGTATCCGCCGGAATCGGCGCGTCGCCATCATCAGGAACGCTTGCTGTCGATCATCGCCGACGCCGAACCGCGTCTGCTGCTGACCAGCGCCGACCTGCGCGAAGCCTTGCAGCAGATCGACGGCGCGCCGCCGCTGTTGTGCGTCGATGCCCTCGACGCTGCATTGGCCGAGCGCTGGGTCGAACCGACCTTGCCGCAAAACCACATCGCCTTCCTGCAATACACCTCTGGCTCCACCGCGCTGCCCAAAGGTGTGCAGGTCAGCCACGGCAACCTGGTCGCCAACGAACTGCTGATCCGCCACGGCTTCGGCATCGACGTGAACCCGGACGACGTGATCGTCAGCTGGCTGCCGCTGTATCACGACATGGGGTTGATCGGCGGCCTGCTGCAGCCGATCTTCAGCGGCGTGCCGTGCATTCTGATGTCGCCCGCGTACTTCCTCGGCCGACCGTTGCGCTGGCTCGAAGCGATCAGCCAGTACGGCGGCACCATCAGTGGCGGGCCGGATTTTGCCTACCGCTTGTGCAGCGAACGGGTCAGTGAGTCAGCGCTGGAGCGCCTCGATCTGAGCCGCTGGCGTGTGGCCTATTCCGGTTCCGAGCCGATTCGTCTCGACACCAATGAGCGCTTCGCCGAGAAGTTCGCGGTCTGCGGTTTCAGCGAAAACAGTTTCATGGCCTCTTACGGTCTGGCCGAAGCGACGCTGTTCGTTGCCGGCACACCGCGTGGCACCGGCATTCCTGCACTGCGCGTCAACGACGAGGCGCTGGCGCAAAACCGCGCCGAACCTGGCGACGGCAGCCCGATCATGAGCTGCGGCATCAGCCAGCCGGAACACGCCGTGCTGATCGTCGAGCCGAGCAGCCTTGTTGAACTTGCCGACAACGCCGTCGGTGAAGTCTGGGCCGCCGGGCCGAGCATTGCCCACGGCTACTGGCGTAACCCCGAAGCCAGCGCCAAGACCTTCGTCCAGCACGCCGGCCGCACCTGGTTGCGCACTGGCGATCTGGGTTTCATGCGTGACGGCGAACTGTTCGTCACCGGTCGCCTGAAAGACATGCTGATCGTGCGCGGTCACAACCTGTATCCGCAGGACATCGAGAAAACCGTCGAGAACGAGGTGGAAGTGGTGCGCAGGGGCCGCGTCGCCGCGTTCGCGATCACTCAGGACGGCGAGGAGGGCATCGGCATCGCAGCGGAAATCAGCCGCAGCGTGCAGAAAATCCTGCCGCCAGAAGCGCTGATCAAAGCCATCCGTCAGGCCGTGGCCGAGGCGTATCAGGAAGCACCGAGCGTGGTGGTACTGCTCAACCCGGGTGCGCTGCCGAAGACCTCCAGCGGCAAGCTGCAACGTTCGGCCTGCCGCAATCGCCTGGTCGATGGCAGCCTCGACAGCTATGCCGTATTCCCGTCAGCCACCGCTGAAACCAGCGAGTCGACCGCGTCCGTCTCCGAACTGGAAGCGCTGATCGGCAAAATCTGGGCCGAGCAACTCAACGTCAAACAGGTCAACGCTGACGACCACTTCTTCCTGCTCGGCGGCAACTCGATTGCCGCGACGCAGGTGATTGCCAAGATTCGCGAAGAGCTGAGCCTGGAGCTGAACCTGCGCCTGCTGTTCGAAGCGCCGACCCTGTCCGCGTTCGCCGCAGCCGTGGCGCAACAGCAACAGGACGGCGGCAGCGCCCAAGGCGAAATCACCGCGTTGTCGCGCAACGAAGCGCTGCCGCAATCGCTGGCACAAAACCGTCTGTGGATCACCTGGCAACTCGACCCGCAAAGCAGCGCCTACAACATTCCCGGCGCCCTGCGCTTGCGCGGCGAACTCGACGAAGACGCGTTGCGCGCCAGTTTCCAGCAACTGATCGAACGCCATGAATCCCTGCGCACACGCTTCTTCGAACGCGACGGTGTGGCGCTGCAACAAGTCGACGCGGCAGGCGAGTTCAACCTGCAACTGATCGACATCAGCGATCTGTCGGTGCATGAGCGCGAAGCGCGCGCCCTGCAGATTCGCGAAGACGAAGCCCGTACCCAGTTCGATCTGGAGAAAGGCCCGCTGCTGTGGGTGACGCTGGTTCGCCTCGACGATGAAGATCACCAGTTGCTGGTGACCATGCACCACATCATCGCCGACGGCTGGTCGCTGAACGTGTTGATCGACGAGTTCTCGCGCCTGTACGCCGCCGCTTCCCAAGGCCAGCGCGCCGAACTCGCGCCGCTGCCCACCCAATACGCCGACTATGGCAGTTGGCAGCGCCAGTGGCTGGCGCAAGGCGAGGGCGAACGCCAACTGGCGTACTGGAAAGCACAGTTGGGCGAAGAGCATCCGGCGCTGGAACTGGCCACCGACCATCCACGTGCCAACAAGCAATTGCACAGCGCCGCGCGCCACAGCGTGCGCTTGAGCGCCAGCCTCAGCGAAGCGATTCGCAACACGGCGCAGGCTTATCAGGCGACGCCGTTCATGCTGCTGCTCTCGGCATTGCAGAGCCTGTTGCATCGCTACAGTGGCCAGCGCGACATCCGCATCGGCGTACCCAACGCCAACCGCCCGCGTCTGGAAATCCAGAGCCTGATCGGCTTCTTCATCAACACCCAGGTGCTGCGCGCCGACGTCGATTCGCGACTGCCATTCACCGAACTGCTGGCGCAAACCCGTCAGGCCGCACTCGGTGCGCAAGCGAATCAGGATCTGCCGTTCGAACAACTGCTCGAAGCCTTCCCGCAGGCGCGTGAACAAGGCCTGTTCCAGGTCATGTTCAACCATCAGCAGCGCGATCTTAGCGCGTTGAAACGCCTGCCCGGCCTGCTCGCCGAAGAACTTCCGTGGCACAGCCGCGAAGCCAAGTTCGACCTGCAACTGCACAGCGAAGAAGACCGTAACGGTCGCCTGACCCTGTCCTTCGACTATGCTGATGAGCTGTTCGACGCCGCGACCATCGAGCGCCTCGCCGAGCATTTCAGCAACCTGCTGCGAGCAGTTTGCGAACGTCCGGAACAAACCATCGGCGAGCTGCAACTGCTAACCGCCGCCGAGCACACTCAGCAAAACGCGTGGAGCATTGCCCCGTGCAGCCCGGCGCAACGATGGCTGCCGGAACTGCTGAATGAACAAGCACGACAGACGCCTGATCGCACCGCGCTGGTGTGGGACGGCGGCAGTCTCGACTTCGCTGAACTGCACGCCCAGGCCAACCGTCTCGCCCATTACCTGCGCGACAAAGGCGTCGGCCCGGACGTCTGCGTGGCCATCGCCGCCGAGCGTTCACCGCAACTGCTGATCGGTCTGCTGGCGATCATTAAGGCCGGTGGCGCCTACGTGCCGCTGGACCCGGATTACCCGGCCGATCGCCTGGCCTACATGCTCAGCGACAGCGGCGTCGAACTGCTGCTGACCCAGACGGCATTGCTCGACCGCTTGCCGGCCAGCGAAGGCGTCAGCGTGATCGCCATGGACACCCTGCACCTGGAAAACTGGCCGAGCCAGGCACCGGGCCTTCACCTGCACGGCGACAACCTCGCCTACGTGATTTACACCTCCGGCTCCACCGGCCAGCCGAAAGGCGTGGGTAACACTCACACGGCGCTGGCCGAACGTCTGCAATGGATGCAGAACACTTACCGCCTGAGCGACAGTGACGTGCTGATGCAAAAGGCGCCGATCAGTTTCGACGTATCGGTGTGGGAATGCTTCTGGCCGCTGATCACCGGCGCGCGCCTGCTGATCGCCGGCCCCGGTGAACATCGCGATCCGCATCGCATCGCGCAGCTTGTTCAAGAATATGGCGTGACCACGCTGCACTTCGTGCCGCCGCTGCTTTCGCTGTTCATCGACGAGCCGCTGAGCGCCGAATGCGCCAGCCTGCGTCGGGTGTTCTCCGGCGGTGAAGCGTTGCCGGCGGAATTGCGCAACCGGGTGTTGGCGCAACTGCCGGCGGTGCAACTGCACAACCGTTATGGCCCGACCGAAACCGCGATCAACGTCACCCACTGGCATTGCACCGTGACGGACGGTGAGCGCTCGCCGATTGGCCGTCCGCTGGGCAACGTGATTTGCCGCATCCTCGACGCCGATCTCAATCCGGTGCCGGCCGGTGTGCCCGGAGAGCTGTGCATCAGCGGCATCGGTCTGGCCCGTGGTTACCTCGGCCGTTCTGCGCTGACCGCCGAGCGTTTCGTCGTTGATCCTTTGGGCGAGCAGGGCGCGCGGCTGTACCGCACCGGTGACCGCGCACGCTGGACCCATGATGGCGTGATTGAATATCTCGGCCGCCTGGATCAGCAGGTCAAACTGCGTGGCTTCCGCGTCGAGCCGGAAGAGATCGAAGCGCGTCTGCTCGCTCAGGACGGCGTCGCTCAGGCCGCCGTGCTGGTGCGTGAAACCGTCGCCGGCCCGCAACTGATCGGCTACTTCACCGCCATCGATGCCAGCGAAAATCAGGACGCGCAAATCGCTCGCCTGAAAACCGCACTGGCTGCAGAGCTGCCGGAATACATGGTTCCGGCGCAACTGATGCGTCTGGACGCAATGCCTCTGAGCCCGAGCGGCAAACTCGACCGCCGCGCCTTGCCCGAGCCGCAATGGCAGGTGCGCGAGCACGTCGAACCGGTCACTGAGCTGGAACACCAGATCGCCGCGATCTGGCGCGAAGTGCTGGGCCTGAAACAGGTCGGCCTGCGCGACGACTTCTTCGCCCTCGGCGGTCACTCGTTGTTGGCCACGCAAATCATCTCCCGCACCCGTCAGGCCTGCGACGTCGAGCTGCCGTTGCGCGCCTTGTTCGAACACAGCGAGCTCGGTGATTTCGCCGAGCAGATCCGCCAGATCCAGGCCAGCGGTCGCACCAACAAACAGCCGCCGATCGACAAGGTCGATCGCAACAAGCCTGTACCGCTGTCCTATTCCCAGCAGCGCATGTGGTTCCTCTGGCAGATGGAACCGGACAGCCCGGCGTACAACGTCGGCGGCATGGCGCGCCTGCGTGGCGTCTTGCATGTCGAGCGATTCGAAGCGGCGCTGCAGGCGCTGGTCCTGCGCCACGAAACCCTGCGCACCACGTTCCCGAGCATCGACGGAGTGGCCCGTCAGCAGGTGCATGCCGAGACTGGCGTGCGCATGGACTGGAAGGATTTTTCGAAATTCGCCGCTGATGTGCGCGAGCAGAAAGTCCAGCAACTGGCCGACGACGAAGCGCATTTGCCGTTCGATCTGGAAACCGGCCCGCTGCTGCGCGCCTGCTTGGTCAAGACCGCCGAGCACGAGCATTACTTCGTTCTGACCCTGCACCACATCGTCACAGAAGGCTGGGCGATGGACATCTTCGCCCGGGAACTCAGCGCGCTGTACGAAGCGTTCGTCGATGACCGCGACTCGCCGCTGGAGCCGCTGCCGGTGCAGTACCTCGACTACAGCGTGTGGCAGCGCAACTGGCTGGAGTCCGGTGAGCGCCAGCGCCAGCTCGACTACTGGACTGCACAACTGGGTCGCGAACATCCGCTGCTGGAATTGCCGGGCGACCGGCCGCGTCCGCCGGTGCAAAGTCACCAGGGTGAGTTGTTCCGCTTCGACCTCAGCGACGATCTTGCCGCACGCGTCCGGGCCTTCAACGCGCAGAACGGTCTGACCCTGTTCATGACCATGACCGCCGCACTCGCGACCTTGCTTTACCGCTACAGCGGCCAGACCGATCTGCGCATCGGCGCGCCGGTGGCCAACCGTATCCGCCCGGAAAGCGAAGGGCTGATCGGTGCGTTCCTCAACACTCAAGTGCTGCGTTGCCAGCTCGACGGCCAGATGTCGGTCGGCGAGTTGTTCGAGCAAGTGCGCCACACCGTGATCGAAGGTCAGTCCCATCAGGACCTGCCGTTCGATCATCTGGTTGAAGCGCTGCAACCACCGCGCAGTGCGGCATACAACCCGCTGTTCCAAGTGATGTGCAACGTGCAGCGCTGGGAATTCCAGCAGAGCCGCATGCTCGCCGGAATGACCGTCGAGTATCTGGCTAACGACGCGCGGGCGACCAAGTTCGACCTTAACCTGGAAGTCACCGACCTCGACCATCGCCTCGGTTGCTGCCTGACTTACAGCACCGATTTGTTCGACGAGCCGACCATTGCGCGCATGGCCAAACATTGGCGCAACCTGCTGGAAGCGCTGATCGCCAACCCGCAACAACGCCTCAGCGAACTGCCGCTGCTCGATGCACCTGAACAGCTGCAGTTGCTGGCAAGCCTTGGCGTCGAACCGGGCGAGCGTCGTCTCGACCAGTGCATTCATCACCTGTTCGCTGAACAGGCACTGGCGCGCAAAGATGCGCCGGCCCTGACCTTTGCCGGGCAGACCTTGAGCTACGCCGAACTCGACGCTCGCGCCAACCGTCTGGCCTGGGCGCTGCGCGAGCGCGGTGTCGGCCCGCAAGTGCGGGTCGGTCTGGCGCTTGAGCGTTCGCTGGAAATGGTTGTCGGCCTGCTGGCGATTCTCAAGGCCGGCGGCGCCTATGTACCGCTGGACCCGGAATACCCGCTCGATCGTCTGCATTACATGATCGAAGACAGCCGCGTCGGCTTGCTGCTCAGCGACCGCGCGATGTTCAAGGCCCTCGGCGAACTGCCGTCGAACGTGGCGCGCTGGTGCCTGGAAGACGACAGCGCGGCGTTGGCCGATTACCCGCCCACCGAACTGCCGTTCATCAGCCTGCCGCAGCATCAGGCGTACCTGATCTACACCTCGGGTTCCACCGGCAAGCCGAAAGGCGTGGTGGTGTCCCACGGTGAAATCGCCATGCACTGCCAGGCCGTGATCGAGCGCTTCGGCATGCGTGCGGACGACTGCGAGCTGCACTTTTATTCGATCAACTTCGACGCTGCCACCGAGCGTCTGCTGGTGCCGCTGCTCAGCGGTGCGCAGGTGGTGCTGCGGGCGCAGGGTCAGTGGGACGCGGAAGAAATCTGCAGCCTGATCCGCGAACATCGGATCAATATTCTCGGTTTCACTCCGAGCTACGGCAGCCAGTTGGCGCAGTTCCTCGCGACGCAGAACGACATCCTGCCGGTGCGCATGATCATTACCGGCGGCGAGGCGCTGACCGGCGAACACCTGCAACGGATTCGCGCGGCGTTCAAACCGAGCCTGTTCTTCAATGCCTACGGCCCGACCGAAACCGTGGTCATGCCGCTGGCCAGTCTTGCGCCGGAAGTGCTGGAAGAGGGCGCCGGCAGTGTGCCGATCGGCAGCGTGATCGGTGATCGCGTGGCCTACATTCTCGACGCCGATCTGGCGCTGGTGCCGCAAGGCGCGACCGGTGAATTGTTCGTCGGTGGCGCCGGTCTGGCGGTGGGGTATCACGAGCGTGCAGGCATCACTGCCGAACGTTTCGTCGCCGACCCGTTTGCCGTCGATGGTGGGCGCATGTACCGCACCGGTGACCTGGTACGCCAACGCGCCGACGGTCTGGTGGAATACCTGGGGCGGATCGACCATCAGGTGAAGATCCGTGGTTTCCGCATCGAGCTGGGCGAGATCGAAACCCGCCTGCTCGATCACCGTTCGATCCGCGAAGCGGTGGTGCTGGCGCTGGATGCGCCGAGCGGCAAGCAACTGGTCGGCTATCTCGTGACCGAGGTCGCTTCGCGAAGCGAAGCCGAGCAGGCCGAACTGCGTGAAGCACTGAAATCCCATCTCAAGACGCAATTGCCGGACTACATGGTGCCGACGCACCTGATCCTGCTGGCGAGCATGCCGCTGACCGCCAACGGCAAGCTCGACCGCCGCGCCTTGCCGGCACCGGATCCGGAGCTCAATCGTCAGGATTACGTGGCGCCAAGCAACGAGCTGGAGCAGACCCTGGCGCAGATCTGGTGCGAGGTGCTCAACGTCGAGCAGGTGGGTCTGAACGACAACTTCTTTGAACTGGGCGGCGACTCGATCCTGTCGATTCAAGTGGTCAGCCGGGCGCGTCAGCAGGGCATTCACTTCAGCCCGCGTGATCTGTTCCAGCACCAGACCGTGCAGACGTTGGCCGCGGTCGCCAGTCGCAGTGAAACCGTGACGGCCGAGCAAGGTCTGGTGACCGGCGAATCGCGTCTGACACCGATCCAGCGATGGTTCTTCGACACCGAGATTCCCGAGCGTCAGCACTGGAACCAGGCGTTGCTGCTGGAGCCGACGGTTGCGCTGGAACCTCATCGTCTGGAGCAAGCCCTGTTGGCAGTGATCGAGCAGCATGACGCCCTGCGTCTGCGCTTCAGCGAGGTCAAAGGCGCATGGCAAGCGACTCATCAACCGGTGACCGATGCCGCCGTGCTGTGGCAAGTCCGCGTGCCGTCGATGGACAAGTGCGCCGCACTGTTCGCCGATGCCCAGCGCAGTCTCGACCTTGCCCAGGGCCCGCTGTTGCGTGCCGTGCTGGTCGATGGGCCGGACGCTCAGCAACGGCTGTTCATCGCCATCCATCACCTGGTAGTGGACGGTGTGTCGTGGCGCGTTCTGCTCGACGATCTGCAAACCGTGTATCGCCAGCTCAACGCCGATCAGTCGGTGAAACTGCCGGCCAAAACCAGTGCCTTCAAGGACTGGGCGGCGCGCTTGCAAGCCTATGCCGGCAGCGAATCCCTGCGTGAAGAACTGAGCTGGTGGCAGGCGCAACTGGCCGGTCCGAACGCCGACTTGCCGTGCGAACGCCCTGAGGGCGGCCGGCAGAATAGCCATGCGCAAACCGTCAGCGTGCGTCTGAATGCAGAAAAAACCAAACAACTGCTGCAACAGGCACCGAGTGCCTATCGCACGCAGGTCAACGACCTGTTGCTGACCGCACTGGCCCGCGTGCTGTGCCGCTGGAGCGGGCAGCCGTCGGCGCTGATTCAACTGGAAGGCCACGGCCGCGAAACCCTTTTCGACGAGATCGACCTGACCCGCACCGTCGGCTGGTTCACCAGCGCCTATCCGCTGCGCCTGACCCCGTACAACATCGAAGAAGCCGCCGGGCAGGGCGCTTCGATCAAGGCGATCAAGGAACAACTGCGGGCCGTTCCGCATAAGGGCCTTGGTTATGGCGTGCTGCGATATCTGGCCGATGACGCCAGTCGCGCAAGCATGGCGGCACTGCCGAACGCGCCGATCACCTTCAACTACCTCGGCCAGTTCGACCAGAGCTTCGGCAGCGATGCGCTGTTCCGTCCGCTGGATGAATCGGTTGGCGCCGCCCACGATCCGCACGCACCGTTGCCGAACGAGTTGAGCGTCGACAGCCAGGTTTACGGTGGGGAACTGCTGCTGCGCTGGACCTTCAGCGCCGAACGCTACGACGCCCAGACCATCAACGACTTGGCCGATGCCTACGTCGGCGAGTTGCAGAGTCTGATCGAACATTGCCTGCAGGACGAGGCCGGTGGTCTGACGCCGTCGGACTTCCCGCTGGCGAAACTGACCCAGGCGCAGCTCGATGCACTGCCGGTGCCGGCGGCGCACATCGAAGACGTGTACCCGCTGACGCCGATGCAGGAAGGCATGTTGCTGCACACCCTGCTCGAGCCGGGTACCGGTCTTTACTACATGCAGGATCGCTACCGTATCAACAGCGACCTCGACCCCGAGCGTTTCGCCCAGGCCTGGCAAGCGGTGGTTGCCCGTCACGAAGCGTTGCGTGCCTCGTTCTGCTGGAACGTTGGCGAAGACATGCTGCAAGTGATTCATACGCCGGGGCGTACGCCGATCGAGTATCTCGACTGGAGCGCCATCGCCGAAACCGAGCAGGAGCCGAAGCTACAAATTTTGCTCAAGACTGAACGCGAGGCCGGGTTCGATCTGCTCAATCAGGCACCGTTCCACCTGCGTCTGATCAAGGTCGGCGCGGCGCGTTACTGGTTCATGATGAGTAACCACCACATCCTGATCGATGCCTGGTGCCGTTCGCTGCTGATGAACGATTTCTTCGAGATCTACACCGCGCTCGGCGAAGGTCGTGAAGCGCAATTGGCCGTGCCGCCGCGCTACCGCGATTACATCGGCTGGCTGCAACGCCAGAGCCTGGCCGAAGCGCGTCAGTGGTGGCAGCAGAACCTGCAAGGCTTCGAGCGCACCACGCCGATCCCGAGCGACCGCCCGTTCCTGCGTGAACACGCCGGCGAAAGCGGCGGCATGATCGTTGGCGACCGCTACACGCGACTGAATATCGAGGACGGCGCCCGACTGCGCGAACTGGCTCAGGCCCACCAACTGACCATCAACACCTTCGCCCAGGCGGCGTGGGCACTGGTGCTGCGACGCATGAGCGGTGATCGCGACGTGCTCTTCGGCGTGACCGTGGCCGGGCGCCCGGTGGAGATGCCGGAGATGCAGCGCACCGTCGGCCTGTTCATCAACAGCATCGCGCTGCGGGTGAAGATGCCGGAAGACGATCAGCGCGCCAGCGTGCGTCAGTGGCTGAGCGCTCTGCTCGACAGCAACATGCAACTGCGCGAGTACGAATACCTGCCGCTGGTGAACATCCAGGAGCAGAGCGAACTGCCGAAAGGCCAGCCGCTGTTCGACAGCCTGTTCGTGTTCGAAAACGCCCCGGTGGAAGTCTCGGTGCTGGATCGTGCGCAGAGCCTCAACGCGACGTCGGATTCGGGGCGCACGCACACCAACTTCCCGTTGACGGCGGTGTGCTACCCGGGCGATGACCTCGGCTTGCATCTGTCTTACGACCAGCGTTACTTCGACGAATCGACCATCGAGCGCATGCTCGGCGAGTTCAAGCGTCTGCTGCTGGCGCTGGTCGACGGCTTCCATGGCGACATGGCTGACCTGCCACTGCTGGGCTTTGATGAACAGGACTTCCTGCTCCACGGTTGCAACCAGAGTGAGCACGACTATCCGCTGGAGCAGAGCTACGTCGAGCTGTTCGAAGCGCAGGTCGCGCAACATCCGCAACGCATTGCCGCCAGTTGCCTCGATCAGCAACTGAGCTATGTCGAGTTGAACCAGAACGCCAACCGTCTCGGCCATGCACTGGTCGCGGCCGGGGTGCAGATGGATCAGCCGGTGGCGCTGCTGGGTGAACGCAGTCTGGATCTGCTGGGCATGATCATCGGCAGCTTCAAGGCCGGGGCCGGTTACCTGCCGCTGGACCCGGGCCTGCCGAGCCAGCGCCTGCAACGCATCATCGAACTCAGCCGCACGCCGGTTTTGGTGTGCACCGAGGCTTGCCGTGAACAGGCTGCGACCTTGCTGGATGAGTTCAGCTGTGCCAACCGTCCACGCCTGCTGGTGTGGGAAGAGATTCAGGCTGGCGCAGTTTCGTCGGCGAATCCGGGTATCTTTAGCGGCCCGGACAACCTGGCCTACGTGATCTACACCTCGGGTTCCACCGGATTGCCGAAAGGCGTGATGGTCGAGCAGCGCGGCATGCTCAACAACCAGTTGAGCAAAGTGCCGTACCTGAACCTGAGCGACGCCGATGTGATCGCCCAGACTGCTTCGCAAAGCTTCGACATTTCGGTCTGGCAGTTCCTCGCCGCACCGTTGTTCGGCGCGCGAGTGGACATCGTGCCGAACACCATCGCCCACGATCCGCAAGGCTTGCTGGTGCATGTTCAGCAGCAGGGCATCACCGTGCTGGAGAGCGTACCGTCGCTGATCCAGGGCATGCTCGCTTCGGATCGCCTCAGCCTCGATGGTCTGCGCTGGATGTTGCCGACCGGTGAAGCGATGCCGCCGGAACTGGCGCACCAATGGCTGCAGCGTTATCCGCAGATTGGTCTGGTCAACGCCTATGGCCCGGCGGAATGTTCCGATGACGTGGCGTTCTTCCGTGTCGACCTGGCCTCGACGCGCGGCAGTTACCTGCCGATTGGCACGCCGACCGACAACAATTTGCTTTACGTGCTCGATGGCGCGCTGGATCTGGTGCCGTTGGGAGCGGTAGGTGAGTTGTGCGTGGCCGGCACCGGTGTCGGTCGCGGGTATGTCAGCGATCCGCTGCGCACCGCGCCGGTGTTCGTGCCGAATCCGTTCGGTGCGCCGGGCGAACGCCTGTATCGCACCGGTGACCTGGCGCGGCGTCGCAGCGACGGTGTGCTGGAGTACGTCGGCCGGGTCGATCATCAGGTGAAGATTCGCGGCTACCGAATCGAGCTGGGCGAAATCGAAGCGCGTCTGCATGAACAGCCGGAAGTGCGTGACGGCGCGGTTGGCGTGCAGGACGGCGTCAACGGCAAGCATTTGGTCGGTTATCTGGTAGCGGCCGATTCGGCACTCAACCCGAACGAACGTCTGGAGCGGATCAAGCAGCGCCTGCGCGCCGAACTGCCGGAATACATGGTGCCGCTGCACTGGTTATGGCTTGAGCAGATGCCGCTCAACGCCAACGGCAAACTCGACCGCAACGCCTTGCCGGCGCTGGAAATCGGCCAGTTGCAGAGCCAGGACTATGTGGCGCCGCGCAACGAGCTGGAGCAGACACTGGCCGATATCTGGGCCGAGGTGCTGAAGGTCGACAAGGTCGGCGTGCGCGACAACTTCTTCGAACTCGGCGGCCACTCGCTGCTCGCCACGCAGATTGCCTCGCGGGTGCAAAAAACCTTGCAACGCGATGTGCCGCTGCGGGCGATGTTCGAATGCAGCACGGTGGAGGAACTGGCCGATTACATCGATGGACTGGCGGCCGGTGACATGACGGAGGAGAAAGTGGATCGCTTGAATGATCTGATGGCGGAGCTGGAAGGCTTGTAATTTTCAGCGTCTGCAGCGCCCCTTTCGCTGGCGAGCCAGATCCCACAGTTTCAGCGGTGAGCACAAGTCTTGTGTACGACATGAAACCCTGTGGGAGCTGGCTTGCCAGCGATGGCGTCAGTGCCTTCAACACCATTCAACAGCTACATTCACGTACATCTCGACGGTTGACGATAAGGAACCGGCAGCTCAGTCTGCCGGTTCTGTTTTTTACCGCGCAGGTGAATCGATGGCTTTCTTCGAAGTTGACGGACAAGCGCTGCACTACATTGATCAAGGCACTGGCCCGGCCGTACTTCTGGCCGGAAGTTACCTGTGGGATCAGGCCATGTGGGCGCCGCAGATTGCGGCGTTGTCACCGCACTATCGGGTGATCGCGCTGGATCTGTGGGGGCACGGTGAATCCGGGCGCTTGCCTGATGGCAGCACTTCTCTGGACGACATCGCCCGTCAGGCGTTGGCACTGCTCGATCATCTGCAGATTGACCGGGCCACGCTTGTCGGCCTGTCGGTCGGCGGCATGTGGGGCGTGCGTCTGGCGTTGTCGGCGCCGCAGCGGCTCAACGGTCTGGTGCTGATGGACACCTACGTCGGCGTCGAACCCGAACCCACGCGTCAGTATTACTTCTCGCTGTTCAAGCAAATCGAAGAAAGCGGTGAGATCAGCGAGCAGTTGCTCGACATCGTCGTGCCGATTTTCTTCCGCCCGGGCATCGATCCACAGTCGGCGCTGTATCAGGACTTCCGCGCCAAACTCGCCGGCTATTCAGCTGAACGCCTGCGCGAAAGCATCGTGCCGATGGGGCGCATCACCTTTGGCCGTGACGATCTGTTGCCGCGTCTGGGCGAACTGAATGCGGCCACCACGCTAGTGGTCTGCGGCGATCAGGACAAACCACGCCCGCCGTCGGAAGCACGGGAAATGGCTGAGCTGATTGGCTGTCCGTCTGTGCTGGTGCCGGAGGCGGGGCATATCTCCAATCTGGAGAATCCGCCGTTCGTGACCGACACGCTGCTGAAGTTTCTGGCTGAGCTGAAGTAACGAAAACGCCCACGCATTGCGTGGGCGTTTTTTATTTCGGCCCGAGAATCTTCGCCAGCTTGTCCGGCGAAGGCGCACCTTGCTGCTGTTGCAGTTCACCCTTGTCGTCCATGTAGAAAATCGCCGGGGTGGCCTGCAGTTCGAGGTCTTCCATCAACTGCATGTTCGCTGCCAGTCTGGTTTGCACCGCTGGCGGAATGTCTTTCATTGGTTTGAGGGTGCTGGCCTTGCCGGCCTTCTCGTGGTCTTCCAGGGCTTTTACCGGGTCTTTGGCGGCCAGCAGCGCGGCGGATTTTGCCGGGCTGTCTTCGCGGATGATGCCGACCATGATGTGCCGCAATTGCACCTTGCCGGACTTGACCCACGGCCGCGCCTGTTCCCAGAACATGTTGCAGTACGGGCAGTTCGGGTCGCTGAACAGGTACACGGTGCGCGGAGCATTCTTGTCGCCGTCCTGAATCCAGTTGCTCGCCTCGAACTTCGCCCAGACTTCCTTGGCCAGCGGCGCATAGACCAGTTTCTGCAACGGCTCGCTGCTCAGGTCCTTGCCGTCGGCGTCGTAAAGATTGCCCAGCAGCACGTGTTTGCCGTCTGGGGTCAGGTACAGCGCCATGCCACGGTTCTGGTATTGCGCCGCGTAACCGCGCAGGCCGTCCGGAGCATCGAACTGGCCGACGATCTTCGCGCCTTTGGCTTCGATCTGTTTGATCGCCGCGGGCAGTTCTTCGGCAGCGTGCACCGACGGCAATTGCAGCAGGGCGGTGCCCAGGGTCAACGTCAGCAGGTGGCGGAGGCGGGGCATGGCAGTTTCCTTGCAGAGGTGGCCGGTGCAGCGGCCGGGTTCTGATTTGAATGAGGGACGTCGAAGTTTTCCAGGGCGCGGGCCAGACTGGCGTTCGACAGTTCGCCGAGATGGCTGCCCAGCAGGCGACCGTCAGGGCTGTAGAACAGCGTAGTCGGCAATGCCATGGAACCCACGGCCTGGCCGAGACGACCGCTGCGGTCGAACAAAACGTTGCTCAGGCTCAGGCCTTGGGTTTCGAGAAACGTTGCCACGCTTTGCATGCTTTCGGCCTGGTTGACGAACAGGAACGTCAGATCCGGGCGTTGCTGCTGGGCGTTTTCCAGCACCGGCATCTCGCGCCGGCACGGCGGGCACCATGTCGCCCAGAGGTTGATCACCAACGGGCCGCCCTGATAGTCGCTGAGTTTCACGGTCTCTCCAGCGGCGTTGCGCAAGGTGATATCCGGCAGGCGTGTGCCTTGTTCGTAGATGTTCAGCGACAGCGTCGCCAACAACCAGAACACCACGCCGCTGACCACGCCGAAGCCCAGCGGGCGGCGCAGACCCGGGCGGCGCCAGCCCCGATACAGCGCCGCCAGCACCAGCACGATCACCCCCGGCCAGGCGAGGAAACCACCGTCGCGCAGGTCGATGATCTGCCACGGATCGTTGCGGTAGTGACTCCAGTACAGCGCCACAAAAGCGCCGCGCGCCGCGAGCATGCCTAACAGGAACAAGCTGAACAGCGCCGACTCGGGGTTATCGCCACCGCGTTTGGCCACGCGCCAGCCGACAAACGTCGCCAGTGCCAAGGCACTGATCAGCAGCAGGTGGTTAAGGGCAATGGCAAAGGTGCCGAGGGTGAAGGTCAGCATTAACGGGCGTCTCGGGTGGTGGTCCAGCGTTGCAGGAAAGTGTCGGCATCCACCTCACCGGTGATGCGCTGGCTGCGACGCTCTTCGCCGTCGGCGCCGATCCACACAAAACTCGGTGGCCCCGGCACTTTGTAACGGCCGAGCAGTTCGCGGCTGGCGGCATTGTCGGCGGTCACGTCGAGCCTGAGCAAGCGCACATCGCTTAGCGCCTGCATCACGCGCGGCTGGCCGAAGACCTGTTTTTCCATGACTTTGCACGACACGCACCAGTCGGCGTAGTAATCGAGCAGCACCCACTGCCCCTGTGCCCTGGCCGCATCGAGTTCGCGTTGCAGCGCAGCCGGTTCGTTGATCGTGGTGAACGCCTCATGGCCGTCGGGCGCTGCATTGGCGATACGCCCGGCGCTGTAAACCTGCAGCGGCTGATAAGGATCGTCGCTACCGCCGGCGGCGCCGATCACCAGCAGACTGCCCCACAATCCCAGCAACAGCGAACTGGCGCCGAACAACTGGGCGATGCGGCCAAAGCCTTCGGACTGTTTCCAGGCGCAAAACGCTGCGATCAGTAACAAGGCGCCGCACAGGCCGAGCCACAACGACGCGTCCAGCACCGGACGCAACATCAACAGCGCGGTGGCAAGGAACAGGAAACCGAAAACGCCCTTGAGCAGGTTCATCCACGCGCCGGGCTTGGGCAGGAAGCGATTGCCGACGGTCACCAGCAACAGCAGCGGTACACCAATGCCAATGCCCAGCGCGAACAGAATCAGCCCGCCGTGCAAGGCATTGCCGCTCTGCGCGATATAAAGCAGTGCACCTGCCAGCGGCGCAGTCATGCACGGGCCGACCAGCAAACCGGACAGCGCGCCGAGTACGCCAGCGCCAATCAGGCTGCCACCGCTGCGACTGCGCGAGGCATGTTCGAGGCGATCACGCAGCGCTACCGGCAATTGCAATTCAAAGAAACCGAACATCGGCAGCGCCAGTACCACGAACACAGCGGCAAAAGCACCGAGCAGCCACGGATTCTGCAGCCATGCCTGCAGATTGGCCCCCAGCAACGCAGCGACTACGCCCATCGCCGCATACACCAGCGCCATGCAAATCACATAGCTGCTGGCCAGCGCGAAACCACGGCGCGGCGTCGCGCCGCTGCCGACAATCATGCCCGCCAGAATCGGCAGCATCGGTAATGAACAGGGAGTGAAGGCGAGCAGTAAGCCCAGGCCAAAGAACACCAGCAGACTCCAGCCCAGCGCCCGTTGTTGCAGGCTGCTGGCCAAGGCCTGATCCGGCGCTTGATCGCCTGCACTGGCTGCTGGCGGTGCCTTGCCGCCGAGGTCGATGACCCGCGTTTGCGGCGGATAACACAGGCCCGCATCGGCGCAGCCCTGATAACTGACTTTGATCTGGCCGCTGGCCGAGGCCGGAATTTTCAGCTCCAGGCCCTGGCGATAAACCGGTTGCTCGCCGAAGAACTCATCGTTGTGCGATTCACCCTCGGGCAGAACCGGTTGTTGGTCTGCGCTGAGCCCATCGAATTTCAGGCGTTTCTGATACAGGTAATAGCCGTCGGTGATTTGCCAGAACAGCTGGGTTTCGCCGGATTCCAGGCGTTCAGAGGTCAGCACGAACGCCTTGTCGACCGGCAAGAAATCGGGTTTCGTTTCGAAAGGATTGTTGCCTGCCTGGGCCAGACCCGACAGCAACAGCGCAAACAGAAGAAAAATATGACGCATGGAGGAGCCTTGTCCCTGTGCAAGTGAGTGCACAGTGGCGGTCGGCGATTAACCGATGATTAACCGCCACTGCCGATAGATCGAGGGCTGGCGTCGGTACTGTTTTAATCCTTAATCGCGCAGCAAGCCTGGCCAGGTGGCGTTATCAACCTTTTTTGGTCCGTATTCCAGTTGGTTTTCTGGAATGTTGTAGGCGAGATATTCATTGTCCGTAAGGAAAATATATAAACGGCTGTCTGCAAACGAACGATCATTTTGTACTGCAGTGATGATTCGGTCTTTATACGGTGTAATACCTGGCCATGTCGTTTCGGAAATGGCAGCCAGTTGAACTTTCGAGTCGCCCTTGTAATAAGTAAAGTTCATTTCGCTGAGGCCGTCGTATTCACTGGAAGGATCCAGCGTCATTTCAAGCGAGTTTCCATCGCTCAGGATGAAACGGAAACGCCCCCTGCTGTTCGAGTCCCACCAGACACCGGCAATGATCCGGTCAAAGTACGGGATCAAGACTTTCCAAAGTGTGTTCTCCAACGGATCAGTGCGAATGACCCGGTCGCTATCCTGGTCGTACTCACACACCATCGGCGTGTCGCCGTCTACGTAAAACAGCCAGAGCGTGTCATCGTCGGCCCCCCGTGCAGTCGTTTTAAGAAGATCGGTGGTGGTAAAACCGAAACGTATATTTGGGGCGTGCGGAGCAAAAGCGCCCCAGCGATCCGTGCCAACGATGCGAGGATATCCGTCGGGAACTTCGTCATCGGCAATATTGAATCGAGAGTAAGTGTCAGTGTCCTTGAAGAAAAAGAAGATACAGTCCCTTCCCGAACGCCAGTCGACGGCGACTACGTTTTGCATGGCCGGCATTTATTAGTTCCTTTAATGATTTTAAATAAGTGTCATGTTGCTGGTGTCGGGCGAAGTCTATTGTTTGAGTGCTGGCTTTATAAGTGTTGAAGCGTGTGCAGTTGTGTCGTTTCAGGAAGTTACTTTGATTTGTCCGTTTTTTTACGGATGTCTCAAAGGATCGCAGATCCACACTTCTCCCACGCTGGCGTGCGCGCCATAATTGCGCCTTAATCCATGACTGATTGAATCGCGATTTTTCCCACGGAGCTGCCATGCACGTACTGGTCTGTGAAGATGACGAGCTGATTGCCAGTGGCATTGTTGCCGGGCTGACGGCGCAGGGCCTGACCGTCGAGCACGTCAACACCGCGTCGAAAGCGCGAGCGATGCTCAAGGTTGCCGAATTCGACGTGATGGTGCTCGATCTCGGGCTGCCAGACGAAGATGGTCTCAAGCTGTTGCAACAATTGCGTCAGCAAGGTCTGGAAATTCCGGTACTGATCCTGACGGCGCGTGACTCTGTGACCGACCGCGTCGACGGCTTGCAGGCCGGTGCCGATGATTACCTGCTCAAGCCGTTCGATCTGCGCGAACTGTTCGCCCGTCTGCAAACCCTGCTGCGCAGAGTCGCCGGGCGCAGCGTCAACCTGATCGAGCATGGCGCTCTGACCTACGATCCAAGCAGCCGCGAAACCACGCTTGCCGGTCAGCCGGTGGACTTGTCGCGTCGTGAGCAATCACTGTTGCAGGCCTTGTTGCACAACCGTGGCCGGGTGCTGTCGACCGAGCAGTTGAAGGACAGCGTTTACGGCTTCAACGATGAACTGGAAAGCAACGCACTGAACGTGCACATCCATCATCTGCGCAGCAAGCTCGGCAAAGGCATTGTGGAAACCGTGCGCGGTCTGGGCTATCGCCTGGGCCCTGCCGATGGTGGAGATCAAGGCAAGTGATGAGCCTGCGACTGCGCCTGAGCCTGACCCTCGGCGCCGCGTTCGCGCTGATCTGGGCGCTGGCAGCGGCCTGGATGCTCAGCGACTTGCGCAACCAGATGATGTTTTCCCTCGACCAGCGTCTGGTGGCTTCGGCGCGCATGGTCGCCGGCTTGCTCGAGCAACTGCCGGCCTTGCCGAGCAAAGGCGAGGGCACCCATTTCAGTGCCGAGCAGTTGAACATTCCCGGCGGCATGGCCTGTCAGGTCAGTTCGCTGCGTGGGGAAATTCTCGCGCGCAGCCACAACCACCCCGAACAAGCGCTGGAAGCGGAGAAAATGGGCTTCCACGATCAGATGATCGATGGCGCACCGTGGCGCAGTTTCACGCTGGCGCGCGGTGATGTGCGCATCACCACGGCGGATCGGCAAATCGAACGCGAAGCCTTGAACATGTCGATTTTGCTCGCGGCTTCGGTACCGGTCGGCGTCGCGCTGCTTGGTTGTCTGTGCCTGTTGTGGCTGGGCATCGGTCAGGGGCTGGCGCCGCTCAATCGCTTGCGTGAAGCACTGATGCGGCGCAATGCCGACTCGCTGGAACCGCTGCAATTGCAGTCGTTTCCGAGTGAACTGAAACCGCTGCTCGATACCCAGAATCAACTGTTTCAGCGCATCGGCAAGACCATCGAGCGTGAACGGCGCCTGACCGGTGATGCCGCCCACGAACTGCGCAGTCCGTTGACCGCCATCAAAACCCACCTGCAAGTGGCGCGCATGACCGAAGGCAGTGCCCGCGATCAGTCGCTCGCCCGTGCCGAGGAGGGCGCCGACCGTTTGCATCGCACTCTCGAACAGTTGTTGTTGCTGGCCCGGGTCGAGGGCAGCCTGTCGTTCGATGACGGCTCGCAGTGCAGCGCCGAACAAGTGGCGCGGCTGGCGATTCAGGATGCCACCGGTGGTGAGCGTTTGCGGATCAAACTGCACCTGCCCGAGAACCTGTCGCAGGCGCCGTTGCAGATGCCGGCGGTGTTGTCGATTGCCGCGCTGCGCAATCTGCTCGACAACGCGCTGCGTCATACGCCAGAGGACTGTGCCGTCGAGGTGAGCCTGGAAACCATCGGCAATCGCGTGCGTTTCATTGTGCGCGACCACGGGCCGGGGATTGCACCGGATGACCTGCAACACCTGACGCAACGATTCTGGCGTAACGGGCAAAGCACGGGCTGCGGTCTGGGATTGGCGATTGTTCAGGCCATCGTCCAGCGCTGTGACTGCGCCCTGCATTTCGACAGCCGTCCGGATGGTTTGCGGGTCGAACTGACCATGCCGCTGCAAGCCCTTTGAACGTCCGCAAGTTCGTGGCACATCAAATGTAACTTCTCTCCATTAGTCATTCGGCTGCCACGACGGTAAGGTCAGCGCAGCCTTGACTCAATGGATTGAGGGAACAGCGCCATGGAAGCACCCATCTGTATTGGCCCGGCCACACGGGCCGACGCCGGCATCATCTGTCGCATCATCGAGCGTTCCATCCGCGTCGGTTGCGCGCTCGATCACCGTAATGAAGTTCTCTGTGTAAACGCCTGGATCAGTCGCCAGTCCGCTGACCTCATCAGCGCCTGGCTGGCGGACCC
This sequence comes from Pseudomonas atagonensis, assembly GCF_011369485.1. Classification (GTDB taxonomy): domain Bacteria; phylum Pseudomonadota; class Gammaproteobacteria; order Pseudomonadales; family Pseudomonadaceae; genus Aquipseudomonas; species Aquipseudomonas atagonensis. Next base: position 4,333 of record NZ_VXCA01000035.1, on the reverse strand, counting down.
GCATCGCTATCTCAGCATCGCTTCGGCCCAAGGCAAACCGATTGGCGTCGGTATGGCCTCGGACAACGGCGACATTCTGTTCTGTTACGTGTTGCCGGAATGGTTTCGTCGCGGTGCGGGGCGAGCGTTGATGACCGACATGGAAGGCTGGTTGCAGATTCGCGGGTCAGCCCGCGCGCACCTCGACAGCACCCGCACCGCCGAAGCCTTTTACCGGCGTCTGGGTTATCAGGCGTCCGCGCCACAACCGGCCCGTCGACGCTTGAAAACCTTGCCCATGTACAAGCGATTGGCGCTCTCGGGCTGACAAGTCGATCAAGGGTCTAAATCCTCGCCCCGCTTAAGCGTTTCCAGAACAGGAAAACCTGCAAGTGCGCCCCGCGACCGGAACGCGCACCTGCCCGGTGTGCTGTTTGGTCACTATCCATAGCGTATTGAAGGGGTCGAGAGATGTCAGTCGCCACCAGCCTTATCGAAGAGTCGTCGGCCCGGGTCACCTCCGCGCCGGCGGAAACGCTGTACCAGTTCAATGAATCACCGTTGCTCGCCCGCCAGAGCCAGCAGGAATCCAACGCGCGCAGTTATCCGCGGCGCATTCCGCTGGCGCTCAAGCGCGCCAAGGGTTTGTACGTCGAAGACGTTGAAGGTCGTACCTTCATCGATTGCCTGGCCGGAGCCGGTACGCTGGCGCTGGGTCACAATCACCCGGTGGTGATCGAAGCGATCCAGCAAGTGCTGGCGGATGAATTGCCGCTGCACACACTGGACCTGACCACGCCGGTCAAGGATCAGTTCGTGCAGGATCTGTTCGGTTTGCTGCCGGCCGATCTGGCGGCACAGGCAAAAATCCAGTTCTGCGGCCCGACCGGCACCGATGCCGTGGAAGCAGCATTGAAACTGGTGCGCACTGCGACCGGTCGCAGCACCGTGCTGTCGTTCTCCGGCGGTTACCACGGCATGAGTCAGGGGGCGTTGAGCCTGATGGGCAGCCTGGGCCCGAAAAAGCCTTTGGGCGCCTTGCTCAGTAATGGCGTGCAGTTCATGCCGTTTCCGTACGACTACCGTTGCCCGTTCGGCCTCGGGGGAGCGGCGGGCGTGAAGGCCAACCTGAGTTACCTCGACAACCTGCTTAACGATCCTGAAGCCGGCGTGCAACTGCCGGCGGCGGTGATCGTTGAAGCGGTGCAGGGCGAAGGCGGGGTGATCCCGGCGGACATCGAGTGGCTGCGCGGATTGCGCCGCATCACCGAGAAGGCTGGCGTCGCCTTGATCGTCGATGAAATTCAAAGTGGTTTTGCCCGTACCGGCAAGATGTTTGCCTTTGAGCACGCCGGCATAACCCCGGACGTGGTGGTGTTGTCCAAAGCCATCGGCGGCAGTCTGCCGTTGGCGGTGGTGGTCTATCGCGACTGGCTCGACACCTGGCAGCCGGGCGCCCACGCCGGGACTTTCCGTGGCAATCAGATGGCCATGGCCGCAGGCTCTGCCGTCATGCGCTATCTGGTCGAGCACAACGTCTGCGAGCACGCCGCCGCCATGGGTGAGCGCCTCGGCGAACATCTGCAGATCCTGGCGCGGGACTTCCCGCAACTGGGCGACATTCGCGGACGTGGCTTGATGCTCGGCGTCGAACTGGTCGACCCGAGTGGCACCCCGGATGCGCTCGGCCATCCGCCGGCGTTCGCGCGTCTGGCGCCACTGGTGCAGCGCGAGTGCCTCAAGCGCGGCTTGATCCTGGAATTGGGCGGCCGCCACGGTGCCGTGGTGCGCTTCCTGCCGCCGCTGGTGATCACTGCCGCCGAAGTCGATCGTGTGGCCGAGATTTTCGGTCGTGCGTTGGCCGCTGCCACCGCCGCGCTGTAAATTTTTCGCGGCGCCGAACGTTCTTTCTTTATACCCGGCTGCACCCGTGGTGCAGCCCACCCTTACAACGATGGAGAACCAGCATGACGTCAGTATTCGACCGCGAGGACATCCTCTTTCAGGTCGTGGTCAACCACGAAGAGCAGTACTCGATCTGGCCGGATTACAAGGCCATCCCGGAAGGCTGGCGCACCGTGGGCAAGAGCGGCCTGAAAAAGGAGTGCCTGGCCTACATCGAAGAAGTCTGGACCGACATGCGTCCGCTGAGCNNCAGAGCGTGGGAACGATCACTTCTCCTCAGGCGCCGGCCAGGCTCTTGAGCAGCACATCCACATTGCCTTCCAGCTCTGCCACCGGATCCGCCGCATCGGTGCTGAGCACCAGCAGATGACTGCCCGATTCGGTAATCGCCGCTTTCACCGCGTCCGACGGCTGCCGATGGTGCAGCACCACCGCCACGTCATTGTCTTTCAGGGTGGCGGTCAGTTTTTTCAGATCCTCCGGCGTCCACTCGGCATCCGCTCTCGCATCTTGTCCGATCAGCTCCAGATTCAGGCTGCCGATCAAATAGCCGAAGTGATCGCTCAGGCTCATCACACTCAGGTTGTCGGCACTGGCCAGACGCGCCTCGCTGTCGGCGCTGAGTTTGAGCAGACGCTGCTTCAACGCTGTCAGATTCGCCTCGATTTTTGGTTTGGCTGCCGGGGCCAGGCGCACCAGATCCGCCGCCATCACATCAGCCATGCGTCCCATGTTGTTGCTCGCCAGCCATGGCTGGCTGTTCAGCCCGTCGACCTTCGAGCCCGGCTGCACGGCGATCCCGGGCAGGGCACCGTCGACCGGGCGGGCGGCGTCGACTTCAACGATCCGGATGTTACTGCGGCGGGCGATCGGGTACAGCGGATCATCGGCCCACAGCGAACGCACGCCGATCACCGCGTCGGCGTCGGTGGCCAGTTTGCTCAGGGCCGGAGCACCACGCCCGGTGAAGTAGGCAGTCTGGCGACTGCCCGGCAGGTTCGCTGGCGCCGCACGTTCGAGTTTGACGTCAGTGCCTTTGAGCAGTACTTCGCCCAGCCCGTAAGTGATTGGCAGCGAAGTCAGTACGTGTAGCGGTTTGGCGCTTTCGGCTGCCATCAACGGAGAGCAGACCACGCCGCACAGGGCCATGGCCAGGGTCAGTTTGCGCATTGAAAAAGTCATTTATCCAAGGTTCCCTTTCAGGCTCGGGACAACCCCGCGCGCGATGGCGGCGAGGGCGAAAGCAATGCCGGCGACCAGAATGATCGCGGCGCCGGAAGGTATCGGCAGATCGAAGACGATCGGCGCGAGAATCCCGCACAACGTGCTGACCGTGGCGATCAAGACCGAGCACCAGAAAAAGCCTTTCAGCGACTGACTGAGCAAGCGTGCCGCCGCAGCCGGAATCACTAGCAAGGCACCGACCAGAATCGCACCGATGACTTTCACCGCCGCCACGGTGATCAGCGTCACCAGAATCACGAACAGATAATCCAGCGTCTTCACCGCCACGCCGCGCACGGCCGCCAGCTGCGGGTTGAAGCTGGCGAGCATGATGCGGTTGTACAGCGGCAAAGCGAGGGCCATGACCAGCGAGCCAACAATGGCCAGCACCAGCAAGTCATTGCCATTGACCGTCAGAACCGAGCCGAACAGCACGTTTTCGAGAATGTGCACGTTGATCTTGCCGGCGAGAATCAGCAGCAGGCTCGCGCCCAGCGCCAGTGACACCGACAGGAACACGCCGATCAGGGTGTCCGGTGCCAGGCCGGTGCGGTTGCGCAGGTAATTGAGCAGGATGCCGAACAGCAGGCAGTAGCCGAACAGGCTGCCGAAAGGCCCGGTGTAGGGTTCGCCGAGCAGAATGCCGATGGCCACGCCGGTCAGCGCTGCGTGGCCGACCGCTTCGGAGAAAAACGCAAAGCGTTTGACCACCACCAGCGTGCCGAGACCGCCGAGCACCGGGCCGATCAGCAGACCGGCAAGCAACGCATTGACAACAAAACCGTAGGCCAGCGCTTCCGGCAGATAACCGGACGAGGCCCAGCCTTGAACCATCAAACGAAAGGCTTCATAACTCATCAGACAGCGCTCCGTGGATGGGTGGAGAACAGGCTCAGCAGACGCTCCGGGGTCAGCGCCTGTTGCGGCGTGGCATCGAACAGCACGCGGCGGTTGAGGCCGGTGACGCGATTGGCCAGACGCCCGACGGCTTCCAGATCGTGTTCGATCCACAACACGGTGATGCCGGCCGCACGCCAATCGCTGAGCAGGCGTTCGAATACCTGAATCCCGGCTTCATCGAGGGCCGACATCGGTTCATCCAGCACCAGCAATTGCGGAGCAGGAATCAGCCCTTGAGCGAGCAGTACCCGCTGGCGCTCACCGCCGGACAGTGCGCCCATGCGGCGTTTGCGTTTGTCCTGCATGCCGACCCGCTCCAGTGCCT
>NZ_VXCA01000034.1 GCF_011369485.1 Pseudomonas atagonensis | reverse complement strand
ACCCTAACCCTCTCCCGGGGGGAGAGGGGACTGACGGTGTTGTTTGTTCGAATTACACCGACCTGAACTATCAAGACGAACTCAGGTTTTGAACAGAACACAAATCAGCTCCCTTTCCCCCTCGCCCCCCTTGGGAGGAGTGGGTTGGGGTGAGGGGGGAAAAGATCTGCGCCACAAAAAAGCCCGCCAAGGTTCACATCTTGGCGGGCTTTTCATTTTCCATTGTTAGAGCGGTTACGCAGTGCGTTGGGCTTTCGCTTCTTCGCCCAGGCAGGCCGCTGCGGTAAACAGCACGTCAGTGGACGAGTTCAGCGCCGTCTCGGCCGAATCCTGCAGCACGCCAATGATGAAGCCGACCGCTACCACCTGCATGGCAATCTCGCTCGGGATGCCGAACAGGCTGCACGCCAACGGAATCAGCAGCAGCGAACCACCGGCCACACCCGAGGCGCCGCAGGCGCAAATCGCCGCCACCACGCTGAGGAGGATTGCGGTCGGAATGTCCACGGCGATGCCCAGCGTGTGCACGGCGGCCAGTGTCAGCACGGTAATGGTGATCGCCGCGCCCGCCATGTTGATGGTCGCACCGAGCGGAATCGACACCGAATACGTGTCTTCATGCAGGCCCAGACGCTTGCTCAATTCCAGGTTGACCGGAATGTTGGCGGCCGAGCTGCGGGTGAAAAACGCGGTGATACCGCTTTCGCGCAGGCACTTGAGGGTCAGCGGGTACGGGTTGCGGCGCAGCTTCCAGAACACGATCAGCGGGTTCATCACCAGCGCCACAAACAGCATGCAGCCCAGCAGCACGGCCAGCAGATGCGCATAACCGATCAGCGCGCCGAAACCCGAAGTCGCCAGCGTCGAGGCCACCAGGCCAAAAATGCCCAGCGGTGCAAAACGAATCACCACCCGCACGATCACGGTGACGCCGTTGGACAGATCGCCCAGCACTTCGCGGGTGGTGTCGCCGGCGTGGCGAATCGCGATGCCCATGCCGATGGCCCAGGCCAGAATGCCGATGAAGTTGGCGTTCATCAGCGCGCTGACCGGGTTATCGACGACGCTCAGCAGCAGGCTTTGCAGCACTTCGCCAATGCCGCCCGGCGCGGTGACCGCAACGTTTTCGGTGGACAGCACCAGGTGCGACGGAAACGCCATGCTGGCAACCACGGCCACCACGGCGGCGCTGAAGGTGCCCAGCAGATACAGAAACAGAATCGGCCGAATGTGGGTTTCCTGGCCGTGCTTGTGGTTGGCAATCGAAGCCATGACCAGTACGAACACCAGAATCGGTGCCACGGCTTTCAGCGCGGAAACAAACACTTTGCCGATGAACGCCGTGGATTTCGCCAGCTCCGGCGCAATCAGGGCCAATGCAATACCGGCAATCAGGCCGATCACGATCTGCGTGACCAGGCTGAGGTTTTTCAAGCGTTGCAATAGAGAAGGGGATGAAACGGTCATGACGGCATCTCTGATTTTTTATAGGGTGCAAGGTTGCGCAAAAAACCGGTGGCGGAACGGGGCAGGCCACAGGTACGAACCCAAAGGGTGATGGGATTTCAACGCCATTAAACTGGTCGTTGAACAAGGTGTACGTTTTGCAGGGCGCGGACTTTATCACAGCGTAAGCCTTATCCTTCAGGCATGTGACGATCTGCCACCCGATCGACAGACAAGATAGACAGGTTTGTGCAAGTCAGTCTGGACACACTCTGTTAAGATTCTCCAACCTCATTTTCAAGTTCTGCCAGCGGGCCTCCGGGTCAACGCTGGTGTCGTCGTTTTGCTGGAGTTCCTCATGTTGTTGCCCATCCTTCTGTTGTCCGCCGCCGGTTTCACGGTGTTGACCACAGAGTTCGTCATCGTCGGACTGCTGCCGTCGATTGCCCGAGACCTTGAGGTCACCATCCCGCAGGCCGGGTTGCTGGTGACTCTATTCGCTTTCACGGTGGCGATGTTCGGGCCATTTTTGACTGCATATTTCGCCCGTTTCGAGCGGCGCAAACTGTTCATCACCATTCTGATCATGTTCGGCCTGGCCAACACCGTGGCGGCGCTGGCGCCGAACATCTGGGTGATGGCGATTGCCCGACTGATCCCGGCGCTGGGTTTGCCGGTGTTCTGGGCGCTGGCCAGTGAGACGGCGGTGGACATTGTCGGCCCGGACTACGCCGGTCGTGCGATTGCCAAAATCGGCTTCGGCATCGTCTGCGCCACGGTCTTCGGCATTCCAGTCGGCACGCTGATTTCCGATGCGTTCGGCTGGCGCAGTGCGTTCGGCATTCTTGCGTTTATCGCGTTTGCCAAAGCACTGTTGTTGTTTGTTTACCTGCCGAAAACCGATCTGCATCAGCACCAGGTCAGTTTCCGCTCGCAGTTCAAGATCCTGCGCAGCCCGTTGATGATCGGCCATATCGTGCTGTCGATTCTGGTGTTCAGCGGCATGTTTACCGCTTACACCTATCTGGCGGACATTCTTGAGCGCCTGGCCGGTTTCAACGGCACGGTGGTCGGCTGGTGCCTGATGGGCTTCGGCGCGGTCGGGCTAATCGGCAATTCGTTGGGCGGTCGTGCCGTGGACCGGCATCCGCTGGGGGCGTCGGTGTTGTTCTGTGCGTTCATGATTGCCGGCATGGTGTCACTGGTGCCGAACATTCATTCGCCGCTGGGGCTGGCGGTGGCGATGGGTATTTGGGGGGTGACGCAGGCGGCGCTGTTCCTGGTGAGCCATGTGCGCCTGATGAAAGCTGCGCCAGAAGCGCCGGCCTTTGCCGCCTCGCTGAATATTGCCGGGGCCAATCTGGGCATCGGCTTGGGCGCCATGATCGGTGGCCGGGTCATCGACAGTGCCGGATTGGGCTTCCTCGGATTCGCTGCTGCCGGGTTCATTCTGCTGTCGGTGTTTCTCGCCATGGTGTTGATGACGCTCAAGCCGCGCGAAACCTGCGCTGAGGCCTCATAACGCGGTAAACAGCTCGCGTCGGGCACCTTCGGTAATCGCCACGATGCCGGGGTGCTTGACCTTGCGCTCCACCGAAATGGCATAGAACGACTCGGTCACCGCGTCGGTCTGGCCAATCAACTCGACGCCGTACTGGCGCTTCACCTCATCGGCAATCACGCTCGGGCCGATAAAAATCCCGCTGCCGGATTGTCCGAAGGCCTGCATCAAAGCACTGTCATCGAACTCGCCGACAATTTGCGGCTGGATCTGCTGTTCGGCGAACCAGCGCTGCAAACGGCTGCGCACCACGGTTTCCGCCCCGGGAATCAGCAGTGGTGCGCCATGCAGGCTGCGCGGGAAATCCTGCCCATAACGCGCCGCCAGTTCGGCGGTGGCAAAGAAACTGATCCCGCACTCGCCGAGCTTCTGGCTGTAACCCTTGATGTCGAGGTGCGAAGGCATCGGGCTGTCGGAGATCACCAGATCCAGACGCTGAATCGCCAGATCGGCCAGCAACCGCTCGAGTTTGTCCTCGCGACAGGTGATGCGCAGCGGCTCGTTCAGCTCCATGGTCGGCGCAATCAGGCGATAGACAATCGACTTCGGCACCACGTCGGCCACGCCTACGCGGAACAGGATCTGCTGCTCATTGGGTTGTGCGCGCAGCATCAGCTCCAGTTCGCCACCAAGCTGAAACATCTGCTCGGCGTAGGGCAGGGCCTGGCGGCCGGCCTCGGTGAGTTCAAGTTGCCGGCCAACCCGTCGAAACAGCTCTATGCCATAGGTTTGTTCGAGCAGCGATATCTGCCCGCTGATGGTTTGCGGCGTCAGGTTCAGCTGCTCGCACGCGCGTACGATGCTGCCGGTCTTGGCCACAACCCAGAAATAATGCAGTTGTCGGTAATTGAGCATGGCGGTCTACTGTTCGTGAAAACCGAAGTATAGCCGCTAAAAATACGAATTTTCCTGAAGTGTTTCGCTGCCTAGAATGCCCAGCCATCGACGGCCGGTCTGTGACCCTGTCTGTTCATTCGAAGGAAGCCTCATGAAATACACAATCCCTGCACTGTTGTTTACGTCTTTACTGGTTCTGGGTGGCTGCGACCAGGCCGAAAAAAGCGCCCAGCAATTGATGGGCAAGGCCGCCGAGAGTGCCAAGCAAGCGATTGACGACACGCACAAAGCGGCCGAACAAGCGCTCAGCGACGCCACCGGCGGGCTGATCGAGAAGAAAGAAACACCGGAAAAGGATTCGGAAAAAACCGAATCTTCCTCCAAGACCATCTAAACCGTCTTACAAAGAGTCAGGACTGACCCATGGAATATCTGTTAGAACTCGCCGCCAGCCCCACCGCCTGGGTTGCTTTGGCCACACTGGTGGTGATGGAAATCGTGCTCGGCATCGATAACCTGATCTTTATTTCGATCCTGACCAACAAGCTGCCTGAGCAGCACCGGCAGAAGGCGCGCCGCATCGGTATCGGCATGGCGCTGATTCTGCGACTGGCGTTGTTGAGCACCATTGCCTTCATCGTGCAGTTGACCGCCCCTGTGATCGAAATCCTTGGCCAGGCGTTCTCCTGGAAGGACATGATCCTGATCGCCGGTGGCCTGTTCCTGGTCTGGAAGGCGACGACCGAGATCCATCACAGCATGGACCCGGCGCCGGAAGATCCGAAGTCGGCTACTTCGACCGTGACCCTGGGCTTTGCCGCGGCCATCGGCCAGATTCTGATGCTCGACATGGTGTTCTCGATCGATAGCATCATTACCGCGGTCGGCATGACCGAACACTTGCCGATCATGATTATCGCGGTGGTGGTCTCGGTGCTGGTGATGTTGCTGGCGGCTGATCCGCTGGCCAAGTTCATCAACGACAACCCGACCGTGGTCATGTTGGCGCTGGGCTTCCTGATCATGATCGGCATGACGCTGATCGCCGAAGGCTTCGGTGCCCACGTACCGAAAGGTTATGTGTACGCGGCGATGGCATTCTCGGCAGCGATTGAAGTGCTGAACATGATGTCGCGCCGGGCCAAGCAGAAGAAGTTGGCTGCACAGGCGTAATTGCCAGTAAGCCAAAAGGCTCCCTGAGCTCTCGGAGTTCAGGGGGCCTTTTTGTTTGCAGGGCATTTGAGGAATTCAGTGCGCCGTGACAGGTCGGCCACGTTGTTTTTCGGTTTTTTCGAGCGAAGCAGGCTCGGTCGGGTGGTGATGGTGGCGCCGGGAAATGCGCAGCACGCCCCACAGCATGGCGGCCGCAACCGCCAGCCAGCCGGCAATCAGCATTACGATGGTCATGGTCAGGCTCATCAGTGCCTCCTCTTTGCCCTGCGTCGGGCACACACTTTTTTCGATTCGCTGTATTTCAGTGACAGTCTAGTCAACGGGGTGTTTCAGGCTATTGACCAAAGGTCGGTGGTGACCAATCAGTTTGCTCTATGCAATCGATGTGGCTGCCGTTTAAGGCTATACCGCAGCGTTGCGCCGCCCTATGATCATTGACCTTGCCGGAACACGATGACCGGCGTTCGAACAGAGAGTAATGATGGTGCAGGTATTTTCTCGAATTCGTGCGGCGCTGCTGGCGGCCGGTTGCGTCGCTGCGTTGGCGGGGTGTGCGGGCAGTGTGGCGCCGGAGATCAAGCGTCTGCCGGAACGCGTCGAACTCAGCGGCACGTTCTATCGTGGCGAAGCCAATCAGAGTGCGCCGCAAGTGTTGGCCAGCCTGTTGTCGCAGCAAGGCATCGTGATAACGCCGGGGCTGCTGGAAAAACCATTGCGTCTGCCGGGCGCCGAAGACAAGTTGCAGCAAAACCTGCAGAACCTTGCTCGCGAATACGGCATGGTGGTCTATCCGCTGGACAGCAAGCTGCCAGCGCTGCTCAAGCAGGTGGCGGCCGGTTATCCGGTGATGGTGCGTTTCAGCGAGGGTTCGGCGTTCTGGGCCGAGCCGCGTTATGCGATTCTGTCCGGTTACGACCGCAATAAACAGAAAGTACTGTTGCGCGCCGGCATGAATCGCCGGGAATTGATGAGTTTCGACTCCTTTGAATCGGCCCTGGAGAAGTCCGGTGGCTGGGCGGTATTGATCCAGAAGCCCTCGCAGATTCCGGCGGATGTTGACCGCCAGCGCTGGTTGAAAGCCGCCGATGAACTGGCGCAGGCCGGTCAGGAGAACGAAGCGGCACAGGCAAAAAAGGCGCTGACCGCGCACTGACGTTCCGTTCGTCAATTGCCGGGCACCACGAAGCCCGGCAAGCCTCAGATGGAGAGAGCCCGTTCGCGGCTGAAATCAGGAGGCGACATGACAGATTCCCCATCCCCTAAAGGCCCGCATTCGTCCGAGCATTCCTCTGGTCATGATCTGGGCTTTGACCCCGATTCGCCAGATGTCGCCGATCCCCAAGTCGATCCCGTCGGCCCCGCCAAGGCGCCGAAGGATGTGAAACCCGGCGAGGACGACAAAAAACCGGCCAAACCTTATGACCCGCTAGCCAATCTGAAACCTTGATGCGAGGTGCGTATGAGTACCGATTCAAGCTTCGATGACCAAAAGCCCGACAGTGTGCCGACGACGCCGGAAGAGGGCGTGGACCCGGTGCTGGATCCGGACAGTCCATTGCGCGATCCGCTGGCCCGGCCCTTGGTGACGCCAGGGTTGATGCCGGATCCGAGCAAAGGTGACGGCATTCCCGATGACGACAAGATGCCGCTGCCCAACGACTGATTCGCAGACGAAAAAAAGCCCCGAGGATTCGGGGCTTTTCATTTGCTGCGGGTTACTTGGAGGCTTCAACCACGCCGCTCTGGCGCGACTTGAGGTTCTTCTCGGCTTTGTATTGCTGGGCCACCGCGGGAACGCTGGCGCTCCTGCCGGTTTCCACCCAACTGCGAATGCGACTGGCGTCGGCAAAATGGGTGTACTTGCCAAACGCGTCGAGAATCACCAGGGCAACCGGGCGATTACCCATCTTCGTCACCAATACCAGGCAATGGCCGGCAGGGTTGGTGAAGCCGGTTTTGGTGATCTTGATGTCCCAGTCGGCTTTATTGACCAAGTGATCGGTGTTACGAAAACCCAGAGTGTAGTTGGGCTTGCGGAACGCCACGGTTTTTTCCTTGGTGGTGGTGAGCTCGCTGAGGATCGGGTACTTGCTTGCGGCCACCAGCAGCTTGCTCAGGTCGCGCGCGGTGGAAACGTTGCGCTCCGACAAACCGGTCGGTTCGACGTAGTGAGTGTTGGTCATGCCCAGTGCCTTGGCCTTGGCGTTCATCGCTGCAATAAAAGCGGCGTAGCCACCCGGATAGTGGTGCGCCAGGCTGGCGGCGGCGCGGTTTTCCGAGGACATCAAGGCGATCAGCAGCATCTCGCGACGCGGCAGTTCACTTCTCAGTTTGACTCGGGAGAACACGCCCTTCATTTCCGGGGTGTGACTGATGTCGACATCGATCCATTCGTCCATGTTCTGTCGGGCTTCAACCACGACCAGTCCAGTCATCAGCTTGCTGACGGAGGCGATCGGCACGATCACGTCAGGGTTGCTGGAATAAATGACTTTATTGGTCTGCATATCCATGAGCAGGGCGCTGCCGGAAGCGATCTTCAGTGTCGAAGCGTCACGTGGGGCAGCGGTGGTTTCCGCAGCGTTGATCGTTGGCGTGATGAATGTGCCTGTAAAAGCGAAAAACAGGCTCAGAATCGAAAGACGAATTTTCACGCGGGCGAACTCATAAAGGTTGGATATTCCGTTAGTTTGTAACGGGTTATTTCTTAAAAACGTCGCATTTTAGGAGTATGGCTGAAGAACTGTCGATGGTTGTTTGAATGACCTGAAAATCTCGTGAAAAGGCCTGTAAAAAGAGGGGTTTCCGGCGAACGGTTAGTGTTTTTTCTCAGGCATGAAAAACCCCGCACGGGGCGGGGTTCTGGTGCAGCGAAAAATACCTGTCAAGCGTGCAGGGTTTCTGCCGCGTAAAGGGTATTTTCCAGCAGGCAGGCACGCGTCATCGGGCCAACGCCGCCCGGAACTGGCGTGATCCAGCCGGCGCGGGGCAGGGCGGTTTCGTAGACAACGTCACCGACCAGTTTGCCATCGTCCTGACGGTTGATGCCGACGTCGATCACGATTGCGCCTTCCTTGATCCACTCGCCTTTGACCAGGCCCGGCTTGCCGGCGGCCACCACCACCAGATCCGCACGACCGACGTGGCCGGCCAGATCCTTGGTGAAGCGGTGAGTCACGGTAACGGTGCAGCCGGCCAGCAACAGTTCCATCGCCATCGGGCGACCGACGATGTTGGAGGCGCCGACGACCACGGCATCCATTCCATAAAGATCCGCGCCTGTGCTTTCCAGCAAGGTCATGATGCCTTTCGGGGTGCATGGACGCAGCAGCGGGATGCGCTGGGCCAGACGGCCGACGTTATAAGGATGGAAACCATCGACGTCTTTGTCCGGGCGAATGCGCTCGAGCAGTTTGGAGGCGTCCAGGTGCTCGGGCAGTGGAAGCTGAAGGAGAATGCCGTCGATTGCAGGATCGTCGTTGAGGCGATCGATCAGATCGGTCAGCGCTTCTTGCGTGGTTTCGGAAGGCAGGTCGTAGGCTTGAGAGAGGAAACCGACCTCTTCACAGTCTTTACGCTTGTGCGAGACATAAACCTGAGAGGCAGGATCGCTGCCGACCAGGATCACCGCGAGGCCGGGAGTGCGCAGGCCTTGCTGGCGACGCTCGGCAACTCGTTGGGCGATCTGCTGGCGCAGGCTGGCGGCGATCGATTTGCCGTCGATTAGTTGTGCAGTCATTGCGCGTGATTAACCATCGAGAGGGGAAAAAAAGAGAACGCATTCTCGCATGTCGAGCGGTGAGGGCAAAGGCGCTTGGTCAGCAAATTCCCCTAACTCCTTTAATTAAATGAATTTTTTTTAAAAATCATTTGACGACCTTTGGAGCGCTCTATACTATTCGTCGCACTTGTCGGGCACAGCCTAGCACTGGTTAAGAAGGTCGAGCGAAATCAACGTTTTGCGAGACTGGAAAGCACTTAGTTTGTAGTCCTCCAAGAGTACAGATTAATAAGGCGCCCGTAGCTCAGCTGGATAGAGCATCCGCCTTCTAAGCGGATGGTCGCAGGTTCGAGTCCTGCCGGGTGCGCCATTAGGCAGCATTGGCACAAGTAACGCGATATGGTGGGCGTAGCTCAGTTGGTAGAGCACGGGATTGTGACTCCCGTTGTCGTGGGTTCGATCCCCATCGTCCACCCCATATTTCGAAAAGCGCCAGATTTAAAGGTCTGGCGTTTTTGCTTTAAAGAGCTTCATCTGCGGATGTGGTGGAATTGGTAGACACACTGGATTTAGGTTCCAGCGCCGCGAGGCGTAAGAGTTCGAGTCTCTTCATCCGCACCAATTAAAGCTTCATCTGCACCTTAGGGTCTGGTGGGGTTCAACAAAGAAGTTGTTTGGCTTTTTTGTTACGCAATATGGTGGGCGTAGCTCAGTTGGTAGAGCACGGGATTGTGACTCCCGTTGTCGTGGGTTCGATCCCCATCGTCCACCCCATATTTCGAAAGGCGCCAGATTTAACAGTCTGGCGCCTTTTTTGTTTTTGCGGTTTCAAAAAACGGCGCTTGCCGGTTTTCGGTCGCAGGGGTAGAGCGCTTCGTCGTATTTATGTTGCTCGATGATGCTGTGCTGCTCGCCGGGCTTGCTCGCAAGGTCGGTCGTCGGGGAGTGATTGGCAGTCTCCTCTATATATAGAAGAGGTTGGCGCAGAGCCCTGGCGTGATTGGTTGTATTCGCCTGTGGTGCGAGCTGCATTCGTGCATTCGTACCGATAAATTGCCTGCTGTTTTTTTACCCGTTTTCAGTAGGGTGACTTCTTGAGTTTGACCCACTAGAATGCATGCCCTTGATTCTGGGGTCGGAAACGGCCGGCTAACGTCTGTGCAACGAGGAATATCCATGCAAGTTTCTGTTGAAAATACTACTGCTCTTGAGCGCCGCATGAGCGTCACCGTGCCGGCTGAGCGCATTGAGAGCCAAGTCAACAAGCGTCTGCAGCAGACCGCACAAAAGGCCAAGATTGCTGGCTTCCGTCCAGGCAAAGTGCCAATGAGCGAAATCAAGCGCCGTTTCGGTGCTGACGCTCGTCAGGAAGCTGTAGGCGATGTGATCCAGTCCTCCTTCTACGAAGCCGTGGTTGAGCAGAAGCTGAACCCGGCGGGTTCGCCTTCGATCGAGCCAAAGTCGCTCGAAGCTGGCAAAGACCTGGAATACGTAGCCGTATTCGAAGTGTTCCCTGAGTTCACCGTTGCCGGTTTCGAAGGCATCACCGTTGAGCGCCTGAGCGCTGAAGTGGCTGACGCTGACCTGGACAAAATGCTCGACATCCTGCGCAAGCAGAACACCCGTTTCGAAGTGGCCGATCGCGCTGCTCAGAACGAAGACCAACTGAATATCGATTTTGTTGGCAAGGTTGATGGCGAAGTGTTCGCTGGCGGTTCCGCCAAGGGTACTCAGCTGGTGCTGGGCTCCGGCCGCATGATCCCGGGCTTCGAAGAAGGCCTGGTTGGCGCTAAAGCCGGCGAAGAGCGCGTTCTGAACCTGACCTTCCCTGAGGACTATCAGAACCTGGACCTGGCTGGCAAAACCGCCGAGTTCACCGTGACTGTCAACACCGTTTCCGAGCCAAAACTGCCTGAGCTGAACGAAGAGTTCTTCGCGCAATTCGGCATCAAGGAAAGCGGCATCGACGGCTTCCGCACCGAAGTTCGCAAGAACATGGAGCGTGAACTGCGTCAGGCAATCAAATCCAAGGTTAAAAATCAGGTTATGGACGGTCTGCTGGCCACCAACCCGATCGAAGTGCCAAAGGCTCTGCTGTCCAACGAAGTTGACCGTCTGCGCGTGCAGGCTGTTCAGCAGTTCGGCGGCAACATCAAGCCTGATCAACTGCCGGCCGAGCTGTTCGAAGAGCAAGCCAAGCGCCGCGTAGTGCTGGGTCTGATCGTTGCTGAAGTGGTCAAGCAATTCGACCTGAAGCCTGACGAAGCTCGCGTTCGCGAAATGATTCAGGAGATGGCTTCGGCTTACCAGGAGCCTGAGCAGGTTGTGTCGTGGTACTACAAGAACGAGCAGCAACTGAACGAAGTGCGTTCGGTTGTGCTGGAAGAACAAGTTGTGGATACTGTTCTGCAGAAAGCTAGCGTGACCGACAAATCGGTCTCTTACGAAGAAGCGGTCAAGCCGGTAGAAGCTCCACAAGCCGACTGATTGTTTTTGCGTTAAGAAGTACACACATAAGCCAGCCTTCGAGCTGGCTTATGCGTATTCAAGACATAACTATTTGGGAGTGACTGCAGAGCATGTTCCGTAATTCGTATATTCAGCAGAACTCTGATATCCAGGCCGCAGGCGGCCTGGTCCCGATGGTTGTCGAGCAATCTGCTCGTGGCGAACGCGCCTATGACATCTACTCGCGCCTGCTCAAGGAGCGAGTGATCTTTCTGGTTGGTCCGGTAGAGGACTACATGGCCAACCTGATCTGTGCGCAACTGCTGTTCCTTGAAGCGGAAAACCCGGACAAGGACATCCATCTCTATATCAACTCCCCGGGCGGTTCGGTGACAGCAGGCATGTCGATCTACGACACCATGCAGTTCATCAAGCCTAACGTATCGACCACTTGCATCGGCCAGGCCTGCAGCATGGGCGCATTCCTGCTGACCGCAGGTGCCCCGGGCAAGCGTTTCTGCCTGCCTAACTCGCGTGTGATGATTCACCAGCCGCTGGGCGGTTTCCAGGGTCAGGCGTCGGATATCGAAATCCACGCCAAGGAAATCCTCTTCATTCGCGAGCGCCTCAACACGCTGATGGCCAAACACAGCGGTCGCACTCTGGAAGAAATCGAGCGCGATACCAACCGCGACAACTTCATGAGTGCAGAAGCTGCGAAGGAATATGGCTTGATCGACGAAGTGATCAACCAGCGCCCAGCTTAAAATAAGCAGCTCAAATTAGGCTCGGTCGGCTTGTCTGATCAGCAGCGGGCTTGAAAAAGCCCGCAATAGCCTTCATCTTGTGTTGCAAGCCTATCGGATTTGGATCGAACGAATGACTGACACCCGCAACGGCGAGGACAACGGCAAGCTGCTCTATTGCTCCTTCTGTGGCAAAAGCCAGCATGAAGTGCGCAAATTGATTGCCGGCCCCTCGGTCTTTATCTGCGACGAGTGCGTCGACCTGTGCAATGACATCATCCGCGAGGAGGTGCAGGAAGCCCAGGCCGAAAGCAGCGCGCATAAATTGCCTTCGCCTAAAGAAATCAGCGGCATCCTTGACCAGTATGTAATCGGTCAGGAGCGTGCGAAAAAGGTTTTGGCCGTAGCGGTATACAACCACTACAAGCGTCTGAACCAGCGTGACAAAAAGGCTGACGACGTCGAACTCGGCAAGAGCAACATCCTGCTGATCGGCCCGACAGGCTCGGGTAAAACCCTGCTGGCGGAAACGCTGGCGCGCTTGCTGAACGTTCCGTTCACCATCGCTGACGCAACCACCCTCACCGAGGCGGGTTACGTGGGTGAAGATGTCGAGAACATCATTCAGAAGCTGTTGCAGAAATGCGATTACGACGTAGAGAAGGCCCAGATGGGTATTGTCTACATCGATGAAATCGACAAGATTTCGCGCAAGTCCGACAACCCGTCGATCACCCGGGACGTTTCCGGTGAAGGCGTGCAGCAGGCCTTGCTCAAGTTGATCGAAGGCACGGTCGCTTCGGTACCGCCGCAAGGTGGCCGCAAGCATCCGCAGCAGGAATTCCTGCAGGTCGACACCCGTAACATCCTGTTCATCTGCGGTGGTGCGTTCTCGGGTCTCGAGAAGGTCATCCAGAACCGTTCCACCAAGGGTGGCATCGGTTTCAACGCGGAAGTTCGCAGCAAGGAAGAGGGCAAGAAAGTCGGTGAATCCCTGCGTGAAGTCGAGCCTGACGATCTGGTCAAGTTCGGTCTGATCCCGGAATTTGTCGGTCGTCTGCCGGTTCTCGCGACGCTGGACGAGCTTGATGAGGCTGCGTTGATGCAGATCCTCACCGAGCCGAAAAATGCTCTGACCAAACAGTATGCCAAGCTGTTCGAGATGGAAGGCGTGGATCTGGAATTCCGTTCCGACGCGCTGAAATCGGTGGCCAAGCGTGCTCTGGAACGTAAAACCGGTGCCCGTGGCCTGCGCTCGATTCTCGAAGGTGTGCTGCTCGACACGATGTACGAAATCCCCTCGCAGTCCGAGGTGAGCAAAGTCGTGATCGATGAAAGCGTGATCGAAGGCAAGTCCAAGCCACTGTATATCTACGAAAACAGTGAGCCGACGGCCAAGGCAGCGCCGGACGCGTAAGCGTTCACACTGCTGCAACAGGAAGGGGCCTTCGGGCCTCTTTTTTTTTATGTCGTTTTTTACATCTGCTTTGCGCTTGTTTTTTTTGAGAGCAGCCCCCATCTTGGTTTCAAGCTTAATTCCATCTGATTACGGCCATATGGCCGCCGTAGAGGCGAAATCATGAAGACAACCATCGAATTGCCTCTCCTGCCATTGCGTGATGTCGTGGTTTATCCGCACATGGTTATCCCGCTGTTCGTGGGGCGCGAGAAATCCATCGAAGCCCTCGAGGCTGCGATGACGGGCGACAAGCAGATTTTGCTGCTGGCCCAGAGAAACCCGGCTGACGATGATCCCGGTGAAGACGCTCTCTATCGCGTAGGTACCATCGCCACTGTTCTGCAATTGCTCAAGCTGCCTGACGGCACCGTCAAGGTTCTGGTCGAGGGTGAGCAGCGCGGTACGGTCGAGCGCTTCAGTGAAGTCGACGGCCACTGCCGTGCCGAAGTCTCGCTGATCGAGGAAGTCGACGCCGCCGAGCGCGAGTCCGAAGTGTTCGTGCGCACACTGCTGTCGCAGTTCGAACAATATGTGCAGTTGGGCAAGAAAGTCCCGGCTGAAGTTCTGTCGTCGCTCAACAGCATCGATGAGCCGGGGCGCCTGGTCGATACCATGGCCGCACACATGGCGCTGAAGATCGAGCAGAAGCAGGAAATCCTCGAAATCATTGATCTGTCGGCCCGTGTCGAACACGTGCTGGCGCTGCTGGATGCCGAGATCGACCTGCTGCAAGTCGAAAAGCGCATTCGTGGCCGGGTCAAAAAGCAAATGGAGCGCAGTCAGCGCGAGTACTACCTGAATGAGCAGATGAAGGCCATTCAGAAAGAGCTCGGTGACAGCGATGAAGGTCATAACGAAATCGAAGACCTGAAAAAGCGCATTGACGCTGCCGGTCTGCCGAAGGATGCACTGGCCAAAGCCACTGCCGAGCTGAACAAGCTCAAGCAAATGTCGCCGATGTCCGCTGAGGCCACCGTGGTGCGCTCGTACATCGACTGGCTGGTGCAGGTGCCGTGGAAGGCTCAGAGCAAGGTGCGCCTTGACCTGGTGCGCGCAGAAGACATTCTCGATGCCGACCACTACGGTCTGGAAGAGGTCAAGGAGCGGATCCTTGAATACCTCGCCGTGCAAAAGCGCGTGAAGAAGATCCGTGGCCCGGTGTTGTGCCTGGTCGGTCCTCCGGGCGTGGGTAAAACCTCGCTGGCAGAGTCGATCGCTCATGCCACCAACCGTAAATTCGTGCGTATGGCCCTCGGTGGCGTGCGTGATGAAGCGGAAATTCGCGGTCACCGCCGGACTTACATCGGTTCGATGCCGGGAAGATTGATTCAAAAGATGACAAAGGTGGGCGTACGCAACCCACTGTTCCTGCTCGATGAAATCGACAAGATGGGCAGCGACATGCGTGGCGATCCGGCCTCGGCGTTGCTGGAAGTGCTCGATCCGGAGCAGAACCACAACTTCAACGATCACTATCTGGAAGTCGATTACGACCTCTCGGATGTGATGTTCCTGTGCACCTCGAACTCGATGAACATCCCGCCGGCGCTGCTCGACCGGATGGAAGTCATCCGTCTGCCGGGTTACACCGAAGACGAGAAGATCAACATCGCCGTCAAATACCTCTCGCCGAAGCAGATCGCTGCCAACGGCCTGAAGAAAGGCGAGCTTGAATTCGATGCTGAAGCGATCCGCGACATTATTCGTTACTACACCCGTGAAGCCGGTGTGCGTGGCCTGGAGCGTCAGATTGCCAAGGTCTGCCGCAAGGCAGTGAAAGAGCATGCAATGGAAAAACGCTTCTCGGTGAAAGTGACAGCTGACTTGCTGGAGCACTTCCTTGGTGTGCGCAAATTCCGTTACGGTCTGGCGGAACAGCAAGATCAGATCGGACAGGTCACCGGCCTTGCCTGGACTCAGGTGGGTGGTGAGCTGTTGACCATCGAAGCCGCTGTTGTGCCGGGCAAGGGTCAGTTGATCAAGACCGGTTCGCTGGGTGACGTGATGGTTGAATCGATCACTGCAGCGCTGACCGTGGTGCGCAGCCGCGCCAAAAGCCTGGGCATTCCCCTGGACTTCCACGAGAAGCGCGACACGCACATCCACATGCCGGAAGGGGCGACCCCGAAGGACGGCCCGAGCGCCGGTGTGGGCATGTGCACGGCGCTGGTTTCGGCCTTGACCGGCATTCCGGTACGCGCTGATGTCGCCATGACCGGTGAAATCACTTTGCGTGGTCAAGTGCTGGCAATCGGTGGTCTGAAGGAAAAACTGCTCGCGGCTCACCGCGGCGGAATCAAGATTGTGATTATTCCCGAAGAGAACGTGCGCGATCTGAAGGAGATTCCTGACAATATCAAGCAGGATCTGCAGATTAAACCGGTTAAATGGATTGACGAGGTCCTGCAAATTGCGCTGCAATACGCGCCGGAGCCCTTGCCGGATGTGGCTCCCGAGATAGTTGCCAAGGACGAAAAACGTGAGTCTGACTCTAAGGAAAGAATTAGCACGCATTAATATGCTTTTGCCTGGGTGGCTTCCTTGACAGCTTTTTAGAGCCCTTGTTATAAAGCGGCTCTTAAGTGTCTGTAGGCCATTCAGCACTCGTTTTTGCTTTCACCAAAAAACTTAGAATCATCTCAAAATAGATATAAGGGGACTTAGAGTGAACAAGTCGGAACTGATTGATGCTATCGCTGCATCCGCTGATATCCCGAAAGCTGCTGCTGGCCGTGCGCTGGACGCTGTAATCGAATCCGTCACTGGCGCTCTCAAGGCTGGCGACTCCGTTGTTCTGGTTGGTTTCGGTACTTTCTCCGTAACTGATCGTCCAGCTCGCGTTGGTCGTAACCCGCAGACCGGCAAGACTCTGCAAATCGCTGCTGCCAAAAAGCCAGGTTTCAAAGCCGGTAAAGCACTGAAAGAAGCTGTCAACTAAGTTTGTTTCAGGTTTTTACCCATCCGGGTCGGGGTCATGCCTGACCTGGCAGCGGAGCGGTAGAGCAGGTCGCTGAAACAGCTGCCTGTAACGCCGGGATCGAGGGTTCGAGCCCTGTCCGCTCCGCCAGTTACGAGAAGGCGCATCCTCGGATGCGCCTTTCTTCTATCCGGATTCTACCCACGCTCCACGGTTGCCTAATTTTTGAAGTTCAACCGTTTCTGGGGGACGCATGCTGCAGAATATCAGGGACAATTCACAAGGCTGGATTGCCAAGACCATTATCGGAGCCATCATTTTGCTGATGGCTTTGACCGGTTTCGACGCCATTTTCAAGGCCACGACGCACTCTAACGAGGCGGCCAAGGTCAACGGTGAAGAAATCAGCCAGAACGAACTGAGCCAGGCCGTTGATATGCAACGCCGTCAGTTGATGCAACAGCTGGGCAAGGATTTCGATGCTTCGCTGCTCGATGAAAAAATGCTCCGCGAATCGGCCCTCAAGGGTCTGATCGATCGCAAGCTGCTGCTGCAAGGCGCCGAACAATCGAAATTCGCTTTCTCTGAAGCCGCGCTTGACCAGGTGATCCTGCAGACGCCGGAATTCCAGGTGGACGGCAAGTTCAGTTCCGACCGTTTCGACCAGGTGATTCGTCAGCTGGGTTACACGCGTATGCAGTTCCGCCAGATGCTGGCTCAGGAAATGCTGATCGGCCAACTGCGCGCCGGTGTGGCGGGCAGCGGTTTCGTGACTGATGCTGAAGTGCTGGCATTCGCCCGTCTGGAAAAACAGACCCGCGATTTCGCCACGCTGAACATCAAGGCCGATCCAGCCGCAGTCAAGCTGACCGACGATGAGGTCAAGGCTTACTACGACGAGCACGCCAAGGAATTCATGACCCCTGATCAAGTGGTCGTCGATTACCTGGAGCTGAAGAAGGCTTCGTTCTTCGATCAGGTCACCGTCAAGGACGAAGACCTGCAGGCGGCGTATCAGAAAGAGATCGCCAACCTGTCGGAACAGCGTCGTGCGGCGCATATTCTGATCGAAGTGAACGACAAGACCACCGACGCTCAGGCCAAGGCGAAGATCGAAGAAGTCCAGGCGCGTCTGGCCAAGGGCGAGAAATTCGAAGCGCTGGCCAAAGAGTTCTCGCAGGATCCGGGTTCGGCCAACAATGGTGGTGACCTGGGTTACGCAGGCCCTGGTGTCTACGATCCGGCTTTCGAGAAAGCCTTGTATTCGCTGGCTAAAGACCAGGTGTCCGAGCCGGTTCGCACCGACTTCGGTTATCACCTGATCAAGCTGTTGGGTGTTGAAGCGCCGGAAGTACCGACCTTAGCCAGCCTGAAAGACAAGCTGACCCGCGAGCTGAAAGCGGCGCAGGTCGAGCAGCGTTTCGTCGAGGCGACCAAGCAGCTGGAAGACTCTGCGTTCGAAGCTTCCGACCTGGCACAGCCAGCGGCGGATCTGAAGCTGACCGTGCACACCTCCAAGCCGTTTGGCCGTGAAGGTGGTGAAGGTGTAGCGGCGAACCGTGCCGTGGTTACGGCTGCGTTCAGCACTGAAGTGATCGACGAGGGTGCCAACAGCACCGCGATCGAGCTGGATCCGGAAACCGTGATCGTGCTGCGCGCCAAAGAGCATCTGAAGCCTGCGCAATTGCCGCTGGAAAGCGTGAATGCGGCGATTCGCACTCAGTTGACCAAAGAGCACGCCAGTGCTGCCGCCAAGACCAAGGCCGAGAAGCTGATTGCTGATCTGCGTGATGGCAAGGCGCCTGTGGACAAGGCGATTGACGGTCAGAGCTGGAAAGTCACTCAAGCAGCCACCCGTGGTCAGGAAGGTGTTGATCCAGCGGTGCTGCAAGCGCTGTTCCGCATGCCGAAGCCGGCAGCCAAGGACAAACCGACGTTCAGCAACGTGACGTTGCCGGATGGCAGTCTGATGATTGTGCGTCTGAATGCTGTTAACGAAGCGGCCGCGCCGACTGACGAAGAGAAAGTGCAATATCGTCGTTTCCTGGCTTCCCGTGAGGGGCAGCAGGACTTTGCGGCGTATCGCAAGCAGCTGGAAGCGCAGGCAGAGATCAAGCGGTATTGATTACTGACTGAGTGATAGAGGAAAGCCCCGGCTGAATGGCCGGGGCTTTTTTGTTTGTGCGAGTGTTGAAGATCAAGAGCGTTTGTTTTGGCTGTGGCTTTTGTGGGAGCTGGCTTGCCAGCGATGGCGGCCTGACAGCCGACCAATCCCTAACTGGTGCACTGTTTCAAACTGTGGGAGGGGGCTTGCTCCCGAAAGCGGCCTGACAGCCGACCCATTTCCCTCAGTTGTAAGCAATCCAGTCAGAAAAAAGAACTCTATTTTGCCCCTGGAAATCCATGCATGCGCGCATTGACCGCCGCATAAAGCGTCGAGACCAACAGCGCAGCCACGATCCACGGAAAATGTCCGACCCCTACGCCTTCCAGCAGTAAGCCTCCCAATAGACCGCCACCGGCGATGCCGACATTCCATAGCGTGACGAGCATGGATTGCGCGGTGTCGGCGGCGTCTTTTGCGGTTTTTGCCGAGGCAGTTTGCAGCAGTGAGGGCATGGCGCCGAAAGCCAGGCCCCAGACGGCGGTGGCGATGTAGATGACAAGGGCTGAGTCGCGCCAGAGGCCCAGTGCGACGGCTGAGAGCATGAACAGCATTGTGCTGATCAACACCAGTTCACGCAGCCAGCGGTCGATCAGGCTGCCGACGATCCACAGGCTCAGCACCGAGGCGAGGCCGAATACCAGCAGCACGCGGTCGATAGCGTTGGCCAGCCCCGAAGGTTGCAGGAAGGGTGCGATGTAGGTGTACAGCAGGTTATGAGCGACCACGTAGGACAAGGTGACGAACAGCACCGAGCGCACGCCCGGCAGGGTCAATACCTGACGCAACGGCAGGCGTTTTCCGGCGCGTTCGCCGTCGAAGTCCGGCACTTGCAAACGCACCCAGACGACCAGCAGAAGTGTCAGGCCGGTCATGATGGCGAAGCTCAGGCGCCAGCCGACGACCGTGCCCAGGAGTGTGCCCACAGGAATGCCGAGGGACAGTGCCAGTGGAGCGCCGAGCATGGCGACGGTGATGGCGCGTCCTTGCAGGTGAGGCGCGACCATGCGGCTGGCGTAGCCAGCCAGTAGCGCCCAAAGCAACCCGGCAAACACGCCGGCAATGAAGCGCGCGAGCAGGGTCAGCCAATACAGTTCCGACACCGCGGTGAGGCTGTTGGCCACGGCGAAGCCGGCGATGGCGGACAGCAACAGGGGGCGCCTACGCCAGCCACGGGTGGCGAGGGTCAGCGGGATGGCGGCGAGCAGCGAGCCGATGGCGTACATCGTGACCAATTGCCCGATCAGCGCCTGCGAGACGTCCAGACTCGCGCTCATTTGCGGCAGCAGGCCAGAGGGCATGGCTTCGGTGAGTACTGTGATGAAGCCGGCGGTGGCCAGTGCCAACAGTGCGCCGAGGGGAAGTGGTTCGCGAGGTTGGGCCGAGGTAGCGAGGGCAGGGGAGGTCAGTTGAGCGTCGTTCATGAGACAGCGTCCATTTTGCCGAAGGTGATGAAGGCCATAGGCTAGGGCGCTGCGCATTGGAGAAAAATAGGTTACGGTTCCGAACATATCGGACATGGATGTCGTCAATCGCGGAGTTTGGAATGGATAGCCTGGGCAGTATTTCGGTGTTTGTGCAGGTGGCCGAGACGCGCAGCTTCACCGAGGCGGGGCGCCTGCAAGGGGTTTCGTCGTCGGCGATCGGTAAAAGCATTGCACGCTTGGAAGCGCGGCTCGGGGTGCGGCTGTTCCATCGCAGCACCCGCAGCATCACGCTGACCAGCGAGGGGGCGCTGTTTCTGGAACGTTGCCGCAAGATTCTCGCCGAGGTCGAGGCTGCCGAGTTCGAGCTGTGTAACGCGGCGTCGGCGCCTCATGGCAAATTGCGCGTGAGTCTGCCGCAAGTGCATGGCCTGGTGATGCCGGTCATGACCGGGTTCATGGCGTTGTATCCGCAGATCGAGCTGGATCTGGATCTGACTGATCGCATGGTCGACGTGGTCGAGGAGGGCTTCGACGCGGTCATTCGTACAGGGCAGCCACGGGATTCGCGCCTGATGGCACGGCCGTTGGGCGAATTTCGTATGGTGCTGGTGGCCAGCCCGGCGTACCTGCAACAACGCGGTGTACCGCAAACGCCCGCCGATCTGGCGAATCACGCGTGTCTGCGCCATACGTTTCACGCCACGGGCAAGCTGGAGCCCTGGCCGCTTGTCCGCGAGCCGGGGGCCGGCGAACCGATGTTGCCGGCGCGTCTGGTCAGTACGTCGATCGAGGCGGTAAGCCACGCGGCATTGGCCGGTATGGGGATTGCCTGTCTGCCGGATTTTATGGTTCGTGACGCGATGGCACACGGGCACCTGCAGCGTGTGCTGGATGAGCATGTGCGGCACACAGGGCAGTTTTGGGTGCTGTGGCCGTCGAGTCGGCATGCCACAGCAAAACTGCGGGTTTTCATCGATCATTTATCGGCGCGACTTTTCCCGGCAATCGATGGTCGATAAAGTTGTAACTGTCTTAAGACACTAATCCATACGCCGCCGGGCAGCGATCTGTTGCACAATACGCCCCGGACCGTTTTTCCTCAGGATGTTTAATGTTGATTTCCACTCCCATGCGTGTTGTCGGGTTGGCGTTGTTGTTGACCGCTGTCGCCGGCTGTTCCAAAGACAAG
The DNA here is from genome assembly GCF_011369485.1 of Pseudomonas atagonensis. Taxonomy (GTDB): domain Bacteria; phylum Pseudomonadota; class Gammaproteobacteria; order Pseudomonadales; family Pseudomonadaceae; genus Aquipseudomonas; species Aquipseudomonas atagonensis. Next base: position 125,129 of record NZ_VXCA01000034.1, on the reverse strand, counting down.
CCGATGTATGAGCATGAGAACTTCGATGACTCCGGTACCTTTTCGCGCAATTACCCGGTCACCGACTCGGTCAGTTGCGAGGCAGCCCGTCGTGCGTTGCTCAGCCAGGGCTACATCATCACCAGCAGTGACCCGAAACTGGTCAGCGGCCACAAGAGCTTCCAGCAGACCGGCGATACTCACATGGAGATCAGCTTCAACGTGGTCTGCGCCGATGATGGCAGTGCCGGGCACCATGCAACGATGTTCGCTAACGCCTTGCAGGATCGCTACGCACTGAAGAAGACCAACAACTCGGCCAGCCTCGGGGTTGGCGTGTTGGGTTCGGTGTCGATGCCGATTGGCTCGTCGGACGATTCGATGGTCAAGGTCGCCAGCGAAACCGTGACCTCGCAAAAGTTTTACGAGCGCTTCTTTACCCTGGTCGAGCTGTTCCTGCCGGCCGATGCGAAAAAAGCTGCGCACATCGAAGAGAAACCGAAGACCGATCTGGGTGTGCCAGAGGCCAAGGTTGCTCCGGTGACGCTGGTGCCGACGGGTTCGACGCCAACGCCAGCGCAGACCCCGGCGGCGGCACCGACTGCCGAGCCAGCTCCCTCGCCGACACCCGCTGAAGCCACTCCGGTCAGTTCCGAGCCGGTGGTGCCGCCCGCTGAATCCGCGCCGATCACTCCTGCGCCGAGCGCCGAGCCTGCACCCGCCACGGAAGCCATCACACCGCCGGCCAATCCGACCGACATCCCGCCGCCGTCCGAACCGATCCCGGCGATGCCATCTTCCGGCCAGTAATCATGCAATAAATCCTGTGGGAGCAAACATGCTCCCACAGTGCTATCCGGGCCGCTTCAAAGGTTTTGTTACATTCGCCCGACAATAATCCCGCGATAAATTCCTGACCACCTGCTACGTTTTATCCATGAAGGCCGGGTTTCACTTTTCCTTCACACGGGCACGTTATGCTCGAGGCACTGGGTATTTGCTCAGGCCCATTCAAGAGAGCGGTAGGGGGATTACGCGATGGATGACTATCAAGAAGAACTGCTCGAGTTCCAGGCCTTTGAACTGGATCAACCTGAGCCTGCAGAAGACGCCACCGAGCTTTGATCGGCGGCTGACAGCTTCACGCTGTTTTGCGGTGACTGCGACGGAATTCGCCGGGTGTCTGACCGTTCCAGCGTTTGAACGCTCGTTGAAATGCTTCGGCGGAAGCAAAACCGAGCAGATAGGCGATTTCGCCGAACGCCAGTTCGGTGTCGCGGATGTAGGTCATCGCCAGATCACGGCGAGTGTCATTGAGGATCGCGCGAAACCGAGTGCCTTCCTCGGCCAGTTTGCGCCGCAAGGTCCAGGTCGGCAGCTTCAGGCGTGCCGCCACTTCTTCAAGGTCGGGTTCCCGGCCGCCATTCAATAACGGGCCGAGCAATTGCGTGATGCGTTCGCGCAGGCTACGGGTTCGGGTCAATTGTTCCAGTTCCCGTTCGCACAGTTGCAGCAGATGCCGCCAGGTACTCGGGCAATGCTCGGGATTGCGTTGCGCGAGGCTGTTCAGGCTCAGGCGCAGTTGATTGCGTTCGGCGCCGAACTGCAGCGGACAATCACCCAATATGGCGTAGGCGTCGCGGTAGTCCGGCTCGTCGAATTCGATCTCGATGCGTTCGGCCCGCAGCCGCTCACCGCTGACGCTCGACAGCTGATGCAACCAGCCCGCGATGATCGAATCCACCACAAAACGGTTGTAGGCGTTGTACGGACTGATCGAGTAGAAGCGAAGCCAGGCGCCATTGGCGTCTTCGTGGAAGCTCGACTGGCCGCGATAGTTGGAACCATACAACGGCTCGAAACGAATCAGGCAACGAGCGGCTTCACGCACGGTGGGTGCTTGCGAGGCGGTAACGCCGGCCAGTCCTGCCTGACTCAAACGACTGAGCTGACCCATGCGCAGGCCCAGCGCCGGATCGCCAGTCAGTTGAATTGCCGCATGCCCCAGACGCATGTAGCGCGGAATCGACAACCGCGCCCCGGCCTCGGCCAGCCGTGCGGCGTCCAGCGCGTATTGCTCCAACATTGGTTGCGGGTCTTGCGCATGACTGCGCACGGCATCGGCGAGGCTGTGAACGAAGCCCACCGACAAATCCCCGAGTCGCATCGGCAGTGGTTTCATGGTTTACAACCAGACGTTGAGCATGCGCGCGCCACGCGCCTCCCCATCGGCGAATTGCTGGCCGTTGCTGCTGAGGAAGCTTTGCCCCGCGCCCGGTAGATCCCAGAACTGCCCGCGCAGGAATACACTCATGCCGGCAATGGCGCGGCTGCTGGGCGGTTGTGCGATGAGGGTCAAGCGGTGCCATGCCTGGCCTTCGCTGACTTCCCCGGGTTTGAGACTGACCGAGCCCGGCGTACTTGAACCTTTGTAGCCTCGCCATGGCTTGTCCCACGCGCCGTGGCCGAACACTTGTGCCGGCACCGCGACCAGTTGCGCGCCTTGCTCATCGAGTTTGCGGTAGTTGTCCGGGTACCAGCTGTCGCTGCCGATCAGCACGCCGAGGCGTCCGGCCGGGGTGTCGACGACGTTGACCGTCTGTTCACTCGCCTGAATGACTTCGCGCTGATCAAAGACCGGGTGCATTTGCCGTTGCGGCTGGCCGAGCGGCGCGCCGTCGCGACCAAACACCACGCTGCTGTTGAACAGTGCGCCGCTGCCGGGTTTGAGTTGGCCGTCGCGGATGCTCGGTTCGGGCAACACGATGGAACCGGCGACCAGAGTTACGTGGAATTCCTTGGCCAGGCCGCCGAACAAGGCCTGGTAATCCTTGGCCATCGACCTGGACTTCATGCGCAGGTGAGCGTCATCCAGGCGGTCGCTGCCCTGGGCGCTGAGCCAGGCGCGGGCGAACAGCAACGGGTTGCTTGCGGCCAGCCAGTTCATCGCTTCAGCGACAGTCGGCGCCTGGTACAACTCGTCTTTCTCGCCGCTGATCATCAGCCAGGTGCCGACGTGTTCCGGCAACACAACCACGGTTTTGTCATTCAACAAACCCTGATCCTGCGCTTGCTGCAAATAGGCCGCGAGCTTGCGGTGCAGGCGTTCTGGGCTTTGGTAATCGGTAGGAAACAGTTCGGGCTGAATGCCCAGCAGATTGCCACGGTCTGCGGGGGAGCCCTGATCGACTGCCAGTTTGATGCGCAGGTCCGACAGGTAATGACCCGCCGGCCGGTCTGCCGCCCACATGGCGTAGGTGGTCAGAGCGGCGACGAGGGCCATGGAGAAAAACAGGTACAAAAGTTTGCGCATGAAAACCAACAACAGCCGGGTACTGGGTGTGGCGTCTAGGGTAGAGCCCATGGTCGGGCTTGCCAAGGGGCGCTGCGCATTTGGATCAATAAGTTGTCACTTACGGTCATTGAGTGACAGCAACGCGACTCTTAGTCTGTCGAACATGACTGACGGGGGACGCAGAACTCCCGCAATTTCCGTGATCGCTCGTTGTGGAGTTACCGATGACCGCCGCTCATTACCCGCACCTGTTAGCCCCGCTGGACCTGGGATTCACCACACTGCGCAACCGCACCCTGATGGGCTCGATGCACACCGGTCTTGAAGAGAAACCGGGTGGCTTCGAACGCATGGCCGCGTATTTTGCCGAACGTGCCCGTGGCGGCGTCGGCCTGATGGTGACCGGCGGGATCGGCCCGAACGACGAGGGCGGCGTCTACTCCGGTGCGGCGAAACTGACCACCGAGGAAGAAGCGCTCAAACACCGCATCGTCACCCGAGCGGTGCACGAGGCGGGCGGCAAGATCTGCATGCAGATTCTTCACGCCGGGCGTTATGCCTACAGCCCTAAACAAGTCGCGCCGAGTGCGATTCAGGCGCCGATCAACCCGTTCAAGCCAAAAGAGCTGGACGAAGAGGGCATCGAAAAGCAGATCAGCGATTTCGTCACCTGCTCGGTGCTGGCGCAAACCGCCGAGTACGACGGCGTCGAGATCATGGGCTCGGAAGGTTATTTCATTAACCAGTTCCTCGCCGCCCACACCAACCACCGCACCGACCGTTGGGGTGGCAGCTACGAAAACCGTATGCGTCTGCCGGTGGAAATCGTCCGTCGCGTCCGCGAGGCCGTCGGCCCGAACTTCATCATCATCTTCCGTCTGTCGATGCTTGATCTGGTCGAGGGCGGCAGCACTTGGGAAGAAATCGTCACCCTGGCCAAAGCCATCGAGCAGGCCGGCGCAACCATCATCAACACCGGTATCGGCTGGCACGAAGCGCGGATTCCGACCATCGCCACCAAGGTTCCGCGTGCGGCGTTCAGCAAGGTCACCGCCAAGCTGCGTGGCTCGGTGAACATTCCGCTGATCACCACCAACCGCATCAACACCCCGGAAATCGCCGAGCAGATTCTTGCCGAAGGCGATGCCGACATGGTCTCGATGGCGCGGCCGTTTCTCGCCGACCCGGATTTCGTCAACAAGGCTGCCGAAGGTCGTGCCGATGAAATCAACACCTGCATCGGCTGCAACCAGGCGTGCCTCGATCACACTTTTGGCGGCAAACTCACCAGCTGCCTGGTCAACCCGCGTGCCTGCCACGAGACCGAACTCAACTACCTGCCGGTGCAGCAGATCAAGAAAATCGCCGTGGTCGGCGCCGGCCCTGCCGGGTTGTCCGCTGCTACCGTGGCCGCCGAGCGTGGCCATCAGGTGACCTTGTTTGATTCGGCCAGCGAAATTGGCGGCCAGTTCAACATCGCCAAGCGTGTGCCGGGCAAGGAAGAGTTCTTCGAAACCCTGCGCTACTTCAAGCGCAAGCTGCAGACCACCCACGTCGAGGTGTGCCTGAACACTCGCGTCGACGTGGCGAAACTGGTGGAAGGCGGTTATGACGAAATCATCCTCGCCACCGGCATCGCGCCGCGTGTGCCGGCGATTCCGGGCGTGGACAACGCCAAAGTACTGAGCTATCTGGACGTGATCCTTGAGCGCAAACCGGTCGGCAAGCGTGTGGCGGTGATCGGCGCCGGCGGTATCGGTTTCGACGTTTCGGAATTCCTCGTGCATGAAGGCGTGGCCACCAGTCAGGATCGCGCCGCGTTCTGGAAGGAGTGGGGCATCGACACTCAGCTGGAAGCCCGGGGCGGCGTGGCTGGGATCAAGGCGCAACCGCATGCGCCGGCCCGTGAGGTGTTCCTGTTGCAGCGCAAGAAAACCAAGGTCGGCGATGGTCTCGGCAAGACCACTGGCTGGATTCACCGCACGGGCCTGAAGAACAAGCAGGTGCAGATGCTCAACAGCGTCGAATACCTGAACATCGATGACGAAGGCCTGCACATCCGCATCGGTGAAACCGGCGAGCCGCAAGTGCTGGCGGTGGACAACATCGTTATCTGCGCAGGCCAGGATCCGCTGCGCGAACTGCACGATGGTCTGGTCGCAGCCGGGCAGAACGTGCATCTGATTGGCGGTGCTGATGTTGCAGCGGAGCTGGATGCCAAACGTGCGATCAATCAGGGTTCGCGTCTCGCCGCCGAGCTGTAAAAAACTTCCTTGGGGCGCGATCCTGCTCCCACAAGGAAACTGATGTTGCCTGCTAAGATGCCGGCTCTTTAAACAGAGCCGGCATTTATGTTTTTGCCTCCCACCGACTGGCTGCCCCAAGCCCCCCTCGAACGTCTCGATCTGGACTGGCTCAGCGCTGCCCGGGTTGAAGTCGCGATACTGCGCCTGGATCTGATCGATCCGCTGATCAGCGGCAACAAGTGGTTCAAACTCGTCGAACATCTCAAAGCTGCTGATCGTACCGGTGCCGAAGGCATCATCAGCCTCGGTGGAGCGCACTCCAATCATCTGCATGCGCTGGCGGCGGCGGGCAAGCGTCTGGGTTTTCCAACGGTGGGGCTGTTGCGCGGGCATGCGCAGGAAACACCTACGGTGAGGGATTTGCAGGCGTTCGGCATGCAGCTGCACTGGCTCGGCTACGCCGGTTATCGCGCGCGGCATGAACCGGGGTTCTGGGAGCCGTGGCAGGCGCGATACCCGACGCTGCATGCCGTGCCGGAAGGTGGTGGCGGACTGCCCGGGGCGTTGGGCTGCGCAGCGCTGAAGGTTCAGGTGGATGCGCAATTGGCGAATCTTGGCTGGAGCGATTTTCACGCTTGGTGGCTGGCCTGTGGCACCGGGACGACGCTGGCGGGACTGGTGCTCGCGGAGGCGGGCGCGCATCCGGTGTTCGGCGCCCTGGCGGTGCCTGATGACCATGGCGTGGCGCCGCAGGTCGAGGCGATCCTGCGCGAAGCAGGGATGGCCGATGCAGGGTATGAACTGATCGATGCCAGTCGTGGCGGTTTTGCCAAAGTAGATGCCAGGTTGCTTGAATTTATCGACCGCAGCGAACAGGCGAGCGGCTTGGCGCTGGAGCCGCTTTACACCGGCAAGGCCTTATTGGCGCTGAAGAATCGCGTCGAGGCGGGGAGAGTTGCCAGCGGCACGCGGCTGGTCTTTGTGCATACCGGCGGACTCCAGGGGCGCCGGGGATTTAACACTCATTTCAAGAAGATCGAGTAACCCTGTGGCGAGGGGATTTATCCCCGTTGGGCTGCGAAGCGGCCCCTGATTCAGCCGCCACTGTTCAGCCTGATTCACCGCATGTTGAGGTTTTGGGGCTGCTGTGCAGCCCAACGGGGATAAATCCCCTCGCCACAAAAGAAGCGCATCTCTCTGTCAGCCGCGCTTGGGCATCATCCGCAACAGGGTGTTATCGCGCACCAGATAGTGGTGATAAATCCCCGCCAGTGCGTGCAGTCCGATCAACCAATAGCCGATCGTTGCCACCAACACATGCCAGTGCTCGACCTGCTTGGCGAAGGCCTTGTCCTCACTCACCAGCAGCGGCAGATCAAACCCGTAGAACATCACCTGATGCCCTTCGGCACTGGTGATCAGCCAGCCGAGAATCGGCATGCTGATCATGAACAGGTACAACGCCCAGTGCATTAGCCGCGCCAGTACGGTTTGCCATTGCGGCGAGGCCGGGAAAATTTTCGGTGCCGGGCCGATACTGCGCGCCAGCAAGCGAAACCACACCAGCACGAACACGGTCAGGCCGAGCATGTAATGCACTTCGCGGATCAGCGTGCGGCCGCCGCTGCCCTTGGGGAAGAGGCCGCGCAATTCCATGCTGGCGTACACCAGCACCAACAACACCAGCATCAGCCAGTGCAGCAGAACCGACACGGTGCTGTAACGCGACTCGGAACTTGTCCACGGCATACGGTGTTTCCTCACAGATCAGGGTTCAAACGTACCGTTCTTGAGCGACGGCATGCTTTAACTGTAATCCGCTTTGGCCGATTTGCCCGCGTCTGAAAAAGCTTTCACTGCGCGAAATCAGTGGTTTGCCCAAAAAAAACGCCAATGTCGTGCAGACACTGGCGTTTTTTGTTCGGCGCTGGCTGCGCGATCAGCTGCTTTGCGGCATCTCGCCGTTGGCCAGACGCTTGTTGATGTCGGCGATCACTTCCGGCAAATCAGTGATGGTGTCGATCATGTAGTGCGGGCGCGAACCTTCGAACAGCGCGTGGATACGCTTGCGTTCAATGGCCAGCTCATCGCTGCCCAGCGCGCGGAAGCCGGCGTAGTCCAGACCCAGCGCGTTGCCGGAGCAGATCAGTGCCACCGTCCACATCCCGGCGCGACGACCTTCGAGGATGCCCGGCACGGTGTCGTCGATCTTCACGCACGCTGCCACGTCATCAATGCCCAGTGCAATCACGTTGGCCAAGGCCTGAGCCGGCCACGGACGGCCATTCGGCACTTCGTCGGTGGCCACCACGTGGTCGGCGACGTAGCCGTTGCTTGCAGCCAGCTCGACGACTTTGTCCATCACCTGTTTCGGGTAGCCGGAGCACGAGCCGATCTTGATCCCCTGCTGACGCAGGTTGGCGATGGTCTCCAGGGCGCCGGGAATCAGCGCCGAATGTTCGGCAATCTTCTCGATTTGCAGAGGCATGAAGCGGTTGTAGATCGCGGTGACGTCATCGTCGGTCGGCGTGCGGCCGAATGCCTTGCGATAACGCTCGGCCACCTGCGGCTGATCGCACAGGGTGCGGATGTGATCCCACTTGCCCATGCCCATCGGCCCGCGAGCTTCTTCGATGGACACCTGCACGTCGAACTCGGCAAAGGCTTCGACAAAAATCTGCGTCGGCGCGAACGAGCCGAAATCGACCACGGTGCCGGCCCAGTCGAGGATCGCGGCTTGCAGCTTGTCTGGATTGGTGTAGTTCATGGCAAAAATTCCTCAGTTGGCAATGCGGTTGTTTGTGGGAGGGGGCTTGCTCCCGAAGGCGGTGTGTCAGTCGACATCGATGTTGAATATTCAGCCGCTTTCGGGAGCAAGCCCCCTCCCACAGGGATAGTTGGGGAGCGTTAAATCTCTAACACTTCCATCTCGCGCAGCACTTCGCCCACGGCCGCGACGGCCTGGCGCATTTCGTCCGGGCTGACGTGGCCGATGCAGCCGACGCGGAAGGTTTCGACCTGGGTCAGTTTGCCGGGGTAGAGGATGTAACCCTTGGCCTTGACCCGTTCGTAGAAGTCCTTGAACTGGTAGCGCGGATCTTTCGGGGCATGGAACGTGGCGATGATCGGCGCCTGAATCGCCGCTGGCAGAAAGCTGCGCAAACCGAGTTTGGCCATCTCTTCCATCAGCGCCTGACAGTTGGCGGCGTAGCGCGCATGCCGCGCCCCCAGTCCACCTTCTTCGTTGTATTGCAGCAGGGCTTCGTGCAGCGCCGCGACCACGTGGGTTGGCGGGGTGAAGCGCCATTGCCCGGTCTTCTGCATGTAGGTGTGCTGGTCGAACAAGTCCATCGCCAGTGAATGCGAATTGCCGGCGGCTGCGGCCAAAGACTCCTTGCGGGCAAACACGAAACCCATGCCCGGCACGCCCTCCAGGCATTTGCCGGAGGCGGCGATCAGCGCGTCGAACGGGACTTTTTGCGCATCCACCGGCAAGGCGCCGAAGGAGCTCATGGCATCGATGATCAGACGTTTGCCGTGTTGCTCAACAACGGCGGCAATCTCCGGCAGCGGGTTGAGGATGCCGGTGCTGGTTTCGCAATGGATCAGCGCGACGTGGGTGATGTTGCTGTCGGCGCGCAGCAGACGATCAACGTCGGCGGCGGTGGTCGGTTCGTCTTCAGCGGTTTCGAAAGTGCTGAACGAGCGGCCGAGCACTTCGCAGATTTTCGCCAGACGTTTGCCGTAGGCGCCGTTGATCAGCACCAGGACTTTGCCGTCGCGTGGCACCAGCGTGCCGATGGCCGCTTCGACGGCAAAGGTGCCGCTGCCCTGTAACGGCACGCAGTGGTGAGTGGCGGCGCCGTTGAGGATCGCCAGCAATTGCTCGCAAAGGCTGGCGGTCAGTTGATTGAAGCGGTCATCCCATGACCCCCAGTCGACCATCATCGCCTGGCGGGTGCGGGCCGAAGTGGTCAACGGGCCGGGAGTGAGCAGGATGGGTTCGGCGATACTCATTCGTGTGTCCTCGGATTGCGCTGGGGGATGAAGCTACGGGGCATACGTTGCAATTCGCCGTTGCATCAATCAAATTGTTTGTTGTTATGCCAGCCATCAGTGAGAGTTATTCATGAACTTGTTCCAGCTCCGCGCCTTTGATGCCGTGGCCCGCGAAGGCAGTTTCACCCGCGCCGCTGCGCGCCTGTTCATTAGCCAACCGGCGGTCACCGGGCACATCAAGGCGCTGGAGGAGCACTACCAGATCACTTTGCTGCGGCGTACCGCGCGACGAGTGGAGCTGACCGAGGAGGGCACCAAACTCGCCGCGATCACTCGGGCGATGTTCGGGCTGGCGGAAGAAGCGCAGACGATGCTCGAGGCCAACCGGCAGTTGCTGACCGGGCGTCTTGAGGTGGCGGCGGACGGCCCGCACATGGTCATGCCGATGCTCGCCAGTCTGCGGGCGCGCTATCCGGGGATCACGGTGAATCTGCGGTTGGGCAACGCTCAGGAAACGTTGGCGGCGTTGTTGTCCGAGCGCGCGGACGTGGCGGTGCTGACTGAGGTAGAGCCGCGCAAGGGCCTGCATTTGCAAGCGTTGAATGAATCGCGGATCTGCGCGCTGGTGCCGGCGGGGCATCCGTGGGCGGCGCGCTCTTCAGACGTCAAACTCAAGGAGCTGGATCAGGTGATCATGGTGTTGCGCGAACCGAGTTCGATTACCCGGCGCACCTTTGATCAGGCTTGTGCGCAGGCGTCGGTCAATCCACGGGTGTTGCTCGAACTGGACAGCCGCGAGGCGGTGACGGAAGCGGTGGCGGCTGAACTGGGGGTTGGGGTGGTGTCATCGGTGGAAGTCAGTCATGACCCACGCGTGGTGGCAATTCCGATTGTTGGCGAGGGATTGGTCAATCGGCACATGATCGGGTGCATGGAACGGCGGCGGGAGTTGCGCTTGATTCAGGCGTTTTTCGGATTGGCCCCCACCTGATAAACCGTGGTGCATTCATCGCTGGCTTGCCAGCGATGGGGCCGGCCCTGATTACACAAGGCTCTCGCGGACCATCTCGAGAAACGTCGCCACCACTCGCCGCGAACTCTGCTCGCGCAAGCACACCAATGTCTCGGTCAGGCGCCGGGTGCAATCGATGATCGGCAACGCGCACACCCGCGAATCCGCACCAAATTCCGCTGCCGAGACAACCCCGACACCAATCCCCACCACCACTGCCTCACGGGCCGCTTCCCGGCCCTCGACCTGAATCGCCGGGCGAATACGGAAACCGGCGCGGGCCATTTCCTCTTCCAGTGTCTGCCGCGTTACCGAACCGTGCTCACGCAACACCAGCGGCGTGTCATCCAGGTCCGCCAGGCAGATCGACTCGCGCTCGGCCCACGGATGATTGCGCGACACGAACGCCACCATCGGATCGTTGCGCAACGGCACGCAGAGCAAGCGTTCATCACTGACATCGCGCCCCAGCAGCGCCAGATCGGCTTGGTAATTGAACAGTCGAAACAGCGATTCATCGGTGTTGCCCGTCTCGATCTTCACGCTGATGCCCGGGTAGCGCTCACAGAACCGCGCAATCTGCGGCAACACATGCACCGGCGCGTCCACCGCCAGAATCAGGCTGCCGGTTTGCAGAGCCTGGGACTCCTGCAACAGCTCTTGGGCCTCGGCTTCAATCACAAACAGGCGCTGGGTGATCGCCAGCAAGCGTTCACCTAGATCGGTCAGGCGCACCGAACGTTTATTGCGATGAAACAGCAGAACGCCAAAGCGTTCTTCGAGTTTGCGCACCTGGTCGGATATCGCCGGTTGCGTGAGGAAAAGCCGCTCGGCGGCTTTGGTGAAGCTTCCGTGCACGGCCACGGCATGAAACGCTTTGAGCTGGGCGTGGGAGACAGACATGGTGGCTCCTGATCAATCGTCAGTAACAAGCTGAGCTTATGTGTGAAATACGATAAATCGATTTTATTTATTAAACAGTAATTGCTTTGATCCGCTCACGCCATCGCTGACTGCCCGGTCGGGCAGCGGGGCTGGCGATGAGCCTGTGCGTGCAACAGCAGGACTCATCTGACCGGTATCGCCATAGGGAAGGGGTGATATCGCAGTGCTCAACAATAAAAAACACAGGCGTTTACTTAACGATTCTGCCGGCACACTCACACCCTGAGGTCAGAACCACCATGAACAAGCACATCGGCACCATTGCGCGTTGGCGCATGCAGATTTTCGCGATCACCTGGCTGGCGTACGCCGCTTTTTACTTCACCCGCAAAGCGTTCTCGGTGGCCAAACTGGGCATTGGCGAAGACCCGACGTTCATGCTCGACAAGATGGCCATGGCCAACCTCGATGCGATCTATCTGGCGGCCTACGCCATCGGCCAATTCACTTGGGGCATGCTCGCCGACCGCTTTGGCCCAAGGGTCGTGGTGCTGGGTGGCTTGCTGATTTCCGCCGTGGCTGCGTTCGTGATGGGCAGCTTTGCGACACTGCCGATCTTCGCCACGTGCATGCTGATTCAGGGGCTGGCGCAGTCCACCGGATGGTCGGGACTGTGTAAAAACCTCGGCAGTTTTTTCCCTTCCGAACAGCGCGGGCGCGTGCTCGGGCTGTGGAGTTCCTGCTACGCCTTTGGCGGTCTGGTGGCGTCGCCGTTCGCCGGCTGGTGGGCGTATACGCTGGTCGGCAGCTGGCATGCGGCGTTTATCTCCAGCGCTGTGGTGGTCGCGGTGGTGGCGGTGTTGTTCTTTATCTTTCAACGCGACAAACCGGAAGACGTCGGCCTGCCGGCGGTAGAACCCGAACCGGAACTGAGCGCTGAAGAAACCGAAGCCAACAGCAAACTCAGTGTCTGGGAGCCATTGAAGGAGATTCTGCGCAACCGCACGGTGCTGGTGCTGGGGCTGGCGTATTTCATGTTGAAACCGGCGCGTTACGCGATTCTGCTGTGGGGGCCGGTGATCGTTTTCGAGCAAATGCCCAGCGTCGGCAAGGTCGGCGCGGCGATCATTCCCACCTCCTTTGAACTGGCCGGGTTGCTCGGACCCATCATGATCGGGCTGGCCTCGGACAAGCTTTTCGGCGCCCGACGCATGCCAGCCTGCGTGTTGAGTCTACTGGCGCTGACCGTAACGCTGGCGCTGTTCATGGGCGCCCTGCACACCGGCAGCGTGTTGCTGGTGGTTGCGTTGTTGTTCGTGATGGGCCTGACCCTGTACGGCCCTGACTCGATGATCAGCGGCGCGGCGGCCATCGACTTCGGCAAAGCCAAGGCTGGCGCCACGGCTGCCGGTTTCGTCAACGGCTGCGGCTCGGTCGGCGCGGTGCTGGGTGGTTTGCTGCCGGGTTACTTCGATTCGGTGACGGTGTTCATCGTCTTCGCCGGCTGCGCATTGTTCTCGGCGCTGGTGCTGATTCCGCACTGGAACAGTCGCCCGGTGGGTCTGATGGAGCCGCGCGCGTCCATTCCCAATTGCCGGCTCACGATCAAACCCCTGCGTTCCTGAAACCCTTTGCCTCGCGGCCTGCTGCGGCGTTCGCGGCAGGCTGTGTCGTGGCCATCTGACTGGAGAATCCCATGAGACCGTTTTGGCTGGAGCAGGCCCTGCAGGCCGATACGTCCGCGCCGTGCCCGCCGCTGCAAGGCGAAGTGCGAACCGATGTGTGCATCGTCGGCGGCGGTTACACCGGGTTGTGGACGGCGATCATGCTCAAGCAACAGAACCCCGAACTCGATGTGTTGTTGATCGAGGCCGACATTTGCGGCGCCGGCGCCAGCGGGCGCAATGGCGGTTGCGCGCTGTCGTGGTCGGCGAAGTATTTCACCCTCGAGCGCCTGTTCGGCGTCGAGGAAGCGGTGCGCCTGGTCAAGGAATCCGAGCGCAGCATCCACGCCATCGGCGAGTTCTGCGAACAGTACGGCGTCGATGCCGATTACCGTCTCGACGGCACGCTGTACACCGCCACCAATCAGGCGCAGGTCGGCTCGACCGACGCGGTGATCGCCGCGCTGGAGCGCAATGGCATCAACTCATTCACCCAGCGCCCAGTGGCCGATGTGCAGCGCATGGCCGGGTCGGGCAAACATCTGGAGGGCTGGTTCTCCCCGGCGGCAGCCAGCGTGCAACCGGGCAAACTGGTGCGTGGCCTACGCCGCGTGGCCCTGCAACTGGGGGTGAAGATTCACGAAAACACGGCAATGACCGGACTCGAAGAAGGCCGGCCCGCACGCCTTCAGACCGCCAGCGGCAGCGTGATTGCCGACCGCGTGGTGCTGGCGATGAACGCGTGGATGGCCCGCGCCTTTCCACAGTTCGAACGCAGTGTGGCGATTGTTTCCAGCGACATGCTGATCACCGAGCCGCGTCCGGATCTGTTGCAGGCGATCGGCCTGACCAGCGGCGTGACCGTGCTCGACTCGCGGATTTTCGTGCACTACTACCACAACACCCCTGACGGCCGGATCATGCTCGGCAAGGGCGGCAATACCTTCGCTTTCGGTGGGCGAATGCTGCCGGTGTTCGATCAGCCGTCGCCGTATGCCGATCTGCTCAAGCGCAGTCTTGGCGATTTTTTCCCGGCGTTTGCCGATGTGAAAATCGATGCGACCTGGAACGGCCCGTCGGATCGGTCGGTCACCGGTTTGCCGTTCTTCGGTCAGATGAGTGCCAGTGGCAACGTGTTTTATGGGTTCGGTTATTCCGGCAGTGGCGTCGGCCCGTGTCACATGGGCGGGCAGATCCTCGCGGCGCTGGTGCAGGGCCTCGACAACCCGTGGACGCGCTCACCGCTGGTCAACGGGCCGTTGGGTTATTTTCCGCCGGAGCCGATTCGTTACCTCGGCTCGTTGATGGTGCGCAACGCCATCCGCCGCAAGGAGCGCGCTGAAGATCACGGGCGCCGGCCAAGGCATCTGGACGTGCGCCTGGCAAAATTCGCCGCAGCGGCAGGTAAGGCTGACAAGGCCTGAGCCTGGGTGACTAAGTGCGGTTGAGCAGCCAGTCCAGCAGCAAACCGCTTTCCTGTGCCGGCGCAGTTTCGCGCGGTGTTGCGTCGCGTGGGTTGTCGTGGCACAGGATCGGTCGATCCGGATCGCCGTCGAGAAAACCTACCCAGACCTCGCTGCCCGCGCGAGGCAGTTGGTGGGCGGCGAGGCGGCCGCTGGCGTTGGTCAGTGCAATCGGCAGCCACATTTCGGCGGCAGCTTCCGTGGCGTGCGTGGGCCAAAGTGTCACGCCGATACGCCCGGCTTCATCCAGCTGTGCTGGATGCCCCGGTGCACCGAGCACCCGCGCCAGGTGGTAGCCCGGAATGCTGGGGCGCGGCTGTTTGAGCGCAGGGCGAAATTCGGTCGACCAAGGCTGGGCGATGAAGTCGTTGTGGTAGCGGCGCACGACAGGCGTCGGCTCGAGAATCGACGGTTGCTGGCCGTGGTGGTGCAGTTCGGTGAGCAGCCATTGCTCGTTGAAACTGCTGACCGGGTGCGCAACCACTTGCAGCAAGTGGCCACTCATCAACCCGCTGCAATCGCTGCGGCCATGGATTGAGCGGTATTGGCAGCGTTGCCGTTCGAGGTGACGGCGACTGCGTTGTTCGGCGTGGCGCTGTTCGACCGACACCGACTGCCGTTCGGGTTTGCCCACCGGCTGATTGGCGGCGTCCTCAGCGGTCGCTGGCCGTCCGCGATTGCGCACGGCGCGTGGCGGCATGACGGCGATCGCATCGTGGCGCTGAAACAGAGCGCTAATGCCGGGTGACACGGCGTCCGTGTCTGTCAGGAACGGAATCAGCGTCGGTTCCTGCGGCAGGGTCAGGCTGTCGTCGGCAAACACCAATACATGCCGGGTTGCTCGCTGTTCGAAATGAAAGTGAATGCCTTCCTCTTCGCACAAGCGTTGCAGCCACGCCAGATCGCTTTCTTCGTATTGAATGCAAAAAGGTCGGGGCGGGTATTGCCCCACAGTCAGGTCGATGCGGTAACTGTCGGCGGGCAAGCCATTGTCGATGAGCAACTGCTCAAGGATTGCCGGCACACTCAGGTGTGTAAACACCCGGCGTTTGTCCGGCTGCGCCAGTCGTTGCAAGTGCGGCACCAGCACCAGTCGATAGCTGATGCGGTGCGAGCCCAGATGCTCGCAACTGGCGCTGTGAATGCTGCCGTGAAACCCGTGCGCTGCGTCCAGACGCAGAAACGCCGGTTGGTGCAGCAGTGTGGCTGGCGTCAGGGCCGGGGCCACGCCAATCACTTCAATCTCGAAACGGTAGGGCTGATTGAGTGCTTCCTGACCGCTGAAGCGCAGGACTGCCAGACTGATGGCGCTGTCAGTCAGGGTCAGGGTGAAAGGGCTTTCCTTGTCATTGAGCATTTCAACAGGCTCTGTAGGCATACGGACGGCAGAGAGTACGAAACCGCAGGGCTGAATGGTTATGGCAAACCGTTTTTTCAGAATCGCCCTACAAGGTCTGTTGAATATGTCGATTCAGCATTGGAATTTTTGGTCGATTGCCGACTTTTTGCCGTATAAACTTGGCGCCACGCGTCGGCCAATAGATGTCTCGGCGCCACAGATCAAGAGAGTGAGTAATGGGCGCACAGTGGAAGGTTAAACACAAAGAAGCGGCAGCCAACGCCAAGGGCAAAATCTTCGGCAAACTGGTGAAAGAAATCACCATCGCTGCCCGCAACGGTGCCGATACCGCCACCAACGCACACCTGCGTCTGGTGGTCGAACAGGCCAAGAAAGCCTCGATGCCGAAAGAAACCCTGGACCGCGCGATCAAGAAGGGCGCGGGCCTGCTGGGCGAGACCGTGCAGTACCATCGCGTGACCTACGAAGGTTTCGCCCCGCACCAGGTGCCGCTGATCGTCGAGTGCGTGACCGACAACATCAACCGCACCGTCGCGGAAATCCGCGTGGCGTTCCGCAAGGGCCAACTGGGTGCATCCGGTTCGGTGGCGTGGGACTTCAACCATGTCGGCATGATCGAAGCGACGCCGGACACGCCGGACGCCGATCCGGAAATGGCCGCCATCGAAGCCGGTGCCCAGGATTTCGAGCCGGGCGAAGACGGCGCCACATTGTTCCTGACCGACCCGACTGACCTCGACGCCGTGCAGAAAGCCCTGCCTGAGCAAGGCTTCACCGTGTTGTCGGCCAAACTGGGCTATCAGCCGAAAAACCCGGTCAGCGGTTTGAGCGACGAGCAAATGGCTGAAGTCGAAGCGTTCCTGGAAGGCCTCGACAACCACGACGACGTGCAGGACATGTTTGTCGGTCTGGCGGGTTAATCTGCTTTAGAACTGACCCTGTGGCGAGGGAGCTTCCTCCCTCGCCACAGGGTTTGTATGAGTTACATGGTTCGCAATTGCTTTACGACCTCAGCGAACCCCGGCCGCGTCAGCACATCAGGCTGACAGCAGCGGCGTTCCAGATCTTCCAGTGCATCACGCTGCGCGTCGCTCAACCCCAAGTCGATTCGCGCCAGCAATTCCCCCAGCAAAATCCCGAACGCCCGCACCTCGATGCGTTGCAGCGCTTGGGTTTCCAGGCTGTCCGTCGTGGCGTGAAACGAGGCGCCGCCAAAGTCTCCGAGCAGGCACTCGCCTTGATCGTTCAGCAGAATATTGTGCCCGTAGAGATCGCCGTGGGTGATGCCTTGCTGATGCAGGTGTTCTGCCGCCGAGGCGATGCCTTGGGCGATCTTCAGCGCCACTTCGGCGCTAAAACGGCATTCCTCTGCGTAAACATCCCGTGAGCACGAGTCCAGGCTTGGCAGCCCGGCCAGATTGCGATAACTCGGATCAATCAATTGCATCACCAGCCCCTGCTGCCCGTAGGGATGGCCGTGAATGCGACCTTCAACGCGGATCAGGTTCGGGTGCATACCGGCGGTGATGCACGCATTCATCTCGTGCAGCGGCGAGCCGTCGCTGGTCATTTCACCCTTGTACAGTTTGACCGCGACCGGTTGCTCCGAACCATCGGCACGTCGCCAGCCAGCCCGGGAAATCACTCCGGAAGCGCCTTCGCCGAGTCGCTGCTCAAGACGCAGCGACGACCATTCGATCAGCGGCGTGGCTTCCAGGGCGGCGTGATCGGCCTCGGTTTCCAGCGGATTGCCGGCGTAGGCCAGCCACGTCAGGCTCGGCAGGGTCAGCAGCCACTGCGGCAGCGCGTCGAAGCGGTTGGCGGCGATGCGCAGTAACTCCAGACGATGGCATTGGCTGAGGGAGGGCGGCAGCGCTTTCAGGCAATTGCCGGCCAGCATGAGTTTTTGCAGATTCGGCCGCTCGCCGAGTTCCGGAGGCAGGGTTTCGATGCAATTGTCCGTCAGGATCAGCCAGCGCAGCAGCGGCGGCAGGGCAGCCGCCGGCACGTCGACAATACGGTTGGCCCTGAAGCCGATCATCGTCAGCGCCGCGCATTGGCCGAGGCAGGCCGGCAATTGGCTGAAGCGGTTGTCGGAGCAGAACAGCACGCGCAAACGGGTCAGGCGATGCAGGTCGTCCGGCAGGCTGCTCAGGGCATTGCCGCTGAGGTTGAGTATTTCGAGGGTGTTGGCCAGATCGAAAATTTCCGCTGGAAACTCGGTCAGCCCGCAAGACAGGTCCAGCCGCGTAATGCCCGACAACTCGCCGGCGCGCAATTGAGCAAGGGTATGCATGAAGGTCTTCGCAATAGAGAGTCGCTGGGAATGGGCGACATGATAACGGCAAAGTTGTGAAGAGAGGCTGTCCCGAACTCAAGCATGGTGGCAGCGATGATCAGGCAGGGTGATGGACTTCCTGCAACTGCCCCAGGCGGCTGCGCGTGCGGGCCAGGTCGATCACCTGACCCGCCAGGCTCTCGCGCAAGGGCAGATGCCCGAGCAACGTCAGGTGCTTGTCTTGGTCGTAAAGCACGTCGATCAGGTTGATGAAGCGCTGTTGCGCGGCCATCGAACAGTCGGCCAGCAGCGGCAGGTCGTCGATGATCCACTGGTCGAAGCGCCGACACAGCTCCAGATAATCCATGACTGCCGTCGGCTGTTCACACAGGTCGTTGAAGCTGAACGCCACGCGACGCCCCTCGCACAGGCGCACCTGAAAGCGCCGGGTGCCGACCGGCAGTGACAGCGGCGGCGCATCTTGTGGCGGCAGGTTCAGAGTCTGGCGCTGGGCCGGTGTGGCGGGCCACACGTAATGGCCCTGGGTAAACAGCTGATGGGCATGGTTGCGCGCATGGCTTCGAAAATCGTGTGGGCCACCCACTTCCATGACCTGCATGCAGGCGTTGATCAGTTCGATCACTGGTTTGAACCGGGCGTGATAGAGCGGGTTGGGCAGCAACCCTTCAGGCGCATAGTTGGACGTCACCAGCAGTAGAATGCCGCGCTTGAACAGCGCCTTGAACAAACGGGTGATGAGCATCGCGTCACCGATGTCATGCACATGAAATTCGTCGAAACACAGAACCCGGCATTCCTGCAGCAGTTCATCGAGCGTGACGGCAAGGGCGTCGTCCTGTTCGCGATGGCTGAACATGCCTTGATGCAATTGCGCGAAAAACTCATGGAAATGCAGGCGCCGCTTTTGCGTGATCGGCAGCGCCTGAAAAAAACCATCCAGCAACCAGCTCTTGCCGCGCCCGACGGCACCGTACAGGTACAGGCTCGGCGGGGTTTCCGCCGAGGCACCGAGCAGCAGACTGGCCTGTTGCGCCATGCAGTCGATGACCCGCTGCTGGCTATGGCTGAGGGTGTAACCCTGACTACTGGCCTTGTGGCGGAAATAATCGCGAACCGCTTGCGCGCTGGCATCGTGCCCGGCACTCGCCGGCAGGCCTTTGCCGAACAGGCGGCGCAACGCCGGCCAGCGCTGGCTCAGGCGCGATCTTTGTGGTGGGCGGTCGGGCACCGAGGGAGTCTCCGGATTCATCTGACCAGCGCCCGGGAGCGCGGCGACACAGTGTAACCAGACGCGCGGCCGGTCTTCCACCGCGCGACGGCAACGGTGGGCGATCAGTGAACGGATTCGTGTGCTGTTTGCAGCCATTTTCAGCGACATATTTCCGCGCGTTGCCAACCTTTCGAAACATATCCCGGCAGATCCATGGATCCAATCGACTGGCGGATTCGTCGTCCGTTGCTAACCTCAAGCTCAGTAACGACAGCGCAAGCGATCACTGACAAGGAATCGGGCAGTGAATGGATGGGTGGTTACGGGCCTGCTGGGTGTGCTGGTTGCGCCTGCCTACGCGGCGGATCTTCAGGTCGAAGTACGCGTCGATGTGCAGCGCGGCTGCCAGTTGATCGGTCAACCGCGTGAGGCCGGGATCGAACAACTGGGCGTACTCGATTTCGGCAGTACGGCACGACTCGACGACCCGGCCGGGCCATTGGGCGCAGCGTTGCTTAATCAACGTTTGCCACGGCTGGAGTGCAACCCGGATACGCCGTATCAGATGCGCGTCGATGGCGGCCTGCACGGCGGGGTCGGTGAAGTTCGCTACATGGCCGGGACAGCGGGCAGCCAACCGATTCCGTATCGCCTCTACCAGGACGCCGCGCGACGGCTGCCACTGGTGGTGAACGTGCCGGTCAGCGGGCGCGTACCGGACACCGGTACGGTGGATTTGCCACTGTATGCGCGGATCGAACCGTTGGCGCAAGTGCCACAGGCCGGGCGTTATTCCGATCTGGTCAAGGTCACGGTGACCTGGTGATCGGAGGGTTCAGGCAGTTGAGCAGTCGCGGTGTGTAGCAAAGCAGCGTTCATTGATGAGCGCGATGGATGGAGTCACTGAAGGAGTAGGGACGGGCGCAATGGCAGGCAAGCACTGGATGGTCATGGCGGCAGGTACGCTGGCGTTACTGGCGGACGATGCGCAAGCGGCGGTCAGCGGGCAGATTCATGCGCGGCTGATCCTGATTGCCGGCTGCGAAGTGAGCAATACCTCCGATCCCGCCAGCCCGGTCAGCGACCTGGGCAAACTCGATTTCGGCCTGCAGGGGCCGACCTGGAACGCGCCGATCAAAGCCAGCCTCGACGGCGACAGCAGCGGCAAACTCAACGTAGCCTGCAACCCTTCCGTCACCGGCTTCACCGTCACCATCGATGGTGGTGCCCATGGCGACGGCAACACCCGGCGCCTGAGCAACGGCCGTCAGACCATTCCCTATCAACTGTTCCTCGACGCCTCCGGCGCGCAGAGCTACAGCATCGGTCAACAACACAATTTCGCTGTCACCAGCGGTGCGCAGATACCCATTCCGGTGTTTGGCTCGGTGGTGGCGAATACCCGCGCGGTTCCGGCGGGTGTCTATACCGACACCCTGACGGTGACGCTCGACTGGTAACCCCGTAGAGGACGGACACCATGCGTACGTTTGCATCAAGGATAGGTTTGTCATTGCTCGGCCTGACGCTGGCGGGCAGCGCCCATGCTGCCACCACGGTCACTGGCCAGATCACCTCGAGCCTGACGCTGATCAGCAGTTGCCAGGTCAACGGCGCCGGCGGATCGAGCGGGCTGAATTTCGGTGCATTGAACTTCGGCACCGCCAACAGCCTGTTCACCACGGCCACCGGGCAAGTGTTGGGCGGTGGTGGCGGGGCGCTGTCGATTCTCTGTTCCAGCGGCACCACGCCAACGGTGAAAGTGCGCGCCGGCGCCAACGACGGCAAATCGCCGGGCGGTACTCGCGCGCTGTACGACGGCGTCGCCAACTATGTGCCTTACGACCTGTACACCGACGCCGGGCATTCGCAGCTGTTGGCGATTGACGGCACGATCAATCTGGCCGCCAGCACGGGCGTCGCGCAGACGGTGAACATCTACGGTCAGGCGGTGGGCAAGGCCGGTCTGCCGGCGGGGACTTACACCGACACCATCGCTGTTGAACTGACGTTCTGATGCCATGCGCCGTCAAGTCTGCGCCGCGTTACTCCTGCTCTGTGCGGGCAGTGCGCCGCTGCCGCTGACGGCGGCGACCAGCCAGAATTTTCAGGTCAGCGCCACGGTCACGGCAGGCTGTCTGGTGGTGGGCGGAGTATCGAACTATGGCGGGCTGAACTTCGGCTCACGTTCAGCACTGGCCACCGGCACCGTGCAGGTCGCGTTGACCGGTGGCGTGCAGTTGCAATGCACGCCGGGGGTGACGTTGAACATGAGCGTCGATGGCGGGCAGTACAACAGCAGCGGCCGGCACATGCAGATCAGCAGCGGCAGTGCGCGCGTGGCGTATGCGCTGTTTCGTGACGCGGCGTACAGCCAGAGTCTGGGCATCGGTCAGAGTGTGGCGGTGGCTTACAGCGACGCAAACAACATCAGCCTGCCGATTTACGGGCAGGTGCAATTGCCGGGCAATCAGCCCGGGGGGACGTACAGCGACGTGTTGCAGGTGCAACTGTCGTGGTGAGACAAACTCTGGATGGCCGACAAGGAGCAGGTGTATGGGGTGTTTCATGTCACGGCGTTCGTTGGGGAATTGCGCACTGGCGGCACTGCTCCTGTTCGGAGCGAATCACGCGCAGGCCGCCAGTTCGGTACTGATCTGGCCGATTGACCCGGTGCTGGAAGCCGATCAGCAGGCCAGTGCACTGTGGCTGGAAAACCGCGGCAGTGAAACCGCCAATCTGCAGATCCGCGTATTCGGCTGGAGCCAGAGCGGATTCGAAGAGCAATACCAGAATCAGCGCGATGTCATCGGCAGCCCGCCGGTGGCGAAGATCGAACCGGGGCAGAAACAACTGGTGCGTCTGACCCGGACCAAAGAAGTGCCACCGGGCCAGGAGCTGGCCTACCGGATCATCATCGATGAAATTCCTGCGGCGCAACCGCCCTCCACCGAGGCTGGCAAGACTGCCGCGGCGATTCGTTTTCAGATGCGTTATTCAGTGCCGCTGTTCGCCTACGGCGCCGGGCTGTGGAGCAAGGAAGACAGCACCCGCCCGCGCGACCCCAAAGGCGTGGGCCTGCCGCAATTGAGCTGGCGCACGGTGGCGGTGGACGGCAAGCCTTACGTCGAAGTGCGTAACCAGGGTGCGGTGCATGCGCGGTTGACCGACGTGACGATCAAACAGGCCGGGCAAAACAAGCCGCTGGCAGAGGGCTTGCTCGGTTATGTGCTGCCGGGTGCGGTGATGCGTTGGCCGGCACCAAGTGGCCTGGCGGGGGATTCGGCGCTGCAGGTGCGGGTCAATGGCGCGCCGCAAGTGCAGAGCATCACCCCGGCCCGGTAGCGGAGGTCGGCAGGCTTTTGTGGCGGTAGGGTTTCTGTGGTGAGGGGTTGCGCCGGAAATACTCGGGTGTGACGCAAGGAGGATCCAGTCCAGTGACGGACCTAGTACGCGTATGAGTCCGGGATGGGCTCGCCGTTTCCAGCGTCCGTTGTGGTTGATGACCGGCGCGTGTTGCCTGATGTTCGTTCATCCATCCGGGGCCGGGGAACTGCCGCCGCCTCCCAGCGGCATGGAGGCCGTGAGTGATGCTCAGTTGTTTCTGGAACTGGTGGTCAACCAGATGAATACCGGGCGCGTGATCGCGGTGGCGCAGCGCGGTGGAAGGCTGTTTGTGCCGACCACGGCTTTGCATGAAACCGGCATGAAACTCCCGGAAAATGTCGGCGCCGAGGTCGAACTCGATAGCCTCAACGGATTACACAGCGAGTACGACAGCGTCGGCCAGCGCCTGCTGCTGGACGTGCCGCCGGACTGGTTGCCGGAGCAGTTCATCGGCAATCGCCAGGCGTACCCGCGCACCCCGGCGCTGAGCAGTTTCGGCGCGCTGTTCAACTATGACCTGTACCTCAACGACACCGACGATGCCGGCACTTATCTGGCGGCGTGGAACGAGGTGCGGCTGTTCGACAGCTGGGGCACGCTGTCCAACACCGGGCAGTACCGACGCACCTTGTCCGGTGATTCGCTGAGTGCAGTGGACAACGGATATCTGCGATACGACACGACGTGGCGATATTCCGATGACGAGCGAATGCTCACTTACGAGGCCGGCGATGTGATCAGCGGGGCCTTGCCGTGGAGCAGTTCAGTGCGTCTGGGCGGCGTGCAGTTCTCCCGCGACTTTGCCGTACGCCCGGATCTGGTGACCTATCCACTGCCGCAATTTGCCGGTGAAGCGGCGGTGCCGTCCTCGGTGGATCTGTTCATCAATGGCTACAAATCCAGCAGCGCCGATCTGCAACCGGGGCCGTACACGCTGACCAATATTCCCTTCATCAACGGCGCCGGTGAAGCCGTGGTGGTGACCACTGATGCGCTGGGCCGGCAGGTGTCGACCACGGTGCCGTTCTACGTCACCAGCAGTTTGCTGCAAAAGGGCTTGAGCGATTTTTCCGTGGCTGCCGGTACATTGCGTCGCGACTACGGCTTGAAGGATTTCAGCTACGGCACCGGTGTGACCTCCGGCAGTCTGCGTTATGGCGTCAGCGACAGTTTCACTCTGGAAAGCCATGCCGAAGCCTCCGACTCGCTGACCCTGGGTGGCCTCGGCGGCAACCTGCGGCTGGGCAACTTCGGTGTGCTCAACAGTGCCATTAGCCAGAGCCGTTTCGACGGCGACGGTGGCGAACAATTGAGCCTCGGTTATCAGTACAGCAATCAGCGTTTCAGCTTTTCGTACCAGCGCCTGCAGCGGCGTGATCAATACGCTGACCTGACCGTGGTCGACAGCCCTTACATCAGCCTCAGCCGGCGCAGCGAACAGGCGACTCTGAGCCTCAATCTCGACCGTTGGGGCAGCCTCGGCGCCGGTTACTTCGATGTTCGCGCAGCGGATGACTCGCGTACGCGACTGCTCAACCTGAGCTGGAGCAAACCACTGTGGCGCAACAGCAGTTTTTACCTGTCGGCCAACCGCGAGATTGGCGACAGCAACTGGGCAGTGCAGGCGCAACTGGTGATTCCGTTCGACCTGCGCGGCAGCCTGGCGATCAGCAGCGAACGCAGCAAGACCGGGCAAACCCAGCAGCGCGTCAACTACAGTCGTTCGGTGCCGACCGAGGGCGGGGTCGGTTTCAACCTCGGTTACGCCAAGGGTGACGGCGCCGATTACCGTCAGGCCGACGTGACCTGGCGCCTGCAATCGGTGCAGTTGCAGGCCGGGGTTTATGGCACCTCCGACGCCGAAACCCGTTGGGCCGATGCCAGTGGCTCGCTGGTGTGGATGGATCGACAGGTGTTCGCCGCCAACCGTATCGATGACGCTTTTGTGGTGGTGAGCACCGATGGTTTTGCCGACATTCCGGTGCGCTACGAAAACCAGCAAGTGGGGCAGACCGATAAAAACGGTCACCTGCTGGTGCCATGGAGCAGCGCTTACTATCGCGGCAAATACGAAATCGACCCGCTGAACCTGCCGGCCAACGTGCGCAGCCCGAACGTCGAGCAGCGCATCGCCGTGCGGCGTGGCAGCGGCTATCTGCTGGAATTCCCGCTGAACCGGGTGATTGCCGCGAGCATCGTGCTGGTTGATGCGCAGCAACGGGAGTTGCCGCTGGGCGCGGGCGTGCTGCATGAGCAAAGCGGCGCGCGCACCGTGGTGGGTTGGGATGGCCTGGTGTATCTGGAAAACCTGCAGGTGCAGAATTCGCTGCAGGTGACGCTGGCGGACGGCAACACCTGCAAAGTGCAGTTCGACGTCGACATCAATCAGAATCAGGTGCCGCTGATTGGCCCGCTGGTGTGCCAATGACCGCGGCGCGGCTGGGCCTGTGGCTGACGTTGATGCTGCCGGGGGCGGCGCAGGCCTTGTGTTCGGTGGTGCCTACGACGCCGGCCGCGTTCGGTTCGATCAGTTCGATTGCCGTGCGCACCACCTCGCAACCCAGCTCTACGCTCAATGGCGGGTTGAGTTGCACGGGGTCGCTGCTGTCGCTGCTCACCAGCAATGACCACTTCTGGGGCACCGTCTCCTCGACCCAGAGCGGGCTGCTTGGGCCGACCGGCGATGTCATCAGTTACACGGTCTACGCCAACAACAGCACCAGTTATCCGCTGACTCGCGGCACGGCCTATGACTTCGCCCGCAACGGCATCATTGATGCGTTGGGGCTGCTGGGCGGTTCGACGCCGAAAACCGTGCCGCTCTATTTAGGCACGACCATTGGCAGCAACGTCGCAGCGGGGGTGTACACCGAAACCCTGAGCATCTTCTGGAACTGGAATTACTGTTCGGGGATTGGTGTGGGCAGTGTGTGCCTGGGTCGCGACATCAACAGCGGCACTACCACGCTCACGGTGAATCTGACCGTCTCCAACGATTGCACAATCACGGCGCCGAACATCGCGTTCGGCAGCGCGCCGGTGATCAGCGCTTTTACCCCGGTGACCGGGCAGACGATCAACCTGGCCTGCACCAAGGGTAGCGCCTACACCGTGGGCCTGAGTGACGGGCAAAACGCCGTGAGTGCAGGCGGGCGGCGGCGAATGATTTCCGGCAGCAACTATCTGGCCTATGACATTTTCAAAAGTGCCGGCACCACGCGCTGGGGCAGTGTGGGTGCGGCGCGTCGGGCGAGTAGCGATGCCGAGGTCAATCCGGGCAACGGGCTAGGGACTGGCAGCCAGATTTTCAATTACAACGCGAAGATTTATACCGACCAGACCACACCGCCGGCGGGGACGTATCTGGACAATGTGGTGCTGGATGTAGGGTTCTGAACCTTGCGCCGACTGCTTGTGGGAGCGGGCTTGCTCGCGAAAGCGGAGTGTCAGCCAATACAAATATCGCCTGACACGACGCCTTCGCGAGCAAGCCCGCTCCCACAGGAGAGCTGTGATTTTCTTCAGAACTGGATGGATTGCTTGAGCTGCTGCGCGGCCGGCGTATCGACCGGGCTGACCATCGCGTAGTTGTAACCGTCGTCCGACCAATAGTCGGCCTGCAGATCGCCATCGTTGCGGCTGCCCCGCGGCAGGAAAGTGTTTTTCGGCCCCGGTGGCCGCACATAAAAACTCACTTTGTGGCCGCTGCCGTCCTCGTACATGACCATCGCCGCCGGGCCTTCATCGGTGCTGAGCAGGCGTGCGCTGACCGGTTGAAAACCGGCGGCCTGCAGATCCGGCAAGCGCCCGGCTCGCGTGAAGTAACGGTCGAGCCAGCGCTGCATGTCGCCGTCACCGCCGACTTTGTAGTCCGCCGGCAACAGGCCTTGCTGGGCAATCAAACGATAAGCTTGCAAGGCGTCGGTCATCGGCAACATGGAAGAACGCACGAGGGTCATCTCTCGCGCTTGCCAGCCACTGAAACCGCCAATGCTGACGGCGATCAGCAGCATCGCCGCACTGGCCAGATGACGCCGAGATTGCCGTTTGGCCCGTTGACGAATAACCGCCGGATCCAGATCCGGATTGGCCTGCTGCTGCAACGCGCCGCTGAGTGCCGCGCGCAATTGTTGGGCGTCTTGCTGCCAGGCGCGCACTTGCGCAGCTTCGTCCGGGTGGCTGGCCAGCCAGGTTTCCAGCACACGCCGGTCGGCGTCGCTGAGTTGGTGGTCGATGTAGGCGTGCAGATCACGCTCACTGGGAGGCATGCTGATCATTTGAGTATCCGCAAAGAAGGGCTGCTGATTTCGCCGTCGCTGAGCTGGCGCAAAGCCTGGCGGGCGCGGGACAGGCGCGACATCACGGTGCCGATCGGGGCGCCGAGAATCTCGGCGACCTCTTTATAGGACAGGCCTTCCACCGAGACCATGAGCAGCAGGGCGCGCTGTTCAGTGGGCAGGCGATCGAAGGCTTGCAGGGTCGATTGGGCGATCACGGTGCGCTCGACCGAGGGCTCGGTATCGTCACAGCCGGTGAAAAATTCGAGCATCCGCGCATACCGTCGCGAGCGGCGATGGGCGTCGAGGAACTGCCGGTACAAAATCGAAAACAGCCAGGCACGCAAATCGCCGTCGGCGCGTTTGTCACCCCAACTCGACAGGGCTCGCTCCATGCTGGCCTGGACCAGGTCGTCGGCGCTGCTGCTGTTACGCGTCAACGACACGGCAAAGCGTCGCAATCGGGGGATCACTTCGCGAAGTTGTTCGTCGAGTGTGTTCATGGCAGGGGCATGCTCTGGCTCAGAAGCGCGGTAGTCATAAAGAAAGACGCCTCTCGACACAGCTTATTCCATCCTGCGGGCTGAAAGATTTTATAACCCACTAAGTAGGAAAACTCACCGCATCTTGTAGTCCGTGTAATGGATTCAAATTCCCCGGCTCAACCCGTCCGACAAGCGCAAACAACCACCGAAACAGCCTGACGGCAGCCGGTGGTCGATTTGGCTGGAACGATCATTTGAGCAATAGGGATATTTGAGATGCATGCATTCGCAATGGGTACCCCGTTTACATCGTCTGTCGAGTCTGACGCTTGGCGTCAGTTTGGTTGTGGTCCGGTGGTCGAGCCAGGATTCTCGTTGATCCATCGTGCAATCGAAGAGCAGGCTGCGGCCCATCCGCAGAATCTGGCCGCATGTTTTCAGGGGCAAACCCTCACGTACGGTGAACTGAACCGCCAGGCCAACCGGCTGGCCACAGCGCTGAAGGCACAGGGCGTGGTGCCCGGTGATCATGTCGCCCTGTTTGTCGAGCGTTCTATCCCGATGCTGGTGGGCATGCTTGCCGCATTGAAAGTAGGGGCCGCCTATATTCCACAACATGTTGGGATAACACCTGCGACTCAACTGCGCCACATCATGGAAGCCGCCTCGACGCAAGTGGTGCTGACGCTTTCCACACTGGCGCCTGCCATTCCCCTGGCGGCGGGACAGCACTGCATCCATCTGGACGCGTTCATCGACTCGCCAGTTTCGATCACCGATGACTTGAACGTGGGGAGTGGCGCGCCGTCCGAGGATGCACTGTGCTTTGTGTTGTTCACGTCCGGCACGACCGGGCAACCCAATGGCGTCAGGGTTACCCAACGCAATGTCTGCAATATTCTGCTGACCGCTCCCGGCAATCTCGGTATGCGGCCAGGTTTGAAGGTCGGCCAGATCCTCAACATCGCTTTCGACATGGCGGCCTGGGAAATTCTGGGTTGCCTGGCCCACGGTGCAACACTGATGATCCGCGGCAAGGACATCGCCGAGACGGCTGAGCAATGCGATGTGTTGATCGCAACGCCGTCGATTCTCGCCACGCTGGACCCCGTGCGTTGTAGTCAGGTGAAGGTGGTAGCCCTCGCAGGCGAACCCTGCCCGCAGCCATTGGCCGATCGCTGGGC
Organism: Pseudomonas atagonensis; assembly: GCF_011369485.1. Taxonomy (GTDB): domain Bacteria; phylum Pseudomonadota; class Gammaproteobacteria; order Pseudomonadales; family Pseudomonadaceae; genus Aquipseudomonas; species Aquipseudomonas atagonensis. The sequence goes on along the minus strand of NZ_VXCA01000034.1, from coordinate 96,384 downwards.
GTCCTTTTGCATTTTTTACAACGCCTGTGGGCCCACCGAAACCACCATCATCAACACCCTGCAGCATTACAAGGGCACGGGCCGGATGACGATCGGCAAACCGACGCCGAACAACACGGTATATGTGCTGGATGAAGCGGGACAATTGTGCGGGCCGGGCGATCAGGGCGAGATGTGGGCCGGTGGCGACTGCGTGACGGCCGGCTATTTGGGCAACCCCGCACTGACTGCCGAACGCTACCGTCTCGACCCGTTTCTGGGGCAAGGACGGATGATGTTTCGCACCCGCGATCTGGGGCGCTGGACCGATGAGGGTGAGCTGGAGCACCTGGGTCGTGTGGATGATCAGGTGAAAGTCAGGGGCTTTCGGGTCGAGCTGGATTCGGTTTCGGCCGCGCTGGAGTCGACACCGGGTTGTGAGCGCGCCGTCACATTGAAGTTCGATAACCGCAATCTGGTGGCTTTCGTCTATCCCGCTTCCACGGACATCGATGCGGCACGACGCCGTTGCGAAGAGCGCCTGGCCTATTACTGCGTTCCTTCGATGATTCTGCCGGTCGATGAAATTCCACTGACCTCGCGGGGCAAGGTCGACAAACGGCTGTTGCTTGAGCGAGCGCAGGTACACCACGCACAGCGTGTCGCCGCCGAACAGGAGGCGGGGCAATGAGTGGCCTGGACACAGGCGTCACTTTGCCCGAGCCGCGTGCGTTATGGCGACGTTTGGGCACGCTGCCGCTGTTTTCCCATTACAACCGGCTGGTCGCGCTGGTGTTGATCTGTAATTTCGCTGTGCTCGGGCATGGGCTGACGGCCGGACAGTGGTGGTCAGCTTCGGGGCATGATCTGGACGCGTTGTCGCAACTGGTGTTGATCAACCTGTCGATGGCGATCCTGGTTCGTCAGCAATATCTGATCAACCTGTTGTTCTGGCTGGCTACTCGTGCGCCCACGACCTGGCCTTTGGCGATTCGTCGCTCGCTGGCCAAGGTTTATCACTTTGGTGGTTTGCACAGTGGTGGAGCGATGGCTGCGATTGCCTGGTTTATCGCGCTGTTCGGTTCGCTGGTCTGGCAAAGAGTCGAGGGTGCAGGTGGAGTTTCGCTGACGCTGCTGGCGATCAGCGGCACGTTGCTGGGGTTGTTGTTGCTGATGGCAATCATGGCGATGCCAGGGATTCGTTCGCGCTTTCATAACGGTTTTGAACGTACACACCGTTTTGCCGGTTGGGCTGCCTTGCTGCTGTTCTGGGCCATGACACTGGTATTTGCCCGGGACAGCAATCCATCGACGGATCTGACACAGGTGCTGCTGACGTCTGCGTCGTTCTGGATGCTGCCGGTGCTGACGATCAGCATCGTGTCGCCCTGGCTGCGTCTGCGCAGGGTGCCGGTGACGTTGGTCAAGCCATCGTCACACGCGGTCATTGCCCGCTTCGATCACCATACGCCGTTCGCTGGATCCTCCACCGCGATCAGTCGCAATCCGCTGTGGGAATGGCATTCCTTTGCCAATATTCCTGCACCGGACGAGCGCGGTTTTCGCTTGATCATTTCCCGGGCGGGTGACTGGACAGGCGAGCTGATCGAACAGCCACCGACCCATGTCTGGGTCAAGGGCATCACCACCGCCGGGGTCGCCCGTATCGAAACCCTGTTCAAGTCAGTGGTTTATGTCGCCACCGGCAGCGGGATCGGCCCAGTGCTGCCGCATCTGTTGGCGAAGCAGGTACCCATTCATTTGATCTGGTCGACCCGCAGTCCGCGAAAGACCTACGGCGATGCGTTGGTCGATGAAATTCTTCAAGCCCAACCCGATGCACATATCTGGGACACCGATCTGCTGGGCAAGCCAGACCTGGTGATGCTGGCGTACTCAGCTGTTCAAAGGCACGGCGCGGAGGCGGTGATTTGCATTTCCAACCAGACGTTGACGGAGCATGTGGTCAAGGAAATGGAGGGGCGGGGCATTCCGGCCTACGGCGCGATCTGGGATTCCTGACGGGCGTATTACCTTTTTCCTTCCCCTTACATAGAAAGAGACTGCGATGAATATATTGATCGAAAGACTGGATCGCGTGGTGTTGATCCGCCTCAACCGGCCCCACGCCCGCAATGCACTGAGCACACAACTGATGCGTGAACTGCTGGAAACCCTGCAAGCACTGGATGGTGATCCTGGCGTCGGGTGTTTCCTGATCACTGGTACGAAGGATTACTTCGCGGCAGGCGCTGACATCAAGGAGATGTACGAAAAGTCTTGTCTGGACATGATTCAGGAAGATTACTTTGCCGGCTGGGAAGCGTTTGCCGCGCTGCGCACTCCGAAGGTTGCGGCAGTCGCTGGATTTGCCTGCGGCGGAGGGTGCGAGCTGGCAATGATGTGCGATGTGATCGTGGCGGCCGAGTCCGCACAATTCGGCCTGCCTGAGATCACTTTGGGGGTGATGCCGGGCATGGGTGGCACGCAGCGTCTGACCCGTTTGATCGGGCGTGCAAAAGCCATGGACATGATTCTCACGGGCCGCTCGATGTCCGCTCGTGAGGCGGAGCAGTCAGGTCTGGTATCGCGGGTGATCGCCACCGGGCATTTGCTCGAATCGGCATTGGCGGTTGCACGGCGGATTGCCGGCTTTCCTCGCACCGCGACACGGGCAGCGCGGGAGGCGGTGGACCGGGCCGATGAATCAGGCATGCGCGAAGGCCTTTTGTTCGAGCGACGTTCGTTTCACGGTTTGTTTGCGACGCCTGGCCAAAAGGAAGGTATGCAGGCATTTCTGGAAAAGCGCGAGCCACGGTTTGATCTGATGTAGTCAGCCCAGAGGTAAGCTCGCGCGTCACTGCGTGAAAGAAACTACAGTTCAAAGGGAATAAACCCACGAGACGTGCGTCTCATAGCACCTTTCCCTATGGCCATTGGCCCTGGAGTCTTTCATGGTTGATCGCAGCTCACCGCCCGGCGGGCCACAACGCCCGCCATTGAGTGCCGCGAGCCTGGTGTTGCGTCTCGGCGGTATCGCCGTGGTTGTCGCAGCCGTGGCCGGGGCGTTTGCCTACGTTCACGGTAACTTTGACCCACAGCGTCTGACGCCGAAAGCGTTGGTCGATGTGCTGGAAAAGAACAACGGCGTGCACCCTGGATTTCGCCGCAACCACGCCAAAGGTGTCTGCGTGATCGGTCATTTCGAGAGCAGTGGCGAGGCGCGGGCATTCTCGGCCGCGCAGGTCTTTAATGAGTCGCGTACCCCGGTGGTCGGGCGTTTCGCGCTGCCGGCGGGCAATCCTTATGCGCCTGACAGCAGCGTGCCGATTCGCAGCCTGGCGCTGCGCTTCACCCAGGCCAACGGTCAGCAATGGCGTACCGGGATGAACAGCATGCCGGTGTTCCCGGTGGGCACCCCTGAGGCGTTCTATCAATTGCAGCAGGCGCAGTCGCCGGATCCGACGACCGGTAAACCCGATCCCGGCAAAGTGCCGGCGTTCTTTGCTGCGCACCCGGAGGCGGTGCCGTTTCTGACGTGGGTGAAGACGGCCAAGCCATCGGCCAGTTACGCCACCGAAACCTACAACAGCGTCAATGCGTTCTATCTGGTCGATGCCAGCGGCAAAAAACAGGCGGTGCGCTGGAGCATGACGCCGCTGGCACAAGACGCAGCAGGCGCCATGGCACCCGAGGGCGGTGATTTTCTGGAGAAAGATCTGGTACAGCGATTGGCCGCCGCGCCCCTGCGCTTTCAGTTGAACATCACCCTGGCCAACGCCGATGACCCGGTGAACGACGCCAGCAAAACCTGGCCTGCCGGGCGTAAAGTGATCAACGCCGGAACTCTGGTGTTGGAGAAAACCCAGCCGCAATTGAGTGGCGAGTGCCGCGACATCAACTACGACCCGCTGGTGCTGCCGGCCGGGATTCAAGGTTCCGACGATCCACTGCTGGCGGCTCGCTCTGCCGGTTACGCCGATTCCTACCTGCGTCGCACTAGCGAAGTCAGCCAGTTGCCCGCCGCCAAACAGGAGGCTCGTCCATGAGCACTCAACCGACTCATTTCGCTTTGCTGGCGCGTCTGCTGCACTGGCTGATGGCGCTGATGATCATCGCGATGCTGTTTATCGGCGCGGGAATGGTGACTTCGGTGTCGGAACGGCATGAATGGCTGATTCACCTGCACAAGCCGCTCGGCATTGCGATTCTGGCACTGGTGATCGTGCGTCTGCTGGTGCGTTTCTCCACGCGCCAACCGCCATTGCCGGCGGATCTGCCAGGCTGGCAAGTAATGGCGGCCAAGGCTTCGCATGTGTTGCTGTACGCGTTGATGCTGGTTTTGCCGGTGCTCGGCTGGGCGATGATCAGCGCGTCGGGCGAGCCGGTGATGCTCAGCAGTTCGCTGCAGTTGCCGTCGATTGTGCCCGCCGATGCGCAGGTGTTTGCGCTGCTGCGCAAGGCACATGGTTATCTGGCGTACTTGCTGTTTCTCACCGTGCTGCTGCACTTGGCGGCTGCGTTGTTTCATGGCTGGGTGCGCCGTGACGAAGTGCTCGACAGCATGTTGCGCGGACGCGATCGCGGTTAATCCGTTTGAGCGGCGCATCGTGCGGATGCGCCGCTTTTCAGGGTCAACCACCAATACACCAGCGCCAGCGCATTGATACCGGCGCCGAGTAGACAAACGCCCATCCATCCGGCCCAGGCGTAAGTGGCGGTCGAGGCAATCGAGCCCAGAGCACTGCCGATTGAATAGAACAGCATGTAACCGGCGGTGAGGCGGCTTTGCGTTTCGGGGCGCACGCTGTAAATCATGCTCTGGCTGGCGACGTGCACGGCTTGCAGGCCCAGATCCAGGGTGATTACCCCGAGTAGCAGCGCCCACAGCGAGGATTGGGTGAGGGCGATCGGCAGCCACGAACCGAGCATCAGCAACAGAGAAAGTCCGCTGACCCAATGGCCGAAACCACGGTCTGCCAGATCCCCGGCACGCGCGGCGGCGAGTGCGCCGGCAGCACCGGCGAGTCCGAACAATCCGATTTCGCTGTGGGAAAGCGACAGCGGCGGGGCGGCCAAGGGCAACACCATCGGTGTCCACAACACCATGGCGCTGGCGAAGGTCAGCAGCGCGAGTATTGCGCGATGGCGCAGCACCGGTTCTTCCTTGAACAGACTGAATACCGACGCAATCAGCGCAACGTAGGTGCTGGCCGGTTGTGGGGTTTCGTTTTTCGGCAACACGCGATAAAGCAGCAACGCCATCAACAACGTCAGCGCCGCCGACAGCCAGTAGATCGCTCGCCATCCCGCCAGATCCGCCGTGAAACCGGCCACCGTGCGGGCCAGCAGAATGCCGATGACGATGCCGCTGGTGACCACACCGACCACTCGACCCCGTTGTGCCGGAATCGCCAGGGTCGCGGCATAGGCCACCAGCACTTGTGTGACCACCGCGAGCAAACCGGTCAGCGTCATGCCAAGCAGCAGCCATACGCTGTCAGGCGCCAACGCGATCATCAGCAACGCGCAGGCTGAAAGCAGTGTTTGGGTGACGATCAGACGCCGCCGGTTGAGCAGATCCCCCAGCGGCACCAACAGCACCAGACCGACGCCGTAGCCGATCTGGGTCAGGGTGATGACGATGCCGATACTGGCCGGCGACATGGCAAACGCCTCGGCCATCGTGTCCAGCAGCGGTTGTGCGTAGTACACGTTACCCACCGCCAGCCCGCAGGCAACGGCGAACAGCAGCACGACAGCGCTGTTGAGAGGTTGAGCGTTCATGTCTGATTTCCGTTCTTGGGTTTCAAATTAAAACCAGAATCACGGTAAGTATTCTGGTTTTGTTTTGCAACCTGTTTGAGCGGATTCAGGCATGACAAAAAGCAAAAGATCGCAGACAAGCTGCGATCTTTTGCTTACGCGAAGGAGGCGATCAGCGCAGGGTATCGACCATGTCGGCGATGGTGGTCAATACGTCTTTGCCCAGTTGCTTCGAGCGTTTGCCCGACCAGCCCGTCAGTTTGTCCGGATGATCGTCGTGATCCTTGAACGGCATCTCCAGGGTCAGCGACAGGCAGTCGTACTTCTGGCCGACGCTGTTGCAGGCCAAGGTCATGTTGGCCTTGCCCGGTTCGTCTCGGGTGTAGCCGTACTGGGTCTGGAAGTCTTTGGTGGTGTGCTTGAGGTGGCTGCGGAAATGCTCTTCAAGCTTTTCGATTCGAGGCGTGTAACCCGGATTGCCTTCGCAACCGGCGGTGAACACGTGAGGAATTTCCTCGTCACCGTGTACGTCGAGGAACAGGTCGACGCCATATTTTTCCATCTGTTGTTGTACGAAAAGTACCTCGGGGCTGACTTCCTGACTGGCATTCTGCCAAGCGCGGTTTAAGTCCTGGCCCATCGCATTGGTGCGCAGATGGCCATGGAAAGCGCCGTCCGGGTTCATGTTCGGTACAAGATAAAGATCGGCACTTTCCAGCAGCTTGTTCAGTACCGGATCGTCGTGTTTTTCCAGGCGCTCGATCACGCCTTCCATGAACCATTCGGCCATGTGCTCGCCCGGATGCTGTTGGGCGATGATCCAGATCTTGCGCTGACCTTCGGCGCCACTGCCTTTGCGCAGCAATTGAATGCCGCGGCCTTCGACGCTCTTGCCGGTCGCCAGCAACTCGGTGCCGGCCTTGGTCAGTGCCTGCTCGATCAGCCAGTCGTGGCGGCCACGGCTGTAGGGTTCGAAGTAGGCGAACCAGGCGTGGGTCTGCTCGGCTTCGAGGCAGAAACGCAGGCTGTCGCCTTCGAATTGGGTCGGAATGCGGAACCAGTTGACGTGGTCGTAGGACGCGACGGCCTGATAGCCGGTCCAGGCTTTGTTGTAGGAGGACTGGCTGGCATTGACCAGACGAAACCAGTGCTCCTGATGGACATGCAGGCCGCTGGCTTTGAAGTGGAACCACTGGAAATGCGCGCTGCGGGTGTCTGGGCGAATAGCCAGAACCGGGTTGAGCGGATTACTGATGTCGATGACTTGAATGTTGCCGCTGTCGAAGTTGGCACTGATGTCGAACGAAGATTTGGCCACGGTCATAATCGGTTCCTGAATATGATTTTTATGGCGGCTACTTTACACGCAAGACAGCGGTGAAACCGAGGGAAATTGCGGGGTGTGGCGGGGGGCGTCCTCCATGACGCGGACGCAGCTTAGAGGCTGTGCGATTGATTCTCAAGTGCTAATTGTCATTAGTTTGGCCCAATGTGGCCGGGCTTGGCTTGCCAACCGATATTCTTTTGATATTATCCGCGCCATCGAATTTGCTGCACCTAAAGACTTCATTAGCCTGAAGCCACAAGCCTAAAAAACGGGCAAAAAAAAGACCCGGCAAAAAGCCGGGTCAAAAACCGTGATTAGCCTGATGAGGAGATAGTCCAGAAGACCGACCTAAGGTCTCTGGTCCATCGACTGATCTCGCGATCAGCTGCTTGCAATAATAATCATTATCATTTGCAAGTCAAATGTTTTTATCTGCGCGATTGGAAAATTCTTTCCTGTCCGTCTCTGTTCCGTTCCTCAGGCTTCCTCGCCATCGAGCGAATGGTCGACCATTGCCCGCGCCATATCCACCATGTGCACCACCGAAAAGGCCAGGTCGCGACTCACGCCTTGCAGGTTTTCTGCTGCCTTGAATGCCGTGGCGGCCGCACAGCGCAACAAATCCGAAGCGTGCACCAACGCTTCTTCGCCGCTGAGATGGCGGTTGACGTCGAAAAAACGCTCGTCGACCTCGGGTTCTGAAACAGCTGGTTTCAAGTAGTAGTCCAGCGCTCTCTGTGCCGCCGCGTTGCCTTGGGGCGAGGTAAACGTGGTGTCCATTTGAAGATCGGGCAAGTCCTTGCTGCTGATATTCATGATGAAAGCTCACTCCTTGTTGAATTGGAAATCCGTATCCGCAGCATAGTACGATCCGTAATTGTGACTTGAATTTAAATACTACAATATGTGTTTTGCCGGCCGAAGGCGTCCGCGTAAGGTGCCGCACATGGATAAATGGATTGAGTTGGTCAAGGCCAAGATGAGTGAACTCAAAATCACTCAAACAGAGCTCGGAGAGCGCGTCGGCATGTCCCAGGGCGGGATCGGTCATTGGCTGAACAAACGTCGCGAACCCGGTATCACTGAAATGAACCGCGTCTTGCAGGCGTTGGGACTGGAGTTTCTCGAGGTCGCCATGGTGATCCGCGAGCCGCAGCCGCCGGAAGACGACGAGATGCCGCTGGCGCACAAATACAACCCTTACTTCCGTTACCCGGTGGGTGACTGGGGCGTGTCGCCCGGGGTGTGCGAGAGCGAACCGGCCTATGCCAGGGCTCAGGAAAAGCAACGCTTCGAACTGACGGATTATCACGCCGTCGGCAAGGCGTTCTGGCTTACGGTGGCGGGGGATTCGATGACGGCACCCAGCGGCCCGAGCATCGCCGAGGGCATGCTGATTCTTGTCGACCCGGCGGTGGAAGCGGTGCCCGGCAAACTGGTGATCGCGCAGTGGCCGGAATGTGAGGAAGCGATTTTTCGCAAACTCGACGAAGAGGGCGGCCAGCGTTACCTGGTACCGCTCAATCCGACCTGGCCGAAAGCCCTGTTTACCGATGAGTGCCGAATTATCGGTGTGGTGGTTCAGGCAACGGTGCGTTTCTAGTCAGATCGATCCTCGCCTGGCGTAGGATCGATCCTCCATTCACACTGCTTCCAGTTCTACCAAAGCGCTGCCTTCGCCAACCATTTCGCCTTCCTGGCAATACAGCGCTTTGATCACTCCGGCGTGAGGTGCGCGGATGCTGTGCTCCATCTTCATGGCCTCCAGCACCACCAATTGTGCACCGGCCTCCACTGACTGACCCGCTTCCACCAAGACACGAACGATGCTGCCGTTCATGGGCGCTGTCAGCCCGCCTTGATGGCTGTGACTGGCTTCGACGGCGCTGATCGGATCGTACGTTTCGACCCGGCGCAATTCACCGTCCCATTGCAGGTACAACGAATCACCCTGTCGAATCGCCCGCAACCTGCGCCGCACACCCTCGTGTTCAACAACCAGTGCTTCACCCGACAGTCTGGCGTCTGTATTGGCAGCCAACGTCAGCGCCCGATCCTGACCTTCGCAACTCAGATGCAGCGTGACCTCACGCGGCAAGCCTGCGCGCAAACCAGTGCTTGAGGCCCACGGCGAAGCCGGATCATCTGTCCGCGTAAGCCTTGGCAGACTTTGCGCGAATGCCTGTGCCGCCGCCTCCCAGAACGCGTCGCTTAACGCGTCGGTAGCCGGCAGCAATTGCTCCTGATAGCGTGGGATAAAACCGGTGTCCAGCTCCGCCGCCGCAAAAGCCGGGTGAGCGATGATCCGCCGCAGAAAGTTGATGTTGGTCTTCAATCCGCCAATCGCGAATTCATCGAGCATGCTCAGCAGCCGCAGGCGCGCCTGTTCACGGTCTTCGCCCCAGGCAATCAGTTTGCCGAGCATCGGGTCATAGAACGGCGAAATCTCGTCGCCTTCCTCAACGCCGCTGTCCACCCGGCGCCCCGGGCCTGCGGCGGATTCGCGATACAGATCCAGACGCCCGGTCGCGGGCAGGAAATCATTCGATGGATCCTCCGCATACAACCGAACTTCAATTGCATGCCCGTTCAGCGGCACCTGATCCTGAGTGATCGGCAGAGCTTCGCCACGGGCGACGCGAATCTGCCAGGCCACCAGATCGAGACCGGTGATGGCCTCCGTGACCGGGTGCTCGACCTGCAGCCGCGTGTTCATCTCCATGAAGAAGAACTCGCCGCGAGCATCCAGCAAAAACTCCACTGTGCCAGCGCCGACGTAACCAATGGCCTGCGCCGAACGCACAGCTGCTTCGCCCATCGCACGACGCAGTTCCGGACTAAGGCCCGGTGCCGGCGCCTCTTCAACGACCTTCTGGTGCCGACGCTGAATCGAGCAGTCACGTTCGTTCAGGTACAGGCAGTTGCCATGCTGATCGGCAAACACCTGAATTTCCACGTGGCGCGGCTTGAGCAGGTATTTCTCAACAAGCATCCGCGAATCACCGAATGACGACTGTGCTTCACGCTGAGCGGAGGCGAGGGCTTCTGCCAACTGGCTGACGTCCTCAACCACTTTCATGCCCTTGCCGCCGCCACCCGCTGTGGCTTTGAGCAGAACCGGGTAGCCGATGCGTTCGCAGGCATCGCGGAAGGTGTCGAGGTCTTGTGCTTCGCCGTGATAGCCCGGCACCAGTGGCACGCCAGCGGTTTCCATCAGCGCCTTGGCGGCGGATTTGCTGCCCATGGCGTCGATGGCCGAGGCGGGCGGGCCGAGGAAAATCAGTCCGGCCGCTTCGATGGCGCGGGCGAACCCGGCGTTCTCGGACAGAAAGCCATAACCGGGATGAATCGCCTGAGCGCCGCTGGCTTTGGCCGCCGAGATCAATTTATCGATTTGCAGATAGCTGTCGGCCGCTTTGCTGCCGCCCAGATCGACACGGATATCCGCTTCACGGCTGTGCCGCGCGTCGCGGTCGGTGGCGCTGTGCACGGCGACGGTGGTCAGGCCAAGGGCTTTGGCGGTGCGCATCACGCGGCAAGCGATTTCGCCACGGTTGGCCACCAGCAGGGTGGTGAGAACAGGTGCGCTCATCAACGCGACTCCTTGGTGGTCGTTGCGGCTTGCCAGATCGGCGGACGTTTCTGCAAAAAGGCCCGCAGACCCTCCTGGCCTTCCGGGCTGACGCGGATGCGGGCGATGGCGTTTTCGGTGTAACGACGCAGGGCCGGAGTCAGCGCGCCGTTGCCGACTTCACGCAGCAGATCCTTGCTGGCGCGCATGGCGGCGGGGCTGTTGAGCAGCAGATTGTCGATCCATTGTTCGACTTTCTGTTCAAGCCCAGTCGCTGGATAGCTCTCGGACAGCAATCCAATTTCACGCGCCCGTTGGCCGCCAAAACGCTCGGCCGTCAGCGCATAACGCCGCGTCGCACGTTCGCCGATGGCTTGCACCACGAACGGACTGATCACCGCGGGCGCCAGGCCGATGCGCACTTCCGACAGGCAGAACTGCGCCTCATCGGCACCAATCGCCATGTCACAGCAACTGATCAAACCCAATGCGCCGCCAAACGCCGCGCCTTGCACCACGGCCACGGTCGGGATTTTCAGTTTGGCGAGGTTGTACATCAGCTCCGCCAGTTCCCGGGCGTCGTCGAGGTTGGTGTGGTAATCGAGCTCGGCCGATTGCTGCATCCAGGCCAGATCCGCGCCGGCGCTGAAGTGCTTGCCGCGCCCGCGCACCAGCAGGAAACGCAGGCTGGCGTCGCTGGCGACCTTGTCCAAAGCCAGGATCAGTTCGCGGATCATCTCGGCGTTGAACGCGTTATTCTTTTCTTCGCGGCTGAGCCACAGGGTCGCGAAACCCCGTGGATCGCTTTGTAATTCGAGGGTGTTGAAGTCGCTCATGAGGTTCTCCCGATCACATCCGGAACACGCCGAAGCGGCTCGGTTCGATAGGCGCGTTCAACGACGCGGACAAGGCCAGGGCCAGCACATCGCGGGTCTGTGCCGGGTCGATGACGCCGTCGTCCCACAGTCGTGCGCTGGAGTAGTAGGGGTGACCCTGCTCTTCGTACTGGTCGAGAATCGGTTGCTTGATCTCGCTTTCCTGTTCGGCACTGAACGCCTGGCCGCTGCGTTCGGCCTGCTCGCGCTTGACCTGAACCAGCACGCCGGCCGCCTGTTCGGCGCCCATCACGCCGATCCGCGCATTCGGCCACATCCACAGGAAGCGCGGATCGTAGGCCCGCCCGCACATGCCGTAGTTGCCGGCGCCGAAGCTGCCGCCGATGATCACGGTGAATTTCGGCACCTTGGCGCACGCCACGGCGGTCACCAGTTTCGCGCCGTGTTTGGCGATGCCGCCGGCCTCGTATTTCTGGCCGACCATGAAGCCTGTGATGTTCTGCAGGAACAAAAGCGGGATGCCGCGCTGGCAGGCCAGTTCGATGAAGTGCGCGCCTTTTTGCGCGGCTTCGGCGAACAGGATGCCGTTGTTGGCGAGGATCGCGATGGGGTAGCCGTGCAGGTGGGCGAAACCGCACACCAGCGTCGTGCCGAACAAGGCTTTGAATTCATCGAACACTGAACCGTCGACCAGCCGCGCAATCACTTCGCGCACATCGAACGGCTGCTTCGCGTCCGCCGAAACCACGCCGTACAACTCGTCGCTGGCATACAGCGGCGCAATCGGGGTGCGCTGCTGCACTTCACCAAGTTTGCGCCAGTTGAGGTTGGCGACGCTGCGGCGGGCGAGGGCGAGGGCGTGCTCATCGCTTTCGGCGTAGTGGTCGGCGACCCCGGAAATCTTGCAATGCACATCGGCCCCGCCGAGGTCTTCGGCGCTGACCACTTCACCGGTCGCGGCTTTCACCAGCGGCGGGCCGGCGAGGAAAATCGTCGCCTGATTGCGCACCATGATTGCTTCGTCGGCCATCGCCGGCACGTAAGCGCCGCCGGCAGTGCAGGAGCCCATGACCACGGCAATCTGCGGAATCCCCATGGCGCTCATGTTGGCCTGGTTGAAGAAGATCCGCCCGAAGTGCTCGCGATCCGGGAACACTTCGTCCTGACGCGGCAGGTTGGCGCCGCCCGAATCCACCAGATAGATGCATGGCAGACGGTTCTGCTGGGCGATGGTTTGCGCGCGCAGGTGTTTCTTCACGGTCAACGGGTAGTACGAGCCACCTTTTACCGTCGCGTCGTTGGCGACGATCATGCACTCGACGCCTTCGACTCGACCGATCCCGGCAATGACGCCAGCGGCCGGCACGTCTTCGCCATACACAGCGTGGGCGGCCAATTGACTGATTTCCAGAAACGGTGAGCCCGGATCGAGCAAGCGGTTGATTCGCTCGCGCGGCAGCAGTTTGCCACGCGAGGTGTGCCGTTCCTGAGCTTTCGCGCCGCCACCCTGAGCCACTTGGGCCAGCAGGGTGTGCAGGGCGTCGACCTGTTCGAGCATCGCTGCGCTGTTGGCGGTGAACTCCGCTGAACGAGGGTTGAGCTGGGTATGCAGGATAGCCATGGACAGCTCCGTTTAGCGGGTTTCGTTGAACAGTTCGCGACCGATCAGCATGCGACGGATCTCACTGGTACCGGCGCCGATTTCGTACAGCTTGGCGTCTCGCAGCAGACGGCCAGCCGGGAATTCGTTGATGTAACCGTTACCGCCGAGAATCTGGATTGCGTCGAGGGCCATTTGCGTGGCGCGTTCGGCGGTGTAGAGGATCACCCCGGCGGCGTCCTTGCGCGTGGTTTCGCCGCGTTCGCAGGCCTGGGCCACGGCGTAAAGGTAAGCGCGGCTGGCGTTGAGCTGGGTGTACATGTCGGCGACTTTGCCCTGGATCAGCTGGAATTCGCCGATGCTCTGGCCGAACTGCTTGCGGTCGTGGATGTACGGCACGATGAGGTCCATGCACGACTGCATGATCCCGGTCGGTCCACCGGAAAGAACCACGCGCTCGTAATCGAGGCCGCTCATCAAGACTTTCACGCCGCCGTTGAGCACGCCGAGGATGTTTTCTTCCGGCACTTCGACGTCATCGAAGAACAGCTCGCAGGTGTTGGAGCCGCGCATGCCGAGCTTGTCGAACTTGTTGCTGCGGCTGAAGCCTTTCCAGTCACGCTCGACGATGAACGCGGTGATGCCGTGCGGGCCTTTTTCCAGGTCGGTCTTGGCGTAGATCACGTAGGTGTTGGCGTCGGGGCCGTTGGTGATCCAGGTCTTGCTGCCGTTGAGCACGAAACGGTCGCCGCGCTTGTCGGCACGCAGCTTCATCGAAACCACGTCGGAACCGGCATTCGGCTCGCTCATAGCGAGGGCGCCAACGTGTTCGCCGCTGATCAGCTTCGGCAGGTATTTGGATTTCTGTTCGTGATTGCCGTTGCGGTTGATCTGGTTAACGCAGAGGTTGGAGTGCGCGCCGTAGGACAGCGCTACGGAAGCGGAGCCACGGCTGATTTCTTCCATCGCCACGACGTGCGCCAGGTAACCCAGGCCAGCACCGCCGTACTCTTCCGGCACGGTGATGCCGAGCAGGCCCATGTCTCCGAATTTGCGCCACATGTCGGCGGGGAACAGGTTGTCACTGTCGATCTGCGCCGCACGCGGAGCGATCTGATCGGCGACGAAGGACTGAACCTGATCGCGCAGCATGTCGATGGTTTCACCGAGGGCGAAGTTCAGGGATGGATAGCTCATGGGTCACCTTTTGGCTTTTTTGTAGGGTGGGGAGAAGGGCGTTTCAGTTCTCACCTTTACGTTAACGTAAGCCTGTGACGAATGGCTGTCAATCACCCTTTACGTTAACGTCAACTTGAGCGAGAGTAGAGCCAGTTCAAGATTGAAAGCGGATCGCTTTTTTGTGGGAGCGGGCTTTTGTGGCGAGGGGATTTATCCCCGCTCGGCTGCGAAGCAGTCGTGAAATCTGTAAATCTGATTTGTCTGGAGTTATGCAGGGGGCGGCTTCGCCACCCAACGGGGATAAATCCACTCGCCACAGTTGGCTCCCACAAAAGTGTAAACCGGTAAACCCACTAATAAAGACAATAGGGGTCGTCATGGATCAACCCAGTGCAAACCCGCAGCGCAGCTACACCCGTGGTTCCCAGAGCAAAGCCTTGCTGGCGATGACCATCGGGCAGAAGTTCGACGAGACCGTCGCGCAGTACCCGGACGGCGAGGCGCTGGTGGTGCGCCATCAGCAGCTACGTTACAGCTGGCGGCAACTGGCCGAGGCAGTGGACGTGCATGCCAGAGCATTGCTGGCGTTGGGTTTGCAGGCCGGCGATCGGCTCGGCATCTGGGCGCCGAACTGCGCGCAGTGGTGCATCACACAGTTCGCCACCGCGAAGATCGGCGTGATTCTGGTCAACATCAACCCGGCCTACCGCAGCTCCGAACTCGAATACGTGCTCAAGCAATCCGGCTGCCAATGGCTGGTCTGCGCGGGCGCGTTCAAGAGCTCCAACTATCACGGCATGTTGCAAGGCTTGCTGCCTGAACTGGTCGAGCAATCCATCGGCGAGCTGCGCAGCGAGCGCCTGCCGGAACTGCGCGGGTTGATCAGCCTTGATCCCCAGCCGCCTTCGGGTTTTCTCCCGTGGTCGCAACTGGCAGATCTGGCCGCCAGTGTCTCTCCAGAACAACTACGTGAACGCAGCGACAGCCTGCACTTCGATCAGCCCGTCAACATTCAGTACACCTCCGGCACCACCGGTTTTCCCAAGGGCGCGACCCTCAGTCACTACAACATCCTCAACAACGGTTACATGGTCGGCGAAAGCCTCGGCCTGACCGCCGCTGATCGCCTGGTGATCCCGGTGCCGCTGTATCACTGCTTCGGCATGGTCATGGGCAATCTCGGCTGCATCACCCACGGCAGCACCATGATTTATCCCAACGATGCCTTCGATCCGCTGCTGACCCTGAGCACCGTCGCCGAAGAAAAAGCCACCGCGCTGTACGGCGTGCCGACCATGTTCATCGCCATGCTCGATCAGCCGCAGCGCGCCGAGTTCGACCTGTCGACCCTGCGCACCGGGATCATGGCCGGCGCCACCTGCCCGATCGAGGTGATGCGTCGGGTCATCAACGAGATGCACATGAGTGAAGTGCAGATCGCCTACGGCATGACCGAAACCAGTCCCGTGTCCCTGCAGACCGGGCCATCCGACGAACTGGAACTGCGCGTCACCACCGTCGGCCGCACCCAGCCGCAACTCGAAAGCAAAATCATCGACGAGGCCGGCAATCCGGTGCCACGCGGCACCATCGGCGAGCTGTGCACTCGTGGCTACAGCGTGATGCTCGGCTACTGGAACAACCCGAATGCCACCGCCGAAGCCATCGACGCGGCAGGCTGGATGCACACCGGCGACCTGGCGAGCATGAACGACGAGGGTTACGTGTGCATCGCCGGCCGTAACAAGGACATGATCATCCGTGGCGGCGAGAACATTTACCCGCGCGAACTGGAAGAGTTCTTCTTCACCCATCCAGCGGTGGCGGACGTGCAGGTGATCGGCATTCCCTGCTCGCGTTACGGCGAGGAAATCGTCGCCTGGATCAAATTCCATCCCGGCCACAGCGCCACCGAACAAGAACTGCAAGCGTGGTGCAAGGAGCGGATCGCCCACTTCAAGACGCCGCGTTACTTTAAATTCGTCGAGGAGTTTCCGATGACGGTGACGGGCAAGATCCAGAAATTCCGCATGCGCGAGATCAGCATTGAAGAGTTACGCGAAAAGCACGCCTGACGAAGATCAAATGTAGGAGTGAGCCTGCTCGCGATAGCGGTGTATCAGTCAATATTTGCAACGACTGACACGACGCTATCGCGAGCAGGCTCACTCCTACAAGGGAACTGCGGTGAAAAGAGGAATCACAGAAAGCACAAAGGGGAGCCGAAGCTCCCCTTTAATTTTGTCGTCGCGTGCTCTTTTTTATTATTGAGGGTCGGTCTGTTGTTGTTTTTGGCAACCGTGGCCCTTTACCGCTGTTTTTGGCGACCCCCATCCGGGGTCAAGAGCAAACGTATTTTTTTGAGCGCTGATCTGCTTTCTCGTCTAGCGATCCAACCGATTCGGGAGCTACCTGAAGGTAGTTTTATTGTTCTCTGCCCGGTTGCGGGTCATTCCGAGGAATACCCTGAAAAGCACACCTTCTCCAAAAAAATCTGTTAGCTGCGTCTCTGCCGTGTTGTTTTTGTTATGTCAGAGTCGGTACGTCTTATTTTTATTGGTTTGCTGCTTTTTATTCTTGTTATGCCATAGAGATAGCAGAAGCCGTGCCAACTTTTCAAAACCCTTGTAAATCAAGGGTTTGAGATTTTTGAAGGATTTTTCCTTCAGTCAGAATCAGACAATTTGTTTCCGTGTTACTCGCTTGTGCCCACGTTTCGCGTTCAGCGGTAACACCATCCCCTCACTGTGCGCTACGGGCCTTGGCTACGCGCGAACCGCTTGGGCGACCCAGCACAGCACTGATCTGCTGGCCGGCGGCAATCAAGGCATCGAGGTCGATACCGGTCTCGATGCCCAGGCCGTTGAGCAGGTACACCACGTCTTCGGTGGCGACGTTACCGCTGGCGCCCTTGGCGTAGGGGCAGCCGCCGAGGCCGGCGATGGAGCTGTCGAACACCGCGATACCTTCCAGCAGGCTGGCGTAGATGTTGGCCATGGCCTGGCCGTAGGTGTCGTGGAAGTGGCCGGCGAGTTTCTCTCGCGGCACCTGTTTCGAGACCACTTCGAACAGACGGCGGGTGGCGCCTGCGGTGCCGGTGCCGATGGTGTCACCCAGCGAGACTTCGTAGCAGCCCATCGCATACAGCTCGCGGGCGACCATGGCCACTTGTTCCGGGTCGACCTCGCCTTCATAAGGGCAACCCAACACGCAGGAAACGTAACCGCGCACGGTAACGCCGTGCTGCTTCGCCGATTCCATGATCGGTGCGAACCGCGCCAGGCTTTCGCTGATAGAGCAATTGATGTTGCGCTGCGAAAACGCTTCGGACGCAGCGGCAAACACCGCGACTTCCTTGACCCCGGACGCCAGTGCATCTTCAAAACCGCGCAGGTTCGGCGCCAGCGCGCCGTAGGTTACGCCGGGCTTGCGCTGGATCTGCGCGAATACCTCGGCGGAACCGGCCATCTGCGGCACCCACTTGGGCGAAACGAAACTGCCGACTTCTATATAGCCGAGGCCGGCGGCGCTCAGCGCGTCGACCAGTTGCACCTTGTCGGCGACGCTGATGGGCTGGGCTTCGTTCTGCAGGCCGTCACGCGGGCCGACTTCAATCAGGCGTACTTGGGAGGGGAGGGACATGGCGTTGACCTGTTGTAATTATCGGGAGGCTACTGCGCGACTTGCTGACTCTTGAGCGTCTGCTCCAGCGCCTGCACGCAGCGTTCTTCGGCGGTGTCGAGTTCCAGCTTCATCTGTTCGATGTCCAGCAACTGCTGTTCGAGCTGTTCCCGGCGTTCGCTGATTTTCGCCAGCATGCTGTTGAGTTGTTTGGTGTTACCGCTGGAAGGGTCGTAGAGCTCGATCAGCTCGCGGCACTCGGCCAGGGAAAAACCGATGCGCTTGCCCCGCAGGATCAGCTTCAGGCTGACCTTGTCGCGTGGCGAATAGATGCGTTCCTGGCCTCGGCGCTCAGGGCTGAGCAGGCCTTGTTCTTCATAGAAGCGGATCGCCCGGGTGGTGATGTCCAGCTCGCGGGCGAGGTCGGAAATGCTGTAGGTCTGGCTGCTCATGAACGCGCTCGAAGAAGGGTCTTGGCGCTAAGCTAATGGCAGGTTGACGTTTACGTCAAGTGGCGGGCGCCTGCAGCTTGTCGAGCTTCTTCTCCTGCGCCGTCACCTGTTGGCACAACTCGATCATCTGCTCGCGCATCCAGCGATTCGCCGGATCCTGGTCAGTGCTTTCATGCCAGTACAAATGCGTCTCCACCGGCGGTACATCGTTGACCGGCAAATTGAATGCCTGCAGCTCGTGCCGACGGGCAAAGCGCTCCGGCACCGTCATGACCATGTCGGTCTGCTGCATCACCTGCGACGCCATAAGGTAATGCTGCGAACGCAGGGCGATCTTGCGCTGAATGCCCATTTTTCCCAGCGCCAGATCGACATAACCCAGACCGCTGCGGCGACTGGAAATGTGGATGTGGGTCAGCGACAGATAGTCATCGAGCGACAGTTTTTCCTTGCCCGCCATCGGATGGCCCTTGCGCATCGCACAGACGTAACGGTCTTCCATCAGCTTGACGTGGCGCACTTGCGGGTCGGTGTTGAGCGGCGCATCCACGGCAAAATCCAGACGCCCGGCCGCCAGTTCCTTGGTGGTTTCGCGGCGTTTGGACAGAAAGCTTTCGATGATCACCGTCGGCGCCAGGCGACGCAGGCGCTGAAACAGCGGCGGCAGAATCACCGCTTCGGTGAGGTCGGTCATGCTGATGCGGTAGGTCTTGACCGCTTGCGCCGGGTTGAAAATGCGGCTTTCCTGAACCGACACGCGCAACAGCGACAACGCATTGCGCACCGGGCCAATGATGTTCTGCGCCATCGGTGTCGGCACCATGCCCTGGGCGGTGCGCACGAAGAGCGGGTCGTTGAAGGTTTCGCGCAACCTTGCCAGCGCGTTGGACACCGCTGGCTGAGTGATACCGACGATTTGCCCGGCACGGGTCAGGTTGGCTTCGGTGTAAATCGCGTCGAAGACGATGAAAAGGTTGAGGTCGACCTTGCTCAGATTCATAACGCGGCATCTCTTGTTATTAAGGGCGGGTGAGGGCTGACGATCACTGGATCATATATCGGTGATGAATGTTTATACACGCCGAGAATAGGCTAGGTAAATTATCAGCGCTGTTCTAGCATCGATTGCATGACCTAAACAACCTCTAGACAAGAAGGTAATTGCTCATGGATTTCGCTTATTCGCCCAAGGTTCAGGAACTGCGTGAGCGCGTGACTGCGTTCATGGACACTTACGTTTACCCGGCTGAAGCTGTGTTCGAACGCCAGGTCGCCGAAGGTGATCGCTGGCAGCCGACGGCGATCATGGAAGAGTTGAAAACCAAGGCAAAAGCCGAGGGTCTGTGGAATCTGTTTCTTCCGGAGTCGGAACTCGGCGCCGGCCTGACCAACCTTGAGTACGCGCCACTGGCGGAAATCATGGGCCGCTCGCTGCTCGGGCCGGAGCCGTTCAACTGCTCGGCGCCGGACACCGGCAACATGGAAGTGCTGGTGCGCTACGCCAACGAAGAGCAAAAGCAGCGTTGGCTCGAACCGCTACTGCGCGGCGAGATCCGTTCAGCATTCGCCATGACCGAACCTGACGTTGCGTCCTCCGATGCCACCAACATGGCCGCCCGTGCCGTGCGTGATGGCGATGAGTGGGTGATCAACGGCAAGAAATGGTGGACGTCCGGCGCCTGCGATCCGCGCTGCAAGATCCTGATCTTCATGGGCCTGAGCAACCCCGACGCCCCGCGCCACGCCCAGCACTCGATGATTCTGGTGCCGGTTGACACCCCCGGCGTGAAGATCGTCCGTCCGCTGCCGGTATTCGGTTACGACGACGCACCGCACGGTCATGCCGAAGTGCTGTTCGACAACGTACGGGTGCCGTACGAAAACGTCCTGCTCGGTGAAGGGCGCGGCTTCGAAATCGCTCAGGGCCGCCTCGGCCCGGGCCGGATTCACCACTGCATGCGCTCAATCGGCATGGCTGAACGCGCACTGGAACTGATGTGCAAACGCTCGGTGAGTCGCACCGCGTTCGGTAAGCCGCTGGCGCGTCTGGGCGGTAATGTCGACAAGATCGCCGACTCGCGGATGGAAATCGACATGGCACGTCTGCTGACCCTGAAGGCGGCGTACATGATGGACACCGTGGGTAACAAAGTGGCGAAGAGCGAGATTGCGCAGATCAAGGTTGTCGCGCCGAACGTGGCGTTGCGCGTAATCGACCGGGCGATTCAGATGCATGGCGGGGCAGGGGTTTCCAACGATTTCCCGCTGGCCTACATGTACGCCATGCAACGCACCCTGCGTCTGGCCGACGGCCCGGACGAAGTGCACCGCGCGGCGATCGGCAAGTTCGAGATCGGCAAGTACGTGCCGAAGGAAATGCTGCGTAGCGAACGCTGATCCAGCACTTCACCCCTGATCGCTCCCACGCAAAGCGTTGATCGCGGTGATCGTTCCCACGCTCGGCGTGGGAATGCATACCGTGACGCTCCGCGTCACAGTGGACGCGGAGCGTCCATGGCTGCGTTACCACGCAGAGCGTGGGAACGATCAGTGGTTCGAAGTTCAGTAAACCCACACCTCAACCCGCCGATTCTTGATCCGCCCCTCATCCGCGCTGTTGGTCGCCACGGGCATTAACGCGCCAAACCCGCGTACCTCGCGCAACACCACGCCGTTCTTCACCAGCTCGCGCCGCACGGCCATGGCCCGCAACTTCGAGAGCAAATCCGCACGCGCCGGGTCGTCCTTCACATCACCAAAGCCCACCAGCGTCAACGCCCGGTCGGTTTTGTCGTGGCGCTTTACATACTCAAGCACCCGGGCCAGATCCTGCCGCGCCTTGTTATCGAGGCTGGCGCTGCCTTCCTCGAAACGGAAATTCACTGTCAGACGCTGGGCATGACGGCTGAGGGATTGATAACCCTCGGGCATCAGCGCATTCGGTGCGACGCTCATGGCGCGCACGGTCTGACTGATAAAGCCGTTGGCGGCAACAATGGTCTGGCCCTGACGGCTTTGCGCAAACGTCACCAAGGCCTTGGCCCAGGGATTGTTACTGTCCGGCGGCAAGTAAAAGAACAACCGGCGTGACAACGGATAGTCTTCAGTGGCGATCAGATTGCTCAGCGGCAGCATCGATTGCGATGCGCCATCGGCAATCGCCACCGCTTTGGCCTGGCGCACGTAAGGCAGACCGATGAAGCCGATACCTTGCGGATCGCTGCTCACGGCATCGGACAATTGCTCACTGGATTCGAACCTTTTCGCTGCGCTGCTCAGACTCTTCCCACGACGATTGAGGACCAGTTCCTTAAACGTGTCGTACGTGCCGGACTGGTCATCCCGTGCATATAAATGAATCGCGCCGCCGCGACCGCCAAGGTCTTCCCAGGTTTTCACCTCGCCACTGAAGATCCGCGCCAGTTGTTCGGTGTCCAGTTGCTGCAGCGGGTTGTCCGGGTGAAGGATGATCGCCAGACCATCAATGGCGATGACTTGTTCGGCGGCCGGGCTTTTCAGATCGCCCAGTGCTTGCAGGCTGAGCAGTTCGCTTTCCTTGATCTCGCGGGAGGCGGCGGCCAGATCGGCGCTGGCGTTTTTCAGTGCGGTGAAGCCGGTGCTGGAACCGTGGGCGGCGACTTCCACCACCACACGTTTGCCTTGGGCGGTCTGGCCGACGATGCGTTGTTCGTTGGCGGTGTCCGGGGTTTCGCGGTGGATTTTCAACAAGCCTTGCTCTTGCAGCAAGCCTTCAACCAGCGCCGGGCCGAGTTCCGCTCCAATCGTGTTGGAACCCTGAATGCGCAGCGCCGGGCCGTTTTCGGGTATCGGCAGAGCAGCGGCGGAGACCGTCAGCCATCCACTCAATAGAAAAACGCAGAGAACACGCAGGGTCATGCCGGCACCGAATCAAGCCAAGGGGATTGCCGGGGAGATTAAGTCAGGCGCATGACCAAAACATGACAGTGATTCAAGGTCGAGGAGCCTTTGTGGCGAGGGAATTTATCCCCGCTCGGCTGCAAAGCAGTCGTGGAATCTGTAAATCTGATTTGTCTGGAGGTATGCAGGGGGCGGCTTCGCCACCCAACGGGGATAAATCCCCTCGCCACAGGTCAGCCGACCACAGAACCCCTTTGTCAAATGTGATTCTGTGGTGGCTTCAAGGTCAGGCCAATTCAAGCCAGATCGGCGCATGGTCCGAAGGTTTTTCCATGCCGCGCAGTTCGTAATCGACTCCCGCCGCTTTCACCCGTGGCAGCAAGCCGTGCGAGGCCAGAATCACATCAATGCGCAGGCCGCGCTTGGGTTCGTCTTCGAAACCACGGCTGCGGTAGTCGAACCAGCTGAACATGTCGGTCACATCCGGGTTGAGGTGACGGTAGCTGTCGGTCAGGCCCCAGTTCTTCAGGCGCGCCATCCACTCGCGCTCTTCCGGCAGGAAGCTGCATTTACCGGTTTTCAGCCAGCGCTTCATGTTGTCCGGGCCGATGCCGATGTCGCAGTCTTCCGGGGAAATGTTCACGTCACCCATCACCACCAGCGGCTGTTCGTTGTGGAACTGGCTTTCCAGCAGCGCTTGCAGGTCGCTGTAAAAACGCTGCTTGGCGGGGAATTTGGTCGGGTGGTCGCGGCTTTCACCCTGTGGGAAGTAGCCGTTCATGATCGTTACCGGCACACCATTGGCGTCGGCGAATGTGCCCCAGATGAAACGGCGCTGGGCGTCTTCTTCGTCCGTGGCGAAACCTTTATGGATCGCAATCGGCTCGTTACGCGAGAGCAGGGCGACGCCGTAATGACCTTTCTGGCCGTGGAAATACACGTGGTAACCCAGGGCGCGGACTTCTTCCAGCGGGAACTGGTCGTCGTGGACTTTGGTTTCCTGCAGGCCGATCACATCTGGCTGGTGTTTTTCGATCAGCGCTGCCAGCTGATGCGGACGGGCGCGCAGTCCGTTGATGTTGAAGGAAACGATCTTCATGGTCGGCAGTCCTGGCAAAAGGGCGATGCTAGCTGACATGTGGGATGGGGGCCAGTGTGGGGTAGGGGAAATCGTTTTTGCCTGCAAGATAGATGTTGTCTGAACCGACGCCATCGCGAGCAGGTTCACTCCTACAATTGGAATGCGTACCCCTGTAGGAGTGAGACTGCTCGCGATGGCGTCCTCACAGTCGATGAAGATCCTGAGTTGGGCTATACCTGTGGGGAACTGTGCCAACGCCAATGGGTTCGTACCAACAAGAGCGCAGCCATTTGAGCCGTGCCCCGGGGAGAATCATTGTCATGCCTGAAACCCAGACCGCCATCGCCGACATCCACATGCTCGACCGCGGCTATTCCCGCGAAGCCCGATCCTTGCTGTATCAGGCCTATCGCCACGAGCCGACCTTCGGTTATCTGTTCGAAGCTGAGCGCCCCGGATATGAGCAGCGTGTGCGGGCGACGGTGCGTGAACTGGTCAAACAGCATTTTCTGCAGGATCTGCCGGCCATCGGCTTGCTGGTCAACGACCGGCTGATCGGCATTGCCCTCATTGCACCGCCGCAACGTCGGTTGGGCATCACTGAGAGCTGGGCGTGGCGCTTGCGCATGGTGCTGAGCACCGGTTTTCGCTGTACCCGGCGTTATCTGGAATACCACGATGCCGTGTCCGCGTGCGTGCCGAGCGATTCGGTGCATATGTTGCCGCTGCTGGGTATTCATCCGCAGTTCCAGGGCAAACACTTCGGCGAACAACTGTTGAGCGCCGTGCACAACTGGTGCGCGGTGGACGAAACCTCGCAGGGCGTGGTGCTCGACACTGGCAATCCGCGTTACCTGGAATTCTATAAAAGGCAGGGCTACGAAGAGATCGGCGAAGTGGCGGTCGGGCCGGTGCGCGAGCACGTGTTTTTCCACGCCAATCCGCAGGTGTTACAAACTGCAACGGCATAACCATCGAACTTTTTGCGAAAAGTCTGGTTCTATCACGCTCCCAAGCTCGTGATAGCATCCGCGCCTATGAAGTTTCCAGGAAGATTTACCAGTGGCGTGCTCATGCTGTTATCCAGCTGCGCGGCGCTGGCGCAAAGTGAATTGGACGTGCGGATCAAACCGTCCAACGATGAACTTAAAGCCAATATAGAAGGCTATATCGGCAGCCTCGGCGACCGTGACGAAGAAGCCTTGCTGCGCTTCAGTCGCGGGGCCGAAGAGCAGGCGCGCAAAGCGGCCCAGGCGCTGGGCTACTACCAGCCGCAGATCGACAGCGACGTCAAGGGCGGGGAAAAACCGCGTCTGGTGCTGAACATCGATCCCGGCGAGCCGATTCGCCTGCGCAACGTCACCATTCGTGTCGACGGCCCGGCGGCCTCTCTCAAATCCTTTCGTGTACCGAAAAGCGACGTGCTCAAATCCGGCGCGGTACTCAATCATGGGCGTTACGAAGACGCCAAACGACTTATTCAGAATCAGGCTTCGCGCTTCGGTTTTTTCAGCGGCCATTTCACCAGCCAAAAACTCTTGGTCGATCCCCGCGCCGGGGTCGCCGATGTTGAATTGATCTACGAAAGTGGCCCGCGTTATGCGCTGGGCAAAGTCAAATTCGAGGGCGACACGCCATTCGACGAAGACCTGCTGCAACGCATGGTGCCGTTCAAGGAAGGTGAACCGTACGACTCCGAGCTGATCGCCGAACTCAACCGCGATTTGCAGTCGAGCGGCTATTTCGAAGGCGTGCGCGTCGACGCCGCGCCGACCGCCGCGAAAAACGACGTGATTCCGGTCGACGTAAAGCTCGACACACGCAAGCCGCGCACCATGGGCCTGGGCCTCGGTTATTCCACCGACGTCGGCCCGCGCATCAAAGCCAACTGGACCCGCCATTGGGTCAACCCGCAAGGCGACAGCTATGGCTGGGAGGCCGAGTTGTCGGCGCCACGGCAAAACGTCGGGCTGTTCTACGACATCCCGCTCGACCCACCGCTGACCGACAAACTGCGCTGGGCCGGTGGTTACCAGTACGAAGACATCGACGGCTCCGACACCCTCAGCAAGTTGCTGACCTTCGGCCCGGAATGGCACAGCAAACTACCGAGCGGCTGGCAGCGGGTGATCTCGCTCAAATGGCAGCGCGAGGAATACCAGCTCGGTGACGACTCCGGTCTTAGTACCTTGCTGATGCCCGGCGTCAGTTATTCGTACCTGAAAAGCGACAACCGCATCGACCCGCACAACGGCTATCGGCTGACCTTCGAAAGCAAAGTGGCAAAGGAAGGTCTCGGCTCGGACAACAACCTGCTGTACGGCACCGCATTGGTCAAAGGCTTGACCACGGTGTTCGACAAGCACCGCTTCCTCGGTCGTGTGCAGGTCGGCGGTAGCGCCACCAACGGCTACAACTCGGTGCCGCCATCGCTGCGTTTCTTCGCCGGTGGCGATCAGAGCGTGCGTGGTTACGATTACCAGAGCCTGTCGCCAAAAAACTCCGATGGCGACCGCATCGGTGGCCGCTACATGGTCGCCGGCAGCGTCGAGTATCAATATTCGATTGCCGAAAAATGGCGAGTCGCGACCTTCGTCGACCAAGGCAACTCTTTCAACAAACTCGAACTGCCGAACCTCAAGACCGGGGTCGGTATTGGTGTGCGCTGGGTCTCGCCGGTCGGGCCGATCCGCCTCGACCTGGCCCACGCGCTGGACGACGATGGCGGCATCCGGCTGCACTTTTCCATGGGGCCTGAGCTGTGAAGCGTGGTTTGAAGATTGCAGCACTGGTGCTGTTGGCACTGGTGCTTTTTGTTGTGTTGGGTATCGCCACGGTGCTCGGCACCCAGGCAGGCAGCCGCTGGGTGCTGGGTCTGGTGCCGGGCTTGAGCGTGGAGAATTTCCAGGGTCGGCTCGGTGGGCAGTGGAGCGCCGATCACCTGTTGTGGCAGCAGGGCAGCAGTCGTGTCGAGTTGCAGAAACCGATCTTCGCATGGTCGCCGCTGTGCCTGACCCGCATGGCGCTGTGCATCGAACAGCTCAAGGCTGATCAAGTCATCCTGCAGTTTCCGCCCAGCGAAGAAACCACTGAAAGCGGCCCGATCAAACTGCCGGACCTGCAATTGCCCGTGGCCATCGAGCTGGGCGACGTACAGGTTGGCAGCTTGCTGTTCAACGGCAGCGAACAGCTCAAGGGGCTGAAACTGGCGGCGCACTGGACAGCCAAAGGCATGCAGATCGACAGCGTGCAGTTGCAGCGCGACGACCTCAGCCTGAACCTCTCCGGGTTGCTTGAACCCACCGGCAACTGGCCGCTGAAGATCGCCGGCGACCTGACCCTGCCGTCCCCCGGCACCGGGCCGTGGACGCTGGCGTTGAAAATCGACGGCGACCTGCTGAAAACCCTCAACCTGCACGCCGACAGCCGTGGCTACCTCGATGGCCAGTTGAGTGGCGAGTTGCAACCGCTGGCGGAAAACCTGCCGGCCAGGGTGCGCATCACCTCGGAGGCGTTCAAGCCGAGCGCCGATCTGCCGGACACCCTGCAATTCAATCAACTGGTATTGACCGGCGAAGGCGACCTGAAAAACGGCTACCAACTCCTCGGCAATGCGACGCTGCCGGCCGATAAAGGCCCGGTGGCGCTGTTGCTCAAAGGCAAGGTTGACGCCAAAGGTGCGCAGATTGCCGGCCTCGACCTGACGGCCAGCGATAAACAAAGTCTCAAGCTCACCGGCAACGTTGACTGGAGCAAAGGTCTAAGCGCCCAGGCCAATATCAACTGGCTGGATTTCCCGTGGCACCGACTCTATCCGGAGATCGACGAGCCGCAGGTGACGTTGCGTACCTTCACGGGCGAAGTCTCCTATACCGACGGTCAGTACATCGGTAACTTCGCCGCCGCTGCAGATGGGCCGGCGGGGGCGTTCAGCCTGAGCAGTCCGTTCAGTGGCAATCTCAAGCAGATCTTCTTGCCGCAACTGAAACTCGAAGCCGGGCAGGGCAAGGCCGAAGGCCATGTGAACGTGCAGTTCGCCGATGGCATCGCCTGGGACACCGCGCTGGAATTGTCGGCGCTCAA
The DNA here is from genome assembly GCF_011369485.1 of Pseudomonas atagonensis. Classification (GTDB taxonomy): domain Bacteria; phylum Pseudomonadota; class Gammaproteobacteria; order Pseudomonadales; family Pseudomonadaceae; genus Aquipseudomonas; species Aquipseudomonas atagonensis. The sequence goes on along the minus strand of NZ_VXCA01000034.1, from coordinate 69,010 downwards.
CCCTGCGTACTGGGTCGCGGAATTGCCGGGCACGCTGGCCGGCCCGTTGAAGAGCAAAGGCGAAATGAAAAACGAGCGCCTGAGCCTGAATGCCGACCTCGATCTTAAGGGCAAACTGCGCGGCCAACCGGCGATCCTGCAAGCCAAGGCTGACGGCGCTGGCGAGCAATGGAACCTCAATGCCCTGCAAATCCGCCTCGGCGATAACAGCATCAGCGGCAAGGGCAGCCTGCAACAGAAACTCACCGGGCAGATCGACATCAAACTGGCGCGTCTGGCCCAGCTCTGGCCGCAATTGCGCGGGCAGATCAACGGCCAGGTCAATGTCGCCGGCACCTTGAAGGCGCCGCAGGGCAAGCTTGATCTGCAAGGCTCGCAACTGGCGTTTCAAGACAATCGCCTGCAAAGCCTCAACCTCGACGCCACGCTCGACAGCGCGCAACGAGCGAGGATCGATCTGAAGGGCAGCGGGATTCAGGCCGGCGACACCAACCTCGGCGTGTTGACCGCCAGTGCCCAAGGCAATATCAAAAACCAGAAACTCAATCTCGACTTGCTCGGGCCGAAACTGAAACTGGCGCTGGGGCTGGACGGCAATCTGGACAAGGGCAACTGGCGCGGGCGCTTGGCCAGCGGCGATATTCAGGCCGGCGGTCAGGACTGGAAACTGCAAAACCCGGCGAAGCTCGAACGTCTTGCCGACGGCAAGATCAACTTCGGCGCCCATTGTTGGATGTCCGGCAGCGCCAGCCTGTGCGGTGAAGATCAGCGGCTGATGCCCGATCCGAAACTGCGTTACCACCTCAAGCAGTTCCCGATTGAAAGTCTGGCGCAGTGGCTGCCCAAGGATTTCGCCTGGCAGGGCAGGCTCAATGCCGACCTGCAACTGGACTTGCCGGCCAGCGGCCCCAACGGTGTGATCAGCATCGACGCCAGCGGCGGCACCTTGCGCATGAAGGAAAAGGATCAGTGGCTGGACTTCCCGTACCAGACGCTGAAACTCACCAGCAAACTCACGCCCAAGCGCATCGACACCGACCTCAACTTCGTCGGCGGCAAACTCGGCGAATTGATGGTGCAGGCGCAGCTCAATCCGCTGCCGAAAAACAAACCGCTGAGCGGCTCGTTTCGCCTCTCCGGGCTGGATCTGTCGGTGGCGCGGCCGTTTGTGCCGATGGTCGAGAAACTCACCGGGCGCCTTAATGGCAGCGGCACCATTTCCGGTGGTTTGCTGGCGCCATTGGTGAACGGCACGGTGCAACTCAGCGACGGCGAAGTGTCCGGTGCCGAGCTGCCGATGGAACTGCAGGATCTGCAACTCAAAGCGGTGATTGCCGGTGAATCGGTGCGCCTGGACGGCGGCTGGAAAAGCGGCAAGGCCGGGCAGGGCAGCCTCAACGGTAACGTCGCCTGGGGCCAGGCGCTGATGGTTGATCTGGCGCTCAAGGGCACGCAACTGCCGGTGACTGTCGAGCCGTACGCCAAACTCGAAGTCGCGCCGGATCTGAAAATCTCGATGGCCGGTGATGAGCTGAAAGTCGCCGGCAAGGTGCAGGTGCCGAGAGGCGAAATCACCGTGCGTGAACTGCCGCCATCGACAGTGAAAGTCTCCGACGACACGATCATCGTCGGCGCGCAGACCGAAGAGGGCAAACCGCCGATGGCCATGAAAATGGACATCGATGTGGTGGTCGGCGAAGACAGACTCAGCTTCGCCGGGTTCGGCCTGACCGCCAACCTGCAGGGTCACGTGCACATCGGCGACAACATGGACACCCGTGGCGAGCTGTGGCTCAACGACGGCAAATACCGCGCCTACGGCCAGCGCCTGACGGTACGGCGTGCACGTCTGCTGTTTGCCGGGCCGATCGATCAGCCGTATCTGGACATCGAAGCGATTCGCCAGACCGACGATGTCATCGCCGGTATCCGCCTGAGTGGCAGCGCCGAGCAGCCGACCACGCAGATCTTCTCGGAGCCGGCGATGAGCCAGGAACAAGCGCTGTCGTATCTGGTGCTGGGCCGTCCGTTGAGCACCAACGGCGAGGACAACAACATGCTTGCGCAAGCGGCGTTGGGGCTGGGCTTGATGGGCAGTTCCGGGGTGACCAGCGGTCTGGCCAAAGACTTGGGCATTCAGGATTTCCAGCTCGACACACAAGGCAGCGGCAATACCACCAGCGTGGTGGCCAGCGGCAACATCTCCGAGAAGCTCAGTTTGCGTTATGGCGTCGGCGTGTTCGAACCGGCCAACACCATTGCACTGCGCTACAAACTGAGCAAAAAGGTCTACCTCGAAGCGGCCAGTGGCGTCGCCAGTTCGCTGGACATCTTCTACAAGCGCGATTTCTAGATCGCGCGGTACCGATAGCCGGGTCGCGGTGCTGCGATCCGGCTTTTACAGAATGTATTAGACTCAGCACAGCCCGAATGCTGCGCGTTTTGCGGCTGCCCGAAGAAATCAGGGAAGCCTATGGTTCGCTTGAGTATGGTCTTGCTCGGTAACGATTTTGTCCGCAAGCGCTGGTCGGCGCTGGCCCTGACCGGCATCGTCTGGGGCGCGGCTGGCGTGGCCATCTTCATCGATGCGCTGGACGGCGTGCTGTATTTCCCGCTGCATGTGTTCGGCTATCTGTTGTTGCTCGAAGCCTTGATCATTTTGTTGGTGCCGGCGCCACAAACCGGCACGGCTGCTGCGGTGCGCAAGGGTCGGGGTTTTGCGTTCCTGCTGCTGGGGCTGCTGATCATTGATCGGCAACACGCTGCCAGCCTGATTCTGGCGGTGCTGTGTGGTGTGGCGTTTCTGCTCGATGGCGGCTTTCGGCTGGCAGCGGCGTTGGTGGTGCGCTTTGTCGGCTGGCAAGTGTCGTTGCTGACGGGGTTGTTCGAAATCGGCTTTGGCCTGTTCATCCTCGAGCCGTACCCGACGCTTTACAAGGGCACGGTGCCGTTCTGCATTGGCATGAGCCTCTTTCTCTCGGGCTGCGCTCTTCTGCGACAGTCTTTACGCTTCAAAAACCGGCAGTTGCCGTTAAGCCCTTTTTCGGCCGGTGCGCCAGCACCCGGCACCGCGCTGGTGATTCACGTCTGGACGCCGAGTGGCACGGTTGACGACACCTTGGTACGCAACCGGCTGCTTAACCGCTATATCGCGGCGGTCGACATCAACGGCGTGATTTCTGCGGGCCACGCGGCACTGGAATGTGGCACGGACATTTACGTCAGTCATTACCCGCTGGACGATATTGATCGTTCGGCGGGGGATTTCGTCCGGCTATTGCGGGCGACGCCGAACAATAATGTCCCCGGCCGGTTTCTTCAGGATTATGCGAGCGAGGTTGCCGACTGGTGCCCGTCTTCGGCTCAGGTCAGTTTTGCCCATTACGACGCCCAGCGACTGGCGGCGTTCTGGGCAGATTATCGGCAGAACACCACGTACAACCTCACCAGCCGAAATTGTTCCAGCGCCGTCGCCCATAGCCTCGAAGCGGCCCTTGAGGGGGCGATGAATCGGGGCCAGTCGAGCATGCTCGATTTTGCCCGGATCATCACCAGCCCCGAATTCTGGGTCGCGGCCCAAGTGCGCAAGCGCGCCGAGGCGATGGCCTGGACGCCGGGGCTGGTGCTCGATTATGCGCGGGCGTTGCATGCGGCCATCGAGCCGGCGCCACCGGGCTGGCACGGCCTGTATGCAGGGGCCAAACGTGCCTGCGGATACGTGGCCACTGCCTTGCGCGGGCGCGAGGTGCATCCGGTGCAACCGCCGCCCGCGAACCCTTCCGACAAGTCCTGACCGGCATTACACCGAGTCGCCCCCATCGCGAGCAGGCTCACTCCTACAGGAGATTTGTTGCGATCACAGAATTCGTGTCGATCGCAAATCCACTGTAGGAGTGAGCCTGCTCGCGATGGCGTCCACGTGGGCGCCACAAAAACCCAGTCCGCTGGTCAACTAATTACAAAGCAACCTAACTATTACGTTGACATTCGCTGCCTAGGCAGTAACATCTCGACATACATTCACTGCCTAGGCAGTTATTAGGTGAGTACATGAAGCATTTCACCCCGGACGAATTCAAACATTGCCATCTCGGCCTGTTGCTTGGCCGTGCTGCGCTGCTCAAGGACAAGATCATCGACACCCACATGGAACCCCACGGCATCACCGCCGCGCAGTTCAAGGTGTTGATCATCATGGCCCAGTACGGCGTCGATACCCCGGCCGAGCTGTGCCGGCACCTGTCGCTGGACAGCGGTTCGATGACGCGCATGCTCGATCGTCTGGAGCAGAAAGGTTTCCTGGTTCGCCAACGCAGCGAAGGCGATCGTCGTCAGGTGCAGCTCAAGCTCACCGGGCAGGGCCAGCAACTGGCCGATCGCCTGCCGCACATCGGTGCCGACGCGATGAATGAACTGGCGGGCGCCGTCACCCCGGACGAGTTGAAAACCCTGGAATACATCCTCAAGAAAATTCTGCTGGCAGCCGGTGACCCGATCACCCTCCAGCGGCTAGGTGAACACAATGAGCGGTAAAACCTTGCGCAGCAGCCTGACACTGGTGCTGTCGGCGATGATCCTCGCCGGTTGCGCCAACTACAGCGGCCTCGACACCCACGGCCAGAACCTCGATGCGAAAAGCCTGAAAGTCGGCCAATCCCTCAACGGCGTGACTCTGTCGCCGGCTGCCTGGCCGAAAAGCGACTGGTGGACCAGCCTTGGCGATCCGCAACTCGACGGCCTGATCCGCGAAGCCCTGCACGACAGCCCGGACATGCAGATCGCCGAAGCACGCGCCCATCAGGCCAGCGCCGCAGCCTATGCGGCCGACGCCGCACGTTATCCGACCCTCGACGCCAGCGCCGGCATCAGCCGTTCGCGGCTGGCCAAGGATCAGGATCCGCGCGGGCAGGGCGATGCCTACGCCACTGTGCGTAACGTCAGCGCCGGTTTCAATTACAACTTCGACCTGTGGGGTGGCCAGCGCGATGCGTGGGAAGCCGCACTCGGTCAGGCCCGTGCCGCTGAAGTCGACCGTCAGGCCGCGCAGTTGACGCTGGCCGCCGACGTCGCCCGTGCCTACAGCGATCTGGGTCAGGCGCACATCGTTTATGACCTGGCCAACGACGACCTCAAGCGCACCAAACAGATGCTCGATTTGAGCCAGCGCCGCCTGAGTTCGGGGATCGACAGTCAGTACCAGTTCCAGCAAACGCAAAGCCTTGAGGCCAGCTCCGAAGCCAGCCTGATCGACGCGGAAAAACGCCTGAACAGCGCCAAAATCGCGCTGGCCGTTTTGCTCGGCAAAGGCCCGGATCGCGGCAATGAAATTGCCCGCCCGAAAGTCCTGCAGACCAGTGCTGTCGCGGTGCCGTCGGTGTTGCCGGCGGAGCTGCTCGGTCGTCGCCCGGATCTGGTCGCTGCCCGCTGGCGCGTCGAAGCGGCGAGCAAAGACATCGACTCGGCGAAGACTCAGTTCTATCCCAACTTGAACCTCACGGCCTCGGCCGGTGCCGAATCTTTGTTGGGTGACGCGATGTTCGGGTCGGCCAGTCGCTTCTTCAACATTGCCCCGACCATTTCGGTGCCGATCTTCGACGGCGGACGCCTGCGCGCCAACCTCGATGCGCGCGACGCCGATTACGATCTGGCGGTGGCGCAGTACAACAAAAGTCTGGTGAAAGCCCTGGGCGATGTCAGCGACACGATCAACCAGTTGCGTGACATCGGCCGGCAGATCGGTGCGCAGCAACACGCCACCGAGATTGCTCAGGATTCTTACAACACCGTCGTCCAGCGTTACGGTTCCGGCATCGGCAACTACCTGGACGTGCTCAGCATCGAGCAGCAGTTGCTGCAGGCCCAGCGTCAGTTGGCCAACCTCAATGCCGAGCAGATCGACCTGTCGATTCAACTGATGCAAGCACTGGGCGGCGGCTTCCAGGGTGAAACCCTGACCGCAGCCAACGCCAGCCCAGCCACGCCGCACAACTAATTCAAGGTATTTGTCATGGCCACTGCCGAAAACACCCAAGCTCAAGGCAACACCCCCGACACCGGCAACCCGCGCAAGCGCAAAGTCATGCTGCTGGTACTGGCCGTTGTCGTCCTCCTCGCCGGTGCCGGCGTCTGGGCGTATCACGAGTTCATCGGTCGCTTTAACGAAAGCACCGACGACGCCTACGTCAACGGCAACGTGGTGGAAATCACTCCGTTGGTGACCGGCACCGTGGTCAGCATTGGTGCTGACGATGGTGACCTGGTTCACGAAGGTCAGGTGCTGATCAACTTCGACCCGAACGACGCCGAAGTCGGCCTGCAAAGTGCCCAGGCGAAACTGGCGCGCACCGTGCGTCAAGTGCGCGGCTTGTACAGCAACGTCGATGGCATGAAAGCCCAGGTCAACGCGCAACAGGCGGAAGTGCAGAAAGCGCAGGACAACTACAACCGCCGGAAGAACCTGGCGCAGGGCGGGGCGATTTCTCAGGAAGAACTGTCCCACGCCCGCGACGACCTGACCTCGGCCCAGAACGCCCTGGCCAACGCCAAACAGCAACTGAAAACCACCAGTGCGCTGGTGGATGACACCGTGGTTTCGTCGCACCCGGACGTGATGTCGGCCGCCGCCGATCTGCGTCAGGCTTACCTGACCAATGCCCGCAGCACCTTGATCGCGCCGGTCACCGGTTACGTGGCCAAACGCACTGTGCAACTGGGTCAGCGCGTACAGCCGGGCACCGCGCTGATGGCGGTGATTCCGCTGGATCAGTTGTGGATTGACGCCAACTTCAAGGAAACCCAACTGCGTGACATGCGCATCGGTCAGCCGGTCGACATCGAGTCCGACATCTATGGTAGCGACGTGAAATACAGCGGCACCGTCGACAGCCTCGGCGCCGGTACCGGCAGCGCGTTTGCCTTGTTGCCTGCGCAGAACGCCACCGGTAACTGGATCAAGATCGTGCAACGAGTGCCGGTACGCATTCACATCAACGCCGAAGAACTGGCCAAACACCCGTTGCGTGTCGGCCTGTCGACCAACGTTGAAGTGAACCTGCACGACCAGAGCGGCCCGGTGCTGGCGCAGCAACCACCGCAAAAAGCCTCGTTCAGCACCAACGTCTACGACCGCCAACTGGCCGAAGCCGACGCGATGATTGCGCAGCTGATCCACGACAACAGCGCTGCGGTGAGCAAGACCGCGCAACGCTGATACCACTTCCTGTGAGTGAGTACTTTTGTGGCGAGGGGATTTATCCCCGTTGGGTCGCGAAGCGGCCCCGCTTTTGATCCAGAAAAAAGGGACTGCTGCGCAGTCCAACGGGGATAAATCCCCTCGCCACAAGAGCTCGCTCCCATTAGGGCAGTCGTGCCTGTAACTGGCGCAGCACCCTCCCGGTTCCAAAGGATTCACAATGAGCAATAACGCCTCTTTCACGCCGCCCAGCCTGTTGCTCAGCACCATTGGCCTGTCGCTGGCGACGTTCATGCAAGTGCTCGACACCACCATTGCCAACGTGGCGCTGCCGACGATTTCCGGCAACCTGGGGGTGAGTTCGGAGCAGGGCACCTGGGTGATTACTTCGTTCGCCGTGAGTAACGCGATTGCGCTGCCGTTGACCGGTTGGCTCAGTCGGCGTTTTGGCGAGGTGAAGCTGTTTCTCTGGGCGACCATTCTGTTTGTGCTCGCTTCGTTCCTCTGCGGTATCTCCACGTCGATGCCGGAACTGATCGGCTTCCGTGTCCTGCAAGGTCTGGTCGCCGGGCCGTTGTACCCGATGACGCAAACCCTGTTGATCGCCGTATATCCCCCCGCGAGGCGCGGCATGGCCCTGGCGTTACTGGCGATGGTTACGGTGGTCGCGCCGATTGCAGGTCCCATTCTCGGTGGCTGGATTACCGACAGTTACAGCTGGCCGTGGATCTTCTTCATCAACGTGCCGATTGGCATTTTCGCGGTGATGGTGGTGCGTTCGCAATTGGCCAAACGGCCGGTGGAAACCAGCCGTCAGCCGATGGACTACGTCGGTCTGATCACGCTGATCATTGGCGTCGGCGCGTTGCAGGTGATCCTCGACAAAGGTAATGACCTGGACTGGTTCGAGTCGAACTTCATCATCATTGGCGCGGCGATTTCGGTGATCGCGCTGGCGGTGTTCGTGATCTGGGAAATGACCGACCAGCATCCGGTGGTCAACCTGCGGCTGTTCGCCCACCGCAACTTCCGCATCGGCACGCTGGTGCTGGTGTTGGGTTACGCCGGGTTTTTCGGCATCAACCTGATCCTGCCGCAATGGTTGCAAACGCAGATGGGCTACACCGCGACTTGGGCCGGTTTGGCCGTGGCGCCGATCGGTATACTGCCGGTGCTGCTGTCACCGTTTGTCGGCAAGTACGCGAACAAGTTCGACCTGCGCTTGCTGGCCGGGCTGGCGTTTCTGGCGATTGGCTTGAGCTGTTTCATGCGCGCCGGGTTTACCAACGAGGTGGACTTCCAGCACATCGCTCTGGTGCAGCTGTTCATGGGCATTGGCGTGGCACTGTTCTTCATGCCGACCTTGAGCATTTTGATGTCGGACTTGCCGCCGAGCCAGATTGCCGATGGCGCTGGTCTGGCGACGTTCTTGCGGACGCTGGGCGGTAGCTTCGCGGCTTCGTTGACCACGTGGATCTGGATTCGCCGGGCCGATCAGCATCATGCGTATATGAGCGAGAGCATCAGCACTTTCGAACCGGCGACCCGCGAGACCTTGAATCATTTAGGCGGTGCGAGCCAATCGGCTTATGCACAGATGGATCAGATTCTGACCAGCCAGGCGTACATGCTCTCCACCGTGGATTACTTCACGCTGCTCGGGTGGGGGTTCATGGGTTTGATTCTGATTGTATGGCTGGCGAAACCGCCGTTTGCTGCCAAGGCAGGCCCGGCCGCCAGCGGTCACTAAGTCCGGCAGGATCGTTCCTACGCTCTGCGTGGGAATGCCTCAATGGACGCTCCGCGTCCGCTTCGGCATGGGACGCGGAGCGTCCCGGGCTGCATTCCCACGCAGAGCGTGGGAACGATCAGGCGGTGGCGGGAGCGGGCAGTGCTGGCGGTGGCGCAAAGTCAAACGGCGCCAACGCATACCCGTTCTCATCCACCTGCAACGCCCAACCCTGACGATCCCAGTCCCCCAGCACAATGCGCTTCGCCGCCTGATCGCCGAGCTGCAACTTGTGGATCGCCGGTCGATGGGTATGCCCGTGAATCAGGGTTTTCACGCCGTATTCCTGCATGATCAGCGGGATTTCCTCAGGCGTGACATCAACAATGTCATTGGCCTTCATCCGCGTTTGCGCTCGGCTTTCGCTGCGCAGTTTGCGCGCCAGTTTGTGGCGGGTGCTCAGCGGCAGGTTGCGCAGGATAAACAACGTGATCGGGTTGCGCAGATAGCGCCGCAGCTTCATGTAGCCGACGTCGCGGGTGCACAGGCTGTCGCCGTGCATCAACAGCACCGGTTCGCCGTAAAACTGCACGACACTCGGATCCTTCAACAGCGTGCAGCCGGCCTGTTTGCAGAAGGCCTTGCCGAGCATGAAGTCGCGATTGCCGTGCATCAGAAAGATGGCCGTACCGCTGTCGCTGAGTTCGCGCAGGGCCTGGCAGATGGAACGCTGGAAGGGGGTCATGGCGTCGTCGCCAATCCACGCCTCGAAAAAGTCGCCCAGAATGTACAACGCACTCGCCGAGCGGGCGCGTACGGCGAGCAAATCCAGAAACGCCCGGGTAATGTCCGGGCGCTCCTCTTCCAGATGCAAGTCTGAAATCAGCAATATCACGCTTCGATGATCTCGGCTTTCTCGATGATCACGTCGTCTGCTGGTACGTCCTGGTGGCCGGCCTTGGAAGTGGTCGACACGCCTTCAATCTTGTCGACAACGTCGGTGCCGTCAACCACTTTACCGAATACGGCGTAACCCCAGCCCTGAGCGGTCTTCGCCGTGTGGTTGAGGAAGCTGTTGTCGGTGGCGTTGATGAAGAACTGCGCCGATGCCGAATGCGGATCCATGGTGCGAGCCATGGCCAGAGTGTACTTCTCGTTCTTCAGGCCGTTGTCGGCTTCGTTCTGGATGCTTGGGCTCTTGTCTTTCTTTTCTTTCATGCCAGGCTCGAAACCGCCGCCCTGGATCATGAAACCCTTGATCACACGGTGGAACACGACGTTCTCGTAGTGACCCTTTTTCACGTACTCGATGAAGTTGGCCACGGTGATCGGGGCTTTCTCGGCGTTCAGTTCGATGACGATGTCACCGAAGTTGGTGGTCAGTTTTACTTGAGTCATGATCGCTACTCTTTATAAGGAATTCGTGGGTATCGGGACATTTCGCCCCTTACCGGTTCAGCCCGTGAAGGCCAAGGTGCGCAGTTTAGCGTGACAGACGCGAATTTCGAGGCTGTTTTTCCAAATCCCTGCGATTAAATGCACTCCTTTATGGGGCCTGCTCTGTCAGCCCCTTGACAGCATCGGCTATGATAGCGGCTTTGTTTTGTCTGGCCCCTCTGCGGCCGCGCACCTGTAAGTCAAGGATCCTATGAGCAAGCCCACTGTCGACCCTACCTCGAATGCCAAGTCCGGCCCTGCCGTGCCGGTCAATTTCCTGCGGCCGATCATCCAGGCAGACCTGGACTCGGGCAAGCACACGCAGATCGTCACCCGCTTCCCGCCTGAGCCCAACGGCTACCTGCACATCGGCCACGCCAAGTCGATCTGCGTGAACTTCGGCCTGGCCCAGGAGTTCGGCGGCGTCACGCACCTGCGTTTCGACGACACCAACCCGGCCAAGGAAGACCAGGAATACATCGACGCGATCGAAAGCGACGTCAAATGGCTGGGCTTCGAATGGTCCGGCGAAGTGCGCTACGCCTCGCAGTATTTCGACCAGTTGCACGACTGGGCCGTTGAGTTGATCAAGGCCGGCAAGGCCTATGTCGACGACCTGACCCCAGAGCAAGCCAAGGAATACCGTGGCAGCCTGACCGAGCCGGGCAAGAACAGCCCGTTCCGCGACCGTTCGGTAGAAGAGAACCTCGACTGGTTCGCCCGCATGCGCGCCGGTGAGTTCCCGGACGGCGCCCGCGTGCTGCGCGCCAAGATCGACATGGCCTCGCCAAACATGAACTTGCGCGACCCGATCATGTACCGCATCCGCCACGCTCATCACCATCAGACCGGTGACAAGTGGTGCATCTACCCGAACTACGACTTCACCCACGGTCAGTCGGATGCCATCGAAGGCATCACCCACTCGATCTGCACCCTCGAGTTCGAAAGCCATCGTCCGCTGTACGAGTGGTTCCTCGACGCATTGCCAGTGCCGGCGCACCCGCGTCAGTACGAGTTCAGCCGTCTGAACCTGAACTACACCATCACCAGCAAGCGCAAGCTCAAGCAGCTTGTGGACGAGAAACACGTCAATGGCTGGGACGATCCGCGCATGTCGACGCTGTCGGGCTTCCGCCGCCGTGGCTACACCCCGGCGTCGATCCGCAACTTCTGCGACATGATCGGCACCAACCGTTCCGACGGCGTGGTCGACTTCGGCATGCTCGAGTTCAGCATCCGTCAGGACCTGGACGCGAACGCACCGCGCGCCATGTGCGTGCTGCGTCCGTTGAAAGTGGTCATCACCAACTACCCGGAAGATCAGGTCGAGAACCTCGAACTGCCGCGTCATCCGCAGAAAGAAGAACTCGGCGTTCGCAAGCTGCCGTTCGCCCGTGAAATCTACATCGACCGCGATGACTTCATGGAAGAGCCACCAAAGGGCTACAAGCGCCTGGAGCCGAACGGCGAAGTGCGTCTGCGCGGCAGCTACGTGATCCGTGCCGACGAAGCGATCAAGGATGCCGACGGCAACATCGTCGAGCTGCGTTGCTCGTACGATCCGGACACCCTGGGCAAGAACCCTGAAGGTCGCAAGGTCAAAGGCGTGATCCACTGGGTGCCGGCCGCTGCCAGCATCGAGTGCGAAGTGCGTCTGTACGATCGCCTGTTCCGTTCTCCGAACCCGGAGAAGGCCGAGGACAGCGCGAGTTTCCTGGACAACATCAACCCTGACTCACTGCAAGTGCTGACCGGTTGTCGTGCTGAACCCTCGCTGGGCAACGCACAGCCGGAAGACCGTTTCCAGTTCGAGCGCGAAGGCTACTTCGTCGCGGATATCAAGGACTCGAAACCAGGTCAGCCGGTATTCAACCGTACCGTGACCCTGCGTGATTCGTGGGGCCAGTGATTCTGCGTCAAGGAAATTTAAAGTGCTGACGATCTACAACACGCTCACCAAGAGCAAAGAAGTCTTCAAGCCGCTGGATGGCAACAATGTGCGCATGTACGTCTGCGGGATGACTGTGTACGACTACTGCCACATCGGCCACGGCCGCAGCATGGTCGCGTTTGACCTGGTGACCCGCTGGTTGCGGTTCAGCGGTTATAACCTGACCTATGTGCGCAACATCACCGACATCGAAGACAAGATCATCAATCGTGCCCGCGAGAACGGCGAGCCGTATGACGCGCTGACCGAGCGCATGATCGCCGCAATGCACGAGGACGAGGCGCGCCTCAACATCCTCAAACCGGACATGGAACCACGTGCCACGGACCACATCCCGGGCATGCTGTCGATGATCCAGACCCTGATCGACAAGGGTTACGCCTACGCTCCGGGCAATGGCGACGTGTACTACCGCGTCGCGAAGTTCATGGGTTACGGCAAGCTGTCGCGCAAGAAGGTCGAAGACCTGCGCATCGGCGCGCGGATCGAAGTCGACGAAGCCAAGGAAGATCCGCTGGACTTCGTACTGTGGAAAGGCGTCAAGCCGGGCGAGCCGAGCTGGGAATCGCCGTGGGGCGCCGGGCGTCCGGGCTGGCACATCGAGTGCTCGGTGATGTCCACCTGCTGCCTCGGCGAGACTTTCGACATTCATGGCGGCGGCAGCGACCTCGAGTTCCCGCACCATGAAAACGAAATCGCCCAGAGCGAAGCGGCCACCGGCAAGACCTACGCCAACGCGTGGATGCATTGCGGCATGATCCGTATCAATGGCGAGAAGATGTCCAAGTCCTTGAACAACTTCTTCACCATTCGCGACGTGCTCGACAAGTACCACCCGGAAGTCGTGCGTTACCTGCTGGTGTCGAGCCACTACCGCAGCGCGATCAACTATTCGGAAGACAACCTCAAGGACGCCAAGGGCGCACTGGAGCGCTTCTACCACGCGTTGAAAGGCCTGCCGAACGTGGCGCCGGCCGGTGGCGAAGCGTTCGTCGAGCGTTTCACCACGGTGATGAACGACGACTTCGGCACCCCTGAAGCCTGCGCGGTGCTGTTCGAGATGGTGCGTGAGATCAACCGTCTGCGCGAGAGCGATCTCGATGCGGCGGCCGGTCTGGCGGCGCGTCTGAAAGAGCTGGCGAGCGTGCTGGGCGTGTTGCAACTGGAGGCCGATGAATTCCTCCAGGCCGGCGCCGAAGGGCGTGTCGATGCGGCTGAAGTTGACGCGCTGATCGCTGCGCGTCTGGCAGCACGGGCGGGTAAAGACTGGGCCGAATCCGACCGCATCCGCGACCAGCTCACTGCCATGGGCGTGGTGCTGGAAGACGGCAAGGGTGGGACTACCTGGCGTTTGGCTGACTGATCGCTGTGTTTGGCTTCAAAACAAAACCCGCTTTGTGCGGGTTTTTGTTTGGCTGCGAAAAGAGCTCCTCACCCTAACCCTCTCCCGGAGGGAGAGGGGACTGATTGGGGGATGTTCAAGAAATACGCCGGCCTGAAAGCTTTTCTCCGAATCCATAATCGACGCAATCTCTCAGGTCGATGTACAACGCCAGACACCTCGGTCGGCTCCCTCTCCCTCCGGGAGAGGGCTGGGGTGAGGGATTGCTTTTGATGTTCGCGTAGGTCTTGATGTCGGCAACGCGCTCAGCCGGAATCTGAGCGGCGACGATTCGGAACGGAGAGATCATGGCAAACCACTATCGCGAACTCCTGACAACCCCCGGCGCAACGGGATTGGTGCTCGCGAGTTCCATCGCCCGATTACCGCAGGCAATGATCGGCATCGGCATCATCACCATGCTGGTGCAGCAGACCGGCGTTTACTGGCTGGCCGGCGCAGTCGCCGGTACGTTTACCCTGGCCAATGCGCTGCTTGGCCCGCGCATCTCCAAGCAGGTTGATCAGCGTGGTCAGAGTCGCGTGCTGCCCGTTGTCACGGTTTTCAGCATCGTCATGTTGCTGGCGCTGATTGTGGCCGTGCACCTGAAGGCGCCCGCCGCGTTGTTTTTTGTGCTGGCGGCACTGGCGGGGACAATGCCAAGCATGCCGTCCATGATCCGCGCCCGCTGGACGCAGTTGTTCCGTGGCAAGCCGCAGTTGCACACCGCGTTCTCGCTGGACACAGTCCTCACCGAACTGGCTTACATCATCGGCCCGCCGCTGGCGATCGGCTTGAGCGTGAGCTTTTTCGCGGAGGCCGGGCCGCTGGTGGCGGTGGCGCTGCTGGCTGTAGGCGTGACGGCGTTTCTCATGCAGCGTCAGACCGAACCGAAAGTAGTGGCGGGCAACCGGAAAAACAGCGGATCGACCCTGCTGATCCCCGGCGTTCGCACCATTGTCCTCGCGTTGTTGGCGATGGGCGTTATCGGTGGAGCAATCGATGTTGCCGTCGTGGCGTTCGCCAATGCCCAGGGCTGGCCAGCGTCTGCCACCTTCATCCTCGCCGCCTATGCGTTCGGCTCGCTGGTGGCGGGCCTGACCTTCGGCGCGTTGCGGGTTTCGCTGGCGATTGAAAAACAGTTCTTTATCGGGATATTGGTCACGGCAGTCACCGGCGTATTGCCGATCTTCTCACCGGACGTTTATGTGCTGTCGGCGATGCTCTTTATCGCCGGCATCTCGTTTGCGCCGACCATGGTTGTGGTCATGAAGCTGGGGACGATCATCATCCCACCGTCAAGGATGACCGAAGGGCTGACGTGGATGACCACCGGCATCAGCATCGGTGTGGCGCTTGGGGGCATGCTGGCGGGGGTGGTTATCGATGCTTTTGGTGCACGAGCAGGGTTTGGCGTGGCGATTGGCGCGGGGGTGATGATGATGGTGGTGGTGCTGATTGGGCTGCGCACATTGGCGGCAGTTTCAACTGCGCGTGTTGAGCCGGCCTTTTCGCCCTCACCCTAGCCCTCTCCCCCAGGAGAGGGGACTGATTGGGGGCTATTCACGAGATACACCGACCTGAACGATGTGCGCCGAATCCATAATCGCCACGATGTTTCAGGTCGATGTCCAGCGCCAGACACCTCGGTCGGCTCCCTCTACCTCTGGGAGAGGGCTGGGCGGGCGGCGTTCCGATGAGGGGCGTGGGATTCACTCAACCCTCAATCTGCCGCAACCGCTTATAAAGCGTGTTTCGACTAACGCCCAGCCTTCTGGCCAAGTGCGAGATATTCCCCCCGGCCGCCTTCAACTCCCGGTTCAATGCTTCAACATCATTCAAATCCAATCCCAGCGGCTGCGCGCTCTCAACCGGCTCCATCTCCAGATCGACAAAAAAATCATCCGGCAAATGCTCCGGCCGCACCGGTTGTTCCTCGGCCATGGCCAACGCCACCTGCATCACACTACTAACCTGACGCAAATTCCCCGGCCACGGATGACGGCTGAACAGCTCCAGCACCTCTTGGCTCAATCCCGCCCATTGCGTCGGCTCACGATGCTGCTCCCACAGCCGCTTAAACAACGCCTCCTTGTCACTGCGCTCCCGAAGTGGCGGCAACTCCAGCGTCAGCCCGCCAATGCGGTAATACAAATCCTCTCGGAAACGCCCCAACTGCACCTGTTCGCGCAGTGATCGGTTGGTCGCCGAGATAATCCGCAAATCCACCGCGAACAGCTCGCTGCTGCCCACCGGTTGCACGCAACGCTCCTGCAAAACCCGCAATAACCGCGCCTGGGTCGGCAGTGGCATGTCGCCGATTTCGTCGAGAAACAGCGTGCCTTTGTCGGCCTTGCGGATCAGGCCGATGCTGCCTTTCTGATTGGCGCCGGTGAACGCGCCTTTCTCGTAGCCGAACAGTTCGGATTCCACCAGCTCGGCGGGGATCGCTGCGCAGTTGACGGCGATGAATGCCTGTTTGCTGCGGGAGCTGGCCTGATGCAGGGCTTTGACGAACACTTCCTTGCCGACGCCGGTTTCGCCATGAATCAGCAACGGAATGTCTTTTTCCAGCAAGCGTTCGGCCTGACGCACGGCTTTTTCCACGCGACTGTCGCCGAAATGCAGGCTGTTGAGGCTGATCGTTGTGGGGGCGGGCGGTTTGGTGGCTTCGGCGGTAAACACCCGTGCCTGAATCGGCGCCTGTTTTGGCCGCTTCAACAAACACTGGAAACGGTTGCGTCCAGAGGTTTGCAAGGCGAACGGCAAGCCGTCTGGCTGATTGATCAACTCCAGCAACGACACCTTGAACAGACTCTCGACGCTGACCCGCGACAAGCGAACACCGAGCAGATTGTCGGCCCGGCGGTTGGCCGAGAGCACCTGACCGCTTTCATCAAAAATCAGCAGCCCGGCCCACTGACTGTCGAGGTTGTTCAACCCCGTGTTGAAGGTCAATTGAAAATGCTGGCCATGGAACAGGTTGAGGATCAGCCGGTTCTCCACGGTCTGGCTCATCATCTTGACCATGCCCAACGTGTGTGAGGGCGGCAGGTAGCTGTCGCTGGAGACATCGAGCACGGCAATGACTTTGCGCTCGGCATCGAAAATCGGTGCGGCAGAACCGGTCATGAAGCGGTTGGCCTTGAGAAAGTGTTCATCGTGTTCGATGTGCACGGCTTGCTCGCAGGCCAGTGCGGTGCCGATTGCATTGGTGCCGCTGGCGCGCTCCATCCAGCTCGCACCGGCCTGAAACCCACGGGCCAGGTTCGGCTCGATAAAGCGCTGAGTGCCCCACGACGTCAGTACCTGGCCCTGATTGTCAGCGAGCATGATCAGGCAATTGGAATTGCTCAGGATGTTTTCGTAATAGGGCAGGACTTCCTGGTGCGTGGTCTGCACCAGCGAATGATGGCGGTCGAGCAGATGGGTAATGCCGGCGGCGGGCAATTGATCGAAGGCCGGCGTGCTTTGGTGGTCGAGACCGAACGCGCGGCAACGTTGCCAGGAATGCTGGACGATCGCGTCGTGGGACAGCGGCGGGGCAGGTGCGGCCATGGCAGTGGGCCTCTGATGCAGCGATTTTTATTGTTGTTATGAACCCGTCTCTTGAACACCACACAGATCAACTGTGGGAGCGGGCTTGCTCACGAAAGCGCAGTATCAGTCACCCATCCAGTGAATGACACACCGCATTCGCGAGCAAGCCCGCTCCCACATTTGGATCTTCAGCGTTCATGATATTGGGCAAAAAGCGTTCATAGAGTGTTGTTCACTATTGTTCATTGTCAATCGCCCCACTGTTCAAATGTGTTCAGCAATGAACGCCTGTTCTCCACGTTTTCAGCGAATTTCACGACAAATCAACAGCTTGCCTTTTCTGGCACGAAACTCGCTCCTGTGCACAGGTCGCTTGACTCCAATAATAAAAAGGCCGAGCCATGTCACTCACCCTGGAGCACGTCAGCCGTACCGTCGAGGGCCAGACCTGGATCGACGATGCGAGCCTGAAATTCGAACCTGGATCCTTCAACGTTTTGCTCGGGCGCACACTGTCCGGCAAGACCAGTCTGATGCGTCTGATGGCCGGTCTGGACAAGCCCGACAGCGGCCGCATCCTGATGAACGGCGTCGACGTCACCCAACGTCCGGTACGTTTACGCAACGTGTCGATGGTTTATCAGCAGTTCATCAACTACCCGACCATGACCGTGTTCGAGAACATCGCCTCGCCACTGCGTCAGGCCGGGATCGCCAAAGACATCATCCACAGCAAGGTGCAGGAAACGGCGAAGATGCTGCGCATCGAGAAGTTTCTGCAGCGTTATCCGCTGGAACTTTCCGGTGGTCAGCAACAGCGCACCGCCATGGCCCGGGCGCTGGTCAAGGATGCCGAACTGATTCTGTTCGATGAGCCGCTGGTCAACCTCGACTACAAACTGCGCGAAGAACTGCGCCAGGAAATGCGCGAGCTGTTCAAGCTGCGCCACACCATCGCCATCTACGCCACCACCGAGCCTAACGAAGCGCTGGCGCTGGGCGGCACCACCACCATTCTTCATGAAGGCCGGGTGATCCAGAGCGGCCCGTCGACCGAGGTGTATCACCAGCCGCAAACGGTGCTGGCGGCGGAGTTGTTCTCCGAACCGCCGATCAACCTGATGCCGGGGCGCATCGCCGGCAACGAAGTCAGCTTCGCAAATTTTGTGCATTTCCCGCTGAACGTTGACCTGCGACCGGTGGGCGAGGGCGAGTTCCGTTTTGGCGTGCGCCCCAGCCATATCTCGCTGGTGCCGAGCAATGACGACGATCTGGAATTGGCGGTGACCGTTGAAGTCGCCGAGATCAGCGGTTCGGAAACCTTCCTGCACGTGCGCAACGAGCATTTCCTGCTGGTGCTGCATCTGCCGGGTGTTCACGAATACGACGTCGATGCGCCGATCCGCATTTACATCCCGACCCACAAACTGTTCGTTTTCGATGCGCAGGGTCGTCTGGTGCAAGCACCGGGCCGGCGTGTCGCGAGGGTTGCCTGATGGCCGAAATCCGTTTGCAGCACCTCGCCCACAGCTACAGCAAAACCCCGAGCGGCGCGGAGGATTACGCGATCCGCGAGATGGATCACGTTTGGGAGCAGGGCGGCGCTTACGCCTTGCTGGGGCCGTCGGGTTGCGGCAAATCGACCTTGCTCAACATCATTTCCGGCCTGCTCAGCCCCTCGCAAGGCCACGTGTTGTTCGACGGCAAAGCGGTCAACGACCTGACGCCGGAGAAGCGCAACATCGCTCAGGTTTTCCAGTTTCCGGTGGTCTACGACACCATGACCGTGTTCGACAACCTGGCCTTCCCGCTGCGCAATCAGGGCATGGCTGAGGCGAAGGTGCACAGCAAGGTGCAGGAAATTGCCGAGGTTCTCGACCTGCAAAATCTGCTGAGCAAAAAGGCGCGCAACCTCACCGCCGACGAAAAACAGAAAGTCTCGATGGGCCGTGGATTGGTGCGCGACGACGTTTCGGCAATCCTCTTCGATGAACCGCTGACGGTGATCGATCCGCATCTGAAGTGGAAACTGCGGCGCAAGCTCAAGCAGATTCACGAGCAGTTCAACATCACCATGGTCTACGTCACCCACGATCAACTGGAGGCTTCGACCTTCGCCGACAAGATCGCGGTGATGTACGGCGGCCAGATTGTGCAGTTCGGCACGCCTCGGGAATTGTTCGAGCGGCCGAGCCACACCTTCGTCGGCTACTTCATTGGCAGCCCGGGGATGAACCTGATTGAAGTGCAGCCGCAACCGGGCGGCGTCGGATTTGCGTCGACGCATCTGCCGCTGTCCGAGGCCTTGCAGCGCCATATCGAACACGGCCAGTGGAAAAATCTGAAGGTCGGCATCCGCCCCGAGTTCATTCACGTGTGGGACGAGCCGTTTGACGACGCGATGCAGGCACAAGTCGTACACGTCGAAGACCTTGGCACCTACAAGATCATGACCCTCAACCTCGACGGCGCGCCGCTGAAAGTGCGTCTGGCCGAAGACAAACCGGTGCCGCAGGGCACGGCGTACATCAGTTTTCCGGCGCAGTGGCTGATGGTCTATGCCGACGAGTTCCTTCTCGAAGACACCGACAGTACCGAGGTGCAGCCATGAACAAGGTGCAGAACAACAAGGCCTGGTGGCTGGTGTTGCCGGTGTTCCTGCTGGTGGCGTTCAGTGCGGTGATCCCGATGATGACCGTGGTCAACTATTCGGTGCAGGACATCTTCGACCAGTCCAGCCGCTATTTCGTCGGCGCCGACTGGTACAAACAAGTGCTGCTCGACCCGCGCCTGCACGATTCGCTGCTGCGCCAGTTTATTTACTCGGCGTGCGTGTTGTTGATCGAAATCCCGCTGGGCATTGCGGTCGCGCTGACCATGCCGACCAAGGGCCGTTGGTCGTCGGTGGTGCTGATCATTCTGGCGATTCCGTTGCTGATTCCGTGGAACGTGGTCGGCACCATCTGGCAGATTTTCGGCCGTGCCGACATTGGTCTGCTCGGCTCCAGCCTTAACGCGATGGGCATCAGCTACAACTACGCGGCCAACACCATGGACGCCTGGGTGACGGTGCTGGTGATGGACGTCTGGCACTGGACCTCACTGGTGGCGCTGCTGTGTTTCTCCGGGCTGCGGGCGATTCCCGACGTCTATTACCAGGCCGCACGCATTGATCGCGCCTCGGCGTGGGCGGTGTTCCGCCACATCCAATTGCCCAAGCTGAAGAGCGTGTTGCTGATCGCGGTGATGCTGCGCTTCATGGACAGCTTCATGATCTACACCGAGCCGTTCGTACTCACCGGCGGCGGGCCGGGCAATGCCACGACTTTCCTGAGTCAGACGTTGACCCAGATGGCCGTAGGCCAATTCGACCTGGGGCCGGCGGCGGCGTTTTCGCTGGTGTACTTCCTGATCATCCTGTTGGTGTCGTGGCTGTTCTACACCGCCATGACCCACAACGATGCCAACCGCTGAGGCCCGGCCATGAGCAAAAGAAAGCTTATCCCGTTGCTGGTGTACATCCTGTTCCTGCTGGTGCCGATCTACTGGCTGCTGAACATGTCGTTCAAGAGCAACACCGAAATCCTCGGCGGGCTGACCCTGTTTCCGCAGGATTTCACCTGGCACAACTACAAGGTGATCTTCACCGATCCGAGCTGGTACACCGGTTATCTCAACTCGCTGTATTACGTGAGCCTGAACACGGTGATTTCGCTGAGCGTGGCGCTGCCGGCGGCGTATGCGTTTTCGCGCTACCGCTTTCTTGGCGACAAGCATTTGTTCTTCTGGCTGCTGACCAACCGCATGGCGCCGCCAGCGGTGTTTCTGCTGCCGTTCTTTCAGTTGTATTCGTCGATTGGTCTGTTCGACACGCACATCGCCGTGGCGCTCGCGCACTGCCTGTTCAACGTGCCGCTGGCGGTGTGGATTCTGGAAGGCTTCATGTCCGGTGTTCCGAAAGAGATCGATGAAACGGCTTACATCGACGGCTACAGTTTCCCCAAGTTCTTCGTGAAGATTTTCATCCCGCTGATCGGCTCGGGCATCGGTGTCACGGCGTTTTTCTGCTTCATGTTTTCCTGGGTCGAACTGCTGCTCGCGCGCACCTTGACCTCGGTAAATGCCAAGCCGATTGCAGCGGTGATGACGCGCACCGTGTCGGCGTCGGGTATCGACTGGGGCGTGCTGGCGGCGGCGGGGGTGTTGACGATCCTGCCTGGCATGCTGGTGATCTGGTTTGTGCGCAACCACGTGGCCAAGGGCTTTGCCCTCGGCCGGGTCTGAGGAGCTGATGATGGAATGGATGAGCTGGACCACCCCGACTGCGGGGTTCTTCATCGCCATTGGTCTGCTGCTGGTGGGCATGACCACATGGGAATTGCGCTCGCCGAGCATCCTGCGGCGAGGTTTTCTGCCGATTGCCACCACCCGTGGCGATCGCTTGTTCATCGGTCTTCTCGGCAGCGCCTACCTGCATTTGCTGGTTATTGGCGCCACCGACTGGAGCATCTGGGTGGCGTCCGCGTTGTCCCTGGTGTGGCTGTTGGCTGTGATGCGTTGGGGCTAGTCGAGTCATTCGGCAACCGTGCTCCGAAATCCTAAACAGGAGGTCTCTATGTTCGACAAAAACAATAAGCTGCGACATAGCATTTCATTGGCAGCCATGCTGGCTCTCAGCGGTTTGAGCGCCGCCGCGTGGGCCGATGCCTACGAAGACGCGGCGAAAAAGTGGATCGGCAGTGAGTTCAAACCGTCGACCCTGACGGCCGAGCAGCAACTCGAAGAACTGAAGTGGTTCATCAAGGCCGCGGAGCCGTTTCGCGGGATGGAAATCAAGGTCGTTTCCGAAACCCTGACCACCCACGAATACGAGTCCAAGGTACTCGCCAAGGCCTTCACCGAAATCACCGGGATCAAACTCACCCACGACCTGCTGCAAGAAGGCGACGTGGTCGAGAAAATGCAGACGGTGATGCAGTCCGACAAGAATATTTATGACGGCTGGGTCAACGACTCGGACCTTATTGGTACGCACTTTCGCTACGGCAAGACCGAATCGATCACCGACCTGATGGCCAACGAAGGCAAGAACTTCACTTCGCCGACCCTCGACATCAAGGACTTCATCGGCATCTCGTTCACCACGGCGCCGGACGGCAAGATCTATCAACTGCCCGATCAGCAATTCGCCAACCTGTACTGGTTCCGCGCCGACTGGTTCGAACGTGCCGACCTGAAAGCCAAGTTCAAGGAAAAGTACGGCTACGAATTGGGCGTGCCGGTGAACTGGTCGGCCTATGAAGACATCGCCAAATTCTTCAGCGAAGACGTCAAGGAAATCGACGGCAAACGCGTGTACGGGCACATGGACTACGGCAAGAAAGACCCGTCGCTGGGCTGGCGTTTCACCGATGCCTGGTTCTCCATGGCCGGTGGCGGTGACAAGGGGCTGCCCAACGGTTTGCCGGTGGACGAGTGGGGGATTCGTGTCGAGGATTGCCACCCGGTCGGTTCCAGCGTGACCCGTGGCGGCGACACCAACGGCCCGGCGGCCGTATTCGCCACGCAGAAATATGTCGATTGGCTGAAGGCCTACGCGCCACCGGAAGCGGCGGGCATGACCTTCTCCGAGTCGGGGCCGGTGCCGTCGCAAGGCAACATCGCCCAGCAGATCTTCTGGTACACCGCGTTCACCGCCGACATGACCAAACCGGGCCTGCCGGTGGTCAATGCCGACGGCACGCCGAAATGGCGGATGGCGCCATCGCCGCGCGGGCCGTATTGGGAAGAGGGCATGAAGCTCGGCTATCAGGACGTGGGTTCGTGGACGTTCATGAAGTCCACGCCTGAGAAGCAGAAACTCGCGGCCTGGCTGTATGCGCAGTTTGTGACGTCGAAAACCGTGTCGCTGAAGAAAACCATTGTCGGGCTGACGCCGATTCGTGAGTCGGATATCAACTCGCAGGCGATGACCGATCTGGCGCCGAAACTCGGTGGGCTGGTTGAGTTTTATCGCAGCCCGGCGCGGGTGCAGTGGACACCGACCGGGACTAACGTGCCGGACTATCCGCGTCTGGCGCAGTTGTGGTGGAGTCATATTGCTGAGGCGGCGAGTGGTGAGAAGACGCCGCAGCAGGCGCTGGATGGGTTGGCGAAGGATCAGGATGCGATCATGACGCGTCTGGAACGTTCCAAGGCCCAAGCGGTGTGTGCGCCGAAGATGAATCCGGAGCGGGATGCGCAGTACTGGTTTGATCAGCCGGGCGCACCGAAGCCGAAACTGGCGAACGAGAAGCCGAAGGGCGAGACCGTGAGCTACAACGAACTGCTGAAGTCGTGGGCGGATGCGCGTAAGTAAAAGCTGAAATGTGAAAGGCGAACGGCACCGTAGGGTGCCGTTTTCTTTGATGATGGTGTGTATATCTATTTCTTCGGGTGTTGCTGATTATGGTTTCGCCCTTACGGCGAGTCCCTTTGGCAAACGCCCCAAAGGAACCAAAGGTCTGTGCCCTGACGTCCGGCCCTCGCTAAGGCTCGGGTTCCTTCGCTCCGGGTTCATCCGGGGGCATCGCCTACGGTTTGCTTCGCTGCACCTCCTCTCGATGCTTTTCCCCGTATGAATCCCTCCACTCAGCCTCCCGACGGGCTTTCAGATCAAGATCAAAAGCTTTGTCGAGCTTGCGCTCATCCTGTGTAGGAACTGCCGAAGGCTGTCTTGCACAAACTCATGCTTGATTTCCTTCAAAGGTATCAAGCATGACGTCAGGCAATGGCGAATCGAAATTTACAGGCAGTGCAAGCTTGCCTTTCATTGCGCCAATCCTCTGTATGCAGGTTTTTTTTGTGCGATTGAGAGGAGGGTGCGCGCGAGATTGGGCAGACGGGGCTTCGAATCCTTCATTTAATTCAAAAAAATTGTCTTTACTCACTTTTTGCCTCGCTTCGACATTTCCGTTTACCAAAGACTTCACCATAGAGCTATCTACTCAAAACTGGCTGTAGGACAAAACGGAGGTTGCGGCGAGAGCTTTCGGCGTTTGTGTGGGGCGAGAGCAAATCGGTAAAAAATCGTACAAAGATATCGACTGACCCGGCGCCATCGATTGCAGTCAAGCTCCCATAGGTTTTGGTGGTACTTACGATTCCCGCCTACATCACAGCTCCCAGTGGGAGCTGCTTGCCAGCGATGGGACCGTTGGTGTCGCCGCAGGGAAGCCGAGGCGGAATACGGTCATCGCACCCGGCAGGCTCTTAACTTCCGCTACACCCTGATGCAGGCTCATGATCGAGCGCACGATCGCCAGGCCCAGCCCGGTGCTGCCCTGTGAACGCGAGCGGCTGCTGTCGACGCGGTAGAAGCGGTCGAACAGGTGCGGCAGGTGTTGCGCCTCGATGCAGAGGCCGGGGTTGCTGACCAGCAGGGAAGTCTGCGCCGCGCCTTGTTCAATCAGCAGTGTCACGGTTTTCCCGGTGGGGCAGTGGCGCAGTGCGTTGGAGAGCAGATTTGAGATCGCCCGCTGGATCATCAACCGATCACCCGACACCGAGGCGTTGCCGATGACATTCAAGTGGATGTCCTTGTCCTGCGCCGACAACGAAAACATCTCGGCGACTTTCGCGGCTTCAAGCTCCAGCGCCACCGATTCAAACGGTGCCAGCGCCGACGGATGACTGACCTGCGCCAGAAACAACATGTCCGACACAATCCGCGCCACGCGCTCAAGCTCTTCGGTGCACGACACCAGCACATCTTTGTACTCATCCACCGAGCGTTCGCGTGACAGCGTGACCTGCGCCTTGCCCATCAGGTTATTGATCGGTGTGCGCAGTTCATGCGCCAGGTCGTCGGAGAACTGCGACAACTGCTGCACCCCGGCATCAAGGCGATGCAGCATGAAGTTGATGCCCTGCGCCAGTTCGCTGAGTTCCTGCGGCATGTTGACCACCGACAGTCGATGGTCGAGGTCTTGGGTGGAGACCATCGCCGCGACTTTGCGGAATTCGCGCATCGGCGCCAGTCCGCGTTGTACCGCGCCCCACGCGGTCAGGCCGATGAACACCAGTAACAACGGCAGGGCGATCAGTGTCGAGCGCAAATAGGCGCTGAGCAGCGCTTCGTCATGGGCGTTGTCCATCGACAGCAACACCGGCACGCGGTTGCCGTCCTTGAGGCCGATCAGCCGGGACGCGGTGAGAAATTTCGCGCCCTCGCCGTCGGTGCTGGATACGTACGCGAGGTCGTCGGTGATTGCCCGCACGGCTTTCAGTTCAAGGCGTGGGTCGGCCATGCCGGTGCCGGACTTGAGCAGCGGCATGCGCAGGTTGCTGCGGTCATAAATGGTCAGCGTGAGGTTGTCGTGGCCCATCACCTGATCGAGCAGGATATGCGGTTTGCCGCTGATTTCACTGGTGTCGGCGTACAGCGAGAGGCTGTGCTCAACCTGCGCCATTTTCTTTTCCAGACTGTCTCTGGATAGCGCGTTCAACTCGTGGGTCAGGGCGAAATACGCGAGGATCGCCAGAAACACCACCAGCAGCGCGCCGAGAATACTCACGGTCAAACCGAGGCGCATCGACAGGCTCGCCGGCTTCATTCCCGCGCCTCCAGCACATAGCCGACACCGCGCAAGGTGTGGATCAACTTGTGCTCGAACGGGTCGTCGATTTTTGCCCGCAAGCGGCGGATCGACACTTCAACCACGTTGGTGTCGCAGTCGAAATTCATGTCCCACACCAGCGAAATGATTTGCGTGCGGGTCAGCACCTCGCCGGACTGGCGCATCAGCAGATGCAGCAGGGCGAATTCCTTGGTAGTCAGGTCGATGCGCTGCTCGCCACGAAACGCGCGGTGACGGGCGGGATCAAGTTCCAGATCAGCGACTTTCAGCACTTGCGGTACAGGCATGTTTTCGCTGCGGCGCATCAAGGTGCGCACTCGCGCCAGCAATTCCGGAAACTCGAACGGCTTGACCAGATAATCGTCGGCACCCAGATCGAGGCCGCGAATCTTGTCGGCCAGACGCCCGCGCGCGGTGAGCATCATCACCCGCGTGGAATGGGTGCGGCGCAGCTGTTCCAGCACCCCCCAACCGTCCAGCTCGGGCAGATTCACATCGAGAATAATCAGGTCATAGGCTTGTTGTTGTGCCAGGTGCAAACCATCGGCACCGGTGGCCGCGTGGTCAACGATATAGCCACTTTCGGTCAAACCCTGATGCAAGTATTCGGCAGCTTTAAGCTCGTCCTCGACGACAAGGATTCGCATGATCTATCACCACTTTTATTTAATGGATAGTTAATTAAGGTGGTCGGGAAAGTTGTTGTTTTTGTAAGGTCTTCCGGACGTGTTGCAATCACTCGATGGCGTGCACGGTAAAGGCTGAAGTGGCTACAGAGTCAACGATCAACGCCTTTAAATCAGCCTTCTGCGACAGCCTGTCACAGCCGAAAGCAAAGAATCTCGCGAGTCTGAATTCGGCAAGAGCTGTTCGGCAGGTAACTTAAGTAGTTTTGTTTCGATGTATTGCAGCAAGGCCATTCGCACTTCGCATCCTAGAACAAAACAACTTGGCGAAACCGTGGATAACGGATTTGTAATGTTCCAGTCACCTTGTCGATAAGTTCAAAACCCTACCGTGGCGGCATTGAAAAATCCTCAATGAAGGAAGTCTCCATTGCCCGGTTCAAGACAACTGACGGCGCGATCACGCCTGCGAAAAACAGCCAGTGGCATTCTGTTGCTGGCGAGTGCCAGCCTTGCGAGCGCATCGACCCTGACCCTCGATCAGGCCCTGCAAACAGCCTTCGCCGGCAACCCGGATCTGGCCGCCGCGCAGTGGGAAATCGGCATCGCCGAGGGTGACCGCAAGCAGGCCGGGCTGATCCCCAACCCCGAGGTTTCGTGGGAAGCTGAAGACACCCGCCGCGACTCGCGTACCACCACGGTCATGCTCAGTCAGCCGATCGAACTGGGCGGCAAACGCGGTGCGCGCATCGATGTTGCCAGCCGCGCGCAGGACGCCGCCGGTATTGAACTGGAGCGCAAGCGCAACACCTTGCGTGCCGATGTGATTCAGGCGTTCAACAGTGCGCAAACCGCTCAGCAACGTCTGGAGTTGTCCCGCCAGTCACTGCAATTGGCCGAACACGGTTTGCGGGTGGCCCAAGGGCGGATCGAGGCGGGCAAGTCATCACCTGTCGAAGGCACGCGGGCGCAAGTACAGCTCTCCGAAGTGCGCCTGGAATTGCGCCGCGCCGAACGCGATCAGGCCAACGCGTATCAGCAATTGGCGCAGGTCATGGGCGCGCCGTTATCGACCTCGACCACGGTGCAAGCCGCCGCACAAAACCTCGTCAACGTACCACCGCCGAACCGCTTGCTTGAACGCCTGAACGAGACCGCCGAGCTGCGTCTGGCCAGGCTGCAGATCGATCAGCGCGAAGCGTCGCTGGGGCTGGAAAAGTCCCAGCGCATCCCCGACCTGACCGTGAGCATCGGCAGCCAGTACAGCGAAGCCGAGCGCGAGCGGGTCAATGTGGTCGGGCTGTCGATGCCGATTCCGCTGTTCAACCGCAATCAGGGCAACGTCCTCGCGGCGGCACGCCGAACCGATCAGGCGCGGGATCTGCGCAACGCCACCGAGCTGCGTTTGCGCACCGAAATCCAGACCACCCTTGCGCAATGGCAGACCGCCAACGGCGAAGCCAAAGCGTTCAACCAGACCATCCTGCCCGCCGCGCAAAGTGCGGTGGAAAGCGCCACGCGCGGGTTCGAAATGGGCAAGTTCGGCTTCCTCGATGTACTCGACGCCCAGCGCACCCTGATCGCGGCGCGCAGCCAATACATCCAGGCCGTCAGCGAGGCGACCGACGCCCGCGTACGCATCGAACGGATCTTCGGCGACCTCAACGTCAGCCCTTGAATTTCATTTTTCAGATGACTGCGCGCGGGTCTGGCGCAGAGGAGTTTGCATGGACAAAAAACTGATCGTGGTCGCTGCGGCGACGCTGGCGTTGGGCATCGGTATCGGCTCGATGTGGGACGGTAATGGCGCTATCGACGCGCACGCCGATGAGGCCGCAGAACATGCCGATCACGCGGATCATGCCGAGGAGGGCGCTGCTGCCGAAGGCGAACATGGCGAAGAAGGCCACATCGAATTAAGCGCCGAACAAATCACCGCCGCCGGCATTCAACTGGCCGAAGCGCGGGCGCAGACCATCAGTCTCGGTTTGCCGTTCCCCGGTGAAGTGCGCTTTGACGAAGACCGCACCGCCCATGTGGTGCCGCGCGTGCCCGGCGTGGTCGAGTCGGTGGCGGTCAACCTCGGCCAATCGGTGAAAAAAGGCCAGTTGCTGGCGGTGATTGCCAGCCAGCAAATCTCCGAGCAACGCAGCGAACAGGCCGCCGCGCAACGTCGTCTGGCGTTGGCGCGCACCACCTACGAGCGGGAGAAAAAGCTCTGGCAGGACAAGATCTCCGCCGAACAGGATTTCCTGCAGGCGCGTCAGGCGCTGGAGGAGGCCGAGATTGCTTTGGCCAACGCCCGACAAAAGATCAGCGTGCTCAGCGGCAGCGTCGTCGCCACCGGCGGCAATCGTTACGAACTGCGCGCGCCGTTCGATGGCGTGGTGGTGGAAAAGCACCTGACGCCGGGCGAAGTCGTCGATGAAACTACCGCGGCGTTCACCCTTTCGGATCTGTCGCGGGTGTGGGTGACGTTCGGCGTTTCGCCGAAGGATCTGAACAAAGTGCAGGTGGGCAAAGCGGTCACCGTCAGCGCTGCGGAACTGAACGCACAAGTCCTTGGCAGCGTGGCTTACGTCGGCAGTCTGCTCGGTGAACAGACCCGCACCGCCACCGTTCGCGTGACGCTGGAAAACCCGCAGGGCTCGTGGCGTCCCGGCTTGTTCGTCACCGCACGGGTGGCGACCGACAGCCGTGAAGCGAAAGTCGCCGTACCGGAAACCGCGATTCAGACGGTTGAGGACAAACCCACGGTGTTCGTGCGCACCGACGACGGCTTCAAGGCGCAAGCGGTGGAGCTGGGCAGTCGCGCGGCGGGCCAGGTGGAAGTCACCGCCGGACTGGAGCCGGGCGTGCAAGTGGCGAGCGCCGGCAGCTTCGTCCTCAAATCGGAGCTGGGCAAAGCCTCGGCCGAGCACAGTCACTAATCGCGGAAGACTCCCATGTTCGAACGCCTGATCCAGTTTGCCATCGAGCAGCGCATCATCGTGCTGCTCGCCGTTCTGCTCATGGCCGGCCTCGGCATCGCCAGTTATCAAAAACTGCCGATCGACGCCGTGCCCGACATCACCAACGTCCAAGTGCAAATCAACACCGGCGCCGCCGGGTTTTCGCCGCTGGAAACCGAGCAGCGCATCACTTTCCCGATTGAGACTGCGATGGCCGGTTTGCCGGCGCTGGAGCAGACCCGTTCACTGTCGCGCTCGGGGCTGTCGCAGGTCACGGTGATCTTCAAGGACGGCACCGACCTGTTCTTCGCCCGTCAATTGGTTAACGAGCGGTTGCAGATCGCCAAGGAGCAATTGCCCGAAGGCGTGGAAGCGGTCATGGGGCCGATTTCCACCGGGCTCGGCGAGATTTTTTTGTGGACGGTCGAGACCAAGGAGGGCGCGCTGAAAGATGACGGCACGACCTACACCCCGACCGATCTGCGGGTGATTCAGGACTGGATCATCAAGCCGCAACTGCGCAATGTTCCCGGTGTGGCCGAGATCAACACCATCGGAGGCTTTGCCAAGGAATATCAGATAGCGCCCGATCCAAAAAAACTCGCAGCCTACAAACTGACCCTCACCGATCTGGTCACCGCACTGGAGCGCAACAACGCCAACGTCGGCGCCGGTTACATCGAGCGCAGCGGCGAGCAATTGCTGATTCGTGCACCGGGGCAAGTGGCGAGCACCGAGGACATCGCCAACATTGTCATGGCCAATGTCGACGGCACGCCGATCCGCGTGAAGAATGTCGCCACCGTCGAAATCGGCCGCGAATTGCGTAGCGGTGCCGCCACTGAAAACGGTCGTGAAGTGGTGCTCGGCACGGTGTTCATGCTGATCGGCGAGAACAGCCGCACGGTGTCGCAAGCGGTTGCCAGCAAGCTCGAACAGATCAACAAATCCTTGCCGCAAGGCGTGGTCGCCGTGCCGGTGTACGACCGCACGCACCTGGTCGACAAAGCCATCGCCACGGTGAAGAAGAATCTCATCGAAGGCGCGATTCTGGTGATCGCGATTCTGTTCCTGTTCCTCGGCAACATCCGCGCGGCGCTGATTACCGCGATGGTGATTCCGCTGTCGATGCTGTTCACCTTCACCGGCATGTTCAGCAACAAGGTCAGCGCCAACCTGATGAGCCTCGGCGCGCTCGACTTCGGCATCATTGTCGACGGCGCGGTGGTGATCGTCGAAAACACTCTGCGCCGGCTGGCCCATGCGCAGCAACATCACGGGCGTCTGCTGACCCGCGCCGAGCGCTTCAAGGAAGTATTCGCAGCGGCAAAAGAGGCGCGGCGACCGCTGATTTTCGGCCAGTTGATCATCATGGTCGTGTACCTGCCGATCTTCGCCCTCAGCGGCGTCGAAGGAAAAATGTTCCACCCGATGGCGTTCACCGTGGTCATCGCTTTGCTCGGTGCGATGCTGTTGTCGGTGACCTTCGTGCCGGCAGCGATTGCGCTGTTCGTGACCGGCAAGGTCAAGGAAGAAGAGGGCGCCGTCATGCGCAGTGCGCGTCGCGTATATGCGCCGGCATTGGCCTGGGTCATGTCCCATCGCGCAGTCGCCGTGAGTGCGGCGCTAGGCGTGATCGTGCTTAGCGGTGTGCTCACCAGCCGCATGGGCAGCGAGTTTGTGCCGAGCCTCAGCGAAGGTGATTTCGCCCTGCAAGCCTTGCGTGTGCCGGGCACCAGCCTGACGCAGTCGGTGGACATGCAGCAGCGGCTGGAGACGTTGATTCTGGCGAAGATGCCGGAAGTCGAGCGCGTCTTTGCACGCACCGGCACGGCGGAAATCGCCTCCGATCCGATGCCGCCAAACATCTCCGACAGCTACGTGATGCTTAAGCCGAAAGATCAATGGCCGGACCCGGGCAAGTCCCGCGAAACCTTGATGGCCGAACTGCAAACCGCCGCCGCGACGCTGCCGGGCAGCAACTATGAACTGTCGCAGCCGATCCAGTTGCGCTTCAACGAACTGATTTCCGGGGTGCGCAGTGACGTCGCGGTGAAGGTGTTCGGCGATGACATGGACGTGCTCAACGCCACCGCCGCGAAGATTGCTACGGCGATGCAGAAGGTCAACGGCGCGTCCGAGGTCAAAGTCGAACAGACCACCGGGTTGCCGGTGCTGACCATCAACATCGATCGCGACAAGGCCGCGCGCTACGGGCTCAACGTCGGTGATGTGCAGGACACGATTGCGGTCGCGGTCGGCGGACGGCAGGCCGGGACGTTGTACGAGGGCGACCGGCGTTTCGACATGGTCGTGCGTTTGTCCGACGCCTTGCGCAAGGACATCGACGGCTTGTCGGCGCTGCTGATTCCGGTGCCCGCCGTGAATGGTCTGGCCAGTCAGATCGGTTTTATCGCGCTGAAGGACGTCGCCAGCCTCGATCTGGTGCTCGGGCCGAATCAGGTCAGCCGCGAAAACGGCAAACGCCTGGTGATCGTCAGCGCCAACGTGCGTGGCCGCGATATCGGCTCGTTCGTCAGCGAGGCCGGTGAAGTGATCGAGCGCGATGCGCAGGTGCCGGCAGGTTACTGGACCAGTTGGGGTGGGCAGTTCGAACAACTGCAATCGGCGGCCAAGCGTTTGCAGATCGTCGTGCCGGTGGCATTGCTCTTGGTGTTCGGGCTGTTGTTCATGATGTTCAACAACCTCAAGGACGGCTTGTTGGTGTTTACCGGGATTCCGTTTGCCTTGACCGGGGGCGTCATGGCGCTGTGGCTGCGGGATATTCCGCTGTCGATTTCGGCGGGCGTGGGGTTTATCGCGTTGTCGGGTGTGGCGGTGCTCAACGGCCTGGTGATGATCGCGTTTATCCGCAATCTGCGTGAGGAGGGACGGTCGCTGTCGGATGCGATCAACGAAGGTGCATTGAC
This sequence comes from Pseudomonas atagonensis, assembly GCF_011369485.1. Classification (GTDB taxonomy): domain Bacteria; phylum Pseudomonadota; class Gammaproteobacteria; order Pseudomonadales; family Pseudomonadaceae; genus Aquipseudomonas; species Aquipseudomonas atagonensis. Next base: position 36,652 of record NZ_VXCA01000034.1, on the reverse strand, counting down.
GCGATTGCGGCCGGTGTTGATGACCGCGTTGGTGGCGTCGCTGGGTTTTATACCGATGGCGCTGGCGACTGGCACGGGGGCAGAAGTGCAGCGGCCGCTGGCGACGGTGGTGATTGGCGGGATTCTGTCTTCGACGATTCTCACGCTGTTGATTTTGCCGGCGCTCTACCAGATTGCCCATCGCCGCGACGAGGAATCGCCCGCTGCTGCTTAGTCGTTTCATGGTTCAAAAATAGGCCCGCGATTGCGGGCCTTTCTACATAACGGATATGTAATTTCGGCGCCACCGTCACGAAAGGTTCGGATTGTTACCTTGATCCCGTCAGCTACTTAAACGAGGAATCAAAGATGAAACTTGCACAAATCGGTGCCTTTGCAGCGTCTCTGGCGATGTCTTCCCTGGCCTTGGCCGAGGGCGGCGGTGACCGCACTTTCGAACGCATGATGACCGCCAACGACCGCTCCGTGGAGCTGTTCGTCGCCAGGGAAAAAGCCGCCGGCAACCCGGTGGTCGTCACTGAAAAGAAAGACGAGAAAACCCGCGACCTGTAAGCCTGCAAACTCTGAACAAGCCCGTCATCGCGCATCGATACCGGGCTTTTTTCAAGCCCGGACGAGAAGGAAAAGGATATGAAACTGCTGAAGATGATCGCGTTCGCCGGCGTCATGGCGATGTCTGTGAATGTGCTGGCTGAAGGCGGCGGCGACCGCACCTTTGAGCGCGCATTCAGCGCCAATGCCAAAGCCATGGAGCAATATGCGGCCGCGCGGGGCAAAGCGGCGCCGGTGGTGAAAGAGTACGAATACGGCATGCCACTGGACGTGGTGAAAATCGTCAGTGTGGTCAAGCCGCAGCCGGCCTGCGCGGTAGTGCCCACTGCCATGACCTACGAAGATTCGAAAGGCCAGCTCAATACGCTCAAGTACAGCGTGGCGGGCGCTTGCCGGAACAGCGGTGGCTGATCAGGCGCACGTTGTGTATTTCAATTCGTGATGTTTAAGACTGTGTGGGAAATGCCGAAGCTTCCCACAATGTTTTCAGGTTGTCCGTCGGACGTCCGCTCTCTAGCCTGTGTGGGTCGCTGCCAAATCAGCGATCGGGTTTGGAACCCCGGAGAACGTGTCAGCGCCAAAGCGTCACTCATGACGTATGCTTGCGCACCTTCGTGGTGTGCAGCCAGTTATGGCGGCTGTGCGCGGGAGACTTTCGAGTCTGCCGGGTTTCTCCGTTCCCCGGGTTCCAACCTGCGTACAGCTGCCACCCCTTCGCGTGGAACCGAGTGGGTCAGCTCCAACGTTCCGAAGGAGAAAGCATGATGAAAAAACCAACCCCCAATCCCCCCGAAGCCGACGCTGTTGTCGAGCCTGATCCAACATCCCCCTACGCCAGCGTCGACAGCCGCAAACTCCACAAAGCCGCCGACCGCGCCCTCGACTTCTACCTCAATCCGGCGGCCCACATCATGGCCACGCCTTACACCCCCAACGAGCTGTTCTACGTCAACCCCAAAGCCGACACCGAAACCCTGCTGGCCAACGCCTGCGAATCCCTGGCCTCGGCCACGGTGATGCTCGGCGACTTCGCCGCGCTATTAGGCGGCACCCATCGCAAGACCCTGCTGGGTATCGCGCAGGTCGTCATGCTTGGTGAACTGGCGGTGAACAAGGCGCTGGATAACGTAGATCCTGCTCAATAGGTCACTGACAAAGTGGCGGGAGTTGTATTTCTCGCCACGCCGTGGCTAACGCAGGCCAATGCCCGAACACAACGGAGACAGGTCAATGCCCAGTCCAATTGAGCGCGATGTGATTACCGATCTCTTTTCAGGCTGTCGAAGAACAGATCGAAAGAAACAGCACGTGAATGATCTTGCACCCGTCATGTGCCAGCAGATGATTCTGGAGGCGCAACCGTATCTTCTCGATGACGTTGCATTCAACGCATTCGAGCAGACTATCGAAGCTAACCCCGCCCGAAGCAATATTCGCTTACACCAATTGAAAGCTCGCCCAAAACGTTGGAGCTGACATTAACCGTCGCTGGGTGTGCTGCCGAAATCAGATGACGTTTTTCGAGGCGTGCAAGTCGTAATGATTGGCGAACTGACGGTGAGCAGTGCGCTCGATGATGTCGAGCCTGTGGCTTATTTACCGAGGACCGATTTTATTTGTGTTGCGTGAGGCTCTCACAATCCCTCATCTGCCCTATTCGAAGCGATGGACAACCCCAAAGGAGAAAGGGAACAGATCTTCAAGCCATTCAAAACCAGAGTACGCCTCGGTTTTTCAGGTCGATGTATTTCCACTAAGCAGCTCGGTCAGTCCCCTCTACCTCTGGGAGAGGGCTAGGGTGAGGGTCGGGCCTAAACCTGGAAAACATAACCACGGCAAAACGCAAAGCAAAAAAAAGGCGCCCCCGAAGGGCGCCAAAAGATTCACCTCTGACCAAAGGAGCAAGGAGCTTCTAAAAGGTGAATGGTGTTGCTCGTTAAACTCAGAGAATCGCCAGCGGGTATTCGACAATTACCCGCACTTCATCCAGATCCGACTCGAATGCCGTGGCGCGAGTGGTGGCTTGGCGCAGGCGCAGAGAAAGATCTTTCATCGAACCGCTTTGCACCACGTATTTGACTTCGATATCGCGCTCCCAACGCTTCTGGTCGGTCAGCGGATTGCCGTCGGCATCGCGGCGCATGTACACGGCGTTGGCGTTGGAATAGTCGGCGTCGGTGCCACGCGCATATCGCGTCATGAACGACAGGCCGGGGACGCCGTAGGTCGTCATGTCGAGGTCGTAGCGCACCATCCACGAACGTTCCTTGGGCGAGTTGAAGTCGCTGTACTGGATGGAGTTGTCGAGGAAGATCGAGTCGGACTGACGCAGGTAATCGAAGTCGTCGTTGCCGTTGTTGCGCTGGTGGGAGAGGGCGACGGAGTGGGCGCCGAATTTCACGCCCGCACGGCCGCTCCAGATGTTGTTGTCGAACTCGCCGAGCAGTTGTTTGCCCTCATCGACAGCCTTGTAATAGTTCAGGCCACCGAACAGCGACAGGTCATCGGACAGTGGGTACGTCCACGCCGTACCGGCGTAGTACTGATTCCAGGCATCCTTGAGGCGGCTGGAGTAAAGGCTGAAACTGAGATTCTTGTTCAGCGCATAATCGCCGCCGCCATAGGCGATCCACGGCGAGTTGACCGGCCCGGCGTAGAAGGTGGCGAAGTTCTCGCGCATGTCGCTCGACACCGGTTGGCTCATCGCATGCAATCGACCGCCCTGCACCGACAGACCTTCGATGCTGGTGTTGGTCGCCGTCACACCGCGAAAGCTCTCCGGCAGCAATCGCGAGTCACCGGCTGCGACCACTGGGTTGGCCGGGAACACATCACCAACCCTGACCACGGTATCGAACGCCCGCACTTTCGCGGCGCCCCCGACCTTGGTGTATTCATCCCGTGCCTCACCGTCACTGTTGACCGGCAATACATCAAACGAACTGCGCCCACCGTTGCGCCCGTCGCCGGTGTCGAGTTTCAGTCCGATCATCGCAAAAGCGTCAACACCGACCCCCACGGTGCCTTGGGTAAATCCTGATTCGAACTTGCTGATCACCGCATGTGCCCAGGCTTCGGAATAACCATTGCCGGTAGGGCTGGACTGGCCGTTGCGGTGATCACGATTGAAGTAGTAGTTGCGGTTGAGCACCGTCAGGCTGCTGCCTTCGATAAACCCTTCGGGTTTTTCTTCTGCAAACACCATGGACGGCCCGGAGCCGAGCACCACTGCTAAAGCGGCCATCGACATTTTTGTATTGTTAACCATCAAACACTCCTTGGGTTCGGCAGAACGGGAACGTGCTTCGGCGTGGGTTTTATTGTTCGACGGGGCAGGGCCCGCCGGCATGGTCGCCGGGTGACATCGTTGCAAGCTGCGGATAACGCCAAGGTGATGGGGGAATTACAATTTCGTCATGTGTCTGGAATGAAAACCTCTGTCAGGTCAGGGCCGCGAGTTGTTCGATTGTCTGTGGAAAACGCTCGACCAGACGAATCAGAGTCGTTGCTTGAGCATTGGGTGTTGCTCGTCCTTGCTCCCAGTTTTCGAGCGTTCGCGTGTTGGTGCGTAGATACATCGCGAATACTGACCGGGAAAGATTAAGTTGCTGACGGATGGCTATGACTTCCTCTGCAGTGATCGGCATCAGTTTTGGCAATTGCACCTTGTGGGTACGCAAGGTGATCTTGCCTTGACGTTCATCGGCCAATGCTTCCAGGCCATCCATCAGTTCGGAAAAAATGTCACGTTTCATGGTGGGTTCTCGCGTTGAGTTCTCTATTCAGCGTTTGTCTGAAAAGTTTTTTCTGGGCAGGCGTCAGATCGTCCTGCTCGTTTTTGTTGTAGACGGTAAAGAGCCAGAACTGGTCGAAGCCTGACCACCAGTAATAAATCACTCGTAATCCGCTGCGTTTTCCTTTCCCTCTTCGTTGGTCGCCAAAGCGAATTTTACGAAGCCCGCCTGTGTCCTCGATAAGATCGCCCCCTTCCGGATTTTTCAGCAACTCCAGTTGAAAGCTGCGAAACAGATCGTCATCCAGATAGTCGTCTCGGTGCTTCTGAAACACAGGTAATTCGATAAATAGAGCATCCGTATACTGTACGTTACCTGCGTATAGTGTTGTCTCGATAATCGAATCGGTCAAGGCCTCCTGGCCTTGCTTTTCGTCCCTTGTTCAACGGTAGACTCCGGTCGTGGAAGCACCTGTAGGACGAGTTGACGGGGGCGGTGGGAACGTTCGACTGATCTATGAAGAGGCTGCGCAGCTGCCGTGTCGGAACAATCCCGCAGCAGCGCCCAACGCCGAATGGTGATAGCGGCGGGGTGTCAGGGGAAGAAGAGGTTGGATGTGCCGACGCCTTCGCGAGCAGGCTCGCTCCCACAGTGATCCAGGGTGATTACAGACTTTATGAACACCATCGAAACCTGTGGGAGCCGGGCTTGCTCGCGAAGGCGTTGGCGCAAGCGCTCGAGAGGCTAAATCCCACAAAAACAAAAACGGCACCCGAAGGTGCCGTTTCTTTTGTTGCCAGTCCTAACGGAGCAATCAGCCCGCCAGACCCGCCTGCTGAACCAGAGTCAGCAATGGCTGCGGGTACACACCCAGGAAGAACGCGACCAGGGCGATGGCCAGCAGCATTACGCCGCCTGCTTTCTGTTCCCAGTGCAGCTGGGCGTCGTGGCGACGCAGGTTTGGTTCGATCAGGTACAGGGTGACCATCACGCGCAGGTAGTAGAACACGCCGATGGCGCTGCCCAGCACCAGCGAACCGACCAGCCACCATTGATGCGACTCGACACCGGTAGCGATGATGTAGAACTTGCCGATGAAGCCCGCGGTCAGCGGGATACCAGCGAGGGACAACATCATCACGGTCAGGACGGCGGTCAGGTACGGACGGCGCCAGAACAGGCCGCGGTACTCGTACAGTGCGTCGGCGTCACGACCGTTGTACGGCGAGGACATCAGGGTGATCACGCCGAAGGCGCCGAGGCTGGTGATCACGTAGGTGACCAGGTAGACGCCGATGGCTTCCACCGCCAGACCCTTGCTCGCCACCAGTGCGATCAGCAGGTAGCCGAAGTGCGCGATGGACGAGTAACCGAGCAGACGCTTGAGGTTGCTCTGAGTCAGAGCCAGCAGGTTACCGAACAGGATCGAGGCGATGGCGATCACGGTCAGCACGTCGCTCAGCACGCCACTGCTCGCGGCAGGGGAGATCTGGAACAGACGCACCATTACCGCAAACACCGCAACCTTCGACGCCGTGGCGAGGAACGCGGCGACCGGTGCCGGAGCACCTTCGTAGACGTCTGGCGTCCACAGGTGGAACGGTACCAGCGACAGTTTGAACGCCAGACCGATCAGCATCATGCCCAGGCCCAGTTGTGCCAGCGAGCTAGGCAGGCCGGTTGCAGCCAGTGCCTGACCAATGCCAACGAAGCTCAGCGAACCCGAGTCTGCGTACAGCAGCGCCATACCGAACAACAGGAATGCGGAACCGGCGGCCGACAGCACCATGTACTTGATGCCGGCTTCCAGCGAGCGCTTGTTGAAGAAGGCGTAAGCCACCAGACCGTAGACCGGTACCGAGAGCAGTTCCAGACCGATGAACAAACCGGCCAGGTGCTGCGCGCTGACCAGAACCAGACCACCGGCGGCGGCCATCAGGATCAGCAGGTACAGTTCTTCACGGTTGCCCGGGTAACCCGAACCGCCATCACCGAGGTAGGCGTGGGCGAGGGTGACGCAGGCGAGGGTGGCGACCAGGATCAGCGCCATGTACAGGCAGGCGAAGGTGTCGATCTGCAGCAACGGGGTCACGGCCAGAGGCGCGACTTTCAGAGCCGGCAGGATCGACAGCAAGGCCAGGTTCAGACCAGCGACCGAAATCAGGAAGGTCTGCGAGTGGTTGCGGCGCCAGGCGATTGCCAGCATCACCACGATAATGGTGAGGCTGGTGATCAACAGTGGCGCAAGCGCAATAAAGTGTTGAATCGTGAATTCCATAGCGCTCTTACCGGGCCGAAGCGAGTTGAGTGAAGGCGGTGCCGAGCCACTGCTGGACGCCATGCATCGTGGCGGCAGAAGTGTCGAGGAACGGTTGCGGGTAAACGCCGAGGTAAATCAGCAGTACCGCAAGGCCCAGCACCATGATCAGTTCGCGACCGTCCATGCCGTGCAGGATCGAATCCGATTTGGCCGGACCGAAGTAAGCACGGTGGATCATGATCAGCGAGTAGACCGAACCGAACACCAGGCCGGAGGTGGCAATCGCGGTGACCCATGGGGCGCTGGCGAAGGAGCCGATCAGGATCAGGAACTCGCCGACAAAGTTACCGGTGCCCGGCAGACCCAACGAAGCGGCTGCAAAGAACAGGCTGATGGCCGGCAGGTAAGCGATACGCGACCACAGACCGCCCATCTCACGCATGTCACGAGTATGCAGACGCTCGTACAACTGACCGCTGAGGATAAACAGTGCCGCCGCCGACAGACCGTGGGCCAGCATCTGGATCACGGCGCCTTGCAGCGCCAGTTGGCTGCCGGAGTAGATGCCGATCAGTACGAAGCCCATGTGGGAAACGGACGAGAAGGCGATCAGACGCTTGATGTCGGTTTGCGCGAACGCCAGGAACGCACCGTAGAAGATCCCGATCAGACCGAGGGTCATAGCGATCGGCGCGAATTCGGCCGAGGCATTCGGGAACAGCGGCAGGGCGAAACGCAGCAGACCGTAAGCGGCGGTTTTCAGCAAGATACCAGCGAGGTCGACGGAACCTGCAGTCGGTGCCTGGGCGTGAGCGTCAGGCAGCCAAGAGTGGAACGGAACCACTGGCAGCTTGACCGCGAAGGCGATGAAGAAGCCGAGCATCAGAATGTACTCGGTGGTCATCGACATCTTGGTTTTCAACAGGTCGGCGTAGTTGAAGGTAATCACGCCAGTGTTGTTGAAGTTGACCAGCACCAGACCGAGGATCGCCACCAACATGATCAGGCCGGAAGCCTGAGTGAAGATGAAGAACTTGGTCGCAGCGTAGATCCGGGTTTTCTTGCCGTCCGAAGAACTGTGACCCCAGAGCGCGATGAGGAAGTACATCGGCACCAGCATCATTTCCCAGAAGAAGAAGAACATGAACAGGTCGAGGGCGAGGAACACGCCGACAACGCCGCCCAGGATCCACATCAGGTTCAGGTGGAAGAAGCCAACGTGACGCTGGATCTCTTTCCACGAGCAGAGTACCGAGAGGATACCCAGCAGGCCGGTCAGCAGGATCATCAGCAGCGACAGGCCGTCGAGGGCCAGGTGCACGTTGATGCCGAAGCGCTGGATCCAGACGTGCTTGAACTCAAGCGCCCAGGTCGGATCGGCGCCAGGCGCCGGAGCAAATGAATAGTCACCGTGGGCCCACAGCCAGAGGCCGAGGGCGAGTTCCAGGGTCATGGTCAACAGCGCAATCCAGCGGGGGAGGGTAGCGCCGAAGCGCTCACCCATCCAGCACAGCAGGCCGCCGATGAAGGGGATCAGGATTAGCCAAGGCAGAATCATGACGGGCTCGTTTCCTTTCGCAAATTCGCAAGGTTCATATCAGACCGCTACCAGCACGATGGCGCCAATAACCAGCACGGCACCAGCAGCCATCGAAGCAGCGTACCAACGCAGTTGACCGGTCTCGGTGCGGCTCAGGGCAGTGTGACCACCCTTGGCCATACGCGGGATCAGACCGATGGTCTGGTCGAGCGGGTCTTTGCGCAGCATGTGGCTGATCGCAAGGTACGGCTTGACGAACAGTTTGTCGTAGATCCAGTCGAAGCCCCAGGCAGCAAACCACCAGGCCGAGAGGAAACGGCCGATGCCGCTGTTGGCGATCGCCGTCACGAAGCGACGCTTGCCGAGGAACAGCAACGCTGCCAGCAGGATACCGGCCAGAGCGATGGCGCCCGAGGCGATTTCCAGACTGTGCTTGGCTTCGCCACCGGCATGGCCGACGCTTTCCGGCAGTACGCCGTGCAGCGGTGGAACGATCATGGCGCCGACGAAGGTCGACAGCACGATCAGCACCGACAGAGGCAGCCAGTGAGCGATGCCGTGACCGGCGTGGGCTTCAGTCTTGGCTTCACCGTGGAACGTGATGAAGATCAGGCGGAAGGTGTACAGCGAGGTCATGAACGCGCCGACCAGACCTGCGTAGAGCAGACCGTGGTTGCCGCTGGCGAACGCTTCCCAAAGGATTTCGTCCTTGGAGTAGAAGCCCGCAGTAACCAGTGGCAGAGCAGCCAGTGCCGCGCCGCCAACAATGAAGCTGGCGTAGGCCAGTGGCAGTTTTTTCCACAGACCGCCCATCTTGAAGATGTTCTGCTCGTGGTGGCAGGCAACGATCACCGCACCGGAAGCAAGGAACAGCAGAGCCTTGAAGAAGGCGTGGGTCATCAGGTGGAAAATCGCGCCATCCCATGCACCAACACCCAGCGCCAGGAACATGTAGCCGATCTGGCTCATGGTCGAGTAGGCGAGGATACGTTTGATGTCGGTTTGTACCAGAGCGGCGAAACCGGCCAGAACCAGGGTCACACCACCGACGATGCCGACCAGGTGCAGGATTTCCGGCGCCAGGGTGAACAGACCGTGGGTACGGGCGATCAGGTAGACACCGGCGGTCACCATGGTTGCGGCGTGGATCAGTGCCGAAACCGGGGTCGGGCCAGCCATCGCGTCCGCGAGCCAGGTTTGCAGCGGCAGTTGCGCCGATTTACCGACTGCGCCACCCAGCAACATCAGGGTTGCCAGAGTGATCCAGAAATCGCCAACCTGGAATTTCTGCGGTGCCAGCACCAGCAGTTCCTGGATGTTCAGCGTGCCCACTTGCTGGAACAGGATGAACAGGCCGATGGCCATGAACACGTCGCCGATCCGGGTCACGATGAAAGCCTTGAGTGCGGCGTTACCGTTGTTGCGGTTGCTGTAGTAGAAACCGATCAACAGGTACGAGCACAGGCCCACGCCTTCCCAGCCGAAGTACAGGAACAACAGGTTATCGCCGAGCACCAGGAACAGCATGCTGGCGATAAACAGGTTGGTGTACGAGAAGAAGCGCGAGTAGCCCGCTTCGCCGCGCATGTACCAGGACGCGAACAGGTGGATCAGGAAACCCACGCCCACCACCACGCCGAGCATGGTGATCGACAGCCCGTCGACGTAGAGGGCGAAGTCAGGCTTGAAGCCTTCCACCGCCATCCACTGCCAAAGCACCAGGGTGTAGTGACCGCCTTCGGGAGGCGCGACGTTGAATTGCCAGATGACGTAGGCGGCGACAATCGCCGACAAGCCAATGGAACCCACGCCGATCAGCGCCGAGAGGTTTTCCGACCAGCGTCCACGGGAGAAGGACAGCAGCAGGAAACCGATCAGAGGGAATACGAAAGTCAGAAAGATCAGGTTCATCCGCGCATCTCACTGGCAGCGTCGATATCGAGCGTGTGGAAGCGGCGATACAGTTGCAGCAGGATCGCCAGACCGATACTGGCCTCGGCGGCTGCAAGGCTGATCACCAGGATGAACATGATCTGTCCATCCGGCTGCGCCCAGCGGGCGCCTGCAACGATGAAGGCCAGTGCAGAGGCGTTCATCATCACTTCCAGGCTCATCAACACGAACAAAATGTTGCGGCGGACCATCAGGCCGACCAGACCAAGGCAGAACAGGATGCCGGCAACGGCCAATCCATGTTCGAGAGGGATAGCAGGCATGTCTTACTCCTTCGCCTCGTTACGGCCCAAATGGAACGCCGTGACGGCTGCGGCGAGCAGCAGCATCGAGGCGAGTTCGACCACCAGCAGGTACGGGCCGAACAGGCTGATGCCCACGGCTTTCGCGTCTACGGTGGTGTGGCCGATGGCCTGACCGCTCTGATGAGCGAACAGCACATACAGCAGTTCGGCCAGCAGCAAGGCTGCGAGAATCACCGGCCCTGCCCAGATTCCGGGCTTGAGCCAGCTGCGTTCTTGCTGAACCGAGGCGGGCCCCAGGTTCAGCATCATCACCACGAACACGAACAGCACCATGATGGCGCCAGCGTAGGCGATCACTTCCAGCACGCCGGCGAATGGTGCGCCCAGTGCGAAGAAGGTCATGGCCACGGCGATCAACGAGATGATCAGGTAGAGCAGGGCGTGCACAGGGTTGGTGTTGGTGACCACGCGAAGCGTGGACACAACCGCGATACCCGATGCGAAATAGAAAGCGAATTCCATCGTTCTTCCTTAAGGCAGCAAGCTCTTCACGTTGATCGGTTCGGCTTCGTTCTGCGCGGAGCCTTTAGGCTTGCCAGCGATTGCCATACCTGCAACACGATAGAAGTTGTAATCAGGGTTTTTGCCGGGGCCGGAGATCAGCAGATCTTCTTTCTCGTACACCAGGTCCTGACGTTTGAACTCGGCCATCTCGAAATCCGGCGTCAGCTGGATTGCGGTGGTCGGACAGGCTTCCTCGCAGAGACCGCAGAAAATGCAGCGCGAGAAGTTGATACGGAAGAAGTCCGGGTACCAGCGACCGTCTTCGGTTTCAGCTTTCTGCAGGGAGATGCAACCCACCGGGCAAGCCACGGCGCACAGGTTGCAGGCTACGCAACGCTCTTCGCCATCGGGGTCACGGGTCAGGACGATACGGCCACGGTAGCGTGGCGGCAGGTAGACCGGCTCTTCCGGGTATTGCAGGGTGTCGCGCTTGCGAAAGCCATGGCCGAAGACCATGACCAGGCTGCGCAACTGGGTACCAGTACCCTTAACGATGTCGCCAATATATTTGAACATGGGTCAAATCCTCACTGAACCGCAACCGCAGGTGTGTTCCACAACACAACCGCAGCGGTTATCAGCAAATTGATCAGGGTCAGTGGCAGGCAGAATTTCCAGCTGAAATCCATCACCTGGTCATAACGCGGGCGCGGAATGGAAGCGCGCAGCAGGATGAACAGCATGATGAAGAACGCGGTCTTCAGTGCGAACCAGACGAAGGACAGTTGCGGCAGGATGCCGAACGGACCGTGCCAGCCACCGAAGAACAGGGTGACCAACAGCGCCGAGATCAGGATGATGCCGATGTATTCACCGACGAAGAACATGCCCCATTTCATACCGGCGTATTCAATGTGGTAACCGTCGGCCAGTTCCTGTTCTGCTTCCGGCTGGTCGAACGGGTGACGGTGAGTCACGGCGACGCCAGCGATAAAGAAGGTACAGAAGCCGAAGAACTGCGGAATGATGAACCACAGGTTCTGCGCCTGGTACTCGACGATGTCGCGCATGTTGAACGAGCCGACCTGCACCACGATGCCCATCAGGGCCAGGCCCATGAACACTTCGTAGGACACGGTTTGTGCCGAGGCACGCAAGCTGCCGAGCAGGGCGAACTTGTTGTTACTCGACCAGCCGGCGAACAGCACCGCGTAGACCGACAGACCGGCCATGGCGAAGAAGAACAGCAGGCCGATGTTCAGATCCGCCACGCCCCAGGTCGGGGTGATCGGGATGATCGCAAACGCGATCAGCAGGGCGGACATGGCCACCACCGGTGCCAAAGTGAAGATCACTTTGTCGGCAAACGGCGGGGTCCAGTCTTCCTTGAAGAACATCTTCAGCATGTCGGCGGCGATCTGGAACATGCCGAACGGGCCAACGCGGTTCGGACCGTAACGGTCCTGCCACCAGCCCAGCAGGCGACGTTCGACAAAGCTGAGCAACGCGCCTGCGACCACAACGGCCAGCAGAATCACGATGGCTTTGATGACCGACAGGATCACATCGATCACTTCAGGGGTGAACCAGGTCATTGCGCTGCCTCCTGCAGACCGTCGACGGACACGCCGGCGAATGCCGGTGGAATGCCGGCGATGCCCGCAGGCAAGGCCACCAGACCTGCGCCCAGTTCTTCATTGATGCGCAGCGGCAGACGCAGGGTCTGGCCGGCGACGTTCAGGCTCAGCAGGGCACCGTCGTTGACGCCCAGACGATCCGCTTCGGACTTGGCCAGCGACACGTAGGCAGCCGGAATGCGTTCCTGCACCGGAGCGGCTTTCGACGAGTTTTCGTCGCTGCCGAACAGGTGATAGAACGGCACGGCTTGCCAGGTGCCCGGCGCCGGGTTGAACGCACGCGGCGCGGCAGCGAACCAGTTCAGCGAATCGCCAGTGCTTTCGATCAGGCGGGTGCCCGGATCGCCAGCGCGCAGGTGACCACCGACTTCGTCCTGGAACTTGTTCCACGCTTGTGGCGAGTTCCAGCCTGGCGACCAGGCGAATGGAACCTGCTGACGTGGCTCAGCCGAACCCGAGTAACCTTCCATGGAGAAGGCGAACGCGGTGTCTTTGTCTTGCGGGGTGCGCGGTTCGTGAACGCTGATGTCGGCGCGCATTGCAGTGCGACCGGAGTAACGCAGCGGCTCACGCGCCAGTTTCAGACCCTTGATGCGGAACGCAGCGGATGGGGCAGCGTCAACGATACGCGCCAGTTGCCCGGTGCTCGAAGCAACGGCCGCGGTAACGTGGTCGAGTTGCGTCCAGTCGATCGGCTGGTTCAGCAGGGTGGCGCGCAGGGCGTGCAGCCAGCGCCAGCCTTCGTGAACCAGAATGCTGGCGTCCATGTACTGCGGATCGAAAACCTGGAAGAAGCGCTGGGCACGACCTTCCTGGCTAACCAAAGTACCGTCGCCTTCAGCGAAGCTCGCCGCTGGCAGAACCAGGTGGGCGCGGTCGCTGGTCGCGGTCTTCTGATGGTCGGCAACGATCACGACTTTCGCAGCGTTCAGTGCCGCATCGACCTTGGCTTTCGAGGTGCGGGTGTACAGATCGTTTTCCAGCACGACAATGGCGTCGGCCTTGCCGTCGATGACTGCTTGCAGCGCAGCGTCGACCGATTCGCCACCGAGCATGGCCAGACCGAGGCTGTTGGCTTCCGGCACGATCAGGCTGATCGAACCGTTCTTCTCGCGCAGCTTCAGGGCCTTGGCGATATTCGCAGCAGCTTCGATCAAGGCTTTGGAGCCCAGCGAAGTACCAGCGATGATCAGCGGACGCTTGGCGGCGAGCAGGGCGTCGGCGATGCGCTTGGCCAGTTCCTGCGCTTCTGCGTCCAGACCTTCAACGGCCGGTGCGCTGGCGTCCAGGGCGTGAGCCACGGCGAAACCGATGCGGGCCAGGTCGTCCGGAGCTGCGTGTACGCATTCTTCGGCGATGTCGTCGAGCTTGGTTTCCGCCAGGCTGGCGATGAACAGCGGGTTCAGCGCGTGCTGACCGATGTTCTTCACTGCCGCGTCGAGCCAAGGCTGAACGCGCATGGCTTCGGCCATGTCTTCGGCCTTGCCTTTGACCGACTGACGCAGAGCCAGGGCCATACGCGCAGCAGTCTGAGTCAGGTCTTCACCGAGGACGAAAATGGCGTCGTGGTCTTCGATGTCGCGCATGTTCGGCACTGGCAGCGGGCTGTCCTTCAGCACTTGCAGGACCAGGCGGATGCGTTCCAGTTCAGAGGCTTCGATACCGGAGTAGAAGTGCTCGGCGCCGACCAGTTCACGCAACGCGTAGTTGCTTTCAAGGCTGGCACGCGGCGAACCGATACCAACGATATTGCGACCGCGCAGCAGATCGGCGGCTTTATCCAGCGCGGCGTCGAGACCCAGCTTGGTGCCGTCGGCCAGCAGCGGCTGACGTGGACGGTCGGTGCGGTTGACGTAGCCATAACCGAAACGGCCACGGTCGCACAGGAAGTACTGGTTTACCGAACCGTTGAAACGGTTTTCGATGCGACGCAGTTCGCCGTAACGCTCGCCCGGGGAGATGTTGCAACCGCTGGAGCAGCCATGGCAGATGCTCGGCGAGAACTGCATGTCCCACTTGCGGTTGTAGCGCTCGGAGTGAGTCTTGTCGGTGAACACACCGGTCGGGCAGACCTCGGTGAGGTTGCCGGAGAACTCGCTTTCGAGGGTGCCGTCTTCAACGCGACCGAAATACACGTTGTCGTGGGCGCCGAACACACCGAGGTCGGTGCCGCCAGCGTAATCCTTGTAGAAACGCACGCAGCGGTAGCAAGCGATGCAGCGGTTCATTTCGTGGGAAATGAACGGGCCCAGTTGCTGGTTCTGGTGGGTGCGTTTGGTGAAACGATAACGGCGCTCGTTGTGACCGGTCATCACCGTCATGTCTTGCAGGTGGCAGTGACCGCCTTCTTCGCACACAGGGCAGTCGTGCGGGTGGTTGGTCATCAGCCATTCAACAACACTGGCGCGGAATGCCTTGGACTCTTCATCGTCGATGGAGATCCAGGTGTTGTCGGTGGCAGGCGTCATGCAGGACATGACGATGCGACCACGGGTGTCGTTCTCGTCGGTGTACTGCTTGACCGCGCACTGGCGGCAAGCCCCGACGCTACCAAGCGCCGGGTGCCAGCAGAAATATGGAATGTCGAGGCCCAGCGACAGACATGCCTGTAACAGGTTGTCTGCCCCGTCGACTTCGAGCGCTTTGCCGTCTACGTGGATAGTGGCCATGGTTCAAAGGTCTTCGTTGGCCCGGTGTCAGCGGGCGTGGCTAATGGAATCTTGTTATCCGTCCGAATCCAGTCAGCCCCGAAAGGCGTCATCGGACGAAAGGCGAAGGGCACGGACCCTTCGCCTTTTTAAGCGTTTACGCGCCGACTACGATCGGCCTTGCCAGAGGCGGGACGGCGGCGCTTGCAGGCGCGATACCGGCTTCGAACTCTGGACGGAAGTATTTGATGGCACTGCCCAACGGCTCCACGGCACCCGGTGCGTGAGCACAGAAGGTCTTGCCCGGGCCGAGGAAGTTGACCAGACCCAGCAGGGTCTCGATGTCGCCTGGCTGACCACGGCCTTGTTCGATGGCCATCAAGAGCTTGACGCTCCATGGCAAACCATCGCGGCACGGGGTGCAGAAGCCGCACGACTCGCGAGCGAAGAACTGCTCCATGTTGCGCAGCAAGGAGACCATGTTGACGCTGTCGTCCACCGCCATGGCCAGGCCGGTACCCATACGGGTGCCCACTTTGGCGATGCCGCCGGCGTACATTTGTGCGTCGAGGTGCTCAGGCAGAAGGAAACCGGTACCGGCGCCACCTGGCTGCCAGGCCTTGAGTTTGTAACCGTCGCGCATGCCGCCGGCGTAGTCTTCGAACAACTCGCGACCGGTGACGCCGAACGGCAGTTCCCACAGGCCCGGGTTTTTCACTTTGCCGGAGAAGCCCATGAGCTTGGTGCCCATGTCTTCGCTGCCTTCGCGGGCCAACGATTTGTACCAGTCCACGCCGTCGGCAATGATCGCCGGCACGTTGCACAAAGTTTCTACGTTGTTCACGCAAGTCGGCTTGCCCCACACGCCCACGGCGGCAGGGAAGGGCGGCTTGGAGCGCGGGTTGGCGCGGCGGCCTTCGAGGGAGTTGATCAGTGCGGTTTCTTCACCGCAGATGTAACGCCCGGCGCCGGTGTGGACGAACAGTTCGAAATCAAAGCCGCTGCCCAAAATGTTTTTACCCAGCAGGCCTGCAGCCTTGGCTTCTTCCACGGCACGGTTGAGGTGCTTGGCGGCGGTGGTGTATTCGCCACGCAGGAAGATGTAGCCACGGTAGGTTTTCAGTGCGCGGGCACTGATCAGCATGCCTTCGATCAGCAGATGGGGCAGTTGCTCCATCAGCATGCGGTCTTTCCAGGTGTTCGGCTCCATTTCATCCGCGTTGCACAGCAGGTAGCGGATGTTGATGGATTCGTCCTTGGGCATCAGACCCCACTTCACTCCAGTGGGGAAGCCTGCACCGCCGCGACCTTTAAGGCCGGCGTCTTTCACGGTCTGGACGATGGCGTCCTGATCCATGTCGGCGAAGGCTTTGCGCGCAGCCGCGTAACCGTTCTTGGCCTGATACTCGTCGAGCCAAACGGCTTCGCCGTCGTCACGCAGACGCCAGGTCAGCGGGTGAGTCTCGGCCGAACGCTGAATGCGGTTGGCAGGACCGAAAGATGTCAGGGTCATACGTAGCCCTCGAGCAGTTTGGCCACGCCAGCAGGCTGCACGTCGCCAAAGGTGTCGTCGTCGATCATCAGCGCCGGTGCCTTGTCGCAGTTGCCGAGGCAGCAGACAGGCAGCAGAGTGAAACGACCGTCGGCGGTGGTCTGACCCAGGCCGATGCCCAGATTGTTCTGGATTTCGCTGACCACCGACTCGTGGCCGCCGATGTAGCAGACCATGCTGTCGCAGACGCGAATGATGTGACGGCCAACCGGCTGACGGAAGATCTGGCTATAGAACGTCGCCACACCTTCAACGTCGCTGGCAGGGATGCCGAGGATCTCGCCGATTGCGTACAGGGCGCCATCCGGCACCCAGCCGCGTTCTTTCTGAACAATCTTCAGGGCTTCGATCGACGCCGCGCGCGGGTCTTCGTAGTGATGCAGCTCGTGCTCGATGGCCGAGCGCTCGGTTTCACTCAAGGTGAAACGGTCTGTCTGGATAAGCGTGCTGTTCATGCTTAGCGGTCCACGTCGGCCATAACGAAGTCGATACTACCCAGGTACGCAATCAAGTCCGCGACCATGCTGCCTTTGATCACCGAAGGGATCTGTTGCAGATGCGGGAAGCTCGGAGTACGGATCCGGGTACGGTAGCTCATGGTGCCGCCGTCGCTCGTCAGGTAATAACTGTTGATGCCCTTGGTCGCTTCGATCATCTGGAAGGATTCGTTGGCCGGCATGACCGGGCCCCACGAAACTTGCAGGAAGTGCGTGATCAAGGTTTCGATGTGCTGCAGCGTGCGCTCTTTCGGCGGCGGCGTGGTCAGCGGGTGATCCGCCTTGTACGGGCCTTCCGGCATGTTGCGCATGCACTGGTCGATGATCTTGATGCTCTGGCGCATCTCTTCGACGCGAACCATGCAGCGGTCGTAGGCATCGCCGTTGGCGGCCAGCGGTACTTCGAACTCGAAGTTCTCGTAGCCCGAGTACGGGCGCGCTTTACGCAGGTCGAAGTCGCAACCGGTGGAACGCAGGCCAGCACCGGTGACGCCCCATTCCAGAGCTTCCTTGGTGTTGTACTGGGCAACGCCGATGGTACGACCCTTGAGGATGCTGTTCTGCAGGGCAGCCTTGGTGTATTCGTCGAGGCGTTTTGGCAGCCATTCAACGAAGTCTTTCACCAGTTTTTCCCAGCCGCGTGGCAGGTCGTGGGCGACGCCACCAATGCGGTACCAGGCCGGGTGCAGACGGAAACCGGTGATGGCTTCGATCACCGTGTAGGCCTTCTGGCGGTCGGTGAAGGTGAAGAACACCGGGGTCATGGCGCCGACGTCCTGGATGTAGGTACCCAGGAACAGCAGGTGGCTGGTGATCCGGAAGAACTCGGCCATCATGATGCGGATGACGTCGACCTTCTCGGGTACCTTGATGCCGGCCAGCTTCTCGACCGAGAGCACGTACGGCAGGTTGTTCATCACGCCGCCGAGGTAATCGATACGGTCGGTGTACGGGATGAAGCTGTGCCAGGACTGACGCTCGGCCATCTTCTCGGCGCCACGGTGGTGGTAACCGATGTCCGGGACGCAGTCGACGATCTCTTCGCCGTCCAGTTGCAGAATGATGCGGAATGCACCGTGCGCCGAAGGGTGGTTCGGGCCCAGGTTGAGGAACATGTAGTCCTCGTTGGCACCGGAACGCTTCATGCCCCAGTCTTCAGGACGGAAGCGCGCGGCTTCTTCCTCAAGCTGTTGCTTGGCGAGGTTGAGGCTGAACGGATCGAACTCGGTGGCGCGCGCCGGGAAGTCCTTGCGCAGCGGGTGACCTTCCCAGGTTGGCGGCATCATGATGCGCGACAGGTGCGGGTGGCCTTTGAAGTCGATGCCGTACATGTCCCAGACTTCACGCTCGTACCAGTTGGCGTTCGGCCAGATACCGGTGACGGTCGGCAAGCTCAGGTCGCTCTCGGACAAGGCAACCTTGATCATCACGTCACTATTACGCTCAAGCGACATGAGGTGATAGAACACGGTGAACTCGGCGTCCGATGGCAGCCCTTGACGCTTGGTGCGCAGACGCTCGTCCACGCCGTGCAGGTCATAGAGCATGACGTACGGCTTGGGCAGGTTGCGCAGGAAAGTCAGGACTTCAACGAGTCTGGCGCGAGCCACCCACAGCACCGGCATGCCGGTGCGGGTCGACTGAGCGGTAAACGCTTCGGCGCCAAAACGGTTGTTCAATTCGACGACCACATCCTGGTCGTCTGCCTTATAAGGCGGGATGTACAGAGCGCTGCCTGTAGTCATGGTTATTTTTTCGCTTTCGGTCAACGTAAAGAATGAAGCCAGCTTCTCGTTTCTTTGTAAGAACAGATCTGGATCAGACTTCGTCAGGGCTGCGCAGGTTGGTGACTGCGATTCGCTGTTCGCGGCGCTGTTCCTTTTGCGAAGGCATGTCGGCGCGATAGACGCCTTGATCACCAACGACCCAGGAAAGCGGACGACGCTCCTGTCCAATCGATTCCTGCAACAGCATCAAGCCTTGAAGGAATGCTTCCGGACGGGGCGGGCAGCCAGGTACGTAGACGTCCACAGGCAGGAACTTGTCCACCCCTTGAACCACGGAGTAGATGTCGTACATGCCACCGGAGTTGGCGCACGAACCCATGGAGATAACCCATTTCGGCTCGAGCATTTGCTCGTAGAGACGCTGAATGATCGGCGCCATCTTGATGAAGCAGGTACCGGCGATAACCATGAAGTCGGCCTGACGCGGAGATGCCCGGATAACTTCGGCGCCGAAGCGCGCGATGTCGTGGGGCGCCGTGAAGGCGGTGGTCATTTCCACGTAGCAGCACGACAAGCCGAAGTTGTACGGCCACAGGGAGTTCTTACGTCCCCAGTTGACCGCGCCACTCAGCACGTCTTCCAGCTTGCCCATGAAAATGTTTTTGTGGACTTGATCTTCTAACGGATCGGAAACGGTTTCCCGTTCGCCGATCGGATACTGCTCGTTAGGAGCATCGGGGTCGATTCTGGTGAGATTGTATTGCATTGCCAAAGCCTCATTGTTTCAGCTTCGCCTGCCGCTTGCGACGAGCTTCCGGAGCCCAGTCAAGGGCGCCCACTCGGAACAGGTAGACAAGACCTGCCAACAGAATTGCTATGAAAACGAGAGCTTCGACGAATCCGGTCCAGCCGCTTTCGCGGACGGACACAGACCATGCAAAGAGAAAGAGGGCTTCGATATCGAAGATCACGAAGAGCATCGCGACCAGATAGAATTTGGCTGAGAGCCGCAAGCGGGCGCCACCGGTAGGTAGCATGCCGGACTCGAACGGTTCGTTTTTGCTGCGGCCCCAGGCTTTTGACCCGAGGAGGCTGGAGACGCCGAGCATGAAGGCACACAGGCCGACTACACCCAGAAGGAAAATGGCAAAGCCCCAGTTGTGGGCCATGAGTCCTGTCGCTTCGGGCATGCTGGTAATCCTTAACAGAGAGCAAAGGTCTCTGAGCTTGATAAAGAAATAAGGCAGTGACGATATGTCGCAGCAATCAATCGCGCTGATTTTATGGCTAAACACCCTGCAAGTAAAATTCCTATAGCGAAATTATTTATTGGAATAAGGACATAGCGCACCTCGACGGCCCTGTAGCCCATGCGTTGCGGGCATTAGCCGGTTTTACGTGAATTATGTTTTGTAGGAAATGTAACGAACATAGTTGTGTCTGAATGATAATTAATATCGTTTGGAGTGGTTTTATAACTGTTTAACGGGTTGGTAGTTGGGAAGTTGTCTTACTTGCACGTTACTGCAAGTAGCGACGGCGCCCGTTTTACCCGAATTTTCTGACGTCGATACCGCTCTGGATCAATGTTTTTGTACGGGCTACGCCGATCCCTGTAGGAGTGAGCCTGCTCGCGATAGCGGTGTATCAGCCAACAAATAAGGTGACTGACTCACCGCTATCGCGAGCAGGCTCACTCCTACAGGGGTTCTGTGATGTTCACGAAATCGTGGGCAAAAAAACGCCCCGAACCAGTCGGGGCGTCAGTTTTGCGGCTCTGCGGTTAGCTTTCTATACGATCCGCAG
Source organism: Pseudomonas atagonensis (assembly GCF_011369485.1). Lineage (GTDB taxonomy): Bacteria > Pseudomonadota > Gammaproteobacteria > Pseudomonadales > Pseudomonadaceae > Aquipseudomonas > Aquipseudomonas atagonensis. The sequence continues at coordinate 15,997 of NZ_VXCA01000034.1, read as the reverse complement.
AGGCCGTTTTCTCAGGCGAAGCAGAATCAGTGGAACTGTTCTTCTTCAGTCGAACCGGTCAGTGCGGTTACCGAAGACGAGCCACCCTGAATCACGGTGGTCATGTCGTCGAAGTAGCCGGTGCCCACTTCCTGCTGGTGAGCCACAAAGGTGTAACCTTTGGCGGCGTCAGCGAATTCCTGCTCTTGAAGCTTCACGTAGGCAGTCATGTCGTTGCGGGCGTAGTCGTGCGCCAGGTTGAACATGCTGTGCCACATGTTGTGAATGCCGGCCAGGGTGATGAACTGGTGCTTGTAACCCATGGCGGACAGTTCGCGCTGGAACTTGGCGATGGTCGCGTCGTCCAGGTTTTTCTTCCAGTTGAAGGAAGGCGAGCAGTTGTACGACAGCAGTTGGTCCGGGTATTCCTTCTTGATCGCTTCAGCGAAGCGACGCGCTTCTTCCAGATCCGGCTTGGCGGTTTCGCACCAGATCAGGTCGGCGTAAGGAGCGTAAGCCAGGCCACGAGCGATCGCTTGATCCAGGCCGGCACGAACCTTGTAGAAACCTTCCTGAGTACGCTCGCCAGTCACGAACGGCTGGTCGTACGGGTCGCAGTCGGAAGTCAGCAGGTCAGCAGCGTTAGCGTCGGTACGTGCCAGGATGATGGTCGGCGTACCGGCCACGTCAGCAGCCAGACGCGCAGCGGTCAGCTTCTGTACGGCTTCCTGAGTAGGCACCAGTACTTTGCCGCCCATGTGGCCGCATTTCTTCACCGAAGCCAACTGGTCTTCGAAGTGAACGCCGGCGGCGCCTGCTTCGATCATGCTCTTCATCAGTTCGTAGGCGTTCAGTACGCCGCCGAAACCGGCTTCAGCGTCAGCCACGATCGGTGCGAAGTAGTCGATGTAGCCATCGTCGCCCGGGTTCTTGCCGGCTTTCCACTGGATCTGGTCGGCACGACGGAACGAGTTGTTGATGCGTTTGACCACGGTCGGAACCGAGTCCACCGGGTACAGCGACTGGTCCGGGTACATCGATTCGGCGGAGTTGTTGTCCGCAGCCACTTGCCAGCCCGACAGGTAGATCGCCTGGATACCGGCCTTGACTTGTTGAACAGCCTGGCCGCCGGTCAGGGCGCCCATGCAGTTGACGAAATCTTTCTCTGGGCGGAAGGACGGCTTGGCACCCTGGGTGACCAGGTTCCACAGCTTCTCGGCGCCCATTTTCGCAAAGGTGTGCTCAGGTTGAACCGAGCCACGCAGACGGACGACGTCAGCAGCGGAATAAGTGCGAGTCACGCCTTTCCAGCGCGGGTTTTCAGCCCAGTCTTTTTCAAGGGCTGCAATTTGCTGTTCGCGTGTCAGTGCCATGGAGATAAACCTCGTCGCGTCTTTATGAAAAGTTGTTCTGCGGTGGAAAATTCCTTGCGCTCGCTGACCAGAAGCTTAGGTGGTCAGGTCGGGTTCGGCGGGGGAGGCGACGGGATGAACGATGGGCTCGAGGGGAAGTGAGCAGGTAAGGGCGAAACTGGCGGGCGCATTCGGGCGTCGTGGGCCTTTATACGAACTACAGTGTGATGCCGGGTTACCTAATTACGCTTCCGTCCCTCGGGACAACTTCGTTCCAGTCGGCAACCTCGTCAAACACACCTTGTGGGCGGTACAGACACGAAACGGTTCGCGGGGGTAGTTGCGAACATCGCTTCGAAGGCCCTTGCCAGAGCCTCTGATTAGCGGGAGCGAGGCCATCATGCCTTCGCTTTTTTACCTCGTCAAACGTTTTGTAGTGCTTTTTTTCAAGCACTACATCTTTCGTCTAATACGACTAATCAGTCAGTTTTTGGTGCTTTAGTCCAAGGCGTCGACTTTGACCCGCAAGGTCATGTCATCCCGGCCTTGAGTCGAGTAGCTGCGGCTCAGGCTCTGTTTATCAGCCTGAGTCTGGCGATTCACGCCGGCCAGTGTGATCCACTCACCAAGGCGTCCGCTGACGGTTGTGTCGGTGCTTTGCACGTTCACTACATCGGGACGTTCCTGGCTCATGCGGTCACGGTTGGTACTGATCGCCAGATGAACGATGTCGCCAGTGACGCTGGCGGTGACGTAGAACCCCTGCGTGACGTTACGATATTGCGTCTGACTGCTGTAATCGCCGTAGGAATTGCTCTGGCTGCTGGTGATCGGCACGCTCTGGCCGACCTGGATCAGTGCCGGCATGCCATCGGTGGCTTGTACTTGCTGAACGCCGCCGTCACGGCTGGCGGTGCTGCGGCTGATGATGCGTGTCTGCGCGCCGTTGACCGAATAGCCTTCATCGCCACGCCCGTTGTTTTCGTTGGTGTCGACAGTGATCAGCAGGCGTTTTGGCGCGGTGTCGAGCTGGGTGATCAGAGCCTTGAGTTCCTGGATCTTCTCCGGTTCAGCCTTGATGATCAGTTGATTGCCATAGGCGCTGACCTGGCCGTCCTTGCCGAGAAAGTCTTGCGCCATCGGCAGCATGTCGGTGCTGGTACGGTAATTGAGAGGCACGATTTCTGTGGCTGCCATCACCGAAAAACTGCAGCCGAGCAGAAGGGTGGTGAGCAGGGTGCGTAGGGACATGTCCGTTATCTCCGCTTTCGAAAGGCTTGATATTGCCAGTTTGTCGGCCTCGGGTGGGGCAAGTTGAATCGTAGACAGCAAAACGCCCCGGCATCGTGAGATGGCGGGGCGTTTTACGTGATCGTTCCCACGCTTCGCGTGGGAACGCAGCCAGTGACGCTCTGCGTCACCTGCCGCAAGGGACGCGGAGCGTCCCGAGAGGCATTCCCACGCAGAGCGAGGGAACGATCGGCGCCTCGGTCTTAAGCCGAATGCCGAACCATGTCGACATGTGGAATCCCGGCTTCAAGAAATTCCTCGCTGACCAGGCTGAAGCCCAGGCGCTCATAGAACGCCGTGGCCTGTACCTGAGCGCTGAGCATCTGCTGCTTCAGGCCGCGTGCTTCTGCTTCGGCAATCACCGCTTGCATCAGCGCATCGCCGACCTTCATGCCGCGCCAGTCTTTGAGCACCGAAACCCGGCCAATGTGCCCGTCGGGCAACAGGCGCGCGGTACCGATAGGGAAGTCGCCTTCGAACGCCAGAAAATGCACCGCAGTCGCGTCATCCGCGTCCCACTCAAGCTCGGGCGGCACCGATTGCTCGGCGATGAACACCGTTTCACGAATGCGCCGAATCTCGGCGTTGTCCTTTTGCCAGTCTGCGACACGTACGCGAATCTTATTCATCGGCGAACCCCAGGCTGCCTTGCTTGACCAGCTCGCACAGCAGGCCGCGACCGTCTTCGTCGTTCAGCCATTCGCCGAGGTTGTCGGCATGCAGGGCGTCGGCGGCGCAGATCAGTTTCAGCAGCTCGCGCAGTTTGCCCGGCAGATAACGGCTCTGGCCGCTGGCGAACAGCAGCAGATCGTCATCGACTTCCGACCAGGCCAGGCGCGCGCTCGGGTTGCGGATCAGCACGGCGCCATCCTGCAGCGCGCCGAGGAAATCTTCTTCTTCGACATCTTCCGGGCCGACCACCAGTTCCGGGTAGCGCGGCTCGGTCATGTACTGGCCGAACCAGGTCAGCAGCAGGCGTTCGTCGCTCATGTGTTCGGCGAGCAGCGACTTCAGGCGGCCGAGGGCATCGTGCTGGATTTGATGTGGATCATCGCTGACCGGTTTTGCATCGGCGTCGGTGTAGCGTTCTTCGTCAGTCAGGAACTGGCTGAGGAAGTCGGTGAAGTGGGTCAGCACTTCAGCGGCGCTTGGTGCGCGGAAGCCAACCGAGTAGGTCATGCAGTTGTCGACCGCGACGCCGCAATGGGCCAGACGTGGCGGCAGGTAGAGCATGTCACCCGGCTCCAGTACCCACTCTTCGGTTTCGTGGAATTCAGCGAGAATGCGCAGGTCGGCGTGTTGCAGCAGCGGGCTCTCGGAATCGCACATCTGGCCGATTTTCCAGTTGCGCTTGCCGTGACCCTGCAACAGGAATACGTCGTAATTATCGAAGTGCGGGCCGACGCTGCCACCCGGGGCGGCGAAGCTGATCATCACGTCGTCGACGCGCCAGCTCGGCAGGAAGCGGAAGTTTTCCAGCAGTTCGCTGACTTCCGGTACGAACTGGTCGACTGCCTGCACCAGCAGGGTCCACTCTTTTTCCGGCAGCTTGCTGAATTCGTCTTCCGCGAACGGGCCGCGACGCAGTTCCCACGGACGCTCGCCGTGCTCGATCACCAGGCGCGATTCGACTTCTTCTTCCAGGGCCAGGCCGGCCAGTTCGTCGGCATCGATCGGGCTTTCGAAATCAGGAAACGCCTGACGGATCAGCAGTGGTTTTTTCTGCCAGTAATCGCGCATGAACTCGCGCGCCGTAAGACCACCCAGAAGTTGAAGAGGAATATCGGGATTCATATGTAACCTATTGAAAAAAAGCATTTTTCAGACGGGAATAAAAACGCCCGGCGCGGCCGGGCGTCTCAAACGGGTCAAGCGGTCGATCAGATGCGTTTTGCTTGCGCTACAGCGTTGCCGATGTAGTTGGCCGGGGTCAGCTGTTTCAGCTCGGCTTTCGCTTCGGCTGGCATGTCCAGGCCGTCAATGAAAGTCTGCAGCGCTTCAGGGCTGATGCCCTTGCCGCGGGTCAGCTCTTTCAGTTTCTCGTACGGGTTTTCGATGTTGTAGCGGCGCATCACGGTCTGGATCGGCTCAGCCAGGACTTCCCAGCACGCGTCCAGATCGGCAGCAATCTTGTCAGCGTTCAGTTCAAGTTTGCTGATGCCTTTGAGGCTCGCTTCGTACGCGATCACGCTGTGGGCGAAGCCGACACCGAGGTTGCGCAGCACGGTGGAGTCGGTCAGGTCGCGCTGCCAGCGGGAAATTGGCAGTTTGCTCGCCAGGTGCTGGAACAGCGCGTTGGCGATGCCCAGGTTGCCTTCGGAGTTTTCGAAGTCGATCGGGTTGACCTTGTGTGGCATGGTCGACGAACCGATTTCGCCAGCGATGGTGCGCTGCTTGAAATAACCCAGGGAGATGTAGCCCCAGATGTCACGGTCGAAGTCGATCAGGATGGTGTTGAAGCGCGCAATGGCGTCGAACAGCTCGGCGATGTAGTCGTGCGGCTCGATCTGCGTGGTGTACGGGTTGAAGCCCAGGCCCAGTTCGTCTTCGATGAAGGCGCGGGCGTTGGCTTCCCAGTCGATCTGCGGGTAGGCCGACAGGTGTGCGTTGTAGTTGCCGACAGCGCCGTTGATCTTACCCAGCAGCGGAACGGCAGCGACCTGAGCGATCTGGCGCTCGAGGCGGTAAACCACGTTCGCCAGCTCTTTACCCAGAGTGGTCGGGGAGGCTGGTTGGCCGTGGGTGCGCGACAGCATCGGCACGTCGGCGAAGCGGATGGCCAGTTCGCGGATGGCTTCTGCGGTCTGGCGCATCAGTGGCAGCATCACGTCGTCACGGCCTTCGCGCAGCATCAGGGCGTGGGACAGGTTGTTAATGTCTTCGCTGGTGCACGCAAAGTGAATGAACTCGCTGACCTTGGCCAGCTCAGGCAGCTTGGCCGCTTGCTCTTTGAGCAGGTATTCGATCGCTTTGACGTCGTGGTTGGTGGTGCGCTCGATCTCTTTGACGCGCTCGGCGTGCTCCAGCGAGAAGTTTTCAGCCAGTTCATTGAGAACGGCGTTGGCCTCGGCGGAGAAGGCTGGCACTTCCGGGATACCGGCGTGAGCGGCGAGGCGCTGGAGCCAGCGCACTTCAACCAGAACGCGGGCACGGATCAGGCCGTACTCGCTGAAAATCGGGCGCAGGGCCTGGGTTTTGCCGGCGTAGCGGCCGTCAACAGGGGAAACCGCAGTGAGCGAAGAAAGCTGCATGGGGTGTTCTCGGACAGTCGGGCAACGAAATGGGGCGCGTATCATACATGAAAAAATCCGCCGGTCCGTTGCCAACTGACCGGCGTATTACGCGTTACAGACTACAAAGCTTTTATTGCGCGGCGTTTACTCGCTGCGCATCAACGGATACAGCTCTTTGAGCAATTTGCGACGGCTGATCACCAATTGCCAGCGGTGACCGCCGAGCTGTCGCCACAGGCGTGCCGAACGGATGCCGGCGAGCAGCAGGGCGCGAATCTTCGAGGCGTTGCTCGGTTGCTGCAGGTTGCGCATGTCGCCGTGCACCTGAATGCGTTGGCGCAGCGTGCTCAGGGTGTCCTGATACAGTGCGCCGCAGGCAGCGACCACGTTTTCGTGGGCCGGGCCGAAATGTTCGACCTGCGATTGAATCTGCGGCAGGCGCTTGCCGATCACGTCGAGCATGTCGCCGCGCTTGGCCAGTTGTCGCTCCAGACCGAGCATCGACAGCGCATAGCGCAACGGTTCGCGTTGCAAGGTACTCGGGTCGCGCTCAAGTGCGCCGATCAGCGCGCGGTAACCCTCGCGCAGATTGAGGTCGTCGCCGCCGTAGACGTCCAGCGTGTCTTTCGGATCGCGCACCAGCAGGCTGCCGAGCATGCAGCTCAGGCCGGCCTCGCTGGTCTGCCCGGTCTTGGCGATCCGGTCGACCAGAACGGCGGCGAGAAACACGCCGCCCAGCGCCGTCAGTTGTTCCTGAGTCGGGCTCATGCCTGGCCGCTCCACGGCTCGGCGACTTCAATCACGCCGCCGCCGAGGCAGATTTCTCCGTCATAGAACACCACCGACTGGCCCGGCGTGACCGCGCGTTGCGGCTCGTCGAACACGGCGCGATAGCCGGTCGGAGTCTTTTCCAGGGTGCAGGCCTGATCGCTCTGGCGATAGCGAACCTTGGCGGTCAGGCGTAGCGGCTGGCTCAGATCGATCGGGTTGACCCAATAGATTTCCGAAGCGAGCAGGGCGCTGGAGAACAGCCATGGATGGTTGTTGCCCTGGCCGACGATCAGTTCGTTGGTGTCCAGATCCTTGCGCAGCACGTACCACGGCTCGTCGCCCGCGTCTTTCAGGCCGCCGATGCCCAGACCCTGACGCTGGCCGATGGTGTGGTACATCAAACCGTGGTGACGGCCGATGACTTCGCCTTCGGTGGTCTTGATTTCACCCGGTTGTGCCGGCAGGTATTGCTTGAGGAAGTCGCTGAAACGGCGCTCACCGATGAAGCAGATCCCGGTGGAATCCTTCTTCTTGGCAGTCGCCAGCTCATATTTCTCGGCAATCGCACGGACTTCCGGTTTTTCCAGCTCGCCGACCGGGAACAGGGTCTTGGCGATCTGTTCGCCGCCGACGGCGTGCAGGAAGTAGCTCTGATCCTTGTTCGGATCCAGTCCCTTGAGCAGTTCGGTGCGGCCATCGATGTCACGGCGGCGCACGTAGTGGCCGGTGGCGATCAGGTCGGCACCGAGCATCATGGCGTAGTCAAGGAACGCCTTGAACTTGATCTCGCGGTTGCACAGGATGTCCGGGTTCGGCGTACGTCCGGCCTTGTATTCGGCCAGGAAGTGTTCGAACACGTTGTCCCAGTACTCGGCAGCGAAGTTGGCGGTGTGCAGCTTGATACCGATCTTGTCGCACACAGCCTGCGCATCCGCCAGGTCGTCCATGGCGGTGCAGTATTCCGTTCCGTCGTCTTCTTCCCAGTTCTTCATGAACAGGCCTTCCACCTCATAACCCTGCTCGATCAGCAGGAGAGCGGAAACGGAAGAGTCCACGCCGCCGGACATGCCGACAATGACGCGCTTCTTGGATGTGTCAGAAGGGGCTGGATCACGCATAGGGATTCAATGAGTGTCTTGAAAAAGGACGCGATTCTATCAGGCTCACGGCCTCAAGGCTAAAGGGAAGGGCGTATCAGTTCGAGGCTGTAGTGATGGCCGGCCAGATAATCGTCGATGCAACGGATGATCAGCTCACTGCGCCAGTTCTCGCGCTGGGCCAATAATTCGTCGCGCGTCAGCCACTTGGCGCCGACGATGCCGTCGTCGAGTTGATAATCCGGGTGGTGTTTCACGGCTTTGGCGCTGAAGCACACGCGCTGGTAAGTCACGCCGTTGCTCGGGGCGGTGTACAGGTAAATGCCGACGACGCCGATGGGTTCGACGTCCCAGCCGGTTTCTTCGAGGGTTTCGCGCACGGCGGCTTCGATCAGGGTTTCGTCCGGATCCAGATGACCGGCAGGCTGATTGAGCACGTTACGGCCGGCCTTGTGTTCCTCGACCATCAGAAAGCGGCCGTTGTCCTCGACGATGGTGGCGACGGTGATGTGGGGGAGCCATTCCATAAAACCTACCTCAATCTATTGGTTGAAACCCAATCCCTTGTGGAAGCGGGCTTGCTCGCGAAAGCGGTTTGTCATTCAAAATCTTCATTGGCTGAACCGACGCATTCGCGCGCAAGCCCGGTCCCACACTGGTTTGTATTTCAAAGATAAATGGGTGCAAACGCCACAAAAACAAACCCCGGCACAGGGCCGGGGTTTGTGATGTTCCCTTTACAACCTTAAACCAGTGCAGCAATCGCCGCGTTGAAGGTTGCGCTCGGGCGCATTGCCTTGCTAATCAGATCGGCGTCGGCGTGGTAGTAACCACCGATGTCGACTGGCTTGCCCTGAACGGCGTTGAGCTCGGCAACGATGGTTGCTTCGTTCTCGGTCAGAGTCTCGGCCAGCGTCGCGAACTGCGCCTGCAGTGCAGCGTCTTCAGTCTGCGCCGCCAGAGCCTGAGCCCAGTACAGCGCCAGGTAGAAGTGGCTGCCGCGGTTGTCGATGTTGCCGACTTTGCGCGATGGCGACTTGTTGTTATCGAGGAACTGGCCGGTGGCCTGATCCAGGGTTTTCGACAGAACCAGTGCTTTCGGGTTGTTGTAGTTCACACCCAAATGCTCAAGGGACGCTGCCAGCGCGAGGAATTCGCCCAGCGAATCCCAACGCAGGAAGTTCTCTTCGACCAGTTGCTGCACGTGCTTCGGAGCCGAGCCGCCGGCGCCGGTTTCGAACAGGCCACCGCCGTTCATCAGCGGCACGATCGACAGCATCTTGGCGCTGGTGCCCAGTTCCATGATCGGGAACAGGTCGGTCAGGTAGTCGCGCAGTACGTTACCGGTCACCGAAATGGTGTCCTTGCCTTCGCGGGTGCGCTGCAGGGTGTACTTCATCGCGTCGACCGGCGCCATGATCTGGATGTCCAGACCGGCAGTGTCGTGATCCTTCAGGTAAGCCTGAACTTTCTCGATCACTACACCATCGTGGGCGCGCATTGGGTCCAGCCAGAAAATGGCCGGGGTGCTGCTAGCGCGAGCACGGTTGACGGCCAGTTTGACCCAGTCCTGGATCGGCGCGTCTTTGGTCTGGCACATGCGGAAGATGTCGCCGGCTTCAACAGCCTGTTCCATCAGCAGGGTGCCTTTGCTGTCGGTTACGCGAACCACGCCATCGGCCTTGATCTGGAAGGTCTTGTCGTGGGATCCGTACTCTTCAGCTTTCTTAGCCATCAGGCCAACGTTTGGCACGCTGCCCATGGTGGTCGGGTCGAAAGCGCCATTGGCTTTGCAATCTTCGATCACAGCCTGGTAGATAGTGGCGTAGCAACGATCCGGGATCACAGCCTTGGTGTCGTGCAGCTGGCCGTCGGTGCCCCACATCTTGCCGGAGTCACGGATCATCGCTGGCATCGAGGCGTCAACGATAACGTCGCTCGGCACGTGCAGGTTGGTGATGCCTTTGTCGGAGTTGACCATCGCCAGCGACGGACGAACGGCGTAGACCGCGGCCATGTCGGCTTCGATCTGCGCTTGCTGCTCAGCCGGCAGGGCCTTGATGCGCGCGTACAGATCGCCGATGCCGTTGTTCAGGTTGAAGCCGATCTGCGCCAGCACGTCAGCGTGCTTGGTCAGGGCATCTTTATAGAACTCGGCAACGATCTGGCCGAACATGATCGGGTCGGAGACCTTCATCATGGTCGCTTTCAAGTGCACCGACAGCAGCACGCCTTGGGCCTTGGCGCTGTCGATTTCGGCGGCGATGAACGCGCGCAGGGCGTTTTTGCTCATCACGGCGCAGTCGAGGATCTCACCAGCCTGAACGGTGGTTTTCTCTTTCAGAACGGTCGCGGTGCCGTCTTTGGCGATCAGCTCGATTTTCACAGCGTCAGCGGCGTCGATCAGAGCAGCTTTTTCGCTGCCGTAGAAATCGCCGGTGCTCATGTGAGCGACGTGGGATTTGGAGTCTTTGGCCCAGGCGCCCATTTTGTGCGGGTGCTTGCGAGCGTAGTTCTTGACCGACAGCGGAGCGCGACGGTCGGAGTTGCCTTCACGCAGAACCGGGTTCACGGCGCTGCCCTTGACCTTGTCGTAACGCGCCTTGGCGTCTTTGTCGGCATCGCTGGTTACGGTTTCCGGGTAGTCCGGCAGGTTGTAACCCTGAGCTTGCAGTTCTTTGATCGCGGCTTGCAGCTGTGGCACCGAAGCACTGATGTTCGGCAGCTTGATGATGTTGGCTTCAGGCGTAACGGCCAGGTCGCCCAGTTCGGCGAGGTGGTCGGCTACGGCTTTGTCGCCCAGTTGCTCGGGGAAGCTGGCCAGAATACGTGCTGCAAGAGAGATATCGCGGGTTTCCACGGCGATATCGGCCGAGGCGGTGTAAGCCTCGATGATCGGCAGCAGGGAATAGGTGGCGAGGGCTGGAGCTTCGTCGGTGAAGGTATAGATGATCTTCGAGCGGGTGGGCATATTCGGATTAACTCTCTCTTCTTTGCTAAAGCGTGCGCAGAAACTCGAGGGGCGCCGGGTAAGCGCGTTCGTTCAAAGTCATCCATGAACCGAATGTCGAGAATCTTCGCGGTGATGTTGGGTGCATCGTTGAGCGTCAAGCAGTCAGGCTGCGATAACAACCCGACCAATCAGGCGGAAAGTCTCGTGCTAGAGAGGCCAGCCGTCGTGACCCTGTGGTCAGCGGGCGGCATTATACATAGGTAGCTGGCAATCTGCCGATGGTTCATATGCAACGATTCTCGTCCATTGGTCTAAAGGTCGCAGGGCAGGGTGGGGCGTAAAGTCGATGCGAATGCTTGAGTTTGGCGCTTTTCCCTTTGCTTTCAGGCTTGTACGAATCGAGTTGTGCGAATGCCGGGAACTGAGGGTTTGCGTGTTGATTCAAGTGGGTTACGCTCGGATCAAGCCAGATGTTCAATCCAAACAATGGAGTTCAGCATGGGTTACAAGAAGATTCAGGTTCCAGCCGTCGGCGACAAAATCACCGTCAATGCAGACCATTCTCTCAATGTTCCTGATAACCCGATCATCCCCTTCATTGAAGGTGACGGCATTGGCGTCGACGTCAGCCCCGTGATGATCAAAGTGGTTGATGCTGCCGTAGAGAAAGCCTACGGGGGCAAGCGCAAGATTTCCTGGATGGAAGTCTACGCTGGCGAAAAAGCGACCCAGGTCTATGACCAGGACACCTGGCTGCCTCAGGAAACCCTGGATGCCGTCAAAGATTACGTCGTCTCCATCAAAGGCCCGCTGACTACCCCGGTCGGTGGCGGTATCCGCTCCCTCAACGTGGCCCTGCGCCAGCAGCTCGATCTCTACGTGTGCCTGCGCCCTGTGGTGTGGTTCGAAGGCGTGCCGAGCCCGGTGAAAAAGCCCGGCGACGTCGACATGGTGATCTTCCGCGAGAACTCCGAAGACATTTATGCCGGTATCGAATGGAAGGCCGGCTCACCTGAAGCCACCAAAGTCATCAAGTTCCTTAAGGAAGAAATGGGCGTCACCAAGATCCGTTTCGATCAGGATTGCGGCATCGGCATCAAGCCTGTTTCCAAGGAAGGCACCAAGCGTCTGGTGCGCAAGGCCTTGCAATATGTAGTGGACAACGATCGCAAGTCGCTGACCATCGTGCACAAGGGCAACATCATGAAATTCACCGAAGGTGCCTTCAAGGACTGGGGTTATGAGGTGGCGAAGGAAGAGTTCGGCGCCGAGCTGCTCGATGGCGGCCCGTGGATGAAATTCAAGAACCCGAAAACCGGCCGTGAAGTCATCGTCAAGGATGCCATCGCCGACGCCATGCTCCAGCAGATCCTGCTGCGCCCGGCCGAATACGATGTGATCGCGACCCTCAACCTCAACGGCGACTACCTCTCCGACGCACTGGCGGCGGAAGTGGGCGGTATCGGTATTGCGCCGGGTGCCAACTTGTCCGACACCGTGGCCATGTTCGAAGCCACCCACGGTACCGCGCCGAAGTATGCCGGCAAGGACCAGGTCAACCCGGGGTCGGTGATCCTCTCGGCAGAGATGATGCTGCGCCACCTGGGCTGGACCGAGGCGGCCGACCTGATCATCAAAGGCACCAACGGCGCGATCAAGGCCAAGACCGTGACCTACGACTTCGAACGTCTGATGGAAGGCGCCACGCTGGTGTCTTCTTCGGGCTTCGGTGAGGCGCTGATCAAGCACATGTAAGAAACACGGCTGCAACGAAACCGCCCGACTCGAGTGATCGAGTCGGGCGGTTTGTTTTCTGGCAGGCGTTCGAGTCGCTTCAGCTCGTTACTGATTGTTGCTGAGCAGGCACCGCTGCAGCGGTCGAGGCGACATCTTTAGCAGGCTCGGCATTCTGAATTTTTGTGGCATGCAGGCCTTTTGGTCCTTGCATGATATCGAATCTGACGATTTGCCCGGCTTTGAGGGTTTTGTACCCGTCCATTTCAATGGCGGAATAGTGGGCAAAGAAATCTATCTCCTTGCCGTCCTCGTCCTTCCCCTCGCGGGACTCGGTATTGATGAAACCGAACCCCTTGGCATTGTTGAACCATTTCACCTTGCCGACAGCCATGCTCAAATCCCTCTGCAACAGACTCCAACGCTGGAGTATCATCCAGGACATCCGCAATCTAATCCGTTAAAAGGATTGACTCCGCGGATCTTTTTTACCCACTGTGGGCTCTATTGGTTGTAACACCGTTTTCCCGATAGTCAAGTTGACCGGGCAGTCGGAGTTGAAAACGTGGACAACCGCCCCCACCACTGTATTTGCACAACTGACGAACCTTTCTTTCCATGCATGCAATCAGCCAGATTCGACTAACATTCAATCAGGATCGCCCGCTTCTCCAAAAGGATCTTCCAGAGGAGCACGACGACGATTCGGCAGGCGTTGCTGTTCAGGAAGCAAAGCCTGCGTTACAGGCGCCGCCGATGTACAAGGTGGTTTTGTTTAACGATGACTACACACCGATGGATTTCGTCGTCGAAGTGCTCGAGGTGTTTTTTAACCTGAATCGCGAGCTGGCGACCAAGGTCATGCTGGCCGTTCACACAGAAGGACGGGCAGTATGTGGAGTGTTTACCCGCGACATCGCCGAGACAAAGGCCATGCAGGTCAACCAGTACGCCAGGGAAAGCCAGCATCCGCTACTCTGTGAAATCGAGAAGGACGGTTAATCGCCGACCACTTGGGTATGAGGTGAAGCTATGTTAAACCGCGAGCTCGAAGTCACCCTCAATCTAGCCTTCAAGGAGGCTCGTTCGAAACGTCATGAATTCATGACCGTCGAACACCTGCTGCTGGCCCTATTGGACAATGAGGCTGCCGCCACCGTTTTGCGTGCCTGCGGCGCAAACCTCGACAAACTCAAGCATGACCTGCAGGAGTTCATCGACTCCACCACGCCATTGATCCCCGTTCACGACGAAGATCGCGAAACCCAGCCAACCCTGGGCTTCCAGCGTGTACTGCAGCGTGCTGTTTTTCACGTACAGAGCTCGGGCAAACGCGAAGTGACTGGCGCCAACGTGCTGGTTGCAATCTTCAGTGAGCAAGAGAGTCAGGCTGTGTTTCTGCTGAAACAGCAGAGCGTGGCGCGCATCGATGTCGTCAACTACATCGCTCACGGCATTTCCAAAGTGCCGGGGCATGGCGATCACTCTGAAGGTGAACAAGATATGCAGGACGACGAGGGCGGTGAGTCTTCTTCTTCAGGCAATCCTCTGGATGCTTATGCCAGCAACCTCAACGAACTCGCCCGCCAGGGTCGCATCGACCCGCTGGTTGGCCGCGAGTCGGAAGTCGAACGTGTTGCGCAGATCCTTGCGCGTCGGCGTAAAAACAATCCGCTGCTGGTCGGCGAGGCGGGCGTGGGTAAAACCGCGATTGCCGAAGGCCTGGCCAAGCGTATTGTCGACAATCAGGTGCCGGATCTGCTGGCCAACAGCGTTGTTTATTCGCTTGATCTTGGCGCTCTGCTTGCGGGTACCAAGTACCGCGGTGATTTCGAGAAGCGCTTCAAGGCGCTGCTCAATGAACTGAAAAAACGTCCGCAGGCGATCCTGTTCATCGACGAGATCCACACCATCATTGGTGCCGGCGCCGCGTCAGGTGGCGTCATGGATGCGTCGAACCTGCTCAAACCGCTGCTGTCGTCTGGCGACATTCGCTGCATCGGCTCGACCACGTTCCAGGAATTCCGCGGCATCTTCGAGAAGGATCGTGCCTTGGCGCGTCGCTTCCAGAAGGTCGATGTCGTCGAGCCGTCGGTGGAGGACACCATCGGTATCCTGCGCGGCCTGAAAGGGCGTTTCGAACAGCATCACAACATTGAATACAGCGATGAGTCGTTGCGCGCCGCCGCTGAACTGGCGTCGCGTTACATCAATGATCGGCATATGCCGGACAAGGCCATCGACGTCATCGACGAGGCGGGCGCCTATCAGCGTCTGCAACCGGTCGAGATGCGTGTGAAGCGTATCGAAGTGCCGCAGGTCGAAGACATCGTCGCCAAAATCGCGCGGATTCCGCCGAAGCACGTCACCAGCTCCGACAAGGAACTGCTGCGTAACCTCGAGCGTGACCTGAAGCTGACGGTGTTTGGTCAGGACGCAGCGATCGATTCTCTGTCGACCGCGATCAAGCTGTCCCGTGCCGGGCTCAAATCGCCGGACAAGCCGGTCGGTTCGTTCTTGTTCGCAGGGCCGACCGGGGTGGGTAAAACCGAGGCGGCGCGGCAACTGGCCAAGGCGCTGGGGATCGAGCTGGTGCGTTTCGACATGTCCGAGTACATGGAGCGCCACACCGTATCGCGTTTGATCGGTGCGCCTCCAGGCTATGTCGGTTTCGATCAGGGCGGCCTGTTGACCGAAGCGATCACCAAACAGCCGCATTGCGTATTGCTGCTCGATGAAATCGAGAAGGCGCATCCGGAAGTCTTCAACCTGCTGCTGCAGGTGATGGACCACGGTACGCTGACCGACAACAACGGGCGCAAGGCGGATTTCCGCAATGTGATCGTGATCATGACGACCAACGCCGGTGCCGAAACGGCGGCTCGGGCTTCGATCGGTTTCACTCATCAGGACCACTCGTCTGATGCGATGGAAGTGATCAAGAAGAGTTTCACGCCGGAATTCCGTAACCGTCTGGACACCATTATCCAGTTTGGTCGCCTCAGTCATGAGGTCATCAAGAGTGTGGTGGACAAGTTCCTTACCGAGCTTCAGGCGCAACTGGAAGACAAGCGTGTGCTGCTTGAGGTTACCGACGCGGCGCGTAGTTGGCTGGCGGCGGGTGGTTATGACTCGGCAATGGGCGCACGGCCGATGGCGCGTCTGATTCAGGACAAGATCAAGCGTCCGCTGGCGGAGGAGATTCTGTTTGGCGAGCTGGCCGAGCATGGCGGTGTGGTTCACATCGACATCAAGGACGGTGAGTTGACGTTTGACTTCGAAACCACGGCTGAGATGGCCTGATGGCTTGTTGTTGATTGAAGAGGCGCCTTCGGGCGCCTTTTTGTTGTCTGGTGTTTTTGGGGTTTGGGTGTATATCCGTTGCTGCGGTAGCGGCTGCTTAGGGTTCCGCCCTTACGGCGGGTCACCTTTTCCAAACGCCGAAAAGGTAACCCAAAAGGCTTTGCCCTGACGTACGGCCCTCGCTGTGGCTCGGGTTCCTTCGCTCCGGGATCAAGATCAAGAGCGGTACTCGAGCTAACGCTCATTGTGTTAAGTGGGGCGGCATGCGCCGCGTGCGAGGGTGTA
>NZ_VXCA01000033.1 GCF_011369485.1 Pseudomonas atagonensis | reverse complement strand
TGTAAGAGCGAAACCGCCAGTGGCGACACCCGAAGAAACGGATATGCTCCCGACCCGCCAGTGGCGACACCCGAAGAAGCGGATATGCTCCCGACCCGCCAGCGGCAACACCCGAAGCAACGGATATGCTCCCGACCCGCCAGCGGCAACACCCGCAGCAACGGATATGCTCCCGACCCGCCAGCGGCAACACCTGCAGCAACGGATATGCTCCCGACCCGCCAGCGGCAACACCCACAGCAACGGATATGCCCCCAATCCCAAGAGCAAAACCCCCAAACCCCAGATACAAAAACGCCCGGCATAAACCGGGCGTTCTGTATTGACTTGATTAACGAGCGCGGTAAGTAATGCGCCCTTTGCTCAAGTCATAGGGCGTCAGCTCGACGCGCACTTTGTCACCGGTAAGAATACGAATGTAGTTCTTGCGCATCTTGCCGGAAATATGCGCGGTTACGACGTGCCCATTTTCCAACTCCACACGAAACATGGTGTTGGGCAGGGTGTCGACGACAGTGCCTTCCATTTCGAAGCTGTCTTCTTTCGACATGCAGTAAAGCCCTCGGTATCCAATGAATGGCCCGGTGCAACTGCGCCAGGCAAAAGCGGCGTGCATTGTGCCCGAAAAATGGGGTTTACGCCAAGGGGTTTAGGGCTTGCGATTAGTTGAGGACGACCCAGCGCTGATTAATCAGCAATTCGATAGGGCGATATTGGGTCTTGTAGTTCATCTTTTTGCAGTTTTTGATCCAGTAACCCAGGTACACCGCCTCAAGCCCCAGGCGCCGGCTCTCGGCGATCTGCCAGAGGATGGCGAAGCGGCCAAGGCTGCGGCGTTCTTCGGCGGGTTCGTAAAAGGTGTAGACCGCCGAGAGGCCGTTAGGCAGCAAATCGGTCACGGCCACGGCGAGTAACCGTCCGTCGAGACGAAACTCGTAGAAGCGCGAGAAAGGCAAGTCGCGCACCAGAAACGTCGAGAATTGATCGCGGCTCGGCGGGTACATGTCGCCGTCGGCGTGGCGCTGTTCGATGTAGCGTTGGTAGAGATCGAAATATTCTTCGCTGAATTGCGGCTTGGCCGGGCGTACCTGCAGATCGGCATTGCGCTTGAAAATGCGCTTCTGCTGACGATTGGGGACGAACTGCGCCACCGGAATGCGCGCAGGCACACACGCATTGCAGTTCTGGCAATGAGGTCGATACAGATGGTCGCCGCTGCGACGAAAGCCCATTTCCGACAGGTCTGCGTAGACATGCACATCCATGGGCTGACTCGGATCGAGAAACAGGGTCGTGGCCTGCTCCTCAGGCAGATAACTGCAAGAGTGAGGCTGAGTGGCATAAAACTTCAAACGCGCCAACTCGGTCATGATCAACCCTCGGGATAAGCTGGTGAATTAAGTGTAAGCCACGCGCGCAAAAGTCGCTCAGCAAACCCAGGTGGCGCGATTGGGTTGATCCAGATGGCGTGCCAGATAGTTTGCAAATTCCCGGCGGGGAATAGCGCGGGCGCCGAGGCTGTGCAGATGATCGGTCGGCATCTGGCAGTCGATCAGCACAAAGCCTGCGTCTTTCAGATGCCGCACCAGTGTGGCAAAGCCATACTTGGAAGCATTATCGGCGCGGCTGAACATCGATTCACCAAAAAATAATCGGCCCATGGCCAGGCCATAAAGGCCGCCGACCAGTTTGCCGTCATCCCATACTTCGACCGAATGGGCGAAGCCGCGTCGGTGCAATTCGACGTAGGCGTCCTGCATGGCTTCGGTGATCCAGGTGCCGTCAGCGTAATCGCGGGGTGCGGCGCAGGCGCGGATCACGGCTTCAAAGTCCTGATCGAAGGTGACCTGATAGCGTTCCTTGCGCAGCAATTTGCCCAGGCTGCGCGAGACATGCAGCTCGTCGGGAAACAGTACGGTGCGGGGATCCGGTGACCACCAGAGAATCGGCTGCCCTTCGGAAAACCACGGAAAACAGCCATGGCGATAAGCCTGAGTCAGCCGATCGGCGGACAAGTCACCGCCTGCGGCGAGCAATCCGTTGGGGTCGCGCATGGCCTTTTCCAGCGGCGGAAAAGTCAGGGAGTTGCGTTGTAACCAAGTCAGCATGGCATCCAGGCTTGCAGAAGGGGAGGGCGGCGCGGGCTGTTCGGCCCGCGATAAAGTGTGCCGTTAAATGACAGGAATGTCGTCCAGATACTTCTCTGCATCGAGCGCGGCCATGCAGCCGGCACCCGCCGATGTCACGGCCTGGCGATAGACATGGTCGGCGACGTCGCCGGCGGCAAACACGCCGGGAATCGCGGTGAACGTGGCGTCGCCGTCGTTGCCGCCCTTGATCAGCAGGTAGCCGTCGCGCATCGGCAACTGGCCCTCGAACAGGTCGGTATTGGGTTTGTGGCCGATGGCAATGAACACGCCGGCCAGCGCCAGTTCACGGGTTTCGCCAGTGTGGCTGTCACGCAGGCGGGCGCCGGTGACGCCGCTGGCATCGCCGAGCACTTCGTCGAGATTCTGGTTCCAGTGCAGGCGCACGTTGCCGTTGGTGGCTTTGTCGAAGAGTTTGTCCTGAAGGATTTTCTCCGAGCGCAGTTTGTCGCGGCGATGGATCAGGTGCACCTCTTTGGCGATGTTCGACAGGTACAGCGCTTCCTCGACGGCGGTATTGCCGCCGCCCACCACGGCGACCACCTGATTGCGATAAAAGAACCCGTCGCAGGTCGCACAGGCGGACACGCCCTTGCCGGCGAACGCTTCTTCCGATGGCAGGCCGAGGTATTGCGCCGAAGCGCCGGTGGCGATGATCAGGGCGTCGCAGGTGTAGGTGCCGCTGTCGCCGATAAGCTCGAACGGGCGCTGCTGCAACTTGGCGGTGTGGATGTGGTCGTAAACGATCTCTGTGGCAAAGCGTTCGGCGTGTTTCTGCATGCGCTCCATCAGCGCCGGGCCGGTGAGGCCTTCGACGTCGCCTGGCCAGTTGTCGACTTCGACGGTGGTGGTGAGTTGGCCACCCGCCTGCAGGCCGGTGATGACCACGGGTTTGAGGTTGGCGCGGGCGGCGTATACGGCGGCGCTGTAGCCGGCCGGGCCGGAGCCGAGAATGATCAGGCGTGAATGCTTCGCTGCGTTCATCAAATACACCTCATAAGCCTTTGTCACAAAAGGTAATGCATGCTCAAATTGAACCGCAGGTTTTGTCGGCTTGGCTATGCTCAACACTGGGGTTTGAAGCATGGCATCAGGCGCACAAACCCGTACAATGCCGGGCTGTTACAGAATATTCGCCGCGCGCCGTGTTTATAAAACCCTGAGCGCAGTGTTAAAAGTAGTCTCAGTTGCACCCGTTAACTTTTTTACCTGCCTGGATTGGGCAGTTTTTTATCGTCATTCAATAGATGGACGCGCCTCGGCGCAGGAAAAGTAGCGTTTTGAAGAAATCCACCGAAGCACCAAAAACAGTCGTTCCGCTCTGGCGCCAACAGTTGCACTACCGGCTCAAGGAAGGTGCATTGATCGCCATTGGCGCTCTGTGTCTGTTCCTGATGATGGCGTTGCTGACCTACGGCAAGGACGATCCGGGCTGGAGCCACAACAGCAAGATCGACGACGTGCAGAATTTCGGTGGCCCGGCGGGTTCCTACAGCGCCGACATCCTGTTCATGGTGCTCGGCTACTTCGCCTACATCTTTCCGTTGCTGCTGGCGATCAAGGCGTATCAGATCTTCCGTCAGCGTCACGAGCCGTGGCAGTGGAGTGGCTGGCTGTTCTCCTGGCGCCTGATCGGTCTGGTGTTTCTGGTGTTGTCCGGTGCCGCGCTGGCGCACATTCATTTTCATGCCGCGACCGGTCTGCCGGCCGGTGCCGGTGGCGCACTGGGTGAAAGCCTTGGCGACCTGGCGAAGAACGCCCTGAACATCCAGGGCAGCACGCTGCTGTTCATTGCCTTGTTTCTGTTTGGCCTGACCGTGTTCACGGACTTGTCGTGGTTCAAGGTAATGGACATCACCGGCAAGATCACCCTCGACCTGTTCGAACTGTTCCAGGGCGCGCTCAATCGCTGGTGGTCGGCGCGTACCGAACGCAAGCAACTGGTGGCGCAACTGCGTGAAGTCGATGACCGCGTCCACGATGTGGTCGCACCGACGGTGACTGACAAGCGTGAGCAGGCCAAGGTCAAAGAACGCCTGATCGAGCGTGAGCAAGCCCTGAGCAAGCACATGTCCGACCGCGAGAAACAGGTTCCGCCTGTCATCGCCCCGGCACCGGCCAAGGCGCCGGAGCCGAGCAAGCGTGTGCAGAAAGAGAAGCAGGCGCCGTTGTTCGTCGACAGCGCCGTCGAAGGCACTTTGCCGCCGATCTCGATTCTTGATCCTGCGGAAAAGAAACAACTCAATTACTCGCCGGAATCCCTGGCGGCGGTCGGCCACCTGCTGGAGATCAAGCTCAAGGAGTTCGGCGTTGAGGTCACAGTGGATTCGATCCACCCGGGCCCAGTGATTACCCGTTACGAAATCCAGCCTGCTGCCGGGGTAAAAGTCAGCCGCATCGCCAACCTCGCCAAAGACCTTGCACGTTCCCTGGCCGTGACCAGCGTGCGGGTGGTTGAAGTGATTCCGGGCAAGACCACGGTCGGTATCGAGATCCCCAACGAAGACCGGCAGATCGTGCGCTTCTCCGAAGTGCTGTCGACGCCTGAGTACGACAACTTCAAGTCGCCGGTTACCCTGGCGCTGGGCCACGACATCGGCGGCAAACCGGTGATCACCGACCTGGCGAAGATGCCGCACTTGCTGGTGGCCGGTACCACTGGTTCCGGTAAATCGGTGGGTGTGAACGCGATGATCCTGTCGATCCTGTTCAAGTCCGGCCCGGAAGACGCCAAGCTGATCATGATCGACCCGAAAATGCTCGAACTGTCGATCTACGAAGGCATCCCGCACTTGCTCTGCCCGGTTGTGACCGATATGAAAGACGCCGCCAACGCCCTGCGCTGGAGCGTGGCTGAAATGGAGCGTCGTTACAAACTGATGGCGAAGATGGGCGTGCGCAACCTGTCCGGCTTCAACGCCAAGGTCAAGGAAGCCCAGGACGCCGGCGAGCCGTTGAGCGATCCGCTGTACAAGCGCGAAAGCATCCACGACGAAGCGCCACTGCTGCAGAAGTTGCCGACCATCGTCGTGGTCGTGGACGAATTCGCCGACATGATGATGATCGTCGGCAAGAAGGTAGAAGAACTGATCGCCCGTATCGCCCAGAAAGCGCGTGCGGCCGGTATTCACTTGATCCTCGCCACCCAGCGGCCATCGGTTGACGTGATCACCGGCCTGATCAAGGCCAACATTCCGACCCGTATGGCGTTCCAGGTGTCGAGCAAGATCGACTCCCGGACCATCATCGACCAGGGCGGCGCCGAACAACTGCTCGGCCACGGTGACATGCTCTACATGCCGCCGGGCACCAGCCTGCCGATCCGGGTTCACGGCGCGTTCGTTTCCGACGATGAAGTGCACCGTGTGGTCGAAGCGTGGAAACTGCGTGGCGCGCCGGAGTACAACGACGACATCCTCAACGGTGTCGAAGAGGCGGGCAGCGGCTTTGAAGGCAGCAGCGGCGGTGGCGACGGCGATGATCCTGAAGCTGACGCGCTGTATGACGAAGCCGTACAGTTCGTGCTGGAAAGCCGCCGCGCCTCGATTTCCGCCGTGCAGCGCAAGCTGAAGATCGGCTACAACCGCGCCGCCCGGATGATCGAAGCCATGGAAATGGCCGGCGTCGTCACCTCGATGAACACCAACGGTTCACGTGAAGTCCTGGCCCCGGGCCCGGTACGCGACTGATTGCAAACGCAAGAGGCGGAACAATGATGTCCCGCCGCTCTCCCAACGAGTATTCAAGAGGACTCCCATGCGTCTTTTCCGCATGCTGCTGCCAGTACTGGCTCTGACCACACTCACGGCCCACGCCGATGACAAGGACGTGGCTCGTTTGACCCAATTGCTGGAAACATCCAAGACCCTGACTGCAAACTTCTCGCAGCTGACCCTCGACGGCAGCGGTACGCAGTTGCAGGAAACCACCGGCGACATGACCCTGCAGCGTCCGGGTCTGTTTTACTGGCACACTAATGCGCCAGCCGAGCAGACCATGGTCTCCGACGGCAAGAAAGTCACCCTGTGGGACCCGGATCTTGAGCAAGCCACCATCAAGAAGCTCGACGAGCGCCTGACCCAGACCCCGGCACTGCTGCTGTCCGGTGACGTGTCGAAGATCAGCCAAAGCTTCGACATCAGCGCGAAAGAGGCGGGTGGCGTGATCGACTTCACCCTTAAGCCGAAAACCAAGGACACCCTGTTCGATAGCCTGCGCCTGTCGTTCCGCAACGGTCTGGTCAATGACATGCAACTGATCGACAGCGTCGGCCAGCGCACCAATATCCTGTTCACCGGGGTCAAGGCTAACGAAGCCGTGCCAGCCTCGAAGTTCAAGTTCGACATCCCCAAGGGTGCCGATGTAATCCAGGAATAAACTGTATCGCCCTTTGGTCGGGGAGCTTTTGTGGCGAGGGGATTTATCCCCGTCCGGCTGCGTAGCAGTCGTAAAACCATTGCGCTCGGTAGGCCTGATGCACCGAAATTGCAGGTCTTGGGGCCGCTTCGCAGCCCAACGGGGATGAATCCCCTCACCACAGGGTTTACCAACAGGCTTCAAAAAATCAGAGGTTTCAACGCTACGTGATGGATCTGTTTCGCAGTGCACCGATTGCCCAGCCACTGGCCGCGCGTTTGCGCGCGACCAATCTGGATGAGTACGTCGGTCAGGAGCACGTGCTCGCTCGCGGCAAGCCTCTGCGTGAGGCGCTGGAGCAGGGTGCCCTGCATTCGATGATCTTCTGGGGGCCGCCGGGCGTGGGTAAAACCACCCTGGCGCGGTTGCTCGCGGAGGTCTCCGATGCGCACTTCGAAACGGTTTCGGCGGTACTCGCCGGGGTCAAGGAGATCCGTCAGGCCGTTGAAATCGCCAAGCAGCAGGCCGGTCAGTACGGCAAGCGCACGATTTTGTTTGTCGATGAAGTGCACCGCTTCAACAAATCCCAGCAGGACGCGTTCCTGCCCTACGTTGAAGACGGCACGCTGATTTTCATTGGCGCCACCACCGAAAACCCTTCGTTCGAACTCAACAACGCCTTGTTGTCGCGGGCCCGCGTCTACGTGCTGAAAAGCCTCGACGAAGCGGCGCTGCGCAAACTGGTGCACCGCGCGCTTACCGAAGAGCGCGGCCTCGGTAAGCGCAACCTGACGCTCAACGACGAAGGCTTCCAGATGTTGCTGTCGGCCGCCGATGGCGATGGCCGGCGTCTGCTCAATCTGCTGGAAAACGCCTCGGACCTGGCCGAAGACGACAGTGAGATCGGCACCGAACTCCTGCAAAGCCTGCTCGGCGACACCCGTCGGCGTTTCGACAAGGGCGGCGAAGCGTTCTACGACCAGATCTCCGCACTGCACAAATCGGTGCGTGGCTCCAACCCCGATGGCGCGCTGTACTGGTTCGCGCGGATGATCGACGGCGGTTGCGATCCGCTGTATCTGGCCCGGCGCGTGGTGCGCATGGCCAGCGAAGACATCGGCAATGCCGACCCGCGCGCGCTGAGCCTGTGCCTCGCGGCGTGGGAGGTGCAGGAACGGCTCGGTAGCCCGGAAGGCGAGTTGGCCGTGGCCCAAGCCATCACTTATCTGGCTTGCGCGCCAAAAAGCAACGCGGTGTACATGGGCTTCAAAACGGCCCTGCGCGCCGCCGCCGAACACGGCTCGCTGGAAGTGCCGCTGCACCTGCGCAATGCGCCGACCAAACTGATGAAGCAATTGGGTTACGGTGACGAATACCGCTATGCCCATGACGAGCCCGACGCCTACGCCGCCGGCGAAGATTATTTTCCGGAAGAGCTCGACCCGATCCCGTTCTATCAGCCGGTGCCCCGTGGCCTCGAATTAAAGATCGGCGAAAAGCTCAACCACCTCGCTCAACTCGACCGTTTAAGCCCAAGACAGCGGAGAAAATAGTGCTTCCATTGATCGTTGCGGTCTCCGCCGGCGGGGTTGCCGGCACCTTGTTGCGCTTTGCGACGGCCAATTGGGTCAACGCCAATTGGCCGCGGCACTTCTATACCGCGACGCTGGCCGTTAATATCGTGGGCTGTCTGTTGATTGGCGTGTTGTACGGCCTGTTTTTGATACGCCCGGAAGTACCGATCGAGGTGCGTGCCGGGTTGATGGTCGGCTTCCTCGGGGGGCTGACGACTTTTTCATCCTTTTCACTGGATACGGTGCGCCTGCTGGAAAGCGGGCAGGTGCCGCTGGCCCTGGGCTATGCGGCACTCAGCGTATTCGGCGGGCTGCTCGCGACGTGGGCTGGCCTGTCTTTGACCAAACTTTGATAACGAGAAACCGACATGCTCGATTCCAAACTGTTACGTAGCAACCTTCAGGACGTAGCGGACCGCCTGGCTTCCCGTGGCTTTGCCCTGGATACCGCGCGCATCGAAGCGCTGGAAGAACAGCGCAAGACCGTCCAGACCCGCACCGAAGCACTGCAGGCTGAGCGTAACGCGCGTTCCAAATCCATCGGTCAGGCCAAGCAGCGCGGCGAAGACATCGCGCCGCTGATGGCGGACGTCGAGCGTATGGCGGGCGAACTGAGTGCCGGTAAAGTCGAGCTGGACGCGATCCAGACCGAACTGGACTCGATCCTGCTGGGCATTCCGAACCTGCCGCACGAATCCGTACCGGTCGGCAAAGATGAAGACGACAACGTCGAAGTGCGCCGCTGGGGCACCCCGACGACTTTCGATTTCGAAGTGAAAGACCACGTGGCCCTGGGCGAGAAGTTTGGCTGGCTCGACTTCGAAACCGCCGCCAAGCTGTCGGGCGCACGTTTCGCCCTGCTGCGCGGCCCGATTGCGCGTCTGCACCGCGCACTGGCGCAGTTCATGATCAACCTGCACGTCAACGAGCACGGCTACGAAGAGGCTTACACGCCTTATCTGGTTCAGGCGCCGGCGCTGCAAGGCACCGGTCAGTTGCCGAAGTTCGAAGAGGATCTGTTCAAGATCGCCCGCGAAGGCGAAGCCGATCTGTACCTGATCCCGACCGCCGAAGTGTCGCTGACCAACATCGTGGCCGGTGAAATCGTCGATTCGAAGCAGCTGCCGATCAAGTTCGTTGCGCACACCCCGTGCTTCCGTAGCGAAGCCGGTGCATCGGGTCGTGACACCCGTGGCATGATCCGTCAGCACCAGTTCGACAAAGTTGAAATGGTGCAGATCGTCGAGCCGTCGACGTCGATGGAAGCGCTGGAAGGCCTGACCGCCAACGCCGAAAAAGTCCTGCAACTGCTCGGCCTGCCTTATCGCACGCTGGCGCTGTGCACTGGCGACATGGGCTTCAGCGCGGTCAAGACTTACGATCTGGAAGTGTGGATCCCGAGCCAGGACAAGTACCGTGAAATCTCGTCGTGCTCCAACTGCGGCGACTTCCAGGCCCGCCGCATGCAGGCGCGTTTCCGTAACCCGGAAACCGGCAAGCCTGAGCTGGTGCACACCCTCAACGGTTCCGGCCTGGCGGTGGGTCGCACCCTCGTTGCGGTACTGGAAAACTACCAGCAGGCCGACGGTTCGATCCGTGTGCCGGACGTGCTGAAGCCGTACATGGGTGGCCTTGAGGTCATCGGCTAAATGAAATATCTGCCGCTGTTTCACAACCTGCGCGGCAGTCGTGTGTTGGTCGTCGGTGGGGGGGAAATTGCCTTGCGCAAATCCCGCCTGCTGGCCGATGCCGGTGCGCTGCTGCGGGTGGTCGCACCTGAAATCGAATCGCAATTGCGCGAACTGGTCACCGGCTCGGGTGGCGAATGCCTGTTGCGCGGTTACGTCGAAGCGGATCTGGACGGTTGCGGGCTGATCATCGCCGCCACCGACGATGAGACGCTGAACGCACAAGTCTCCAGCGATGCTCATCGACGTTGCGTGCCAGTCAACGTGGTCGACGCGCCGCAATTGTGCAGCGTGATCTTCCCGGCGATTGTCGACCGTTCGCCGCTGATCATCGCGGTGTCCAGCGGCGGCGATGCGCCAGTGCTGGCGCGGCTGATCCGCGCCAAGATCGAAACCTGGATTCCATCGACCTACGGGCAGTTGGCCGGACTCGCCGCACGCTTCCGTAATCAGGTAAAAAGCCTGTTTCCGGATGTGCAGCAGCGTCGCGGGTTCTGGGAAGACGTATTCCAGGGGCCGATTGCTGACCGGCAACTGGCCGGGCAGGGCGCCGAGGCTGAGCGCCTGCTGCAGGCCAAGATCGATGGCGAAGCGCACATCACCACCGGAGAGGTCTATCTGGTGGGCGCCGGGCCGGGTGATCCGGACTTGCTGACGTTCCGTGCTCTGCGCCTGATGCAGCAAGCTGACGTGGTGTTGTACGACCGCTTGGTCGCTCCGGCGATTCTCGAGTTGTGCCGTCGCGACGCCGAGCGTGTCTACGTTGGCAAACGTCGCGCCGATCACGCGGTGCCGCAGGATCAGATCAACCAGCAACTGGTCGATCTGGCCAAGGCCGGCAAACGCGTCGTGCGCTTGAAGGGCGGTGATCCGTTCATCTTCGGCCGTGGCGGCGAAGAAATCGAAGAACTGGCGGCCCACGGTATTCCGTTCCAGGTCGTGCCGGGCATCACGGCGGCCAGCGGTTGTGCGGCGTATGCCGGGATTCCCCTGACCCATCGTGACTATGCGCAGTCCGTGCGCTTCGTTACCGGACATTTGAAGGACGGTTCCACCGATCTGCCATGGGCCGACCTTGTCGCCCCGGCGCAGACGCTGGTGTTCTACATGGGCCTGGTGGGGTTGCCGGTTATTTGCGAGCAGTTGATCAAGCACGGTCGTGCGGCGAATACCCCGGCAGCGCTGATTCAGCAGGGCACCACGGTCAATCAGCGAGTCTTTACCGGCACGCTGGCAGACTTGCCGCGCCTGGTGGCGGAGCATGAAGTCCATGCGCCGACGCTGGTCATCGTCGGTGAAGTGGTGCAACTGCGCGAAAAACTGGCGTGGTTTGAAGGGGCTCAGGCGCAAGTCTGAACACCGAGTCGCCCCATTCGCGAGCAGGCTCGCTCCCACATTGGATCTGTGTCGTTCACAAATCCCCTGTAGGAGTGAGCCTGTTCGCGATGAGGCCCTCTAAAATCACACAAACTTCAGATCAACCCCTACGCCAAACCCCTTTGCCAGCCAACCGAGCCCGATCATGGGCAGCAGTGAAATCCTGAGCCGGCCCCTTCGGCACAATCCCCGTCGGGTTGATGGTCTTGTGACTGCCGTAGTAGTGGTGCTTGATGTGCTGGAAGTCCACGGTCTCGCCAATCTCCGGCATCTGATACAGCTCACGCAACCAGTTCGACAGGTTCGGGTAATCGGCAATCCGCCGCAGGTTGCATTTGAAGTGCCCGTGATACACCGCGTCAAAACGGATGATCGTGGTGAATAGGCGAATGTCCGCTTCAGTCAGGTATTCGCCGCTTAAATAACGGTTGGTACCGAGCACTCGCTCCAGATGATCCAGTTCGGCAAACACCTCAGCGAAGGCTTCTTCATAAGCCTGTTGCGAAGTCGCGAACCCGGCACGATACACGCCGTTGTTCACTGCCGGATAAATCCGCTCGTTCAACGCATCGATCTCGCCGCGCAATGGCGCCGGATAGAAATCCAGCTCATTGCCGGTCAAATCATCGAAAGCGCTGTTGAACATGCGGATGATTTCTGCCGATTCATTGCTGACGATGCGCTTGAGCTTTTTATCCCACAACACCGGCACGGTGACGCGCCCGGTGTAATCGGCGGTGTCAGCGGTGTAGCGCTGGTGCATGAAGTCGAAACCGTCGAGTTTGTCGCCGGTCGAGCCGAGCGACTGATCGAACGTCCAGCCGTTTTCCAGCATCAGCCAGCTCACGACCGAGACATCGATCAGACTTTCCAGGCCTTTGAGTTTGCGCAGGATAAGGGTGCGATGCGCCCAAGGGCAGGCCAGAGAAACGTAGAGGTGATAACGCCCGGCCTCGGCGGCAAAACCGCCTTCGCCGCTCGGGCCGGGTTGGCCGTCAGCGGTGACCCAGTTGCGACGCTTCGCCTGTTCGCGCTGGAACGCGCCGTCCTTGCTGCTTTCGTACCACTTGTCCTGCCAGCGGCCATCGACTAGCAAACCCATGTTCAAGACTCCTGAGAACCAATAAATCATTGGAGCCGAGTCTATTCCGATGAGTTCGAACAAAAAGCGCAAAGATCGGGCGCGAATGATCGGTTAAATCGATTTGTCCCGGGCGGCCCAGTATTGCTCGGCGGTTTCGAAGGCTTGTTCGCGGGTTTGACCGAGGCCGCGTAACGCCAGGGCCATGGTCGCAATCAGGGCCATTTGCGGATAGCTGTCGACTACATCGCCGCGCCACACGGCTTTCAGATGCTCGACATCCAGCGATGAAGGTTTGACGTGGCGTTGCGCCGACAACTGCGGCCATTCCTCGTCCCAGCTTGCGCCGCCGGTGGTGCCGTAGAGGTGGCTGGTGGCATCCGGGTTGATCTCGATTTCGCCGCCGTCGCCCTTGACCACAATCGCGGTATCACCGAGCAAACCGCTGGCATCGCGGTGCACGGCCTGATAGCCGGGATGGAAAATGCTTTGCAGCCCGCAGCGAGCGCTCAACGGATTAAGAATCCGCGCCAGCGAATGGATCGGCGAGCGCAGGCCCAATGTGTTGCGCAAGTCGATCATGTTTTGCAGCTGTGGCGCCCAGTCCACCAGTGGCATGAATGCCAGACCGCCGTTGTCCAGCGCAGCGCCGGCCTGTTGCCAGTTGCGACACAATGGGATGTTCAACTCGCCGAGCAACTGCTCGCTGTACAGACGCCCGGCGGTGTGAGCGCCGCCGCCGTGCATGAAAATCCGCACACCGTTCTGCGCCAGGCATTTAGCGGCCAGCAGATACCACGGCAGATGCCGCTTCTTACCAGCGTATGTCGGCCAGTCCAGATCGACGTTCAGTGCCGGCGCCTGCAAGCGTTCGCGCAGGGCTTCGGTGAAACCAGCCATTTCCTCGGCGCTTTCTTCCTTGTGCCGCAGCAACATCAGAAAGGCTCCGAGCTGGGTATCCTCGACCTTGTCGTCGAGCACCATGCCCATGGCTTCGCGAGCCTCTTCGCGAGTGAGGTCGCGCGCACCGCGCTTGCCCTTGCCGAGGATCCGCACGAATTGGGCGAACGGATGTTCGGCAGGCGTTTCGAGGGTCAGCGCTGGAT
Organism: Pseudomonas atagonensis; assembly: GCF_011369485.1. Taxonomy (GTDB): domain Bacteria; phylum Pseudomonadota; class Gammaproteobacteria; order Pseudomonadales; family Pseudomonadaceae; genus Aquipseudomonas; species Aquipseudomonas atagonensis. The sequence continues at coordinate 26,651 of NZ_VXCA01000033.1, read as the reverse complement.
AATCGGTCATAAGCAATTCGTCGGTTTGGGCAGGCCCGCCAGTTTCGCGGCGAGTTTGGCAGGGGTGCCTTTGAACAGTCGGTTCAGATGCAGGCTGTTGCCTTTGTCCGGGCCAAGTTTCAGCGCGGTGTACTTGATCAGTGGGCGCGTGGCCGGGGACAGCTGGAATTCGGCATAGAAGCTGCGCAGCAATTCGAGGACTTCCCAGTGATCGTCGGTCAGTTCGATGTCTTCGGCGGCGGCGAGGGCGCCGGCGACGTCACGGGACCAGTCGCTGAGGTCGACCAGAAAGCCATCCTTGTCCAGTTCAATGGCGCGGGCGCCGACGGTCATGGAATTCATAGCCAGCTGTTGACCTTATCGTGGTGGATCGACAGTTCGACGAAGGCCGGGTAATCGATGGCGTCGGCCCAGTCCGGCACCTGCACGGCACGCGCCTGCGCATCTTCGGCCAGCACCCAGAGTTTGAGCTGGCGGCTTTGCAATGCCGTGAACGGCGCCGTACCGGGTTGCAGGGCATAAACAGCGTCACCGGACAGCAACAACGCGTCGACACTGCCGATCAGGCGCAGACAACTGTCCAGGCGATCATCGCCGAACGGGGAATGAGACAACACATGCAAAGTCGACATCAGAGGGTGATCACCTGGTCGTAACGGTCAATAAGGGCGGTGATTTCGTGCGCGGCGAGCGGCTGCGCTTCGGCCAGCGACAGGTTTTTCAGCCCTCGGCTGCCGGCGCTGTCGGCGCAATAGAACAACTCTTCAACTCCGAACATCGGCAGCGCCTGCAGGTTGGCGCTCAGGTCTTTCTGCTGCAAGGCCTTGGCGTTTTGCCCGGCGGCCAGTTGCAGCACGCCGTCATCAAGAAACAGCAGGCCGATGGGCAGGTCGAACGCGCCACCGGCCAGCACGATGTCCAGCGCTTCACGGGCACCGGGGCCGGACCAGGGCGACTGGCGGCTGATGATCAACAAGGACTTGGCCATTTTATGCGCCTCCGAAACAGATCAGGCGGTCGGCATCTTGCACCGCATCATGCAACTGACCGAGGCCGGACAATTCCCACGGTGCGCTGACCGAAATCGCGTCACGCTGGTAGCGCTTGGCTTCTTCCGCGTTCAAGGCACCACGGCGCAGGGCGGCGGCGATGCACACCACGCCGTCCAGTTGCTGCTCGGTAATGAACGCGCGCCATTGTCTGGGCAGGTCGAGTTCGTCCTGCGGGGTGACCACGGCGTCGGAGGCGTTGTAGACCCCGTCCTGATAGAAAAACAGCCGGACAATCTCATGCCCACCGGCCAGCGCAGCCTGCGCAAACAGCAGAGCGCGGCGCGAGGAGGGCGCATGGGCGGCGGAAAACAGCGCGATGGCGAACTTCATGACGGACTCGATCAGCAAAACTGTGGGCATGATAAAGCTTTATCGGCGCTGCCGCGAAACCCGTGTTGCTCGCATGCTCCAAGTCAGATTGATCAAGGCTCGATGCCATAGAGGTCGCAGTACTCCAGCCAATCCATCCCGGCCATTTCCGCCACTTCACGATGCACCTCCAGTCGCTGCGCCTGATAGTCCTCAGGCGAGTCGGCGGTGAGTTGCAACGTCAGTTCCCAGGCAAACAGACCCAGCCTTTCCGCTTCGGCCTCGAAGGCTTCGTGCAGGCGTTCCTCGCGGTATTGTGCCTGGGTTTCGCCTTTGGCCTGAGCCAGCAAAGGATTGAGGTGGTCGAGGGTTTCACGCAGTTCGGGACGTGCGTCGAGAAACAGTTTCAGGGCGTGTTCATGTCGCTGGTCGGTAGGCGCCATGGGGTTTCCTTGTGAGGCAGAGGGGGTCAGATTGCCGCAGCGGCCTGCGCGTGTCGCGCTATAAATGCAGTAAAGCAGAACGAATCTGGCCGCTGCGGTGATACAGTCCGCTTTTTTCTGAATGAGCGAATGCAATGCGAATGCTGATGGTAGCGCTGGCCGCAACCGTGTTGGCCGGTTGCGCAGGTTCGGTGATGAACGATGCGCGCAGCCAAACGCCGTACAAAACCCTGATGTCGGACAAGCCTGAAAAAGTCGTCGCCCAGTGCGTGCAATTCGCCTGGCAGGACGAAGCGGTTTTCGGCGTCGATGCGGCGGCGTATCTGGAGGCCGGGCAGAAGGGCGGCTCGACGGTTTACACCCGATCTGCGGAATCGTTCGTCGACGTGACCACCGAGCCTTCGGGTACCGCGTTGAAGTACTACGCGCAAAAGGATGACTTTGTTGCCAAGCGTCGTCTGGCGGCATTGGCCACCTGCCTGTAACGACGCGCGGTCGCGCGTCAGTGCATTGAAGGGCCGGCAGCGTCGGCCTTTTCCCGCCCGAACCGTTCGCGATACACCGAGGGCGGCACGCCCACCACGCTGCGAAACGCCACGCGAAAACTCTCCACGGTTCGATAGCCGCAGCGCTGGGCGATCTGATCGGTGTTGTGCTGCGTGCTTTCCAGCAATTCACGCGCCCGCGCCAGCCGCTCGTGCTGCAGCCACGCCTTGGGCGATTGACCGCTGGCCTCGGTGAAACGGCGCAAAAAAGTACGCTCACTCATCGCCGCTTCACTGGCCAGATCACGCACTTCCAGCGGTTCATGCAAGCGCTCGCGCGCCCACTGCATGATGCGCGACAAATCGCTGCGTGGCGTTGCGCTGACCGGGCTGGGAATGAACTGCGCCTGGCCACCGGTGCGTTGCGGCGACATCACCAGACGGCGGGCGACCGCGTTGGCGATGCCGGTGCCGAAGTCCCGTGCGACCAGGTGCAGGCAAGCGTCGATGCCGGCGGCGCTGCCGGCTGAAGTGATCAATTGCCCGGCGTCGACGTACAAGACGTCGGGGTCCACGGCAATCGCCGGGAAACGCTCGGCCAGTTCTGCGGCGTAACGCCAGTGCGTGGTGGCACCACGGCCGTCGAGCAAACCGCTGGCCGCCAGCACGAACACCCCAGAGCAAATCGACAACAGCCGCGCGCCCCGGGCATGCGCCTGACGTAGCGCGCTGAGCAGTTCCTCGGGTATCGGCGCATGACGGTCGCGCCAACCGGGAATGATGATGGTGCGTGCCTCGGCCAGCAGTTCCAAGCCGCCATCGGCCAGCACCTGAATGCCGCCCGTCGCCCGCATCGGGCCTGGGTCGACAGCCGCAATCGCGTGGCGGTACCAGGGGAAATCGAACTCCGGCCGCGCAAGGCCAAAGACTTCCACGGCAATGCCGAATTCGAAGGTGCAGAGGCCGTCGTAGGCCAGAATTGCGACCAGTCCAGGTGATGGGGGCATTTGGCGGAAAGTTCCCGGTGAGTGTCTTGTGCGCCACTTTAGCCGCAAGCCGTCGCTCGATAAAGTCTGTTCACACCCGATCAGATGAAGGAGCAATACCCATGACCAGCCTTGTTCGCGAAATCCCTGCCGCGCCGTCGGCCATTGCCTTGATGCACTTCACCAATCGCCTGACCTTCGAAACCGATTGTTCCGACGTGTTCAGCAGCCAGGAAGCCGGGAAGGTCGATTTTGTCCTGGTCGATGTGCGTGGCCCGTTGGCGTTCGAGCGCGGCCACGTGCCGGGCGCGATCAATATTCCGACGCGGTTGTTGAGTGCTGAAAGTCTGGCCAGCTACCCGAAAACCACGCTGTTCGTGGTGTATTGCGCCGGCCCGCATTGCAACGGCGCGAACAAGGCAGCGGTGAAACTGGCGGCGCTGGGGTATCCGGTCAAGGAAATGATCGGTGGCGTGACCGGGTGGCTGGATGAAGGTTTTGCGTTGAGTGACGCGCAGATCGCCAAGGCGCCCATCCCGTGCGAATGCTGACCTTCTGAGCCGCGAAGATTTCCCGGAACCAGCATTCCATCAGCTCATTCCTGCCCAATAAGAGAACTTGTCCTACAGCCCTTGCACCACGACGGCGCAGCCCTTGGCCTCGGTCAATCGACTCGCCGTTGTTCTGTAAGTATTTGTCGCTTAAACACAATTTACCCTGTGCGCGGCGCCATAGACTGCCGGCCACTTCGGTTTTTTGCCGTTAAAAGGCCATGACCGAACGCTGAATCGAAAGCTGCCAATAAAAGCCTCCGTACACAGGAGTAATAAATGAAAAAGCTGGTTATGTTCGGTGCCCTGGCACTGTCGATGTTGTCCCTGACCGCCGTGGCCGAAGACGCCAAACCGATCCGCATCGGTATCGAAGCCGGTTACCCGCCATTCTCGATGAAAACCCCTGACGGCAAACTGGCCGGTTTCGACGTGGACATCGGCGATGCGCTGTGTGAGCAGATGAAAGTCAAATGTACCTGGGTCGAGCAAGAGTTCGACGGCCTGATCCCGGCACTGAAAGTGAAAAAAATCGACGCGATCCTGTCCTCGATGACCATCACCGATGACCGCAAGAAAAACGTCGACTTCACCATCAAGTACTACCACACCCCGGCGCGCTTCGTGATGAAGGCAGGCTCCGGCGTGAAAGACCCGCTGGTCGAGCTCAAGGGCAAGAAAGTCGGCGTGCTGCGTGCCAGTACCCACGACCGCTACGCTACCGAAGTGCTGGTGCCAGCCGGAATCGAGCTGGTGCGTTACGGTTCGCAGCAGGAAGCCAACCTCGACATGGTCTCCGGCCGTATCGACGCGATGCTGGCCGACTCGGTCAACCTCAGCGACGGTTTCCTGAAAACCGACGCCGGTAAAGGTTTCGAATTCGTTGGCCCGACCTACGAAGACGCCAAGTACTTCGGCGGTGGTGCCGGTATTGCCGTGCGCAAGGGCGATACCGCCCTGGCTGAGCAATTCAACAAAGCCATCACCGAAATCCGCGCCAACGGCAAGTACAAGCAAGTGCAGGACAAGTACTTCGACTTTGACGTGTACGGCCATTAATACGCCGTAAAAAAAGTGGCCCCGTTTGCGCGGTGGCCACTTTTTTATTGCACGCCAAATGAGATGAAAACCCTGTGGGAGCGGGCTTGCCCGCGAATGCGGTTTACCTTTCGACATGTTCGTTGACAGACACACCGCCTTCGCGAGCAAGCCCGCTCCCACAGGGGATTTCAGCGATCCAACTAATCAGGAGTTACCCATGCAACGCATCGACCATGTTCTGCCCTGGAGCCACCTGGGCAGCGAACGTTCCCTTAGCGTATTTCGCTACGGCGCCGGTCAGCGCAAAGTCTACATTCAAGCCAGCCTGCACGCCGACGAGCTGCCGGGCATGCGCACCGCGTGGGAACTCAAGCAGCGCCTCAACGAACTTGAGCAGCAAGGCCGCCTGCAAGGGGTGATCGAACTGGTGCCGGTGGCCAATCCGATCGGTCTTGATCAGCACGTGCAAGGCGCCCACATGGGCCGTTTCGAACTGGGTAGCGGCAAGAACTTCAACCGCGCCTTCGTCGAACTCAGTACGCCGGTCGCCGCGCTGGTCGGTGAGCAACTGGGCGATGACGCCGCAGCCAACGTCGCGTTGATCCGCCAGGCCATGGGCCAGGTGTTCGATGCGCTGCCGGCCCCGGCCTCGCAACTGGAAGCGCTGCATCGCTTGCTGCTGCGTCACGCCTGCGATGCCGACATCACGCTTGATCTGCACTGCGATTTCGAAGCCTCGATTCATCTGTACGCGTTGCCGCAACATTGGCCGCGCTGGCAGTCGCTGGCGGCGCGTCTGCAAGCCGGCGTGGCACTGCTCTGTGAAGATTCCGGTGGCAGTTCGTTTGATGAATCCTGCTCGACGCCGTGGCTGCGTCTGGCCCGCGCCTTCCCGAACGCGGCGATTCCGGCGGCCAACCTCGCCACCACACTGGAACTGGGCAGCATGGGCGACACCCGGGTCGATCAGGCTCGGGCCAATTGCGAGGCGATTCTCGGTTTTCTCGCCGAGCAGGGTTTCATCAGCGGCGAATGGCCTGCCGCGCCGGCCGAGTGCTGTGAAGGCATGCCGTTCGAGGGCACCGAATACCTGTTCGCGCCGCACCATGGTGTGGTGAGTTTCCTGCGCTCGGCGGGCGAATGGGTAGAGAAGGGCGATGCGCTGTTTGAAGTGGTTGACCCGCTGAAAGACCAGCTGACCACCGTGCGCGCCGGCACCAGCGGCGTATTGTTCGCAATTGATCGCGGGCGTTACACCGAACCGGGGATCTGGCAGGCGAAAGTGGCGGGGCGGGTGCCGTTTCGTACGGGCAAACTGACCAACGACTGACACCCCTTCGCTGAGCCTGCGGGCCTCTTCGCGAGCAAGCCCGCTCCCACATTTGAAAGCATTCCCTTGTGGGAGCAGGCTTGCTCGCGAAGGCGGCTTTAGCAGCACCACAACATTTGGATCCTGACTTCACAGTGTTAGGCTCAGTGCCGAACCCGACACGCTGTGAAGGAAGGCTTTATGTTGAAAGTGTTTGCTCTGTTGACCCTGCTGGCGTCCACCGCCGTCCACGCTCAAACCACGCTGCAGAGCGATTTGCCACTGAAATACCTGGCGCAGGTTCATCCCGACGGCGACGCGCGTCCGCTGGTGATTTTCCTCCACGGTTACGGCAGTAACGAGGCCGATCTGATCGGCATGAAGTTCCAGCTCCCGGCGCAATACAACTACCTGTCGGTGCAGGCGCCGTTGGCGTTGGGTGAAGGGCGTTACCAGTGGTTTCGTAAAAAAGGCGAAGGCGCCTACAACGGTGAGACCGACGATCTGAAGGACAGCGGCCAGAAGCTGCGTGATTTTATCGCGCAAGCCGCGCAGAAATATCACGCCAGCCCGGACAAGGTTTACCTGATAGGTTTCAGCCAAGGCGCGATGATGACCTACGAGGTGGGATTGCGCTCACCCGCAGCCGTGGGCGGGATCGCAGCACTGAGCGGACGCGTATTACCGGTGTTGAAAGGCGAACTCAAAACCGGCCAGCCACCGCTGCCGCTGAGCATCTTCATTGGTCACGGGACCGCCGATGACCGCGTGCCGTACAAGGACGGCACGGCCGCCAATGCGCTGCTGCAGACGCTGGATTACAAACCGCAATTTCACGCCTATCCCGGCGTCGGCCACAGTATCAGTGCGGCCGAGCTGCGGGATTTGAACGGCTGGTTGCAGCAGCTCAATCCTTGAGGATGGTTTTCACCAGGTCATCGTGACCTTTCTTGTCGCTGGCTCGCGAGATCACTTGAACCAGCGCCATTCGCGTGCCCGAACCGGCCATTAATGTGGTGTTGAGGGTCTGCCCGCCACCCTGTGTGGCGGTGCTGTCGACCTGACGCAGGCCCAGGCCGGTGCCTTTCCGGGTCAGGCTTTTCTCGCTGAGTTTGTTGAAATCCGGCAGAGCCTTGCGCTGGTCTTCGATGAAACTGGACACGCTGCCGTCGAGGAATTCACCGTCGTTGTCTTTGACGTTGACGCCTTCGGGAATCTGGTTTTCGGCGGCGATAACCACGGTTTTGGTGGTCTGGTTGGTGTACATCGTGCCTTGGGCGCCACTCGGACCGGCCGGCAGCGGGTCGGCGACAAAACCTTTGGGCAGGGTGAATGTGAACTTGCCGCCGAGCATCGAGACCTTTTCGGTGGAGATTTTTTCCTTGGCCTTGGCCGCCTGAGCGTTGATGGCGCCGAGGCCGGCAACGGCGGCCAGCAACAGGACGACAGCTTTTTTGCTCAACAATGACATTCGAATCTCCGGGAGGTGGTCGCGCTAGGCCGGCGATCATCCCACGGAGCGAGCCGGGCATTCCAGCCCGACTCGTCTGAAGAGCTGCGAATGCACGGGGCAGTTTCAGTTTTGAGGCTGTGGATTTTTCGAGGGCGCGGGCTTGGCTAGCAGTTTGCGCGTAACCCCGAGCATGGCCACCGACACCGCAACACCCACGGCAAATCCGCTCAGGCCCATGCTCGGCAGTGTCAGCGCCGACACCAGGCAAAACGCCGAGAACGAGTACATCCCGGTCGCCGTTGCCCGCAGCAATGCGGCAGTGAACTCAGGGCCGCGAGTCTGCTGGGAAAACACCGCCATGACGCTGCCGAGCACCGGAAACACGGCCAGCAGACCGCTCCAGCGCTCGCCGACGGTACTGGCCAGCATTGTCACCACCAGCGTCAACGCGGCGCCGGCAATCATCCGCCAGATCAGCTTGTCGGATTTCGGCGCCGGGCCATTCAGCACCGGTTGAACGGCAGGAAACAAATAAGGCGAGGCGAGTAACGCGACCGCTGCTGCCGCTATGGAAAAGCCCAGAGACGCCGGTATCAGCGACAGAGTCAACGCCAACACGGCCCAAACCGACAGCGAAACGCTCAGCGCCCACGGCCAGTTCGCCCGTTGCGCAACCTGGGCGTAGGTGATGCAGAAGGCAATCATCGCGAACATCGCCGACAGCGCCGCGACCGCCGATTGCGCGGCAAACGCCGGGCCTTGTTCGATGGCGAGGAAAAACAGAATCGGTCCGACCACCACCGGCAACCCCGACAGCCACCCGGCCACACTCGGCCCCCAGCGTTTGCCTGCCAACGAGATCAGCAGCAGAAAACCGGGAATCAGCAGCAGTTTGAGGATCAGCACGCGGTTGTCTCCGTCGTCGGTTGAGAGATGGGCACATTAGCACTGCGCAATAGCGATTGGCGCATTGATCGACAATTTATGTATACAAAGTGCCGAGGGCATTCGACGACTATGCTCTGTCTATCAGGGTTTACCGGAGTCGATGCCGCGATGAGCAGAACACCGAAGGTGTTGCGGGGATTTTGCGGCGTTGGACTGTGGGCCTTGTTGCTGACGCCCACCTGGGCCAATTGGCAGGACGCGGTGCCGGGCGCACAGATTATCGGCTCCGGTGATTTCAGTGTGTTCGGTTTCGACGTGTACAACGCGCGCTTGTGGAGTGCCGCGCGCCCCTTGGCGGAAGGTCAACCCTTCGCGCTGGAACTGATTTACCGACGCACGATTTCCCGTGATGACCTGGTCAAGGCCAGTGTCGACGAAATCAAACGATTGGCCGGCCCGCGCGTCAGTCCGGCACAACTGGTTGGCTGGCAGGCTCAGATGCAGCTCTCCTTCGTTGACGTGCAGGCCGGCACGCGGATTACCGGTGTGTATTTGCCGGGGCAGGGCGCGCGTTTTTTTGTCGGTCAGCAGTTGCAGCATGAGATTGATGATCCGCAGTTCGCCCAGGCCTTTTTCAATATCTGGCTCGACCCGCGCACCCGCAGCCCCGAGTTGCGTGAGCAATTGTTGGGCATGAGCAAACCTTGACCTTCCACGGCACGGCGCGAAACGTCTAAGCTGCACCTTTCCGACTTGTTTCAGGATGTGTGCGTGAAATTCAGTTTGCCCAAAATCGCCACGGCGCCGTTCTGCCCGCCGGAAGTGGCCGGCAGTGTCGCGATTGATCCCGACGCGGCGTTCTTCAAACGCGTGCTGCGCTTTGCCGGCCCCGGTTTGCTGGTGTCGATCGGCTACATGGATCCGGGCAACTGGGCTACGGCCATCGAGGCCGGTTCGCGTTTCGGTTACAGCCTGTTGTTTGTGGTGTTGCTGGCGAGCCTGGCCGGCATGGTCGTGCAATGTTTGTGTTCGCGGCTCGGCATCGCCACCGGTCGCGATCTGGCGCAACTGTCCCGCGAACGCTACAGCACGCCGACCGCGCGTCTGCAGTGGGTGCTGGCGGAAATTTCGATCATCGCCACCGACCTTGCCGAAGTGCTCGGCTGTGCATTGGCGTTTCACTTGCTGCTTGGATGCTCGCTGACCTTCGGCATCGCGCTTACCGCGTTCGACACGCTGCTGGTGCTGGCCTTGCAGAACCGTGGCTTTCGTCGACTGGAAGCGATCATGCTGGTACTGGTCGCGACCATCGGCGTGTGTTTCTTCGTTGAACTGGTGCTGATCAAGCCTTACTGGCCCGACGTCGTCCAAGGCTTCAAACCGTCACTCTCGGCGATCAGCGATGCGGCGCCGTTGTACCTGGCCATCGGCATTCTTGGCGCGACGGTGATGCCGCATAACCTTTACCTGCACACCTCGATCGTGCAGACGCGCATGATCGGCAAAGATCTGGCCAGTAAGCAGGATGCGGTAAAACTGGCGCGCATCGACACCATCGGCTCGCTGGCGCTGGCGCTGCTGGTCAACGCGGCGATATTGATTCTGGCGGCGGCAGCGTTTCATCAATCGGGGCATACCGACGTGGTGGACATTCAGGATGCCTACCACTTGCTCGATCCTCTGGTCGGTGGCGCGTTGGCCAGCGTGCTGTTCGGCGTCGCCTTGCTGGCCTCCGGGCAGAGCTCGACCTTTACCGGCACCATCGCCGGGCAGGTGATCATGGAAGGTTATCTGAACCTGCGGATTCCCTGCTGGCAGCGGCGCCTGATCACTCGCGGGCTGGCGCTGATTCCGGCGTTTATCGGCGTGTGGCTGATGGGCGACAACGCCGTTGGCAAGCTGCTGGTGTTGAGTCAGGTGGTGTTGAGTTTGCAACTGCCATTTGCACTGTACCCGTTGATTCGCATGACCAATGACCAGCAATTGATGGGGCCGTTTGTGAATCGCTGGCCGACGCGGGTGTTGGCTTGGGGGTTGTTTGTGGTGATCAGTGGGGCGAATGCCTGGTTGATTCTGCAAATGGCGGCCTGATCGACCCGGACACAGGCAAAAAAATACCCGGTGCGACGTGAGTCGCACCGGGTTTGTTGCCAACCGGCAGTGAATGTCGTGGATCCACCGCCCGTTGTTGAACCACTTTGCGCTTACGCGCGTTCCAGCGCCAGCGCCACACCCTGACCGCCGCCGATGCACAGGGTCGCGAGACCCTTTTTCGCATCGCGCTTGATCATTTCGTGCAGCAGGGTCACCAGTACGCGGCAGCCCGATGCGCCAATCGGGTGGCCCAGCGCGATCGCGCCACCGTTGACGTTGACCTTGTCCAGATCCCATTGCAGATCCTTGGCCACCGCCAGCGATTGCGCGGCGAAGGCTTCGTTGGCTTCGATCAGGTCGAGCTGGCCGATGTTCCAGCCAGCCTTGTCCAGGCAACGGCGAGTTGCCGACACCGGGCCGATACCCATGATTGCCGGGTCGACGCCCGCGTTGGCATACGCGGCGATTTTCGCCAGCACCGGCAGACCCAGAGTCTTGGCTTTTTCGGCGCTCATCAGGATGACCGCCGCCGCGCCGTCATTCAGCGACGAAGCGTTGCCGGCCGTGACGCTGCCGTCCTTCTTGAACGCTGGACGCAGCTTCGCCAAGGATTCGGCGGTGGTGTCGCCACGCGGCTGTTCGTCGACCTTGAATGCCACCGGATCGCCTTTGCGCTGGGGAATCAGGATCGGCGTGATTTCATCGACAAAGCGCCCGGCCTCGATGGCCGCGGCGGCTTTCTGCTGGGACGCAGCAGCGAAAGCGTCCTGCTGTTCGCGACTGATTTCGTATTTCTCGACCAGGTTCTCGGCGGTAATGCCCATGTGGTAATCGTTGAACGCATCCCACAGACCATCGCTGATCATGGTGTCGACGATTTGCGCATGACCCATGCGCAGACCGGTGCGGGCACCCGGCATGACGTAGTTGGACAGGCTCATGTTTTCCTGACCGCCGGCGATGATCACATCAGCGTCGCCGCAACGGATCGCTTGTGCACCGAGGTGCAGGGCTTTGAGGCCCGAACCGCAGACCTTGTTCAGGGTCATGGCCGGCACGGCGTGAGGCAGGCCGGCCTTGATCGCAGCCTGGCGCGCCGGGTTCTGGCCGGCGCCGGCGGTCAGCACCTGCCCCATGATCACTTCATCAACCTGGGCACCGTCCAGACCGGTCTGCTCCAGCAACTGGCGGATGACCGCTGCGCCCAGATCCACGGCGGAGACGCTGGCCAGCGATCCCTGGAAACTGCCGATCGCGGTACGCGTGGCGGCAACAATGACGACGTCTTGCATTTTCGAATTCCTCACTCGGCAGCGAACTGCATTTCCGGTACATGATCCGGGACGATCAGTTTACCAGCGGTTTTGGCGACGATTTCCTCGACGCTGACGCCAGGTGCGCGTTCCTTGAGGACAAAAGCGCCATTTTCGATTTCCAGGTAGGCGAGGTCGGTCAGCACCCGCTTGATGCAGCCGGCGCCGGTCAACGGCAGGCTGCATCTGGACAGGAGTTTCGACTCACCGTCCTTGGACGCGTGGGTCATGATGACGATGATGTTGTCGGCACCGGCCACCAGATCCATGGCGCCGCCCATGCCCTTGACCAGTTTGCCGGGGATCATCCACGAGGCGATGTTGCCTTCGACGTCGACTTCGAATGCGCCGAGCACGGTCAGGTCGACATGGCCACCGCGGATCATCGCGAAGGACTCGGCCGAGTTGAAGATCGAGGCACCAATGCGCGCGGTCACGGTTTGTTTGCCGGCGTTGATCATGTCGGCATCGATGGTGTCTTCAGTCGGAAAAGGGCCCATGCCGAGCAGGCCGTTTTCCGATTGCAGCATGACTTCCATGCCTTCGGGAATGTAGTTGGCGACCAGGGTCGGAATGCCGATGCCGAGGTTCACGTAGTAGCCGTCCTGCATTTCGCGGGCGACGCGCTGAGCCATTTGTTCGCGGGAAAGTGCCATGTTTTTATTCTCCGTCAGCCTGAATTATTTGCGGATGGTGCGCTGTTCGATGCGTTTTTCGAACGTGCCGCAAATGACCCGATCGACGTAGATGCCCGGGGTGTGAATCTGTGTCGGATCCAGCTCGCCGGGTTCGACGATCTCTTCGACTTCGACCACGGTGATCTTGCCGGCGGTGGCGGCCAGCGGGTTGAAGTTCTGCGCGGTGTGACGGTAAACGACGTTACCGAAGTGGTCGGCTTTCCAGCCTTTGACGATGGCGAAGTCGCCGGTGATGGACTCTTCCATCAGGTACTTGCGACCGTTGAACTCGCGCACTTCCTTGCCTTCGGCAACCGGGGTGCCGACACCGGTGGCGGTGAAGAAGGCCGGGATGCCTGCGCCGCCTGCGCGCATCTTCTCGGCGAGGGTGCCTTGCGGAGTCAGGATGACTTCGATGTCGCCCTTGAGCAGTTGCTCTTCGAACAGCTTGTTTTCGCCAACGTAGGAGGCGATCACCTTGCTGATCTGACGGTCGGTGAGCAGTACGCCGAGGCCGAAGCCGTCGACGCCGCAGTTGTTGGAAACCACGGTGAGGTCGCGGGTGCCTTTGCGCTTGATCTCGGCGATCAGGTTTTCCGGGATACCGCACAGACCGAAGCCGCCGGCAATGACGGTCATGCCGTCTTCAAGCCCGGCCAGGGCTTCCTCGTAGGAACTCACGCGCTTGTCGAAACCTGCCATATGCACCTCTTTTATTATTTGCGGGCGGCTGGCTAGCCGGATGACTGGAGTGTCTCGCTGCAGGATATATTTGTTAAGTTGATTTTTAAGGTTGATTGATTGATAAAGCTCAATAAATATACACGTTATAGCTTGCAGCTTAACGCTTGGAGCTTGCAGCTGGAGCGAAGCGACCATGACCATCAAACAAATCCGCGCCTTTCTCGCCGTCGCGCAAAGCCTCAGTTTCGCCGTGGCCTGCGAGCGTCTGCACCTGTCGCAATCGGCGCTCAGCCTGACCATCAAGGCCCTGGAGGAAGGCCTCGGGGGGCGCCTGTTCAGCCGCAACACGCGCAACGTCGCCTTGACCGCCGAAGGTGAATCCCTGCTGCCACTGGCCCGGCGCCTGATTGCCGACTGGGACAACGCCGAAGACGAAATGCGCCAGCGCTTCAGCCTGCAGCGCGGGCGCGTGACGCTGGCGGCGATGCCGTCGTTTGCCGGCAACCTGCTGCCGCCGATCCTCAAGACCTTTCGCGCACGCTACCCGAACGTCAGCGTCACGGTGAACGACGTGATCAACGAGCAAGTGCTGGAGATGGTGCGCGACCGGCAAGTGGAGCTGGGCGTGGCTTTCGAACCGATGCAGAACACCTCGATGACGTTTACACCGCTGTACATGGATCGTTTCGTGGCGGTGGTGCCACAGGATTCGCCGCTGGCCGAGCGTTCGGCGATTGACTGGCAAACCCTGTTGCAGGAACCGTTCATCACCCTGCAGCGACCGTCGACGGTGCGGGTGATGCTTGAAGAACACTTGCTGGCGAGGGGCATGAAATTGCCCGTGGAATTCGAGAGTCATCAACTGGCGACGGTCGGGCGCATGGTAGCCAGCGGGCTGGGCGTCAGCGCGGTGCCGGCGTTGTGCGCCGAACAGATGCAGGAGCTGGGCGCGCGGTGCCTGACGTTAAATGATTCGGTGGAGCGGGCGATTGGCGTGCTGACCGAGCCGGGCAATGAACTGTCGGCGGCGGCGCAGGCACTGTTCGATATCCTGCAACAGGAAAACCTCGGTGCGCGCCTGTTTCCCTGACTCAACGCGATACCCCTGTGGGAGCGGGCTTGCTCGCGAAAGCGCTGTGTCAGTGAAGAAGGTTTTGACGGGTACACCGCATTCGCGAGCAAGCCCGCTCCCACAAGGGGTCAACGTGATCAGACAGTCAGGCGATTTGTCAGCAGGGGTAGTAGTTGTTCGCAAGACCCTTCAATCTTCAAATCCAGCAAGTCATCCGCCCGGGTCTTGCCCAGATTGATCGCAATCAACGGCTTGCCGCGATCGGCGATCATCCGGCACAGCCGAAATGCTGAATACGCCATCAACGACGATCCGACCACCAGCATGCCCGCCGCTGTTTCTGCCGCCGCCATGGCCCGCGCCGCTGTGGCCTGCGCGACGTTTTCGCCGAAAAACACCACATCGGGTTTCATCCGCTCACCCGCGCAATGGGGGCAATGCGGCACCTGAAACCGTGCTTCGAACGCCGGATCGAGCAGGGTATCGCCGTCTGGTGCCTGCACCGCATCGACGCCGGCCAGATACGGATTCTGCTGTTCCATCAGACGCTGAATCGAATCGCGCTCACTGCGCTGGCCACAATCCAGGCACAGCACACGATGCAGGCTGCCGTGCAATTCGATCACGTCATGACTGCCGGCCTGATCGTGCAAGGTGTCGACATTCTGCGTAATCAAGCCACTGATGCGCCCATGGCGCTGCAAACTGGCCAGCGCCTCGTGCGCGACATTCGGCTGCGCCTGGCGCACTCGCGGCCAACCGAGCATCGCCCGCGCCCAGTAGCGGCGGCGTGACTCGGGGGCGGCAAGGAATTCCTGATACATCATTGGCTGCCGACCCCGGCGCACACCTTCGCTGTCACGGTAGTCGGGAATGCCGGAAGGCGTGCTGATGCCGGCGCCGGTCAGCACCAGAAAATCACCGTCGGCCATCGCCTGTTGCAGGGTGTCGAGGTGTTCGCGGATCGGGCTGTCGAGCATGGTCGGCACTCCTGCTGCGTGGGATGGCAGTCAGGTTAGCACCGACCACTGTGGCGAGGGAGCTTCCTTGTGGCGAGGGGATTTATCCCCGTCGGGTTGCGCAGCGACCCTCAAAAAGCGGGCCTGTTGCGCAGTCCAACGGGGATAAATCCCCTCGCCACAGGGTTCTGTATCCGCAGTGATTATTTACGCGCCTCCAGTATCAGGTTGAACGGCGTTTGCGTCGCTCGCCGGAACTGTTTGAACCCGGCTTCGCTGAACACCTTGCGCAGGCGCATTTCCCCGGCCTGTGCACCGAGACCCAGGCCGACTTCCTGGGACAATGAGTTGGGCGTGCAAATGAACGTCGACGCCGCGTAAAACAACCGGCCGACCGGACCGATGTTGTCGTCCAGCGTGTCGTTGGCAAAGGGCTCGACCAGCAGCACCGTACCGTCGTCCTTCAGGCAATCGTAAGCATGCCGTGCCGCGCCGACCGGATCGCCCATGTCGTGCAGGCAGTCGAAATAACAGATCAGGTCGTAATCGTTGCCCGGGAAACTTTTCGCCGTGCCCTGAAAGAAATGCGCCCGGCTGCTGACCCCGGCTTCGTCGGCGCGCTGAGTGGCTACCGTGACCGACGGCGCATGGTAGTCGTAGCCGACGAAGCGCGAGTTGGGAAATGCCTTGGCCATGATCACCGTCGAGGCGCCATGGCCGCAGCCGATGTCGGCGACTTTCGCACCGTCCTCCAGTTTCGCGACCACGCCTTCCAGCGCCGGCAGCCACTCGGCGATCAAGTGCCCCTTGTAGCCGGGGCGGAAAAACCGTTCGGTGCCGGTGAACATGCACGGATGATGATCGCCCCAGGGCAGGGCGCCGTTGCCGCGCATGGCTTTGACCAGTTTGTCCTTGTCGTGGAAAAACGACGCCACCACCCCGAGGCCACCGGCGACGTACACCGGCGACTCCTCGACGGCCAGTGCCAGTGCTTGTTCTTCCGGCAGGCGGAATTTGCCGTCGAGGTGTTCCATGTAGCCAGACGCCGCGTGGGCGCTGAGCCATTCACGCACCAGGCGGGGGTTGCAGGTGGTTTTTTCGGCGAGCGTTTCGGGGCTGATCGGTAGACTGTCGGCCATGGCTTTGTACAAGCCGAGTTCTTCGCCGACGATGACATTGGCCAGCATCGCCGCGCCGCCCATGTCGTTGACCAGTTTGCCCATGAATACGTTGAGTCGGGCCTCGTCCATTATCTGTGCTCCTGAAACAGGATCACGGTCCGGTGGTGTTGGACTACGAGGCATGCGCCACCGGGCGGTGGTCGTCATAGTTAAGTTCGCCTCTCGCGGGAGGCATTAGCAAGTCTAGTCGCCCGGGCGTTGGCGTTGACCTCAAATGAGGGCTGTGCTGAACAAAACGTCCGGGACGCCTGGCAGTAGTGCAGTGCTGGATTATTGCTGATAGTCGATGAACCCGTTGGAGACCTTGATTTCCTCCCCTGAAATGGCCTGTCCGTTAAATTTCAGGCTGGCGTTCAGTCGGCCCTCAACAGGCGTTTCTTCCAGTGTCAGCGTGCCGTCGATGGCAGAGAATATTGGAGTAGTACTGCCGATCTGGTGGAACACCGCCCGAACGTTTCCATCCTTGCTAATGGGATACTTACCCACTGCAAGTGAGTCGCTGAACGTCAACGTCAATTGAGTGCGAAGTGCGTTGTTGTTTCGCAGCAAGTCAGTCGCACGGAGACTGAACTCCGGTTTGATTTTGTCGTGCGTGAAGCTGATTGTTTCCGCTGAAAATTTGTGCTTGATGGCTCCGCTGATCTCTGCCGTGACTGTTCGCGCGACTTTCTTGCGGGTGTCGATACCTTTGAGCTCAAACTTCCCGTCGCTCAGGCTGAATTGCTGTCCCAAATAGTTGGCTTTGAAATGAAAGCTCCCGGTAACTTTCTCTTCGGGCCCAATGTGACGGACTTTTAATTCACCTTCAGTGGAAATGACGAAGTAGTTTTGCGAGAAGTAGCGTGCGTGTGCCTTGTCGGCATCGCTGTTGGCAGTGAGCGAATAGGTATGTTCCTTTCCATCATCGGAAAGGCTAAAAGGAATACTGAAGCTTATAAACCTGTTGCCTTCAGGTGCGGCATGAAGGGCCGACACTTCCCAATGGGTGGAGCCACGCCTGATGGAAAAATCCTGATTTGCCTCGAAGGGCTCTTCATACAGGCTTTGCGCAGTCATTGTTCCGCTCGCATGGTTCTTTTTTGCGTTCATGGAAGGGGGCTCTTCACTTAGGTTCGCGACGTTCTGTATTCATAGTCTGTGGCAGTATGGTGTGTCTGGATACTGTCAAAGTTGACAGGTTTAAAAGCGTTGTTTTTTATTTCTGATGGCTATAAACACTGTTTTTATAAATAAACTCCTGCCAGCGAGCCTTTGTATCGCAGTGTTGATTAGTCGCTCTGCGATACAAATCTCCTCATCTACCCACCCATTTCAAACACAACCGCGATACAGCCATCGGTTCAACTCTGCCTGTCAGTCGTCAATCACGACGATGCTTTTGATGAGGCAACCTTCATGCAGATTTCTCAGCCCTCAACATTGACTGTCGGGCTCGGCCTGCGCCGTGGTTTGATCCCTGATTTGCTGGCAGCCCCCACCGGCGATTTCGACTTTCTCGAAGTCGCCCCGGAAAACTGGATCGGCGTCGGCGGTACCCACGGCGCGGCACTGCGCGAGCTGGCCGAGCGTTATCCGTTGTCGTGTCATGGATTGTCGCTTTCGCTGGGCGGGCCGGCGCCGCTGGATGTCGGGTTTCTGCACGAGGTTCGCGGATTTCTCGATCGCTACAAGGTGCCGCTGTACAGCGAGCATCTGAGTTATTGCAGCGATGACGGCCATCTCTACGATTTGTTGCCGCTGCCGTTTACCGAAGAGGCCGTGCATCACGTCGCCGGGCGAATCCGTCAGGCGCAGGATATTCTCGGCCGGCGTCTGGCCGTGGAAAACGTGTCGTATTACGCGGCGCCGCGTCAGGACATGGACGAGGCAACGTTCACCAACGCGGTGTTGCGCGAGGCCGATTGTGATCTGCTGCTGGACGTCAACAACGTCTACGTCAACGCGATCAATCTTGGTTTCGAACCGCAGGCGTTTTTGGCGGCCATCGAGCCGGGCAGGGTGGTGGGCATGCACGTCGCCGGGCATTTCGATGAGTCCGATTCGCTGAAAATCGACACCCACGGCGCCCCGGTAAAGCCGCGAGTGTGGTCGCTGCTCGCCGACGCTTACGCACGCTTCGGCGCACAGCCGACGTTGCTGGAACGCGACTTCAATTTTCCGCCATTCACCGATCTGGTCGCCGAGTTGCAGACCATTCGCCGTTTGCAGAGCTGTGAGGTCAGCCGTGGATAATCTCTTGCTCCAGCAACAGGCGCTGACCCGATACCTGCGCGACCCCGAGCATCAGCCGCTGCCCGCCGACATGAACCCGGCGCGGGTGAATGTCTATCGAGATCTGGTGTTCAACAACCTGTCGATATTGCTCGGCGGGACCTTTCCGGTACTGATACGCCTCATCGGCGAGGCGCGCTGGCGTGATCTGGTGCGCGGTTTTCTGCGCGAGCACCGTGCGCAGACGCCCCGGTTCGGCGACATCGCTGAAGAATTTGTCGGGTTTCTCGCAACGGGGCCGAGGGTGCTCAGTGAAGGGCAATGGCCCGGGTTTCTGCTGGAGCTGGCGCATTACGAGTGGGTGGAAATGGTCTTGCAGCAGTCTGACGTCGAGCCGCTGCCGGCCCTGGATTCGCAGCTATGCCTGACGCGTCCGTTACGGGTTTCGCCACTGGCCTGGCCGCTGGCTTACACCTGGCCGGTGCACTTGCTCGGGCCAGATCAACAACCTTCGACACCGCCGACGCAACCGACGCTGTTGCTGGTGCGGCGTGATGCAGATTTCAGTGTGAAGTTTTCCGAGCTGAGTCCATTGGCATGGCGGTTGTTGCAGCGCATCGGTGAGTTCGCATCGCTGACCGGTCACGAGCAATTGCAGGCGTTGGCTCAGGAAGCCGGGCAGGTCGGCAGCGCCGGGTTTATGGACAGCGGTCTGGCGTTGTTGCAGCAAATGCACGCGGACCGAGTGATCGGCATCATTTGAGTTCACCACGAAACCATTGCGGGAGGGGGCTTGCTCGCGAAAGCGGCGGGTCAGTCACCTTCTGCGTAACTGACGCGACGCCTTCGCGGGCAAGCCCCCTCCCACAGGGGGGCGTGGTTTCAGGATTGCAGAGGGATTTTCAATTCAGCGCAGAGCCCGCCGCCCACACGATTGCTCAAGCTCAGCGAGCCCCCCAGGGCCATTGCCAGTTGCTCGGAGATGGCCAGCCCCAGACCGGTGCCGCCGGTGTCCCGGTTGCGCGAGTTTTCCACGCGGTAGAACGGCTCCATCACGTGTTGCAACAGGTCGTCGGCGATGCCCGGGCCGCGATCCATGACGGTGATCGACAGGCTGCCTTTGTTCGCCTCGACCCACACTTCGGCAGCGCCGGCGAACTTCAGGGCGTTATCGGTGAGATTGACCAGTACCCGCCGCAGCGCGTGCGGCCGGGTTTCAATCACCACCTCACTCTTGCCGACCAGGCGCACGTCCTTGCCCATGTCCTGATAGTCGAACACCAGGCTTTCGAGGAAGGAATCCATGTTGGTGCGCCGACTTTCTTCGGTCGAACCGTGAATGCTGCGGGCGTAGGCCACGCCTTCACGCACTAGATGCTCCATCTCGCCGAGGTCATTGCACAGCTTGTCGCGCTCGGCCGAATCGTCCATGAATTCGGCGCGCAGTTTCATCCGCGTGATCGGCGTTTGCAGGTCGTGGGAAATCGCCGCCAGCAGTTGCATGCGCTCCTTCAGGTAAGCTGCGATGCGCGCCTGCATGGTGTTGAAGGCCCGGGCGGCGTAGACCACTTCATTCGGGCCTTTTTCGTCCAGATGAATCGGGTGCGCGTTGGGGTCGAGGGTTTCCACGGCGTTGGCGAGGCGGGTCAGCGGACGAATGGCGATGCGCACGGCCAGCCACGTGCAGGCAATCATCAGCGCCAGTTGCCCGAGCAACACCGCAGGCAGCCACGGCGAGAGCGGCACCATCGAAGGGCGGACGTCGATGGTCACCGGGCTGCCGTCGCTCAGGCGCAGATGCCCCTGAAAGTGCTTTTGCGGGCCGGGAATATCGGTGAAGGTCAGCGGGTAGTGTTCGCCGATCGCCTCGGTGATCGACGTTACCGCAATCGGCACATCGCCGGAACCGATCGGCGTACCCGGTTCACCTTCGCTCAACAAGTACGCGTAATTGTTACGGGCCAGGCGCTGCAGCCAGGCCGGTCGCTCTTCGGCGGGCAAGCGGTCGAGGATCGCAATTGACGTCGAGACGTCGGTTTCCAGATTGCCCAGCATGGTGTTTTTCGCGCTCTGGTAACGCTCGTAATACTGCGCACCGAACGACAGCGCCTGGGCGAGGAGCAAGCCGATCAGGAAAATCAGCGACAGCCGTGAGGCGAGGGTGCGCGGCCAGCGCAGATTGAGCGTCATGCCGGCGCACCGAGGATCTCGACCGGCAGTGAAAACACGTAACCTTCGCTGCGCACAGTCTTGATGTAAGCCGGCTCTCGCGCATCGTCGAGCAGGCGCTGGCGTAACCGGCTGACCAGCAAATCAATCGAACGGTCGAACAGATCGGCGTCGCGACCCTGGGTCAGATTGAGCAATTGATCGCGACTGAGTACCCGCTGCGGATGATCGAGAAATACCCGCAGCAAGCGATATTCGGCGCCGCTGAGGGCGACCATGGTGCCGTCCTTGTCGAGCAGGTGGCGGGCCGAGGTGTCCAGTTGCCAACGGCCGAACGCCAGCAACCGGCCGGCTTCGGTGACCACCAGATTCGGCGGCAACATCCGCGTGCGGCGCAGTACGGCGTTGATCCGAGCCAGCAGTTCGCGAGCGGCGAAGGGTTTGGTCAGGTAGTCGTCGGCGCCCATTTCCAGACCGATGATGCGGTCGGTTTCATCGTTGCGGGCGGTGAGCATCAGCACCGGCGTGGCCCTGTGTTTGCCCACGCGCAATTCGCGGCACAGCTGCAGGCCATCGTCGCCCGGCATCATGATGTCGAGCACGATCAGGTCAACGGTGTTGGCTTCGAGGAAGCTGCGCATCTGCCGGCCATCGGCGACGACGGTGGTGCGCAGACCGTTTTTCTTCAGGTAATTGCCAACCAGTTCACGGATCTCGCGGTCGTCATCGACGATGAGAATGTGATCGACATGTTCCATCGGTTCAAGCCTCAGTCAAAGGGGATTGCCGTGCAGTCTATCGAGCCGGTCCGCGCTCGCCTGCCTGCCTTTGTATTGCAGTGTATCTGGCGCGGCGACGGATACACGGCAACGCAAAAAGCGCATTTTTCCAGGGTTTTGTATCGCTGTGTATCGCAGATCGACAGGGATACACAACGATGGCTGTCCGCAGTTTCCTGACACAAGCGCGATACCTCGCTGGCCTCAAATAGGCGCCATCGAGGCACACACAGATCGCCTCGGCTCATACCCATTAAAGCCTTGAGGAACTCGCCATGCTTAATAAAACCGTCGTCGCTGCCTGCCTGTTTGCCGCGCTGAACATTTGCACCGTCTCGGCCCGCGCCGAAGCGCAGGTCACCCCGCAAACCTACACCTACGGCACGCATCTGGACATCCGCCAAGTTATCTCGCTGACGGAGAACAACCCGGCGGCCTGCGGCATCGTCGATGCGCGCATGACTTATCTGGATTCGGCCAACCAGACTCACGTGCTCGACTACCGCAAATTCGCGGACGGCTGCAACGACGACAACTGAGGCATGCCTTTCTTGCCGATTCAGAACGCCTGATTTCCAGGCGGATAAAAGATCCTGTGGCGAGGGGATTCATCCCCGTTGGGCTGCGAAGCAGCCCCAAAACCTGCAATCCGTGGCTTTTGGTTAGAGCCCGGTTACCGGTTTTACGACTGCTGCCCAGCCGAACGGGGGCAAGCCCCCTCGCCACATTTGTTCATCATTCTCATTTATTCAGGGTGATTCTCATGTATCTGATCGCTTTCCTCGGCGGTCTGTTGACCGTGCTCAGCCCGTGCATTTTGCCAGTGGTGCCGTTCCTGTTCGCCAACGTCGACCGCCAGCGTTCGTCGATCCTGCTGATCCTCGGCGGGATGGCCCTGACCTTTGCGCTGATCTCCAGCCTCGCCGTGGTCAGCACTGACTGGGTGATCCGGGCCAACAACACCGGGCGCCACGTCGCCCTGATCGTGATGGCCCTGTTTGCGCTGTCGCTGATGTCTGCACGGGCCGGCGACTGGCTGGCGCGGCCGTTTGTCTGGCTGGGCAATCGCCTCGATCCGCATGCCCGTGACAAGACCGGTCCCATGGCCTCGGTGATGATCGGCGTTGCCACCGGGCTGCTCTGGGCGCCGTGCGCCGGGCCAATCCTCGGTGTCATTTTGACGGGCGCGATGCTGCAAGGCGCCAACGCCCAGACCAGTCTGTTGTTGCTGGCCTACGGCGCCGGCAGTGCGTTGTCGCTGGGCACGCTGATTTTCGCCGGGCGAGGACTGGTCAATCGGTTGAAACCTTCGATTCCGTTCACCGGCTGGTTCCGGCGGGGTGCCGGTGTGGCGGTGCTCGCTGCAGCCGCCGTGATTGCCACGGGCGCCGACAAAACCCTGCTGGCCGGAACGTCGTCCGAAGGCATCGCCGGCGTCGAGAAAAGCGTCCTGGAAAAAACCCCGAAAGTCATCGACTACTTCATCAGCAAAGTACGCGCCGATTCGCCGATGGCGGACGGCCAAAGGGCGATGCCGTCACTGTCTGGCGCCGTGCAGTGGCTCAACTCCCCCGAACTCAGCAGTGAATCCCTGCGCGGCAAAGTCGTGCTGGTGGATTTCTGGACCTACGACTGCATCAACTGCCAACATACGTTGCCGTATGTCAAAGACTGGGCGAAGAAGTATGAGCAGCAGGGGCTGGTAGTCATCGGCGTACACACCCCGGAGTACGGCTACGAGCGGATCATCGACAATGTCAGGGATCAGGTGAAAAAGCTCGGCATTACCTACCCGGTAGCCATCGATAACGACTACGCGATCTGGCGCCACTTCGACAATCAATACTGGCCGGCGCATTACCTGATCGACGCCAAGGGGCAGGTTCGTTACAGCCACTTTGGTGAAGGCAGTTATCAGGCGCAGGAGCAGATGATTCAGCAGTTGCTGGAGGAGGCGAAAGCACCGGCGGCCTGATCAAGTTACCCAATGGCTCAAAGTTCTCGCACCATGAGCCATTGGTCGTTGTCCCAGGCGTGAAAACGCTCCAGCACCGTCCAGCCGCGTTTGGCGTAATAGTCCTGTTTACTCTGCGTGTGCAGGTAGAAACGCGGCAGACCCCGGTGTTTTGCTTCTTGCGCGATGCCTTCGATCAACCTCTCTGCCAGACCCTGGCCGCGTGATTCGGGGCTGACCAGCACGCAGGCCAGCCACGGCCCCAGATCCGGGCGAAGGGCAAGGTCAGCCCGGGCCAGCGCCGCACCGCCTAACAGTCGATCACCGTCCAGCGCAATCAGGCAGCGCCAGTCGCCATTGGTCTGCCCCTCGGCAAACTCCCGCTGCCATTCGGCCAGGGGCTGCTCGGCATATTCGTAGTGAAACTGGCGGTGGATCCACGCCGCGTAAGTGTCGCTGTGCTGCATGTGGTCGACGAGCCATTCGAAGCGCAAGGACATGATCGAATTCCGTTCCGGGAGAGGGTCTGCATGAGAGCCGATCCCCCGGCGCATTGGCAACCCCCCGACAGTGTTTCGGAGCCTTTACAAAATCCCGCCATTCATCGGCCAGGCGCTGATTTCAGCGGGTCTCCAGACGATTGGCAGGGACGCCGCAAGGCCCCGGCGCGATAGTGGGCGAGCAGGGCCACTGCCGACCCTGTCCCATAACAAGAACGCGAGGTTGCCATGCCGAAATTCGTGATCGAACGCGAGATTCCAGGGGCCGGAAAGCTGTCGGAGCAAGAGCTTCAGGGCATATCGCAAAAATCCTGTCAGGTGTTGCGCGAACTCGGGCCGCACGTGCAGTGGCTGCAGAGTTACGTCACCGGCGACAAAATCTATTGCGTGTACATCGCGCCAGACGAGGAACAGGTACGTGAGCACGCGCGGCGGGGCGGTTTCCCGGCCAACAGCGTGGCGCGGGTGATAAAAGTCATCGACCCGACCACGGCCGAATGAGATCAACGTCCACTTGCAGCGGAGCTTTCATTGATGAGTACGCCGATTGATCTCACTGCCTTGAAGGAACGCCAGAAAGTCGCCTGGGCCAGCGGCGACTACGCCGTGATCGGCACCACGTTGCAGATTGTCGGCGAAAACCTCGCCGAGGCCTGCGACGTGCATTGCGATGAAGAGGTGCTGGACGTTGCTGCCGGTAACGGCAACGCCACGCTGGCGGCGGCGCGTCGTGGCGGGCGGGTCACCTCGACCGATTACGTCGCGGCGCTGCTGGAGCGTGGCCAGGACCGTGCCCGCGCCGAGCATCTGGACGTGACCTTTCAAGTCGCTGATGCCGAAGCCCTGCCATTTGCCGATGGCAGTTTTGATCTGGTGCTGTCGACGTTTGGCGTGATGTTCGCGCCCGACCAATCACAGGCTGCCAACGAACTGGGCCGGGTGTGTCGCAGTGGCGGGCGGATCGGACTGGCCAACTGGACGCCGGAAGGTTTCGTCGGCCAGATGTTCAAGACCCTCGCTCGGCATGTGCCACCACCGGCCGGTGCACAGCCGCCGTCGAACTGGGGCACGGAAGCCTGGCTGCATGCGCACTTCGATGACCGCGATTTTCTCTTGCAGGTCACTCGCCGCGAATTCAATTTCCGCTATCGCTCGGCGGTGCATTTCATCGATATTTTCCGCCATTGGTACGGGCCGGTGCACAAGGCTTTTGCCGTGCTGCCGCCGGAAAGCGCGCAGGCGCTGGAAAATGATCTGGCGGACTTGATCAATCGTTCGAATCGCGCAGGAGAGGCGTCGCTGGTGGTGCCGAGCGAGTATCTGGAGGTGGTCATTACCAAGCGTTAGTGCAGGCAAAAAAATCCCCCGTGGGAGCAGGAAAGTCTGCTCGCACAGGGGAGGTATCGAGCAAGGAAAAGACTAGCGATCAAACCACTCCAGCGCCGTACGCCAGATGCAGATCCCCAGAAAGTACGCCGACATCAATAGCCACAGCCCCATCACCAACGGATTGATCACCGGGTGATTGAGCACCAGTGACAAGCTGCACAGCAGCCAGATGGCGGTCACCGCGATGTTGATCGGCATGAACCGGCGCACGCGGAACGGGTGCAGGAATTTCATCCGCGTGACCGTCAGCAGTGCCAGGCCGATCACGGTGAGAAAAGTGATCCACGGCCCCGGCCCGATGATGTACAGACACAGTGCCACCACGTTCCACGCGGCCGGGAAGCCGACAAAGTAGTTGTCCTTGCTCTTCATGTTGACGTTGCAGAAGCAGAACAGTGACGACACCAGAATCAGCGACACGGTCAGCAGCAGCGTGTAGTCGGGCAGGGGAATGTAGCGATAGATGAACAGCGCCGGAATGAATACGTAGGTCAGGTAATCGATGACCAGGTCGAGGATCGATCCGTCGAAACTCGGCAGCACCGATTGCACGTTGACCTTGCGTGCCAGCGCCCCGTCGAGGCCGTCGACGATCAGCGCCACGCCCAGCCACATCAGGCAATGGGTCGGCTGGTTTTCCAGCAGGGCGAGGGTGGCCAGAAACGCAGTGACCACGCCGGTCGCGGTAAAACCATGGGCGCCCCAGGCCTTGAGCCTGGCAATGTGGACGGTCGATATCACGGGGGCGTTCTCCAGAAATTCAAGCAAGCAGGCGGTTTCCCTTGGGCAGCAAGGGCGCCGGCTAACCGGGTCGGGGTTGCAGCTATCGACCGGTCTGGTCGGGATAAGGTTCACCCCTCCATGAATCTTAGCTGGCCATCGAAAAAATACGCGGGGGAAATGTAGACGCGCATCCGGCGTCGGCCGGACGGTGCTGGCGCAATGGCTGCGGCGGACTATCGTTGCCAGACGCGGTCAATGTCTCTGCTGAGGACGACGTCATGAACACCAGTGATTTGCTCGAACAACTGCTGCGGGGCCAGGCCTCGGCAGGGCAACAAAGTGGCGCCTCGGCCGGTGCTGGCCTGGGTGGCCTTGGTGGCTTGCTGGGCGGTTTGCTCGGTGGCGCGGATTCGACGGGCACTCGTGGTG
>NZ_VXCA01000032.1 GCF_011369485.1 Pseudomonas atagonensis | reverse complement strand
TACACCCTCGCACGCGGCGCATGCCGCCCCACTCAACACAATGAGCGTTAGCTCGAGTACCGCTCTTGATCTTGATCCCGGAGCGAAGGAACCCGAGCCTTAGCGAGGGCCGTACGTCAGGGCAAAAGACCTTTGGTTACTTTGGGGCGTTTGCCAAAGTGACCCGCCGTAAGGGCGGAACCGCCAGCCGCCCCACCCGCACCAACGGATATGTCCCCAGTCAGAACCCCACACTGGCCTGCACAAAGAACGTCCGAGGCGCCCCCACATACATCCCCGAATTGTTATCACTCGAACGCGTAAAGTACTGCTTGTCAAAAACGTTCTTCACCCCAGCCCCCAACTTCAAATTGGAAACCTGCGGCCCAAAGTCATACCCGCCACGCACGTTCCAGGTCACATACCCCGGAATATCGCCGTACTGCCCATCCGCCGTACCGTCAGTAATGTAGTTGCCGTTGAAACTGCCATCAGCATTCACCCCGGTACCCGGCGAACGCTGCTTCGACTGGGCAAAACCATCAACGTTGTAAGTCCAGCGATTGACGTCATACCGCAAACCAACCGTCGCCACCTGACGCGAATAGAACGGCAGATCACGGCCCTTGAACCCCGGAATCTCGCCTTCATAAGTCGCACGGGTGTAGGTGAAACCGGCATTCGCGGTCAGACCGTCAAGACGCGGATCCAGCGCCGCCATGTCGTAATGCACCGACGCTTCAATCCCCTGATGCTTGGTCGCGCCGAGGTTGGTCCAGCCCACATCGTTGCTGATGTATTGCAGTTCGTCATCGAAGTCGATGTAGAACAGCGTCACTTCCCCGCCCCACACGTCATCGTTGTAGCGCGTGCCGATCTCGTAGGTCTTGGCTTTTTCCGGTTCCAGGCCGTTGGCCGTCTGATCGCCCGAGCCGCCCTGGCCCAGCTGGAAATACTGCAGACTGCCGAACGAAGTCTCGTAGTTGGCGAACAGTTTCCACGCGTCCGACAGGTGATACATCACGCTCAGTGCCGGCAGCGGTTCGTTGCTTTCGATGCTGCGGTTTTTCTCCGGCACGGGTTTTCCGGCAGTGTCGAGCACGGCACGATCATGCCAGTCGGTGCTGATGTGTTCGAAGCGAATACCCGGTGTGATGGTCCAGTTGCCGACGTCGATTTTGTTGTCGACGTACACCGAGTTGGCCTCGGTACCGCCGGTGCGGTCCTGGAACACATGGCCGTCCGAGGTCTTGGTGACCACCGGTTGGTTGTTGACCAGCGCCAGTCGGCTCGACTCTTCGTGCATAGCTTCTTTGAGGTAGCGATAACCGACGCTGACTTCCTGCGTGGTCGGGCCGAC
The DNA here is from genome assembly GCF_011369485.1 of Pseudomonas atagonensis. Classification (GTDB taxonomy): domain Bacteria; phylum Pseudomonadota; class Gammaproteobacteria; order Pseudomonadales; family Pseudomonadaceae; genus Aquipseudomonas; species Aquipseudomonas atagonensis. The sequence goes on along the minus strand of NZ_VXCA01000032.1, from coordinate 34,082 downwards.
GTCAAACACACGCGACACCCGTGGCTCGATGCCCAGCGTGTAGTAGGAACGCGGGTAGGAGCTGAGGGTTTTCTGGTCGCGGGCGGCGATGGTGCTGCCACGGAAACTGTCGGTGTAATAGGTCAGCACTTCAGCCTGCGTGCGCTCGTCGATCTGACGGATCCACTTGAACGACACATCCTTGCGGCGGCCGGTAAAGTTGTCGTAATCGCGCACCGAGTCGTACGGCTTGTCGTCGTACTGCTTCTGCGTCAGGCCACCGGGCATGTCGGCGCTGGCGTCGTAGTAATGGAAATTGAGGCTGAAATCGTCCTGATCGGTCGGCGCCCAGTGTGTCTTGAGCAGCACGTCGTCGATGTCGTTGCCGTTGTTGCGCTCGCGGTAACCGTTGCCGTTGACGCCGGAATACAACAACGCCACGCCCATGCCGTTGTCGGCGGTACCGCCAAGGAACGCGGTGTCGATGTGCTTCCAGCCGCCGTACTGAGTAGTTTCCAGTGTGGTGCCGATTTCACCCGTGGCTTTTTGCGGAATCGCACGGGTCACGAAGTTGATCACGCCGCCGACGTTTTGTGGCCCGTAACGCACGGAACCGGCGCCACGAACCACGTCGATGCTGTCGAGGTTGCCCGAGGAGATCGGCGCCATCGACAGCTGCGGCTGGCCGTACGGCGCGAACGCTGCCGGCACGCCGTCGATCAGCACGGTGGAGCGCGGCGACAGCCGCGAGGTCAGGCCGCGCACGCCAACGTTCAGCGAGATATCGCTGCCGCCGGTGCCGTTGGAGTCCTGTACCTGCACGCCCGGCACACGCTTGAGCACATCGCTGACGTTCATCGCGCCCTGCTCGACCATCGCCTCGCGGCGGATCACCGTGCGTGCGCCCGGGTGGTTCTGCACCACGGCGGCATCTGCGTCACCGAGCCAGTCGCCGACCACTTTGATGTCGGTCACGCCCAACTCCAGCGGGCCATTGCTGGCAGCGGAAGTCGCAGCGGGCGACAGGGTCACCGAGCCTTCGTTGATCTGATAATCCAGACCGCTGCCTTGCAGCAATTGACGCAGGGCTTGCTCGGGAGAGATGTCGCCATCCACCGCCGGCGCCTGCTTGCCGGCGACAAGGTCCGGGCTGAAAAACACTTGCAGCGACGTCTGCTGACCCAGTTCGCTAAGCGCCTGGCCCAGTGGCTGTGCGCGAATGTGGATGGCTTCGCCGGCAAAGGCCAGCGGCATCGCCGCGTTGACCGCCAGCGCGAGGGCCAGCGGCAACCAAGGGGATTTTTTGTTGTTGGCAGTGGTGTTTTTCACGTCGAACGTAGTCCTGTGGATCGCAAGAGTGTGCGGCTGTTAATGCAAACCAGTTGCAGTTGAACAGGAAGACGATGAACTCGAAAAAAACCTGAATTTTATTTTGAAATTATTTCCTGACTGCCATCCGCAAGGGTGCGAACGGCCACCGGCAGGATGCTCGGCAAGGCCTTGAGCAAGGCCTCGGTGTTGTCGGATTTGAACACGCTGGTCAGGCGCAGACTGGCTACATTCGGGTTACTGACCGTCAGCGGCTTGTCGCGATAACGCGACACTTCGGCGGCGACTTCGCTGAGGCTGGCATTGTTAAACACCAGTTTGCCGCTGCGCCACGCCGTCAGTTCTGCCGGGTTGACCGCGTAAGCGTTGGCCACCACACCCTGCGTATCGACATGCGTGCCCAGCCCTGCGGTCAGACTGATGAACTGATCATCCGGCGCATTACGCCCCTGCACCTTGACCGTGCCCTGCTCCACCGCCACGCGGGTTTGCGTGACGTCGCGACGCACATCGAAGCGAGTGCCGGTGACCGTGACCTTGCCGCTGCCGGCTTCGACCACAAAGGGCCGCGCGGTGTCGTGCTGAACGCTGAACATCGCCTCGCCTTCAGTCAACTCGATCAGCCGGCGATCCTTTTCATAGCGCACCTGCAAGCGGCTGCGGCTGTTCAGATCGATCACCGAGCCATCCGGCAGCGCGACATGTTTGCGCTCGCCCAACGCCGTGGCGAACTCGGCGCTGTAGCCTTCAGGATGATTCAAACCGCTGAACAGACCGAGACCAAGCGCCACCGCCAACACACTGGCCGCTACTGCATAGCGCAATAACGGACGGCGCTCGCGGCGACCGGATGGTGTTTCGGCAAGGGCCTTGAGCCGTGGCGCCGGCAACAGATCGGCAGCCGACCACAAGCCTTGCAGCAACTGGAATTCGTCGCGGTGTTGCGGGTGTTCATTCAGCCACGCGTCGAAGCGCTGCTGCTCGTCGGCGCTGACGACCGGCTCCTGCAAACGCACAAACCAGCGAGCCGCGTCATCGCGCACCGTCGTTTGCCCGCACGCGCAATCACGAGTATCCATCATGGAATGTCCTGTTTGGCTGGGGATGAAAAGCTGCGGCCGGTCATGACTGCAACCCGTCGAGGCGATCACGCAGATGCCGCAGGGTGCGGATCATATACTTTTCGACCATGTTTCTGGACAGCCCCAGGCGTTCGGCGATTTCCGCCTGAGTCAGGCCTTCGATCTTCTGCCAGACGAAAATCTTCCGGCAATTGACCGGCAACTCCGCGAGCGCCCGTTCGATGGAGTCGGCCAACTGGATCGCATGCATGTAATGCTCCGGGTCGCCGGACGACGACACACTGTGATCGATCGCCTCCGACTCCATGGCACCGCGCCGATCCTCACGCCGATAGCCATCGACCGCGATATTGCGTGCGGTCTGGTGCAAATACGCCCGGGGCTGCTGCACCGCCGCCGAATCGGATTCGAGCACCCGCACAAAGGTGTCGTGCGCCAGATCCTCGGCCTGCGCGCGATTGCGCAGGCGACGAGTCCAGGTGCCGATCAACTCTTCGTAATGCTCGAAAAAGCCGGGTCTGCGGGGGCGCATGGGATATGGGCGGCGTGGTGAGGAAAGGGGCGTGAATAGTAATGCTTCCTATTAAGCCGAAGCAATGGATTCCTCTGCGCGTCGACGATGAGACGTTTCCGGCCATTACAAAACCCAATGTGGGAGCGGGCTTGCTCGCGAAGGCGTCAGTTCAGTCAGTGCAGATTTGACTGAGCCACCGTCTTCGCGAGCAAGCCCGCTCCCACAGGGTTTTGTAGTGTGTCAGCCTTTTTCGTCGATGCCCGCTTGCAAAGTCTGGCTGTCCAGATGCCCGCTGAGGGTAACCGGGCCGACTTTCAGGTTGCCGTTTTCAAGGGAAACCTTCGGTGCGTTTTCCTCGGTTTTGTGGGGCAGGTCGAGGCCGGCTTTTACGCCGTAGTCACGGTTGTTCAGGTCGGTGCTGCTGACCTTCGAGCCACCCAGATCAACCTTGCCTTCAGTCGACGAAATACGTGCGCCGGTCAATTGTGTATTGCCGCCAACCCCGATGTTCACACCCTGGCTGCCGCTGATGCCTGAGGCCTGCGCCACGCTGTGCTTGTGCGCGTACTCACCCTGCGCTTTCAGCGTCGGTTTGTAGTCGGTACCGGCGAGTTTTTCCTTGTCGCTCGGCGGGTTCCTCTTCGCCGTCAGACCCAGATCGACATCGACCTCGGCGTGAGTCTGCGAGTCCTGACGGCTATCGACCTTCAGGTCACCGGCAACCTTGCCGCTGACAGTCTTGGCGTCGATCCGCGCGCCCGACAGCTGTGCATCACCGGCGCTGTTCAGTACCAGCGTGTCAGCCTTGATCTGGCTGTTCTGCTGTGTGGTGCCTTGCAGGTAATCCACGCCCACCTTGGCGCTGGCGTTGAAGCCGTGATCGCTGCTGGCCTTTTCATCGGCAGCCGTCGGAGTCTTGCTACTCAGGTTACCGCCGGCATTCAACGCAACACTCCAGTTATTGCGGTTGTTGCTGGATTGGGTGGACTCCTGAACGTAGCCACCCTTCTGCGCGTCGATGCTGACGTTTGGCGCGCTGACTTGCGTGCCTTGCAGGTGTACCGAATCGCCACTCAAGGCGATTGCGCCCTGACCGTTGAGTTGGCCGCCCGTCAGGTTTTGTGCGCTCTCGTTGACCCGACCGATGTTGAAGTTGCCGCTGAGATTGCCGCCCTGATCGCGGCTTTTTTCGCTGCTGGTTTTGCTGCCGCCGCCCTTCAAGCCGCCGCCGAGATTGCTGCCGGTGGCGTCGTGAGTGTCGGTAGCGGCTTGCAGATCGAGTTTGCTGTCGGCGTGCAAATCGATGCCGCCAGCACTGTCGATTTTCGTGCCTTGCTGGGTCTGATTGCCGCCGCTGCTCAACTGCACGCCGTTGCCGCTGATGCTTGCTACGTAGGACTGTGTGTCGGTGGTTTGTTTACCGGTGTGATCGAGCTGGAACCCGGCGCCTAGGTCAACGTTAGTGCCGTCGGTGCCGGGCAAGGTGCCGACGGTCAGCGAGCCGTTGCCGCGCAGGCTGGATTCGCTGCTGTGCTGGCGGTCGTTGGCTTGATTGAGTGCAAGATCGCCGCCGGTATTGATGCTTACACCGCCCTGCCCGCCGTCAAAACGGCTACCTTCGATCCGCGCGTCGCCCGCTGTTTTAATGTTCACGCCTTGGCTGCCGGCATAGCCGCCGACCACTGCCGTGGAGCTGTCCTTGGCGGACTGGCTGCTGCCACCCGCGCCGCTGCCGGCGACGTTCACGTCCTCACCGGTTTTGGTGTAGACCCGCACGTCGACCTTGGCGTCCACCGCGTTGTCGGTGCTCCTGTGCGTGTTGCTCGCGGCATCAGCCAGCATTTTGTCGGCGCTGATGTTCACTTTGCCGGCACTGGCGTTGTACTGGGTGCCCTGTTCGTGCAGCGTTCCCGTCACGTTGACGTCGACGCTGGCGCCGTCAAAACGGCTGACCACGGCGTTGCTGATCTGCTCGGATTTGCTCGCGCTGCCGTGGCCGATGGCGACGTCGATACCGACATTCGGCTGACCGAGATTGGCCAGTGCTTCCTTGTCCGGCACCTTGCCGTTGAGCACGTCTTTGACGGCGCCCGCGACAGGTCGGGCGATGTCTTTGTACTCGACGTTGGCGCCGATGTCCGCCGACCAGTTGTTCTCGCTGTGGCTGCTGTTCTCGGTGTTGCTCGCCGCACGGTTGTCGACTTGGTTGGCGACAACGTTCAGACCGTTGCCCGCCTTGAGCTGCGCGCCTTCAGTGGCGAGCGTGTCGGCATTGATGTTCAGCCCACCGCTGCTCTGCACGTGGGTGGTTTGCGCGGTGGTTTTGCTGGTCGAATCCTGCGAAGTACGGTGGGCGAAATCGATGCCGCTGCCGGCGCGGTCGAGGCCGCCGGTGTAGTAGAAACCGCCGCCGGTGCTGCTGTTTTCGGTGGAGGTTGTGTGGCTGTCCTCTTCGGCCAGCAGCGCGACGTTTTTGCCGCTCAGGGTCGTGTCGCCGGCAGTGGATTTCACTTCGGCGCCTTTGAGGGTCACATCACCGCCGGCCTTCACCTGCACGCTGTCGCCGCTGAGGCTGGAGCCTTGCTGGGTGACGTCGTTGCGGGTCACGGTTTGTTGCTTGTCTTCGTAGTGAATCCCGGCGCGATATTGCTCCGGCGTTTGCTCTTTGGCGTAAGCATCGAAGCCGCGATTCTCGGCGGCGACCGTGCTGTCGTGAGTGTTCTGTGCCGAATGTACATTCACATCACCCGCCGCATCCGCCGTCAGCGCACCGCCAGCCTTGACCGTCGAGCCGGCCACTTCAATGTCCTTGGCACTCTTGAGCTTGAGGTTGCTATCGGAGACCAGTTCGCTGCCCAGCGTGGTGCTGTCCTTGCTGTTCTGCCGCGACTCGTCCTTGGTGATGCCGAAGAACTTGCTGTCCTTGTCGTGATGGTTGCTGTGCGAGGTGTCCTGCACGCCGTCGATGGTCAGCGAACCCTTGTCGCTGATCACGCTCGCTTCGCTGGCGCCGCGCACCTGGCTGCCGCTGATGCGCACCTCGTCTGCCTTGACGATCAGGTTGCCGGCGGCGTTGATCTTGCTGCCCTGATGCCGGGTCTGGCCCTTGTCGGCATCACCGGTCTTGCCGAAGAAACCACCGCCGACCAAGTCGCCGGAGTAGCGGTTGTCGTTGCTCCGGCTGGTGCGTGTGGCCGTGGTGATTTCCACTTGTTTGCCGGCCAGTTGCAGGTCGCCCGCACTGGTCAGTTCTGCGCCTTCCGAGCGCAACAGCGCAGCGGTTTGCAGGGCAATGTTGCCAGCCTTCAACTGGCTGGTGACGCTGCGCTGTTCTTCGCTGCTGTTGTCCCAGTTGGCCTTCCACAGGTGTTTGCGATGGTTGCCCTGATCGGTCTGGACATGACTTTCCGTGGCGGCAGTCAGGCGCAGGTCGCCGCCGCTTTGCACGTCTAGATTTTTCGCCGCTTCAACCTTGGCGGCTTTGAGTTCGGTGTCTTTGCCGGAAGACAGTTTCGCGTCGCGGCTGGCAACGATCTGGCTGCCGTGCTGACGGGTTTCGCTGTCGGTCTGGTTGCGGTCGTAGGTTTCCCAGGTGATGCCGATGGTGCTGTTGTTCCAGTTTTCGCGTTTTTCCTGGAGCCTGCGACTTTCCACCGTGGTCAGGGTCAGGTTGCGTTTGGCCTCGACGGTGATATCGCGGCCGCTGACATCGGTGGCGGCCAGGGTCAGGTCCTTGCCACTGTGCAAAGCGACATTGCCCTGATTGCTGCGGATGCCTGCGCGGGTCACGTCGAGGCTGTTGGCCACGGCTTCACCACTGACACTGAGGTCACCGGCCGAGCGAATCTGCACACCATCGCGCCCCGCCACTTGCACCGCGCCAACCCGCACGCCGGCACCTTCAGCGGTGCTGACGATATTGATGCGTCCGGCCTGCATCGCGCCGAACAGGCTGGCGTCGATGCGCTGATCGCCAGTGTTGCCCGCCGGGTCCACGGTTTTCACCTGACCGGTGGCGTAGTCGAGCTGATTGCGCCCGACCGTGAGGTTGAGTTGATCGCGGGCACTGATCGCGCCTTGAGCGTCGATGCGCGGGGCGATCAGGTTGATCGAGCCCTCGCCGTTGCGCAGCCCGCCGTTGTGAATCTGCAACTGACCGCTGGCGTCACGGGTGTTCAAACCTTGCAATTTGCCGTCGTTCAGTTCCGGGCGACCGACCAGCAAATTGGCGTTCGGCGTGTTGATGAAACTGCCGCCGTTCACCGAAATACCGTTGGGATTGGCCAACACGTAATCGGCAGCGCGACCGAAGATTTCCTGCGCGCCATTGATAGCCGACGGGTTGCGGCTGATCACTTCGTTGAGGATCACGCTGGCGGCCTGCCCTTGCAGTTGCGGGTTGGCGGCCAGTTGCCCGGCGAGTTGCGACTGCCCGGCCTGCAAGGCGTTGTTCAGCACCAGGCCCTGGCGGTCGACGTTGTAGTCGAGGAACTGGTTGTGCGACAGGCCCGAACCGTTGGGCGCGACGATGTTGACGATGGGCACACCGCCTTGGGTTTGCAGTTGCGCGGTGCCGCCGGGTCCTGGAGCGACGACCACCCCACCGGCGAGCGCGCTCGGCAGGTGGACGGCGAAGAACAGGCTGGCAATCGCCCAGCGCAATTTGCCCCGCGGGGAAAGATGAAATGCAAAGGTGTGTGCTGGCATAAAAACGTCTCCATGTAAGTACGGCATCACGTCGCGCGTTTTGGTCTTGGCCGTGGCTGTCGCGCTCAGATCCGGCGGCTGTTGGTTCACTGCTTGATTCGGTTGGTAAAACGTCATATCTGCACCCCGACCCGCATCAGCCAGGTTTCAGGCTCGTGCGGCAGCCCGGTCGGGGTGTTGAGTGCGCGTTGGTAATCGACGTCCACTTGCAGGTTTTTCCAGCCCAGGTTCAGGCCGATGCTGGCGCCGCTCAAGCGTTGGCTTTGAGTGCGGTTATCGGCCTTGAGCCAGCCGTGGTCGAGGCCAACGCGCGGAGTGATCTGCACGGGCCATTCGCTGCGCAACGGCAGGCGCAAGGTGTTGCGCCAGATCGCACCGCTGGCGCCCGAGACGCTGCTGACCCGGTAACCGCGCACCGCCGAATCGTCGGTGCCGAGCAGTTGTTCGATGGCCGGCAACGGATCGGGGCTGTACTGCAAATTGAGTTGGCTCTGCCACTGCCACGCTTGCCCGCCGAGCTGGCCGTTGCGCCATTGGCTGAGGCCGGCGCGGTACTTGCGAAACTGTGCCTTGGGCAGATTTTTGACCTGATGCTGTGCGTCGTCATCGGCACCCAGCCAGCGCAGGCCTTGGGCGTAATTGACGTCGAGGTTCCACACCGCGCGGTCGAGCCAGAACAGGTTCAGTCCCGCCTCGGCAACTGTCAGGGTCGGGCTCTGAATGTTCAGCCGCGCACTCTCCAGGTAGCTGTCGACATCCTTATGTGCGAGTTGCAGGTTGGCGCTGAGCTGACGGCTCTGATCACGCCACAGCACACGATCGGCACGCAGGCTGAGCTGGTCGGTGATGCCGGTGCTGTGCAAGGTCACGCTCGGCAACTTGAGTGGCGCGCGATATTCGGCGTGACTGGCGAATACGCTGTAGGTCCAGTAACCGTAGGGAATCGCGTAATACAGGCTGGCGTTGCGGCTGTAGCGGTCGCCCTGATTCAGCGTGTCGCTGGCGCTGAGGCTCAACAGGTCGTTGAGTTGCAGCGGGCTGTCGAGGCTCAGGCTGACGGTGTCACGATCACGCCCGGTGCTGGCGCTGCCGAGGTTGTCGATACCGGCATTCAAGGCCCAGCGCGACTGCCCCGAGGTGCGCGGACGCAGGATGATTCGCGAAGCCCCGGGCTGGCTGCCGGGCGCGATATCGGCGGTCAGGTCGACCGAGCGCAGGCGATTCAGCTGATCCAGGCCCTGCTCCAGATCACGCAGATTGAGCGGCTCGCCGAGCATGCCGGGGAACGCACCGCCCAGCGAAACCAGCAGGCTCTGATCGGCCAGTTCGATGGACTCGATGTAGCCTTCGTCGATCATGATGTCGAGCGACTGCCCCGCCGCCGGCGCGCTGCTCAGGTAGGGACGGCTGGCGATGTAACCCTGCTCGACGTAAATCGCCGTGAGCGTCGCCAGCAGATGATTGATCTGGCCGATGCCCATGCACGGCGCCAACAGCGGCTTGATTCGCGCGTTGAGCTTGTCGTTGTCGATCAGCGTGACCCCGCCAATGCGCGTGCCGCTCAGCGGCCAGCAACGCTCATCGGGAGCGACGGTCTGGGGCATGGCCGGAGTCACCGGCGCCGGGCCGAATGCGCCGCGCTCCAATTGGCGCTTTCGTTGTTCAAGCTGAAGTTGTTGCAGATCGCGCTGTTGCTGTTGCTGCTGGCGCAGCGCTTCCTGGCCCGGCACGCCAGGTTCGGCGGCTTCAAGCGATGAGGCACACACACTCAACACAAAGGCCGACAACAGCGGGCAACGCGTGGAACGACGACGAGAAACAGCGCGAAACGAATACGGCACGCAACATCCTTGCACTCATAAAATGGCGTAATGCCACTCCATCAATGCTCGTGATAGTCAGAGCCTTCCTACGCAAATGCAAGACGCTTCCTGCAGCGCTTACATTTCTTAAACATTTGCTTTTCCAACGTTTATTGTCAGCAGCAAAGCCACGCCGCTACACACGATCAGGGTTTCCCCGAGAGCCTGAGATGCGCCGGCAAGCATCAGTCCCGCGCCGATCAGCAGGTAATAAAGCAAGCCCAGCAACGCACCGGCGGTGCCCAGACGATCGGCGTAATTGACCAGCGCCGAACCGAGAATATTCGGAATCGCCATGCCGAACGCCAGTACCACCAGCACCATCGGCAGGACAAACGCGCCGCTGTCCTGTAGCCCCCAGACACCGAGTCCCCCCAGCAAACAGCTGAACCCGGCGAGACGAATCAACTGCAACGCGCTGAACCCTGCGTTCAGCAATCGCTTGTTGAGCCATGCTCCAAACCCTGAGCCCAGGGCGAGGATCACACCGCTGTAACCGAACGCCGCCTCACTCAGGCCAATTCGCTGGAACAGAAACGGGCCGAGGCTGTAATAACTGAACAACGCCACGTTGAACGAGGCGATCCACAATGCCGAGCGCCAGATAGCGGTGTCGCACAACATGCGAGCGAGAGTTTCAAACAGGCCCACCGAGGCCAGCGGTTGCGCGAGGGTTTCCGGCAAGGCGCGCCAGCTCCACAGCCACAACGTCACGGCGATCAGCAACAACGCAGCGAGCACGCCGCGATAGCCGAAACCCTGCACCAGCGCGGCGCCGCTGAACAAGCCAATCGCGGGACTGGCCGCCAGCGCCATGCCGACCAGCGAAAACACCTGCGCCAGCGCCGCGCCTTGAAAGCGGTCGCGCAGCAGGGTTTGTGTCACCACCGAACCGACCGCCGCGCCGAATGCCGCCAACGCTTGCGCCATCAACAATTGGTTGAAACTCACCGCAAACAGTCCGATGACGCAGGCCACTGCGTAGATTGTCAGCCCCGCGAGCATCGACGGGCGTCGACCGATACGGTCACACACCCGGCCCCACGTCACCACACCGAAAGCGAATGCCAGGAAATACACCGACAGCGTTTGCGCCGCCGCTTGCGGGCTTACCGCAAATGCCTGGCCGATATCTCCAAGCGCCGGGCTGTACAAGGTCTGGGCGATCTGCGGAAACATCAGCAGAGCCACGGCCAGGATCAATAAATGTCTGTTGCTGATCATCTGTTTACTCCTCAAGCAAAAAACTGCCGAGGAGTTTAAGAAACACCAACTGGCGTATTATCCAAACCCTGCCAATTTATCGTTTAAATCGGACAACCCATGGCTTGGCTTGATGCTCACGCGACGTTTGACCCTGATCACTTTGCGCAACCGGTGATCGGCATCGCCTCAACCCTCGGCGATCACGACTCAGGTCTGCATCGCCACCGCCGCGGGCAACTGCTCTACACCCGACAGGGCTGCACGCGGATCACCCTCGCAGAACAATTGTGCCTGCTGCCGCCATCGCGTGCGGCGTGGATTCCGCCGGGTGTCAGCCACCGCGCAGTGATGCAGCAAAGCGTCGACTACCGCTCCCTGTTCTTGCTCCCCGAGTGGTGCCGCGAGTTGCCGCAGCAGGTCTGCGTGATCGAAGTCAGCTCGTTGCTTCGGGCAGTACTGGAACCGATGGCTTTCGCTGATTTCGCAACCGACTGGCAGCAAGGCAAACACGCGCATTTGCTCGGTCTTTTTCTCAGCGAAATGGCTGAAACCACCCAGCAACCGATGTTGTTGCCGTTGCCGCAGGACAAGCGCCTGGCACCGTTGCTCGCAAGGCAGGAACAGTTGCCGCCGGAACTGCACGTGCTCGAACGCCAGATCGGCGCCAGCAGCCGTACCATCGGCCGGATCTTCCAGCGCGAAACCGGCATGGGCTATCAGCAGTGGCGCCAGCAGTGGCGCTTGATGCGTGCCATGGAGTTACTCGCCACCGGCCGCAACCTCGGCTTTTGCAGCGTCGAACTGGGTTTTGCCAGCGACAGCGCGTTCATCGCCTTCTTCAAATCGATGACTGGCAGCACACCCGGCCACTGGCTCAAGTAAGTAACTGACGACCGGCCACAAAAATAAATTGCCACCAAATATTACATGCGTCATATTACAGCCGTAATAACGATCCGATCGCGCAGGTATTCCGCCATGACCAGCATGCCCACCCTCGAAACTGACCTCGCTGTCCCGGTCAAGACCAGACCGCCGCTGCTTAAACGCTTGTTGATTCCCGGCGCCGGTCTGTTCGCACTGGTGTTCGTCGGTGTGTATGCGGCGCACTGGTGGGGCACCGGACGTTTTCTCGAAGAAACCGACGATGCGTACATCGGTGGCGATGTCACGGTGATCGGGCCGAAAGTCGCGGGGTACATCGAAGAAGTGCTGGTCAGCGACAACCAGCACGTCAAGGCCGGCGACGTGTTGATTCGCCTCGATGCTCGCGACTATCGCGCCAATCTGGCCAAGGCCGAAGGCGCGGTCGCAGCCGAACAAGCCTTGCTGGCCAACCTCGACGCCACCGAACAACTGCAACAAGCGGTGATCGGCCAGGCCCGCGCCGGCATTGATGCGGCAGGCGCGGAAACCTCTCGTTCGCGCGATGACAACCAGCGCTACAAACGGCTAGTGACCAGCAACGCGGTGTCGGTGGAAAGCGCACAACGCGCCGACGCTACATTCAAGACTGCGCAAGCCTTAAGCGCGCGTGCCCAGGCCGAATTGCTCGCCGCGCAACGGCAGCTCGCGGTGATCGACACGCAGAAACAACAGGCCCGCGCCGCGCTCCAGCAAGCACTGGCCGAGCGTGATCTGGCCCAGCTCAACCTCGGTTACACCGAACTACGCGCCCCGGTCGATGGTGTGGTCGGCAACCGTCGCGCGCGGGTCGGCGCGTATGCGCAGGCCGGCTCGCAGCAGCTGTCGGTGGTACCGGCCAGCGGATTGTGGGTGGATGCCAATTTCAAGGAAGACCAATTGGCGCGGATGAAACCCGGCCAACGCGTGAGCATCCGCGCCGACGTGCTGTCCGGTCAGGAATTCCATGGGCGTCTGGACAGCCTCGCCCCGGCCACCGGTTCACAATTCAGCGTGTTGCCGCCGGAAAACGCCACCGGCAACTTCACCAAAATCGTGCAACGGGTACCGGTGCGCATCCTGCTGGATCCGGCCGATGGCGTGCTCGGTCATCTGCGGCCGGGGCTGTCGGTGACCGCAGAAGTCGACACCCGCGCGGCGCCGCAAACCAGTGCCGTGGCCAGCGCGCCATGAGCCGCGCCCTCGCCGCCCCTGCGCAACCGTTCAATGCAGCGGACATGGACACCGCGACCAAGGTGTTTGCCTTCGCGACGATGTGCATCGGCATGTTCATTGCGCTACTGGATATTCAGATCGTCTCGGCGTCGTTGCGTGACATCGGTGGCGGGTTGTCCGCCGGCACCGACGAAACCGCGTGGGTGCAAACCAGTTACCTGATCGCCGAAATCATCGTGATTCCATTGTCTGGCTGGCTGTCGCGGGTGTTTTCCACGCGCTGGCTGTTCTGCGCCTCGGCGGTGGGGTTCACCCTCGCCAGCCTGCTCTGCGGCGTGGCCTGGAACATCCAGAGCATGATCGCTTTCCGCGCCCTGCAAGGTTTTCTCGGCGGCTCGATGATTCCGCTGGTCTTCACCACGGCGTTCTTTTTCTTTACCGGCAAACAACGGGTCATCGCCGCTGCAACCATCGGCGCGGTCGCTTCGCTGGCACCGACGCTGGGGCCAGTGATCGGAGGCTGGATCACCGATATTTCCTCGTGGCACTGGCTGTTCTACATCAACCTGGTGCCGGGTATTTTCGTCGCCGTGGCGGTGCCGATGCTGGTGAAGATCGACCAGCCGGAACTGTCACTGCTCAAAGGCGCCGATTACTTGAGCATGGTGTTTCTTGCGCTGTTTCTCGGTTGCCTCGAATACACCCTCGAAGAAGGCCCGCGCTGGAACTGGTTCAGCGATCAAACCATCCTCACCACCGCGTGGATCAGTGGTCTGGCGGGATTGGCCTTCATCGGCCGCACCTTGCATGTGGCCAATCCGATCGTTGATCTGCGCGCGCTCAAGGATCGCAATTTTGCCCTTGGCTGCTTCTTTTCCTTCGTCACCGGGATTGGCCTGTTCGCGACGATTTACCTGACGCCGCTGTTTCTCGGCCGGGTACGTGGCTACAGCGCGCTGGACATTGGCTTGGCCGTTTTCTCCACCGGGGTGTTCCAGATCATGGCGATTCCTCTGTATGCCTTCCTGGCCAACCGGATTGATCTGCGCTGGATCATGATGGTCGGGCTGGGGCTGTTTGCGGTGTCGATGTGGGAGTTCAGCCCGATCACCCACGACTGGGGCGCAGGGCAATTGATGCTGCCGCAGGCACTGCGCGGGATTGCCCAGCAATTGGCGGTGCCACCGGCGGTGACATTGACGTTGGGTGGGTTGGCGCCGGCACGCTTGAAGCATGCGTCGGGGTTGTTCAACCTGATGCGCAATCTGGGCGGTGCGATTGGCATTGCCGCGTGCGCGACCATTCTCAATGACCGCACCAACCTGCACTTCACGCGGTTGGCCGAACACCTGAACAGCAGCAACGAGGCGATGAATCAGTGGCTGTCGCAGGTCGGCGGCAACCTCGCGGCGCTGGGCCAGAGCGGCGACGTCGGCGTCACCGCCAGCCTGCACCAGTTATGGCTGCTGACCTACCGCGAAGCACAGACGCAAACCTACGGCGACACGTTTCTGATGATCATGGTGTGCTTCGTCATCGCCACGGCGATGGTGCCCTTGATGCGCAAGGTACAGCCACCGGCCGCGCCGAGTGCCGATGCACATTAAGCAATGTATCCGCAGCTAAACACTTTCCACATTCTCAGATTTGCGGGGTTTTGCGGAAGCCCACTGCCAGGCGGTTCCAGCTGTTGATGGTGCTGATGGCCACGGTCAGGTCGACCATTTCCTTTGGCGTGAACTGCGCGGCGACGACGTCGTAGTCTTCGTCCGGGGCGTGGGTCAGGCTCAGTTGGGTCAGCGACTCGGTCCACAGCAGCGCGGCACGTTCGCGGTCGCTGAAGAACGGCGCCTCACGCCATGCGGTCACCGCGAACAGACGACGCGGAGTTTCGCCGCCCTTGATGGCGTCAGCCGCGTGCATGTCGATGCAGAAAGCGCAGCCGTTGATCTGCGAAGCACGCAGCTTGACCAGTTCGATCAGGGTCTTTTCCAGCGGCAGTTTGGAGACGGCAGTTTCCAGGGCGATCATCGCTTTCAGCGCGTCAGGGGAAGCGGTGTAGAAATCGGTACGAGCGTTCATGGTGAATGTCCGGGGTGAGTGAATGTGTGACTACGTTAGTCCCGGCGCCTGGTTTGGCAAATATCCAATATTCGGGAAGAACGGTAGGCCACTTGGCGACCGCTCGTCACTCGGCGGGCACCAAGGCTTCGTTGGGTCAGACCAATATCAGGTAAATCCCCTTTCTGGAGACGCACCATGATGACGCGCAAACTCACCTCGTTATTGCTCGCCGGCCTGCTGGCCACGGCCTCGGCCGCAAGCTTCGCCGCGAACGACGGCGCTGATGCAACTGGCACCAAATCCGGCGGCGCCACCGGCTCGACCATGCCACCGGACAATACTCCGGGCGCACCGTCTGGCGGTAACAGCTCCGGCGGCACGGGATCCGGCACCGGCACCAATGGCGGCGCCAGCGGTTCAGGCTCGGGAGCGGGCGGTGGCACCGGTTCGGCCGGCGGCGGCACGGGAGGTGCCGGCGGTGGTACGGGTGGCTGAACGAACAAGAGTCACCCCAGATAAACGCATCGCCCTTCCCGGCCTTAATGCGCGCCAATGTGGGAGGGGGCTTGCTCCCTCCCACAAGGTTTCGGCTCAGCGGTCGGAGCGCAGCAATTCGGCCATGCTTTCTTCGAGCGAGAAAACCGCCGCACGATTGCGCCCGGCATTTTTCGCCTGATACAGCGCCGCATCCGCACGCTGGATAAACAGTTCCGGGCTGTCATTGCCGCTCGGAATAAACGAATAACAGCCAAGACTCACAGTGAGATACCCGGTCGGTGAGCCGCTGTGGATGATGTGTTTGTCGATCACGCTGCGGCGAATCTGCCCGGCAATCGCCAGCGCGCCGTTGATGTCGGTGTCCGGCAACAGCACCGCAAACTCCTCACCCCCGTAGCGCACCGCCAGATCGGACTTGCGCTGACAACACGCCTTGAGCACTTGCGCCACTTGCGTCAGGCACTGATCCCCCGCCACATGGCCATAGGCATCGTTGTAGCGTTTGAAGAAGTCGATATCGAGCATGACCAGACTGACCGGGCTCACCTGCCGCGCGCCCCGGGCGAATTCGATTTCCAGTGAACGCTCGAACAAGCGCCGATTGGCCAGCCCGGTGAGGCTGTCGTGGGTCGCAATCTGCTCCAGCGCCCGTTGCGCCTTGCGCAGGTTTTTCTCGATGCGCTCGC
This sequence comes from Pseudomonas atagonensis, assembly GCF_011369485.1. Lineage (GTDB taxonomy): Bacteria > Pseudomonadota > Gammaproteobacteria > Pseudomonadales > Pseudomonadaceae > Aquipseudomonas > Aquipseudomonas atagonensis. Next base: position 18,076 of record NZ_VXCA01000032.1, on the reverse strand, counting down.
CGTCGCGCACCTGATGTATGAACACCCAGCCAAACAACCCGACACCGAGGATCACCAACGCAATGATCACGCTGGACTGAAAGGCCCGCTCGTACCAGCCCTTGAGAATCGTGTCCCGCGAGGTCGCCGCCGCGACCACCAGCGGATACGAGGCCAATTGCCGATAACCGTACAAGCGCACCACGCCGTCGACCACCGAATTGATCATCGCCGTGCCGGCCGAGGCCTCGGGCAGCAAGTTCTGATAAATCCTGCCCTGCGCCAGCGAAGAGCCGATCAGGCCCTCGTCGAACGGCCGTCGGGCGAGCAAGGTGCCGTCGGTCAGCCCGAGAAACATGATGCCTTTTTCGTCGAGGCTGAAGCTTTCGAAGAAGCGGTCAAAGTACGACATCTTGATCCCGGCCATCAGCACGCCCTGGAAATTGCCGGCGCGGTCATTGATGCGCTTCGAGATCGGGATGATCCATTCGCCATTCTCGCGGCTGTGAATGGCCGGGCCGATATGTGCCAGGGTCGAGGCGTTCTGCTGATGAAACTTGAAGTATTCGCGGTCGGCCACGCCGTTGCCACGCGGCAGGTCGGGGAACGAGGTGATGACCCATTGCCCGTCGCGGTCAAACAGAAACATGCCGTGCAATTGATCCAGTTGCTGCACGCGCCGGGCAAAGGTGTTCTGTAAACGGGCTTTCTGCCCGGCGCCGTAGCCATCGTCTTCAATCCAGTCGACAAGGCTGGTCAGCACCAGATCGGCCGCCAGAAAGGTGTCTTCGGCCTGCTGCGCCATCGCCCGGGTCAGGTTGCTGGAGGCCATTTTCGCCACGGCCAGATCCTGCCGCCGCGACTGCTCCAGTTGCAGATAAAGCAAACCGAACAGGCACAGACACACCGCTACGATGAACAACACCGCCGCTTTGCGTAACGGCAGGCGCTTGAGCGTGCCACCGGGGGCTTGATGCGGATCGTGAATGGGGATTGGCAAAAGCGTGTCCTGGGCAGGTACGACAAGGGCAAAAGCCCGAAACCCTTATGTTTTGTGAGCGTAGCCCACCACGAAACTCGGGGCAAACGCCACGATCCCGCCCAGTTGTATCGGCGCGCAGCGCATTTGGATGATCGCTGTTCGCAGATTTATTTTCGATTTCTTCTTTGCGGTTAATCCGTTGTGAAGGGGCAGGCGCGGCATTGAACTGTGTAGATGCGCCCGGAGCTTCAAACCTTCAGACAAAAAAAGGCACCCGGTCGGGCGCCTTTCTTATGCGTGGAAACCTCTCGCATCAGCGTGACGGTGGCACTCGAATGTCCCCTGCGCGGCACTGGGTCTTCACACCCTTGCCACAGGCGCCGAATTGCAGATCCTTGCCCATGCACACGCGTACTTCCGACAGTTCCGGGCCGCTGCAGATTACGGCAATGCCGTCGGCGGGAATCCCCGGATTGGCCTTGCGGAACAGGTCGGCGATTTCCTGCGCCTCGAAGTAATAGGACGTGCTGAACGGTTGCAGTTCCTGCGGAATTTTCACCGCCGCGACGGCTTTGTCCGCTTCGTCCAGATACCCCATCGCGCCGAGGCCGCTGCACGTGCCGTGCTTGGACCATTCGTGGTCGAGCAGTTTTTTCGTCGGGAACAGCGTCAGGCCTTTGCTGGTTTCCGCTGCCGACAGCGTGGTCAGCGGCGGGCACGACTCTGGCCAGCCACCGTTGGCGTATTGCGGCCACAGGCCATGCAGGACAAAGCCGTAACCCTTGCCGGAACACTGCACATCATCTTTGTGCGTCAGGCAGAAAGTCGGCGACCAGGACAACGTCAGCAGGTAGTAATCAAATACCCCCGCCACCGATTCCGCCTGTACTTTGTTCGCGTGCGACTGACGCGCCGAACTCAAGCCAATGCTACCGGCCGTCAGCGCAATCAGTGCGAAAATTGTAAACAGCTTTTTCATGTACCCGCTCCTTGGGACGCCTGCGTCCGTGGTTTTCGATCCTGACCAGACTTGGCCAGCCGTGATTTGGACATGCTTGTGTTGCAGACGCATGACGCAAGGCAACACCGTACCCCGTTGAAACGTCTACGATTAACAGGCAGACATCAACAGACAGGGATCCGAAATGAGTAAAGCAGACGAACTCGCCGCCAAACTCAAGCAAACCCGGCACACCCATGCGGATGCCGCGCTGGAGATCGATTGCTGGCCGGCGCAGGTCTACGACCTGTACCACCGCATCGAGGCCTGGCTGCAACCGGTGACCGAAGTCGGCCTGAAAATTCGGCGCAATCCTACACACGTTTGCGAAACGTCACCCGACGGTGAATCCCACGATTACGCCATCGACCAACTGGTAATAGAAGCGAATAACCGAAGCCTGACATTTGATCCCATCGCACGGTTTACCGAGGATGGCGCCGGACGCGTGCAGATCACCCTGCCGGACCGAAATACTTACCTGCTGCGCACCGTCGATGAACACCACGAAAGTCATTGGTGGTTGCAGACCGTTGAAACCGGGCAACAGCTGGATGCGATTGCGCTGACCGAGAACAACCTGCTGCAGGTCGTGCAGGAAGGCCTTGGTCTATGACGCGACCGTTCAAACTGTCAAAACTGTAATCCCCACCTCAGCCAACTGAAAGCTGACGCTGGTTAGCCTCCCCGTCATGGTTCAAACGGGGATTTGCAGCGCATGCCTTCCAACACTTCACGACGCACCTTCGTCAAAGGCCTTGCCGCCGGTGGTTTGCTCGGCGGCCTCGGCCTGTGGCGCACGCCGGTCTGGGCACTGAACAGCCCCGGTCAGGTCAACCAACTCAGCGGCAGCGAGTTCGAACTGTCGATCGGCGAAACGCCGGTCAACTTCACAGGCTCGCCGCGTACCGCAATGACCATCAACGGCAGTCTGCCCGGCCCGCTGTTGCGCTGGCGCGAAGGCGACACGGTGACGCTGCGGGTGCGCAACCGGCTCAAGGACAGCACCTCGATTCACTGGCACGGCATCCTGCTGCCGGCGAACATGGACGGCGTGCCGGGCCTGAGCTTTCACGGCATCGAACCGGGCGGCGTGTACGTCTATCAATTCAAAGTGCGGCAGAACGGCACTTACTGGTATCACAGCCACTCCGGCCTGCAGGAGCAGGCCGGCGTCTACGGGCCGCTGGTGATCGACGCCAGGGAACCAGAGCCGTTTCAGTACGACCGCGACTACGTGGTGATGCTCAGCGACTGGAGCGACGAAGACCCGGCCAGGATGATGAACACCCTGAAAAAACAGTCCGACTACTACAACTTCCACAAACGCACCGTCGGCGATTTCATCAATGATGTCAGCGACAAAGGCTGGGGCGCTACGGTCGCCGACCGCAAGATGTGGGCGCAAATGAACATGAACCCCACCGACATCGCCGACGTCAGTGGCGCCACCTACACCTTCCTTATGAACGGCCAGGCGCCCGATTCCAATTGGACCGGCCTGTTCCGGCCCGGCGAAAAACTGCGCCTGCGCCTGATCAACGGCTCGGCCATGACCTACTTCGACGTGCGCATTCCCGGCCTGAAAATGACTGTGGTCGCCGCCGACGGTTTGCACGTCAAACCGGTCAGCGTCGATGAGCTGCGCATCGCCGTGGCAGAAACCTATGACGTGATCGTCGAGCCGGACGCCGAGGTTTACACCCTCTTCGCCCAGGCCATGGACCGCACCGGTTACGCCCGCGGCACCCTCGCCGCCCGCGCCGGTCTGGCAGCTGCGGTTCCGGCCCTTGGTCCGCGCCCGTTGGTGACGATGGACGACATGGGCATGGGCGGCATGGATCACGGCTCGATGGACATGAGCACCATGGACCACTCGGCCATGGGCCCGATGCAATCCCATCCCGACAGCGAAAAAAACAATCCGCTGGTGGACATGCAAGCCATGAGCACCGCGCCAAAACTCGCCGACCCCGGCCTGGGCCTGCGCAACAACGGTCGTCGCGTGCTGACCTACGCCGACCTGCGCAGCACCTTCGAAGACCCGGATGGCCGCGACCCGAGCCGCACCGTCGAACTGCATCTCACCGGGCACATGGAGAAATTCGCCTGGTCGTTCAACGGCATCAAGTTCTCCGACGCCGAGCCGCTGCTGTTGAAGTACGGCGAGCGCATCCGGCTGGTGCTGGTCAACGACACGATGATGACCCACCCGATTCACCTGCACGGCATGTGGAGCGATCTGGAAGACGAAAACGGCAACTTCCAGGTACGCAAACACACCATCGACATGCCGCCCGGCACCCGTCGCAGCTATCGCGTCACCGCTGACGCACTGGGCCGCTGGGCCTATCACTGCCATCTCCTCTACCACATGGAAATGGGCATGTTCCGCGAAGTGCGGGTGGAAGAATGAAGGGGCCGATCATGACTCGATACACCGCGTTGTCCTTGCTGCTCATCGGCACCTCGGCCATCGCCGCCAACGACATGCAGGGCATGGATCACAGCCAGATGCCCGGCATGGATCACTCGACAATGCAAAGCATGGACGACGGCATGATGCAGCCCGCCGCGCCGACTGAAAGCCGCACGCCGATCCCGGCTCTGACCGACGCCGACCGTGCCGCCGTATTCACCAGCCCCGGCGGTCATCAGGTACATGACAGCGCGATCAACAGCTACTTCCTCGCGGAAAAACTCGAATGGCAGGACGCCGATGACGGCAGCGCGTTGGCTTGGGATGTGTCCGGCTGGATTGGCGGCGACATCGATCGCCTGTTCCTGCGTTCCGAGGGTGAGCGCAGCAACGGCCAGACCGAACACGCCGAACTTCAGGCCTTATGGGGCCACGCCATTTCGCCGTGGTGGGACGTGGTCAGCGGCGTGCGTCAGGATTTCAAACCCGGCGCGCCACAGACCTGGGCAGCGTTCGGTTTGCAGGGCATGGCGCTGTACAACTTCGAGGCCGAAGCCACCGCGTTTATTGGTGAAGGCGGACAATCCGCCGTTCGACTGGAAGGCGACTACGACATTCTGCTGACCAATCGCCTGATCCTGCAGCCGACCGCTGAGCTGAATATCTACGGCAAAAACGATCCACAACGCGGCATCGGCGCGGGGCTATCCAACACCGAAGCAGGCCTGCGCCTGCGCTACGAAATCCGCCGCGAATTTGCGCCGTACATCGGCGTGACGTGGAACCGTACTTACGGCAACACTGCTGATTATGCGGGTGAGGAAGGTGAGGATCGCAGCGAGGCGCGGCTGGTTCTCGGTGTGCGGTTGTGGTTTTGAATTCCATTAAAAAACAACACAGAGGTCTTGCATGCGCACATTGAAAATCACCTTGGTACTCGCCAGCGGATTGCTCTTGAGCAGCCTCGCCCAGGCGCACCCGAAACTGTTGTCGTCGACACCCACTGACGGTGCGGACGGCGCGGCACCGGGCAAGATCGAACTGCATTTTTCGGAAAACCTTCTGACCCAGTTCTCCGGCGCAAAACTGGTGATGACCGAAATGCCCGGGATGGCCCACTCGCCGATGCCGATGAAGGCCAAAGTCAGCGCCGGCAGCGATCCGAAAACCATGCTCCTGACCCCGCTCACGCCTCTGCCTGCCGGCACCTACGAGGTTCAATGGCGGGCGGTGTCTGCCGATACGCATCCGATCACCGGCAACGTCACATTCAAAGTGAAATGAGCGATGGCTGAACTGATCAATATCATTCTGCGTCTGGCGTTGTATGTCGATTTGCTGCTGTTGTTCGGGTTGGCGTTGTTTGGGCTGTACAACGTTGACGCGGTGCTGCGGTTTCGGCCGATGCTGCGCGGAATGGCGTTGATCGGGGCACTGCTGTCAGTGGCGGGACTGGTGCTGATGACCCGTGCCATGAGTGGTGAAACGGAATTCGCGGCGCTGTGGCCGCACCTGCAAATGATGGTGCTGGAAACCGACGTCGGGCTGGCGTGGGCGGTGCGGATGATTACGCTGATCGTCGTGATGATCTGGCCGGGATTGTGGCTGGCATCGATGGCCGGCGCCGTCGCCCTCGCCTCCCTGGCCTGGAGCGGACACGGGGCGATGGATAACGCGTGGCATCTGCTCAGCGACATCCTGCACCTGCTCGCAGCGAGTGCTTGGCTGGGCGCGATGCTCGCGTTGATCTTGATGTCGCGGCTCGACGCACTGTGCAGCGAGGCGCGCATTCGCTCGCTGGCGGATTCCGTCAAACGCTTCGAAGGCGTCGGCGCGGCGATTGTGCTCATCCTCTTGGTCACCGGCGTGGCGAATTACCTGTTCATCGTCGGCCCGACACTGGGCGAAGTCCTGCTCGGCACCTACGGGATTCTGCTGGCGATCAAGGTTGTGTTGTTCGGGGGCATGCTGGTGCTGGCCGCGTTGAACCGCTTTCACCTCGGGCCGTTGCTCGAACAATCGTTGCGCGCCGGGCAGCATCAAGTAGCGGCCAACGCCTTGCGCCGCAGCGTGGCATTGGAGCTGGTGATTGCGCTGTTGATCGTGGCACTGGTGGCGTGGCTGGGCACGTTGAGCCCGGAGCCGGGATGACACCCGGCAAACGCATTCACTACACTGGCCCGCACTCCCACTGCACAAGCCCGATCTCCATGACAATTCGAAAAAGCACGATGATCTTCTGCGGCCTGCTGGCCATGGCCGGCGCCGCCCAGGCACAAGAACCGGCCTCGCACCTCGACACCATTCAGCAACAGGGCCAGTTGCGCGTCTGCACCACCGGCGACTACAAACCCTACACCTTCAAACGCCCGGACGGCGGATTCGAAGGCATCGACATCGCCATGGCGCAATCCCTGGCCGACAGCCTCGGCGTCAAGGTCGAATGGGTGCAGACCACCTGGAAAACCCTGATGCCGGACATGCAGGCCGGCAAATGCGACATCGGCATGGGCGGCATCTCGGTGACGCTGGAGCGGCAGAAAAAGGCCTTCTTCAGCAACACCCTCGACACCGACGGCAAGATCCCGCTGGTGCGTTGCGCCGATCAGTCCAAATACCAAACGATTGAACAGATCAACCAACCCCACGTGCGCCTGGTCGAACCCGCCGGCGGCACCAACGAAGCCTTCGTCCACGCCTTCCTGCCCAAGGCGCAACTGGCCCTGCACGACAACGTGACGATCTTCCAGCAACTGCTCGACAACAAGGCTGACGTGATGATCACCGACGCCTCCGAAGCCCTCTACCAACAGAAACTCAAACCCGGTTTGTGCGCGGTGAATCCGCATCAGTACATGCAGTATGGGGAGAAGGCTTATTTACTGCCGCGGGATGACATCAGCTGGAAACTTTACGTCGATCAGTGGCTGCACCTGAGCAAGGTCACCGGGAAATATCAGAAAACCCTGAGCGAATGGATTGCCGTACCTGCCGCACAGTAACAATCCTGCCTGACATAAAACCTGTGGTGAGGGGATTCATCCCCATGGACTGCGCAGCAGTCCCGGCTCTTCGCTAAGAGCCGGTCAGTGGGCCTTTTGGCTAGCCCCCTCCCCGCAGGTATCAGCCATCAATCGTCATGCAACATGCCAGAACTGTACTGATTGAGACTGCTGCCGATACTGTTGCCACCAAACTTCAACGTATTGGCATTGCGCCCCTGCGGCGACTGGCAATCGCTGGAAAAACAACTGGTCGTCGTCAACCCACCGGCGCCCGAACAGGCGCTCAAGACCGATACCGTTGCAGCAATCAACAGCACTTTGACGACATTGGCGCTCATGGCACGATTCCCCTCAGGATGAAAAACGGCGAACTTGTGTCAGCATCCTAGGCCCGCAACGCACGTCGCAACATGAAACTTTGCCGAACGACAGCCCGCGTTCAGAATCGACAATTCGCCCGACAAGGACAGCCCCATGCAATTCCTTCCCCTCACCGACGCCAGCCCCGCCATCCGCGCCCATGTGCGCACACTTCGCAATCAGCAAGACGTGCGCAAATTCATGTACACCTCCCATGAAATCACCGAGCAGGAACATGCGAACTGGCTGGCCTCTCTACAGGGCAATTCACGGCAGCAAGTGTTTGTGGTGGTCAAGGATGAACAAGCGGTTGGGGTTGTTTCGTTGAATGCAATCAACGAACTGCACAAAACCGCGGACTGGGCGTTTTATCTGGACGTCAGATTGCAAGGTAAAGGGCTGGGCAGCGTGGTCGAGTTCTGGATGCTCGATTATGCGTTTGACGTGGCGGGATTGGAGAAGCTGAATTGCGAAGTGTTGGCGGTGAATTCGGCGGTGGTGAAGATGCACCAGAAATTCGGGTTTGAGGTGGAAGGTGTTCGGCGGCAAAACGTGGTGAAGGATGGCGTTCGGATAGACGTGGTTCTGCTGGGAATTACCAAGGCTGAATGGCAGGACAAGCGCCCGGCACTGGCCCCTGTCATCGAACGGCTGACTAACGCTTAGCGCGCGGAGCGCTCGAATTTGCGACGTGAACTGAGTCCCGCCGAGCTCTACAAAATCCGCGACGCCCTGTCGTGGATCTTTGTCGACACCGCCGTGGATTACCCCTACATCGCCAGCCAAGTCCAGGGCTACGACCCGGAACAGATCAAAGACATCCTTTACTCGGAAGTCGCCGTCGTCTGCGCCTGGAACCTCGCCGGCCCACTGCCACCGATCTGGACAGGGTTCAACGCCGATGAGTTGAATCAGGACATCGAAGACATGTTGCTGGCGAAGAAAAACAGCTGGAGGCGGCGGCAGCTTCACCGAATGCACACCGCTTGGTTGCGGTTTAACTATGGGGATGCGTGGGAAGAGCTTTCAGCGCACCTAAAACAATCGGATTGATGCCCTCCATGGCAACGGCAACCCGCCGCCACAGAAAGCTACGATTTACGCCTTCACTTCGACGTTATCCAACGCCTGATTCACCGCCAACTCCCCCAACATCACCACCTGCGCAATGCCCAGCGCGGTCTTGCGGTGCGAGGGCTCGAGCGTCGCGGCGAAATTACTGAGCATCTCGGAGGCGGAACTCAGGGTTTCGCTAGCGTTAGCCAATAGGGATTCGGAGTCGTACTTCGGATTGGCGAAGTACATGCGCTCGGGCTCATTGACGCTGGACATGATGTGGCTGGCGGGCAACAGATAGTGATCAAGCGCGCGCTCGGCGGCTTCGTTGAGTTTTTTGGAATTGGGGGATTGGTACGGGGATGCCGGATCGGTTTCCGGCGGATTCGGTGTTGGCTTGAACATGGTGTAACTCCTGACGGGTTAACGAAAAGGAGCCATCACTCTCGCTACCAAACGAAGGGTGGAGGCCATACGCAGGTTGGTAGACCGGTCGTCAGGAACCCCGGCGCATCCGAAGACGCCCCGCGCATGACCACCATAAAACGAAGACAAAAAACGCCCTCGCAAGACAGTAGCCTTGTGCTTCTGACGGAGACGGGCTACCAAACCCGGTCACTGGTTTTCAGTGACCTAGGGACGATAGAACCCGCGAGCTAGACGCACAAGCCGGCGGATTCTGTCTTAGGTGTAGGGGATGGCGCAAGGTTGTGTAGGGCCAAAGGCGTATCAGAGAGCTTCGCTTAAACACGCACAGATTTCGCCGTTTAGATTGATGAGAGGCACCGAACACTTCGCCGTCAGACACTCACAAAAGCAAGTCTGATACAGTCGGTGCCAGCTAATCCGTTGACAGGAAGTCACACATGGCAAAGCCCGCCGCACGCCTCACCGACCCCACCAGTTGCCCCATGCCCGGACACGGCCCCAAAGCCATTGCCTCCGGATCCCCCGACGTGTTCTTCGACAAGCTTGCCGCCGCCAGAATGGGCGACACCTGCACCTGCGGCAGCGCACTAGCCTCCGCCGTATCCGGCACCGTATTCATCAACGGCAAAAACGCCGCGCTGATTGGCACAGTCGGATCACATGGAGACGTCGTGATCGGAGGATCGGGAACGGTGATCATCGGCGACTCACATACACCTGCGCCGTTTACGCCACCGACGCCGATGATTATTCATGGGAACTGGATCGCCTTTAAGATCCCGGCTTCTGAGAGCTATCAAGGGTTCACATGCACCGCGCACTTTGATGACGGGTCATCAATGACTGGATCCTTCGACTCAAATAACACAGTTCGATTTGCCAACCCAACCGGCAAAATGTGCCATACGCTCGAATTCGCAGAGCACGAAAACACCTGCACGACATCAAGCATTGATGCACTGCTTAAAGATATCTTGGGATAAGGACTTCTCATGACTGAACCGTACCTCGTAACCGGCTCTTATGTTGTCAAGAGTGAGCACACCCTAAGCCAGTCTCCACTTGAAATGGCAATCGCGGGCATGGAAGGCGCTGCCACGCGCTTTTCGATCGACGCGATCAAAGACGAACGCGTCCGCGCCAGCTACCAGCGCAATATCAAACGAATGGCACAGCAGGTATTGGCAGACGTTAGAGCTGGCAATATCACCGTTGAAGACGGTACAAAATTCAGCAACGAAATGCGCAACAAAATAATGTTTGAACATCGTAAGTTCACCTCCGCCCAAGGCGTTGCCGTTGCCGAGAAAAAGAAAAAAGGCGGAAAAACGCACGCAGATATTCTTGATGAAAAATCTCGAACCGGCTTCAACAAAAATTACAACCAACTTTCAAAGACTCAGCAAAAAGAAATTCTTTATAAAGCCCTTGAGGGATCAGGCCGAGACAACGCTAAATTTACAGCCGGTACAAAAATCATGACCGTCATGGGCAAGGTTGGGATCATCATGACAGCCGCCCTTGCGACCTACGAAATACTGAACGCCGACAACAAAGTAAAAGAAACCGCGCGACAAGCAACAATTCTCGGCGCGGGCGCCGCGGGTGGCTTCCTTGCGGGCCTGGGAGTTAGCGCAATTTGCGGCCCAGCAGCACCAGCATGCGCTGTAGCTGTGGTTTTGATAGGTAGCATGGCTGGTGGCATTGCCGGAAGCGTAGTTGCAGATACTTTTGACGAAGAATTAGAGGAGCTTTCCCATTGGGAAGTATTTTAACTCCGGAAGATAAGGCCAAGATCCAGATAGCATTGGCTGAAGCCTTTGTTGACAACGAAGTCGACTATGCTTACATCGCAGAGCGAATTAAATCCTACGATCTGAAAATTGTTGAAGACATACTATATTCAGAAGTGGCTCCCGTGTGTTTTGGCAATCTTGAGACGCCTGCGCCGCCAATTTGGACGGGATTCAAGGATGAGTGGTTGCTGGACGAGATTGAAAAAGAACTGCAAGCTCGTCAAAAAAACAGGATACGTCGAGTTTTTGACAATTTGAAGGTCCTTTGGCTTCGCTACAGTTATAAATATATATGGAAGGAGATCTTGAAAAGCCTTGACGAAAAAATAGCAAAAAAATCATAAGAATACAGATGCTCATCATAACTTAGTTGGCTGTTCAGCTTACAAAAAACACCATCCTTCTTAGTCCCTGATAGTTCTGTTACCAACAAACTAACAACCACTCAATGAAGAGTGCAAATAGGGGCCAGACCACAATATTCAGTCGATTCGTCTGGCCTCATCCGCAAGCCAGAGCTCGTAATGCCGACTCGTAAACCTCCGTCCTATCCCAATCCTGATAAACTCTCCCACCTTCGCCCCTCTGATCCAGATTCTCTCAATGCCTTTAAAACCCGCCCCACTCTCCCGCCGCTTCTCCGTCGCCCCGATGATGGATTGGACTGACCGTCACTGCCGGTACTTCCTACGCATCCTGTCGAAGAACGCCCTGCTCTACACCGAGATGGTCACCACCGGCGCTCTGCTCAATGGCGATCACGAGCGTTTCCTCCGTCACAACGAAGCCGAGCACCCTCTCGCCTTGCAGCTCGGCGGTAGCGTTCCGCTGGACCTGGCCGCTTGCGCACGCATGGCTCAGGAGCACGGTTACGACGAAGTGAACCTCAACGTTGGCTGCCCAAGCGATCGTGTGCAGAACAATATGATCGGGGCTTGCCTGATGGGGCATCCGCAGTTGGTGGCGGATTGTGTGAAGGCGATGCGTGATGCGGTGTCGATTCCGGTGACGGTGAAGCATCGGATCGGGATCAATGGGCGGGACAGTTATGAGGAGTTGTGTGATTTCGTCGGTACGGTGCGGGATGCCGGGTGCACCAGTTTTACCGTGCATGCGCGGATTGCGATTCTGGAGGGGTTGTCGCCGAAGGAGAATCGCGACATTCCGCCGTTGCGGTATGACGTGGCGGCGCGGTTGAAGGCGGATTTTCCGGAGTTGGAGATTGTTCTGAATGGCGGGATCAAGACGATGGAAGCTTGCCATGAACATTTGCAGACGTTCGACGGTGTGATGCTGGGGCGTGAGGCTTATCACAATCCGTATTTGCTGGCGGAGGTGGATCAGCAGTTGTTCGGCAGTTCGGCGCCGGTGATCAGCCGGGCCGAGGCGCTGGCGCAGTTGCGGCCTTATATTGCCGAGCATTTGCTGGCCGGTGGCGCGATGCATCACATCACTCGCCATGTGCTGGGCCTGGGCACCGGGTTCCCGGGGGCGCGTAAGTTTCGGCAGTTGTTGTCGGTGGATATTCACAAGGCCAAGGATCCGTTGGCGTTGCTGGATCAGGCGGCGGAGTTGTTGACGGGTCGTTGATCGACGCATTGCATGTGTGGGCAACCAATGAGCGTTGCCCGAAGTGTTGTTGTACCGACAGGATGTCTTGTGTTTATGCCCGCGTTCAGCTGTGTTTTCTTCAAGCGATTCACCCTCCTCGCTTTACTCTCGACTCTCTGTACCAACGCCTGCGCATCCTGCGATTTTTTGAAAGGGTGCAGTGATGGGGAAGACGGCCCTTTTGAATCTACCCAGATGGCCGGTTTTCTGATTTTCACGACGACGATGATCACGGTCGATGGGTTGTCGGACATGTCGGGCCTGAAAAAACGTGTGTATTCGGTAGAGGAAATCGAAGCAGCACGATATTTCCTCGCCAGCGACGGCATGCTGCAAGCCGCGTATTTCACCTCGGCGTTGCAGCGGTTTCGTCAGGGTTCGCTGGACTCGCAATTGAGTGACCTCGCCGTCGCTGCTTTGATCAGCAGTCACTGATCAGGCTGCCGCTGCAGCGGTCCAGTTGACCCAGCCAAAAGCCCAGGTCGCCAGAATCAACAAGCCAAACGCGATCCGATACCAAGCGAACGCGGCGTAGCTGTGGTTGGCGATAAACTTGAGCAAACCGCGCACCGCGATCATCGCGAAGATAAATGCGGTGACGAAGCCCAGGGCGAAGACCGGCAGGTCGCTGTGCTGGAACAGGTCGCGGTATTTGTAGCCCGAGTACACGGCCGCACCGACCATGGTCGGCATGGCCAGAAAGAACGAGAACTCGGTGGCGGCTTTGCGCGACAGGCCGAACAGCAGGCCGCCGATAATGGTCGAGCCGGAGCGCGATGTACCGGGAATCATCGCCAGGCACTGTACGAAACCGACCTTGAGTGCGTCAGACCAGCGCATGTCATCAACATGCTCGACGCTCACCACATGGCTGCGCTGTTCGGCCCACAGCATGACGATGCCGCCGACGACGAGTGCAACAGCGACGGTGATCGGGTTAAACAGATAGTGGTGAATCGCGTCAGCAAACAACACACCCAGCACCACGGCGGGAAGAAAAGCGATCAGCAAGTTGAGGGTGAAACGCTGAGCATTACGCTCGGTCGGCAGGCCTTTGACGATCTCGACGATCTTCGGTCGAAACTCCCAGACAACGGCAAGAATGGCCCCCAGTTGAATAATGATGTTGAACGCCATGGCGCGTTCGCCGCCGAACTCCAGCAAGTCGGCAACGATGATCTGGTGACCGGTACTCGAGATCGGCAGAAACTCGGTCAGGCCTTCTACCGCACCTAATATCAACACTTGGAAAAGGGTCCAGAAATCCATTAATCCTCCATCAGAGCGCTCTTGGCGAGCGACCGGTTAACTGCACTCAGGAATTGAGTATCTGAAGTAAAACAATCGGCATACAAATACCCATTGCCTGACTCGGCGCCGGCAGAATATGTCTTATCAAAAGACACACTCAAGCCATGTTAATAATCGTCGGCCGACGAACTGCTCGAGAAATATTTAGGCATTTAGTAGAAAAAAGTTTGCTGTGCAAATAAAGTGTGATCAATCTCACATTCCGCCAGATGGCCATACAGTGGCAAAAGGACATGGACAAAGCCATCGCAATAGATTCAAAATAGTGGCACCATTGCATATCGCCACCATCTAAGCACTAGTTCACAGCCCCGGGAAAATCAACTAAAAGCCTGAAAAGCTTAATTATTGTTAGAAATCTCGAGAGCCACGTCTAAATTCCGCGTAAATGTTACCAATTGTCAGTCACAGATGAGAACCGGTGCTTTAACATCCCGATGTCAGCACTAATTCGAGTCAATGCATGATGCTCTCAGGGAACTTGGCGATTAAAAGTCCGCGCCCGACAAACGACGAACCCGGCGTTCTCACTCTGGGTCGTACCCACGGCGTGGCTGAGCATTTTAGAACGCTGATCGCCAGACATGTACGGACTGATATGGCACTCGAGGCCAGTTCCTACACTAGTTCATTCACGGCAGATGAACACTTTGGTTCATATCGAGCCATCTTTCTCGTCATCGACAGCCCGCAAGCCCTTGAAGACAATCTGGCGCTGGTGGAAAGCCTGCGCAATGACAACTTGAAGCCGATCATCTGTGCGGTCATCACCGGTCGCGGCGCCTTCAACAAGATCAAGTATTACCTCGCCGGGGCAGATGTTTGTATCAAGCTCAACACCCTTTCAGACGATAGCGAAGAGTTGCTGGCCGAGTTCTTCAACAGTGAAGAGTGGCAACGGGATATCAATCTCACCCTCGACCCGACACGCATCTGCCTGATGGACAACAGCCGCAAACTGGACATTTCATTCGCCGAAATGAAGATCCTCGAAGCGTTTGCGCACACCGGCAATCACATTCTCAGCCATGATGAAATCGCCAGCATCATGGGGCTCAATACCAATTTCTACGACCCACGGGCACTGGAAAAATCGATCAGTCGCTTGCGTGGAAAAATCAAGGACATGTATGGTACAAACGCGATTCAGAGTATCCGCGGCTATGGCTATCGCCTGATGCGGGGTCTGATATCGACTGCCTGACTCTCGGGCAGCCATCCCTTTTGCATACGAACGAAGGATCGTCTGATGCAACCATATAACTCCAGCTGTACTTCACGCCTGCCAATAACAAAGCGATTGAATGAGCGCGTCAACATAACAATAAACCTAACAACATAGCAGCAGATCGAGTGGAACTTATCGAGGGCCATATTAGGGCCCAGACCCTGCCTGTCGATTACTTCCAAGGAAGTTATTGCTCGCCTGCCGATTTATCTTTTAGCCAAATTTGGTGCGTATTTAGGAGAGAGACATGGAAACTAGTACAACCCTCCCAAGAAAATATTTTGTGGTCGTGACTCACAGTACAACCTCGCAGCGTGAACTGGAGAGCATTTTGTCCAGCGAGCGATTCAATTCGTTCGGCACGTCTCAGGCACAAATGTTTATTGAAGGTGCTACTTCGCCCTCTTCCGCTCCCGTGTTGATGGAGTTCACATACCCAAGCGGCGCCCGGAAAAACGTAGCCCGCACAATCGAACATGACACTCAGCGCATATTGGCAACGCTCGAGTCAGAATGGCTTGCGGCACAATCGGTCAATCCCTTCCAGAGTGTTCCGACGAAAAACGGCGAAAGCGCCAATTTGCCACCGGTGATTGAAGGCGATGCGCCTTGCAATGAAACCTGGCACCTCGACAATGATCAGGGCGCACTGCTCAAGGACGGCGTCGAAATCAGTCTGACTGGCCTGGAAACAGCGCTGGTCAGGAAAATGCTCACTCACGAAGAGCGCGTCGTCAGTCGTGACGAATTGATCCTGAGCATCGGCCGAGAGCCGGAACAGTATCGCGGTCTGGAAATGTGCCTGAGTCGCCTGCAGGACAAATTCAAAAACGCCAGCAACGGTGAGCGTCTGTTTCGCGCGGTCAGAAACCGCGGTTATTGCCTGATCCAGGAAATCGTCGCGTAACCACGGAGACACTTCCGATCCCAACCAACAGATAACAGTGCGATTACAAAAACAACAAGAGCACTTCTGTCTGGTTCACCTCCCTGATGATTTAAAGCTCCCTGCCTCCACCCTTCCTACAGTAACAAAGACAACATCATTTATTCACCCCTCGCTCCACGACCTTTTCTAACAGGATTCTATTTAAATATTAAAAAGTTGGCACTGTGCCATCTTGTTAGAACTCGTCAGACACCATTCCAGGCAATAACTTAGTCTATTGACTGACGACAGTTCGACCTCTCGACGTTGTTACCTCAGAACACTCGCTACAACAAAAACAATAAGTCTGTTTAACAAGTCGGCTTTCAACTGTTGAAACCTGAATGGACGTCTTTTGGGGATATCGTATGGATCTTTCTCTTAGTATTAATCGAAGCACGGGCCTCAAGGGACTGACCTTTTGGGGCCAATGGGCGCTGGCGCAGGGCTTTGTAGTCGCTCTGTTATTCATACTGGCCGAACAGCACACCGGAACCGTCGCGTTCTACTACCGAATGTGCGCCACGCTGGCGGTGCTGGCTTCGGTGCCGGCTTACACGTTCAGTGGCGTTTACCGCAAACGTGACAACTACCTGACCGGGCTGTGGCGCCTGTTCGTGGGCTGGTCGATGACCATGGCCGCGCTGGCGTGTATCGCGTTTGTCTGCCAGGCCGATGAGCTGTTTTCCCGTCAAGTGATCCTCAGCTGGGCGGTGTACGGCTTTCTCGGTCAGGCATTGCTGTACGCACCGTTGCACGCGTTTTCGAAGTTCTATCAGCGCTCACGCAAAAGCGAACACCGGACCCTGATCGTCGGCACCGGTGAACTGGCACTGGGGTTGGCAAGGAAGCTGAGTCAGGTTGAAAACCTGCCGCTGATTGGCCTGGTGAGTAACGGCGACCTGCCCGCATTGGGCTCCGATGCACCGCGCGTTGTCGGTGCTCAGGAAGAGTTGCTGGAGCTGATCGAAGCCCACGGCATCCGCCGTTTGTACATCACGCTGCCGCTGTGCGAAGCGGCGAAAATCGAAGCGATGTATGTCGACCTGCTCGGTGCCAACGTTGACGTGGTCTGGGTGCCGGACCTGAACAGCCTGACGCTGCTGAATCACTCGGTGAAAGTCGTGGACGGTTTGCCGGCGATCTACCTCAACGAAAGCCCGCTGACCAGTCGCCCGACCGCTGCCCTGAGCAAGAGTCTGGTGGAGAAAACCGTTGCGCTGCTGGCAATCATTGCCTTGAGTCCGGTGCTGCTGTTCATCGCGCTGGCGGTGAAGATCAACTCGCCGGGGCCGGTGTTTTTCAAGCAGGATCGCCACGGCTGGAATGGCAAGGTGATCAAGGTCTGGAAGTTCCGCTCGATGCGTGTTCACGATGACCGCGAAGTGAAACAGGCAAGCCGCAATGACTCGCGCATCACCGCCGTCGGCCGCTTCATCCGCCGCACTTCGCTGGACGAACTGCCGCAGTTGTTCAACGTGCTGCAAGGCCACATGGCGCTGGTCGGCCCGCGTCCGCACGCCGTCGCGCACAACAACTACTACTCGGGCAAAATCCTCGCGTACATGGCGCGTCACCGGATTAAACCGGGGATCACCGGCCTGGCCCAGATCAGCGGCTGCCGGGGTGAGACGGACACCATCGACAAGATGCAGAAACGTGTGGAGATCGACCTGCAGTACATCAACAGCTGGTCGCTGTGGCTGGACCTGAAGATCCTCGTGAAGACACCGTTCACGCTGCTGTCGAAGGACATTTACTGAGGTTCAAAGCTGCACACCGCAAGGGGACGAAAGTCCCCTTTTTCGTGCCTGTGATTCAGGCCTGGCATGAAACGCGTCCGAGCCACCGCCTACACCGGGGATTAAAGGTGCCCGGGATTTCGGATTCGACACAGAACCCGTGTGGGAGTGGACTTGCTCACGAATGCGTCAGGCCAGTCAACATCAACATTGAATGTACCCTCGTCTTC
>NZ_VXCA01000031.1:4107-84485 GCF_011369485.1 Pseudomonas atagonensis | reverse complement strand
AATCCCCTCGCCACAGGGGTATGCGTGGTGGGGGAGATTTGTGGGGGCATGTCTTTCAGTTCAGTAAGCGCATGGGTTTTCCCGCCGACCAGTGCTGGATGTCCTCGATCATTTGCGAGAAGAACTGCTCGTAGTTTTGTCGACTGACATACCCCACGTGCGGCGTGGCCAGTACGTTGTCGAGGGTGCGGAACGGATGCAGCGCCGGCAGCGGTTCTTGTTCGAAGACGTCCAGCGCCGCGCCGGCGATGCGGTTTTTCTGCAGTGCCTTGATCAACGCCGGTTCATCGACAATCGGCCCGCGCGCCGTGTTGACCAGCAACGCCGTGGGTTTCATCCAGGCCAGTGCCTGTTCGTCAACCAGGCCGCGGCTGCGCTCGCTGAGCACCAGATGCACCGAGAGCACGTCTGCCTGCTCGAACAGTTCCTGCTTGCTGACGTAGGTAACGTTGGCCTGCGCAGCGCGTTCGGCGGTGAGGTTTTCGCTCCAGGCGATGACGCGCATGCCGAACACCTGGCCGAACTGCGCGACGCGCTGGCCGATGCTGCCCAGACCGAGAATGCCCAGCGTCTTGCCGTGCAGGTCGCCGCTCAGACCCTGTTGCCACTGGCCGGCGCGCAGGGCGTTGGCTTCGTTCACCAGGTTGCGTGTGGCGGCCATGATCAGCGCCCAGGTCAGCTCGGGCGCTGCGTGTTTGTAGCTGTCGGTGCCGCAGACCTTGATGCCGAGTTTTGCCGCCGCCGGCATGTCCAGCGCGGCGTTGCGCATGCCGCCGGTGACCAGCAGTTTGAGCTTGGGCAGGCGTTTGAGCAGGTCTTCGTCGAAGCGTGTGCGTTCGCGCATCACGCAGATGACTTCGAACTGGCCCAGCCGCTCGGCCAGCGTCGGGTTGTCCGCCGGGTAGTCGTGGAGAAAACTCACTTCGCCGATGCTGTCCAGCACCGACCAGTCCACCACGTCGCGGGCGACGTCCTGCCAGTCATCGATCACTGCAATCTGCACCGCCATCAGCCTTACCTCATCAACGAACGGGATTGGATTTGTTCAGCCAGTCGAGCAACGCCTTGTGGAACTGTGCCGGTTCTTCCATCTGCGGGGCGTGGCCCATGCCGGGGAACTCGACCAGCGTCGATTGCGGGATCAGTTTGGCCACTTGTTTGCCGAGCACGTCGTAGTGGCCGATCTTCGCTTTGACTTCCGGAGGCGCGATGTCCTTGCCGATGGCGGTGGTGTCGGAGGTGCCGATCAGCAGCAGCGTCGGCATCTTCAAATCCTTGAACTCGTAGTAGACCGGCTGGGTGAAGATCATGTCGTAGATCAGCGCCGAATTCCATGCCACCTGGGTCTTGCCCGGGCCTTTGCTAAGGCCGGCGAGCATGTCGACCCAGCGGTCGAATTCGGGTTTCCAGCGCCCGTCGTAATAGGTGGTGCGCTCATAGTCGCGAATGCCTTGAGCGGTGACTTTCAGTTCACGCTCATACCATTGATCCACGCTGCGATACGGAACGCCGAGGGCTTTCCAGTCTTCCAGACCGATGGGGTTGACCAGCGCCAGTTGCTCGACCTGATCGGGGAACAGCAGCGCGTACCGGGTGGCGAGCATGCCGCCGGTGGAGTGGCCGAGCAGCGTGGCTTTCTGGATGCCCAGTGCCTTGAGCAACTGCTGGGTGTTGATCGCCAGTTGCTGGAAGCTGTACTGATAGTGATCGGGTTTGCTCGAGGTGCAGAAACCGATCTGATCCGGCGCGATCACCCGGTAACCGGCCTCGCTCAGGGCTTTGATCGAGCTGTCCCAGGTCGCGCCGCAAAAGTTCTTGCCGTGCATCAGCACCACGGTGCGCCCGTTGGCCTTGCCGTGGGCGGCGACGTCCATGTAACCCATTTGCAGGGATTTGCCCTGGGACTGAAAAGCGAAGTGTTTAAGCGTGTAAGGGTATTCGAACCCCTGCAGCTCGGGGCCGTACGCCGGGCCTTCGGCTGGCGCGGCGGCGTGGGCGAGCAAGGGCAAAGCGGCGAACAGGAACAAGCCAGGCAACCAGCGTGAACGCGTGACGGACATAGGGGCAAACTCCATTGAAATCGGCCGATGCTGGAACGGCCGGATTAGGGCGACGTTAAACACAGGCAATGGCTGCGCCTGATCGTTCAACCGAGCCAGCCGAGTGTGAGCATGGCCAGTACCGCATAGCGTGCGCCTTTGGCCAGTGTGACGATCAACAGGAACCGCCCGAGCGGTTCGCGCATCACGCCGGCAATCAACGTCAGCGGATCGCCGATCACTGGCAACCAACTGAGCATCAATGACCAGTGCCCGTAACGTTTATAGTGCTTGCGCGCTGTTGCCATGTGCCGGGCGCTGACCGGAAACCAGCGGCGATCCTGAAACTGCTCCAGCCGGCGCCCCAGCCACCAGTTGACCAGCGAACCGAGCACGTTGCCCAGCGTCGCCACCGCCAGCAGCCCCCACAGCCAATAACGGTCGCTGACGATCAGCCCGACCAGCAGCGCCTCGGACTGCAACGGCAACAAGGTCGCCGCACCGAATGCGGCGAAAAACAGCCCGGCATAAGCGGCGCCCATCAATGGGCCGGGTAGTCCGCCACCACCACGTCAGCGCCGTCCTTTTTCAGGCCGATCACTTGATAGGCATCGCTCATGCCGTCCATTTCCATGCCCGGCGAACCCATCGGCATGCCCGGTGCAGCGATGCCCAGTAGGTCATCACGCTTGCTCAGGGCCAGCACTTGTTCAGCCGGGACGTGGCCTTCGACGAATTTGCCGTTGATGATCGCGGTGTGGCACGACGCCAAGCGAGGCGGCACGCCGTGTTGTTGCTTGAAGCTGCTCATGTCGGATTCGACGTGATCGTCGACTTTGAAACCATTGGCCTCAAGATGGCTGATCCACTTTTTGCAGCAACCGCAATTGGCGTCGCGGTGGACTTCGATGGGGATCAGATCGGCGGCCTGGGCCAGGGAGGAGAGGAACAGGGCGCTCAAGGCGAGCAGACGCACGTGGGTTCGCATAAAAGAGGTCTCGACTCGGGTGACGGTCAAAAAAGAACGCATTTTGACCGGTTTTCCCCATCCGGCATCAACGGAGTGTTTCCAGTTGATACAAAACGGGCCGGCAGGATGATCGTAGATCAAACCTGACAGCCCGCTGAGTGAGAGATTACAAAACGGTCAGCCGATCAACGCACTTTGAAGCGACCCATGATCGCGCCCACGCGGCTGTTGGCCTCCAGCAACTGGCGGGTATTGAGTTCACTGGCGTGGCCGCTTTGCACCAGTTCTTCAACCATTTGGCGGATCTGCACCATGCTGCGGTTGATCTCTTCGGTGACTGCGCTTTGCTGCTCGGCGGCGGTGGCGATCTGTGTGCTGAGGCTGTTGATGTGGCTGACCGAACCGGCCATGTCGTCCAGCCCCGAGGTCACCCGTGCAGTCGCGTCGGCGGCCGACTGGCAACTGGCCTGGGTGTTTTCCATGGCGCTGACCGAAGAGCTCACGCCTTGGGTCAGGCGCGTGAGCATTTCGTTGATTTCAGAGGTGCTGGCCTGCGTGCGGGCGGCGAGGGCGCGGACTTCGTCGGCGACCACTGCAAAGCCGCGGCCCTGTTCCCCGGCGCGTGCGGCTTCAATCGCCGCGTTGAGGGCCAGCAAGTTGGTCTGGCCGGCAATCGCGCCAATCACCCCGAGAATTTCAGTGATGCGCTGGGCGTCCTGTTGCATGTTTTCAACTTTATGGGTGGCGCTGGCCACTTCGTCGATCAACGCCACGACGCTGCTGGTGGCTTGGCCCACGACCACCCGAGAACGGTCGGCGTTTTCGTTGGCGCGCTGAGTGAAGGCGGCGGTTTCGGCGGCATTTTGCGCGACGCTTTCAGCGGTCGAGCTCATTTCGGTGATCGCGGTGACGGTCTGATCGGTTTCCGAGGCATGGCGCAGCAGAATCTGACTGGTGTGCGCCGATGTGCGTTGCAGGTTGTCCAGACTGGAAGCCATGGCGCCGGTGGCCTGGGTGACTTCGCCGATCATGTCTTGCAGGTAGGCAATGAACTTGTTGACCGAATGGCCTATGGCACCGAGTTCGTCTTCGGCGCGAATGGTAATGCGGCGAGTCAGGTCGGCATCGCCGCTGGACAGCGAATCAATGTTGGCCTTCAACGCTTTCATGCGTTGCACCAATTGGCGGATCGCGTAGACCTGCAGCAGCACCAACAGGATCACCAGCGGAATCTGCAACAGACTCAAGCTGCTGAGCACGTCGTCACGCTGGGCGGTGAGCATTTTGGTTGGCAATGCCGTGGCGAGGAACCAGGGCGTGCCTTCAATCGGGCGCATGAAGAAGGTGCTGGCTTCGCCGTTGTTGTCGAACTCGACGCGTTGCGCCTGTTCACGGTTCTGCAGGCCGGCCTTGATCTGGCTGGCAAACGGCGACGTGGCGGCCAGTTCGCTGATATTTTTCAAGACAATCGGGCCGCTGATGCGCGAGCTGTTGCTGATGATCTTGCCGTCGGCTTCAACGATCAGCATTTCGGCAGTCAGGTCTTTTTCCTTGCGCGCCACCAGGTCGTTGAAAAAGCCCAGCGTCACGTCGATGGTCGACACGCCCCAGGCGCTGCCGTTTTTCTGGATGGCCATGGCGCAGTTGGTGCGGGGTTCGGCGCTGGCGTCGTCTTTATAGGCTGCTGCCCAGGCGCATTGGCCGCGCGGGGTCTGCATGCCGCCCTTGTACCAGCTCTGGTCGTAATAGTTGGGGGCGGCGTCACTGTTCCAGAAAGTGTTGACTGCCAGTTTGCCCGAGGCGTCGCGGTGCCAGAAAGTGCTGAATTTGTTGCGTCCGGCCTCACGCTGGCCGGGCAGCGGCCAGATGCCGCCGCCGAACACTTTCAGTTCGCCATATTGATCGACCAACCCTGGCAACACCGTGTCGATGGCCGCGCTGTCGAGCAACGGGATGGTCTGGGTGATGCTGCGCTGTTGCGCCTGAACCTTGTTCAGTTCGCCCTGAATCTGCTCGGCCACTTCGGCGATGCGGTTGAGCACCACTTGTTCTTCGGTATGGCGCAGCTTGGGCGCGACCAATTGGCTGATGCCGACGACCGTCAACACCGAGAGCAGCAAAATGAACAGAACCAGAAACAGCGTGTAACGAGCCTGAATGGTGCGGAATGCGGGCATGGAAACCGGTCCTTGTGGTGCGATTTTTTATTGTCGGGGAGGGCGAAAACGGCGCAGGTATAGATAGCTATCGTCGGCGAATGGAGAAGCTTTAGGTACTTTCGTCCAAGAACGCCAACAGTCGATAAATGGCGTGTATCGCCATTGATACAGAGGAACTAACCAATTGGTTCGTTAGAGCATTAATTCCAATATCTACATAGATCCGGCCTTGCTTTGGGCCAATAACGACGGGCATTTGACGGTTTGTATCGTGAATGTACAAAAATTGTAAAAGAATTGAGAAAACGGTTGGTGCCACCTCTTGGCCAGCAGATACTCGCGCCCATTCAGTCGATCAATAAGGAGATTTTTCATGTTCGACTTACACGGAGCTCGACCATGACTATCGGATACACCGGCGCCTGGCAAAGCAAGGCAGGTCTGTTGGTGCAGGACACCGGCAACCGCACCAAACCTGTTTCTCAAAGTGCCAAGGTCAAGCAGATGCTGGCGCTGGTCGGCAACGACCCGAACGCGCTCAACATCGCCGAGATGGATCGGCAAAAACTGCACAAGAACGTCAAGGGTTTTGACCCGGAAAACGTGTCAGTGAAACAACTCGGCAACCTCAGTGCCTTTCTGCGCGGCAAAGGGTTGATCTCTGACATCACGGCAATGACGTTGCAAAAGGCGGGTGGCAAGTTCGATCGTTTCGGCACACCGGAAGATGTCGACGCCAAGTTCAATGCGCTGGAGTATTTCGCGGTGCAACTGGATACCATCCAGACCAATAGCATCAAGGGCGACAAGTACGCCTCTATGCTGATCCCCGAATACAAAAAAGCCATCTACGTGCTGCAGAATCTCAAGACTTACGGCATGGGCAATGGTCGTACGGCGCCCACCGACAAAGGTGTCAGCGCCAAGGCTTGATCGCTGTAGCAAAAGGCCCGTTCTGTTGCAGAACGGGCCTTTTCTTTTGTCGAGCTAAGCGATCTGTCGCTGGATGTCTTCATGCAGGTGTTGCGCGTGCGGGCAATGCAAGGTCAGCGCACATTTGCGCAGGCCACGGTGAAACAATGCCAGCCACCCCTCATTCGTGCCCTCGGCGGGCGCCAGTCCGGTGAAAACAAAACCTATGGCGGTCAGCCTGAGGTGGTCGTCAGCGAAGTGTCGTGACAATTGTAGTCTGATGGAAATCAGCCATTGGTCCGGCAGGTGTCGCAATTGCTCAAGCAGTCCGCCGTTAAGGTTCTTGAGCAGCATGTCGTAACGGTTTGCGTGGTGTTCGAGTTGAATCGGCGCGCCCTGCCAGCGAGCCGTGCGAGTCTGTGTGCCGAACACACCGCACAGATGCCGCATGAGGTCTGCGCAACTGTCGGGCCATGCCAGATCCGGCAACGGGCGTCGGT
Organism: Pseudomonas atagonensis; assembly: GCF_011369485.1. GTDB lineage: Bacteria > Pseudomonadota > Gammaproteobacteria > Pseudomonadales > Pseudomonadaceae > Aquipseudomonas > Aquipseudomonas atagonensis. Next base: position 77,905 of record NZ_VXCA01000031.1, on the reverse strand, counting down.
ACTCGTCAATCTCCCGGTAGCCCAAAACGACTGACTCCGGCGTGGCGCTGCCAAACGGGGAGGGCACGTAATCCGGCAACAGACCGGTGTTGTGAAAACCGAGATGGCAGGCCATACGTTGCGTGTAAGGGTGCTGGGTCACCTGCTTGATCGTGACTGCGCGACAGCCCAGCGCCTGCGCGTGAATCAACAATTGCTGGCCTAGCCGCGTCGCGATGTTCATCCCACGGCTGTCCGGATGTACCACACTCAACGCCAGTTCCGCGCAGGTGGAATCCTGCTCACGCAGTAACGCAGCGTGGCCGAGGAGTCGTTCGCCGGACACGGCTACCAGCGAGTGCCAGTACCTGTCAGCGTGATTCTGCTTGATCAGGTTTGGCAGATAGACATGGGGTTGCACGTAATGATCGGCGTACACATCGCGGAACAATTGGCTGAGTGCCGGTGCATCGGTATTGCGGTAGTTGCGAATGATCAGGTGCTCCATTACGCAGCCTCCGTCGTCGGCTCGTCATAGCGACGCAGATCATGCACGCGCAGACATTTGCCCGAGCGCGGATGGCGTGCCAGATCTTCAAGGGTGCAGGTTTGAATGTGCAACTCCAGCAATTGCTGCGCTTGCAGTTGCTCGATCAAGGAATAATCCTCGATCAGTCTCGCCAGTAAGGCCCGCTCGGCATCGCCGTGTGCCGGAGAAGTTGCAGCCGGTACCCATTTAAGGATCAAGACATCCTTGTGCGCCGCTTGCTCGATGAGCAATTGCCAGTGGTCACTGGCCGTGCAGGTCTGAACACATGCGCCGATCTCCTCGGGAATCAGCGACAGAATGCCCACACGCACCCGCTGACTGCTGGCGCTGCGACCCATCAGGGCAAACTTGCGCATAGCCGTGCCCACGGGCTCTAGCCAGCAGGCGCGATCTCCGACCGGGTAGCGAATCAGCGGCATCAAACGACGCTGCGGATTGGTCAAAACCAACTGACCGCTGCGCCCGCAGGTATCGATCAACTCGCCGGTGTGCTCGTCGATGATTTCGATCAAAGCGTGGCCGTCCGGGGAGCGGTGTTCGCCTTCATTACAGTCGCGGTGGCTGCTGCCGATGAAGCCGGCATCGACGCTGGCGTAACCGATGGACGCGATTCGCGCGTTGGGGAAAACCTGGCTGAGGATCTGCCGTTGCGCGGCGAACAAGCTTTCACCTCCGAAGAGCACGGTGTCGACGCCGGTCAGTACTTGCCCCTGACGCAGGAGCCCGCTGGCGAACGTCAACAGTTGCGCCGGCACACCTGCGAGCACATTGATGTTGTGCTGAACAATCGCCTCGGCCAGCTCTTCGTTGGCGACCTGACCCGTGAACGGGAACTCGGTGATGTCTTCAGCGACATAGGCGAGGGCATCGTGGATAAACAGGAAGCTGGCATACAAATCGCCGGCGAAGAAAAGATTTGCCACACGGTCTGCCGGTTTGAACTGCGTGGTAAGGCCGCGACCAAAATCGCTCACTAGCCTGTGCCATTCCTCACGGGTATACACCGAGAGTTTGCCGGCGCTGGTCGAGCCGCCGGTCTTGAATACCAGTGCCTGCGCTGGCGAAGCAGTCAGCACTGGCCATTGGTTCAGGATCTGACTGTTTTGCCAATATTCGGAGGGGTTAATTAACGGCAATTCTGCGATCGCGGTGATTGATTCACTGATGCCTGAGTAGTGCTGTTTGAAATAAGGCGAATGTTGCCGAGCGAAGTTCACCAGCTCGTTTAACTGTTCGAATTGCATAGTGTTCTCTATTAAAAAATGCTTGTTGAGTCCGCAGCGCCTGATCAGCGCCGGGCATCAATCAATAAAGGTGTCTTGCCGCTGTGCCTGTTGCGGGTGAAGTGTTCGGCTGCGCAAGTTTCAACTTCCATCACCAGCAGGCCGGTTTCGAGCAACAATGCCAGCGTCGGGTACCCCGACAGCCGAGTCAGCACATCTGCCGCGTCGCGCTCACTGCGCACGCGCATGCGTTCACGGCCGTCGCAGGCGTAATCGAGAACCAGTTGGAATGGCGTTTCCAGCCTCAGCGATAGCTCACTCAGAGAAATGAAATCGGTGCCGATGCGAATCAGCTTGCCGTGACGCTGCAACAGTTCGAATCGCGGTGATGTCAGGCCGCATGTGCAAAGGCCATGCAGCCAGCGACCGCTGTCGCCGACGTCATAGCGCACAACGTCCTGGCCTTCCCGCGCAGTCGAGGTGAACAGCAAACGGCCGACTTCGCCGTCGTTCACCGGAATATCCCGGTTAAAGTCGACAATTTCCAGGTGCTGGGTATCGCTCATCAGATGGAAGACGCCGTCGCCGCTGTTTTTGCAGGCGTGTCCGAGAGGGCCGGCATCGACGCTGCCGTAAATCGCCGAGCGGATTTCAGTCACGCCGCAACTACGCAGTAATTCGCAGCTTTGCGCATTGAGGTGTTCGCCGCCGAGAAAGACTTTCTTGATCGCGCCGTAAGCCTGCAGCCGCGTCCGTTCGTTGAGGAACAGGCGATGTATCGTGCTCGGCATACCGATCAGCATCGTCACGCGTTGATCGACGATTACTTGCGCAATCTCGCTGTAGTCGTCATCGAGTGGCGCGCCCATCGGCCAGTGCGTGGCGCCCATCAGTTCGAGCACTTTGTTGAAACTGATGAAACCGCCGTACAAGCCACCGCAGAAGAACAGGTTCATCACCCGGTCGTCGCTCGGGTCGAGGCCTGCTGCGAACAAACCGTCGGCGGTAGCGCGCATCTGGCGATTGAAGTCGTCATGGCTGAAAGCCGACAACACCGGCGCGCCGCTGCTGCCGCCCGAGCGGAAATGCACCTGCGCGGCCGGTTTGATCGGCCGTGCGACGAAAGCGTCTTTGGTCATGATCGGCAAGCCTGCCAGTGGCGGCGGACCGGGTGGTGCATCGAGCGCGGCCTGCAAGGGCAGAACCTTTGCCGACAGGCTGACCGAGACGCGCCGGCTCAGGCGTTGCAGCGCGTAGACACCGTCGTGCGGCTCGCCGGCGTAACCGTCGTGGATCGCCTCAATGGCGGTAATGCGCGTGACCCCGGCGGCGGTCAGGGTACGCGACAGCTCGGCGGTTTGCGCTTCAGGGCACACCAGCGCACAGCTTTGCAGGACGTTGCGCCACTTCAACAGCGTACTGGTGAGTGCTGAGCGAGGCAGCGGTTTGAGCAACAGGCTGCGAAACAGCGGCGACGGTTGCAGGTGCTGATCATGGCCCCAGATCACCCGCCAACCCGGTTCGCTCCAGACCTGTCCGGTGTGCCCGCAAAAGCTTTGCGCCAGACGTTCCATCGCCACGTGCGTGGTGATTTGCGAGGCTTCCTGAAGGCTCGGCAGCAGAGCCGGCCACTGCCCGGCCCGGCGTTGGAATGCCTCGGCCAGTTGCTCGCCGAGGCCGCGCAGCAGCGCCGGGTCATCACTGTCGACCAACAGCCATTGCGGACTGGAACAGGCTTGTTGATCCAGTCGGCACACCTCATCGACGATCGCCTCCAGCGCTTGCGGCGAGGCGGCGTCCGGCGTCAGGTAGACGAAGCTGATGCGATGGCCCCAATCAATCCAGCGGCAACCTGGCGGGAGTTGTTGGCGAATCGCATGCAGCGCCGACTCGCCTCCCCAGGCGGAGACCGCGTTGGCCAGTTTGCACAGCGGTGCAATCTGCGCGGTGGGCACCGGCAGCACCGCAACGTAGCCACCAAGTTGGCCGCTCTCATCGCACTGCACCAGCGCGTGCAGCAAATCCGCCGTCAGCCCGGCGTCGCTGCTGCTGGGGCGCAACCAGTTGACGTTGCCCGCCAACAGGCTTTCCAGCATCGCGCAGAATGCCAACAGCGGTGCATTGCCGGGCGTGACATGCACCACCAACCCGAGCGGGCTCCATTGTTCGTAACGCGGTTGGCGGTAATCGAAACGACGCAGAGAGTCAGGTTGGTTACCGAGTTCGCGCTGGATTTTCGTGCGCAGAGATTCGGGGCAACAGAACTCGATCAGCGCCTGACGCTGGTCATCGTCCAGTGTCTGTATTAATGAGCCTGCCCGCAGTCGCTCGGCGAATCGAGTCGCGGCGCTGATCACTGTGCTGCTTTTGAGCGGAGTGCTCAGGTGTTGCGGCAGATCCCGCTGCAATTGGTCCAGCGCGTGCTCCAGGTCTGTGTTCAGCTGTTTTCCATTGATCAGATACATATCAGTTGCTCCCCAGCAGATCGGCGGCTGCCATCGCGCAGCTTCTGCCGGTGTCGGTGCCGGCACGGCCATGCAGTTCGAACCAGTCGCTGGCCAGACCGCAGTCGCAGCTCGCGGCTGGATGCAGGGTGGCCAGATCGCTCATCACCACTGAGTGAGCGGGGCTGGACGAGATGTACGGCGAGACAAAACCGAGCAGTCCTTTATGGCCGTGACCGAGAACGGAAAAATCACCGGGATCGCGGATAAACACCTTCGAATACACCGGTACGTGGAAGTGATGCCGGGCGCATTCGATATAAGGCACGGCGTGTTCCACCGCGCCATAGCCATCGCGACAACGGGCGATTTCGATGCCCAGTTGCTGTTCAATACGTGCGTACAGTCGCTGTTTGGGGATCTCGCTGGCGGACTGGGTTTTCCAGCCGCCGCCGAAGAAGGACAGCGAGCCGGCGGGCAGTTGCAAGTCCGCTACGCCGTTGGTTTTCATGCGTTCAAGGATCTGCCAGAGAAACGCCGGGAACCCGAAGATCCGCACCGGCAAGCCCTCTTCGGCAAAGGCTTGCAGAGCGGCGATGACGCCAAACGGATCAAATTCATGACTGGCGCCGGTGCTGCGCAACGCGTAAGCCACACGATTGACCGGTGCAAAGCGGCACAAAAACTGGTCGGTGTAAGAGGTGCCGAGGCTGATGCGCTGCTGCGGCTCATAGCTCAGGAGCAAGTAATTACAGGGGGCGTCAGGCGTGTCCCAGCCATAGTGGCGGAAAATCTGCGTGACCATTGCCTGCGCGCCTGACATGCTGCGGTCGTCGTAGCGCATGCGACTTTTCTGGCCGCTGGTGCCGGAGGAGGTCAGCTCCAGAGCGTCCTCGCCGGAGGTGCTGAGCAGTAACTGCTGCTTGAAGAAACTGGCGAAGATCGGCGGCAGTCGCGACCAGTCATCCAGGTGAGGCAGGTCGCTTGCCTGCAGACCGTTCGCGTTCAGCCAGTGCTCGTAACCCGGTGTGTGCCGACAGTGAAAGAGGCTGATTTCGGCCATGGCGTGATCGAACAGATCAGCAGGCATGGCGTCCGGGCAATAAGGGTTTTTCAACGCGCAGAGCGCATCGCTGTGAGGTAAGGAAATCATCCCTATTCCTTTATCGATGGGGTTGAAGGGGCACGCAAAAAACCGCGCAGAAAGGGCAGGCATAACAACCCGCCAAGGGCGGCGTGAAGCGCGAAGGTTTGCAAGCTGGCGCCACCACCAATGCCAGCAATGAGTGAACCGCCCGCGCCCATGACCGCGATGGACAACATGCCGACCATGGCTGAGACCAGCCCTTTGCTGTCATCGCTGGAGAACAGCGCGAGCCGGTACAGCGCTGCGTTGCTCATGCCCAGTCCCAGGGCATACACGCTCAGCGCCGCGACGATGAAGGGCAGCTGGGCGTTTGTCAGCGACGCGGCGATCAGGAACAGTAAACCGAGACAGAACGGCCAGAGTGCGAGGCGAATCAGATCGGTCAGCGACTGAGTGGGCAACAACCGATCGAGTATCAGGTTGCCAGCGATGACCGCCAGAAATACTGGAATTTGCCACAGGCCATAATCCACTGCCGGCAAGCCGAGGTTGTGCATCAGCAACAACGGTGAGAGGCCGATCCACGCAATCAACGGCAAGCTCATCAAGCCCAGAGCCAGACTGGCCGCGAGGAATCGGCGATTGCGCAGCAGCGCCAGATAACGCTGCGCGACCCGTTGCAGATTGAACGGGATCGGCTCTTGCCGTTGGCCGTCGCGCCGCTGCACATTGATGGTTTCCGGCATGCAGGCGAAAAGTCCCAGCCAGGTTGCTGCAGCCGCCAGGCTCAGGCCCAGAAACAGCTCGCGCCAGCTCAACCATTGCAACAACACACTGCCCAGCAATGGCCCGAGCAAGGGCGATAGCAATGCAACATTGCCGAGCAACGCCATCAACCGCACGGCATCGGCCTCACAGAACACTTCCTGTAGCGCGGGATAACTGACGGCCACCACAAAGCCCAAGCCCATGCCCTGCAGCAGGCGCAGCAGATTGAAGGCTTCGATACTGGTGGCGATGAACGTAGCGGCGCAGGCCAGGGCGAACAGTGCGCACCCCATCAATAACGGGCGGCGCCGGCCAAAGCGGTCGGAGAGAGGGCCGATCAGCCATTGCAAGCAGATCCCACCGAGCAGGTAGAGATTGAAGGCATGGGGAACGTGCCGGGCATCGGCGTGCAGATCTTCGGTGACCTTCAACATGGCGGGCATGACCATGTCGCTGGCCATGTAAGTCAACAGTTCAAAAAAGCTGATGGCAAAGCAAAAGCCGATGAGTTGAACCGGGCGAAGGGTAATTAAAGTTCTGTGCATGGACATCCTGGTCTTTTCAATATTGAAGAAGAGCGGATGAGCCTAAGTGCAAAGTGTTTTATTAACTAACGCTTTGCTGCGACAGCAGATTTCAAATATTTTCAGGGTGTTTAACAACTTAGAAAGTTATTTTCAAAAGTTTCTGTCCGGACGGCACCAGAAACAAAAATGCCCACGCAAGGGTGGGCATTATTCAAACGTGTGAAAGTTGATGTTAACGATGGTAGTAACCCGGGCCAGGCTGATAATAACGATGGTGATCGTCATGCCAGCCACCGTGGGGGAAAATAATGCAGCCACTGAGGGTGAGCAGGGCCAGAACAGGAATCAGCCAAGTGATTCGACGTAACATTTCAAAAATCCTCATGGTTATTGCCGCCGAGTAAGCCAAAGCCCTTCAGCGGCTGTAACATGAGACCCCGAGAGTCGCCGCGCATCCCCGTGAAACGGTATGTGCATGGCATGAAAATCGATACAAACCGGATACATTCCAACGTTTCAGGAACCCGCAATGACCCAGAAGCAACGCTTGAAATACTCGATTCTGATCGCCGTGTCGGTATTGGCAATCATGCTCAGCCTGTCATGGCTGCAAAACGCCGGCATGCTCAGCGAGAAGATGTTCCAGTACATCGCCATCGGTGTGGCGGTGGTCGTGGTGGTGATCAACGGCGTGATGCGCCGCAAGGTCAAGCCTTGACGGCGACGGGCGCACGCTTCAGTCGTTATTGAGCACGGCGGCAGCCTGCGGATGCAGGCTGTAGCTCTTGTCGGCGTTGAAGGTGACCACACCTTCGGCACACAGACGCTTGAGCACTTCGCGCACGCTGAGAAATGACAGCGGGATGTCCAGGTCGAGCAATTGACTGTGTACGCCACGCACACCGAGGCGGCGATCGCCTTGGGCGGCCATCAGCAACGCGTCGATCACTTTGAGGCGAATCAGGCTGGTGCGCAGGCCAAAACTTTTTAGCAGCAACCGGATGCGCTCATTGCCGTGGCGGTCGACACGGTGTCCGAAATCGCTGGCGTGAGAACCCATGGATGCTCCTTGTGGCGCCGGGCTACCGTCCGTTGGTAGTTGCGAGTTGTACATGTGGTTACTCCTTTTCAGAGCCTGATCAGGAAAGGTTTTTTTACGCTCTCTAAACAAGACGTTTCAGCTCGACAAATCATGAAAGGAAAAATGTAGAAAATTTGTCGTCGATTCGTTCTTTCCGCGTCATCCCCGCTCAGGATCGGTGTTTTCCGGTCTAAATTTTTTTTCCCGCACTCGTTTCTCTGAAAGGCTCATTGCGCGCGGACGCATGGGCGTCTTTCAAGATCGGCTCCGGTGGTTGCGCTTTACGCATGAGTGGCGCGCCGGAAGCGTTCTTCATTTTTCGAACAGGGGCGAGCGTGATTATTTCCAGACAGTTAACCGGACTGAGTCTTGCCGGCTTGTTTCTCGGCTTCAGCGTTTCAGCGCAAGCGTTGAGCCCGTCAGGCCAGGCCAGCGCTGACATTCGCCGCACTGCCTTTGGCGTGCCGCACATCAGTGCGCCGGACGAACGGGGTCTGGGTTTCGGCATCGGTTATGCCTACGCGCAGGACAATCTGTGCCTGTTGGCCAACGAAATCGTCACCGTCAACGGCCAGCGCTCGCGCTACTTCGGCCCGGATCAGATGACCGTCGAACAGCGCGAGAACAAGGTCAGCGACCTGTTCTTCACCTGGCTCAACACGCCTCAAGCAGTACAAACCTTCTGGCAGGCGCAATCTCGGGAGGTGCGCGATTTGGTTGAAGGCTATGCCGCTGGCTACAACCAGTCGCTTGCCGAGCGCCGTCAGCGAGGCCTGCCTCAGCAATGCCAGGGCGAGTGGGTGCGTGATATCGCCGCTGAAGACCTGGTCAAACTGACCCGACGTCTGTTAGTCGAGGGCGGTGTCGGCCAGTTCGCCGAAGCATTGGCGGGGGCTACACCTCCACAAGCCACGGCGCAACTCGAACACGACTCGCAGGCCTATCAACTGGCCGACGCGCGCATCCAGCGTTTTGCCCTCGACCGTGGCAGCAATGCGGTGGCGGTGGGCAGCGAGCGCTCGTTCAACGGGCGCGGGATGTTACTGGCCAATCCGCATTTTCCGTGGGTCGGCGGCATGCGTTTTTATCAGATGCACCTGACCATCCCCGGCAAGCTCGACGTGATGGGCGCGGCCTTGCCCGGTCTGCCGATGATCAACATTGGCTTTAACCAGCACCTGGCCTGGACTCACACCGTTGATTCGTCAAAGCATTTCACCCTTTATCGTCTGCAACTCGATCCTAAGGATCCGACGCGTTATCTGCTGGACGGCAAATCGCTGCCACTGAGCAAGCAGTCCGTCAGCGTTCAGGTCAAACAGGCCGATGGCCAAGTGGTCGCGGTGTCCCGTGACGTCTACAGCTCGCAGTTCGGTCCGATTGTGCAGTGGCCGGGCAAGCTCGACTGGGACCATCATTACGCCTACAGCCTGCGCGATGCCAACCTCGACAACGATCGTGTGCTGAAACAGTGGTACTCGATGAATCAGGCGTCCAGCCTCAAGGATCTGCAGGATTCGGTGCACACAATCCAGGGCATCCCGTGGGTCAACACACTGGCTGTGGATGACAAGGGGCAGACCTTGTACATGAACCTGTCGGTGGTGCCCAACGTCAGCGCCGAGAAACTGGCCAAGTGCAGTGATCCGCGTGCCGGTCTGCGCATGATTGTGCTGGACGGTTCCAACAGCGGTTGTGCCTGGGACATCGATCCGCAAGCCGCGCAGCAGGGCATTTATGCCTCCAGTCAGTTGCCACAATTGTTGCGCAAAGACTTCGTCCAGCATTCCAACGATTCCGCGTGGCTGGCCAATCCGGCGCAACCACTGACCGGGTTCTCACCGCTGATCAGTCAGGACGGCCAACCGCTGGGCATGCGCTCGCGTTTTGCCCTGGAGCGCCTGGCTTCACTGGGCAAGAAAGGCCCGCTGACGGTCGCCGATCTGCAGCACATGGTCATGGACGATCAGGTGTATCTGGCCACGCAAGTAGTGCCGGATTTGCTGAAGTTCTGCGCGTCTGACCTGGGCACTGATGCGGCGGTGCTGAAACCGGTGTGCGTCAGCCTGAAAAACTGGGATGGCCACGCCGACCTGAACTCCGGCGCCGGGCTGATCCACTTCCAGAACATCATGCAGGTGTTGCAGGAAGCGCCGGATGTCTGGCGTGTGGCATTCGACCCCAAGGATGCGCAGCACACGCCGCGCGGTCTGGCGGTCGAGCAACCCGAGGTGACCAAGGCTGTGCGCGAGGCGATGCTGGCGTCGGCGGCGACCGGCGCAAAAATGGGCCTGACCGCTGACACCCGGTGGGGCGATGTGCAAGTGGTCAGCAGCGGCGGTCAGCAGACGCCGATTCATGGCGGCCCGGCGACGCTGGGCATTTACAACGCAATCCAGAGCGTGCCGCGCGAAGACGGCAAGCTGGAAGTGGTCAGTGGCACCAGCTACCTGCAAGTGGTCACGTTCGATGAGAAAGGGCCACACGCGCAGGGTTTGCTGGCGTTCTCGCTGTCCAGTGATCCGGCGTCGAAATACTCGCGGGATCAGACCGAGGCGTTCTCGAAAAAGCAGTGGAGTGTGCTGCCGTTTACCGAGCAGCAGATCAAGGCTGATCCGCAGTATCAGTTGCAAACGGTGCGTGAGTCGCTGGACAAGAGCGGGAAGGTGGCGGCGCAATAAAACGCCTCACGCCTGGGTCAATACTGAAGGCCGCAACCCGCAAGGGGGGCGGTCTTCAGCTTTTTGAGGGTTGTACCGGCATCGAGTTGATGACCGGGTTGCCTTCCTTGTTGCGGGTCAGATAGACCGGCAGCACCTTGGGCAGAGAACTCACAAGGTTGTTCAGTTCCTTGATGTTGTAGATGCCGCCGACCCGAATCGCACCGGTAGTGCTGTCCGCCAGTTGCAGCGGCTTGCTCAGGTAGCGGTTGATCAACGGCAGTGCTTCATTCAATGCCAGGTTATCCAGCACCAGTTTGCCGCTACGCCACGCGAGTGCGTTGTCGTTGGGGTAGGTCTGGTTGATTTGCGGCATGTAATCGCCGTGACGGTAGCGCGCCTGCATCGACGGGCCGAGGCGCAGGCCATCGCCGGGCAAAGCGGCGTTGCTGCTGACCAGTACCGAGCCTTCGATCAGGTTGACCCGCACTTGATCTTCATACATCCACACGTTGAAGCGAGTGCCGGTCACGCGGATCTTGCCTTCGCCGGCACGCACGATGAACGGGTGGCTGGCGTCGTGACTGACTTCAAAAAACGCTTCGCCATGTTTCAGGGTGACGCGCCGTTCATCTTTGTAATTGCTGAAGGTCACTGCGGTGTTGAGGTTGAGTTCGAGCTGGCTGCCATCGCTCAGTGTGACGTGACGGACGCTGTCAGTGGCTTCGAAACGCTGATAACTGTTGGGTACCCAGCCCATGTTCCAGCCGATCACCGCGGCGAGCGGCACGGCCAGTGCGCAGACCCCGGCGGCTACGGCATATTGCTGCCACTTGCGCGGCGCCGGTTTGATTGCCGTGACGACGGCGGATTCCGGGCGTGGCAAATGTTCGGCAACGTCCCAGATTTCCAGCATGGCTTCGTATTCGAAAGCATGAAGCGGATGTTCTGCGTGCCACTGTTCGAACGCGCGACGTTCTTCGTCCGTGCAGTCGGCGGCGTGCAGACGCATGCACCAATGCGCGGCGGCATCGGTGATCGCATCGTATTCGGCTTCCGAGAGGGTGTCTTGGGTCATTGACTCGTCCTGATTTCGCACATTCTAACCTTGAGGGCGTCCTGACGAGAACTCGCTCATGGCAATTAACCATCAAGGTGGAACTTATTTTTTCCTCAGGCGCCCAAAAAGCAGGACGCGAATGAACACTATCCACAAATGGAGTGAAAAAATGATCAAAAGAACCTTAATCGCCACGATGACTGCTGCAAGCTTGCTCAGTGCCGGTGTGGCATTGGCGGATCGGCCCGGAGCGGGCTGGATCACGATTGAGAAAGCCATCGAAATCGTCAAGACCAAGGCCGGGTATGTCGAAGTCTACGAGATCGAAGCGGACAACGACGGCTACTGGAAAGGCGAAGGGCGCAAGGCTGACGGCATGGTCTACGAGTTCCGCATTGACGGTGCGTCGGGTAACGTCCTGAGAGACCAGAAAGACTGATCTGCTCAGGCAAATTCGCAAAGCGCAGGCCCGCAAAGGCCTGCGCTTTTTCCGTTTTTCAGGGCGTTACAGTGGGCGACTTGACCACGGGATCGAGTTGCCTGCCCAACTGGCAAATCAACAACGCAATCGAATCGGCGTTGCGCAAAATGGTTTCCACCCGGGCGTAAGGCGTCTGCTGATCAAAAAACGCATTGCGTGCGGCCTCAATGGTCGGGCTCAGCGTGGCGTCGAGGATTTCTTCGCTGACGCTCTCCAGCCCCGGAATGACATCCAGGCTGACCCACTCGCGAAGGCTGTGATTCCAGCGTGCAAACAATTCCTCTCGCGGTGTCGCCATCGATAACGCTTCACGCTGAAAGGTTTCCTGATTGTGTTTGAGGGCGCTGCCGTAACCGGTCACTGTCGAAATCAGATCCGAGAACGGGCGGCGGGCCTCCAGCGAAGCGATGTCCACGGCTTTGGCGCACTGATGAGCAAATTCATGAATCAAGGTTGAAGCCTGTGCATGCCCGTCGACATTGAACGGCTCAGTCAAACCGGCTTTGTACCAATCCAGTTGCTGGTCGAAAAATGCTTCGGTGAAATGCACTTTCCGCTCCTGGTCGTCATCGAGCACGAAGGCAATGAAATTGCTCTGGCGAAACTTGTTTGAGCCGATCACAAAGCGGTCGGTGTTCATCAGTTCATCCGTGGGGTCAACCAGGGCGGTGCAGATCGGCACAATAGCCTTTGTAATTCTGGCAAGGATGTCGACATCGATTGTCGGCACATCGAAGAAGGCTTTGAGGAAGGTGTCGACGCGGGTGCCGGGCAGAGCGATCTTGTATTCGGCAAGATTATGCAAACTGTTGAAGGCGTAGTAACGCGCCAGATCGATGGCCTGAACCAGCGCCCGGGCCTTGTCGGGATACCGGCGGCGAATGTCTTCCATGCCATGGGCCTCAATGTTGAGCACCATGCGAGTCTCGCGGGTATTGGCATAACGGTTGTACATTTTCGACACGAGCTTGCCAAAGTGCACCGTGTGCCGGTCAGGATCCAGCACCAGCGTGTTGGCGTTTTTCCATAATGTTGGCCCGTGCAGTTTCGCGTTGACCAGTCGCCACACCGCACCCGGTCGTTCCACGCGATAGACCTTGCCGGCAATGGCCGCGTAGGTGTGCTGGCTGACGGAGTGACGGTAAGTGCCGTCCTGCACGTTGTGGGTGAGGTCTTTGAGGGCAACGTCTGTGCTCTCGAAAGGTTGCAGCCCGGTGCGTAGCGCAGCGGTTGTGCGGATGTCCTTCCAATGTGGTGCTGGCAGTTGCTGCGGGTTTTCCTTGATGGCGCTCGTTGCGACAGACCCGGCTTGCTCTTCCAGTGACAGCCTGCCCAGCGACAGCATTTGCACGGCACCGGCAATAAAAGCCTTCAAGGCACGCTTCCAGTGATGATCCTGCAGGGCATCGGCGGAGGTTTTGAAGTCCTTGTAACTCTGCCAGAGGAAGGTCAGGTAGGCGAGTTTGCCCGGCAGCAGGGTGGCGGCTTGGCGGATGCCCTGGGTGAACAGATGTTTTACCGCCTCCCAATCTGCCTGTGCGTCGGCTTGGGTCTGGGTGCCAAGCATGCGTTTCAGCACCTTGATGTTATCGCTGAACAAGGTGTGAAGCACATTGCCGGTCAGGGCGTTGACGGCCAGGCTGATTTCGCTGGACTGGCCAAGACTCGCCTTGAACAGACTGCGAAACACCGATTGCTGGGTATCCGGCAGTCTGCGCAGCAGCAAGTTCTGCAACTCGCCCGGCACATTGAGTGCGGCGACCAGCCCGGCGTCATGCTCGAATTCGTGAAATACCTGTTCCGCGTAAGGCGTGTAAAGAATCCGTGGCCCTTCATGTCCCTTGCCCGGCCCGATCACGTACAAACCGAGTGCTTCAACGGCAGCGGCGCCGACAGTCTTGATCAGTGACAGCGGATAAATCTGAGCATGAGCACCGACAACGCTGGCCCGCGCGAGGCCATCGGGCATGTCCAGTATCTGGCGTATCAAATCGAAACCATTGACAGATAACCGTTGCTGCAATTTCAGGGCATGTGCGTGTTGCAGCAGTTGCCAGGGCAGTTGGCGGACGAAACACTCTTTACTGGCTTTTCCGGCGGCGTCATCGGCTGACAGCAGATCAACCACGGTTTTAACGAACGTCGCGGGAATTGCCAGCGACAGCAATAATTGTCTGACGGCTTGCTGATCCAGCCCGGTCGGCAGCACCGTTTTGCTCGACGAGCTGACAGTGAAACCCGTGCCCTGTGCGACGTTGACGTGATTGAGCGCAAATTCGGCGAGGTTGCCTGCAGGCCCGGCCAATGCCAGGTTGGGCGTGATCGTAATGTGTAGCGGGTCGAGGTTGCTCCCGGGGAAACGTGCGTCGAGCAATGACTTCAATGTCGCTTCAACGTACTCGGTCAAAGGTTTGATGCCGTGCAGATAATCCTTGCCGTCGATGACACTCTCGGCCCATTGCTCCAACAGTTCGAGGTGGGTCTGCTGCTCTTCGCGTGAGGCCATTCCCAGCCACGCCGGCAATGTCTGCTGACGATGAATGGCGCGGGAGTATTCGGCTGCACGACGCAGGTTGGTCTCGATCAGTTGCTTGCTCAGCGCGCTCAGGCCTGCTTGCACTCGGGTTGCGTCATTGACGCGGCTGCGCAAGTGCTCGCAGCGATCAAGAAACCGGTCGATCGCTGACTGGGTGCGGTCATGCAGGACGTTGCCCTCGATCAGGCGCAAAGGCCCCAAGGTGTAACGCCGATGGAAATGATGTTGGCTCGGCGCCAGATTTTCCAGTAGGCCCAAGCGTTGTTCGCTGTCCAGCAGCCGACGACTCAGGGACCGCCGCGCCTGGTTGACGTTGTCGAATACCTCCAGCCCGCCGGCTGGCGTCCACAACACCACTTGCCCGGAGTGCCGGTTGTCGAGGCCGCCGCGCTCGGTAATCAGCACGCAATGGGCGAGCGGTAACGGGACTTTTTCACCGGAACATTCCAATGTCAGTGACCAGACGTCCGGCAGGAAGCCGTTGAGCGCAGCCCGGTTGTTGCGCGCCGCCAGGTCGGCATTGAAGACCGTCTCGACCAGTGCGTTCTCTCGTTCTTTGAGTACGCCGCTAAGCGTGGCAAAGCGTGCTTCGCCGCGCACGCCGACAAACAAGGCATGGGCCAGACGCGGTTTCATTGCCTCAAGATAAGTGCGTTGTGCGCTCACGGTATCAAGCGGTTGTTTGCTGAATTCGTTCAGCAGCGGCGTCTCGACATCGGTGTAGGTTTTCACGGCCGCCGCCGCTTTTTCCGCCAGCACCATGGAAGGCAACTGGCCGCCGTGGAACACCGGTCGCGTGCTCCAGCGTCCGTCAGCCTCCACGCTGCTCAAGCGTTCATGCAACATCGGGCGGATGTCCAGCGACTTGTCGAACAATGCATGGATGTCCACCGCGCCGTCGCTGTGGCGGAAAACCTGCAGGGCGTACTCGATGTTCTGGCGCTGCTTGGTGATGATCTTTTCCAGCAGCACCTGAAAAATCTCCCCGGATATCGTTTCGCCGGAAACATGCGGCCGGTCAAATCCGATAAACCGCTGGCGCTCTTCCAGACTCAGCAATGAGTAGAGTTCGTCTTCATGCCCGGCAGCGCTGAATTTGCTCAACAAGGTGTCCTTCAGATCCGGATAGTCCTTGAGCACTTGCAGGCCCTGTAAAGGCGTATACAGATACGCATTGGCGTGGCTGATCATCAACGAACCGGCCAGCTCGACCGCGTTGGGCTGGTGCTCCCACAGGTGCACGGTTTCGATGGTGGGGCGGCGAGCGGCACGGGTGGCGGGGCGCAGCAATTGATGCAGAGTTTCGAACTGATCGGCGTCGATGATCTGGCTTTCGCGCCTGAGCATCAGTTCGGCGCGCGCCTGATCCTGCAACGCCTTTGCGAACATGGCGCGGCGCGGCGAGCCGAGCTCGCCGGGTGCGTTCCAGTACTGTTCGAGTTGCCAGAACAACAACGCGGGCAGTTTGCTCGCGGCGGTTTTGACCACCTGCTCCCACGTGGCCTGATCGCCTGCAGGCGTTGACCCCGATGCGTAGAACTCGTGCTTGTGGTCGGGCACCCAGCGTTGGTGGCGATAGAACCGTAGAACGGCGTCACCCAGGCTCATTGAGTCGAGCCAGTGTCGGGCGGAGGCGGGTGCGGCGTCGCTGCTCGCATCCGCCTCGCGGTAAAAACCGACACGAACGTTGGCGTTCGGCAAGTTGGAAAAATCACTTTTGAGCAAATCGGCCAGGGCTTGGTCGAGAAGACTGGCCAGCGCCGGCAGTCGCTTGAACTCCTTGATGATCGCCTGCGCGTTCAAGTGCTGAGCGTTTTTAATGGCGCTGCTCTGGTCGTCGAACAGGTCGCCCTCAATGGTTGTAAAAGTCAGCTGAACAGCCTGCGACGCGGCCCATTGTTTGCGCTCGGACAATGACAGGAACGCCAGCAAATCGTCGTCCTCGCCGGCATCATTCAAGCGTTTTTGCAGGCTCGCCTGCATCGTTTCAAGGCTGGCGTATTTCTTGATTCCGTCATAAGGGGTGTAGAGCACAACCCCTGGGTCATCCGGTGTATGACTGAGCAGAAAACTGCCGGCCAATGGCACCGGAGTCTGGCCCGTGGCGTTGAGGACAATGCGCTGCGTCAGCATGGGCGGCGTTTGAGCGCTGCGCAGGGCGTGGGTGGCGAGTTTCGTATGCTGCAGCCACTGGAAATCCCGGGTCGACAAATGATGGATTTTGCCGAGGTCTTTCCAGAGCCCGGGGGCGTTAAGGACGGGCGCAAACAGCAGCGGGGCGGCGGGTTCAGACATGTTCGAGTCTCGGTTAGGGCGGAACCGCAAGACTAAAAGTCAGCGCCGTCTCCGAGGGGGTACATAGTTATCGCTTGCCCGCGAAGGCATTACCGGGTGTTGCGGGGTTGACAGTCACCGGCCCCGGCATGGTTAATCGGGGCGCGAGTTGTTCGTACGCTGTTGTTCCCTCCAATAATCATTCTGGAGCTTCAGATGTCTGCGCCACACGATCATGTGCCTGCTGCCTCGCCGTCGTTTTCACTCGATGCGCTGACGCAGCTCCTCGAAACAATCTTTCTGCGCCACGGCACTTCCAGCGAAGTCGCCCGGGTGCTGGCGGCCAACTGCGCCGCCGCCGAGCGCGATGGCGCTCACAGTCACGGGGTCTTTCGCATTCCCGGGTACGTGTCGACGCTCAAGAGCGGTTGGGTCAACGGCCACGCCGTGCCCCGGGTCGAAGACGTGGCGTCGGGGTTTGTGCGGGTCGATGCCGGCAACGGCTTTGCCCAACCGGCCCTGGCGGCGGCGCGCCCGTTGCTGGTGGAGAAGGCGCGCGCAGCGGGCATCGCCGTGTTGGCGATCCGCAATTCCCATCACTTTGCCGCGCTGTGGCCCGATGTCGAACCGTTCGCCGAGGAAGGTCTGGTGGCGCTCAGCGTGGTCAACAGCATGACCTGCGTGGTGCCCCATGGCGCCGATCGGCCACTGTTCGGCACCAACCCGATTGCTTTCGCCGCGCCCCGGGCCGGAGGCGCACCAATCGTATTTGATCTGGCGACCAGTGCCCTGGCGCACGGCGATGTGCAGATTGCTGCCCGCAAAGGTGAACGCGTGCCGCCGGGCACAGGCGTCGACAGCCTCGGCCAGCCGACCCAGGATCCCAAGGCGATTCTCGAGGGCGGGGCACTCCTGCCATTTGGCGGCCACAAGGGCTCGGCGCTGTCGATGATGGTCGAGTTGCTGGCGGCGGCATTGACGGGCGGGAATTTTTCGTTTGAATTCGATTGGTCGAATCATCCGGGGGCGAAAACGCCTTGGACCGGCCAGTTACTGATCGTGATCGACCCGAGCAAGGCTGCCGGGCAGAGTTTCGCCGAGCGCAGTCAGGAGCTTGTACGGCAGATGCACGCCGTTGGGCTCAAACGCTTGCCGGGTGATCGCCGGCATTTGCAGAGGGCCAGATCATTGGCCGAAGGCATCGTGCTGGATGAACAGACGCTGGGTCAGTTACGCGAACTGATCGGTTAAGAAGCGTTTTAGCGGCACAAAAAAGGCGAGCCAGTGGCTCGCCTTTTTCATGGGGTAACGTTTAACGACGGCCAAGCAACAAGCCGACAACCAGGCCGAAACCTGCGGAAATTGCCACGGTCTGCCATGGGTGGCCGCCGATGTAGCTTTCAGTGGCGTCGACGGCCGGTTTGGTACGGTCGCGCACGCTCGATACCGAGTCCAGTGCCTGCTGCAGTTTCAGGGCGATTTGTCCGCGCAGGGTTTCGGCTTCCTCGCCTACCAGCGAGGCGCTGCTCTTGAGCAGTTTGTCCGACTCTTCGATCAGGGCCTGAAGTTCGCTGAAGGCTTGATCCTTGATTTGGTCTTCGGCGGATTGCACGGCGGATTTGCGGGCCATTGGGTGACTCCTTGCAGGTGAATGGACAGTGATCAATGGAGTGCGGCGCTTTGTAAAAAGTTGCACTGAATTTAGGTCATGGGCAAAAACCTGCGCCGGAGATTTCCGTCGAGCGTGTAAGATGTCGCCATTTTACGCAGCAGGATAATTCCCCATGAGTTTCAATCTGGCCGACAAATCCCTCGCAGAGCGCGCCGCGCTGGAAGACGAGAAATCCCGTCTGTTCGAACTCTGGCAGAACAATCTGGGCAAAGCCAAAGGTGAAGCCGCGCGTCTGTTCGGCGAGCGCGGCAAGCGCAAAGGCAAGTGGGCTGAATGGGTTCGCGCCGAGCTGGACGGCATGTCACCGCCGGAGTTCGCCAACATGGTGCGCAGTGAAGTCAATCGCCTGATGGCAGCGAACAAGTAAATCCTCGTTAGTCGCGGGTGAAACTCGCGGCAATCGCTTCGCGGACTTTTACCACTACCGGGTCGAGTTGCGTGCTGGTGCGCCAACCCAGTTCGATCGGGTAACGCGGCAGCGCCAGCGGGCAGGGCAGCAGGGCCAGACCGCTGAGCGCGGCGATGCTTTCGGCGGCATGCGCCGGAATGGTCGCCACTGCCTGACTGCCCTTGAGCAGATACGGCAGCGCCGCAAAATGCGTGGTCGAGGCACATACCCGGCGGCTCAGGCCCAGCGCGGCCAACCCTTCATCGGTGATCCCGATAAATCCCCCGGACGACACCAGAATGTGTTCCCGCGCGACAAACGCCTCAAGGCTGATCTGCTGCTGACCCGGCACAAGGCTCGCCGGATCGACCAGGCAGGCGTAACCCCCTTCACCCAACACCTGACGGCTGAGCAGGCGTTCGGCAAAACCGCCGGCGGTAATCGCCAGATCAATGCTGCGTTCCATCAATGCGCGGGCGACGATCTGACTGTGGGTCTGGCGGAAAATCAGCCGCAGCTTGGGCGCAGTTTCGGCGATCTGCTCGATCAGGCGCCGGCCGTAGGCAATCTCGAAATCATCCGACATGCCCACCGTCACCGAGCGGCCGTCATACAGCTGAGCCGCCGGGTCGACCATGGCCAGACTCTGCCGGCACTTGTTCAAGGCTTCGCTCACCACCGGTTTAAGCTGGTTTGCCTTGAGCGTTGGCGCGAGTCCACGGCCCGTACGCACGAACAATTGATCGCCATACACCTCGCGCAAACGGCGCAACGCCGCGCTGACTGCCGATTGGGTCAAGCCCAGACGCAGCGCCGCGCGGCTGGCGCTGGACTCTTCGTGCAGGGCTTCGAAGACTTTCAACAGGTTGAGGTCGACCGTGGCGATATTCATTTGGTTCATATCATTCAGCAGTGATCAGGGCTTTATTCATGATCGCGTGGCACCGGAGAATCAGCAACCTCGAAACCTGAAGGAGTGATCACGATGCCTAAATCAATTGTTGCTGCCCTGCAAATCGGTGCCTTGCCCGGCGGCAAAGGTGAAACCCTGGAGCAGATCCTCAGCTGGGAAGCGGCGATCAGCGCATCCGGCGCAGCGCTGGTGGTGATGCCCGAGGCCTTGCTCGGTGGTTACCCGAAAGGCGAGAGCTTTGGCACGCAACTGGGTTATCGCTTGCCGGAAGGCCGCGAGGCGTTTGCGCGTTATTTTGCCAACGCCATTGATGTGCCGGGCGCGGAGACCGAGGCGCTGGCCGGGTTGTCGGCCCGCACCGGAGCCAATCTGGTCATCGGCGTCATCGAGCGCTCAGGCAGCACGCTGTATTGCACGGCGCTGTATTTCGATCCGCAGGCCGGACTGGTCGCCAGGCACCGCAAGCTGATGCCGACCGGCACCGAACGGCTGATCTGGGGCAAGGGCGATGGTTCGACGCTGCCAGTGCTGGACACACAGGTCGGCAAACTCGGCGCAGTGGTCTGCTGGGAAAACATGATGCCGCTGCTGCGCACGGCGATGTACGCCAAGGGCATCGAGGTTTGGTGCGCGCCGACAGTGGATGAGCGCGAGATGTGGCAGGTGACGATGCGCCACATTGCGCACGAAGGTCGCTGTTTCGTCGTCAGCGCCTGTCAGGTGCAGGCCTCGCCGAATGAACTGGGTGTGGAGATTGCCAACTGGCCGGGAGATCGGCCGTTGATTGCCGGTGGCAGCGTAATTGTCGGCCCGATGGGCGACGTCCTTGCCGGGCCGCTGCGTGGCGAGGCGGGTTTGCTCACGGCTGAAATCGACACGGATGAACTGGTGCGCGCGCGGTATGACTACGACGTGGTCGGCCACTATGCGCGGCCGGATGTGTTCGAGCTGAGCGTAGATGAGCGGGCGAAACCGGGTGTGCGCTTCAGCGCATGATGTGTGGACTGACATAGAACCTGTGGGAGCGGGCTTGCTCGCGAAAGCGCTGGCGCAGTTGACGATGATGTTGACTGACACACCGCCTTCGCAAGCAAGCCCGATCCCACAAGGGATTTATGCTGTCAGGGATCAGCCGCGTTGCAGCCATTCCTCGCGGGTGATTTCCCAAATGTCCCGGGCGAAGCGCCCACCCACAAAATCGTCATCATCGCTGCGAATCAGGCGCATCCCGGCGCGTTCGGAGAGGCGGCGCGAGCCAATATTCGGCGCCGCTTTCGGTACGCGCATCACCGGGCGGGCCAATGTTACAAACCAGTAGTCTGTCACCACCGCGCAGGCTTCGCTCATCAACCCTTGGCCTTGCCAGGCCGGCGCGAGCCAGAGCCCTCGGTTGTTGTCCGGTTGATCCATCAGGCTGATATTGCCGATCAATTGCTGCGGCGCGGTTTTCAGGCGAATCGACCAGTGCCATTCCTTGCCGGCCGCCACCGCCGGCAACGCCACATCACGCAGGTAGGTGAGGGCGCCATCCTCCGGATATGGCCACGGCACGGCGGCATTCAGATAACGCACCACTTCCCAGTGTGCGAACTGTTGCTGGACGGCCTCGGCATCGGCCAGCTCCAACGCGCGCAGGATCAGCCGTTCGGTGTACAGCGTGGGTGTGTCTTCCATAAACCTGCAGCCTCCATGAATGTCTTAGATAAACGAGGCAGGCTAACGCATTTTTACCAGGTCGCGGCACTGGCTTTGGGCAGGCTCAGTTTGCCGCTGTCGACGAAGCGCATGGTGCCGAACAGGCCGCCGGCGAGTTTGCCGCGCAGCACGTAAGGCAGGTTGTCGAGGGTTTGGGTCTGGCCCAGGCCGAGGGTCTGGCGCAGCACCGAGAACGCGGAAACGCTGACCGGCACGCTGACAATGGTTTCGGAAAAACGCGGGATCGAGCCGCTCTGATCGCTCACGCCCGAGGCCAGTGAGTGGCCGTTGACCTCAAGGTCCAGGGCAATGCCGTTGTAGTCAATGGCGGTTTCGTTGGGGTTCTGCACGCGGAGCTTGATGGCGAAGCGCACTTCCAGATCCTGGCTGGGCAATGGTTCGAGGCCGACCACGTTGATGTTGACCGGATCGCGATTGGGAAACAGCGCGCAGGCGCTGAGGGACAGCAGGAGCAGGGACAGGATGACGGCGTGGACGCGGCGCATAAACAGGCTCTCGACAAAAAAGGGCTGAACCGTTGCCGGTGCAGCCCTTTTTTGCAGGCGCAGCGTTTTAACGGTTCAACTGTGCGACCGCCGCCGCTGTGGCAGGTTCAGCTTTGGCCGGCACATCGGGGTTTTCCATGACCTGAAGAATAGAAGCTTCAGGGTCGAAATCGTCTTCTTCAAGCTCGATGAATTCTTCCGGCAAGAAGATATTCAGCACGATAGCGCACAAGGCACCGACGGTGATCGGCGATTCGAAGATGTTGCGCAGCGCTTGCGGCAGCTCGCGCAGCACTTCCGGCACGGCGGCGATGCCCAGGCCCATGCCGAGCGAGATGGCGACGATGAGCATGTTGCGCCGATGCAGACCGGCCTCGGCGAGGATCTTGATCCCGGCCACGGCCACCGTACCGAACATCACCAGTTCGGCGCCGCCCAGCACCGGTTTCGGCATCAGTTGCAGCACCGCGCCGATCATCGGGAACAGCCCCAGCAGCACCAACAGACCGGCGATGAAGAAGGCCACGTAACGGCTGGCTACACCGGTGAGCTGAATCACGCCATTGTTTTGCGCGAAGGTGACCATTGGCATGCTGTTGAACACCGCCGCCATCGCCGAGTTGAGGCCATCGGCCAACAAACCGGATTTGATCCGGCGGATGTACAGCGGGCCTTTGACCGGTTGCCGGGAAATCATCGAGTTGGCGGTCAGGTCTCCGGCAGCTTCCAGCGGTGACACGAGGAAAATCACCGCCACCGGCACGAACGCCACCCAGTCGAAGTTAAAGCCGTACTTGAACGGCACTGGCACGCTGACCAGCGGCACTTCGGGCATCGAAGCGAAATCGACAGTGCCCATCAGCCACGCCACCACATAGCCCAGGGTCAGGCCGATGACAATCGCGCCCAGCCGCAGGAACGGCACGTCAACGCGGTTCAGCACAACGATGGTGCCGATCACCAGTGCGGCCAGAAATACATGGCTGGCCGCGCCCAGATCCGCCGCGCCGAAGCCGCCGGCAATGTCGGTCATCGCCACTTTGATCAGCGACAGGCCCATCAGCGTGATGATCGTGCCGGTGACCACGGGCGTGATCAGCATGCGCAATTTGCCAATGAACTGGCTCAGCACGACCTCGATGAACGCGGCGAAAAAGCACACGCCAAAAATCGTCGAGAGGATTTCATCGGTGCCGCCACCCCTGGCCTTGACCATGAAACCGGCGCTGAGAATCACGCTGATGAAGGAAAAACTGGTGCCCTGCAGGCATAAAAGCCCCGAACCCACCGGTCCGAATCGTTTGGCCTGGACGAACGTGCCGAGGCCGGAGACGAACAGCGCCATGCTGATCAGGTAGGGGATTTCGCTGTGCAAGCCGAGGGCGCCGCCCATGATCAGAGTCGGAGTGATGATGCCGACGAAGCTCGCCAGCACGTGTTGCAGGGCGGCAAACACCGTCGCCGTGAGGTGCGGGCGGTCGTTGAGGCCGTAGATCAGGTCGTTGTTGCGCGGGGCTTTTTCAGAGGCGGTCATGGTGTTTTGCGCGCCGTGAGGCGGGGCCGGGTCAGAAAATGGAGGCGCAGGATGCCGGAAGAGGACGGCGAGGGCAACGCAATAAAATTGCCTGAAAGGTCAGGTTTTATTGGGTCCTACGGCTTGGACTCAAACCACTGGCCTACGGAAAACCTGTGGCGAGGGGATTTATCCCCGTTGGACTGCGCAGCAGTCCCTGACAATCCTGCAGGCAAAAAAGCAGGGCCGCTGCACGCCCCAACGGGGATAAATCCCATCGCCACAAGTATTCAGTCTGAGCTTCAGGCAAACGCGCTGAGCAAATCCTCTTCAAACGCCATCTGCGCATCCCCCGGCACCTGTGCCCGGTGCCGGGCCAGATGAAACGCCACTTCAAAACTCAGTTGCCCCGGGCGCACCGCGCGCAGCAAGCCTTTGTCCTGCCAGCTGCGGGCATAGTGTTCCGGCAGATAACCCACGTGCTTGCCCGACAGAATGAACGTCAGCGTGCCTTCCACCTGCTCCGACCGCGCCGAACAGACCTTGCCCTGAAACGGCTCGTCACTGCGCAAAAACCGATAAGGATGGTCGACCCGGTCGCAGGCTTCGATGGCTACGTCGCTCGGCGCATCGTCATTGAACAGCGGATGGCCCGGCGCGCAGTACAGATGCTGGGTTTCGCTGAACAACTGGCGGTAATCGAAGGCGCTCTGCACCTGGGAAAAGTAACCGATCGCCAGATCCAGCCTTTGCTGCAACAGCAGCCGTTCCATTTCCCCGGGCATCGCACTGATCAACTCGATGCGCACCGATTCGTCGCGCTCGCGAAAACAGCGGATTGCCTCGGCCACCTGTTGCAGCACCGACTGATCGACGGCCTCGGAAATGCCCAGGCGAACCTCACCGATCAAGCGTCCGGCGACGCCGTTGGACTGGTGGCGAAAGGTCTCGATCGACTCGAACAGCGTGCGAACCGCGATCAGCAATTGCTCGCCCTTGGGCGTGACACTGAAACCGCCTTTGCCACGGCTGCACAGGCGATACCCGAGGCGGGTTTCCAGCTTGGCCATTTGCTGGCTGATGCTGGACTGGCTCAGGCCCAGTTCACCTTGGGCCGCACTGAAACCACCGCATTCGACCACGCGAGCGAACAGGCGCAGCAACTGCAAATCCACGTCATGGAGCTGGCCGAGCATCACATTACTCCGGGATAAAGTCAGGTTAACAATCTTGAGATTTTTCCAATGTATCCGAGCGCGCATCCTGCCGTCACTTCCTCCGGTCAGGTGTTCGTCATGGCTCCCGTGTTCAAGCTGTGTTTTCCCGCGCTGTTGTTGTCCGTGGCCATCAATGCCCAGGCCGAAGACAAAACCCTCAATCTCTACAGTTGGGCCGATTACGTGCCGCCGCAAACCCTGCAACGTTTCGAGCAGGAAACCGGCATTCACGTGCGCTACGACACGTTCGATACGTCCGAAGTACTGGAAACCAAGCTGCTCACCGGCGGCAGTGGTTACGACGTGGTGGTGCCATCGTCCAGCGTACTCGCCCGAGGGCTGGCCGCCGGTGCGCTGAAAGAAATTGCTCACGACGGCCTCAAGGGCTACGGCAACCTTGACCCCGATCTGCTGGAAAAGCTCGCCGCCGTCGACCCCGGCAACCGTTACGGCGTGCCGTACACCTGGGGCACGCTGGGGCTGGGGATGAACGTTGAAGCGGTCAGGCAACGATTGCCGGACGTGCCGCTGAACAGCCTCGATCTGCTGTTCAAACCGCAATACGCGAGCAAGCTCAAGGACTGCGGGATCGCGATTCTCGATTCGCCGCAGGAAGTCATTGGTCTGGCGCTGCATTACCTCGGCAAAGATCCCTACAGCACGGACAAGAATGACCTCGCTGCCGCCGAAGCCTTGCTGCAGAAACTGCAGCCGTCGGTGCTCTACGTCGCTACCGGGCGGCAGATCAACGACCTGGCCAGCGGCAACGTCTGCCTTGCGCTGACCTACAACGGCGACGCGAGCATGGCCGCCGACCAGGCGCGCAAGGCCAACAAACCTTACGAAGTGGCCTATCGCATTCCCAAAGAGGGCACGCTGATCTGGCAGGACAACCTCGCCATCCCCAAAGATGCACCGCACCCCGAAGCGGCGCGGGCCTTCATCGAGTTCATGCTGCGCCCCGACTCGGTGGCCGAACTGACCAACACGCTGTTTTTCGCCACCGCCAACCAGGCCGCGACGCCGCTGGTGGACGAAGCCGTGCGTAACGACCCCGACATCTATCCGCCGACCGACGTGCGCGAACGTCTCTACGCCGATCGCAGCATGAGCCTCAAGGACATGCGCCAGCGCACCCGTCTGTGGACGACGTTTCGCAGCCATCAATAACCGTCAAAACCGCCTGAACCATAACAAGGAGCACACCGATGGACGTGCCAATGACCAACGATCAAGCGATCACCCGTGACAGCCTTTACGGGACTGCCGCCGAAAGCACCTACGCCGGGATCACCAGTTTCATGCGTCGCCGTTACAGCCGAGACTTGCGTGGGGTCGATGTGGCGGTCAGCGGCGTGCCGTTCGACACGGCCACCAGCAACCGTCCCGGCGCACGCTTCGGGCCTCGGGGGATTCGCGCGGCGTCCACCGGCATTGCCTGGGAGCGTCACTGGCCGTGGACGTTCGACCCCTTCGATCATCTGGCGGTGATCGACTACGGCGACTGCGATTTCGATTACGGCTCGCCGCACATCGTCCCGGAAAGCATCGAGGCCCATGCCGAGCACATTCTCAATGCCGGCAGCGCCATGCTGACCTTCGGTGGCGACCACTTCATCACCTATCCGCTGCTTAAGGCCCATGCGCGCAAGCACGGCGCGCTGTCGCTGATCCACTTCGATGCGCACAGCGACACCTGGCCGGACGAGGACGGCAAACGGGTCGATCACGGCACCATGTTCTGGCACGCGGCACGGGAAGGGCTGGTGGATCCGGCACGCTCGGTGCAGATCGGCCTGCGCACCACCAATGACGATCACCAGGGCTTTCAGGTGCTCGACGCGCGGCAGGTGCATCGGCGCGGCTGCGAAGCCATTGTCGAGTCGATCCGGGCGCGGGTCGGGGATAACCCGGTGTACCTGACGTTCGACATCGACTGCCTCGACCCGGCATTCGCTCCGGGTACAGGGACGCCGGTGTGTGGCGGCTTGAGCACGGTGCAGGCGCTGGAGATTCTCGGCGGTTTGCGCGGCATCAATCTGGTGGGGATGGACGTGGTGGAAGTCGCCCCGGCTTACGATCATGCGGAAGTGACGTCGCTGGCAGCCGCGACACTGGCCATGGAAATGCTCTGCCTCTACGCGGCCCGACACAAAGTCGACGTCTGACACAATCGCTCCCACAAGGGATCTGCTTTTCAGGCAGATGCGGTGTGGGCTGTGTGTCGGCCGGGGGCATCGTGGCATACTGCCGCGCATGACTTTCGACTCCCCCCTCAGCGCCTGGCAGCACGCCATCGAACACGACGGTTTCGTCCAGGACGAAGCCCAGGAACATGCGGTCTGGGCGCTGCAAAAGTGTCACGAAGCCTTGCACGCCGGTGCCCGTTCGGTCACCGGCGTTTATTTATGGGGCCCGGTGGGGCGCGGCAAGACGTGGCTGATGGACCAGTTCTATCAGAGCCTGCGGGTGCCGGCCCGGCGTCAGCACTTTCATCATTTCATGGGCTGGGTGCACCAGCGCTCCTTCCAGTTGACCGGGATCGCCGATCCGCTGCGCGCGTTGGCCCGTGAATTGGCCGCCGAGGTGCGGGTGCTGTGTTTCGATGAGCTGTTCGTCAACGATATCGGGGACGCGATCGTTCTCGGCCGGCTGTTTCAGGTGATGTTCGACGAGGGCGTGGTGGTGGTCTGCACCTCCAATCTGCCGCCGGATCAGTTATACGCCGACGGCTTCAACCGTGATCGCTTCGTCCCGGCGATTGCCGCGATCAAGGCGCACATGCAGGTGGTGGCGGTGAACGGCGCCGAGGATCATCGACTGCATCCGGGTGTCGGTCAGCAACGCTACTTTGTCACTGCGCCGGATTCGGTCAGTGCGTTGCGCGAGGTGTTTGCGCGTCTGACCAACAATGAACATTCCAGCGCTGAACCCGTGCCGGTCGGCCACCGGACACTGAACGTGGTGCGCGCCAGTGAAACCGTGTTGTGGTGCCGCTACGCCGACCTGTGCGAGCAACCGTTCGCCGCCATGGATTTCATCGCGCTGTGCGACACCTACCGGGCTATTCTGTTGAGCGACGTGCCCAATCTGAGTGCGCAGAAGCGAGAAGGGCGCATTGCTCGCGGCACCGAGGACGGCGCCGTGCGCGTGGACGCCGGTGATCGCGAGTTGCCGCAGTTGTCGGTGCATGACGACGGCGTACGGCGTTTTATTGCGCTGGTGGACGAGTGTTATGACCGCAAGGTGCCGCTGTACATCGAGGCGCTGGTGCCGATGGACGCGCTGTACACCGAGGGTTATCTGGAATTCCCGTTCCGTCGCACCTTGAGCCGCCTGCAGGAGATGCAGTTGCAACGCTTCGCCGAGGTCTGAAACGAGGAGGGCGATACCATGCGCCAACCGCTGTCCCATCATTTGCTGACCATGGCCTATCAAAATGCCTGGGCCAATCATCGCCTGGCCAAGGCCTGGACTCAGCTGGACGCCACGCAACTGGCGGCGCCACGGGTGAGTTTTTTCCCCGCCATTCGCCTGACCCTCAATCACATCCTGACCTGCGACTGGTTCTACGTCGATGCACTGGAGCGCGAGCTGCGCGGTGTTGAACCACATCCCGATTGCTACGTGTTTTTCCAGCAGGACGAGCCGTTCACTGAGGCCGAACCGCTGCGCGAAGAGCAGGCACATGTCGATCGGCGGCTGATCGCCTATTGCGAACAACTGCGCGATGGCGATCTGGGCCGTATCGTCACCATCGCCCGCGACACGCCGCAGCACGACAGTCGTCTGCGCATGTTGTCGCACCTGTTCGAACACCAGATCCATCATCGCGGCCAAGTGCACGCGATGCTCAGCGGTACCTCGGTGGCGCCGCCGCAACTGGACGAGTTTTTCTGCGCGGGTGAATGCGTTTTGCGTGCGGAAGACTTCGCCGAGCTCGGCTGGACCGAAGAGCTGATCTGGGGGCACTGAGAAACCCCTGACGGAAATCTGATTGTGGAATTTGCCCAGCCGGGGTAGGTCGCGTTAAGGTCGGGGCAGCCTTTCAGTGCGCACTTTGCGCGCCGGGGTTTTTGTATGTTTGGGGATGGAAATGGATTCCGCAGAAATTCTTGTGCTTCAGGCCAGTTACACAAATCCAGTGCACGCCGAAGCGATCGGCGTGGTGCTCAATCATTACGCAGAAGACCCGATGGGTGGCGGTCACCCCATCGATCCTGAACTGCTCCGTCGGCTACCGGAAGAACTGGCCCGACGGTCATTCGCCTTCAGTGTGCTGGCGTTTGTCGGCGGTGAGCCGGCGGGGCTGGTGAATTGTTTTGAAGGCTTTTCGACGTTCGCCTGCAAACCGCTGGTCAACGTCCACGACGTGTCAGTGGTGGGCAAGTTTCGCGGACTCGGGCTGAGCCAGAAAATGCTGCGCAAGGTCGAAGAAATCGCCCGCCAGCGCGGCTGCTGCAAAATTACCCTGGAAGTGCTGGAAGGCAACGCGGTGGCGCAAAACGCCTACAGCAAATTCGGCTTTGCACCGGGCATGTTCGACCCGGATCACGGGCGCATGCTGTTCTGGATCAAGGATCTGCAGGCGTAAAAAAAGGCGCCCGAAAAGGGCGCCCAACTGTCGTCTCCAGGGCCAGAGCGGAGCCACTGGAGGTGCATCGGTTGCTCTGCAAAATGCTAGTTGCGATAAGACTCGGTCACTTGCGCGGTCTGGTCGGTCGGGACGCGAATCTCTTTCGCCTGGGTATCGTTGCCTTGCTCGCTTTGCGCGTGATGTACCGGGAAGTTAGCGAAGTAATACTGCATCCGCTCGGCGCCGCCTTCGGCGAAAGCGCTGGCGGAACCCAGGGCAAGTAGCCCGGTGAAAAGTACGGTAATGATTTTCATGGTGCCTCCTACTGAACAAGTCGGAGCCGTTCGTCCATGAAGCAGATCTCGGGGAAAAGTCTGTGCGGCGGGCATTAACTCGGGGTTAACACGCTTGAAGGGGGGCGCGCATTCCCTGTGGCGAGGCAAATCGCTCACCACAGGTTTTGTGTTGTTAAACGGTCAGAGCTTCCAGTCCAGGCTCAACGTCACCGTGCGTGGGTCGCCCCAATACACGCCGTTATAGAACCCGACATTTTCGTAATATTTCTTGTCGAACAGGTTGTCGACGTTCAGCGAAGCCGAAAGATTCTTGTCGATGGCGTAACGCGACATCAACTTGACCACCGTGTAGGCGCCTTGATGGATTTTGCTGTTCTCGGTGATGAACTCACCTTGCGCATCACGACCGACCGGGCGGTCGGAATCGCCGAACACCGCGCTTTGCCAATTCACCGCGCCGCCCACGGTCAGCGCCTGCCATTCACCCGGCAAGCGATACGCCGTCGACACCCGCAGCAGGTTCATCGGCTGGTTGGCGTTGGTGCGTTCACTTTCACCATCGACCGAGTGGGTATAGGTGTATCCGGCCGTCAGGTTCCAGCCGCTGAGCACTTCGCCGGAAACTTCGGCTTCGAAGCCATTGACCTTGTTGCCCTTGCCGCTGCTCTTGTAGAACTGCTCGCGGGTGACAGGATCCGCCGGCACGGAGTTGTCGACTTCGGCAACGTTGTCCTGCTTGCTCCAGAACACCGCTGTGGCGACGTTGAGCCGTTCTTCCAGCAGGCTGCCTTTCAGGCCTATTTCGTAGTTGCTGCCCACCACCGGATCAATGTATTTGCGGTTTTTGTCCCGCGCGCTTTGGGGTTTGAAAATGTCGGTGTAGCTGACATACGCCGTGTACTCCGGCGTCAAGTCGTAGAGCAGGCCGGCGTAGGGTGTCCACACATCGTTTTGCTGCTGGCGGGTAGTTTCGATGCTGGTCAGCTGCAGGCTTTTGTTGAAGTAGCGGTCTTCATTTTTGCCTTCCCAGCTGCCATAACGACTGCCGAGTATGGCGTGCAGTTCGTCTGTCAGGCTCAGTCGGGTGGCGATGTAGCCGGCCTTCTGCAGGGTGTTGCCGCGAGAGGCGGTCAGCCCGGTGACGGTGTCCGGGAACTTGGCGATATCGCCCATGTATTTCCAGTCGCGAATGGTCCCGTAGTTGGCCGCACGCGGGCCGTTGACGGTTTTTGGCGACCAGGTGCGGTGTTCGGCCTCCCCGTAACCGAACATCATTTCGTGCTCACGACCGAGCAGCGAGTAGGAGCCCGAGACGTTGAAGTCGTAGGCATCCATTTTCTGCGTGCCGATCATGTGTGACGTGTAGGCGACCATGCCGCTGCGATCCGCCGCGGGAAAACCCTCGCCCCCGTAGTAGACCTTGCCGTCGATGTCGCTTTGCCGGTGCGTGTAGGCCGCTTTCAACCGCCAGCCACCGGCCAGTTGCTGGTCGAGTGTGGCAAACGCGGTTTTGTCCTTCAGTGGCCATGAACTCCACGAGGTCGCCATGTTGGTCGAGCGACCGAGACCGGCCTTGCCACCCTCGGCGTTCCAGTAGGGCACAGTGCCCCATGAGGAGCCCTGAACCTGCTTGTCCTGGTAGTCATAACCGACCGCCAGCACGGTGGAGTCGCTCAGATCCGCCTCAAGAATGCCGTAGCCGACTTCACGTTGCAGCGCGTACTTGTCGCGGATCGACTGACTGTCGCGATAGGCCAGCACCGTGCGTCCGCGCAATCGCCCGTCGAAGGCCAGCGGGCCGCCAACGTCCACGTAACTGTAGTAATCGTCGTAGCTGCCGCCGCTGACACCGGCCAGCGCTTGCCATTGCGCGGTCGGGCGCTTGCGCACCATGTTGATGGTCGCCGACGGATCGCCCGCGCCGGTGGTCAGGCCGGTGGCGCCGCGTACCACTTCAATGCGGTCATAGATGATGGTGTCGGAATCGGACTTCATGCGATCGAAGGTATTGAGCATTCCGTCGATCTGGAAATTGTTGATCGAATAACCGCGCGCCGAATAACCAACCCGGTCCGAGTCCATATGCTGCACGACCACGCCGGTGGTCTGGCTCATGGCCTCGGACAATGTACCGAGCTTGAAATCATCCATCTGCTGACGCGTCACCACGGACGCCGATTGCGGGGTTTCCTTGATGGAGAGGTTGAGCCGCGTCGCGGTGCTCATGGCGCCAGTGGTGTAGGCCGCGGTGTTTTCGGTGGTGTTGCCCAACCCTTGGGCGGTGACGTTGGTCGAGGCCAGTTCCAGCGCCGGGGCGGCAGGCTCCGGCTGGGTCTCGGCGTCGTTTTCGGCCAGCAGATCAGCACTGAACGCCGCGCTGCACAGGCCAAGGGTGAGGGTCATGGAACGGGTGATGGGCGCGAACATCGCAGCCGACTCCTTGTCTTCGAGGGGAAAAATCCTTTGCTTCAAAGACGAAGGGAGGCGAATCGATTTAGTAACAAACGAGAAATATTATTATTTGGAGAAATTGCCGGGCATGAAAAAGGGGCCGGTTTCGGCCCCTTCAGGGTGTTACTGCTGCGCGACGCCAGCGGGTGCGGGGTCAGGCTTCTTCGGCTTCATCAGACTGAAGTCGATCAGCGCACGCTGTTCGGTCTTGTACGGATCACCGATCAGCAATGGACGTTGCTTGAAGCTGTCGCTGACCACGCTCTTGCTGCGGTCCAGCTCGTCGAAACTCAAACCGGCCATGTCAGCCCACGTGTGAATCAGGTGCGAGCTGCTGTACGGACGGTCGAGGTCGCCGGCGAAGTTCCAGTCATGGTTCTCCTTCCATTTCGGCGAGGCCCAGGCCATGAACGGGATGGTATACATCGGCGCCGTCGGCTTGTTTTCGTTGCGGCCCAGTGTGCTGTGGCCGACCGAGTCAAACACGTCTTCACCGTGGTCGGAGAGGTACAGCAGGAAGCCGTTCGGATCGGACTTGGCGTAATCCTTGATCAGGCTCGACACCACGAAGTCGTTGTACAGCACCGCGTTGTCGTAGCTGTTGTAGGTCGGTACCTGGTCATCACGCACGCCGGCCGGTACGCCGTTGCGATCCTGGAACTTGTCGAAAGTCGGCGGATAGCGGTACTGGTAGCTCATGTGCGTGCCGAGCAAATGTACAACGATCAACTTGCGTGGTGCGGCATCAGCCAGCGCCTTGTTGAACGGCTCGATCACGTCGCCGTCGTATTGCGCGGCGTTCTGGTTGCGGTTGTTGTTCAGGTAAACCTGCTCGTCAGCCTGCTCGGAAAAGGTCGTGAGCATGGTGTTGCGCTTGGTCATGGTCTGCTGATTGGTAATCCAGAAGGTCTTGTAGCCTGCCTGTTTCATCATGCTGACCAGCGACGGCGTCGACAGGTACAGATCCGGGTTTTCTTCGTCGGCGAAGGTCAAGACCTGCTGCAACGCCTCGATGGTGTACGGGCGAGGGGTGACGACGTTGTCGAACACCGCGAGCTGATCCTTGAGCTTGTCCAGTTCCGGCGTGGTGTTGCGCTGATAGCCGTACAGGCTCATGCGCTGACGGTTGGTCGACTCACCGATCACCAGCACCAGCGTTGAAGGTTCATTGGCTGACGCGCTTTTCAGGTTATGCAGCGGCGGGATCTTGCTCGCGCTGTGCAGCATGTCCTGCATGTCGGCCAGCGTCTCGAGATAACGGTGGTAGGCCACCGCCATTTGCCAAGGCACGGCCGGCTCGATGCGGGTTTCGAACTTCTCGAAGCCTTGCGCGAAGGTGCCCATGCGTAGCGTCTGCTTGACCAGCGGATAACCGACCACGGCAATCACGATGGCGGCGGCAGCGACCATGGCGCGGCCGCGCGGCATGTACACCGGGCGCAGGCGGGTCCACAGGAAGTAGGCGAAAGCGGTATGCGCGAGGAACGCCGGCACCATCCACCAGGCAAAGTACTGAGTCATGTACTCGCCGGCTTCGGACACGTTCGACTCGAACATGATGAAGATGACGCTCTGGGAGAATTCCTGCTGATAAATGAAGAAGTAACCCAGGCTGGCCATCGAGCAGGCCCACAACACGATGCCGATCACCGCGGCCAGCACTTTAGTGCGCTTGGGGAACAGCAGCATCGGCGCCAGCCACAGTGCGCTCATGAAGAACGCCTGGCGGAACCCGCTGAAACCGGAGGTGCCGGTGATCTGAATCAGCAGTTGGGTGATGCCGGAAAAGTACCAGAAGAACACAAAAAGCCAGAGTAGACCGGCCCAGTCGAAACCTGCCGCAGTCGTTTTGCTGCGTTTGAACAATGCCATTCGGCGCTCCAGCTGTCTCGTTACAACCACCGCCGGAACATCCATGAAGCCGACGAACAGAGGCCGCACGCGCAGGTACGGCCAGAATGGAGGCGGAGTATTACGAAGAGAATGTGAAAGTTTCGTTAGTTACCGCTTTTGTCCGTCAGGACGCGGTCAGAAGTACTGCGTGTCGGGAACCGCGTGTGCCGTTCCCGAATCAGGCGGGGGAGATCAGGCGTGCGGGTGACGCTGAACAACCGGCAGCGGCTTGGGCTGAGCGCCCAGAGTCATCGCGCGCAGTTGCGCCAGCTCCTGTTTCAATTGGTCGCGTTCGTCTTTCAACTGGCGCAATTCATCGCGACGGATTGTCACGTACAGGGTTTGTGGCGGCATTGCTGTGTGTACTGTGCCCATTGCTCACCTCGCAAATGGCGTGTCTCAACTGTAAATCGCACCTCTGTCTGAGGTGCAGACTTACTATCGGCGCCGATTTTGATTTCTTTTGCCTGTGAATGGAACTTTTTTATTTTTCATGGTCGGTGTGTCTTCGGCACGATTCAAGGCGTTATCAGTCTGGATCGGGCACAATGCCCGGAAACTTCATCCCGACGCTCTGGACTAACCTCCATTAGTCGCGTTGGGCTATAACCTTTGACACACATTTATTTGTAGTAAGGAGCATCAGCACATGCAACTCGGGATTATTGGACTGGGCCGCATGGGCGGCAATATTGCGCGGCGCCTGATGCTCAACGGGCACACCACCGTTGTTTATGACCGCAATACCGCTTTTGTCGACACCCTGGCAGCCGAGGGCTCCACAGGCGTCGCCGACCTGCCGGCACTGGTTGCAGGCCTGACCAAGCCGCGTGCCGTGTGGGTCATGCTGCCGGCCGGCGCGCCGACCGAAGACACGATCGAAACCCTGAGCACCTTGCTTGAAGCCGGCGATACCATCATCGACGGCGGCAACACCAACTATAAGGACGACATTCGCCGGGCGAAGTCTCTGGCCGAGAAAGGCCTGCACTACATCGACGTCGGCACCTCCGGTGGTGTCTGGGGTCTTGAGCGTGGCTATTGCATGATGATCGGCGGCGATGCCGAGACCGTTAAACGTCTGGACCCGCTGTTCGCCGCGCTCGCGCCGGGCATGGGCGACATCCCGCGCACCAAGGATCGCAAGTCCGACGACCACCGCGCTGAACACGGCTACATTCACGCAGGTCCCGCCGGTGCCGGTCACTTCGTCAAGATGATCCACAACGGCATCGAGTACGGCATGATGGCCGCGTTCGCCGAGGGCTTCGACATCCTCAAGACCAAGTCCAGCGAGCGCCTTCCGGAAGACCAGCGTTTCGACCTCAACGTGGCTGACATCGCCGAAGTCTGGCGTCGTGGCAGCGTGGTGTCGTCCTGGCTGCTCGACCTGACCGCCGACGCGCTGGCCAGCGATCCGAAACTCGACGGCTTCTCCGGTTCCGTCGCCGACAGCGGCGAAGGCCAATGGACCATCGAAGCGGCCATGGAACAAGCGGTGCCGGTGCCGGTGCTGTCCAACTCGCTGTTCTCGCGCTACCGCTCGCGCGGTCAGGGCACGTTCGGTGACAAGATTCTTTCGGCCCAGCGCTTCGGCTTCGGCGGCCATGTGGAGACACCGAAGAAATGACCCATACGATCCGCAGGAAATCCAAGGCAGAACCCGCACCACCGACCACGCTGTTCCTGTTCGGTGCCCACGGCGACCTGGTCAAGCGCTTGCTGATGCCGGCGCTGTACAACCTCAGTCGCGACGGCTTGCTTGACGAGAACCTGCGGATCGTTGGCGTTGACCACAACGCCATTACCGATGAAGCCTTCGCGCAAAAACTCGAAGACTTCATCCGCACCGAAGTGGCGGCGAAGGTCGGCAAGGGCGATCAGATGCTTGATCCGGCCTTGTGGGCCAAGCTCGCCAAAGGTATCAGCTACGTCCAGGGCGACTTTCTGGACGACAGCACGTATTCAGCGCTGGCGGCGAAAATCGCCGACAGCGGCACTGGCAATGCGGTGTTCTACCTGGCCACCGCGCCGCGTTTCTTCAGTGAAGTGGTGCGCCGGCTGGGCGCCGCCAAACTGCTTGAAGAAACGCCAGAAGCGTTCAGAAGGGTGGTGATCGAGAAGCCGTTCGGCTCCGATCTGCAAACCGCCGAAGCCCTGAACGCCTGTTTGCTCAAGGTGATGTCCGAGAAGCAGATCTATCGGATCGACCATTACCTGGGCAAGGAAACCGTGCAGAACATTCTGGTCAGCCGGTTCTCCAACAGCCTCTTCGAGGCCTTCTGGAACAATCACTACATCGACCACGTACAGATCACCGCCGCCGAAACCGTCGGCGTCGAAACCCGTGGCAGTTTTTACGAGCACACCGGTGCACTGCGTGACATGGTGCCAAACCACCTGTTCCAGTTGCTGGCGATGGTTGCGATGGAACCGCCGGCCGCGTTCGGCGCCGATGCGGTGCGCGGCGAGAAGGCCAAAGTGGTCGGCGCGATTCGCCCCTGGACGGTGGAAGAGGCGCGGGCCAACTCGGTGCGCGGTCAGTACGGCGCCGGTGAAGTCGGTGGCAAGTCGCTCGCCGGTTATCGCGAAGAAGCCAACGTCGCGCCGGACAGCACCACGGAAACTTACGTCGCGCTGAAGGTCATGATCGACAACTGGCGCTGGGTCGGCGTGCCGTTCTACCTGCGCACCGGCAAACGCATGAGCGTGCGCGACACCGAGATTGTCATCTGCTTCAAACCGGCGCCGTACGCGCAGTTCCGCGACACCGAAGTCGACGAGTTGCAACCGACTTACCTGCGAATCCAGATTCAGCCGAACGAGGGCATGTGGTTCGACCTGCTGGCCAAACGGCCGGGGCCGGCGTTGAACATGGCCAACATCGAGCTGGGGTTTGCCTACAAGGATTTCTTCGAGATGCAGCCATCGACCGGCTACGAGACGCTGATCTACGACTGCCTGACGGGCGATCAAACGCTGTTCCAGCGCGCCGACAACATCGAGAACGGCTGGCGTGCGGTGCAGCCGTTCCTCGACGCCTGGCAACAGGACGCGAGCGTGCAGAGCTATGCCGCCGGTGAAGATGGCCCGCAAGCCGCCGATGATCTGCTGACTCGCGATGGCCGCGTCTGGCATGGTCTCGGATGAGTGACCTGCCGAAACAACCCATCCGTTTTGTGCTGAGCGACATGGACGGCACGCTGTTACTGCCCGATCACACGCTGAGTCAGCGCACCCTCGACGCGGTGCGTGCACTGCGCGAGGCGGGCGTACTGTTCAGCCTCGCCACCGGGCGTCCGCCCAAAGCCATGCTGCAGCAGATCGAAGCCCTGGGCGTCGATTTGCCGACGGCGGCGTTCAATGGCGGCACCATCGTCAATCCGGACGGTAGTTTGCTGGTGGCGCATTACCTGCCGGCAACGACGGCGCTGATAGCGTTGGCAACCTTTGCCGATCAGCCTGACGTGGAAATCTGGGTGTTTAGCGGCGGTGACTGGCTGCTCAAGGATCCACACGGGCCGATGGTTCCACGCGAGCAGCACGGCCTCGGTTACCCGCCGGTGGTAGTGGAGAGTTTCGAACCGTACCTCGAACGCATCGACAAGATTGTCGCGACCAGCAACAACACCGATCTGCTGATCGAACTGGAGGCGCGTCTGCTGACCAAGGTCAACGGCATGGCGCAGGTTTCACGCTCGCAACCGGTGTACCTCGACGTAACGGCGCTGGAGGCCAACAAAGGCACGGCACTGTCGACCATCGCTGCGCATCTGGGCATTGCGCTGGAGCAGACGGCGGCGATTGGCGATGGCGGCAACGACCCGGCAATGTTCCGTTGCGCGGGGTTTTCAATTGCCATGGGGCAGGCGGAAGAGGCGGTGAAGCGGCAGGCCGACGTAGTGACCACGCCTAACACCGAGGATGGGGTGGCGCAGGCCATCGAGAAATACATCCTGCCGCGTTGATCAGGCCCGGAACGAAATGTGGGAGGGGGCTTGCTCCCGAATGCAGGGTGTCAGACAACATATTTGTCAATAGCACACCCCATTCGGGAGCAAGTCGAATCGTCGCACCGCCCCTCCCACTTTTTTACACGGTGTTGATCAGAGCCAGTAACTCACCGCATACCAGCCCAACAATCCCATCACAAAGGTGTACGGCAACGCCATCCACACCATCCGTCCGTACGACAGGCGCACCAGCGGTGCAATCGCCGAGGTCAGCAGAAACAGAAACGCCGCCTGACCATTGGGCGTCGCTACGCTAGGCAGGTTGGTGCCGGTGTTGATTGCGATGGCCAGGGTTTCGAAGTGTTCGCGGCTCATGTGCCCGGCGAGGAACGCCTGCTTCACTTCGGTGATGTAAATCGTCGCAACGAAGACGTTGTCGCTGATCGCCGACAGCAGGCCATTGGCGATGAACAACATGCCCGGTTGTTGCTCGACCGGCAGCGCCAGCACCCACTGGATCAGCGGCGCGAACAATTGCTGGTCATGAATTACCGCCACCACCGCGAAGAACACCACCAGTAGGGCGGTGAAGGGCATGGCGTCCTTGAAGGCGCTGCCGAGGCGATGTTCGTCGGTGATCCCGGTAAACGCGGTAATCAGCACAATCACCATCAGACCGATCAGGCCTACTTCGGCGAGGTGAAACGCCAGGCAACCAATCAGGATCAGCGCAGCGGCCCCTTGCACCAGCAGCGCGGCGCGTTGACGCGGGGTTCGTTCGGCGCTGTCTTCATCGGCGTAGTTGGCCAGCACGGCGCGGACGTTGTCCGGCAGCAGCGTGCCGTAGCCGAACCAGCGCAGTTTCTCCAGCAGCACACAAGTGACCAGACCAGCCGCGAGTACCGGCAGCGAAACCGGCGCGACTTTCTGGAAAAACTCGCCGAAATGCCAGCCCATTTCATGTCCGATCAACAGGTTTTGCGGTTCGCCTACCAGCGTGCACACGCCGCCGAGCGCTGTGCCCACGGCACCGTGCATCAGCAGGCTGCGCAAAAAGGCGCGGAATTTTTCCAGATCATCATGGTGCAGCGTCGGCAGATGCTGGTCGTCGCCATATTCGCTGTCCTGGCGCGGATCGTTGCCCGAGGCGACGCGGTGATACACCGAGTAGAAACCGACGGCCGCGCTGATGATCACCGCTGTCACGGTCAGGGCATCGAGAAACGCCGACAGAAACGCCGACAGAAAGCAGAACATCAGCGCCAGAATGGCCTTTGACCGGACGCCGAGCAGCAGGCGCGAGAACAGGAACAGCAGCAAGTCCTTCATGAAGTAGATGCCGGCGACCATGAACATCAGCAGCAAAATCACCGGGAAGTTGTGCACCAACTCATCGTAGAGCGCTTGCGGCGTGGTCATCTTCAGCAACAGCGCTTCGATCAGCAGCAGGCCGCCGGGCATCAGCGGGTAGCATTTGAGGGCCATGGCCAGAGTGAAGATGAACTCGATCACCAGTAACCAGCCGGCCGCGACCGGGCCGACAGTGAGCAGCACCACCGCATTGAGTATAAGAAAACCGATAATGCACGCCTTGTACCAGCGCGGGGAGTTTCCGAGAAAGTTGTGCGCGAACGCCTGCGCCATTGAACCGGACATCGGTTGCTCCTTGTCTTAAGAAGCGCGCAAGTTGCCGCAAGCGTGGAGGAAGATCAAGTGTCGGGCGCGGAACTTCAGGGGTTCAGATACCGCGCCACCATCGCCCGGTAATTACCATCCAGTGAAAAACCACCCACCAGAATCGCGCCATCCGCTTGCAGGGCGACAGAGTTGGCAGTGTCGAGGCTGCGGCCCAGGCGGGTGCGCAGCCAGCCGTTGCCATCGCCGAAACCATGGTCGAGACCACCATTGTGCAAGTAGCGAGCGACGATAAAGTCCGCCTCGACCCCGCCAATGGTGGCGCCCACGGCGATCATGCGCCCGTCCGTCATTCGTTGGGCGGCGCTCCACTGGCAACCGCTGGGGCCGATTTCCAGCCGTTGTGCCAGGCCCTGATGGCTGTGCAAGTCGGGTCGACCGTTGCCGTGCACGTTGAACGTCATGCAGCGAATCGGGTCGCGGCTGCTGCCGAAACAATGCAGGTTCCCTGAAGATTCGACGACCTGGCTGACCTGCGTACTTTTGCCATCGGCTTTGAAGGCCATGAACCCGTCCACCGCGAAGCGCTCGTCGAGACGGCCGTCCGGCAGGTAGCGCGCCAGCAGGCCTTCCTGCGGAAAGTCGATGGAACCGCCGACGACAATCCGCCCGTCCTCTTGCAACAACAAGGTGCTGAGCCAGGTGTTGAGCAGCAGATGGCGAACCATGACAAAGCCGCGGCCGTTGAATGTCTCATCGAGACGGCCATCGGGTTTGAGGCGGATCAGCATGCCGACGTGATCGGCCAGTTCGAATTGGTGGTTGGCGATCAACAGGATGCTTGCGTCCTCCTGCACGGCGAAGGCACAGGCTTCGGCACCCGGCACACCCGGTGGCAGCCACGTATCGCGCCTGCCCACGGACAGATGGCCCGGCAGGCGCACGACTTGCCGGCCATTGTCGCCAAATGTCAGATCTGGCCGTCCTTGAGGATCGAAGCGGGCGAGGGCGGGCAGGGTGTGATGGGCGCTTTCATAATGCAGGCCGGCCAGCAGAATATTGCCATCGGCCAGTACCGAGACCTTGCCGCCCGAAGCTTCGAACCCGCCAGCAAAGGTGCCGATCACGCTGCCCTGATCACCGAAACCAAGATCGGCGGAACCGTCGGCGAGCAATCGTGCCAGGCCAAAACGACTGCCCTTGGCAGTGCCGACTTTGGCGGCGACCAACACGCGCCCTTGGTGATCGAGGGCGACATCTTGCGCCATGCTCGACAGACTGCCGGCGAAGTACACCTGTGCGATGCCGGTGCGGGCGAAGGTTTTATCGAGTTGTGCGCTGCACTTGAACGGCTTTCCAAGTGCCAGGGCATTCGGGCTGAGCATGCACGCGTCTCCTTGCGAGTAACCAGAACCCGGGAAGCCGGGCGGGTAACTGCATGAGCGGAACATTCAATCCCTGAAAGACGGGAAGTACAACTGTTAGAACTAACAGGCGGAGGGTCACACCGTGCCACAACAGTGTCTTTTTGAACCAGTCGCAAGCCTGCCAAGCACTTAGGCTTGAATGCCTTGCTGAAAGTTGTACAAAAGTTTGGAAGATATAACAGACGGAGCAACTAAGCTGGATAGGGCGGACGACGTTAATGTCGTCCGCATGGCCCGGCTTATCAGTGCGGCATCGACCAGTTTTGCAGCGCGTGACCTTCTTCGCTCAGTTCGGCGCGAGCCTGTTGCAGCACTTGTTCAAGTTGCGCCGGATCGGAATAGGTGCTGCTTGGAATCTGTTTGCGGCCAATGTGGCTATTGGTCCGGTCGATCACGGTGAGGTTCAGTTCGCCATTGCCGTCTTGTGGCGCCCAGGCCACGCATTGAAAGGGTTTAAAGGCGTGGTTGGCAATCAAAAGAGCTTCGTTGATACGGAGCGGGGCGGTCATGGGGTCTTCTCTCTATAGTGCCCAATCAAGTGATGTACCGTCGGTTGGGCTTACCGTTCGGCTGGTTACTTGTACTGATGCACGCAACCCCGATACAGGTCACACACGAAACAAAGAAATTTCTGTTTTCTTTCAAATAGCGGTTTTTTCGAGAGGTTGTGAAAGCTTGGTGAAAGAAAATAGTCGATAGCTTACTAACAACTTCGTTTCTTATAACTTGTTCACTTGTATACCTATAAGCAATTGATACAAGGCGCCGTCAAATTCTTGCTAATGTTACAGCCAGGTCTGCCAAATGACTGTTTTTACGATCATTTCCTATAATTTGGCGCCAAGGAACAGTCATGAGCGAAGCGCCTGCGTTAAGACGTTTATTGGTCGTCGACCCGTGTGACGACTGTCACCGCCTGCTGCCCGGTTTGCGCGCAGTCGGCTGGGATGTCGACAGCTGTACCCTGGAAAACGCCGCCGACCGTTCTTGTGACGTCGGCTTGCTGCGTTTGCAGCCTTTTCACCTTGAGCGCCCCGAAGCCGTCAAGGAACTGATCAGTCGCAGCGGCACCGAATGGATTGCCGTGCTCAATCAGGAAGTCTTGCGCCTGCAGAACGTCGGTGACTTCGTCTGCGAATGGTTTTTCGATTTTCACACCTTGCCGTTCGACGTCTCGCGGGTGCAAGTCACCCTCGGGCGGGCGTTCGGCATGGCGCGCCTGCGTGGCCAGGGCACGATTCACGTCGACCAGCCCGAGCACGAACTGTTGGGCGATAGCAAACCGATCCGTGAGCTGCGCAAACTGCTGAGCAAATTGGCGCCGACCGAATCACCGGTGCTGATTCGCGGTGAAAGCGGCACCGGTAAAGAACTGGTGGCGCGCACGTTGCACCGCCAGTCCCAACGCCACAGCAAACCGTTCGTCGCGATCAATTGCGGGGCAATCCCTGAACATCTGATCCAGTCCGAACTGTTCGGGCATGAGAAAGGTGCGTTTACCGGCGCCCACCAACGCAAGGTCGGGCGGATTGAAGCGGCCAACGGCGGCACGCTGTTTCTCGATGAAATCGGTGATTTGCCGCTGGAGCTGCAAGCCAATCTGCTGCGCTTTCTTCAGGAAAAACACATTGAGCGGGTGGGCGGCAGTCAGCCGATTCCCGTTGATGTGCGGGTATTGGCGGCGACTCACGTTGATCTTGAAGCCGCCATCGAGAAGAAACGCTTTCGTGAAGACTTGTATTACCGGCTCAATGTCTTGCAAGTAGTGACCGCGCCATTGCGCGAGCGCCACGGCGATCTGTCGATGCTGGCCAACCATTTTTCCCACTTCTACAGCCATGAAACCGGGCGTCGTCCGCGCAGTTTCAGTGAAGATGCGCTGATTGCGATGGGCAAGCACGACTGGCCGGGCAACGTGCGAGAACTGGCCAACCGCGTACGACGCGGCCTGGTGCTGGCCGAAGGACGGCAGATTGAAGCGCGGGATCTGGGCCTGATCAGTCAACATTCGATCGCTGCGCCCATGGGCACCCTTGAGGATTACAAAACCCGCGCCGAACGTCAGGCGCTGTGCGATGTGTTGAACCGGCACAGCGATAACCTCAGCGTCGCCGCGAAAGTTCTCGGCGTTTCCCGGCCGACGTTTTACCGATTGCTGCACAAGCACCAGATCCGCTAGGGCGCGGCGATATGCAAAAGGCCCGCTGCGAGGGGATCGCAGCGGGCCTTTTGTTTTCCCGATGGTTAGAAGTAGTACGGGAATTTCAGGCTGAAGGAAAAGTCCGGCGCGTCGTCGGTCAGACCGATCGACAGGTTGGGCACGATGGTCAGGTTGTCGGTGGCCGCAATGGTCATGCCGACGTTGAAGTAACCGGCGTTGGCGTCGCTGGACACCACCGATTGCCAATCGCCACCGTCCTGCTTCAGCTTGCTTTTGCGCTGCACCAGGTCAGACATCGAGAACGACATACTCATCTTCTCGTTCAGGGCGAAAGCGATACCGGCGCCAATCTGGAAGCTGTCGCCGATGCGTACTTTGCCCGGGTTCTTCTGGTTGACGGTCGAACTGATGTCGTCGAACGATTCTTCAAGGTTGTGGGTGTACGACAGGCTGCCGAACAGCACGGCCGGGTCATACGTCTTGACCAGCGAGATCCCCGGCGTGATCGACCAGACGCCGTTGCCGGTTGGCAGGGTGTCAGGCACGAACAGGTTGGAGTTGGCGTCAGTCTGGCGCAGCTTGATGCCGAACGGATCCTTGCCGGTTGGCGCCTTGACCCGCAACGTGACCACGGCGTCCGGTGTGTTGACCGATTCGTCGAGGAACTTGTAGGCAATGCCGAAGTTGACGTCGCCAATGGTCGGATCGCGAGTCACGTCCTGCTCGGTGGTGACGTTGGACGCACCGCCGTTGCCGCCGCCCGACTGGTAAGTCGAGTCGCGGTAGACCACCGGCACGTTCAGGTCGAACTGCCAGCGATTGTCAAAGTTGTAGCGTCCGGTCAGATCCAGAGTCCAGGTATCAGCCTTGATCCGGTCAAGGTTGATGTTGCCGAGGAAGATCGAGTCCAGCGCCAGGAAACCGTTGAGGATCAGCTGGCGCGTGTCGTAACGCGAGTAAGTGATGCCGGTTTCAAAGCTGAATTTGCCCCCGCCGAAGAAGCCGCTGGCCTCGTCGTACAGGTTGGACACACTCTGCGCCGGTTGTGAATCGTCGGCCAGAGACTGGCCATAAGAAGCTCCACTGCCCCCGGCTGCGCCCCCCGACGCTGCTGCGGCCCCGGTACCGGTGGCCACTTTGGGATTGCCTTTGAGATCGGCTGGCGACTTGGCCAGACGCTTGGGTTGCGGTGCTGCCGGTTGATCCTCAACCTGGCGGACTCGTTGTTCGAGGACCGCCAGGGCTTTTTGTTGTACTTCGTATCGTTGCTTCAGCTCCAAGAGTTCCTGTTTCAAAGCTTCTACATCTGCGTCAGGTGCTGCTTGCAGCATTGCTGCCGGTAGAAGAGTACTCAGACATACAGCGGCACGCAGTGATACTGATCGATACATGAATAAGCCGTCCCTTTAAGCCCAATGATCGAGACTCAGCGTAGTTCAATATCCGATATTGCGTAGTGCCCTGAGTTGGGTCAGGTTGCAGTCCAGTGCGCCGGCACTCATGCCGTTATTGTTCAACACAACGTTGAGTTGGGTCATGTTGTTGACCACGTTCGCGCTGCCCAGCAAACGGGTGTTCTGCAACAGCCCGCCCTGGGCGACTTGTTGCAGGGAAGTACCCTGATTGCCAGAGGCCTGAATGGCCATTTGCACGCCGCTGCCGCTGGCCGACACGGCGACGCTGCCGGCGGCGTTGCTGCCACCGATGGTTTGCCCGGCCATCAAAGCCTGGCCTTGAGCCGGCACCAGCGCCGGCGCCTTGCTGGCCTCCGAGACGTTGATGGCGACGTTGTTGTAAGCCGAGTTGGCATCGCCCGCGGCGCGTACGCTTTGAGTCACGCCCTGGCTACTGTTGAGTGCTGCACCACCGGTGATGGTGCCGGTTCCGGCTGCCAAGGCATTGCCGTTGCCGGTTTCCTTGATGGTTTGCACGTAGAATTCGGGTTTGACCGTGGCGGCCTGAAGTTGCATCGAGGTC
The DNA here is from genome assembly GCF_011369485.1 of Pseudomonas atagonensis. Lineage (GTDB taxonomy): Bacteria > Pseudomonadota > Gammaproteobacteria > Pseudomonadales > Pseudomonadaceae > Aquipseudomonas > Aquipseudomonas atagonensis. Next base: position 32,962 of record NZ_VXCA01000031.1, on the reverse strand, counting down.
GCAGCCCCGATCAGATCGCCACTGGCGTTGCGCCAGGTGCTGCTCATGACAATGCCGAAGCTGATGATTCGCCCCGGCATCACGTAACGACCGCGGAGTTCGGACAGTTCCTGGTCCTTTATTTCAATAGGCTTGAATCCTGCATTGGCATAACCCGACACGCTCGCTGCCAGGCAGGCGGCGGCCAGCCAGTATGAGGTTTTCATCTGCTGCTCCCGGGACATCCAGCCCCATTCTTTATAATCGGCGATTAAAAGAAGTCGCTCTGTATGAACCCGAAGTCCATCAATTCAGCGTCTTTGACCGGGTTGAAGGTATCCAGCTTGTTCTTCGCCGTGAGGGGCGTCGGCGGGCTGCGCAATGCATTGGTTTTGTCATAACCGGGGCCGACGATGGCGAAGACAATGCCGTTCCAACCTTTGACAAAGTCATCATGGGCGTAGCGTTTGTGGCCTAAAACCGGGTCAGCGATATAAACCCAATCCTTGTCCGAACGCTGCAGCACCACGAAGTGCTTGTAGCCGCGAATCTCCATCAGTACCACCACCGGGATCGTGACCGCGTCGAGTTTTTCCGACGGAATCTTGTATCCCCTGGCGCGCATGCCGATGCTTTCTATGTAGCGCTTCATGTCGAGCATGGAAAAACCTTGAGTACGAACAAGGTCCTGGTCAGCGTTGACCAGCATGCCTTTGATGATGTGCTCTTCATCGACGTCGAGCCAATAAGCCTGGCGTAACACCGTGGCCAGTGCGGCAGCGCCGCAGCTGAAATCGGTTTTCTGTTCGACGATGTCGGAAAACTTGCGTTCACGAATGCTTTGCACGTGTTTGTAGACGAGTATGCCGCCGGGAAGGGCAGCCACTGGCATCTGCGCGGCCTGAGTCAGGCCAGACAGGCAAAGCAGAGCGAAAAGGGCAGTCTTACGCATGATCGATACGCCTTTGCGGACTGAGGAAAAGCCCCGTTTCCGGGGCTTTCGTTTCGATCGCGATTACATGCAGGCTTTGCAACCTGCAGCGATGGACAGCGAGTTGCTTTGTTGGTTGCCAACACCAGCGGCGTTGTTGTAACCAGCGTTACCCGAGAAGTTGTTACCAACATTGGAGATCGATGCGTTGTTGGTCACAGGGTTTTTCCAGCCGTCAGGAGTCATCACTTGTTGAGTGGTCACACCTGCCAGACCGAAGACACCCACTGCTTCGAAGGTAGCTTTTTGATCTTTGCCGCCGCCGCTTCCGCCGTGGCCACGATCGTTGTTGCCATAACCGCCACCGCCGTGACCGTGATCGTCATCTTTGATGGTAGCTTCACCCACGGCGCCGAACACGCCGACGGCGGCAACAGTGCCAGTAAGGGTGTCTTTTTTGTAGGTTTGAGTGCCGTAGTTAGACACAGTCAGGCCAGTGGAGCTTTGGTTCGCAGCAGCAGCGGCGTTAGCTACACGACCACCCGATACAGCAATGGCCAAGTTGTTTTTCTGTTGGTTGAAGTTACCGGCACTGTTATTCACGCCAATGTTGCCGGAACCTCCGTTACCCACGTTGTTGAGGTTGGCGTTGTTGGTGGTGGAGTAGTTCGCAACAGCGTTGTTGTTGTTGACCTGAGTCGCGCTGGAAACCGACACCGCAGAGCCGAAGATGAAGCTTTCGTCGGCTGTTGCCAGAGCGGCGGCGTTGTCCTGCTGGTTGCCATCGCCGGCGGTGTTGTTCATGCCAACGTTGCCGTTGGTGCCGTTGGCCGAGTCGCGGACGGAGGCATCATTTTTGGTGCCTTGGTTGCCGACCAGGTTGCCATCGCTGTTTTGCGTGTCGAGTACGGCAGCCCCGGCGCCAGCGCCGATTTGCAGCAGTTGTTCCAGGGTAGGGCCTTTTGGTTCATGGTTGCCGTGCCCGTTACCATGACCGTGATCGTCGTCACGGCCGCCAGCCTGTGCTGCGATTGCCATCACTGCTGCAAGTGCGAAAACCAGTGGTTTGAGAGCCATTGTAGGTTTCATGGTGTTTCTCCATCGTGCTTATTAGTTGGTTAAGTGTTGGTACTTTCTAATTGCACTGCTTTTTGTTTGGGTCAGTCTGCGACCCGGATGCTCAGGGTGTTAGCCATGCGGTTCCCCACCCCGGCACTCTGGTTCACCTGAATCACCCCTCGGCTGCCGGTGAAGGCCTGATCACTTGTCGTGATCTGGCGACTGCCGGTTGAGGTGCCAGTTGCTCCTGAGCTCGGTAAAAGCGCCACGTTCTGTTGCGACAGGGCGCTGTCGTCAACGCTCTGCGGGGCAGCACTGATGCTGACGCGCGTCACGTTGGCCATCTGGTTGTTGGCGCCGGCACCCTGGTTCACACCGAGGATCCCGTTGCCATTACTGAAAGAGTTGCCGCCGATCGTGGCGCTGGCATTTGTCGACGGATTGGCCGGAGTGTCGATCTTCTGCCGGACAATGGTGGTCGCGCTGGCCGAGGTGCCGATGGCGATGGCTTTGGTGTTGGTCTGTTGCATCTGGTCGCCGGCGGCCTGGTTGACGTTGTAGTTGCCGTGGTACTGGATGCCGGTCTCCTGAATGTTCGCGTTGTTCACTGAGCTGGGATCGGCTATCGCGCTGGCGCAGCCGAAGAGGGCAAGCAGGAGCAGGGAGCGATTCATCTTATTGGCCTCCAGCCATGCGGGTCAGCGGGGCGAGGCCGGCACCCATTGCGCGATTGACGGTGTTGGAAATCGAACCGCCGGCACCGCCACCATGGCCGGAGCTCATGCCGGGAAGGCCGTTCTGGTTAGTCAGGGTGTTCAAGCCGGGCATGGACGAAGTGGGCGTAGTGATGTTGCCGCGAATGGAAGATCCGCTGGCTACACTGGCAAATTCACCGTCATTGAGTTCGGTGCTGGACATCGCTTGATTGATGCGCCCGGACGGGTTGGCGTTGACAGTGGTTGGATAGGGGTCTTTGCCGCCGCTGCGACCGATAGGGATCGGTTGCACATCGCGGTTGAGGACGATCACGCCATTGCCTTCGGCCTGAACGTTGAAACTGAAAACGGTGCTGGCCGCTGATCCGATCAGCAGGAGGCAGGTCAAGGTTTTATTGAAGTTCCCCACGGCTGCAATTCCTTCTTCAGTGGGCTGGCCCTAGTCAGCGTTGTGAAGGAGAGAGCGAAAGCTGTGCCGCTTTTGGATTCTGTCGTGATTTCAAATACTTGCGAAAAAAGCGTGCAGACCTGAAACACAAGCTGTTTCAACGCTGAAACACGCGCAGGGCGGTCGAGCTGTCTATTGGCTGAACAATGCTCTGGAACAAGGGTTTGCGGCGATGTGTTTCACCCGCGTAACAAGCCGGGTGTTAAATCAAGGAAGTGTGTTGAGGCGGGCACTTTGCGTCGGGCCGGGTGTTTCAGAAGTGGACACTTCATCCCCGAAAGCGGTGGAAACAGCCCTGAAAACGGGTCAGTCGGCCAACAGCGCTTCGACAGCTTTCATTGCTTTGTCACGACGCTGATCCCAGTTGCCTTCAATGATCTGCAGTGGCTGGTCATGCTTTTCCAGCCAATCGCGCGTGGCGTTGAAGAACGCCTGACGTGCGCTCAGTTCGGGCTGGCAACGCTGGCCGTCGTCGATCCAGTCGATCTGCGCCGGGGACAACAGCAGATGCAGATCGTAATGCCTTGTCAGCAACTCGCTTTCCAGCCAGGCCGGGCAATCGCCAAACAGCGTCTGGCTCCAGAGCATGTTGCTCAACAGATGCGTGTCGAGAACCAGCAGTGAAGGATGCTGTGCGCGGGCGGCATCTTCCCACTGCAACTGGCCCCGAGCGATTTCAGGGATGTCGGCCAGGCAGGTGTCGCGCGGGTTCTGCTCGATGAACCAACGCACATATTCATCTACCCGCACGCCGCCGAACCGTTGCTGCAGTTCGGCCGAGAGCCAGCTCTTGCCGGTGGATTCCGGCCCGGTGAGCACGACGATTTTCATGCGCGCAGCGCCGGATCAGCCCGCCATTCGCGCCAGCCTTGCACGGCGATCAACGTGAACAAGGCGTAAAGGGCGGCGGTAAGGTACAGACCTTTATAGATAAACAGACCGACAAAGATCACATCGAGCACGAACCACAGTGCCCAGCATTGCAGACGTTTCTGCGCCATCCACAGTTGCGCCACCAGGCTGAACCCCGTCAGCGCCGCATCCAGCCACGGTTGCGCAGCGTCAGTCCAATGGGCCATGGCGGCGCCAAGCAACAAGCTGCCGATGGCCCCCACGCCAAGCCCCAGCCATATTGATCGGGTATCCAGACGCGTGACCTGACGTCCGTCATGCATCGTTCCGGCCCGCGTCCATTGCCACCAGCCGTAGATTTGCAACGCGGCGTAGATCACTTGCAGCAACATGTCCGAATACAGCTTCACCTCGAAGAAGATCCAGCTGTACAGCAACACCATGACCAGCCCGATCGGCCAGCACCACGGATTCTGTTTGACCGTCAGCCACACGGCGATCACACCGAGAGCGGCGGCAAACAGTTCAAGCCCGGACATGTGGGTTCCTTGGAGGGAGTTGAGAAGGGGGCGGATTGTACCCAAAAACCTGCAGGCGTGAGCCTGCTTGAATACGCTGAAAACCTGTGGCGAGGGGATTTATCCCCGTTGGAGCGCGCAGCGCTCCCAAATCCGCAAAAGGTGTCCTGTCAGGCAGAACAAATTCGCCGGTTTTGCGACGGCTGCGCCGCCGAACGGGGATAAATCCCCTCGCCACAGGGTGGTGACAGGGTTGACCGCGCTTAGACGCGGAACTGGCGGAGCAGGCCGTTGAGTTGTTCGCTCAACTGCCCCAGTCGCACACTCGCCGCACTTGACTGCTCGGCTGCGATGGCAGTGCTGTGGGAAAGCCCGGCCGCCTGCGTCACGTTCTGATTGATGTCCTCGACCACATGCGCCTGTTGCAAAGTAGCGCTGGCAATCGAGGCATTCAGGCCGTTGAGGTTGCGCAAGGCCTGGCCAATGGCGCTCAAGCTGGCCCCGGCCAGTCCGGCTTGTTCGATGGTCAACTGCGAGGCCTTGCTGCTGTCGCCGATCACCTTCACCGCCGCTTCGGAATGATTTTGCAGACGCTCGATCATCGCCTGAATTTCCGCCGTGGACTTCTGCGTCCGTTGGGCGAGCAAGCGCACTTCATCCGCCACTACGGCAAAACCACGGCCCTGTTCGCCAGCCCGCGCGGCTTCGATGGCGGCGTTGAGCGCCAGCAGATTGGTCTGTTCGGCAATCGAACGAATCACTTCCAGCACGCTGCCGATCTGCGTGCTCTCCGCCGCCAGTGTGCGAATCACCTCGACCGCTTGATCAATCGTGCCGGACAGCTTGTCGATCTGTTGCAGGCTGCCGTCGATGTTGATCTGGCCCTGCTGCGCCTGAACCTCGGCATCACGCATTTCGCTGGCGGCGTGCTCGGCGTTCTTCGCCACGTCCTGCACACCGTAAGTGACTTCGTTGATCGCGGTGGCCACCAGTTCCATCTGCTGAGATTGCTGCTGGCTGCGCTGTTGAGCCTGGGACGCGTCGTTGCCCAATTCGCTGGACGACTGGCCAAGTGCACTGGCCGACACCTGCAAATCACCAATCACCCGGCGCAACTTGGCGGTAAACGCGTTGAAGTGGCGGGCCAGTTCGGTGACTTCGTCCTTGCCGTGGGTGTCGAGGCTGCGGGTCAGGTCGCTCTCGCCGCTGGCAATGTTGGCCATGGCGTTCACGGTTTCCTGCAACGGGCGCACGATGCTGCGGGCGATCAGGATCACCAGCAACGCCATGATCATGGCAATCACCAGGCCGATCACGGACGCCTTGATCACTTGCCCCTGGAACTCGGCCTGCACGTCGTCGATGTAAACACCCGAACCGATCACCCAGCCCCACGGCTCGAACAGCTTCACGTACGACGTCTTGGCCACTGGCTCGCTGGCACCGGGTTTCGGCCAGCGGTAGTCGACCATGCCGGCGCCTTTGGCCCTGGCAATGGCGACCATCTCGTTGAATACCGCAAAACCGTCCGGATCGCGGATGGCCGACAGGTTCTGGCCTTCAAGTTTGGGGTTGGTCGGGTGCATGACCATCACGGGCGTGAGGTCGTTGATCCAGAAGTAATCGCTCTGGTCGTAACGCAGGCCACGAATGGCGGTGATTGCTTGCTTTTGCGCGGCCTCGCGGGTGAGGGTGCCGGCCACTTCAAGGTCGCGGTAATAGGTCAGCAAACCGCTGGCGGTCTGCACCACATGTTGGGTTTTCTGGGCTTTGGCGCGATAGAGATCGTCGTGAATCTGCTTGAGCATCAACACGCCCAAGGTCAGCAACATGACCACCGCCACCACCAAAATGAGCCACAAGCGTCGGCTGATCGACACACTGCGCAAGCTGTTCATAACGCTGTCACTCCGGATTCTTTTTCTTGTAATAAACCACCGCCAGCATCCAACCACGATAACGCGATCGTGCCTACGCGACCCAAGTCGTATAACGCGGCAGCGCTATTAAGGCTTGTCTGATAGGATTTCGGCCCCGCGCGTGAAAACCTGAATCCAAGTTGATATTTCACGGAATTTTGACCCTTTCGTGTGGATCCTGTGCGCGCGGAATCGGTACAGCAAAACCAGCTACGCTGATCGCAGTGAACGTAAAAAATACTATCGGGGCATGCCGGCGCGCATCGCTCTTTGGGGGATTGATGGATCTTTGGACTGCCTTGCAGGCACTGATACTAGGAGTTGTAGAAGGGCTGACGGAGTTTTTGCCCATTTCCAGTACCGGACACCAGATCATTGTCGCCGACCTGCTGAATTTCGGCGGCGAACGGGCCATGGCGTTCAACATCATCATCCAGCTCGGCGCGATACTCGCAGTTGTCTGGGAATTCCGGCGCAAGATTCTCGACGTGGTGATCGGCTTGCCGACCCAGCCGAGTGCCCGGCGTTTCACCGCCAACCTGCTGATCGCGTTCCTGCCGGCGGTGGTGTTGGGGGTGATTTTCGCCGACCTGATCCACGAATACCTGTTCAACCCCATTACCGTTGCAGCGGCGCTGGTGATTGGCGGCATCATCATGTTGTGGGCCGAGCGCCGTCAGCATGAAGTGCACGCCGAAACCGTCGATGACATCACCTGGAAAGACGCGTTGAAGGTGGGTTTTGCACAGTGCCTGGCGATGATCCCCGGAACCTCGCGCTCCGGCTCGACGATCATTGGCGGCCTGCTCTTCGGCCTGTCGCGCAAGACCGCCACCGAGTTTTCGTTCTTTCTGGCCATGCCGACCATGGTCGGTGCTGCGGTTTACTCGGGTTACAAATACCGTCATCTGTTTGTACCGGCGGACTTTCCGGTGTTTGCCATCGGCTTCGTCACCGCATTCATTTTCGCCATGATTGCCGTGCGTGGCCTGCTCAAGTTCATCGCCAGCCACAGTTACGCAGCCTTCGCCTGGTACCGGATTGTTTTCGGTCTGGTGATTCTGGCGACGTGGCAGTTCGGCTGGGTTGACTGGTCGGCGGCCAAGCCATGAGTGATTCCCGCGCACGCCGGCCTGAAGGGCGGCCATCAGGCGGCAACATCCAGCATCTGAAGCTCAAACTGATGGTGTTGCTGATCGTCTGTGCGCTGCCAGTGTTCGGCTCGTTGTCGATGTGGCTGCGCGGGATATCGATTGTGCCGCTGGCGGCTTACGGCATCGTCAGCGTGCTGGCGTTCTTTGTGTACTGGGCCGACAAACGCAAGGCCCGCAGCGATGCCTGGCGCACCCCGGAAAACATCCTCCATGCGCTGGAACTGGCGGGCGGCTGGCCGGGCGCATTGATTGCCCAGCAAGTGTTCCGGCACAAGACGCGCAAGGTGTCGTTTCAGGTGCTGTTCTGGATGATCGTGGCATTGCATCAAGTGTTCTGGATCGACCAGATTTTCCTTGGCTCGAATCTGCTGCCCCTGTTTTAAGCCTTTCACTGAACAATGTGGGAGCGGGCTTGCTCGCGAATGCGGTGTGTCATTCAACTTCACTATGACTGATCCACCGCCTTCGCGAGCAAGCCCGCTCCCACAAAGTCAAACGCTACAACAGCAAACCGATTTGGGTCTTCTTCGGCAGTTTGCCGACTACCAACTGATGCGAGCGTTGCAACAACCCTTGCAGCTCTTCGGCCCCCAGCGGGTAGGGCGGGTGCATGATGATCCACTGTGCCCGCGCCAGATAAGGCGCCGGGTGAATGCCCGGACGGTCGCAATGACCGAGAAACAGATCCTTGTCGACCTTGAACGCCAGTGAATCACCGCGCAGCCCCTGCAAGGCAAACATCTTGTTGCCAGCAATCGAAAACACTCGCACGCCGCCCCATTTGTAATCCTCCCGGGCACCGGGCAGTGCCAGACAGAATGCGGCGACATCCGCCTCGTTCATGGTTCCCTTTTTCATAACAACCGCTCCCCACAGGCATTGAACGATTCCACCAGATGGTCAATCCACGCGCGCACCGCCGGCATCACCCCTCGCCGATGCGGGTACACCGCTTGCAACCAGCCACCGGGCAATGACCATTGCGGCAACAATTGCACCAGCGTGCCGTTTTGCAGTTCCGTTTCGCAATACATCATTGGCAGCAGGGTGAAGCCCTGACCGGCCAGCACGCAGGCCTTGCGCACAATGAAATCGTCAATGCCCAGCCGCGCCTCCAGAGCCAGTTCGTAGGGTTTGCCTTGCTGATCAAGCAAGCGCACATGCACCAACCGATCCGGTTCCAGCGCACCGAGTACCGGCAGATGCTTCAAGTCTTGCGGGTGATCAATCGTGCGCCCCTCGACAAACGCCGGGCTGGCGATCACCACCATTTGCGCCTGGCGCAAGCGGCGCGTGACCAGCAACGGATCCTCGTCACCCAGTTCGCGCACGCGCAGGGCGACATCGATGCCTTCGGTGACCAGATCGACCCGACGATTGAGCAAGACCACCTCAAGTTGCACCTGAGGAAACTTCTCCAGAAAGTCACTGATGACGCCAGGCAGCATCTCGTGCGCCAGCCCGGTGGGGCATGACACGCGCAGACGCCCGCGCGGTTCGCTGGACATGCTGGCGACCGCTTCGTCGGCCATTTCCGCTTCCAGCAACATGGCCTGGCAATGGCGCAGATAACGCTCGCCCACCGCCGTCAGCTTCAGTTGCCGGGTGGTGCGTTGCAGCAGGCGTGCGCCCAGGCGTTCTTCCAGTTCCGCGATGCGCCGCGACAAGCGCGACTTGGGAATGCCCAGCAAGCGGCCGGCGGCGGCGAATCCGCCGGCCTCGACCACCTTGGCGAAATAGTAGAGATCGTTGAGGTCTTGCATGAGGAATTCCAACTGTTCTGTCAGTGGGACGAACTATCGCATTGGTGGCAGCTAATCATCCATTGGTTTCTTCCGTAGGATTGTCTCCATTCCGTCGCCACAGGCGATTCATTCCAGGAGATTCCACATGAAACTGCTGCACATCGATTCGAGCATTCTGGGCGACAACTCCGCTTCCCGTCAGTTGAGTGGCGAAGTCGTCAAAGCCTGGCAAGCCGCTGAGCCCACTGCCGTGGTGACCTACCGCGACCTGGCCGCTGACGCCATCAGCCACTTCTCGTCGACAACGCTGGTTGCTGCCGGCACCACCGCTGAACTGCGCAACGCTGCCCAACAGCACGAAGCCGAACTGAGTGCTTCGACCCTGGCCGAATTCATTGCCGCCGACGCCATTGTCATCGCCGCACCGATGTACAACTTCACCGTGCCGACCCAACTCAAGGCCTGGATCGACCGCGTCGCCGTTGCCGGCCAGACGTTCCGTTACACCGAAGCCGGCCCTGAAGGCCTGTGCGGCGGCAAGAAAGTGGTGATCGTGTCCACCTCCGGCGGTATTCATGCCGGTCAGGCCAGCGGCATCGCTCACGAAGAGTATCTGAAACTGGTACTGGGCTTCCTCGGCATCACCGACATTGAAATCGTTCGCGCAGAAGGTCTGGCCTACGGTGAAGAAGTGCGCAACAACGCGATGTCCGCGGCTCAGGCGAAAATCAGCGAGCAACTGTTCGCCGCTGCGTAAGGCTTGCGTAAAGAGCAGCTGCTGTTCAGGTAACACCTCAAAAAACTCTGTATTCTGGTTTCGCAAGGGCCAGATACGGAGTTTTTTGTTTCTGACTGTTGCATAATCTGGCCCGGGTTATGCAGTCAAACGATCAACGTCTGAGTGCTGCGCCGCGCCGGATCACCGAACTCACGGAATGTCGGGCGTCGGATCACAACGGATCTTTCGATTGAGTAACACAGGGTGGGGCATCCCATGATGCGTCTTTGTGCAACGTTACTGATTTGCCTGCTCGGCAGCCTGAATTCAGTGCACGCCGCCCCCGGGTTGCACCCGCGCTGGAGCGTCGGCTATCACGAGATGACGTTCCTTGACCCGCTCGACCTGCAACCGATGCGCGCCATTGCCTTCTATCCCTCCAGCGACCGCGAACACCTGAGCCTGCTCGAAGGCTATTCGGTGGAGGCCGGCGAAGACACCAAAGTCGCGATCGGCCGCTTCCCGATGCTGATGCTTTCCCACGGCAATACCGGCACGCCGCTGGCGCTGCACGACCTCGCCACCTCGCTGGCACGTAAAGGCTTCGTCGTCGTGGCGGTGATTCACCCCGGCGACAACTCCAAGGATCACAGCCGACTGGGCACCCTGAGCAATTTGTATGGGCGTCCGATCCAGATTTCCGAAGCGATTACCGCGACCCTCGGCGACCGCATGCTTGCGCCGTTCGTCAATGCCGATCAGGTCGGCGTGATCGGCTATTCGGCGGGGGGCGAGACGGCGTTGATTCTGTCGGGCGCGCAACCGGATCTGGATCGCTTGCGCCGCTATTGCCAGGAGCGCCCGGACGACCGCGACGCTTGCAACACTAAAGGTGAGCTGATTGTTGATCGCGATGACCTGCAACCGGTCGCCGACCCTCGCGTGCATGCCTTGCTGTTGATGGCGCCGCTGAGCCTGAAATTCGGCCGACACACCCTGGCCGATGTGCATGTGCCGGTGCTGCTCTACAGCGGCGATGGCGACAAGCTCGTTGCGTTCGACAAAAACGCTGCCGCACTGGCGCGCAAACTGCCCACCGCACCGGACTTCAAGTTACTGGTCGGGGCAGGGCACTTTGTGTTCATGGCACCGTGCACCGAAGAACAGATTATGGCCATGCCGGCGCTGTGCACTGACGCCGATGGCGTGGATCGCGAAGACATCCATCGCAACCTGATTTCCGAAGCCGGGCGGTTCTTTACGCATGCGCTGGGCAAACCGACACGGGCGGGGATGCAAACCGCAGATCAGTGAACGACTCAATTCCCTCCTGTGGGAGCGGGCTTGCTCGCGAAAGCGTCGTGTCAGTCAGAGCATCAGGTGACTGATACACCGCATTCGCGAGCAAGCCCGCTCCCACATTTGATCGTATTTCAAGTCTGGATCCTCGCGCGGCGCTTGAGCAGCAGCGTCAATCCCAACCCGGTCACCGACAGCATTGCCGCGCAAAAGAAAATCCACGAATACCCAAGATTCAACGCCACCGCGCCCATCAATGGCCCGGCCACCGCCAGTGCCAGATCGAAGAACACCGCATAAGCGCTCAAGCCTGCGCCACGGCTGGCGTTGGGCACTTGCTTGATCGCCTCGACGCCCAGCGCCGGATACACCAGCGACAGGCCAAACCCGGCCAGACCTGCACCGATCAGCGCATACGCGGTAGAAGGTGCGAGCCACAACAACGTCAGCCCGACGGTTTCGATGGTCATGCAGGCAATCGCCGAAGTGAAACCGCCAAATCGCGCAATCGCCGAGATAAACATCAGCCGCGACAGAATGAAGCACACGCCGAACACCGTCAGGCAGTACGCCGCGCCGGTCCAGCCGCGATTGAGGTAATACAGGGTGATGAACGTGGTCAGGGTGCCGTAACCGATCGAGGCCAGGCTCAGGCTGGCGCCAAACGGTGCGATCCGCCCGAACACCGCCCAGAACGGCATGCGCTCACCGCGCACCACCGGTACCGACGGCTTGTTGCGGATCAGCAGCAGCGCGAGGGCGGCCAACGCTGTCAGCGCAATGCCCAGACTGGCAAAACCATAGTCGGCCACCATCACCACGCCCAGCGGTGCACCGATCGCAATCGCGCCATATGAGGCGATGCCGTTCCAGCCGATGGAGCGAGCGGTGTGCTCAGCGCCGACCTGGCCCATGCACCAACTGATGGTGCCGACACCGATCAGGCCTTGAGCGATGCCGAGCAGCAGGCGTCCGGCGATCAGAATCAACAGGCTGGTCAGCGCAAAGCTTTGCAGCAGTGTTGAAATCAGCGTCAACACACCGCTGAGCACAATCCCCAGCAAGCCATAAACAATCGCCCGTTTGGTGCCGACGGTGTCCGACATGCGCCCGGCCATCGGCCGGCTGAGCAGCGTGGCCAGATACTGCGAGCCGATCACCAGTCCGGCAATGATCGCGCTGAAACCCAATTGTTCGTGGACATAACCGGGCAACACCGCAATCGGCAGACCGATGCAGAGGAAGGCAATAAAGGTATAGAAAACGATGGAGACGATCTGCAGGGTGATCGCCAGAGAGCTTTGCGGTGGCTGTTGCTGCGCAGACATGAGGACTCGTTCGCGGGCGGCGGTGGGAGAGCTCGCATCATGGCGTGGGTCTGAAATAAAAGGAAGCAGGCTAACTATTTTCCTGGGGATTTATATCGCTGCTGAAGGTATTCGCACCACCACTGCGCCAACTCCAGAATGCAAAAAGCCCCGTCACATGGACAGGGCTCTTGCTTGCAGCTTGCAGCTAAAAACTAATAGCTGCTTTTAAAACACTACACCCTGGCTACGCAGGTAGTCGTCGTAAGTGCCGCTGAAGTCGGTCACGCCGTTCGGGCTCAGCTCGATGATGCGCGTGGCCAGGGACGATACGAATTCACGGTCGTGGCTGACGAAGATCAGCGTGCCCGGGTAGTTTTCCAGCGCCAGGTTCAGCGCTTCGATGGATTCCATGTCCAGGTGGTTGGTCGGTTCGTCCATGATCAGCACGTTCGGCTTTTGCAGGATCAGCTTGCCGAACAGCATGCGACCTTGTTCACCACCGGAGATGACCTTGACCGATTTGAGGATCTCGTCGTTGGAGAACAGCATGCGCCCCAAAGTACCGCGAATCATCTGCTCGCCCTGCGTCCACTGACCCATCCAGTCGAACAGGGTGACGTCGTCTTCGAAGTCGTGCGCGTGATCCTGAGCGTAGTAGCCCAGTTCCGCGGCGTCGGTCCACTTGACGCTACCGGCATCCGGCGTCAGCTCGTTGACCAGCGTACGCAGCAGGGTGGTCTTACCGATACCGTTCGGGCCGATGATCGCCACGCGCTCGCCGGCTTCAACCTGGAAGCTGAAGTCCTTGAACAGCGTCTTGCCGTCGAAGCCTTTGGCCATTTTCTCGACCATGACTGCCTGACGGTGCAGCTTTTTGTTCTGATCAAAGCGGATGAACGGGCTGACACGGCTCGAAGGCTTGACCTCGGCCAACTGGATCTTGTCGATCGCCTTGGCACGGGAGGTGGCCTGCTTGGCTTTCGAGGCGTTGGCCGAGAAGCGGCTGACGAACGATTGCAGTTCCGAGATCTGCGCTTTCTTCTTGGCGTTGTCCGACAGCAACTGCTCGCGGGACTGGGTCGCCACGGTCATGTATTCGTCGTAGTTGCCCGGGAACAGACGCAGTTCACCGTAATCCAGGTCAGCCATGTGCGTGCACACGCTGTTCAGGAAGTGACGGTCGTGAGAGATGATGATCATCAGGCTGTTACGCTGGGTCAGAACGTTTTCCAGCCAGCGAATGGTGTTGATGTCCAGGTGGTTGGTCGGTTCGTCGAGCAACAGCACTTCCGGATCGGAAAACAGCGCCTGTGCCAGCAATACGCGCAGTTTCCAGCCTGGCGAGACTTCGCTCATCGGGCCGAAGTGTTGCTCGATGCCAATACCCAGACCCAGCAGCAGTTCACCGGCGCGGGATTCGGCGGTGTAGCCGTCCATCTCGGCGAACTCGGTTTCCAGCTCGGCCACGGCCATGCCGTCTTCTTCGCTCATTTCCGGCAGCGAGTAGATGCGGTCGCGCTCGGCCTTGACCTTCCACAGCTCTTCGTGACCCATGATCACGGTGTCGATCACGGTGAATTCTTCGTAGGCGAACTGATCCTGGCGCAGCTTGCCCAGACGCACGTTCGGCTCGAGCATGACCTGACCGCCGGACGGGTCGAGATCGCCGCCGAGGATTTTCATGAAGGTCGACTTGCCGCAACCGTTGGCGCCGATCAGGCCGTAACGGTTGCCCGCGCCGAATTTGACCGAAACGTTTTCGAAGAGCGGCTTGGCGCCGAACTGCATCGTGATGTTAGCTGTAGAAATCAAAGGTTTTTCCTGCGAAGCAATCTGAAAAGCGAGGGTGCGGCCGGAGCGCTTGGCCCGAGTCGAAGTGCGCTGAGGCGGGATTTCCCGTCATCAACCAAGGGGGCGCGTAAAGTTTGGCGGCGATTGTACTGGTCTGGCTCTTTAAACGATAGGGCGATGACGCCACGATCGCCGATTGGCATGATCGCGGGACAGTTTTTCACAGATGAAGGTTCACTATCGGTTACAAACTGTGGCTAAAATGCCATCCATTCACCCAGCGTTCAGTAAACGGCGCGGGCTCAGGGACGTGCCATTTTGTATTCAGACCACTGCATCAGACGCTTGGCCTTGAGCCTTCAGGCGCGCAGTTTGTTCACTTTTGACGTGTGACGATTTCCGTGAAACTCATCATTGCTGCTATTTATGTCATTTCCATTGCATACGTTCACCTGCGTGGCCGTGTGCGCCACAAACTGGGCCGGCAACTGAGCGACCATTCGACGTTTCTCGCGCCGATCAACTGCTTCCTGTACCTGTTCTCGAAAAAGCCTAACAAGCCTTATCTCGATCCTTCGGAATTTCCTGATCTGAGCCCGTTGCAGGCGCATTGGGAGGAAATTCGCGAAGAAGGGCGCAATTTGCTGCGGGCCGGCGAGATCAAACGTTCCAGTCAGTATGATGACGTCGGCTTCAACTCGTTCTTCAAAAGTGGCTGGAAGCGCTTCTACCTCAAGTGGTACGGCGAGAGCCATCCGTCGGCCATGAAACTGTGCCCGCGCACCACCGAGCTGGTGCAGAGCATCGGTTCGATCAAAGCGGCGATGTTCGCTGAATTACCACCAGGTTCGAAACTGGTTCGCCATCGTGATCCGTATGCGGGTTCTTATCGCTATCACCTGGGCCTGGAAACGCCGAACGACGCCGGTTGTTACATCAACGTCGACGGCGAGAACTACCACTGGCGTGACGGCGAAGCGGTGATGTTCGACGAGACGTTTATTCACTACGCGGAAAACACCACCGATCAAAACCGCATCATCCTGTTCTGCGATGTCGAGCGACCGATGAAATACCGCTGGGCGGCAGCATTCAACGGCTGGTTCAGCCGTACCGTGATGTCTGCGGCAGGCGCGCCGAACGATGCCGGTGACCGCACCGGTGGCATCAACCGCTTGTTTACCCGGATCTACAAGATTCGCCTGCGGGGCAAAGAGCTGAAGAAGCGCAATCGCAAACGCTACTACATGGAAAAGTGGGCGATCTTCGGTGGATTGCTGGCGGTCTTCATTCTGATCTGAATGGTGTGCCAGCCGTTCTAATGCCTTCGCGAGCAAGCCCGCTCCCACAGTAGATTCTGGTTCAACTCATATCCTTGTGGGAGCGGGCTTGCCCGCGCAGGGGCCACGACGGCGGCCCAAGTTCTGTCAGGATGCCTTTTTGGCCTTCTTCGCCGGCGTCGCTTTAGCCTTGGATTTGGCCGGTGCCTTGCCTCCCAGACTGCGTTTAAGCAGTTCGGTCAAATCAATGACATCGGCAGTTTTGCGCTCTTCCTCGCCGCCTACCGATTCAACATCCTCAATCTTGCCTTCATGGGCCTTTTTCTCGACAAGGGCCATGATCTTGTCTTCAAATTCGTCCTTGTAATCGTCAGGACTCCAGTCTCCGCTCATGTCCTGCACCAGACGCTTGGCCATGTCCAGCTCGCCTTTGGCCAGCTGTGGTTTGGTCACTTCGCTGCCCAGTTCCAGTTGATCGAGGCCACGCACTTCCTGAGGCCAGCGCAGTTTCACCAGCACCAGCGCCGACTCCAGCGGCATCAATGCCGCCAGATATTGCCGCGTATGCAACACGACGCGGGCGAGGGCGACCTTGTTGGTTTTGCTCAGGGTTTCGCGCAGCAACGCGTAGACCTTGCCGCCGCGTTTGTCCGGGGCCAGATAGTAGGGCGTGTCGATGTTCTGCAGCGGGATCTGTTCGGCATCGACGAAGGAAAAAATGTCGATGGTCTGCGTGGAAACGGGGTGCGCCGAGCGAATTTCCTCTTCGCTGAGCACCACGTAACGACCCTTTTCATAGGCCACGCCTTTGACAATATTTTCCTTGGTGACCTCTTTGCCGGTCTTCTTGTTGACACGTTTATAGCCCACAGGGTCCATGCTGCGGCTGTCGAGCCAGTCGAAGTCGACGCTTTGCGACGAGGTCGCCGAGACCAGCGCGACGGGGATGTGCACCAGTCCGAAACTGATCGCGCCTTTCCAGATTGCCCGAGCCATGGTCGTGTTCTCCGAGTGATGTTCAGGTGACCTGTGGGCCGTGGCGAAAGTTTCCACGGATTGCCTGCCTGCAACGGCATCTGGTCAAGCCGTGTTACATGTTGTTTAAGGCTGACGGGTTAACAAATCCGAACCCTGAGCGTAGCGTGGACTCGAAGGCTCTAACCCACGCGCATCGAGAGGCCGCTCCATGAATCGATATCTGCTTGGCATCATCGCCCTGGCTCTGAGCGCCGGTCTGGCGCAAGCCGATGTCGTCGCGCTATCGACACCACTGCTGCTGGCACAAAGTCCGACGGGCAACAGCAACAATCCCTATAACAGCCCGATCCGCCGGGCCAACCCCAACAGCATGCAGGGCACCCAGCCCAGTGCGCCGCCGATTCGCGGGCCGAACACCGTGCCTGCACCACGTCAGCCCACCGTGGAAAACCGGGGCATTGGCAACGGTCAACCGATTCGCTCGGTGCCGAGCACGCCACCGACTTTCATTCCCAACCCGCCCTCACGGGGCACCGGCAGCAACCGTTGAACGGCAGGGCTGAGGTTCTGTCAGCCATTCAAACGAACAGAAGGAACCGTGCATGTTGCGTAAAACCCTTTTAGCCAGCCTGTGCGCCGGCGCGTTGATCAGCGCACCGGCATTCGCAGCGACTTCAGCTCCCAAAGAGCTGCAAAGCGAGCAGGGCACTCTCGAAGTCACCACCATTGCGCAAAACCTCGAACACCCGTGGGCACTGGCCTTCCTGCCGGATCGTCAGGGCATGCTGGTGACGGAACGGCCAGGTAATTTGCGGTGGGTGAATGCCGATGGCGCTCTGTCTGCGCCGATCAGCGGCGTGCCCAAAGTCTGGGCCAAGGGGCAGGGTGGTTTGCTCGACGTCGCGTTGTCGCCGGATTTCAAACAGGATCGGCTGGTTTATCTGTCCTATGCCGAGGGCGGTGGTGCCGGAGACAAGGCGGGCACTGCCGTCGGGCGCGGGCGATTGTCAGAGGATTTGAAAACCCTGAACGATTTCAAAGTGATCTTCCGTCAGGAGCCGAAGCTCTCGGTCGGCAATCACTTCGGTTCGCGGCTGGTGTTCGACCGAGACGGCTACCTGTTTATCACGCTGGGTGAAAACAACGACCGGCCCACCGCGCAGGATCTCGACAAGCTGCAAGGCAAAGTCGTGCGGATTTATCCCGATGGCAAGGTGCCGGACGACAATCCCTTCGTCGGCCAGTCCGGCGTGCGTCCGGAAATCTGGTCGTACGGCCACCGCAACCCGCAGGGCGCCGCGCTCAATCCGTGGAACGGCACGCTGTGGGAAAACGAGCATGGGCCGCGCGGTGGCGATGAAGTGAACATCATCGAACGCGGAAAAAACTATGGCTGGCCGCTGGCAACCCACGGCATCAACTATTCGATGCAGCCGATTCCGGAGGCGAAAGGTAAAAGTGTTGAAGGCGCCGTTGATCCTCACCATGTCTGGGAAAAATCTCCGGGGGTGACCGGGATGGCGTTCTACGATGCCGATCGCTTCAAACTGTGGCAGCAGAACCTGTTTATCGGCGCGTTGGTGAGTCAGGAGCTGATCCGCTTGCAGTTCGACGGCGACAAAGTGGTGCATGAGGAGCGTTTGCTGGGTGAGCTTAAACAGCGCATCCGCGATGTTCGTCAGGGGCCGGACGGTTATCTGTATGTGCTGACGGATGAAGAGAAGGGTTCGCTTTATAAACTGGGTTTGAAGTAACCAGAGACGTCCCTGTGGCGAGGGAGCAAGCTTCCTCGCCACAACAACAACTCGGCTCACTGATTTCGAGGGTAAAGCACCACTGCCGCCCTGAGCTTCCCCCGGCCAAACCGGCTCATTTTCTCGAATTCGCCATGACTCACCGGCACATGCTGGCAATCCATCGGTTGGCGATGCTGGCTGTGATCGACATCGGGATCATGCAGGTACACAAAATCCTCATCGCAATCGGTTACGACGACCCAGTGCGGCGACTTCGAACGGGTCAGTCGATAGCTGCTGATCAACACCAGCGGCTGGCCACCGGCATCAAGTACCCGTGGCAGATCCAGTGGCACGCCAACAGCCTGTGCCACCTCCGTTTCCTGCAATTGCGCGCAGAATTCTTCGTGCACCAGGCGCATGACGTCTTTTTTATGCGCGTCACGCACGCCATCCAGAAACAACGGCCCGGCCATGCTCAGTTGTAAACCTACACGAAAACCCCGACGCCAGGCCGCCAGCGCCAAGCCTTGCGGGCTGCATCCGCCATGGCCCGAGGTCATGAACACCGTGGTTGCCTCGCGCCAGATCTGCAGTTCTTCACGGCGCTCCAGCAAGCGTGTGGGTTGCAACGCGCTCATGGCCATCAACAGGCACGCCGGCCCGCAGGTGAAGTCGGTGGTCTGCGCGTAATAGGGGACTTTGATGCTGCGCGAATCACGGTGCTGAAGAATGCGTTTTTCCAGGCGCAACGCATCGGCATGGTCTTCGTAATAGTCGTGAATCAACGCGAAACGCCGGTAGCCGTTGCGTTCGTACAGCGCAATCGCCGCCGGGTTGTCGGTGCGTACCTCCAAGCGCAGGTAGGCGCAATCGTGTTCCAGCGCCACTGCTTCAATGCGCTGCAGCAATTGTTTACCCAGGCCGCTGCCCCGCGCCTGGGCGGCAATGGCAATGGAATACAGGCGCGCCAAGGACGTACCGCGATGGAACAACACCAGCGCATAACCCAGCAGTTGCCCGTTGTGCTCGGCGACCAGTAATCGTGCATGAGCGCGGGTAATCATCCACTGAAAGCTGCGACTGGTCAGCCGATCCGTGGTGAAACATTGCATTTCCAGGGCCAGCAACGCCGGCAAATCCTCAACTAACGCCGAACGAAAAACAGCATTCATATGACCACCGTAAAAGTTGCGTAACGAAACGAGACTTTCGAAAAACTTCGTGCTTAATAGAAAAGGTCTTGTTCTCCAACGGATCAATCTCTATGTCAGCGGTACAGGGTCATTGGCGCGAAGTATCCGAGCAAAGTTTGCCGGCGGCAACTTATTTACAATCAGCGGCTGGAACTTCCAGTCAAGTGCTGATTATTGTCGAGCGCAAGGAAGATTGGGCTTCTTACTTTCCCAGCGAAGACATTGTCACCGCTCAGGAATACCTTGAGCAGACCCGCGGCAGCGAGTCAGGCAAGCGGGTTCAGGTGATCAACCTGTGCCGCAGCTACAAGTACCTGGGGCACGGTTATTACTGCTCTCTGCTCGCCGAAGCCCGTGGGCACAAGGTGATTCCGTCGGTGCGCACCATCAGCGAACTGACGAAAAAATCACTTTACGGTCTGGCCCTCGACGATCTGGATAAAACCCTGGAAAAAGCCCTCAGTCATCATCTCTACAGCGATACCGAAGGCTTCACCCTGACCCTTTATTTCGGTCGAACTCACATTGAACCCTTACAGGATCTGGCCCGTCAGTTGTTTGAAGTGTTTCCGTGCCCGATTCTGTTAGTTGAGTTTAGACGAACTAACGGCTGGCACATTGAAGGTATAAAGTCCGGTGCCTTGCACAAGTTGCGCGACGATCAGGAAGATCAGTTCGCCAATGCGCTGGACGGCTTCAGCCGTAAAGTCTGGCGGGTGCCGCGTTCCCGGCAAGTGGCGCGTTATGACCTGGCGATTCTTCACGATCCGCAGGAAGCCTTGCCTCCGTCCAACGCTCGCGCCCTGGAGAATTTCGTGCGTGTCGGCAAGCGCATGGGCATCGATGTCGAATTGATCGAGCGTAAGGATTACGCACGTCTGGCTGAATACGACGGCTTGCTGATCCGCGAGACCACCAGTGTCGATAACCACACCTATCGTTTTGCCAAGAAAGCCGAAAGCGAAGGGCTAGTGGTCATGGACGACCCGGCGTCGATCCTGCGCTGCACCAACAAGGTTTACCTCACCGACCTGCTCAACAGCCATCAACTGGGCATGCCCGCCACTGAAATCCTCTACAAGGAACGACCGGAAGACTTCGAACGCGTCGGCGAACGCCTTGGCTTCCCACTGGTTTTGAAGATTCCCGACGGTTGTTTCTCTCGCGGGGTCATCAAAGTCGAAAGCCAACAGGCGCTGCTTGAAGCCACTGCCGAACTGTTCGAACACTCGGTGCTGTTACTGGCTCAGGAATTCTTCTACACGGAGTACGACTGGCGCATCGGCGTCCTCAACCGCAAACCGATCTTCGCCTGCCAATACTTCATGTCCAAGGGCCACTGGCAGATTTATAACCACAAGGCCAAGGGCCAGGATGTCAACGGCGAGTGCCGCACGCTGGCGATCCACGAAGCCCCGCGCGCCGTCGTTGAACTGGCAGTAAAAACCGCTAACCTGATCGGCGACGGCCTCTACGGCGTTGACCTGAAACAGGCGGGCGACAAAGTGGTGGTCATTGAGGTTAACGACAACCCGAACCTCGATGCCGGCATCGAAGACGCCTATTTGCAGGACGATCTGTATTCGCTGGTACTGGAAGAGTTCGTGCGACGGCTGGAACTCAAACGTCGCGGCCAGGCCTGGTGACGCGCCGATGATCGACAGTTTTGCGCTCAGTCACGGCGGCCTGCATCGGGTGGAACGGCTGGACGCCGAGGTGATGTTGTTCAGCAACCCCGATGCCGCCGAACGCGACTTGCTGCACAGTCATTTCAAGGTGGATGAACATGCGCTGGCCTCGGCGCTGGACCCGGACGAGGTGTCGCGGATCGAGTTTCACCCCGATCATTTGTTCCTGATCTGGAAGCGCCCGGAGAACTATTCCGGCGCCGACAGCCTGGCGTTTGAAGTGTCGTCCTGCGGATTGCTGTTCGCGCCGGGGCAATTGCTGGTGATCGCCACCGACGACACGCCCCTGCACGGCCTCGGCACGCGTCAGCCGCTGAACACGCCACTGGATGTGCTGCTCGACCTGTTGTTCAACAACATCCATCACTACCTCGGGCATTTGAAGGTGATCAAGCTGGTCGCCCGCGAGTTGCAGCAAAAATTCAACGCCTCGATGCAGAACCAGCATCTGGTGCAGATGTTCAACCTCAGCGAAAGCCTGATCTATTACATCAACGCTCTGCACAGCAACGGCGCGGTGCTGACGCGACTGCGCAATCACGCTGAAAAGCAGCATTTCAGCAGCGAAGCGCTCGGCCTCATCGACGACCTGATCATCGAAAACAACCAGTGCTACAAACAGGCGGAGATCTACTCCACAGTTTTTTCAGGGCTGATTGATGCGCGTGGCAATCTGATGAACAACAGCATGAACAACCTGCTGCGCAAACTGACGTTGATCAACGTGGTGTTCCTGCCGTTGAACCTGATTGCGAGCATCGGCGGCATGTCGGAATTCAGCATGATGACGGCTGGCATCCCGTGGTGGATATCGTACCCGGCGTTTCTGGCGGTCATGATGTTGGGGGCCGGGGCGATGTTGTTTGGGCTGCGGCGGTTGGCCAGGTGATGGGGGGCGTTTGAGCTGACGCCTTCGCGAGCAAGCCCGCTCCCACAATTGATCTTCAGCGAACACAAATATTGTGTTCGACATCTATCCCCTGTGGGAGCGGGCTTGCTTGCGAAAGCTATCCAGGCAACACCCGAAGATCTGGATCAGCTCACAGGATTCGCCACTACTGATTGCTTGCGTTCGCGAATCCCACGCACCACCAGATACAACAACGGCCCAACCGACACAAACACCGCCGTCAGCAACAGGTAAGGCACCACCGACCAGGCCGACTGCCCGCGCTGGCGTGCATCTTTGTACATCCAGATGCCTGCCAGGGTTGCCAGCAGATAGAGATCGATCACCACCTGCGCGGTATCCGGCCGCGACATCAGGCTGATGCCGAAGTCGATCAACGACTGCTCAGCCTGGAGCATCACTGAAACGGTGTAAGCGCAGAACCCGAGCAGAGCCGTGAGGGGCAGGGCGACAGACATCATGTATTCGTTCCTTGAGATGATGAGCAGAGTCGCCAGCCTACAGACCCCACTTAAAATTGGCCATTGACTTGCCAGCGCTGCCCGGGCTAATTTTCAGGCCATGACTTCTACCGTACTGCGCTGCCAGCCAAGCATTATTACCGCCATTCCTCATTTGGCGGGCTAGCTCACGACTGCAGCACCCAACCCGCCCTAGAGGCGGGTTTTTACTTTCTGTCTCCGGGGTTCTGATCAAAACGTCAGGAGACGACCATGCCGCACAGCCCCGACCAGCAAGCCCTGCTTGAGCATTACGTGAAAAAAATCCTGGCTGCGCCGGTGTACGACATTGCCGTGCGCACACCGTTGCAAGCGGCACCGGCGCTGTCCGAAGCGCTGGGCAACCGCCTCCTGCTCAAACGTGAGGATCTGCAACCGACGTTCTCATTCAAGATCCGTGGCGCCTACAACAAACTAGTGCAACTGAACGACAAACAGAAGGGGCGTGGGGTGATCACCGCGTCCGCCGGCAATCATGCACAAGGCGTCGCGTTGGCAGCACGGGAACTGGGGATCGCCGCCACCATCGTCATGCCGTCCACCACGCCGGAACTGAAAGTGCTTGGTGTGCGCAGTCGCGGCGCCGAAGCCTTGCTGCAAGGTGAGAGCTTTCCCTTTGCGCTGGCCCATGCGCTGCAACTGGCCGAGCAGACCGGACGCACCTTCGTGTCACCTTTCGACGATCCCGAGGTGATCGCCGGGCAAGGCACGGTGGCCATGGAAATCGTTCGCCAGCATCAGGGCGAGCTGGATGCGATCTTCGTCCCGGTGGGCGGCGGTGGCCTGATCGCCGGCATCGCCGCTTACGTCAAATACTTGCGGCCTGAAGTGCGGATCATCGGCGTTGAATCTGAGCATTCGGCGTGCCTGAAAGCGGCGTTGCAAGCGGACGAGCGCGTGGTGCTGGCCAACGTTGGAACCTTCGCCGACGGCGTGGCGGTTGCGCAAATCGGCGCGTTTGGTTTTGAGGTGTGCAGGTTTTGCGTTGACGAAGTAATCACTGTCAGCAATGACGACCTTTGCGCCGCCATCAAGAATATCTACGACGATACCCGCTCGATCACCGAGCCTTCCGGCGCGTTGGCGGTTGCCGGTATCAAGCAATACGTCGCCCGGACCGGAGTTCGCGATCAGACCTTCATCGCCATCGATTCCGGCGCCAACATCAATTTCGACAGTCTGCGTCACGTCGCCGAACGCGCCGCATTGTGCGGCGTGCCGGCGTGTTAACGTTCAGGGCAGCAACGGGCGCAGAAAGCTGCGCTCGTAACTGATGATGAACTTCTTCTCGACCAGCGATTCGACCAGCGCGGTGCTTTCCGGATCGGTCATCGCGATGTGGCGATAGCTTTCGTAATCCGCCAGCGACGGAAAACTGAACAGGCAATAGGCGATGTTGCTCGCACCCTCGGATGGCAGGAAATACCCGTGATGCGTACCGCCGAGGCGCTCGACAATGCCGAGCCAGGCCTTGGCGTAGGCTTCGAATTCGCTCAGTTGATAGGGATCGATGACGTATCGGACGTGGCAGGTAATCAAATCCAGCGCTCCTTGCTCAGGTCATTGCGCAATGGCGGTGCCGACTTTGTCCGAGGCCGACCAGACGCGATAACGCACCTCGACGTCCGAAGGGGCATACACCACAACCGGCAATTTGCTGTTGTAGCGCAGCATGAAGCCGTCACCGACGACAGGCACGAAAGCCCGTTTCTTCTGAGAGCCGGGAGGGCAGGCCATCATCGTGCTCATCGGGCCGATGACTTTCTCCAGGCGGTAGAACGGATAACCCCAGCCTTGCAGATTCTTTTCTTCCAGAACGCCGCCGAGGCGCTGGCGATTGCAATCCACTTCAAGGGTTTTGCCGGCAAGAATTTCCACCTGGAAGTTTTCTTCCTGATCCTGTTTGGGCAGATGGATGACCTGGCGGGTAAAACCGGCTTCAGCCTTGGGGTACGGCGCGACATCTTCGAGCTTGGCCGCGTGGGCGAGGGTGGACAGGCTGGCGATGATCAGCCCGGTGGTCGCGTAAACGCGTAGAGAACCCATTGAAGCCTCCTGGCGGGTGTAAGGTAGTGGACAGCATTCTTACCCCCACGAGCGACGAATGCAAACCGGCGTCGACTTGCAAATTGCAGGGTCCGGGAGAGGCTTTCTTGCATTTTGCAACTGGCAAGATACTGGCCATCGCGCCAAGTGCTTGATTTTCAAAGGGCCAAAATGAACCGATGAAAGGCACGCTTTATGCGTCCTTTTAGTGCGGCGCACCACGTTCGGGCGCCTACACTCCAATGGGCATTTCGCAGTACAACCGCTTGCCGCACCCAGGGAAACAGCGGGGACACACCCGTGCAGGGGCAGCAAAAGCGGTCAACGTGAATACTTGATTGGCGGTCTCACAGTAAGGAGAGGGTTTGCCATGTTTCTGTCTGCCTTGGAACTTCGTAACATCATTGAAAGCAGTTTTCTGCCTAAACGTTGCCAATGCACGCTGTCACCGGATTTGTCGATGACTGTCAAAGTGTTCGGCGACCACCAGACCGACCAGGTCGATCTGCACGTCAGCGGCATCGACGCCAGTCACCTCAACGGCTGTCGCGAGATCAATGAACTGATTGCAGGGCTGCGATCGGATCTGGCTCAACAAGCAACGCCGCATCACTACATTCCGCGATCCCGAGCTATTTAACCGACCGTTTCACCCAGTTCGACTGTCACGCGCCGGGCCTGCACGAAGCCAAGGCCCAGCGCGAACTCGACCAGCACCGCGAGCAAAATCCCGGGGCCGGCGTGGCCGTTTAGCCATTCAGCGAAACCCAACACCGCCAGGCCAAAACTACCGACGATAAAGCCGTTGCTCAGCGCATTGCGCGCAATCGACACCGGCGCCCTGCGCACCAGATAAAACATCAGCCCCAACGCCGCAAACAGCACTGCACTGCGCCGTGCGACAAAACCCGCGCTGGTCGAATATTCAATGCTCCAGATCGCCAGAATCAATTCCGGGAAAAAGCCCCAGACCAGAGCCAGCAGAAAACAGACGAAAGAAGTGATGCTCGACAACGTGCGAAACGACAACTGCATGGCGAATCCTTGCGGCAGTGAGGAGGGCCACGAGCATAACCCCGCAGAACCTGCGCGCCTACCGCAAAGCCGCAAATCAGACGTTTCTGTCAGTTCTGGAAGTTGCACGCGTCAGACAATTTCCGGTAACTGATTTCTTCGGGTTTACCGGCGTTGTCGATGTACTTCATGTCGGCGGTAATGACCTTGCACTGCTGTGTTGGCGGTTCGGTCATTGACACTACTTTCGCCACCTGCAGCGGCATGCCGTACTCATAAGGCACGGCTTTGGACGTGGCCGACGTGTCATTGGCCTGGGCAAGCCCGGCAAACGCGGTGCAGGCGAGGGCGGTGGTCAGCAGCAAAGGACGAATATTCATGAAAGGACTCCCGTGCGACGGAAAGGAGTTCGGCGTCACGCGAGCCGAACCTGCCGCACTGGGCGTCAGCCTGGGCTGAGGTGTGCGGTTCAGTAGAGTTTTTGACCACGGCGTTAAGCGATGGTTAACCGAGCTGAACGCCGGCTGTCAGGGAGTGCGGGGCTTTTCTTTGCAAGGTTTGGCGAATTCCTACAAATGCCGGTGCCTTGTCTGCTTTCGGCGGGTGGCGCGGGGCGGATATCGTCAGGTACCGCTGCAAAATCAGTGGTTCGGGTTTGGTCACAGTAAAAAACTGTTTGCGCTTATTCACTGCTGAGGTTCCCCTGTTGAGTCAAGAGCGGTACCCATATTGCAGGCCATTAAGGTATTGCCTTCAAATACGGAAACAGGCACCCGGCTCAAAAACAGTTCCAGACCTTGCTGATACGAGTCCGCGTCCATCACATCGCTAGTTCTGGGGATGTAATAGGCCTTGCCTTTACTGTCCAGTTTGGCGCACGCAACGGAGTAGAAGTCGGGTGTGACCTTCAACCGTACAATCTGAGACCAGGCAAGTGTGACTTTGGTGCTTTTGCCCTTGGTAAAGATCAAAGTAAAACCATGGTCATCAAACACCAGGCGATAACCGCCTTCGGTAGCCTTGAGCCTGGCTCGTATTGTCGATTCGATCAGACGTTGGTTTACCTTTGGAAAAGGCTTGCGCGGTTTTGCACGGCTGTCGTCGATACGCTTGCGCAAGCGTTTTAGCAGGCGTTCAGAGTAGAACCGCCAGCACACTGCGTATGCCAGCGCGAAGAACACCATGGCGACGAGCTTCTCCGGGCTCAACTCGCGTGCGGGGAAATAGATGGCAAGCATGCCGGCAACCAGCCCCAAGAGAAAAAATAGCGGCGTGAGCAGACGATCCTCGACGCGAGCCACCTTGCCAAGTAGCCGAGCCCTCAGTTGATCATCCTTAAGAATCTCCTGCTCAATCAGTTTGCCGATTCTGGCTTGTGTGTGTTCGGGGTTGATGGTGTATTGCAATTCCATCGTACTCATTCCGAAATCCTTTTTCTGGGGAGAGCAGAGTTTACGTATTTACTTTGCGTCTGGCGTACTCAACCAAGTCTTTTGGATAAACCATATGATCGATTTGGTTGGCTGGAGCCAGAGCTGGCCGCCGAACTGTTGCGTTGCAAGCCTTCCCATTTCAACAATCCCGACCATGGCCGGGATTTTTTCGCGGGAGGCGGCTAGCACGGTGATGACTGAGGTTTTGTCCAGTTCAGAAACAGCCAGGTTTTCGCTGATCGATAGCCCATTCTTAGACTTAAAGTTTTTTCGCTCAGCGTTTAAAAGTGAGTGCTGAGCGAAAGTTTAAGCATTTTATTCTTCGCCTGACCAATACCAGATCGTGTCGCCCCAAGTGGACTCTTCATACCTCGGCATGATTTCACCTTGTAGGAAGTGGCGACGGGAGTCTGCTTCAGCCGGAGTAAACCAGTATCCTGTTTTACTGCATGGCTGACCGGAATCAATGCGTCCAATCTGAGACTTATCAGATGGTTTATGGTTTCGTGCGTATTCAACCAAGTCCCTCGGGTAAACCATGTGGTCTACGCCTTGGTCATCAATGCCATACAGAAACGCTGCAGCTCCAGCTTCCAGAGCCCAATAACCACAGTAACTTCCTTCGTCACCTTGTTTGTGCGAATCATGCCATGGAGCTTGCTTGAATGCCGGATACCAACTTTCGCAGTATTTTCTTAATAGATTTGATGCTTCGTCTTTATCTTCTTCGTAGATGGCAAGGACGAGCGGGGTGTAGACATCGTGGTACCAACGGTCAACATCGTATCGATCGGGTAGAAGCTTGCAAAGAAGGTCTTCGTACAGTGTATCGTCGCCGGCGTACCCTGCAGGATCAATAAGTGCAACAAAGCGTTTTAGTAAATCGGTGCGATGGAGAAGTATGCATAAACTAAACACCTGGATGCATTCTTCGTACTGATCTAGCCAGTCATCAATCGTTAATGGCGTTATGTTCGGGATGCCTTCATAGATAGCCAGTTTTTCTTGAAGTGTTTCGTAGCTGTCGACAAGACTCTCCACCAATGGGATTAGAGTCTCTATCTCATTTCCGGCTGTGTACCGGATAAGTATTTCTTTGAGTATTAATTTTTGGAAGTGACGAGCTCTCAGAGACTTTTCTTGGCTATCAGATTCTGCCTGAAAAGTATTTTCTTCGAAGAAAACTGTTGTTTTTTCCTTGTTTTTAAAAAAATTACTGTAGCGTGCCTCGCTCAAAAATTGCTGCCGTCTATTCATGTTATTTCTCTTTCTTGAGGGAGTCTAGGTTGCCGTATTTCTTGGTTAGTGATTCTTTTTTCTTATTTACGGCTTCTTTTACTTTGTTCTCTTTGTAGTGAATGGCTTCGTGCTCCAAATGCGTTTCTGGCCCAGTACTTTCCTTGCGCGCTTTGGCGTGATCGCGGGGGCCTTTTAGAACGCTATAGAGAGGAGTAAAAAATATGTGCCGGCTGAATGAATTGAGAACCAATGACGAAAGTCCTTCAGTGACTGATTTGTCTATATTTTGGTGAATCCATTCAATGCTCATCTGCACCAGTACAACTTTTCCGGTCTTTTCAGTTGGCTGATTTGTTGCTGAGTCTTTCGTGGTATCTGCTTTTGCTTTTGCTTTTG
>NZ_VXCA01000031.1:0-4042 GCF_011369485.1 Pseudomonas atagonensis | reverse complement strand
TGCTTTTGCTTTTTCTTTTGGTGAACTTTCGACGCTTGTGTTTTTGTTGGTGTTGCTCGCATGTCTGGATGGCTTTCCAGATCTGCTGTTATTCTTTTTACTTGGCTGATTTTTTTTTGGAGTAGGGGTTTGCGATTCTTGCTCTGATTTATCTATAGGTTCGAGAATTTCTTCAAGCTTGACGTCACCAAATACACCAAGCTTGGAAATGATGCTCGGTTTCCGCTGTTCTTTTTGAGGGCCAGAGGCTAATGGAGTATTTGTTTCTTTTGTCTTTTTGTCCTGCTTTTCTTTCGCATCGTGTTGCTTTTGTATAAATTTTGGTGTGTCTTCATCTCTGCTTGCTTTAGCTTCGACAATTGCAAACTTTTTTTGCTCGTTAGTGGCCGAATTCGCGCGCCATACCGCATCAATCCCTGTGCCGTTTGCGCCATCATCTAACTTATACAATGCATGCCAAGCTTTAGGGTTACCGCCCATGGAAAGCTTTCCGAGTCTATTTTCGTCCGGGTTCCCATTTGGCCAAGTTCCTTGGGCTCCTTTATCGTGACAGCAGGTGGTTTTGTCGTTGGCCTGGCCTTCGCGGTCCCAGTGGAACTGCACCTTGATGCGGCCGTATTCGTCGCAGTGAATTTCTTCGCCGGCGGGGCCGGTGACGATGGCGGTCTGGCTGCCGAGGACTTTTGGTTTCGGGTGTTCGAGGGCAGGGCGGTAGTGCCATCCCACGCGCTCAGAGTCTGAGTGCACGCTCTGAGCGAATGGCAGGGCTTTCTATTCCTCTCCTGACCAATACCAAATTGTATCGCCCCACTTGGAGTCACTGAAACTTGGCATGATTTCACCTTGTTGAAAGTGACGTCTTGAGTTGGCCTCTGCCGGACTGAACCAATAACCAGTCTTGATGCAAGGTTGCCCTGCATCTACTCTGGAAGCATCAACTGAATTAGTTGGTTTCTGGTTTCTCGCATATTCCACTAGATCTTTTGGATAGACCATGTGATTGATTTTGCTGTCATCGATTCCATAAAGAAAAGCAATTGCTCCGGCCTCAAAGGCCCAATAACCAACATAGTTTCCTTTTTCACCTTGTAGGTGAGTGTCATGCCAAGGCGCTTGCTTGAAAGCGGGATACCATTGTTTGCAGTATTTGTCCAAAAGCTCAGAGGCTTTCTCTTTGCTGTCCGAGTATATTGCCTGGATTAGAGGTGTATAAACGTCATGGTACCATTGGTCGATGTCATGTCTGCCCGGTAGTATTTTTTTTAATAGATCTTCATACAGTGTGTCATCACCAGCGAAGCCGGCCTCATCTGTAATATGGACGAAACGTTTTAGAAGGTCAGGGCGATGTAATAGTATGCATAGACTTATTACTTGTACGCATTCTTCGTATTGATCCGGCCAGTCTTCAATAGAAAGCGGTGAAATATTCGAGGTTCCCTCAGAAATGGCTAGATTTTTCTGCCATATTTCATATTTTTCAATAAGCTCCTCTAATAAAGGCGTCAGAATTTCTATGTCTTCCCCTGCTGTATAGCAGGCGAATATTTTATCAAGTAGCAGATTTTGTAGATGCCCTGCTTTGAGCGAAGCCTCTTCTTCCGGAGAGTCTGATTCGAATTTAGTTGTTTTGCATAGTTCAAGAACTTCACTGTATTCCTTCAAGAAGTTCCTGTACTGGCTTTCGCTATAAAATTTCTGTCGCTGCTTCATGGTTACTATGCCTCGAGCGCAAGGGAAGCTAAGTTCCCGTGCTTTTTGATTAGAGATTTTTTGCGCTTGTTAACAAATTTTTTAACTTCTTCTTCGCCGTAATGAAATGCTTGATGGCTTCTGTGGGTATCCTCGCCAGATGTACTCAGTCTAGCGGCAGCATGTTCTTTAGGACTCAAGCTAGGGTGGTATAAGGGGCAATAAAAAAGATGGCGGCTGTACGAACTTTTGATTAGAAAGGTCAGTGTCGTCCCATAAACAGATTTTTTTATATTTTTATCAATCCACTGTCTGCTCATTTGAACGAGCAATACGGTGGCTTTGTCGGTTGATGCTTTTTCTGTTTTTACCGGCGAAGGTTGACGTCTTCCTGAGTTTAGAGACCTTTTCCCCTGAGCCGCATTACTTTCTTTTTCAATGGGCTCAATTAATTCGCTAGGCTCTACCGAACCAGACACTCCCAGTTTCGAACTGACCCCGGGTTTTCGTGTGTTATTCGGTTTGCGCATGAATTTTGGTGCGTCTTCATCACGGCTCGCTTTTGCTTCGACGATCGCGAATTTCTTTCCGCCGTTATTTTCTGGTTTTGCTCTCCAGATTGCATCAATGCCCGTTCCGTTGGCACCATCAGTTAATTTATAAAGGATATGATCGGCCTTCGGACTCCCGCCAGCCGAAAGTTTCCCCATCTTGCTCGCGCTCGGCACGCCCTCGAGCCATTTCCCATCTGCGCCTTTGTCATGCCCGTCCCAGTCCTTGCCCCAGCCAAACTCCACCGCGCAGATGTAGTCCGCAATGTGTTCGCCGCTGACCCCCAAACCTTCGTTCAAAATGCTGGAAGGGGCCTGAAGGCCCATTTTCGAGGCTTCGACCTGGTTGGAGTGGGTGCCGCTGGCGCCATCGGTGCCTTTCGCTGCAACCGACGAGTCCTTGCTCGCAGGCTTTTCCGCTCGTTTCGGGTGGCTGGAGCCGGAACCGGCCGCCGAGCTGTTGCGCTGCATGCCTTTCCATTTCACCAGCCGCTTTTCAACAATCCCGACCATGGCTGGCATGTTGTCGCGGGAGGCGGCCAGCACGGTGACGACGGAGGTTTTTGCCCAGTTCGGTAGGCTCTGGAACGTGGACGAGCCTTTGACGCCGGTGATGATTTCGTCGAGTTCGCCGCGCAGTTTACCGGCGTCGAATATCTGCTTAAGCAGTTCCTCGGGGCTGGTTTTGATCCCGCATTCCTGCAGGACAAAGCGCAGCAGGTCGAACAGTACCGGCGCATATCGCTGCGGGTCTTTGTTGACGATGCGCAGGCTCTTTTTCAGACCGTCGCCCGGGCCTGGAATCCAGCCGATAACGGCCATCAGCAAATCGAACTGTGCGTCTTCCTTGCCTTCGGTTGACTCCGCGTTGTAGAGAACAATGGAGGATTCGATGGTGTCGTAGGCGTCGATGGCCTGACCCAGGAATGGCACAGCGCCGAGGGCGATGCCTTTCGCCAGTTCTACTGCGGCTTCTTGATAAGCGGCGCTACGGTCTTCGCCGCCCTCGCTTGCACTCTCAGCTACTGCCTCGCTCATGTCAGCCTCCCTGCGGCTTTCTCCACTAATGCTTGTAAATCAACCTGGTTCGGATCCAGGCCGAGCTTGCGTAAATCTTCGTTAACCTTGTCGTCCGAGTTCTGCACAACAGCGACGATTTCGCGGTTGAACGGCCTCGGATCTTCGCCGTAATACACTTTGGCCGGTCCTTTCGGCACGTCCTCCAACCGGGCGAAGCCGTCATCGTCCAGCACGCCCTCACGGGTCGAACCATCAGCAAAATCAACGCGATAAGACGCGCCCGGCACTGGCTCCAGATTGTCGTAATGCAGATTCAGTTCCAGCCACGTCGGATTGGCCTTGGCTTTTTCCATCAACCTTCCGGCAATGTCCGCGGCCGCCAACCCCGGAATCAACGGAATCAAAATCCCGATCCCGCTACCCACGCCCGGTGCACCGCCGGTATTGGCTTTCACCTCGGCGCCGCTGATGGTGACGCCACCGGCATCGACCTTCACAAAACTGCCGCCAGCCTTGGCGGTGAGTTCCATGCCTCCTTCGATCACGACTTTGTCGCCCGCGTGGTAATGGATCTCCGTGCCCGCTTCGACAAACTGCCCCGTGCCGATTTTCACGTGCTGGGTCACGCCCACCGTGAGGTGGTCATCCGCGCGCATTTCGCTGACGCGATCCAGGTGGGTGATGCGGTGTTCTTCGACCTTGAATTCGCTCAGCGTGTTGGCTTCGACGGTGTCGTGGCGTTCGTTGCCGACGCGGATTTTCTGGTCGTGCTCGATGTT
>NZ_VXCA01000030.1 GCF_011369485.1 Pseudomonas atagonensis | reverse complement strand
TTGCTCGCGAAGAGGCCGGTTCGGCCACCTCAAACCTCGGCAGTGTCCTTGATCAAATGCGCCGCCAGCGTGCGCAATGGCCCCAACTGCCGGCAGATCAGTGCCAATTGCGTCTGCACCAGTCGCTGTCCCTCATCGATCTCGTCCGGCATCTGCTCCAGCTCATTGGCCAGTGCTTCTTCCTCGTCACTCTGAATCGCAATCGACTGTTTGCTCGCCAGTCCCTGGGCGATTTCATCGATGCTTGTCGCCAGCTTCACCCCGGCGCCATCGATCAAATGCTCGCGAACATCGGTCGGTAACTGGGTCTCGCGGTGCGCACCCAGCCCTGACAGATAACTCAGTAATGTGTGGGACAACACCAGAAAGCGGAAACCGACATCCGCTTCCTTACGGAAATGTCCCGGCTCCATGAGCATGTTCGCCAACGTCGTCGACAGCGCTGCATCGGCGTTGTGCGCGTTGCGCCGGGCCAGGCGATAGGCGAGGTCGTCGCTCTTGCCGGCGGCGTATTGCTGCATGATCTGGCGCAGGTAGATGCTGTTGCAGGTCAGGGTGTTGGCCAGCACTTTGTTCAGGCGTCGACCCTGCCAGTCCGGCAGGAACAGGAACACCGTCAGGCCGGCAATCAGGCTGCCGAGCAGGGTATCGAACAGTCGCGGCAGGAATAGCCCGTAGCCGTCGCCAACCTGATTGAAGCAGAACAGCACCATGATGGTGATCGCTGCAGTCGCCAACGTGTAGCGTGTGGTGCGGTTGGTAAAGAACACCACCCCGGCGGCGATGGCGAAGCACGACTGCACCAACGGGCTCGGGAATAGATCGAACAGCGCCCACGCTACGGTCAGGCCGATGGCGGTGCCGAAAATCCGCTGACCGAGTTTACGCCGCGTGGCGCCGTAGTTCGGCTGGCAGACGAACAGGGTGGTGAGGATGATCCAGTAGCCTTGCGACGGGTGAATCAGATGCACCATGCCGTAGCCGATGCTCAATGCCAGCGGCAAACGCAGGGCGTGGCGGAACAGCAGCGAAGTCGGCGTCAGTTGCGTGCGCAGGCGAATCCACACGTCCTTGAGATTGCGTGGCGAACGGTCGAGCAGGCTGCTGTCGGTCGCGTCGGCGAGGGCGTCAGGGTTGCTCGCGTCGCTGAGCAAGCGGTCGAGGGTGCCGAGGTTGGCGGCCAGTGCGCGCAGGGAACGCAGCAGTCCGCGCCAGGCCGGGTTGCTCTGGATGCGCAAGTGTTCGAGGGAGGCATCGAGGTCGCTGAGGGCTTCGGCGAAACTGGCGTCATAGATGAACGGCTGGCGCATCTGGATCGATTCGGCCAATGCCCGGCAGGCTTTGCCTTGCTGACGCAGCAGGCGCTGGCAGCGGAACAGCACGTCGCTGTGGAAGAACGCTTCCGCCAGCGCGTTATACGGATAGTGCGAGGAGCTGGCGCGTTCGTGGATGTCCTGGGCGAGGAAGTACAGCTTGAGGTAGCGGCTGACTTTCGACCCGGGGCGACCGTTGCCGACCCGGTGCAGAATGATTTCCTTGGCACTGTTCAGCGCGGCGACCACGCGGCCATTTTGCTGGGCCAGTTCCAGACGCCGGGCTTCGACGTCCATCTGGCGGATCGGCTCGAACAGCGAGGATTTCAGCTTCAGGTAAAAACCCAGTTCGCGGAACAGGCGCGCCAGACTTTGTTGCACCGGCTGATTGGAAAACATTGCCTGCCACAACACCGAGAGCAAGCCGTACCACGCGGCGCCGGCGACCAGCAGCATCGGTTCGTGCCAGAAATCGGTGACCGCGCCGCCGCGCTGATCGACGCCGATCATCGTGTAAACGGACAGAATCAGCGTCGCCGAAGCAATCGCGCCATAACGCTCGCCGAGCGCACCGAGCATGGTCAGGCCGAAGCTGGCCAACGCGAGGGCAATCGCGAACACGATGGGGTAGGGGAAGAGCAATTCCACCGACAGCGCG
Organism: Pseudomonas atagonensis; assembly: GCF_011369485.1. Taxonomy (GTDB): domain Bacteria; phylum Pseudomonadota; class Gammaproteobacteria; order Pseudomonadales; family Pseudomonadaceae; genus Aquipseudomonas; species Aquipseudomonas atagonensis. The sequence continues at coordinate 177,537 of NZ_VXCA01000030.1, read as the reverse complement.
GCGATGCTGAAACACACCAGCGTCACGGCTAGCGCGTTGAGGCGGCCCTGCCAACTGTCGTCGGTCTCGGCCAGGGCGCTGGCGATGATCCCGAGAAACAAAGGGATCAGCAGGCCCATTTCATCCTGATACCAACACAGCGCCATGCTGCCGGTCAGGGCGATGAACACCCGCACGCTGTAGCTGAATTTATCCAGCGCCCACAGGCGCCGCAAAGACTGACGAAACGAGGTCGAGGACATGAAGTGCGAAGGCCTTCCGAGGCGATGCCGCTAAATTGAGCCAGTAATGACGCCGACGCAATGGCGCCGATCACATCTGACAGCAAAAAGTGTTCCTTACTGCATCACGCATATCTGTGGGAGGGGGCTTGCTCCCGAATGCGGTGTGTCATTCAACATTGATGTCAGTTGATCCACCGCATTCGCGAGCAAGCCCGCTCCCACAGATATGATTTGCGCTGTATCAGACGTATTGCGCAGCAGCGTAGCCCGAGGCCCAGGCCCACTGGAAGTTGAAGCCGCCCAGATGCCCGGTGACGTCGAGCACTTCGCCGACGAAGTACAAACCCGGGCTTTTCAGCGATTCCATGGTCTTGGACGACACTTCGCGGGTGTCGACGCCACCGAGTGTTACTTCGGCGGTGCGATAACCTTCAGTGCCGGCCGGGACGACTTTCCAGCTGCCGAGCTTGTCGGCGATTTCCGCCAATTCCGCATGGGTGTACTGCTTCATCGGCTTGGAGACGAACCAGTTGTCCGCCAGCAAATTGGCCATCTTCTTGGTGAAGATTTCACCGAGCAGGGTTTTCAGTTCGCTGTTCGGGCGCTCGGCCACTTGCTGTTGCAGCCAGTTCGCCGCGTCGTGATCCGGCAGCAGGTTGATCTCGACCGTGTCGCCGGATTCCCAGAACGAGGAAATCTGCAAAATCGCCGGACCACTGAGGCCACGGTGAGTGAACAGGATGTTCTCGCGAAAGCTCTGATCGTTGCAGCTGACCAGACAGTCCACCGAAGTCCCGGACAGCTCGGTGCACAGCTCCTTGAGCTGGTCGGTGATGGTGAACGGCACCAGACCGGCGCGGGTCGGCAGCAATTCATGGCCGAACTGTTTGGCCACTTGGTAACCGAAACCGGTGGCCCCCAGCGTCGGGATCGACAGCCCGCCGGTGGCGATTACCAGCGAATGGCACTGGACCTGGCCGAGGGTGGTGTCGAGCAGGTAACCGTTTTCGACTTTCTCGATGGTCTGAATCGAGGTGTCCAGATGCAACCCGACGCCGACCTGATCGCATTCGGTCAGGAGCATTTCGAGGATGTCGCTGGACTTGTTATCGCAGAACAGCTGGCCGAGTTTTTTCTCGTGGTACGGCACCGCGTGCTTGCCGACCATGCCGATGAAATCCCACTGGGTGTAGCGCGCCAGTGCGGATTTGCAGAAATGGGGGTTCTGCGAGAGAAAATTGCTCGGTTCGGTGTACATGTTGGTGAAGTTGCAGCGGCCACCGCCCGACATCAGGATTTTCTTGCCGGCCTTGTTCGCGTGGTCGAGCAGCAATACCTGACGCCCACGCCCGGCGGCGGTCAGTGCACACATCAACCCTGCGGCGCCAGCGCCAATGATCACGACTTCGGTAGAGCGCAAAACGGTGTCCTCACACAATGATCGTTCCCACGCTCTGCGTGGGAATGCCGCCATGGACGCTCTGCGTCCGCTGTTGAATCGTGACGCGGAGCGTCACAGAATGCGTTCCCACGCAGAGCGTGGGAACGATCGGGTCAGAGGATACGTACACGCAGCGAACGGCCCTTGATCTTGCCGTCGTTCAAACGCTGCAAAGCCTGCATGGCCACGGTGCGATCTACGGCTACATAAGCCTGGAAATCGAAGATCGCGATCTTGCCGACCTGAGCACCCGGGATGCCGGCATCGCCGGTCAATGCACCCAGAATGTCACCTGGACGTACTTTGTCTTTACGGCCAGCACCGATGCACAGGGTAGTCATCGGCGGTTGCAGCGGGGCAAGGCCCTGAGACTTGAGGTTGTCGACCTGATCCCAGTTCAGCGGCGCTTTTTGCAGTTGCTCGATAGCCTGCGCACGGTGCGCTTCGCCCGGAGCAACCAGGCTGATCGCAATGCCTTTTTCGCCAGCGCGACCGGTGCGGCCCACGCGGTGAATGTGGATTTCCGAGTCGCGGGCCAGTTCGACGTTGATCACCATGTCCAGTGCATCGATGTCCAGACCACGGGCGGCCACGTCGGTGGCGACCAGTACCGAGGTACTGCGGTTGGCGAACATGGCCAGCACCTGATCGCGGTCACGCTGCTCCAGATCGCCGTGCAGGCCGACGGCGGAAATGCCTTTGGCAGTCAGGTGATCGACGGTTTCCTGCACTTGCTGCTTAGTGAAGCAGAACGCCACGCAGGACGCCGGGCGGAAGTGGTGCAGGACTTTGGTCACGACGCTCATGCGATCTTCCGGGGAGATCTCGTAGAAACGCTGCTCGATTTGCGTGTCATCGTGGAACGCTTCGGCTTTCACCGTTTGCGGATCACGCATGAATTTCGAGGCCAGTTGCTTGATGCCCACCGGGTAAGTGGCGGAAAACAGCAGGGTCTGGCGACGCTCTGGCGTCTTGACGATGATGTCTTCGATGGCGTCGTAGAAGCCCATGTCGAGCATGCGGTCAGCTTCGTCGAGGATCAGCGTGTTCAGGCCGTCAAGGACCAGCGAACCCTTGCGCAGGTGCTGCTGGATGCGCCCCGGGGTGCCGACGATGATGTGCGCGCCGTGCTCCAGCGAAGCGATCTGCGGGCCGAACGACACGCCGCCGCACAGGGTCAGGACTTTGATGTTGTCTTCTGCACGGGCCAGACGACGGACTTCCTTGGCGACCTGGTCGGCCAACTCACGGGTAGGGCAGATCACCAGCGCCTGGCAACCGAAATAGCGCGGGTTGATCGGGTTGAGCAAGCCGATGCCGAATGCAGCGGTCTTGCCGCTGCCGGTCTTGGCCTGGGCGATCAGGTCCATCCCCTTGAGGATCACCGGCAAGCTCTGCGCCTGGATCGGCGTCATCTGGGCGTAACCGAGGGATTCGAGGTTAGCCAGCATGGCGGCGGACAGCGGCAGAGTATTAAAAGCGGTGGCGATGGTGGTCACGGGACTGGCCTGCAAAACAAAATGTCGCGCAGTGTAGCAGCCCCGTGCCACTTTCCTCGAAAGTTCTGGACGAACAGCGACTAAAACCCAAGGTGAGGGAATTATCTGTGGCGAGGGGATTTATCCCCGTTGGGGCGCGTAGCGGCCCCTATACCAGCCACCTCGGCACATCAGGCTGATCGCATCCAACCTTTTTGGGGCTGCTGCGCAACCCAACGGGGATAAATCCCCTCGTCACAAAAAGCCTCACCACAAATCAGTGTTCGATGTGCTCTTCCGGTCGTTTCGCGCGGCGACCGTCTTCTTTCGACAGTTGCGAGAAGATGGTCGCCGCCAGCATCGCCATGATTCCCACCGTTACGAAGGTCAACTGGAACGCACCCAACACGGTTTCCACGCCGTCGTTGCCGACCTCCGCCGTGAAGCCTCCGAGCAACGCGCCGGCACAGGCCACCCCGAGGCTCAACGACAACTGTGCGACCACCGACAACAAGCTGTTGCCGCTGCTGGCGCTGGCGTCATCCAGATCGATCAGGGTCACGGTGTTCATCGCGGTGAATTGCAAAGAGTTGATCGCCCCCAGAATCGCCAGCAGGCACAGCAGCAACCAGTACGGCGTCTGCTCGCTGACCAGGCCCATGCTCGCCAGCATGATCCCCAGCGCCAGCGTGTTGCCGGTCAGGACGATGCGATAACCGAGGCGTTCGATCAACGGCCGCGCCACCCACTTGGCAACCATCGCCGCAGCGGCCAGCGGCAGCATGCTCATCCCCGCTTGCGACGGTGAATAACCCAGCGCCACTTGCAGCAGCAACGGCACCAGAAACGGCAGGGCACCGCTGCCCAGACGGGCGAACAGGTTGCCGAGAATGCCGACGGCGAAGGTGCGGGTCTTGAACAGCGACGGTGCGAACAGTGGATTTTCAATATGCCCTGCGCGCAACCAGTACGCCGCCAGACAGGCAAAGCCGCCGAACAACAGCAACATCACCCGCAAGTGCGGCAAGTGAAGTTCGCCGAGGCCTTCCATGGCGATGGTGATGAGGATCATCGCCGCGCCGAACAACAGGAAGCCCAAACTATCGAAGCGCGTGCGTTCAGTGCCGCGCAGGTCGGGGATGAATTTCCACACCGCGTAGCAACCGATGACGCCGACCGGCAGGTTGATCAGGAAGATCCAGTGCCACGTCAGGTATTGCACCATCCAGCCGCCCATGGTCGGGCCGATCAACGGGCCGAGCAGGCCGGGGATGGTGATGAAGCCCATGATCCGCACCAGTTCCGATCTTGGATAGGCACGTAAAACCACCAAGCGCCCGACCGGCAACATCAGCGCACCGCCCAGACCCTGCATCACCCGCGCGCCGACCAGCATGGTCAGGCTGTTCGACAGGGCGCACAGCAATGAACCGAAACTGAACAGCAGGATCGCGCCGAAGAAGATTTTCTTGGTGCCGAAGCGGTCGGCGATCCAGCCGGAAGCGGGGATCAACAGGGCCACGGTGAGCATGTAGGAGATGACCACACCCTGCATGCGCAACGGGTCTTCGGCCAGATCGCGGGCCATGGCCGGCAGGGCGGTGTTGAGAATCGTCCCGTCGAGGGACTGCATGAAGAACGCAATGGCGACGACCCACGGCAACCAGCGGGCGGTGATGGCGTCGAGAGGCGGGCGAGTGGGCATGGAACCTCTGGTGGGTGGTTAATCCGGATTCTTGTTCAAACATGAAACCCTGTGGCGAGGGAATTTATCCCTGTTGGACTGCGCAGTCCCCTGCATTTGATTCTGAAAGCGGGGTCGCTGCGCGACCCAACGGGGATAAATCCCCTCGCCACAGGGACTTGTAGTCAAGCCCCTGTGTGTTGGGGAGGAACGTGTCTACAGCGTTAAGGTCAGTCGGCTCACCAGTGCCCCCGGCAGCAGCGCCGAGGAGGTATTGCGCTGGCTGTACGTACTCGCCGACAGCAGCAACTCGCGCTCGGCGGTCAACGCTTCCAGCTGCGAACCCAGCAGGCTATAGGCGCTGTCATCGAAACGCATGGTGCTGACCGGTGCCTGGATCTCGCCGTTCTCGACCCAGAAGGTCGCGAAGCGAGTCATGCCGGTCATGCGCGCCGCCGGTTGATCCGAGAAGTTCAAGTACCACAGGTTGCTGATGTACAACCCGGTGCCCAACTGCTTGAGAATCTCCGCTTGTGACAGATCACCCGCCGCCATGTTCAGTGCGCTTGGCGATTCGCCGCCGCTGGCGCCGTTGGCCGTCAGGCCGTATTCGGCGGCACTGCGCGAGCCGACCAGTTGATCGCCAGCCTTGCCCTCGACGATCAGGCGCAGATCGCTGCGTGGATAACCTTCGCCGGAAAACGCCGGGCTCAGGGATTCGCTGACTTTCTCATCCAGCGACACCAATGGGCTGAATGCCTGATCGCCGACATACAGCTTCTGCAACGGGCTGCTTTTGCTGGCGATCGACTGCGCCGAGAAACCGCCCCAGCTCAGCATGCCCATGATTTCTTCCAGGGCTGCCGGTGCCAGGTACGCGCGGTATTGCCCCGGCGCCAACGTGCGCAACGGCCGACCGAGGAACTCCAGTTGCTCGCGAGCCTGCTGGAAGCGTTTGGCGAACCCTTCGCTGCTCCAGCCGTGCCCGGCGTAACTGGCCTTCACGGCCTCGCCGTTCTCGTGAAACAGGCTGAAGTCGAAGTTGAAGCTGTTGGCCTGATGCCAGCCGAATGCGCCCGACGAACTGGCAAAGCCTCGACTGATCGGGCCGGCGGCATAGAAACCCACCAGGTCCAGGCCTTCAGCGGCGGCGCAGATTTCATCGACAACCTGTTCGGTGTCCGGCAGCGGATGCTCCTGCACGTTGTTGCTCTGCCAGCCATTGTGGTTGAGCAACAGATACGGATCCTGCGGCAGCAGCGGCAGGGTTTCGCGCAGTTGTTGCAGACCTTCGGCAAGCCGTTGCAGATCGCCTTCCTGGTCACCGGACAGGGTCACTTGCAGGTCAGCGTGGCGGCCGTCGTTGATCAGTTTCAGGACGATGTTGGCCTGCTGCACCTGCCCGGCCTGACGCACCTTGGCATGGTTGAACCGGACGAACGCCGAGGATTCGGCGGCATAGCTGAGCGTGAACTGTTCCGGCTCACGCACGCTGTCGCGCAGCCAGTTGACCATGGTCTTGAAGGCGTCGGACTGACTCTTCGAAATGCTCATCAGGCGTCTCCCCCGAACACATCAACGTTGCTGAATACGCAGGCCGGCGAAGCGTGGCCAACGCGGATCACCTGGTTCGGTTCGCCCTTGCCGCAGTTCGGCGTGCCCAGCACCTTGACGGTGTTGGCGTCGCCAACGGCGCGCAGGCTCTTCCAGAAGTGCGCGGAAATCGCCCGGTAATTCGGGTTTTTCACCACGCCTTTTAGTTCACCGTTTTCGATCAGTTGGCCCCATTCGCAGCCGAACTGGAATTTGTTGCGCGCATCGTCAATCGACCATGAGCGGTTGGTGCTCATCAAAATGCCGTGCTCGATGCCTTTGATCAACTGATCGAGTGGCTGGTCGCCCGGTTCGATATTGAGGTTGGCCATGCGGTCGATCGGTGCACGGTTCCAGCCGCAGGCGCGGCTGTTGGCAACGCCATCCATCCCGGCGCGAAATTGCGACAGCGCACCGCCCAATGGACGCAGCAACAGGCCTTCGCGGATCAGGAATTGCTTGCTCGCCTGGGTGCCGTCGTCATCGTGGCCATAGCTGGCGAGTTCTTCGGGAATGCCCGGATCGAAGGTCACGTTGAGCAGTTTCGAGCCATATTGCAGGCTGCCGAAATCAGACGCTTTGACGAAACTGGTGCCGGCGTAATTGCGCTCGTCGCCAAGAATCCGGTCGAGCTCCAGCGGGTGACCGATGGATTCGTGGATCTGCAGCATCATCTGATCGGGCATCAGCAGCAGGTCGCGCGGGCCTTGCGGGGTGTTCGGCGCGAGCAGCAATTGCAGGGCCTGATCGGCGACTTGCGGGCCAGCGCCAACCAGACCGCAACGGCTGATCACGTCCGCACCGCCCTGTTGGCCGAAGTTCTCGCGGCCGAGGCTGCGGGTCTGGCTGTCGTTGCCGTCGTAGGCGGTGACGTCGAGGCCTGGGTAGACGAAGCGCTGGGCCTGGCGCAATTCGGCGCCGGCGCTGCTCAGGTAGATCTGTTCGACGTGGGTGATGCCGATGCTCACTTGCCAGTTCACCAGGCGCTCATCCTTTGGCACCGAGGCGGATTCCGCGCCGAGCAGCTCGAAGCATTCGCTCAGGGACGGGAAGGGTTGTTCGAGATTGGGTGAAAAGTAGTCAGCGCGGTCGCTGGACACCGGCTGATCGCGCAGGTCGAGCAGCGCGTGGGGCTTGAGCCGGCGGGCCTGCAACTCGGCGCGTTCAAGGGCGGCTTGCAGGCCTTGTTGCGACAGGTCATTGGTCGCGGCGTAAGCTTCGACGCCGTTGACCCGAACGGTGAGCATCGCGCCTTCGTCGCGGCTCAGGCTTGGCGGCTCGGCGACGTTCTTGCGCACCGACAGGTACTGGCCGGACTCGCGTACATACCGCAGGGAAAAGAATTCAGCGCCCGTGCGCAAGGCAGCGAAGCGCTGCTTGAGCTGGGGGTGGAAATCGAACATTCGGGAACCTCCTTGTAATGGAGTAGCGGGGTGAAGCGAATCGGCGGGGAGGGGTGAAACGGTTGCGCGAGGTCTAGAGTAGGCCTGCGTCGGGGTAGGATCAAGTGAAGAGGGGGTGTAGGAGGATTTACTGTGCGAGGCAGGAGATCGTTCCCACGCTCTGCGTGGGAACGCCGCCATGGACGCTCTGCGTCCGCTGTGTGACGCGGAGCGTCACGGGATGCATTCCCACGCGGAGCGTGGGAACGATCACCGCGGTGTAACGGAATTACTGAGCAACCGGGGTGATATCACGCATCGGCTTGCCCTTCACCGGCGCATCGCCAGCGACGTAGTACGCCGCGGTGCTGCGTGGCAACGGCTTGCGACCACGGATCTTGTCGGCGATTTTCTCGGCCATCATGATCGTCGGGGCGTTCAGGTTACCGGTGGTGATGATCGGCATGATCGAGGCATCGACCACACGCAGGCTCTGCATGCCGTGCACGCGACCTTCACCATCCACTACGGCCATCTCGTCGGTGCCCATCTTGCACGAGCAGGACGGGTGGAACGCGGTTTCGGCGTGCTCGCGGATGAACTTGTCCAGTTGCTCATCGGTTTGTACGTCGATACCCGGGCTGATTTCGCGGCCACGGAAGGCGTCCAGCGCAGGCTGTTGCATGATTTCACGGGTCAGGCGGATGCCGTCACGGAATTCCTGCCAGTCCTGCTCGGTGGCCATGTAGTTGAACAGGATGCTCGGGTGCTGGCGCGGGTCTTTCGACTTGGCCTGGATGCGACCACGGCTCGGCGAACGCATGGAACCCATGTGCGCCTGGAAACCGTGCTCTTTCACACCGTTGCTGCCGTTGTAGTTAATCGCTACCGGCAGGAAGTGGTACTGGATGTTCGGCCATTCGAACTCTTCGCGAGTACGGATGAAACCGCCGGCTTCGAACTGGTTGCTGGCGCCGATGCCGGTGCCGTTGAATAACCATTCGGCACCGATGGCCGGCTGGTTGTACCAGAGCAGCGACGGGTACAGCGAAACTGGCTGAGTGCAGGCGTATTGCAGGTACAGCTCGAGGTGATCCTGCAGGTTTTCACCCACGCCCGGCAGATCGTGAACCACCGGGATGTCGAGCTTGTTCAGCAGTTCGGCAGGGCCGACACCGGAACGCTGCAGAATCTGCGGCGAAGCGATGGCGCCGGAGCACAGCAGGACTTCTTTGCGTGCTTTGACTTCAACGCGCTCTTCAGCGTCGCCGACCAGGTAACGCACGCCGACCGCACGCTTGCCTTCGAACAGGATCTTGTCGGTCAGGGCGTGGGTGACGATGGTCAGGGTCGAACGCTTTTTAGCGGTGTCGAGGTAGCCACGGGCGGTGGAAGCACGACGACCTTTCGGCGTCACGGTGCGGTCCATCGGGCCGAAACCTTCCTGCTGGTAACCGTTCAAGTCTTCGGTGCGCGGGTAGCCAGCTTGTACGCCGGCTTCAACCATGGCGTGGAACAGCGGGTTGTTGCCAGCCTTCGGCGTGGTCACGCTGACCGGACCTTCGCCACCGTGGTAGTCGTTCGGGCCGATGTCGCGGGTTTCCGCTTTGCGGAAGTACGGCAGGCAGTCCAGGTACGACCAGTCTTCCAGACCTGGCAGTTTCGCCCAGCCGTCGTAGTCCATCGCGTTGCCACGGATGTAGCACATGCCGTTGATCAACGAGGAACCGCCGAGGCCTTTGCCGCGACCGCATTCCATCCGACGACCGTCCATATGTGGCTCTGGATCGGTTTCGTACGCCCAGTTGTAGCGACGACCTTGCAGCGGGAAGGCCAGTGCGGCCGGCATCTGCGTGCGGAAGTCGAAACGATAGTCCGGGCCGCCTGCTTCGAGCAGCAGAACGGTGACGCCAGCGTCTTCAGTCAGACGGGTCGCAAGTGTGTTACCGGCCGAGCCGGCACCGATGATGATGTAATCGAATTCTTGGGACATTGAATGCACCCTCTTTGAAGTTGGTCAGGTCAACTGTGACCGCGCACCTGTGGCGAGGGGATTTATCCCCGTTCGGCTGCGCAGCAGTCGTAAAGTCAGCGACCGAGTTCTGTCTGGATATTCGCAGTGCCTGAAAGGGGGCTGCTTCGCAGCCCAACGGGGATAAATCCCCTCGCCACAAGGGCCCCATCCAGACTCTGGGCCAGATCAGAAAACGGAGACGTAATCGCCCAGCTCGACCTGTACCGATTTGATGCGGGTGAAGTTGTTCAGCGAGCTGATGCCGTTCTCACGGCCAACACCCGACTGCTTGTAACCGCCCACCGGCATTTTTGCGTCGGACTCGCCCCAGGCGTTGATCCAGCAGATACCGGCTTCCAGTTGATGAATCACGCGGTGCGCGCGGTTCAGGTCTTTGGTGACGATACCGGCGGCCAGGCCGAAGTCGGTGTCGTTGGCGCGGCGGATCACTTCTTCTTCGGTTTCGTAGGAGAGGATCGCCATGACCGGGCCAAAGATTTCTTCACGGACGATGGTCATGTCGTCGGTGCAGTCGGTGAACACTGTCGGAGCCACGAATGCGCCTTTGGCGAATTCGCCGTCGGTCAGACGGTCGCCGCCGCACAGCACGCGGGCGCCTTCTTCTTTACCTTTGGCGATGTAGCCCAGCACGCTTTCCATGTGAGGGAAGCTGACCAGCGGGCCGAAGTTGGTGTTTTCGTCTTCCGGGTTGCCAACGCGGATGCGGGCAACGCGCTCGACGATCTTGGCTTCGAAAGCGGCCTTCAGGTGTGCCGGTACGAACACGCGAGTGCCGTTGGTGCAGACCTGACCGGAGCTGTAGAAGTTGGCCATCATCGCTGTGTCGGCCGCGCGATCGAGATCGGCGTCGTCGCAGATGATCAGCGGAGACTTGCCGCCCAGTTCCATGGTCACGTCTTTCAGCGACGAAGCCGAAGCGCTGGCCATGACTTTCTTGCCGGTGTCGGTACCGCCGGTGAAGGAGATTTTTTCGATGCGCGGGTGCTCGGTCAGCCAGGTACCGACTTCACGGCCGCTGCCGGTCAGCACGTTGAACACGCCGTTTGGCACGCCGGCTTCGGTGTAGATCTCGGCCAGTTTCAGGGTGGTCAGCGAGGTGACTTCACTTGGCTTGAAGATCATCGCGTTACCGGCCGCCAGGGCTGGAGCGGATTTCCACAGAGCGATCTGGATCGGGTAGTTCCACGCGCCGATACCGGCCACCACGCCCAGCGGCTCGCGACGGGTGTAAACGAAAGAAGTGTCACGCAGCGGGATCTGCTCGCCTTCGATGGCGGGTACCAGGCCTGCGTAGTATTCCAGCACGTCGGCGCCGGTCACGATGTCGACGTACTTGGTTTCGGAGAACGACTTGCCTGTGTCCAGGGTTTCCAGAGCGGCCAGTTCATCATTGCGCTCGCGCAGGATGTCGACGGCGCGACGCAGGATGCGCGAACGCTCCATGGCGGTCATCGCAGCCCAGATCTTCTGGCCTTTTTCAGCGCTGACTACTGCGCGCTCGACGTCTTCCTTGGTCGCACGTTGCACCTGTGCGAGGACTTCACCGTTAGCCGGGTTGATGGCTTCGAAGGTGGCATCGCTGCCGGCGTCGGAGTACGCGCCATCGATGTAGAGTTTTTGCAGTTCGAAACGGGCCATAGTGTCCTCGCAAGTGCATTAGTGGTTGGCGTTGGTCACCGGGTGAGCCATGTAGCTGTGGCATCGCTGGTCGGTGACAGTTCAGGGGCCGAGCGTTTTCTCTGTGCTCTAGCTCACCTTCTTGGCCAATTGGAAATCCATGTATTCGTAAGCGATCTGTTGCGCCTGCGCGGTGTCGAAAGCGTCTCCCGACAGCGCGCCGCGCAACCACAAGCCGTCAATCAACGCTGCCAGTCCACGCGCTGCACTGCGCGCATCTTCGAGCGGCAACACACGGCGGAACTCGCAGCACAGGTTGGAATACAGACGGTGATCGTTGATCCGCTGCAACCTGTGCAAAGACGGCTGGTGCATGCTGGTGGCCCAGAAGGCCAGCCAGGTTTTCATTGCCGGGCCATTGACCTGGCTGGCGTCGAAGTTGCCTTCGATGATCACCTGCAGATGCGCCCGTGGGCTGTCATCTGCCAGCGCCTGACGGCGCGCGGTGACGCTCTCGCTGAGGGCGGTCATCAGATACCGCATCGTGGCGGCAATCAGGCCGTTCTTGTCCTGAAAGTAGTGACTGATGATGCCATTCGAGACACCGGCCAGACGGGCGATCAGCGCAATGCTGGCGTCCCCCATTCCGACCTGATCGACGGCCTGCAAAGTGGCTTCGATCAGTTGTTGGCGGCGGATGGGTTGCATACCGACCTTGGGCATCTTGCACATCTCCTTAGGCCTTCCGAGAGGCGATAAACGCCTATCGGATTGAGGGCCAGTCTATTTTGTTTTGATTGAACGTTCAATCAACAAAGAATAAGATCTGCGACAAATCGTCGCTGCCTACAGATTATTTCTGCTTGTAAATGGCGATAAAACGACATCCGAAAATGCTTGAAACCTGCGTGGGGCATGGCGCGGTTCGCGATTCGATGGACGTGTTGAAAGGGCAAGACGCTCAGGGCCAGGTTTCGGATGAACGTCCGTACCTCGGCCACGAAAGCGATTCGCAGCGCCATTTCGGCAGGTTCGGGCTTTTTCGGGGTGTCTTTATATCACTCGCCGGTCGGCTGCCAACTAACCGATTGGTCGGGTATCCGTGTTGCCTTGTGTTCTTCTCTCGCACTGCCTGGAGCATTTGTGCCATGAGTTCTGCCTCGCTTATAAAGACCCCGCCCGAGAAGGTGACGGTCAACGGTTGGGTGTTCTACACCTCTACCGCGCTGATTCTGTTGTTGACCGCCATTCTGATTATCGCCCCGCAAGAGGCCGGCAGACTGTTGGGTATCGCTCAGGCCTGGTTGTCGCGCAGCTTCGGCTGGTACTACATGGTGGTGATCGCTGCCTATCTGGTGTTTGTCGTGGGCCTGGCGTTTTCCTCGTACGGCAAACTCAAACTGGGCAGCAAGGACGACACCCCGGATTTCAGTTACGGCGCCTGGGCGGGGATGCTGTTCTCGTCGGGTATCGGTATTTCGCTGTTGTACTTCGGCGCGTCCGAGCCACTGGATCACTACTTCAATCCGCCGGAAGGCGTATCGGCCACCAACATGGCCGCGCGTCAGGCTGTACAGCTGACATTCCTGCACTGGGGCCTGCACGGCTGGGCGATTTACGCACTGGTCGGTCTGGCCGTTGCCTACTTTGCTTACCGTCATAACCAGCCGCTGGCCCTGCGTTCGGCGCTGTATCCGCTGGTGGGCGAGCGTTGGGTCAAGGGTGCTGCCGGTCACGCGGTGGACGGCTTCGGCATGTTCGTGACCCTGCTGGGGCTGGTGACGAACCTGGGGATCGGTTCGCTGCAAGTGTCCTCGGGCCTGGAAAACCTGTTCGGCATGGAACACAGCAACACCAACCTGCTGATCGTGATCATCGTGATGAGCACCGTGGCGACCATCGCTGCCGTGTCCGGCGTGGAAAACGGCATTCGTCGTCTGTCCAACCTGAACATCGTGCTGTTCAGTGGTCTGCTGATTTTCGTCCTGCTGTTCGGCCCGACCCTGCACCTGCTTAACGGCTTCGTGCAGAACATCGGCGACTACCTCAATGGCGTGGTGCTGAAGACTTTCGACCTGTACGTCTATGAAGGCGACAGCGCCAAGTCCGACCGCTGGCTGGGTCTGTGGACACTGTTCTACTGGGCGTGGTGGATTTCCTGGGCACCATTCGTAGGCATGTTCATCGCGCGTATTTCCCGTGGTCGTACCGTGCGTGAACTGGTCGCCGGCGTGCTGCTGATTCCGCTGGGCTTTACCTTGGCGTGGCTGTCGATCTTCGGCAACTCGGCTTTGGATCTGGTGATGAACCAGGGGGCTGTCGAGCTTGGCAAGACGGCGCTGGAACAGCCGTCGATGGCGATCTATCAATTGCTTGAACACTACCCGGCGTCGAAAGTCGTCATCGGTGTGTCGATCTTTGTTGGCTTCGTGCTGTTCCTGACCCCGGCCGACTCTGGCGCGGTCATGATGGCGAATCTGTCCTGCAAGGGCGGCAACGTCGACGAAGATGCGCCGCACTGGCTGCGAATCTTCTGGTCGGTGGTGATCACTCTGGTGACCATCGGCCTTTTGTTCGCCGGTAACTTCGAAGCCATGCAAACCATGGTGGTGCTGGCCGGTCTGCCGTTCTCGGTGGTGCTGGTGTTCTTCATGTTTGGCCTGCACAAGGCGATGCGTCAGGACGTGCAGATCGAACAGGAGCAGGCGCAACTGGCGGAGCGCGGTCGTCGTGGTTTCAGCGAGCGTCTGACTCAGTTGGACCTTCAGCCGAGCCAGTCGGTGGTGCAGCGTTTCATGGACAAGCAGGTCAGCCCGGCGCTGGAAGATGCTGCCGCGCAGATGCGTGCACAGGGTCTGGAAGTGCAGACGCTGCTGGGCAAGTCCAAGCGTTGCATGGGCGTGCGCATCGAGATGGAAGAGGGTAACCCTTTCGTCTACGAAGTCAGCCTGGACGGCTATCTGGCGACCCCGACCGAGTCGGTTGAATCCGAAGAGGCGCGTCAGCGTTTCTATCGCGCCGAGGTGTACCTGCACAATGGCAGCCAGGATTACGACCTGATGGGCTTCACGCAGGATCAGATCACGCGGGATGTGCTCGATCAGTTTGAAAGCCATCGGCAGCTCCTTGGCCGGGTGTACAGCTAAGATCAAAAGCCCCTCACCCTAACCCTCTCCCGGGGGGAGAGGGGACTGATTGCGGGATGCTTGAGAACTACGTCGACCTGAACGAGTTTCACTGAATCCATAATCGACTCTGATCTTTCAGGTCGATGTATAGCGAAAGACAACTCGGTAGGTTCCCTCTCCCTCCGGGAGAGGGCTAGGGTGAGGGGCTCTTTTCCCTGACCCAATAAAAAAGGGATCGCTCACTGCGATCCCTTTTTTTATCCCGCCTTAACCGAGGTTCTTGCCCAGCAACGCGTGATACAACTCACTGTCGCCCAAAATCCCCACCACATGATTGTTATCGTGCAGCACCAGTTTGTTGCCGGTCTGATAACGAATTTGTAACGCATCACGCATGCCGATATTCGAGTCCACCAGCGTCGGTTTGCGTTCCAGGCCTTCCACCGCTTGCCCCGGTGCCCAGTTCTGCAGGTTCAGCACCGAACCGTTCTGCCGCGCACCCTTGATGGTGTTGCCTTCAGCCAGATCCAGCCACGAATCGCCGCCCGGATCCAGACATACTGAACCGTTGATGCGTTTGCACTTGTCCAGCGTGCGCATCAGGCTACGACCGCACAGTACGTTGAGCGGATTGGTGTGCGCCACGAACGTACGCACGTAATCGTCTGCCGGGTTCAGCACGATCTCTTCCGGCACGCTGTACTGAATGATCCGGCCGTCCTTCATGATCGCGATGCGGCTACCCAATTTCAGAGCTTCATCAAGGTCGTGGCTCACGAAAACGATGGTCTTGCTCAGCTTGCGTTGCAGCTCCAGCAGTTCATCCTGCAAACCCTGACGGATCAGCGGGTCGAGCGCCGAGAACGGTTCATCCATCAACAAAATGTCGGCGTCCATCGCCAGTGCACGCGCCAGACCGACACGCTGCTGCATGCCGCCGGAGAGTTCGTCGGGTTTCTTGTTGCGCCATTGCGTCAGGCCGACCAGTTCGAGTTTTTCGTCGACCAGTTTCTTGCGTTCCTTCTCCGGACGACCCTGCATTTCCAGACCGAAACTGATGTTCTCGCGCACCGTCAGCCACGGCATCAGGGCGAACTTCTGGAACACCATGGCGATGCGCTTGGTGCGCATCATTTTCAGCTCGGCCGGAGTGCACGAAGCGATGTCGATCTGGCGGTTTTCATGCTCGACGAACAGCTTGCCACGGCTCACGGTGTTGAGGCCGTTGATGCAGCGCAGCAGGCTCGATTTGCCGGAACCGGACAGACCCATCAGCACGCAGATCTCGCCTTTGTTGATGTCCAGCGTGGCTTTTTCCACGCCGACGATCTGCCCGGTTTTCTTCAGGATCTCGTTGCGCGTCATGCCCTGATCCAGCAGCTTGAGCGCCTCGCGCGGATCTTTGGAGAAGATTACGTCGACGTCTTCGAAGCGAATTATGCTCATGCGTCACCCCCTACTTTGGCGTCGGGTTGTTTGCAGATACGGTCGAGCATGATCGCCAGCAGTACGATCGCCAGGCCCGCTTCGAAGCCCAGGGCGATATCAGCAGTGTTCAGTGCGTTGACCACCGGTTTGCCGAGTCCGTCGGCGCCCACCAGTGCCGCGATCACCACCATCGACAGCGACAGCATGATGCACTGGGTGATGCCGGCCGCGATGCTCGGCATGGCGTGAGGCAGTTCGATCCGTGAGAGCAATTGGCGACGCGAGCAGCCAAAGGCTTTGCCGGCGTCCATCAGTTCTTGCGGGACATCGCGGATGCCCAGGTAGGTCAGGCGGATCGGCGCTGCGATGGCGAACACCACCGTGGAGATCAGGCCCGGCACCACACCCAGCCCGAAGAGGGTCAGGGTAGGAATGAGGTAAACGAAGGTCGGTACGGTCTGCATCAGATCGAGTACCGGACGCATTAAAGTGTAGAACATCGGTTTGTGCGCGGCGACGATGCCCAGCGGCACGCCGATGACCACGCAGACCAGGGTCGCGAACATGACCTGGGCGAGGGTTTCCATGGTTTCCTGCCAGTACCCCAGATTGAGGATCAGCAGGAAGGAGGCAATCACAAAAACAGTCAGCCCCCATTTGCGCTGGATGAAATGGGCGAGCAGGGCAATCAGGCCGATCAAGACAAAAGGGTTGAACCAGGTGAGCGCAAACGTCACGCCGTGGATCATCGTTTCCAGGGTCACGGCGATTGCGTCGAAGGTGTTGGCGCCGTGTTGCGTCAACCATTCAACGAAGCCCGCGATGTACTGGCCTAAAGGGATTTTCTGATCAATCAGCATGGTAGTGAACGTCCGCATGCAAGGAAATAACAGCCCGGGCGGTTAGCCCGCCCGGCATAAGCGATGCCCCTTTAATTCAAGGCTGTGCAAGCTTGGCTTTCACGGCCTCCAGGCCAGGTTTACCGTCAATGGTGGTCACGCCAGCGAGCCAGGTATCGAGCACCTGTGGATTCTTTTTCAGCCAGGCCTTGGCGGCCGCGTCAGGCTTCATCTTGTCGTCGAGGATGTTGCCCATCAGTTCACTTTCCATGTCGACGTTGAACTCCAGGTTCTTCAGCAACTGACCGACGTTGCTGCATTCCTCGGCGTAACCCTTGCGGGTGTTGGTCGCCACGGTCGCAGCACCGAAGTCGGGGCCGAAGAAATCATCGCCACCGGTCAGGTATTGAATCTTGAAGCGCTTGTTCATCGGGTGCGGCGCCCAGCCGAGGAAGACCACGGCGGTGTCGCGTTTCTGTGCGCGGTCAACCTGCGAGAGCATGCCCGCTTCGGAGGATTCGACGACTTTGAAACCGGCGGTTTTCAGGCCGAAGGCGTCCTTGTCGATCATGCTCTGGATCAGACGGTTGCCGTCGTTGCCAGGCTCGATGCCGTAGATTTTGCCGTCGAGTTCTTTCTTGAATTTGGCGATGTCGGCGAAGTCGTGCAGACCTTTGTCATACAGGGCTTGCGGCACGGCGAGGGTGTACTTGGCGCCCTTGAGGTTGGTGCGCACGGTTTCCACGGTGCCGGCGTCGCGGTAGGCCTTGATGTCGTTCTCCATGGTCGGCATCCAGTTACCGAGGAACACGTCCATGTTCTTGCCGTCGGCCAGCGACTTGTAGGTCACCGGCACGGAGATCATGGTGGTCTTGGTCTTGTAGCCGAGGGCGTTGAGAACGACGGAGGTGGTTGCGGTAGTTGCGGTGATGTCGGTCCAGCCGACATCGGAGAAGTTAACGGTACTGCACTGCGCCGGTTCTGCGGCTTGAGCCAGTAACGGCAGACTCAGCATGGCGGCCAACAACAACGACGGGGAACCTTTCATGGATGGACTCCTTGGTGTTTTTTTTGGCAGTGTTCCGACTGTGGACCACCGCACTTATAGGTTGCGGTTGGATGGCGTTCTGGAGACAGCTCTACCACGGCGCCTTGCAATCGAGTCATAACGATCATGTACCAGTGAAAATCTGACGCCTACAGGGGGCGTCGTATCCAGTACAGGGATGGTCGCATCCAGTGTCAGTGACGTCGTTTACAGCTTTTTTTGGCCCCGTCTGGCCATCTGAACCGCATAAAAACGGCGAAAACCGGGGACGAAAGCGGCACGGCGTTAGTGGGCATGAGTGCGTCGGTGTCAGACGCCGTGCGACCTGACAAAAGCCTGATGATGCGGGCATTCCGGCGGATCGCAGCTTGAGCGTAGCAGCTCCGCCAGCGGGCGCTTATCGCCCCGGATCGGCATCCTCAGGAGCTCTGCAGCAATGGCTATCAGCGTTTTCGACCTGTTCAAAATCGGCATCGGCCCTTCCAGTTCCCACACCGTCGGGCCGATGCGCGCCGCGGCATTGTTTGTCGAGTCGCTCAGGGGCAAACACCTGCTGGAACAGGTGCGGCGGATCGAAGTGCAATTGTTCGGATCGCTGTCGGCCACCGGTATCGGTCACGGCAGCGACAACGCGGTGATCATGGGCCTGATGGGCGAGTGGCCGGACGCAATCGACCCGTCGCAGATCGGCCCGCGTATTCAGGCGCTGCGTGAAACCCACACCCTGCTTCTGGATGGTCGCCTGTCGGTGCCGTTTGTCTGGGCGCGCGACATGCGCCTGATCGACGAAAACCTGCCGTTCCACCCCAACGCCATGACACTGGTTGCCGAGGGCGATCACGGTGAGTTGCACCGCGACACCTACTATTCGGTCGGTGGCGGTTTTGTCGTGGATCAGGCGCAGGCTTCCAGCGGCGTGGTCGATCTGGATCGCACCGAATTGCCTTATGACTTTTCCAGTGCCGTCGAGCTGCTGGAGCTGTGCAAGAACAACAACCTGCGCGTGGCCGAACTGATGATGGCCAACGAAAAGGTCTGGCGCAGTGAAGAGGAAATCCGCGTCGGGTTGATGAAGCTGTGGCGGGCGATGCAGGACTGCGTCGAGCAAGGCCTCAAACACGAAGGCATTCTGCCGGGCGGTTTGAATGTGCGTCGACGTGCGGCCAAGCTGCATCGCAGCCTGCAGGAGTTGAACAAGCCCAATGTGATCGGCTCGACGCTGAGTGCGATGGAGTGGGTCAACCTGTTCGCCCTCGCCGTGAATGAAGAAAACGCGGCGGGCGGGCGCATGGTCACGGCGCCGACCAATGGTGCGGCGGGGATCATCCCGGCGGTGTTGCACTACTTTATGAAGTTCAGCGAAGCAGTCACCGACGCCAACGTGGTCGATTACTTCCTCGGAGCAGCGGCGGTGGGGATTCTGTGCAAGAAGAATGCGTCGATCTCCGGTGCCGAAGTCGGTTGTCAGGGTGAAGTCGGTTCTGCCTGCGCGATGGCGGCGGCAGGGCTGGCTGAAATCCTCGGCGCAAGCCCGGAGCAGTTGTGCAACGCGGCGGAAATCGGCCTGGAGCACAACCTCGGCCTGACCTGCGACCCGGTGGGCGGTCTGGTGCAAGTGCCGTGCATCGAGCGCAATGCGATTGCGGCGGTGAAGGCAATCAATGCGGCGCAAATGGCTTTGCGTGGCGACGGTCAGCACTTCATCTCACTGGACCGGGTGATCCGCACCATGCGCGATACCGGTGCCGACATGCATGACAAATATAAAGAGACCTCGCGCGGTGGGTTGGCGGTCAGCGCCGTCGAGTGCTGACCGAGTCCCCCTGTGGTGAGGGGATTTAGCGAAACGTCGCACCGCCCCGTTGGGCTGCGAAGCGGCCCCAAATCTTGCAATCGTGTTTTACCTGACACACTGCGGTGAATGGGTTTACGACTGCTGCGCAGCCGATCGGGGATAAATCCCCTCGCCACAGATACCAGTCAAAACTGCTCGCTAACTGAACACCCGAACTCAAACGCGCCACCTTTTAGCGCGTCGCAATCAGATAAGAGTCTTTCCCACCTGTTACGCGCGTGCGAAGCCCCCTACCGCCCGTCACCCGTGCCTGCGGTGACACTCTGCAACAACTGCGCGCAGGCCTGTTCCCACAAGTGCTACCGATCTGCTCACACGTCACGGGACAGGGCTTTCACCGGCGCTGATGGCACATCGAAATACCTTTCGTCGGACGGCTCGTATAGACGTGTCGCGACGTCGTTTTCAGGAGTTATTGAACAGCCATTCAATTTTAGGCATGGCAATTGCTCTGTCATAACAAAGCCCCGTCTCACGCAAGAGAACGATGGCAATAACAAGAGCCTCCGCCTGAGGCCATCACCCGCTTTGTGTGAGGAGATACCGCGATGACGTCGTTCAACTCCGGGGCTCAACCCCAGAACCGTGCGCCTCAATCCATCGGCTTTCTGCTGCTGGACAATTTCACGCTGATTTCTCTGGCCTCTGCGGTTGAACCGCTGCGCATGGCCAACCAATTGTCCGGTCGCGAGCTGTATCGCTGGAGCACCCTCACCGTCGATGGCGGCCAGGTGTGGGCCAGTGACGGTCTGCAAATCACCCCCGACGCCTCCATGCACAAAGCCCCGCCACTCGACACTGTGATTGTCTGCGGTGGCATCGGCATTCAACGCACCGTGACCCGCGAACACGTTTCGTGGCTGCAAAGCCAGGCGCGCCAGTCCAAACGCCTCGGCGCCGTGTGCACCGGTAGTTGGGCATTGGCCTGCGCTGGCCTGCTCGACGGTTTCGATTGCAGCGTGCACTGGGAATGTCTGGCGGCGATGCAGGAAGCTTTCCCGCGTGTGGCGATGAGCACGCGCCTGTTCACCCTTGACCGCAACCGTTTCACCAGCTCCGGTGGCACCGCGCCGCTGGACATGATGCTGCACCTGATCAGCCGCGATCACGGCCGTGAACTCTCCGCCGCGATCTCCGAGATGTTCGTCTACGAGCGTATCCGTAACGAACAGGATCACCAGCGCGTGCCGCTCAAGCACATGCTCGGCACCAATCAGCCGAAGTTGCAGGAAATCGTTGCGCTGATGGAAGCCAATCTCGAAGAGCCAATCGACCTGGATGAACTGGCGGTCTATGTCGCCGTGTCGCGTCGCCAGCTCGAGCGCCTGTTCCAGAAATACCTGCACTGCTCGCCATCGCGCTACTACTTGAAACTGCGTTTGATCCGCGCCCGGCAACTGCTTAAGCAGACGCCGATGTCGATCATCGAAGTGGCGTCGGTGTGTGGTTTCGTCTCGACGCCGCACTTCTCCAAGTGCTACCGCGAGTACTTCGGCATTCCGCCGCGTGACGAGCGCGTAGGCTCCAATACCACCCAGCAAGTGGCGATGATGCCGCTGCCGCAAGCCATCGTGATGTCGCCGCTGTCGGGGCCGATGTCGGCATTGAGCCAGGCGCGCAATGAGTCGACGTTTGCCAGCGTAAGGCTGTAGACCGCGTCATCGTTCTTCGCGAGCAGGCTCGCTCCCACCCTGGAATGCATTCCAACTGTGGGAGCGGGCTTGCTCGCGAAGGCGGCTTTTCAGGCGCTATGGCTTTGCTGGTAATCCGCCAATGCCGGCAACAATTGTTTGTCGATGGCCTGACGCACCGCAGGCTGGATGCTGGCGCCGCTGGTGTACATGTCTTTGACCATTTTGCGCAGTTCGAACGCGCGAACATTATCCAGACCGCGCACCGCACACTCGCAGGCCTGCTCGGCCGTGGAACCGCTCGGCACCTGGAATCCCAACGCCTTGAGCTGGCCCAACAAATCTTCCTGATCGATCAAATCGGCATACATCATGACGCGAATCCTTCTTTGGCAACGGAGGTCGTGGCTCGATTCTGGTAGGCCCGCACAGGCACGGCAAGGGCGATTTGTCGCAGTGGCCGCGACGACTATGAACAGGTCGTTTTCGGCTAACTCGCCGCTGAGGGGAGTAGGCACACTGAACTTCAGCTTGCTACACGAAGGTTTGGTCACCCTCGCACGGCAGCTCCTCAACAGTACCCTCAGCCCCGATCCTGTCACGGCTTGTATCGGGGCTTTTTTTGCCTGTGAATCCGGGAGAGGTGTGTTGCTGGATCTGACGCTTTCGCGAGCAAGCTCGCTCCCACAGTTGACCGTGTTCATTCATGGGAACGCGGTTAAATGTGGGAACGGGCTTGCTCGCGAAGAACGATGACGCGGTCTATCGCTGCAGCACCAGAATTCGCGATAACAATTCATCCCGGTCGATGTAGCAGCCCTGGAAATGCCGCGCGCCGGTGGCCGGGTCGAAGGCATTGCGCGCATGCAACGTGCGGCGATTATCAAAGCACCACAGCTCGCCCGGATTGAGCCGTTGCATTACGCGGAAGCGTGGCTCGCGGGTCATGGCTATGAAGCGCCGATAAGCCCGATACAGCCGTGGCATTTGCTCCGCCGAGGTATCGAACGCCCCTCGCAGAAAGTTCGCCATGCGAATCTCCGCGACCCGTCCCAAGGCATCCAAAGCGATGATCGGCGCCAGGCAGCGATAGTCGCTGTGCCGATCCTTGTTGCGAAACTCCACCGGGATTTCGCAAAGGGCCTTGAACGACTCATGGTTTTCCTCGCGCAAGGCGTCGGCAATCGCAAAACCGTCGACGAAAATGCTCTCACCACCCTCGGCGTCATTCACCAGACAATGCAAAAACTGCAGGCCCGGTTGCAGCTCGCGGGTCGGCAAGTCGGTGTGCAGCGGTAAATTGAAAGCGGTGTAGGCATTGCTGTCGGCGTCGGCCTTCGATTGCACGTTGAACAGCACGCCAAAGTTGCTTTCGCGGATGAAGGAAATGCGTTGCGCAATCAGCTTCAACGTACCGGGCTCGGTCGGTACGCCACGCACCTGGGTCAGGCCGATGTCGCGCACCGCGATCAGCCATTGCAGCAGCGCGGCGTTGTCGTTCATCAGCGCCGAGTAGTCGAACACAGGCAACTGCATGTCGCTACGCCACAGATATGCCTTGGGTTTGGCGGCCAGGCGCTCGGCGCGGGATTCGTCGTCGTAGGCATGTGCACGCAGCCAGCCCGGATCGAATCGGCTCGAATGGCCGTCCTGCCAGTCGATGTGCAGGCTGCCGTCGCTATCGATATGCGCGGCAGCAGGCTTGAGGTCATCAGCGGCATCGACGATCTCGAAAACCTGCTCGCGGGTGACGCTGTAGACGCACTGCTGACACGGGCAGTTGTCCCGTAGCCAGACATGGTGAAACGGGCTGATGCGACCATCGGCCCATGCAATCGAAACGCGATCCGCCAAGGTCTGCACGCCACCGAGCGCGCTGATCAACGGATAAGTACGGAAATCGGCAACAGCGGCAGCGGTGTTCATGGCGGCTCCTTGCGAGTGATGGAATTACCGAGCGGGGGGCAGCGCTATCACGCGGCCGATGTAAGCGGGAGCTGGCAAGTCTTTCTGCTCGGCGACGATGGTTTGCAGACGGCTCAAGGTGTCCGGACTGAACGGCGCCGAGCGCGGCCCGGCGAGGTCGACGTGCAGCAACATCTGCTCGTTGCCGGCCAGTTCCTGTTCATCACCGACTTTGTACAGGCTGTGATAGAGGTGCAGGCGTTTGCTGTCGTGAGCGATGATTTGCGTGCGCACTTCGACGTCGGCGTCGAGCTTCACTTCGTGCAGATAGTTGAGGTGCAGCTCAAGGGTGAACAACGAGTTGCCGCTGGCTTCACGGTTGTTGCTGTCCATGCCGAGGCGATCCATCAGGGCGTCGGTGGCGTAGCTGAAGATCAGCAGGTAGAAGGCATCGCGCAGGTGGCCGTTGTAGTCGACCCAGTCGGGGATGATGCGAGTTTGGTAGGTGGTGAGGGTGGGCATATTTTCTCCTGATGCGATCGTTCCCACGCTCTGCGTGGGAACGCCTCCTGTGACGCTCTGCGTCACGTTTCTGGGACGCAGAGCGTCCCGGGCTGCATTCCCACGCAGAGCGTGGGAACGATCAACAAACGGCCTACTCGCTGAAACTCATCCCATGCTTTTCCTTGGTGGTCTTCACCGCCTCAAGCACCGCCAGCAAACAATCATCACGATAGCGCTCCAGCGCCGAAATGCTGTGCCGGCCGAGCTGATCACTGGTGCCATCGACCACGTCATCAATCAGCTTGTCGGTCAGCTCCGGCGCCGGCAGATACGTCCAAGGCAATTGCAATGCCGGGCCGAATTGCGACATGAAGTGGCGCATCCCGGCATCACCACCGGCCAGGGTGTAAGTCAGGAACGTGCCCATGAACGACCAGCGCAGACCGGCGCCAAAGCGGATCGCATCGTCGATTTCACCGGTGGTCGCCACCCCGTCGTTGACCAGGTGCAGCGCCTCACGCCACAGCGCTTCAAGCAGACGGTCAGCGATGAAGCCCGGCACTTCCTTGCGCACGTGCAACGGGCGCATGCCGAGGGATTCGTAGACTTTCATCGCTGCCTGAACCGCTTCCGGCGCAGTGTTCTTGCCACCCACCACTTCCACCAGCGGCAGCAGATAAACCGGGTTGAACGGGTGACCGACCACGCAACGTTCCGGGTGCGTCGAACTCTCGTAGAACTCGCTCGGCAGCAGGCCCGATGTGCTGGAGCCGATCAGGGCATTGGGCTTGGCTGCTGCGCTGATTTTACTGTGCAGCTCCAGTTTCAGCTCAAGGCGTTCCGGGGCGCTTTCCTGAATGAAATCGGCATCGCGCACGCACTCTTCGATGGTCGCGACAAAGCGCAGACGATCCTGCGAGGCACCGGGCGCCAGACCGTTTTTCTCCAGTGCGCCCCAGGCATTGGCCACGCGTTTACGCAGCGCCGCTTCGGCACCCGGCGCCGGGTCCCAGGCCACCACGTCGAGGCCATGGGCGAGGGCGCGGGCGACCCAGCCGCTGCCGATGACACCGCTGCCCAGTGCGGCGAAGGTTTTGATTTCGGTGATAAAGCTCATGGTGAATTCCTGAAAATATTCGGTGATCCCGTGTGAAACCGGTTCTTGTGGCGAGGGGTTTTATCCCCGTTGGGTCGCGCAGCGGCCCCAAGAGTTTTGCGACTGCTGCGCAGCCAAACGGGGATAAATCCCCTCGCCACAATTCCGGTTCCCAAAGGGAACAGATGTAGGGTTAACCGCGCTGGGTCAGGCCCATTTTTTTGCGACCTTCCGCCGGCGTAAGGACACGGGCGCCCAAGCGGCTGAGGATCTCGGTGGCGCGCTCAACCAGTTGGCCGTTGGTCGCCAGTACACCCTTGTCCAGCCACAGATTGTCTTCCAGACCGACCCGCACGTTGCCGCCCAGCAGCACCGCTTGCGCGGCCATCGGCATTTGCATCCGGCCAATGCCAAACCCGGCCCACACCGCATCCGCCGGCAAGTTGTCGACCATGGCTTTCATCGTGGTGGTGTCGGCTGGTGCGCCCCACGGGATGCCCAGGCACAGTTGGAACAACGGGTTATCGAGCAAACCTTCCTTGATCATCTGCTTGGCGAACCACAGGTGACCGGTGTCGAAAATTTCCAGCTCGGCCTTCACGCCCAACTCGGTGATGCGCTTGGCACCGGCACGCAGTTGCGCCGGAGTAGAGACATAAATGGTGTCGCCGTCGCCGAAGTTCAGGGTGCCGCAGTCGAGGGTGCAGATTTCCGGCAGCAGTTCTTCAACGTGGGCCAGGCGGGTCAGCGGGCCAACCAGATCGGTATTCGGGCCGAACTCCATCGGGTTCTCGCCGGTACCGATTTCCAGATCGCCGCCCATGCCGGCGGTGAGGTTGACGATGATGTCGACGTCCGCCTCGCGGATGCGCTCCATCACCTCGCGGTACAGCGCGACGTCACGGCTGAACTTGCCGGTCTGCGGATCACGGACGTGGCAGTGCACAACCGTGGCGCCAGCCTTGGCCGCCTCAACGGCAGCGGCGGCAATCTGTTTCGGGGTGACCGGTACGTGGGGGCTCTTGGCGGTCGTGTCGCCAGCACCGGTGAGTGCGCAGGTGATGATGACGTCGTGGTTCATGGTGCGGTTTCCTTCAGGCGTGATGGGTCTGTCCGCAGCCCTTTTCGGGGCTGCGAAGCTTTATTCGTGGTGAGTTATTTACTGGTCAGCTGGAGGTTTTCTGCGGCCGGTTTGCCGTCGAACGTGGTCACGCCTTCAAGCCAGCGTTGCTTGTCTTCAGGGTGATCCTTGAGCCACTGCTTGGCGGATTCGAAGGCGTCCTTGTGGTCGAGCAGCGGCTGCATCATCCGGCTCTCGTCTTCGGCGGTGAACGTCAGGTTGCTCAGGAGGCGACCGATGTTCGGGCATTGCTCGGCGTATTTCGGCGCGGTTACGGTCCACACGGTGGCCATGCCTTCGTTCGGGCCGAGGGCGTCGTCGCTGCCGGTCAGATAAGTCATCTTGACGTTGACGTTCATCGGGTGCGGCGCCCAGCCGAAGAACACCACCGCCTCTTTGCGGCGCACGGCGCGGTCGACGGCAGCGAGCATGCCGGCCTCGCTGGACTCGACCAGCTGGAACTTGCCGAGGCCGAACTGGTTCTTGGCGATCATCGCCTTGATCTGCGTGTTGGCGCCCGAACCCGGCTCGATCCCGTAGATTTTGCCGCCCAGCTCTTTTTCAAACTTGGCAATATCGGCAAAGGTTTTCAGACCCTTGTCCGCCAGATAAGTCGGCACGGCGAGGGTGGCGCGAGCGTCTTTCAGGCTCGGCGCTTCGAGGACTTTGACCTGATTGGCGTCGACGAACGGGGTGATCGTCTGGGTCATCAGCGGGTTCCAGTAACCAAGGAACAAGTCCAGCCGCTGGTCACGGATCCCGGCGAAGATGATTTGCTGGGAGGCGCTGGTTTGTTTGGTGTTGTAGCCGAGGCCGTCGAGCAGGACCTGGGTCATGGCACTGGTGGCGATCACGTCGGTCCAGTTGACCACGCCCATGCGTACGTTCTGGCAAGACGCGGGTTCGGCCGCCATGACGCTGGCGCTCAAGAAAGCAGTACCGCTGAGTGCAAGAACACAGCTGCTGATCAGTCGTTTCATGTCGGGTTCCTCGGCAGGTCGTTTATTGTGGTTCCCGGCGTCTGATGCGCCGGTGATGCAAAGTTACGCAGCTTCAGGCCGGCCAAAACGCACTACGGCGACCGGCACTTGCACTGTAGCGACCTGTGCTCTTGAATGCCGCAGACAACTGGCGTATCAACATTCCACGCTACCCGCCAACCGAGTGCGCCCATGTCCCAGGATTTCTACTTCTTGCTGATGCCGGGGTTCTCCGCCATCGGCTTCATCTCCGCGATCGAACCGCTGCGCGTGGCCAACCGCTTTCGCGGCGAGTTGTATCGCTGGCATGTGCTCAGTGCTGATGGCGGCGCGGTGCTGGCGAGCAACGGCATGTCGGTCAACGCGGATGCGGCGCTGGAGCCGTTGAAGAAAGGTGCGACGTTGCTGGTGGTGGCCGGATTTGAACCGCTGAAATTCGCCACGCCAACACTGGAACACTGGTTGCGGCGACTGGACAACGACGGCGTCACCCTCGGCGCCATCGACACCGGCAGCTTCGTCCTCGCCGAAGCCGGCCTGCTCGACGGTCATCGCCTGACCCTGCACTGGGAGGCCATCGACGCTTTCAAGGAGTCTTATCCACAGCTCAGCGTGACGCAGGAGCTGTTCGAGATCGACCGCCGGCGCATCACCTCGGCGGGTGGCACCGCTTCCATCGATCTGATGCTCGACCTGATCGCCCAGGCTCACGGCCCGCAACTGGCGATCCAGGTCAGCGAGCAATTCGTCCTCGGGCGTATCCGCCCGCGCAAAGATCACCAACGCATGGAAGTCGCCACGCGTTACGGCATAAACAACAAGAAACTGGTGCAGGTGATCGGCGAGATGGAGCAGCACAGCGAACCGCCGCTGACCACGCTGGAACTGGCGGAATCGATCAAAGTGACGCGACGGCAACTGGAACGCTTGTTTCGGCTGCATCTCAACGATACGCCGAGCAATTTCTACCTGCGTCTACGACTGGAAAAGGCCCGGCAGCTACTGCGCCAGACTGACATGAGCGTGCTCGAAGTCAGCCTCGCCTGCGGTTTCGAATCACCGTCCTATTTCACTCGTAGCTACCGGGCGAAGTTTGCCCGCTGCCCCCGTGAAGATCGACGTACCGCCAACGCCTGACCGGATTTACACAAAACCAAGTGTGGGAGCGGGCTTGCTCGCGAAAGCGGTAGATCAGTCAGCTCATGTATTGACTGACACACCGCTTTCGCGAGCAAGCCCGCTCCCACATTTTTGATCTTCATTGTTTGAAGAAAAAGTTACTTCTTCATCAACGCCGAGCAGGCCGCTTTGTAGGCCTCATGCTGATACTTGTTCAGCGTCCCCGGCAGCTCGAAATTGTGCTTCTTGGCCTGGGCATTGATCGTCTGCGGCGACAGCAGCGTTACCTCGCAACCGTCCAGCAACTGAAACACGCCCTCGATCTTGAACGTGGTCGGCCCACCGGCAAACTCACCCTTCTTGCTGCGCTTCTTGATCGCAATCCGGTCAATCGAATGCTCGCGCACAAACGACGCCACCTGCGCCGCGAAGCGTTTGACGTTGGCCGCTTCATCGTCATCGTCGAGGGCGATTTTCTTTGTGTTGAGCGCAACGTGGCTCAGGTTAGTTCCGTCGAGGGCAGCCAAGGCGATGATCGCTTCGCTGCCTTTGATTTCGATGCCGCAGATGTTCATGGTTGCGCCTTGAGTGAGTGTGGATCGAAGGCGATGGTCGCGCACCCGGCGCTCAGGGTCAAAGCAGATAAGCCGATGATGCAAGGCAGGATGAGTGTTGCAAGCCAGTGTTATCAGAAACGACCATCCATCGGAAACCACAGCTACCCTGTTATTTCTGACAGTAGACACTTGGTTGACAGGCTCCCTAGATTTAATCCGGATCCCACCATTGGGCGCCGACTAATCAATCGTGGTTTACAGGGAGTACCGCAATGAGTCTCAGAAAAACCAAACCTTCAAAGGCCTCGAAGAAACGCCCTCGCAGGCTGATCGTGAGAAAAGAAATACACGCGATGAGTGACGGGGAAAGGGACGCCTTTATCGAAGGCGTTCTTGAACTCAAACGTCTTGGCATTTATGACGAGTACGTCCACGCGCATCACCACATCATGATCCCCACTGTTCTGTGTGGGGAGCCACGGCATCCCGAATATCGTAATGGTGCGCATCAAGGCCCGGCATTTCTCCCTTGGCACCGGGCTTTTCTGCTGAGATTCGAAGCTGACTTACGGAAGATCAATCCATCTATTATTTTGCCGTACTGGGATTGGACCCGTGATGCGCTGGATCCGCTAAGGTCACCGATCTGGGGGCCTAAATGGATGGGCGGAAATGGCGACCCCAAAGATCATGACCTGGTCAAAGACGGCCCGTTCGCCCAGGCCAGCGGCAAATGGCACGTGGAGGCTTTTCCCGAGTACGGTTTTGACGTCCCGGGTCTGCGGAGATCATTTCAGAGGCATGTGACGTCCTTGCCGACGCCGGAAGACCTCAGTAGGGCGATGAACGAGTCATTCTACGACCTGCCCCCCTACAACGCTGATCCGACAGTTCGGGGCTTTCGTAACGTTGTCGAAGGCTGGCGCACGAATAAGGCCGATCCTGCAGTGACCACTGATGGTTCTCAACTGCACAACCGCGTCCATTTATGGATTGGCGGGCACATGTACTGGATGGTGTCGCCGAGTGATCCGGTGTTCTTCTTGCACCATTGCTTCATCGACAAGGTCTGGGCGGACTGGCAGGCGCAAAAGCAACTGGACGATCCTCGATGGGTGCCCCATTACGCGCCTATGGAGTGTGGTCCCCGTGGCCATAACTACTACGACCGTCTTAAACCTTTTAATGTGACTGTCGAAGAAATGATGGACATTAAAGAGCTCGGTTACCAGTACGATCAGGCTCGGGAACTGAAGCCCCGCCCACCCAAGTCGCCATTTGAGGCGCGTTAAACAAAAGCGCCGATCCTGTCCCAGTGAGTACAGGATCGGATTTCACTCCTGCCCAATCGACTCCAAAAACTCCGACCGTTCATCACTCATCCGCGCAATGCAATCATTCTGCGCAATCTTGAACGCCTTGCTGCCATCTGTGGCCGGGAACGCTTCCACCGCGCAGTCGGCATCGCGGGTCTTCAGCCACTGCTGCTGTGCCGTCTTCAACTTGGCAGTGATATCCGCCAATTGCGTCGGGTTCTTGCCGTACGCGGTCTGCATGCGCTCGTTCAGGCTGGCGTAGTTGTCCTTTAGCAGGTCTTCGGCGGTGGTGCGGCTGTAGGTCGAGCATTCCAGGGTCTGGACGTCGTTTTCGACTGCGTCGCACGGGTTGTTGTCGGACTCTTCGGCGGCGTGTACGCCGGTCGCAAGCAGTGCCAAAGCCAGGAAGATCGATTTCATTGTTGTCGACGCTCTAATCCAGTGGTGTTTCCAAGATGCGCAAGATTCTGGCTCAAGCACGCGGGCTTGAACAGGTAGCTGATCGGGACGTCTGGCGACCCTTTGTCGCGGATTGACGCTTTCGGCAATTCCCCTGTCGTTTTTGCACCCGGTCGCCCCGGCACCGAGGCATATGCTGGCCCCAAAGCGCCGGCAGACGATTCGGCGCATGAATCGCCAATAAGGGGACGCCTGATGAGCCCAGCCGAATTACACGCCGACAGCATCGTTATCGACGGTCTGATCATTGCCAAATGGAACCGCGAGCTGTTCGAAGACATGCGCAAGGGCGGTCTGACGGCGGCCAACTGCACCGTGTCGGTATGGGAAGGCTTTCAGGCGACCGTGAACAATATTGCCGCGAGCCAGAAGCTGATTCGCGAAAACAGCGACCTGGTGATGCCTGTGCGCACCACCGCCGACATTCGCAAGGCCAAGGAACAAGGCAAAACCGGCATCCTTTTCGGCTTCCAGAACGCCCACGCTTTTGAAGACCAGATCGGCTATGTCGAGGTGTTCAAGCAGCTCGGCGTCGGCATCGTGCAGATGTGCTACAACACTCAGAATCTGGTCGGCACCGGTTGCTACGAGCGTGATGGCGGGCTGTCGGGCTTCGGTCGCGAAATCGTCGCCGAAATGAACCGCGTCGGCGTCATGTGCGACCTGTCCCACGTCGGCTCCAAGACTTCCGAGGAAGTCATCCTCGAATCGAAAAAACCGGTCTGCTACTCCCACTGCCTGCCGTCGGGTCTCAAAGAGCACCCGCGCAACAAATCCGATGAAGAGCTTAAGTTTATTGCTGACCACGGCGGTTTCGTCGGCGTGACCATGTTCGCGCCGTTCCTCGCCAAGGGCATCGATTCGACCATCGACGACTACGCCGAAGCCATCGAATACGTGATGAACATCGTCGGCGAAGACGCCATCGGTATCGGCACCGACTTTACCCAAGGCCATGGCCAGGACTTCTTCGAATACCTGACCCACGACAAGGGCTACGCCCGCCGCCTGACCAGCTTCGGCAAGATCATCAACCCGCTGGGCATCCGCACCGTCGGCGAGTTCCCGAACCTCACCGAAACCCTGCTCAAGCGCGGCCACCCCGAGCGTGTAGTGCGCAAGATCATGGGCGAGAACTGGGTGAACGTCCTCAAGGATGTCTGGGGCGAATAAGCCACCGCACTTCTGAATCCTTTCCCTCGGCCGTCCGCGCCGGGGGCACAAACCAAATTTTCTGGAGTTAAGTTTCCATGGCCAAGATCGCCCCGCAATTGCCAATCGAAGTCGACAGCGAAACCGGTGTCTGGACCTCCGACGCCCTGCCGATGCTGTACGTGCCGCGTCATTTCTTCGTCAACAACCACATGGGCATCGAGGAAGTGCTGGGCGCCGACGCCTATGCCGAAATTCTCTACAAGGCCGGCTACAAATCCGCGTGGCACTGGTGTGAAAAAGAAGCCGAATGCCACGGCCTGGACGGCGTCGCAGTGTTCGAGCACTACATGAAGCGTCTGTCGCAGCGCGGCTGGGGTCTGTTCAAGATCCAGGACATTGACCTCGACAAAGGTACCGCCAGCGTCAAGCTCGAACACTCGGCGTTCGTCTACGTCTACGGCAAGGTCGGGCGCAAGGTCGACTACATGTTCACCGGCTGGTTTGCCGGAGCCATGGATCAGATCCTCGCCGCACGCGGCAGCCAGATCCGCACCGTGGCCGAGCAAGTCTACGGTGGCTCCGAAGAAGGCCACGACGACGGCCTGTTCACCGTCAAGCCGTTGTAAGTCGAGGAACCCGCCATGGCTTTCGAAGCAATGTTTCAGCCGATTCAAATTGGCAAACTGACCATCCGCAACCGCGTGCTCAGCACCGCGCACGCCGAGGTCTATGCGACCGACGGCGGCATGACCACCGAGCGCTACGTCAAATATTACGAAGAGAAAGCCAAGGGCGGCATCGGCCTGGCGATCTGTGGCGGTTCGTCCGTGGTCGCCATCGACAGCCCGCAGCAATGGTGGAGCTCGGTGAACCTGTCCACCGACCGGATCATCCCGCACTTCCAGAATCTCGCCGACGCCATGCACAAGCATGGCGCCAAGATCATGATCCAGATTACCCACATGGGCCGTCGCTCGCGTTGGGACGGTTTCCACTGGCCGACCTTGATGTCACCGTCGGGTATCCGCGAACCGGTGCACCGCGCCACTTGTAAAACGATTGAGCCGGAAGAGATCTGGCGAGTCATCGGCAACTACGCGCAAGCCGCGCGCCGGGCAAAGGCCGGTGGTCTGGACGGTGTCGAACTGTCGGCAGTGCACCAGCACATGATCGACCAGTTCTGGAGCCCTCGCGTCAACAAGCGTACCGACGAATGGGGCGGCACCTTCGAGGGCCGGATGAAGTTCGGTCTGGAAGTGTTGAAAGCCGTGCGCGCCGAAGTCGGTGACGATTTCTGCGTCGGCATGCGCATCTGTGGCGACGAGTTCCACCCGGACGGCTTGTCCCACGAAGACATGAAGCAGATCGCCAAGTATTACGACGACACCGGCATGCTCGATTTCATCGGCGTCGTCGGCTCGGGTTGCGACACCCACAACACCCTGGCCAACGTGATTCCAAACATGAGTTATCCGCCGGAGCCTTTCCTGCATCTGGCCGCCGGGATCAAGGAAGTGGTCAAGGTTCCAGTGCTGCACGCGCAGAACATCAAGGATCCGAATCAGGCCACGCGGATTCTGGAGGGCGGTTACGTCGACATGGTCGGCATGACCCGCGCCCACATCGCCGACCCGCACCTGATCGCCAAGATCAAGATGGGCCAGATCGACCAGATCAAACAGTGCGTCGGCGCCAACTATTGCATCGACCGTCAGTATCAGGGTCTGGACGTGCTGTGCATCCAGAACGCCGCGACCTCCCGTGAATACATGGGCGTGCCGCACATCATCGAGAAAACCACCGGCGTCAAACGCAAAGTGGTGATCGTCGGTGCCGGCCCGGCGGGGATGGAGGCGGCGCGTGTGTCGGCCGAGCGTGGCCACGACGTGACGTTGTTCGAGAAGAAGGAATTCATCGGCGGGCAAATCACCACGGCGTCGAAAGCGCCGCAGCGTGACCAGATCGCCGGTATCACCCGCTGGTTCCAACTGGAGCTGGCGCGGCTGAAAGTCGACCTGCGTCTGGGCACCGCGGCGGATGCCGACACCATCATGGACCTGCGTCCGGATGTGGTGGTGCTGGCGGTCGGTGGTCATCCGTTCCTTGAGCAGAACGAACACTGGGGCGCGGCTGAAGGGCTGGTTGTGAGCAGCTGGGACGTGCTCGACGGCAAGGTCGCGCCGGGCAAGAACGTGCTGGTCTACGACACCATCTGCGAGTTCACCGGGATGTCGGTGGCCGATTTTCTCGCCGACAAGGGCAGCCAGGTCGAGATCGTCACCGACGATATCAAGCCGGGCGTGGCCATTGGCGGTACGTCGTTCCCGACCTACTACCGCAGCATGTATCCGAAAGAAGTGATCATGACCGGCGACATGATGCTGGAGAAGGTCTACCGCGAAGGCGACAAGCTCGTGGCCGTGCTGGAGAACGAATACACCGGCGCCAAAGAGGAGCGGGTTGTCGATCAGGTGGTCGTCGAAAACGGCGTGCGCCCGGACGAAGAAATCTACTACGCCCTCAAGGACGGCTCGCGCAACAAGGGCCAGATCGACGTCGAGGCACTGTTCGCGATCCAGCCGCAACCTTCGCTGAGCAGCAATGGCGACGGTTACCTGCTGTTCCGCATCGGTGACTGCGTGGCGCAGCGTAATACCCACGCCGCCATCTACGACGCCCTGCGTCTCTGCAAGGATTTCTAAACGTTGATGGACTGATCGTTCCCACGCTCCGCGTGGGAATGCAGCCCGGGACGCTCCGCGTCCCAAAGCGGACGCAGAGCGTCCATTGAGGCATTCCCACGCAGAGCGTGGGAACGATCGTCACGTGTTTCTCCAGGCTGTACTGGTGGGAGCTTCACCATGTTGAACACCCTTCTTCCAATCCTGTTGTTCGCAGCCCTGGCCCTCGCGGTGCTGGGCGCGTTACGGCGGGTGGCCATGTGGCGTCGGGGCCGTGCCTCGAAGGTCGATCTGATCGGCGGCCTTTTCGCCATGCCCAAACGTTACATGGTCGATCTGCACCACGTGGTGGCGCGGGATAAATACATCGCCAACACCCACGTCGCCACGGCGGGCGGGGCGGTGGCGTCGATCGTGCTGGCGATTCTGGTGCACGGTTTCGGCCTGCATAACCGCATCCTCGGCTACGCGTTGCTGCTGATGACGGCGGTGATGTTTGTCGGTGCGATCTTCGTTTATCGGCGTCGACTCAACCCGCCGTCGCGGCTTTCCAAAGGCCCGTGGATGCGTCTACCGAAAAGCCTGCTGGCGTTCTCGGCCTCGTTTTTCCTGGTGACCTTGCCGGTGGCCGGTATCCTGCCGGAAAACTTTGGCGGCTGGTTGCTCGCGGCGATTCTCGGGATTGGCGTGTTGTGGGGCGTGTCGGAGCTGTTCTTCGGCATGACTTGGGGCGGCCCGATGAAGCATGCCTTCGCCGGTGCGTTGCACCTGGCCTGGCACCGTCGCGCTGAACGTTTTGGTGGTGGTCGTTCCACAGGTTTGAAGCCACTGGACCTCAACGACCCGAACGCACCACTGGGTGTGGAAAAACCCAAGGATTTCACCTGGAACCAGTTGCTCGGTTTCGACGCCTGCGTGCAGTGCGGCAAGTGCGAAGCCGCGTGCCCGGCGTTCGCCGCCGGCCAGCCGTTGAACCCGAAAAAACTGATTCAGGACATGGTCGTCGGCCTCGCCGGCGGCACCGATGCCAAGTTCGCCGGCAGCCCTTATCCGGGGAAAGCTGTGGGTGAGCACGGCGGCAATCCGCATCAACCGATCGTCAACGGTCTGGTCGACGCCGAAACCCTGTGGTCGTGCACCACATGCCGCGCCTGCGTCGAGGAATGCCCGATGATGATCGAGCACGTCGATGCCATCGTCGACATGCGTCGTCACCTGACCTTGGAAAAAGGCGCGACCCCAAACAAGGGCGCCGAAGTCCTGGAAAACCTGATTGCCACCGACAACCCCGGCGGGTTCGCTCCAGGCGGGCGGATGAACTGGGCGGCGGATTTGAACCTCAATCTGCTCAGCGAAAAGAAATCCACCGACGTGCTGTTCTGGGTCGGCGATGGCGCCTTCGACATGCGCAATCAGCGCACCTTGCGCGCGTTCGTCAAAGTGCTGAAAGCGGCCAAGGTCGACTTCGCGGTGCTCGGACTCGAAGAGCGCGACAGCGGTGACGTGGCCCGACGTCTTGGTGACGAAGCGACTTTCCAGTTGCTCGCCAAACGCAATATCCAGACCCTGGCCAAATACAGCTTCAACCGCATCGTCACCTGCGATCCGCACAGCTTCCATGTGCTGAAAAACGAGTACGGCGCGTTCGATGGCAACTACCTTGTGCAGCACCACAGCACCTACATGGCGGAAATCATTCAGGCCGGTGCGCTCAATCTTGGTCAGCACAAAGGCAACAGCGTGACCTACCACGATCCGTGCTACCTCGGCCGTTACAACGGCGAGTATGAGGCGCCGCGCGAAGTGCTGCGCGCCCTCGGCATCGAAGTCAAAGAGATGCAACGTTCCGGCTTTCGTTCGCGCTGCTGCGGCGGCGGTGGCGGGGCGCCGATCACCGACATTCCGGGCAAGCAGCGGATTCCCGACATGCGCATGGAAGACATCCGCGAGACCGGCGCCGAGCTGGTGGCCGTCGGTTGTCCACAGTGCACGGCGATGCTCGAAGGCGTGGTCGAACCACGTCCGCTGATCAAGGACATCGCCGAGCTGGTGGCCGACGCGCTGCTCGAAGACGCCGCGCCGAACAAGCCTGCCACCCCGGCCAAACGTGAACCTGCGGAGGCCCACTGATGAGCGACATTATCCGCCGCGACCCTCGCGCCGAATGGATCGCACGCAACCGCCTGCACCCGCTGCACGCGGCCATGCAACCGGCGCAACACAGCTGGATGGGCCCCAACGGGATCATCCGCAAGAACCTGCACGGTATCGGCTTCATCGGGCCGAACGGCATCAAGCGCATCGACCGCAGCGGCGCCCAGCAGGGTGGGGCGGTCAAACGGTCGGCCACGGTTGAAGTGCAATTGCCGTTGCATCAGGTGTCGGCCCCGGCGTTCTACATCAGTGTGGTGCCGGACATGGTCGGCGGCCGCTTGAGCAGCCACGACCGCGATCTGCTCGGTCTGGCTCATCAACTGGCCGGCAGCGATGGTGCGGTGCTGGCCGTGGTGTTCGGCGAGCACAAGGAAAACGCTTTCGCCACGGCGGGCGTTGACCGCTTGCTGGTGCTGGAAGGCGAAGAATTCAGCGGTTATGCACCGGAACAACGGATCCAGGGCCTGCGGGCTGTGGATAACCAGTTCAACCCGCGTCACTGGCTGTTGCCGGACAGCCGCAGCGGTGGCGGCGAACTCGGTCGGCGTTTTGCCGCTGCACTGGGCGAACGCCCGGCTACACGGGTGTGGCAGGTCAAGGATCAGGAGTGCATCGGCCGCGCCGGTGCCGGGTTGCAGGATCTTGCCCGCCCGGTGGCGCGGTTGATTCTGGCGTCCGCCGAATGTGCGGAGCCGGTCAGTGAAACCCGACACGAAGCGCTGCCGGTTGAGTTATCCACACCTGTGGCGCGCAGTCTGTCGCGGATCGAGGATCTGGGCGCGGTGGCGGTGGATCCGGCAGCGATCCCGATGGCGGAAGCCGAGTTCATCTTCTCCGGCGGCAACGGTGTCAAGGACTGGGAGCTTTTCCACAGGACCGCCGCGGCACTCGGTGCCACCGAAGGCGCTTCGCGGGTGGCGGTGGACGATGGCTTTATGGCCCGGGATCGTCAGGTCGGCGCATCCGGCACCTGGGTCACCGCGCGAGTTTATGTAGCCGTAGGGATTTCCGGGGCGATCCAGCACCTGCAAGGCATCGGTGCCTGCGACAAGGTGGTGGCGATCAACCTCGATCCGGGTTGCGACATGATCAAGCGTGCCGACCTGTCGGTGATCGGCGAAAGCGCGGAAATTCTTCAGGCCTTGATCGCGGCGGTAGAGGCTTACCGCAACGAAGCCAAGCGCGATGCGGCTTAAGGAACGGTTATGAGCACAAAGATCATCAGTCTGGTTTCAATCGGCGCCCACCCGACCTCGGGCCGCCCACGCCGCGCCGAACAGGACGCCCGCGCCGTTGAACTAGGTTTGCAACTGGCTGGGGATAACCTGCAAGTGCTGCACGCCGGCGATGTCGCGGAACCCGCACTGCGTGCCTATCTGGGCATGGGGCTGGCGCAGATGCATGTACTGGAGCAGCCGGCTGGCGCCGATGCACTGCCGGCGCTGACCGCGTATCTGCGGGATGCCGGCGCACAGGTGGTACTGACCGGCAGTCAGGCGGAAACCGGCGAAGGTTCGGGGATGTTGCCGTTTCTGCTCGCCGAAGGTCTGGGCTGGCCGCTGGTGGTCGGGCTGGCGCAGGTCGAATCGATCAACGACGGTTCGGCGTTGGTGTTGCAAGCGTTGCCCC
Source organism: Pseudomonas atagonensis (assembly GCF_011369485.1). Classification (GTDB taxonomy): domain Bacteria; phylum Pseudomonadota; class Gammaproteobacteria; order Pseudomonadales; family Pseudomonadaceae; genus Aquipseudomonas; species Aquipseudomonas atagonensis. The sequence goes on along the minus strand of NZ_VXCA01000030.1, from coordinate 139,479 downwards.
GTGGGCAGCGGCGACGGTTGAAGGTGAAGCTGCCGTTTCTCGCGACTGTGGATAACGCCGCGCCGAAACCTCGGCAGAGTGCTTATGGCCCGGCGCGGCGCGGCGTATTGGAAGCTGCGGATGTCGAGGTTATCGACGACGAGCTCCTGTCAGTCGCCACCCTGCAACCGGCCAAACCAAGGCCCAAACGCCTGAAGGTGATAAAGGGCAAGAGCGGGGCGGATCGGATGAAAGCCGCGACGGCCAAGGCCAGTGGTGGCGGGGGGCAGGTGCTCAAGGGAGTTGCTGCGCAGGCCGGGGCTGAAGCGATCCTCAAGCTGCTGATTGAAGAAGGTGTTGTTCGCTGAAGAGCCCCTCACCCTAGCCCTCTCCCGGAGGGAGAGGGGACCGACCGAGTGGTATTGGCTAATTCCATCGACCTGCGATTGCGCGGTGACCTTGGTTTGGCCAAGCCTGAGATCACAATGTTCGTTCAGGTCGATGGAGTTCAAATAGGCGATTCAGTCGGCTCCCTCTCCCCCCTGGGAGAGGGCTGGGCGGGCGGCGTTCCGATGAGGGTAGTTGTTTACCCACAATCCCTGTTGGCGGATCTGTGGATAACATGTTCGCCCCTCTCTACACGCCAAGCCAATCAAGCCCTACAGCCCTCCGATCAAAAAACAACCAGCCTTAAGCCCCGGATTTACGGAGCTTTTTCGACAGGACAACGCAATAAGTTGCCCCCAAACTCTGTTGGCGCTTCTGTGGATAAGATGTTCGCTATCCGCCAGAGGCCATATGGAACGTGGCTTGTAAGGGATTGGTTAAAAACTGATCAAAGCAGCGTTTCTTGATCTCTGACCTTCCCAAATCCCTCGGTTTCCCACACTTTCAGATGCTTTTCCACAGCACCCCTGGAGTTACCCCCGATCTCTGTTGGCGCTTCTGTGGATAACATGTTTGCCATCCTCTACAAGCCATATGAACCGTGGCTTATGAGGGTTTGATCAAAAAACAATCAATCCATAATGCAAAGTGTTCTTTTGGATAAGTCACGCTTTTTCTTCTGAAATCAGCCAGATATTTTTCCACTCATCCACAGTTACCCCCATTTGCTGTGGGTGGCTATGTGGATAACTTGTTCGCCAAACCCTGCAAGCCCCGCTAGCTATAGTCCAAACGGAAATTGATCACATTTCATACAGTTCTAAAGCTGAGCCTTGACGCGGATTCATGCGCTGTCTTCACTGCAATGGCACAAGGACAGCCGTCACTTATCCACATCTGGTTCTGGGAGAACGCATGATGGATAGCCGCCGACATCGCCCAACCCCCTCGCCACGCAAGCGCACGTTACGTCGTGCGGCCAATCAACACGCGCGTCTGTAGCGCATAAGTCCTGCTCCAACCGCTGTGCTGTCGCCGGGTTCGCCCCGGAGGCCAGGTGCTCGTTCGCCCATTGAATGCAGGCAACTGCAGAGTTGCCCCATCAGCCTGAGAAAGGAAAAGTCTCATGACACGCATCGCAACGCCCATCAGCGAGATAAAGGAACATTACGACGTCATCGTCATAGGCTCCGGTTATGGCGGTGGCATTGCCGCCTCGCGCCTGTCCCGAGCCGGCAAACGCGTGTGTTTGCTGGAACGTGGCCGGGAGATCCAGCCCGGCGAATACCCCAACACCATGATTGCCGCGACGGAAGAGTTGCAGGTGCACGACCCGGATGGCCATATCGGCTCACGCACCGGGTTGTTCGATCTGCACGTCAACGTCCAGCAGAACGTCGTGGTTGGATGTGGTCTCGGCGGCACTTCGCTGATCAATGCCAACGTTGCCCTGGAACCGGAGCCCGGTGTGTTCGATGACCCACGCTGGCCGCAAGCCGTGCGCGAGCATCGCGACACGTTGCTCAAGGACGGTTATGCCCGCGCCCGGGAAATGCTCAAGCCCAATCCTTATCCGAATACTTCACCGAATCTGCCCAAGCTGGACGCCAACAAGAAATCCGCCGATTACCTCAAACAGGGCGCGCATTTCTACAAGCCGCCTATCAACGTGACCTTCGACAAGTTGCCGAACAATCTCAACCATGTCGGCGTCGAGCAACTGCCGTGCAATCAGTGCGGCGACTGCGTGTCAGGCTGTAACAACAAGGCCAAGAACACCACGCTGATGAACTATCTGCCGGACGCCTGCAACCACGGTGCGGAGATTTTCTGTCAGGCCCAGGTCCGCCACCTGGAGCGCGATGGCAATGGCTGGATCGTGCACTTCCAGTACCTGGACAGTGGTCGCGAGAAATTTTCGACGCCGACCCTTTTTGTAAAAGCCGACATCGTCGTGGTTTCTGCAGGCACACTCGGTTCTACGGAAATTCTCCTGCGCTCGCGGGACAAAGGCCTGTTGATGTCCGGCCAGCTCGGCGAGAACATGAGCGGCAATGGCGACATCCTCGGTTTCGGCCACAACTGCGAACAGACCATCAACGGCATCGGTTTCGGTGCGCACCCGGCCAAGGAACTGCACCCGGTCGGCCCGTGCATTACTTCGGTGATCGACATGCGAACCGAAGGTGACTGGCGCAGCCGCATGGTCATCGAGGAAGGCTCGATCCCCGGCGCGCTGGGACGGCCGATGGTGCCGAGCATGGCCGGGTTCGCTGAGATGATCGGCGTCGCCACCGACGACAGTTTCAGCGGCAAGGTGAAATACAAGGAGCGCGAAGCTGAAAGCTTTTTGCGTGGCCCGTATTACGGCGCGCTGCACAACATGCAGACCTACCTGATCATGAGTCACGACAGCGGTCAGGGACGCATGGTGCTGGATAACAAGGATCAGCTGCGCATCGATTGGCCGGGTGTCGGCGAGCAAGAAAACTTCAAACTCGGCAACGAGCGCCTGCATCAAAGCACCAAGGCGCTCGGCGGTGTCTGGGTGGAAAATCCGATCTGGACCAAGTTGCTCAAGCACAGCATTGTCTCGGTGCATCCGCTGGGCGGATGCGTGATGGGCGAAGACGCCGCGCAAGGCGTGGTCAATCACAAAGGTCAGGTGTTCAGCGGAGCCAGTGGCACTGACGTTTACGCCAACCTGTACGTGACCGACGGCGCGGTGATTCCGACGTCGCTGGCGGTCAACCCGCTGCTGACCATCTCTGCGGTGAGCGAACGCAACATGGGCCTGCTCGCCGCTGACCGGGGCTGGACGATCGATTACACGCTGCCGTCGGCACCACGCAAACCGGTGGCGCCGCCGACCCTCGGCGTACAGTTCACCGAAACCATGAAAGGTTATTTCTCCCGGGCCTTCACGGCGGCGCAAAGCACTGATCTGAAAGTTTACGAAGCGGCGGCGAAACGTGGCGAGGCGGACAACTCGCCGATCGACTTCACCCTGACCATCACCGCCAACGACCTCAACCGCATGATCAAGGAACCGGAGCACGCGGCGACCATCGTCGGCACGGTGATCGCTCCAGCGCTGTCGCCCGAACCGCTCACCGCCAGCAACGGCGTGTTCAACCTGTTCGAGCAATTCGAGCAGCAGGTCGATACGCGCCACATGAAGTACGACATGAAGCTGACCGCCGAGGACGGCAACGACTACTTTTTCAGCGCGTTCAAAACCGTGCCGGAAGACAACGGTGTGCTGAACATCTGGCACGACACCAGCACCTTGTACGTAACGCTGTATCGCGGGCCGGACAAGTCCGGGGAAGTGATCGGCTCGGGAGTGATGCACATCCATCCGACCGATTTCGCTAAGCAGATGACCACCATGAAAGTGCTCAACGCGCGTAACGAGCGCGAGCGTATCGAGGGGCTGGCGCGGTTCGGCAAGTTCTTTGCCGGGATTCTCTGGGAGAGTTATGGCGGGGTGTTCGCCGGTGACAAATACTTCAATCCCGACGCGCCGCCACGGTTGAAACGGCCGCTGGATGCGCCCACCCCGGCGGTGCATTTCTTCCCCACCGAGGACGGTGTCGAGTTGCGCCTGAGCCGTTATCAGGCCGGCAGCAAAGGCCCGGTGATGCTGGTGCATGGTTTGGGCGTCGGTTCGAATATTTTCTCTACCGACACCATCCAGACCAACCTGCTCGAATACCTGTGCAAGCACGACTACGACGTCTGGTTGCTGGATTTCCGGGTGAGCATCCTGTTGCCGGCGAGCAAGAAGGAATGGAACGGCGACCAGATCGCCCAGTACGACTTCAAGGCTGCCATTGCGCAGATTCAGCAGGAAACCAAAGCAAAAGACGTGCAATGCGTGGTGCATTGCTACGGCGCGACGACGTTCTTCATGTCGCTGCTCGCCGGTTTGCAGGGTGTGCGTTCGGTGGTCTGCTCGCAGATTGCCGCTGATACGGTGGTCGCGACGGCAACGGGGCTGAAGGCCGGTCTGCACTTGCCGGGGATGCTCGATGCGATCGGCATTAAATCGATGACTGCGTACGCCGACAGCAAGGAGAACTGGTTCAACAAGCTCTATGACAAGGCGCTCAACGGCTACGCGCGGATCGAGGCGCAAGGCTATTGCACCAACCCGGTGTGCCACCGCATCACCTTCATGTACGCCTCTTTGTACCGCCACGACACCCTCAACGAAACCCTGCACGATAACCTGCATGAGTTGTTTGGCGAGTCGAACATCGAGACCTTCGAACACCTGGCGCTGATCGTACGCAAAGGGCATCTGGTGGATTTCAAAGGCAACGATGTGTACATGCCGCACTTCGACCGGCTGACCATGCCGATTTGCTTCATCAGCGGTGCCGACAACCAGTGTTATCTGCCGGAAAGCACCCTCAAGACCTATCAGAGGGTTTGCGAGAAGCACGGACCGGAGCGTTACAGCCGGCATGTGGTGCCGGGTTACGGCCACATCGACTGCATGTTCGGCAAGAACGCGGTGGTCGATGTCTATCCGATCATCCTTGAACACCTGGAGAAAACCGCCCTCGGGTAGTCACTGATCGTTCCCACGCTCCGCGTGGGAATGCCGCCATGGACGCTCTGCGTCCGCTTGTGTGACGCAGAGCGTCACGGGATGCATTCCCACGCAGAGCGTGGGAACGATCAGGGGAACTGACATGGACACCTACATCCGCTGGTTTCAACGTTTCATCTGGATAGGCATTGCAATGAACATGGTGTTTGCGATCCCTGCGCTGTTCGCGCCGGGGTTGCTGACATCGGTGGTCGGGCTGCCGCCGCAACTCTCCGATCCGTGGCTGGAAAACGCCGGGATGCTGCTGGTGGGCATCAGCGTGTTTTACATGCCGTCGGGCTTCAACGCGCCGCGCTACGTGGTGCATTCCTGGCTGTGCGTGCTGACGCGGTTGATTGCCGTGATCTTCTGGATCTACCTGATCAACACCAGCATTCAAGGTTCGGTGTTCGTGCCGATGCTGATGGGCGATCTGAGCTTTTTCCTGATTCTCGGCGTTCTGCTGTACCTCGGCACCACGCCGGAGAACCGGCCATGGGCGCTGCTCTGTGATGGCTGGCGCGAATGGCGCGCGGCGTGGGCGCGGCAGTGGCAAAGTCACGCGTTCAAGGTCGGCACGCTGGTCGTGGTCGCGTTGCTGGCGTTCATCGGTTACCAGACCTGGTATCAAATGCTGCGCGTGGTGCCGGAGCAGGAATACGCTTCCGACGAAGATCACTACAAATACGCTGCGATTGGTTTGGGCATCGAAGCGCGGATCCCGTATTACCTGTTCGCTGTGCTGCCGCAGATGTGTCCGGAAAAACTGCCGAAACCCGGCGGCTGGGAAGTCTTCGGATTCCTGTTCGAGAACGGCAAGGACCTGCCCATCGGCATGGCCAAGCGGCAGATCGGCTACCCGACCGTCGAGCCGAACTGTGCGCTGTGCCACACCGGTTCCTACCGTGCGAACGCCAGTGACGTTGCCGTCAACGTGCCGAGTGCACCGGCCAACACCCTGCAACTGCAGGCCTTCCAGTGGTTCGCCTACGATTGCGCCAGTGACCCGAAATTCACTACCGACGCGGTGATGACGGCAATCAACGCCAAGTTCCAGTTGGGTTTCTTCGAAAAAATCTACAACCGCTACCTGATCATGCCGATGGCAAAAAGTGCGCTGCTCAAGCAGAAACAGGCCTACGCCTGGCAGAAGCTGCGCCCGCAACAAGGCCCAGGACGCACCGACACCTTCAACCCGACAAAAATGGTGGTGTTCGGCTTCCCGGATGACTCGACCATCGGCACCGTCGACCTGCCGCAAGTGTGGAACCAGAAACCCCGGGAGTCGATGTACCTGCACTGGGACGGCAATAACAACAAGATCCACGAGCGTAACTACGCCGCCGCGATGGCCGTGGGCGCGACGCCGGAATCGGTGCTGCCACCGAGTTTCAATCGCGTGACCAACTGGCTGCTCGGGCACAAGGCGCCGGTCTGGCCGTGGGCGCTGGATCAGACGAAGGTCGCGCAGGGCAAACCGATCTGGGAAACCAATTGCGCTGGTTGCCACGACTTCGGTCGCGCCGACACCGGGCAAGTCACCACCAACATTGACCAGCTCGGCACCGATCCGCATCGGCTGGACTCGTTCACCACGGGACTGGTGACCGCGTTCCACACCTTCAAGAAACCGCCGTTCGATTTCGGCGCGTACCGCAAGACCCAGAGCTACAGCAACACGCCCACCGACGGCATCTGGCTGCGCGCGCCGTACCTGCACAACGGTTCGGTGCCGACCCTGTGGGACTTGCTGCAACCGCCTGAAAAGCGTCCGCAGGTGTTCGTCACCGGCTCCGATGTCTACGACCCGGTCAACGTCGGTTTCGTGACCAGCGGCGCACAGGCGAAAGCCTCGGCAGACTTCAAGTACGACACGCGGCTGGAGGGCAACCACAACAGCGGTCACTTGTACGGCACGAGCCTGTCGGACGACGACAAACGTGCGCTGATCGAATTCATGAAAACCCTGTGAACCCCTTACGGAGAGAGGATTTCGCCATGTCAGCGGTCGGTCATCTGAAACATGAATACGACAAGGTAAAGGTGCGTCTGCACGGCTTGCTCACGCGAGTGGAAATGGCCTGGATGAAGCTCATCAGCGAACTGGAACCCGAGGAGTTCCAGGCCATCATCAAGTTGCTCCAGCGCGGTCACGATCAGGCACAGTACGTGCTCAAACACGGCGAGTTGCCGGACGACGAACCGGCGGTGCCGTGGGAGCTATCCCACGGCTTGTCGATCCTGCGCATCGGCAGCGCGACGCCGTTGCCGCAGTCGCCGGATCAACTGCAAACCAGAGTGCTCAAGGACGGCACGTTGTTGGGCTGTCGCAAGTGGGAACTGCTGGATCTGCTGTGGAGTGAGGCACTGCTCAAGTGGATCGAAAACCTGCGTCATCACGCGACCTTCGGTACTGATCCGGCGCTGGTGCAAATGGAGCGCGACGTGACGCTGGCGATTGCCGGCGACTGGGGCACCGGGCCGTTCAACAGCCATGCGCCGGCGGTGTCTGTAGCCAATCAAATGCAACTGGCCAATGCCGACTTCACCATTCATCTGGGGGATGTCTATTACGCCGGCAGCCATTCGCAGGAAGACGTCGACATGGCCGGGTGGCCGATGGGCACTCATGGCTCATTCACGCTCAATTCCAACCATGAGATGTACAGCGGCGCCCACGGCTATTTCAAAGAGCTGGCCGCGCGTTTTCCTGGGCAGCAGGGCACCAGCTATTTTGCCCTGATCAACGATGACTGGCTGATCGTCGGGCTGGACACCGCGTACGCCTCGGACGTCATGAACCTGTACATGGACGGCACGCTGAACAAGCCGCAGATCGAGTGGATGAAAAGTCTGCCGAAACGCAAGAAACTCATGGTGCTGAGCCACCATCAGGGCTTCGACATCATCGGCCACAACAAGACCGCGCTGTATCAACCGGTGTGCGATGCACTGGGGCGCGAGCCGGATTACTGGTATTGGGGGCATCTGCACAACGGTATCGTCTATGCCACTCAGGGCGGGTTGCACGCACGATGTGCCGGGCACGGGGCGATTCCCTACGGCACCACCAGCGAGCTGAACGGACACTCTCGGGTGCTGTTTTCGGAGACGCAGGATGCGAAGGATCCGGACTATCCGCTGCGGGTGTTGAACGGGTACGCGAAGATCAGGTTGGTGGGGGAGGAGATTTTTGAGGAGTTTATTGGTGAGGATGGATCGGTGAGGTGGTCATCCCAATGATCGTTCCCTCGCTCTGCGTGGGAATGCCTCAACGGACGCTCCGCGTTCGGCCTTTGGGACGCAGAGCGTCCCGGGCTGCATTCCCACGCAGAGCGTGGGAACGATCTGTCAGGTGCAATCAGCCTTGTACCGGAACACCCTTGAGGTATGGCGCAGGCTCGGCCCCGAGGTTGTTCAACAGCCGCTCGCTGTACCAATCCACGAAGTTGACCACGCCAAATTCATAGGTCTTGGAATACGGCCCCGGCTGGTACGCGGTGGAATTGATCCCGCGCTGGTTCTCTTCCGCCAGGCGCCGGTCCTGATCGTTGGTCGCGTCCCACACCTGGCGCATGCGCTCGACGTCGTAATCGACACCTTCCACCGCATCCTTGTGCACCAGCCATTTGGTGGTGACCATGGTTTCCTGCGCACTGATCGGCCACACGGTGAAGACGATGATGTGGTCGCCCATGCAGTGGTTCCACGAGTGCGGCAGGTGCAGGATGCGCATCGAGCCGAGGTCCGGGTTTTTGATGCGGCCCATTAGTTTCGCGCAGCCCTGTTTGCCGTCCAGGGTCATCGACACCGTGCCCTTGAGCAGCGGCATGCGCACAATGCGGTTACGCAGGCCGAAACTGGCGTGGGCGTAAGGGATCTTCTCGGCTTCCCAGGCAGCGGCGGAGGCGGCGACGTGATCCTTGAACGCCTGATCGGCGCGCGGGTCGGTGACGTCGTCCCACTCCAGCAGGGTTTTCAGCAGTTCCGGGTGCGAGGCGTTGCAGTGGTAGCACTCGCGGTTGTTTTCCAGCACCAGTTTCCAGTTGGCCTTTTCCATCAAGGTGGTCGTGATCGCCACCTTGGTGTTCTCCATGTCATACGGTTCCATGTAGTGGTTCAGCGTCGACAGGAAGTCATCGATGGCCGGTGGGTTTTCCGCAAGGCTGATGAAGATGTAACCGCCGGCAGTCTTTACATTCACCGGTTTCAGGCCGTACTGCTTCATGTCGAAGTCGGCGCCCATTTCGGTGCCGGCGAACAGCAGACGACCGTCCAGCTCGTAGGTCCACTGGTGGTAGTGGCAGACCAGTTTGGCGACTTTGCCTTTTTCACTGGTGCACAGGCGCGAGCCACGGTGGCGGCAGACGTTGTGGAACGCATGCACCACGCCTTCAGCGCCACGGATGACGATGATCGGGTTCTTGCCGATCTGCAGGGTCAGGTAGTTGCCCTTGGCCGGGATTTCGCAGGTCATGCCGGCGATCAACCACTCTTTCTGGAAGATCTCCTGCATGTCGATATCGAACAGCCGCTCGTCGCTGTAGAACGGTTGTGGCAGCGAGAAGGTGCGCTCGCGCTCTTGCAGCATTTGTGCGGTGGCCTTGCGTGCGGGTTCCAGCGGATCGCCCAGGCTGATTTTTGCGGTGACGTCCATCGATGTGATCCTCATGGCCATCTGCGTGGCCGGCGAAAGTGGCTAATCAGGTGTGCTGCAAACGGTTGCTACGCAAGGTGTAAAGAATCTGTCTTGGTGTTGGGGCGAGTGTGGGGCCGGCGCTGGGCGGAACCTTATCCATGGGCGACATGGTGCAATCTGTTCCCGACGCGCAACCCCCGGTGGTTGGGGGCTGGTCGCGATAAGTATGTCAATGTCGCGGATAGGTAAACGGGCGGTCTGCGCTATACGCAGAATCGCCGACATGAGGCCGACAGTCGGCCGTGGAGAACAGCATGTCCAACAGCTTCCTGAATCCGGTCACCACCCAGACCTGGGCCAATGGCCGACACATCGTCCGTTGCGTCAAAGTCATCCAGGAAACCTGGGACGTGCGCACCTTCTGCTTCATGGCTGATCAGCCGATCCTGTTCTTCTTCAAGCCCGGGCAATTCGTCACCCTGGAGCTGGAAATCGAAGGCCAGCCGATCATGCGTTCGTACACCATTTCCAGTTCGCCATCGGTGCCTTACAGCTTCTCGGTCACCATCAAACGGGTGCCGGGCGGCAAGGTTTCCAACTGGCTGCACGACACTCTGCACGAAGGCCAGGAGCTGGCCGTGCACGGGCCGGTCGGGCTGTTCAACGCCATCGACTTCCCGAGCCCGAAAGTGCTGTACCTCAGCGGTGGCGTCGGTATCACGCCGTGCATGTCGATGGCGCGCTGGTTCTACGACACCAACGCCAACGTCGACATGACGTTCATCCACAGCGCCCGCTCGCCGAAAGACATCATTTACCACCGCGAGCTGGAACACATGGCGTCGCGGATCGATAACTTCAGCCTGCACCTGATCTGCGAGAAGCACGGTCTGGGCGAGCCGTGGGCCGGTTATCGCGGTTACCTGAATCACAAGATGCTCGAACTGATGGTGCCCGACTTCCTTGAGCGCGAAGTGTTCTGCTGCGGCCCGACGCCGTACATGAATGCGGTCAAACGCCTGCTGGAAGTCGCCGGTTACGACATGTCGCGTTATCACGAGGAATCCTTTGGTGCGACGCCGCCCGAAGCGCGTGCCGATGCGGTTGAGCAAGCCGAGCAAGCTGCCGATGCACCGGAAATCGATGCGGCGGATCTGCATCAGGTCGAGTTCACCGCGTCCGGCAAGAGCATTCGTGTGGCGCCGGGCGAGACCGTGCATGCGGCGGCGGCCAAGCTGGGGTTGATGATTCCGAAGGCTTGCGGCATGGGCATTTGCGGGACGTGCAAGGTGCTCAAGCTCGGTGGCGAAGTGGAGATGGAGCACAACGGCGGGATCACCGAGGACGACGAGGCGGAGGGTTTTATCTTGTCGTGCTGCAGCGTGCCTAAAGGCGACGTGCGCATCGAATTCTGAGTGGGGCGAATTTTTGCGTTCGGCTTGCCCCTCACCCCAGCCCTCTCCCGGAGGGAGAGGGGGCCGACCGAGGTGTCTGGCGTTTTACACCGGCCTGGAAGACCTTATCGATTATGGATTCGGCAAAGCAGTTTCAGGTCGGCGTATTCATTAAGCATCCCCAAATCAGTCCCCTCTCCCTCGGGGAGAGGGTTAGGGTGAGGGGCTTTTCAGTCAACGAACAAATCCGGCATCAGCGCCGCGTCGCTTTCTCGATCAAAGCGGTAATGATCGAATTCGGTTACGCCGCTTTCGCGCAAAATTTCCTCATCAATCAACAACCGCCCGGTGATCTGCCGTTGGTGGCTAGTCAAAATCACATGCGCCGCATCCGCCATGATCGCCGGCGTACGCGCATGCTTGAATGAATCGCGATTGCCCAGCTGAAACTCGATGGCCGCCGTGGCAATCATCGTCTGCGGCCACAGCGAATTGACGCTGATGCCGTAACTGGCGAACTCCTCGCTCATCCCCAGCGTCAGCATGCTCATACCGTACTTGGTCACGGTGTAAGGGCTGTACTGGGCGAACCACTTGCTCGCCAGATTCAACGGCGGCGACAGGTTGAGAATGTGCCCGGCGGATTTCTTCAAATAGGGCAGGGCGGCCTGGCTGCACAGCAGCACCGCACGGGTGTTGATCTGATGCATCAGGTCGAAACGCTTGAGTTCGATGTGTTGCACGCCGGTGAGCTTGATCGCCCCGGCGTTGTTGATCAGCGCGTCGATGGCGCCGAAATGCTCGTTGGCCTGAGCCAGTGCCTGACGCACGGCGTCCTCATCGCGCACATCCACTTGCAGCGCCAAGGCCTTGCCGCCCGCCGCTTCGACTTCGGCGGCGACGCTGTGGATGGTGCCGGGCAGTTTGGCGTGGGGTTCGGCACTCTTCGCCGCAATCACGATATTGGCCCCGTCCCGCGCAGCCCGCAGCGCAATCTCACGGCCGATGCCACGGCTGGCGCCGGTGATGAACAGGGTTTTGCCTTGTAACGACATGCCAATGCTCCTGCTTGTTGTTATGTGAGCGGAGGGCTCGACAGACAATGTAGACCAGGCAGGAAAGGTGACGCCGATGATGATCATTCCCACGCTCCGCGTGGGAATGCAGCCCGGGACGCTCCGCGTCCCATATATGCGCTCAGTACCAGCGCTGCACCTCGATCAATCCCTCCATGCCCGCGTAGTTGCTGGCGCTCGAGTAGCGCCAATGCTCCGGCAACTCCACATAGCCTCGCTTGACGGGATTGTTGTGGATGTATTCCAGCTTCTGGTGCATTACCGATTCGCTGTAGACCATTTCTGCATGGGAGCCCTCCTGCCACATCTGGTAAACCCGATCCTGCTTGTGTGCGCGCTTGCTGAAACGCAGGCGCTGCAACGCTTTTTCCGCACCTTTGCGCTGCAGGTCATCGATGATTTGCCGCGCGGTGAACGATTTGAATTGGCTAAGGCACTTGCTCAGGTCAGGCGCTTGGGCGACGAAATGCAGATGATTTTCCAGGATCACGTAGCCGTAGAGCTTCAAATCCTGATTGGCCTGCTGATAGCGCCAGCAATTAAGTAGGTGGTCGACGATGTAAGGGCGAATGAACAGTGGCAACCATTCCATGACCGTGCAGGTGAGGAAGTGCGGTTTGTCGATTTCGGTAATGGTGTAGCGACTGCGGCCCATGGATTCTTCCCTGAATCTTGCGGTGCATTAGAGATGGAACGCGGAGCGTCCCGGGATGCATTACCACGCAGAGCGTGAGAACGATCAGGTTGAAGCGGACGAGATGATCGCGCTAGAAGAGGGGTCTGGTATTACGGTGGGAAAAGTCATTCCTGACCGACGATCGTTCCCACGCTCTGCGTGGGAATGCAGCCTATGACGCTCTGCGTCGTAGCGGTGCTCAGCATTGCGTCTTTGGTGCGGCAGGAACGCGGAGCGTCCCGAGAGGCATTCCCACGCGGAGCGTGGGAACGATCGTCGACAGGGGATTTTAGTCGCTGCGAGAATCAGGCAGACATGACTTCGCGGATGTCGCGGGCCAGTTCGCGTACGCGCTCTTCTTCGGTGTCCCACGAGCACATGAAGCGTGCGCCGCCCTTGCCGATGAAGGTGTAGAAACGCCAGTTCTTCGCGGTCAGTGCGGCAATCGCCGGTTCTGACAGTTGCAGGAACACGCCGTTTGCCTGCACCGGGAACATCAACTCGACACCCGGAATGTCGCTGACCAGCTCTGCCAGCAGTTGCGCGCAGTGGTTGGCGTGGCGGGCGTATTTGAGCCATGCGTCGTTTTCGAGGATGCCGACCCACGGTGCCGACAGAAAGCGCATCTTTGACGCAAGCTGCCCGGCCTGTTTGCAGCGGTAGTCGAAGTCTTCGGCCAGTTTGTGGTTGAAGAACAGGATCGCTTCACCCACGGCCATGCCGTTCTTGGTGCCGCCGAAGCACAGCACGTCGACGCCGGCCTTCCAGGTCAGGTCGGCTGGCGAGCAGCCGAGGAATGCGCAGGCGTTGGAGAAACGCGCGCCGTCCATGTGCAGGTGCAGGCCCAGTTCCTTGCAGGTGGCGCTGATGGCGCGGACTTCTTCCGGGGTGTAGACGCTGCCGACTTCGGTAGCCTGGGTCAGGGTCACCACGCGTGGTTTCGGATAGTGAATGTCCTGGCGCTTGAGGGCGACTTCGCGGATCGATTCCGGGGTGATCTTGCCGTTTTCGGTACGGGCGATCAGCAGTTTCGAACCGTTGGAGAAGAACTCCGGGGCGCCGCATTCGTCGGTTTCGACGTGGGCGGTTTCCGAGCAGATCACGCTGTGGTAACTCTGGCACAGCGACGACAGGGCCAGCGAGTTGGCGGCGGTGCCGTTGAAGGCGAAGAACACTTCGCAGTCGGTTTCGAACAGTTGGCGGAAATGATCGGACGCGCGTGCGGTCCATTCATCGTCGCCATAAGCGCGTTGGTGGCCGTGGTTGGCCTGTTCCATGGCTGCCCAGGCTTCAGGGCAGATACCGGAATAGTTGTCGCTGGCGAATTGTTGGCTCTTGTCGGTCATGGCCGGCTTCCGTGATCGAAACGCTTGTGGCGCTTCGTTGGTCAATGATGGTGCGCACTTTACCGAAGATCTTCCGGGGAGCACACGAGATGTCGCAGTCAGAAAACTACCAGTTTGTTGCGCGATTATGCACCTGAGCCAACGTGACGGCGCGCTGGATCTGCTCAAGTGGCTGGCGCTTTTGAGCATGTTGCTCGATCACCTGCGATATGTCGGGTTCTCCGCCGATTGGCTGTATGTGCCGGGGCGTTTCGCGTTCCCTTGGTTTTGTCTGGCCATGGCGGCGAATCTTTCCCGGGCCGGAGCGCGTAAAACCGAATGGCGATATCTGGGCTGGTTGTTGCTGTTCAGCGCCGTGAGCGAAATTCCTTATCGTTTGTATATTCCTGATCCCGATACGTTGAACGTGATGCCCACGCTGGCGCTGGGGTTGCTGGTAGCGCGGGGGTGGCAGGAATCCTCGATCCTGTCGCGATTACTGGGTGCCAGCGCGCTGGTGCTGGCCGCTGCGTACCCGGAGCGACTGATGTTTGGATTCTTCGGCGTTTTGCTGCCGTTGGCCATGCTGCTGGTGTTTCGCCGACCGTGGTACTTCAGCTTGTTGCCAGGGGGGATTTGCCTCGCCGCCAATCAGTGGCAGGTGCTATACGACGCGGCGAGGTTCGGCAATAGCGTTGCCATTCTCGGCATTGCCACCTGTCTGTTTGCGCCCGTGCTCGGAATGTTCTTGTTGCGACATGTGCGACATCTCCAACCGCCACCGATGAGACGCTGGGCATATGCCCTCTATCCGGCGCATTTCCTCCTGCTGCTCGCCTTCCGCGCGGCATAAACCTAACCCCTGTGGGAGCGGGCTTGCTCGCGAAAGCGGAGTGTCAGGCGACATTGATGTCGACCGCCACGGCCTCTTCGCGAGCAAGCCCGCTCCCACAGGGGATCTCCACGGTTTTGGATGATGCGTCCGGCCAGCCTTTTCCCGCCATGTCGTAAACGCACCTTTGCGTGGCGCGCGCAGGCATTTGAGCTGTCTGCGCCGGTCATACCATCGGCATCAAAGGGCACTGCCGTCATTGCCAGTGCCTTACCGAGACGAATGGCGCACAGATGCCGCTGGGAGAGACGCGATGTTCAGCAAGCAAGACCAGATCCAGGGTTACGACGATGCACTGCTGGCGGCGATGAATGCCGAGGAGCAACGTCAGGAAGATCACATCGAGCTGATCGCGTCAGAGAACTACACCAGCAAGCGCGTGATGGAAGCGCAAGGCAGCGGCCTGACCAACAAATACGCCGAAGGCTATCCGGGCAAGCGCTACTACGGTGGCTGCGAGCATGTCGATAAAGTCGAAGCACTGGCCATCGAACGCGCCAAGCAACTGTTCGGCGCCGATTACGCCAACGTCCAGCCGCACTCCGGTTCTTCGGCCAACAGCGCCGTGTATCTGGCATTGATCCAGCCGGGCGACACCATCCTCGGCATGAGCCTGGCCCACGGCGGTCACCTGACCCACGGCGCCAAAGTGTCGTCCTCAGGCAAGCTCTACAACGCTGTGCAGTACGGCATTAACACCGACACCGGGCTGATCGATTACGACGAAGTCGAGCGTCTGGCCGTCGAGTGCAAACCGAAAATGATCGTCGCCGGTTTCTCCGCTTACTCGAAGACCCTGGACTTCCCGCGCTTCCGTCAGATCGCTGACAAGGTCGGTGCGCTGCTGTTTGTCGACATGGCCCACGTCGCCGGTCTGGTGGCCGCCGGTCTGTACCCGAACCCGCTGCCGTACGCCGACGTGGTCACCACCACCACCCACAAGACCCTGCGCGGTCCGCGTGGCGGCTTGATCCTGGCCAAGTCCAACGAAGAGATCGAGAAGAAGCTCAACGCTGCCGTGTTCCCTGGCGCTCAGGGCGGCCCGCTGATGCACGTCATCGCCGGTAAAGCCGTGTGCTTCAAGGAAGCACTGGAGCCAGGCTTCAAGGCCTATCAGCAACAAGTGATCGACAACGCTCAGGCGATGGCGAGCGTGTTTATCAAACGTGGCTACGATGTAGTGTCCGGCGGCACCGACAACCACCTGTTCCTGGTCAGCCTGATCCGTCAGGGTCTGACCGGCAAAGATGCCGACGCCGCGCTTGGCCGTGCGCACATCACCGTCAACAAGAACGCCGTGCCGAACGACCCGCAGTCGCCGTTCGTCACTTCCGGCCTGCGCATCGGCACCCCGGCGGTGACCACGCGTGGCTTCAAGGTGACCCAGTGCGAGACGCTGGCCGGCTGGATCTGCGACATCCTCGACAACCTCGGTGACGCCGATGTCGAGGCCAATGTTGCCCAGCAGGTTTCGGCCCTGTGCGCAGACTTCCCGGTTTATCGCTGAGCGGTTTTGGAGTAACGACTATGCAACGCTATTCGGGCTTCGGCCTCTTCAAACACTCGCTCAGCCACCACGAAAACTGGCAGCGCATGTGGCGCACGCCCACCCCGAAAAAGGTCTACGACGTGGTCATCGTCGGCGGCGGCGGGCACGGTCTGGCGACTGCTTACTATTTGGCGAAAGAGCATGGCATCACCAACGTCGCCGTGGTCGAGAAAGGCTGGCTGGGCGGCGGTAACACCGCGCGCAACACCACCATCGTGCGTTCCAACTACCTGTGGGACGAGTCGGCGCACCTGTACGAACACGCGATGAAACTGTGGGAAGGCCTGTCGCAAGACCTCAACTACAACGTGATGTTCTCCCAGCGCGGCGTCTACAACCTGTGCCACACCCTGCAGGACATCCGTGATTCCGAGCGTCGGGTCAGCGCCAACCGCCTCAACGGCGTCGACGGCGAACTGCTCAACGCCAAGCAGGTCGCGGACGAAATCCCGTACCTCGATTGTTCGAAAAACACTCGTTACCCGGTGATGGGCGCAACCGTTCAGCGTCGCGGCGGCGTGGCCCGTCACGATGCCGTGGCGTGGGGCTTTGCCCGTGCCGCCGACGCCCTTGGCGTCGATCTGATCCAGCAGACTGAAGTGATCGGTTTCCGCAAGGAAAACGGCGTGTGCATCGGCGTTGAAACCAACAAGGGTTTCATCGGCGCCAAGCGCGTCGGTGTGGTCACTGCCGGTAACTCCGGGCACATGGCCAAGCTTGCCGGTTTCCGCCTGCCTATCGAATCGCACCCGCTGCAAGCGCTGGTGTCCGAGCCGATCAAACCGATTATCGACAGCGTAATCATGTCCAACGCCGTGCACGGTTACATCAGCCAGTCCGACAAGGGCGACCTGGTGATCGGCGCCGGTATCGACGGCTACAACGGCTACGGCCAGCGTGGTTCGTACCCGGTGATCGAGCACACCATCCAAGCCATCGTCGAGATGTTCCCGGTGCTGTCGCGGGTGCGCATGAACCGTCAGTGGGGCGGCATCGTCGACACCACCCCGGACGCCTGCCCGATCATTTCGAAAACCCCGGTGCCGAACATGTTCTTCAACTGCGGTTGGGGCACCGGCGGCTTCAAGGCAACACCTGGCTCGGGCAACGTGTTTGCCGCAAGCCTGGCCAAGGGTGAAATACACCCGCTGGCCGCACCGTTTTCCATCGACCGTTTCCACAACGGCGCACTGATCGACGAACACGGCGCTGCTGCCGTCGCCCACTAACAGGAGAAATCCCTATGTTGCACATCTTCTGTCCTCACTGCGGCGAACTGCGCTCCGAAGAGGAATTCCACGCATCCGGCCAGGCGCACATCCCGCGCCCTCTGGACCCAGGCGCCTGCACTGATGAAGAGTGGGGCGACTACATGTTCTTCCGCGACAACCCGCGCGGTCTGCACCACGAGTTGTGGGATCACGTCGCCGGTTGCCGCCAGTACTTCAACGTCACCCGCGACACCGTGACCTACGAGATTCTCGAAACCTACAAGATCGGCACCAAGCCGCAATTCACCGACAAGGCTGACACTGCGAAAACAGCCACGACGGCGCTGGGAGAGAAGGTATGAGCCAGACCAATCGCCTGTCCAACGGTGGACGGATCGACCGCAACAAAGTGCTGAGTTTCACCTTCAACGGTCAGACCTACAAAGGCTTCGAGGGCGACTCGCTGGCTGCTGCGCTGATCGCCAACGGCGTCGACATCATCGGCCGCAGCTTCAAGTATTCGCGTCCTCGCGGCATTTTTGCTGCCGGTGCCGAAGAGCCGAACGCCGTCCTGCAGATCGGCGCAACCGAAGCCACGCAAATCCCGAACGTGCGCGCCACGCAACAGGCGCTGTACCAAGGTTTGGTCGCCACCAGCACCAACGGCTGGCCGAGCGTCAACAACGACATGATGGGCATTCTCGGCAAGGTCGGCGGCAAGCTGATGCCGCCGGGTTTCTACTACAAAACCTTCATGTACCCGCAGTCGTTCTGGATGACCTACGAGAAGTACATTCGCAAGGCGGCCGGTCTGGGTCGCTCGCCGACCGAAGTCGATCCGGACACCTACGACTACATGAACCAGCACTGCGACGTGCTAATCGTCGGCGCCGGCCCTGCCGGTCTGGCCGCTGCCCTGGCCGCTGCGCGCAGCGGTGCCCGAGTGATCATCGCGGATGAACAGGAAGAGTTCGGCGGCAGCCTGCTCGACTCCCGCGAAAGCCTCGATGGCAAGCCTGCGGTGGAGTGGGTCTCCAGCGTTATCGCCGAATTGAAGAACACCCCGGACGTGCTGCTGTTGCCGCGCGCCACGGTCAACGGTTACCACGACCACAACTTCCTGACCATTCACGAACGCCTCACCGATCACCTCGGCGACCGCGCTCCGATTGGCCAGGTGCGTCAGCGCATCCACCGCGTCCGCGCCAAGCGCGTGGTGCTGGCGACCGGCGCTCACGAGCGTCCGCTGGTCTACGGCAACAACGACGTGCCGGGCAACATGCTTGCTGGCGCTGTGTCGACTTACGTGCGCCGTTACGGCGTGGCACCGGGCAAGAAGCTGGTGCTGACCACCAACAATGATCACGCCTACCGCGTCGCACTGGATTGGCTCGACGCCAGCCTGCAAGTCGTCGCCATCGCCGATGCGCGCAGCAACCCGCGTGGTGCGCTGGTGGAAGAAGCCCGCGCCAAAGGCATTCGCATCCTCACCGGCAGCGCCGTCATCGAAGCCCGTGGCAGCAAGCGCGTTACTGCTGCTCGCGTCGCCGCGATTGATGTCAAAGCGCATGCCGTGACCAGTCCCGGCGAATGGCTTGAGTGCGATGTGATCGCCAGTTCCGGCGGTTACAGCCCGGTTGTTCACCTGGCTTCGCACCTCGGCGGCAAGCCGATCTGGCGCGAAGACATCCTCGGTTTCGTACCGGGCGAAGCACCGCAGAAACGCGTGTGCGTCGGTGGCATCAACGGCGTCTATGGTCTCGGCGATTCGCTGGCCGATGGGTTTGAAGGCGGCGTGCGCGCTGCGTCCGAAGCCGGGTTCCAGACCGTTGAAGGTGTGTTGCCGAAAGCCTTGAGCCGTCACGAAGAACCAACGCTGGCGCTGTTCCAGGTGCCGCACGAAAAGAACACTGCACGGGCGCCGAAGCAATTCGTCGACCTGCAGAACGACGTGACCGCCGCCGCCATCGAACTGGCGACCCGCGAAGGTTTCGAGTCGGTCGAGCACGTCAAGCGCTACACCGCGCTGGGCTTCGGCACCGATCAGGGCAAACTCGGCAACGTCAACGGCCTGGCGATTGCCGCCCGTTCGCTGAACGTGACCATCCCGCAGATGGGCACCACGATGTTCCGTCCGAACTACACGCCGGTGACGTTCGGTGCCGTGGCCGGTCGTCACTGTGGGCACATCTTCGAACCGGTGCGCTACACCGCACTGCATGCCTGGCACGTGAAGAGTGGCGCCGAGTTCGAAGACGTCGGTCAGTGGAAGCGTCCATGGTACTTCCCGAAAAACGGCGAAGACATGCACGCCGCCGTGAAGCGTGAATGCAAAGCCGTGCGCGACAGCGTCGGCCTGCTCGACGCCTCGACTCTCGGCAAAATCGACATTCAAGGCCCGGATGCCCGCGAGTTTCTTAACCGCGTGTACACCAACGCCTGGACCAAGCTCGATGTGGGCAAGGCCCGTTACGGCCTGATGTGCAAAGAAGACGGCATGGTCTTCGACGACGGTGTGACGGCGTGCCTGGCCGACAACCATTTCGTCATGACCACCACCACCGGCGGCGCGGCTCGCGTGCTGCAATGGCTGGAGCTGTATCACCAGACCGAATGGCCGGACATGAAGGTCTACTTCACTTCCGTCACCGACCACTGGGCGACCATGACCCTGTCCGGGCCGAACAGCCGCAAGTTGCTCAGCGCCGTGACCGACATCGATCTGAGCAACGAAGCGTTCCCGTTCATGACCTGGAAAGAAGGTCTGGTAGGCGGTGTGCCGGCGCGGGTGTTCCGCATCTCGTTTACCGGTGAGCTGTCGTACGAAGTCAACGTTCAGGCTGACTACGCGATGGGCGTGCTGGAGAAAATCGTCGAGGCCGGCAAGCAGTACAACCTGACGCCGTATGGCACTGAAACCATGCACGTGCTGCGGGCCGAGAAGGGCTTCATCATCGTCGGCCAGGACACGGACGGCTCGATGACCCCGGACGACCTGAACATGGGCTGGTGTGTCGGTCGCACCAAGCCGTTCTCGTGGATCGGCCAGCGCGGCATGAACCGTGAAGACTGTGTGAAGGATCAGCGCAAGCAGTTGGTCGGCCTCAAGCCGATCGATCCGAACGTGTGGCTGCCAGAAGGTGCGCAGTTGGTGTTCAACACCAAGCAGGCGATCCCGATGACCATGGTCGGCCACGTGACTTCCAGCTACGCGCACAACTCCCTTGGTTATTCGTTTGCCATGGGTGTGGTCAAGGGCGGTCTGAAACGTCTGGGCGAGCGGGTGTTTGCACCGCTGGCGGATGGCAGCGTGATCGAGGCGGAAATCGTTTCTTCGGTGTTCTTCGATCCGAAGGGTGATCGCCAGAACATTTGACACTGATCGTTCCCACGCTCTGCGTGGGAATGCATCCCGGGACGCTCCGCGTCCCAAGAGCGGACGCAGAGCGTCCATGGCGGCATTCCCACGCAGAGCGTGGGAACGATCAAACAAAAGAATAGGTGCTTTATGACCGCAGCCAACGTTTACCAACAACGCCCGACCACCGGGGCCAAGGCCGAGTCGTCGCTGCACCATGCCGACCTCGCCAGTCTGGCCGGCAAGGGTCGCAAGAACGCCGGTGTGTTCGTGCGTGAAAAGAAACTCCTCGGCCATCTGACCATTCGTGGCGCCGGCCACGATGCCGCGTTTGCGGCCGGTGTGCACAAGGCGCTGGGCATCGAGTTGCCAGGCGCCCTGAACGTGATCGTCAAAGGTGAAACCAGCCTGCAATGGATGGGCCCGGATGAGTGGCTGCTGATCGTGCCAAGCGGTGAAGAGTTCGCCGCCGAGCAGAAATTGCGCGAAGCGATGGGCGATCTGCACATCGCGATCGTCAACGTCAGTGGCGGCCAGCAAGTACTCGAATTGAGCGGTCCGAACGTGCGTCAGGTGCTGATGAAGTCCACCAGCTATGACGTGCACCCGAACAACTTCCCGGTCGGCAAGGCTGTGGGCACGGTGTTCGCCAAGTCGCAGCTGATGATTCGTCATACCGCTGAAGACACTTGGGAACTGCTGATTCGTCGCAGTTTTTCGGATTACTGGTGGTTGTGGTTGCAGGATGCCTCGGCTGAGTACGGGTTGAGCGTTCAGGCCTGACACTGAATGGGCGTCGTGCCTGCTTCTGTGGCGAGGGGATTTATCCCCGTTGGGTGGCGAAGCCGCCCCAAAACCAATCACCGCGGTTTATCAGGTAGATCGAATTCACAGGTTTTGCGACTGCTCCGCAGCCGAGCGGGGATAAATCCCCTCGCCACAAAAGCAGTGCAGATCCGCCCAGTACAGAGTTCGCTCTGCTCACAGATGTTGAAACAGGAGTCACCGCACCATGAGCCGCGCCCCAGACACATGGATTCTGACCGCCGACTGCCCCAGCGTCCTCGGCACCGTGGACGCGGTGACGCGTTTTCTGTTCGAGCAGGGTTGCTACGTCACCGAGCACCATTCGTTCGATGATCGCCTCTCGGGACGCTTCTTCATTCGCGTGGAATTCCGCCAGCCCGACGGCTTCGACGAACAATCCTTCCGCGCCGGCCTCGCCGAGCGCGGTCAGGCGTTCGGCATGATTTTCGAGCTGACCGCGCCGAATTACCGGCCGAAAGTGGTGATCATGGTTTCCAAGGCCGATCACTGCCTCAACGACTTGCTCTACCGTCAGCGCATCGGCCAGTTGTCGATGGACGTGGCGGCGGTGGTGTCCAACCACCCGGACCTCAAGCCGCTGGCCGACTGGCACCAGATTCCCTACTACCATTTCCCCCTCGACCCCAACGACAAGCCGTCGCAGGAGCGTCAGGTGTGGCAAGTGATCGAGGAGTCCGGCGCTGAACTGGTGATTCTTGCCCGCTATATGCAGGTGCTGTCGCCGGAGCTGTGCCGCAAGCTCGATGGCAAGGCGATCAACATTCATCACTCGCTGCTGCCGGGCTTCAAGGGCGCCAAGCCGTATCACCAGGCTTACAACAAGGGCGTGAAACTGGTGGGCGCCACGGCGCATTACATCAACAACGACCTGGATGAAGGGCCGATCATCGCCCAGGGCGTCGAGGCCGTGGATCACAGTCATTACCCCGAGGATTTGATCGCCAAGGGGCGCGATATCGAAGGCCTGACCCTGGCCCGGGCGGTGGGATATCACATTGAGCGGAGGGTGTTCCTTAACGCCAATCGCACCGTCGTTCTTTAGATAGCTATCGCGAGCAGGCTCACTCCTACAAGGGGGACGCATTCCAATGTAGGAGTGAGCCTGCTCGCGATAGGGCCATAACAAACAACGCAAAACCAACAAGCAATAACCCGAGCACTTAACGCGCTGCCTGCCTGGGCAACGCGGTTCCATAAAAACAACAGCGAGGTGAAAGCATGTCTGGCAATCGTGGTGTGGTGTATCTCGGCGCTGGCAAGGTCGAAGTACAGAAAATCGACTATCCGAAAATGCAGGACCCGCGCGGTCGCAAGATCGAGCACGGGGTCATTCTCAAAGTGGTTTCCACCAATATCTGCGGCTCCGACCAGCACATGGTGCGCGGCCGTACCACGGCGCAGACCGGTCTGGTGCTGGGCCACGAAATCACCGGTGAGGTGATCGAAAAAGGCTCCGACGTCGAGAACCTGAAGATCGGCGATCTGGTCTCCGTTCCGTTCAACGTGGCTTGCGGACGCTGCCGTTCCTGCAAGGAGCAACACACCGGTGTCTGCCTGACCGTCAACCCGGCCCGTGCCGGCGGTGCTTACGGCTACGTCGACATGGGCGACTGGACCGGCGGCCAGGCCGAATACGTGCTGGTGCCGTACGCCGACTTCAACCTTTTGAAACTGCCGGATCGCGACAAGGCCATGGAGAAAATCCGTGACCTGACCTGCCTCTCCGACATTCTGCCGACCGGTTACCACGGCGCCGTTACCGCTGGCGTCGGCCCGGGCAGCACCGTTTATATTGCCGGCGCTGGCCCGGTCGGTCTGGCTGCAGCGGCTTCGGCCCGTCTGCTGGGTGCGGCGGTGGTGATCATCGGCGACGTCAATACCATCCGTCTGGCCCACGCCAAGGCTCAGGGTTTCGAAATCGTCGACCTGTCGAAAGACACCCCGCTGCATGAACAGATCGCTGCACTGCTGGGCGAACCGGAAGTGGATTGTGCCGTGGACTGCGTGGGCTTCGAAGCTCGCGGCCATGGCCACGACGGCGTCAAATCCGAAGCCCCGGCCACCGTGCTCAACTCGCTGATGGGTGTTGTACGCGTCGCCGGCAAGATCGGCATTCCGGGCCTGTACGTGACCGAAGACCCGGGTGCCGTGGACGCCGCCGCGAAAATGGGCAGCCTGAGCATTCGCTTTGGTCTGGGCTGGGCCAAGTCGCACAGCTTCCACACCGGCCAGACCCCGGTGATGAAGTACAACCGCCAGTTGATGCAGGCAATCATGTGGGATCGCATCAACATTGCTGAAGTGGTGGGCGTGCAGGTGATCAGTCTGGATCAGGCGCCGGAAGGGTATGGCGAGTTCGATGCCGGTGTGCCGAAGAAGTTTGTGATTGATCCGCACAAGTTGTTCAGTGCGGCGTAAGCGCAATACAAAACGGCGACCTCAGGGTCGCCGTTTCTAATCTTGCTTCACGCACCAGATTCAGCTTTTCAGTTCAGCTTGAACGCACATTTCGAAGGTTCTTTCGCTGCACAATCCAACTTGCTCACAGCTGCGGTGCTGACGCTGCCTTCTGGCTTTTTGCCCCACTGGGGAGAGGCGGTTGTGATCTCTTTTCCCGGTTTGAGCACCATGGTCGCGTTGGCCTCTTCATTACCTGCACCTTGCCCCTCATACCGACAAATTACGCTCCAGACCTTGGACTTTTTCGGGTCTGTCTTATCATTAACTTCTGGCTGGATACGCGCCGATGTGAAAGCGAGTTTTTCCTTATCGCTTCCTCCGGTCCATTTATCTCCACCAGTCCATTCAAGCTTTTGGTTCGCAGCAGCAAAGGAGGCTTTGTATTCAAATCCACCGCCAGGTAGTGCGGTTTGGGATATCTGTGAAACCTCCGGGCATTGTTCCGCATTCACATTGCTCATCGCAGCCAAGCCAAGAATGGCGGTAGCAATTTTCAGCTTCATTATCTGTACTCCGTTACAGGGGAGGAGTAGCAATATTGGCAAGTTAGGTACTTATCGACCACTGTCAGATCTGACAGTTGTATAGTCCCATTTGAAATAATGAAACGAATGTCACTAGGAAATTGATCCAAGAGAACAACCGATTTCTGCACTCAGAGGGCCGCCAACGCACCTTGATACAGCACTGGCCCAGTCGGCTGCCCAGTCGGCGAACCACCCTTCGGCTCCAGACTCACCGCCAGCGCAATCGGTTGGCCGATGAGGGCTTTCTGTGCCTCGTTCAACTCAACCTTGCCTTTGCCCCCCGCCGGGATCACACCGAGCGAGATCGGCTTGCCATCCGCTGGAATCGCCCAAAGTTCCAGGCTGCGTCCGGGATCGATGGCCGCCAGTGTCAGTGGTTCGACTTGCAGATAATCAGCATGCGCTTCGACCTTCAGCGCCGGTTGCGCATCGGCGCTCAACAGGGTCGCGCGGTAGCGGGCGTCGTCGTGGTTGTACAGCGAGCCGAGGAAGACCAGCACAACCATTGAGGCTGCGGCAGCCGAGAGTCGCAGCCAGTTCCAGAACGGACGTTTCTCCGGCACATGCAGCACTTGCGGGTCGATGCGCGCGGTAATGCCTTGCCAGACGTGTTCGGGCACCGGTTGTTCCGGCACGGCTTCGGTGAGACTGGCGAGACTTTCCTGCCATTGCGCCAGTTCGGCGCGCAATGCCGCGTCGTCGAGCAGCAAGTGTTCAAAGCGCCGACGCGCAGTCGAGGACATCAGGCCGATGGCGTAATCGGCGGCGAGGGCACGGCGCAGGGCAGGGGTCTGGTAGTTCATGATTCAAGGCACCTGCGCAGACGCTCCATGCCTCGACGGATCCACGATTTGACCGAGCCCAGTGGTGCCGCCAGATGTTCCGCCAGCTCCGAGCAAGACAGCCCCTGAAAGTAGGCCACGGTGATCGACTGACGCTGCATGCCTTCGAGGGTTTCCAGGCAGCGGTTAAGCGCACGGGCCTCACGGGCACTGCTCAATTGGTCATGCGCCGACGGGCTTTCGTCCGGCAACGTGTCCTGTTCGAGATCGCTCAGCGGCCGCTCGCGGTGTTTGCGCAACTGGTCGATGGCCTGATTGCGGGTGATGTTGATCATCCACGTCAGTGGCGCCGACAGGTGCGCTTCGTAGCGCGAAGCGTTGTTCCAGATGCGCACGAAGGCTTCCTGCAGGACTTCTTCGGCCAGATCCGTACGGCCCATGAAACGCAGGGCCACGCCGTGCAGGCGCGGGCCGACGCTGCGGTACAGCGTTTCGAAGGCGCGACGATCACCCAGTGAGCACTGGGCCAACAGCTGTCGCAACTGATCGGTGTCGGCGATGGAAATGACGTCTCTCCAGGCAAAGGGCGGGCGACGAGGACTGATCTCGGGCTGTTCACAGGCTAGTTCAGCAAAAGCGCTTGTGCCATTCATCGCGGCCATTCCAGGGTTTCACGATTTATATACGTGGCTACGCTGAAAATGGATGCGCAGGCGAGGAACATGCCGCGCGATAGCCGGTCAAACCGGCAGTTTCGCCGCCCGTTCAACGGGTGGTTTCACAGCGCAAGAGGATGTCTGAATGAAGATTTCACGCGGTATTGTCATGGCTTCGCTGATGACCCTTGCGGCCAGCCCGGTGTTCGCCGGTTTCAGCCTGGACGATGTGACCAAGGCTGCTTCAAGCATGCAGGGCGGCAATGCGGCCACCGCTGCCGCGCCAACGTCGGAAACCGCCGGTCTGCTGCAAGCTGTCACCGGTCTGGGTGTCACGCCGCAGCAAGCCGTTGGCGGTACCAGCGCGATGCTGGGCCTGGCGAAGAACCAATTGAGCAGTACTGATTATTCGCAGTTGGCCAAGGAAGTGCCGGGTATCGACAAGCTGTCGGGCGGCAGCGGCAACCTGGCGGCGTTGAGCGGTTTGCTCGGTCAGTCCGGTAAATCCGCCGGGCTGGAAAACGCGCTGGGCAACGTCAAGGACACCAATGACCTGAACAACGCGTTCGGCGCGTTGGGCATGGACAGCGGCATGGTCGGCCAGTTTGCCCCGGTGCTCCTCAAGTATCTCGGTGACCAGGGCGTCGGCGGCCCGCTGCTGCAAAGCCTGGGCAGCATCTGGGGCGCCGGCACCGGTAGCTGAATCAGCCGCGCAGTTCGGCGATGCGCTGATCCTTCTCGCTCCAGAGCTGGTTGACCCAGCTCTGGACGGTCTGGCGAAACGCCGGATCGTTCTCGTAATCGCCCTGCCACAGCGCCGGGTCGAGTTCGCGAGTCTTGATGTCGATGATCACCCGCGGCACGTTACCGCTGATCAAATCCCAGAATCCTGGAATTTTCTCCTGTGGGTACACCACGGTGACGTCGAGAATCGCATCCAGCTGTTCACCCATCGCCGCCAATACAAACGCCACGCCGCCCGCCTTGGGCTTGAGCAGGTGCTTGAACGGTGATTGTTGCTGCGCACTTTTCGCGGCGGTGTAGCGGGTGCCTTCCAGATAATTCACCACGGTCACTGGCTGACGCTTGAACAGCTCGCAGGCCTGTTTGGTGATTTCCAGATCCTTGCCCGCCAGCTCCGGGTGCCTGGCCAGATACGCCTTGGTGTAGCGCTTCATGAACGGGTAATCCAGCGCCCACCACGCCAGCCCCAGAAACGGTACCCAGATCAGTTCTTTCTTGAGGAAGAACTTGAAGAACGGCGTGCGCCGGTTGAGGGTCTGGATCAGCGCCGGAATGTCGACCCACGACTGGTGATTGCTGACCACCAGATACGAGGTGTCAGCACGCAGGTCTTCGCCGCCACGAATGTCCCACTGCGTGGGAATGCACAGGCGGAAGATCAGCTTGTCGATCTCGGCCCAGGTCTCGGCAATCCACATCACCGCCCACGACGCGTAATCGCGCCAGCGCCCGGGCGCCACCAGTTTGAGCAGGGCAAACACCATCAACGGCCCGATCAGGATCAGGGTGTTGAGCAACAGCAGCAGGGTGACGAAACAGCCGGTGAGCAGGCGGCGCATAAGCAACTCTATGAAGTCGGATGGGCGCGCCATGATAAGTGGCTTCGGGCGACAGGCCAAATCGGCGGTGACGAATGTTTCACTTTAGTCGGGTTAACCTGATCGTTCCCACGCTCTGCGTGGTAACGCCGCCCGGGACGCTCCGCGTCCCTGTGACGCGGAGCGTCACTGGATGCATGCCCACGCAGAGCGTGGGAACGATCAAGCGCGCAACGGTCTAAAATCCCGTTGCCCAACCTCTCAAGGAAGCCCCTTACGTGAAATCCCTCCTTGCACTGTTTGCCCTCGTTGCTCTGCCGGTGATGGCCGCCGAGCCGACCCTGTACGGGCGTTACGAATACATCGCGCTGCCGGAAATCGGCGGTGAAGTGCTCAAGGCCAAGATGGACACCGGCGCACTGACGGCCTCGCTGTCGGCCAAGGACATCGAAACCTTTACCCGTGACGGCGAAGACTGGGTGCGTTTCCGCCTCGGCACCAAAGACGCCAGCAACAAGGTCTATGAACACAAGGTCGCGCGGATCAGCAAGATCAAGAGTCGTTCGGATGAAGAAGACGAGGGCGAAAGCACCGAAGTCGCGAAACGGCCAGTGGTCGATCTGGAACTGTGCCTGGGCGACGTCAAGCGTACCGTGGAGGTCAACCTGACTGACCGCAGCAACTTCAACTATCCGCTGCTGATCGGTGCCAAGGCCTTGCGTGAATTTGGCGCGGCCGTGAACCCGGCGCGGCGCTTCACCGCCGACAAACCGGACTGCTAGCGCCAAGTGGTCTCATTGACGTAAAGGCACGCTTGGGGCACCGTTCGCGCACTTAACCCACGGGCTCGGACGCCATGCCTCATATCCTGATTGTCGAAGACGAAGCGGCGATTGCCGACACGCTTATTTTTGCCTTGCAGGGCGAGGGGTTCACCACTACGTGGGTGAGTCTCGGTGCGGCGGCGCTGGAGCATCAGCGCCAGACGCCGGCGGATCTGATCATCCTCGACATCGGCCTGCCGGACATCAGCGGCTTCGAAACCTGTAAACAGCTGCGTCGTTTCAGCGAAGTGCCGGTGCTTTTTCTCAGTGCGCGAGACGCGGAGATCGACCGGGTTGTGGGCCTGGAGATCGGCGCCGACGATTACGTGGTCAAGCCGTTCAGCCCACGGGAAGTGGCGGCGCGAGTTCGGGCGATTCTCAAACGCATGGCGCCGCGCCCGCCGATTGAAGCCATTTCGGCGCTGTTTCGCATCGATCCCGAGCGCGTACAGATTGTCTATCGCGGCCAGACCCTGAGCCTGACCCGCCACGAATTCCGACTGTTGCAATGCCTGCTCGAACAACCGGAACGGGTGTTCAGCCGCGAACAATTGCTTGATGCGCTGGGTGTCGCCGCCGACGCCGGTTATGAGCGCAGCATCGACAGCCACATCAAAAGCGTGCGCGCCAAACTGCGTCTGGTGCGCGCCGAAGCCGAGCCGATCCAGACCCATCGCGGCCTCGGCTACAGCTACAGCCCGGGGCACAGCTGATGTCGCTGGGGCTGCGGATTTTCCTGGTGTATGTGCTGTTTATCGGCCTGACCGGGTATTTCGTGCTCAACACGGTGATGGAAGAAATCCGTCCCGGTGTGCGCCAGTCCACCGAAGAAACCTTGGTCGACACCGCTAACCTGATGGCAGAAATCCTCCGCGATGATTTCAAGGCCGGCACCCTCAGCGAGAACCGCTGGCCCGAGTTGCTGCGTGCCTACGGCGAACGCCAGCCGCGAGCGACGATCTGGGGCTTGCCGAAGAATCAGGTCAATCACCGCATCTACGTCACCGACGCCAAAGGCATCGTCGTGCTGGATTCCAGTGGCGTGGCGGTCGGTCAGGATTACTCGCGCTGGAACGACGTCTACCTGACCCTGCGCGGCGAGTACGGCGCGCGCTCGACCCGCAGCGACCCGAACGACGCGAGTTCTTCGGTGATGCACGTCGGCGCGCCGATCCGCGACAACGGCCGGATCATCGGCGTGGTCACCGTGGCCAAACCCAACAGCTCGCTGCAGCCGTATGTGGATCGCACCGAGCGGCGCTTGTTGTTTTACGGCGCCGGTTTGATCGGCCTCGGTCTGCTGTTCGGCGCGCTGCTGTCGTGGTGGCTGAGCCGTGCGCTGCACCGTCTGACCGGTTATGCCCAAGCTGTCAGCGAAGGCCGGCGAGTAGAAGTGCCGCATTACCGGGGTGGTGAGCTGGAGCAACTGGCGACAGCGGTCGAGCAGATGCGCACGCAGCTGGAGGGCAAGGCTTACGTCGAACGTTACGTGCACACGCTGACCCACGAACTGAAAAGTCCGCTGGCGGCGATTCGCGGCGCGGCTGAGTTGCTGCAAGGTGACATGCCAGCGGTTCAGCGATTGCGGTTTGTCGGCAACATCGACAGCGAAAGTGCGCGGATGCAGCAGTTGATCGAGCGCTTGCTGAATCTGGCGCAAGTCGAACAGCGTCAGGGTCTTGAAGAGAAGGTTGCTGTACCTCTGGCGGTGTTGGTCGATGACTTGTTGTACGCCCAGGCCGCGCGAATTGAAGGCAAGCAGTTGCGCATTGAACGAATGATCGCGGAGGATTTGCTGCTGATCGGCGAGCCGTTTCTGTTGCGTCAGGCATTGGGTAACTTGCTGGAGAACGCGCTGGATTTCACGCCGCCGCAGGGGTTATTGCGTTTCAGCGCCGAGCGCGTTGGCGAGCAGATCGAGTTTCGCTTGTTCAATGAAACGTTGCCCATTCCCGATTACGCCTTGCCGCGTTTGACTGAGCGTTTCTACTCGTTGCCGCGTCCCGACAGTGGCCGCAAGAGCACGGGTCTGGGACTTAACTTCGTTGAAGAAGTGGTCAAGTTGCACGGTGGTTCGATGCACATCTGCAATGTCGAAAGCGGTGTTGAAGTAACATTGCACCTGCCTTGATCCTGTGGCGAGGGTTTGCGTTTCTCCACACAATCTCCACATTCCTCCCACAAAACCCCCATACACCCGAACCAGACTCTGCCCATCAAAACAGGGAGAGTCCCATGAACAAGAATTTGACCATAAAGCTCGGGGCAATTGCCCTGCTGATCCTGCTGTTGCTGGTGCCACTGCTGATGATCAATGGCGTCATCGACGAGCGTCAGCAACTGCGCGACGGTGTGCTTGAAGACATCGCCCGTAGCTCAAGCTACAGCCAGCAACTGCACGGGCCGGTGATGGTGGTGCCGTACCGCAAGGTGATCCACAACTGGAAGCTCAACGACAAAACCAACCAGCGTTACGACGAGCCGGGCGAAGAGCGTGGGCGCCTGTATTTTCTGCCGGAGCGTTTCGAACTCGATGGCCAGGTGCAAACCGAGCTGCGTTCCCGGGGCATCTACGAGGCGCGGTTGTTCCACGCCGAGAATCGCATCAACGGTCAGTTCTCGCTGCCGGCCCAGCTGGGCATCAAAGAGGATTTCGTGGACTACCAGTTCGATGCGCCGTTTCTCGCAGTCGGCATCAGTGACATTCGCGGCATCGAAAACGCACTGAAACTGGAACTCGACGGCCAGCGCCTGGACTTCGTCCCGGGCACTCAAGTCGGCTGGCTTGGCGAAGGCGTACGCGTCACGCTGCCACTGCTCGACACCAGCAAGGCCACGGAACTGGCGTTCGGTTTTGACCTGCGCCTGCAAGGCACCGGTTCGCTGCAAGTGCTGCCGGTGGGCAAGAGCAGCAGCGTGAGCCTGACTGCCAACTGGCCGCACCCAAGCTTCATCGGCAACTTCCTGCCGGGCAAGCGCGAGATCAGCGATCAGGGCTTCAGTGCCGACTGGCAGACCACGTTCTTTTCCACCAACCTGCAAGACGCCATGAGCCGCTGTGTGAGCAGCAACGATTGCGAGGCGTTCAATGCCCGTAGCTTTGGTGTGAGCTTTATCGAACCGGTGGATCAGTACCTGAAGAGTGATCGGGCGATCAAATATGCATTGCTGTTCATCGTCCTGACGTTTGCCGGTTTCTTCCTGTTCGAAGTGCTGAAAAGTCTCGCAGTGCACCCGGTGCAGTACGCCTTGGTCGGCGTGGCGCTGGCGTTCTTTTACCTGTTATTGCTGTCGCTGTCGGAGCACATCGGCTTTGCCCTGGCGTATCTGCTGTCAGCCAGTGGTTGTGTGTTGTTGATCGGCTTTTATGTTTGTCATGTGCTGCGCAGCGTGCGGCACGGGTTGAGTTTTTCGGCGGGATTGGCGGCGCTGTATGGCCTGCTCTATGGGTTGCTGAGCGCTGAGGATTACGCGCTCTTGATGGGCTCGTTGCTGCTGTTTGGCTTGCTCGGCGTGTTCATGGTGCTGACGCGCAAACTGGACTGGTACGGGATCGGACAGAAACCGGCCAGGCCGCTGGAGTTTGATGTGGAGGCGGTGCAATGAGCGGCTTGCTGGGGTTGCGTGAGGATCAGCGCTGGAAGGAAGAATTGGTGGCGCGGATTATTGGGTATTTGCCTGTGGAGCCGATGTGGGGCCATCGCGAGCAGGCTCACTCCTACAGGGGAATGCGGTCAACTGTAGGAGTGAGCCTGCTCGCGAAGAGGCCGGAACAGGCGCCGCCGAGTTAAGGCTTGGGCATGGTCGCGATCATCGACGGTCGCTGGCTGACTTCAAAGAACCAGTTGGCCAGGTGCGGGTTGGCGTCACGCCAACCCAGATCCGGGAAGCGCAGGTCAAGGTAACCCAGGGCACACGCCACGCTGATCGCGGCCACATCGAAATGGCTGGTCAGCTCGGCAATCGCTTCTTTTTCCAGAACAGCCAATGCGCGACGAATCTTGTCGCGCTGGGCATCGAGCCATTCGTCCCAATGTTTTTCCGGTGCGCGCAGAGCCAGTTCATAACGCACCATCACCGACGCATCCATGATCCCGTCGGCCATCGAGGCCAGGGTCAGACGCCGCCAGCGCGCCGCGCCTTCGCGCGGAATCAGCGGGTTGCCAACGTGCTGTTGATCGAGGTATTCGAGAATCACGCGGCTGTCATGGATGACGTTGCCGTCGGCCAGACGCAAGGCCGGGATCTTGCCCAGCGGGTTGTCGGCGTTGAGTTCGGCGCTCGGGCTGACCGGGCTGAGGACGCAGTCTTGCAACGCGACACGATCCTGCTGGCCGGTCTCGTGCAGCAACACCATCACTTTGCGTACAAACGGGGACAGCGTGTTGTGGTACAGGGTCATGCTGGGGGCGGACATTGGCAGGGTCTCGATCAGGACAATGATGCGGCAGCATAGTCGTTTTCAGCGGCGCTGCAGCAATCCTTTAAGCGCCAGAGCGGCAGGAACACCCAACCCGACCCAGCTCAATGCATCCCAGATACCATCCCCCAGCAACGCCGCAAACAACCCCGCCGCACTGAGCAGCGCAATCACCAGTGGCGTGCTGAAAACCTTCCAGAAATTCGACTGACGCGGCTTCATGCAGATGCCTCCGCCGTTTCCAGCACAGGCTTGGCAGCTTTGCGCCGCACCACCCACAGATACAAGCCGCTGCCGAGGACGATGATGGTCAGCACATCGAGCGTCGCCCAGAGAATCTTCATCGGCATGCCGCCGTAATCACCAAAGTGCAGCGGTTGCGACATGCCCATGGCGTCCATGTACCACGGGCGCTCGGCCACGGCGGTGACTTTCAACGTGGTGGCGTCGATCAGCACCGGTGTCAGCAAATGCGAGGTCAGGTGCGTGCCGCCCTTCATGAACACCGAGTAATGGTGTTCGCTGGAAAACCGGGTGCCGGGGAACGCGATGAAATCCGGTTTCATCCCCGGCGCGACTTCGCCAGCGATATCGAGCAAGCGCGTGGCCGGCGCCAGTTGTGTCAGCGGCGGTGCATCTCGGTAGGGCGCAATCAATGTGTTGAGCGCATCGTTGCGCCACGCGGCGATGATCAGGTCAGCGCAGGCGCTGATCACCCCGGTCACGCCGACCACCAAGGCCCAGGTCAGCGTGACCACGCCGATCAGGTTATGCAGGTCGAGCCAGCGCAGACGCGTGGATTTGTCCTGACGCACCGTGCCGAACTTCAGCCGCCGCATGAACGGCAGGTACAGCACCGTCCCCGAGACAATCGCCACGATAAACAGCAATCCCATGAACGCCAGCAACAGCTTGCCCGGCAGCCCGGCAAACATGTCGACGTGCAGACGCAGGATGAACAGCATCAGGCCACCGTTGGCCGACGGGGTTTCCAGCGCTTCACCGGTGCGCGCATCGAGCATGAAGGTGTGCGAGGAGTTCGGTTCGGTGCCGGCGGTTTTCGCCATGATTGTCAGCACGGCGTTCGGCTCGTCATCGTCGAAGCCGAAGTACTGCACGACTTCATCGGGACGATGTTTCTCGGCGGCCTCGACCAGTTGCGCCAGATTCAGGCGCGGCGTGTCCGCCGGCATCTCGCGCACTTCAGGGGCATCGCCGAGCAAGTGCTCGATCTCGTGGTGGAAGATCAGCGGCAGGCCGGTCAATGCCAGCATCAGCAAAAACACGGTGCAGATCAGGCTGGTCCAGGTGTGGATGAACGACCAGCGGCGAATTGTTTTACTTTTCATTTCATGACCTTCAAAAACACCAAAGCCGTCCACGAAGGACGGCCTGGAGACGGGGCCTGTTTCAGCTCAGTCGTTTACCACTTGTACGTGGCGCTGGCGACGACGCTGCGGGTGTCGCCGTAGTAGCAGTAGTAGCTGTCGCAGGTGGAAATGTATTCCTTGTCGAACAGGTTGGTGGCATTGACTGCCAGCGACGCGCCTTTGAGACTGTTGTCGAGGCGGCCGAGGTCGTAATGCACGCTGGCGTCGAACACGGTGTAAGCGTCTGCCTTGCCCAGCCAGGTGTTGGCTTTGTCACCGTAGGTGTTGCCGGTGTAACGCACGCCGCCGCCGATGCCGAAGCCGTCGAGCACGCCGGTGTGCCAGGTGTAGTCGGTCCACAACGAGGCTTGCTGGTTCGGCATCAGTTGCAGGCGATTGCCCTTGTCGACGCCATTCTGCACTTCGGATTTGGCCAAGGTGTAGGCGGCGATGACTTTCAGGTTTTCGGTGACGTCGGACACCGCTTCCAGCTCAAGGCCTTTGACTTTCACTTCGCCGGTCTGGCTGGTGATCGACACACCGTTGACGAAGCTGCTGACCGAGACGTTCTTCTGGGTGAGGTCATACACGGCGGCGCTCAGCAGGGTCTTGCTGCCCGGCGGCTGGTACTTGATCCCCAGTTCCCATTGCTTGCCTTCGGTTGGCTTGAGCGACTCGGTGGAGGAGGCGTCGGCACCCGAGGTCGGCTGGAAAGACTCGGCGTACGACAGGTACGGCACAAAACCCGAGTCGAACACGTAGCTCAGGGCTGCGTTGCCGCTGAACGCCTTGTCACGCTGGGTGCTGGTGGTATCGCCCTTGTTGATGAACTTTGTGCTGGTGTGCACCCAGTCTTCACGGCCGCCGAGGGTCAGGCGCCACTGGTCCAGGGCCATTTGATCCTGCACGTACAGACCAGTCTGGTAGGTCTTCTGGTTGTAGTCGTAGAACGCAGTGGAGCGCGCTGGGCGCACGATCGGCTGACCGTAGATCGGGGTGATCACGTTGGTGGTCAGGCCGTCACCGAAAATCGAGGTGTAGTTGGTGTTGCTGCGCTGGTGATCAAGTCCCAGCAGCAAGGTGTGGCGGATATCGCCGGTGGCGAAGTCGGCCTGGAAGTTGTTGTCCACCGCGAACTGGCTGATGTCTTCTTCGACGCTGGTGCTGGTGCGCCCGACGTTGCCTTGATCATCCACTTCGGTGTATGGGTAGGAACCCGGCGTCAGCGACTGGAAGGACAGATCCGACTTGGTGTAGCGCAGGTTCTGCTTGAACTGCCAGGTGTCGTTCAGACGATGTTCGAACGCGTAACCCAGCGCGTAGTAAGTCCGGTCGTAGTATTCCCAGTCCGGATCACCCAGATTTTTGTGATGGGAAATATCACCGAAAGGCGATTTGATCTTGGTCCCCTGAACCGGCAGGAACTGGCTGGTGATGCCGGTATCGTCGCGGGTGAACTGGCTCAGCAGAGTGAATTTGGTATCGTCGTCGATGTTCCAGGTCAGGCTCGGCGCAATGTTGTAGCGCTTGTTGTCGACGTGGTCGATCTGTGTGCCGCTGTCACGCACCACGCCGCTGAGGCCGTAAAGGAACTGCCCGGCATCGTCGATCTTGCCGGTGCTGGCGAAGTTGATCTGGCGGTGATTGTCGCTGCCGTACTGCAACTGGATTTCGCTGCTCTGCACATCGCTCGGGCGACGGCTGACCATGTCGAGCAAGCCGCCTGGCGGGGTCTGGCCGTAAACCGACGAGGCCGGGCCGCGCAGCAGGGCGAGGCGGTCGAGGTTCCAGGTTTCCTGTTTCGGGTTAGCGTACACGCCTTTCGGCAATGGCAGGCCATCGAGGAACTGGGTCGGTTCGAAACCGCGCACGCGCAACCAGTCGGCGCGAGTGTCGCTGCCGTAGCTGCTGGCGGTGATGCCCGGCATGTAGCGCACGGCGTCATCGAGGCTGTGCACGCTGCGATCGTCCATCTGCTGGCGGGTCGCAACCGATATCGAACGGGGTGCTTCGACCAGTGCGGTGTCGGTTTTGGTGCCGGCGGCGGTGCGGGTAGCGGTGTAGCCCTCGACCGGGCCCCAGGCGGTTTCCAGGTTTTCCACGCCGATGACCGATGTTTCCGGCAGCGCCATCACGCCTTCCGGCACAGCCACCAAGGTGTAGGTGCCGGTGCTGCTTTGTTCCAGTTGCAAGCCGGTACCACGCAGGGCTGCGCGCAATGCGCCGGCGGCATCGTACTGACCGTTGACCGCTGCCGAGGTCTTGCCCGCCGCCAGCGCCGGGTTCAGCGACAGCGCCAGGCCACCCTGGCTGGCGATCTGGTTCAGGGTGGTGGCCAGTGGCGCCGCCGGCAGATTGTAGGCGCGTACGCTCGATGCTTGTTCAGCGGCGATCAGTTGACTGCTGGCCAACGGGGTGCAGAGGGCAATGGCGACCGCCAGCAAACTGGGGCGCAACAAGGTGTCTAGCGAACGGGACATACAGCGGCTCCTGAATGGAAATATTTCTCAATTGCCTGTGTGCCGAACGAGAATCAAAAAGTGATAGGGCTGGATGAAAATAATTTCGATTAACCGAAAAAGGAGCCGCAGATCTTATCGAGATCAGGGCTTTGGCTCGGCCTTGGCCACGGTCACCCAATAGGGCGTGTGCTGCTCGATCTGCACCGGCAGGGTCGGCAACAGGGCGCTCAGGGCCTTGTCGGTGTCATGCAGCGGGAAGCTGCCGGTGATGCGCAGGTCGGCGACTTCCGGCGTCACGCCCAGATGCCCGCGACGATAACGACCCAGTTCATGCACCAGATCGCTCAGTCGCGCGTTGTCCACCACCAGCATGCCGCGCGTCCAGGCATCGGCGCCGGGCGTGAGGGCGACAATGGAGCCCAGACCGTCACCGCGCAGCAGCACTTGCTGGCCTTCGCGCAAAATCTGTTCTTCGGGGTTCGCTGGCGTATGCGCCGCCACCGCTGATTGCAACACGCTCAGACGTGTACCGTCGTCCTCGCGCTTGACCAGAAACCGCGTGCCCAGCGCGCGCATGCTGCCTTCACGGGTTTCGACGATAAAGGGCCGCGCATCGCCGTGGCCGGTTTCGACCATGATCTCGCCTTCCTGCAGAACGATCAGGCGACGCTTCTCATCGAAGCGCACATCCACCGCGCTGTGGGTGTTGAGATTGAGCACCGTGCCGTCGACCAGGCGCACTGTGCGCTGTTCGCCGGTGGCGGTGCGCTGATCGGCGAGCCAGTAATCCAGTGGCAGATAACGCTCGCCCGCGAAAAGGCCCAGCCCGATGACCGCCACGACACTGGCCAAACCACTGCCCAGCTTGCGCACCCGCCGGCGAATGCCTTCACGCGATTGCAGTAAAGCGCTGCGGGCCGGGCCTTTGGCGACGCTGAAACGCTGATCGAGCATGCCCAACTGACGCCACGCACGGGCGTGTTCTTCATGGGCGGCATGCCACCTGGCGAATTCCTCGCGCTCCAGCGGGCTACTGGAATCGAGCGTCAACTGCCAGGCAATCGCCGCGTCGAGCACATGCGCCGGTACCGGTCTGGAACTGGCCGGAGTCACGTCGGCTCACCGTATAGGGCGATGTAGCACTGGCGAATGCCTTGCGCCAGATACTGGCGCACGCGCGGCACCGAGACGCCGAGCTTCTCGGCGATCTCGGCATGGCTGAGGCCATCGAGGCGGTTATAAAGGAACGCGGCGCGGGCCTTGGTCGACAGCTTGCCGAGCAGGCGGTCGATGGCTTTGAGGTCTTCGAGGATCAGTTGCTGTTCTTCCACCGACGGTTGCTCGCCTTCGGGGATCAGCATCAATTCGGTGAGGTAGGCCTGCTCCAGCGCCGCGCGGCGGAAGTAGTCGAACAGCAGCCCTTTGGCGATGGCCATCAAAAAGGCCCGGGGTTCGCGCGGCGTCAGCAGTTGGTCGCGCCCGAGCAGGCGCACGAAGGTGTCCTGGCTCAGGTCTTCAGCCCGCTGCGGGCAGGCCACATTGCGCCGCAGCCACGCCAGCAGCCAACCGCGATGGTCGCGATACATCGCACCGACGAGTTCACTGTGAGGGCTTGGGACTGACGACACCGGACATCACCGATTGGGAAATATTAACTAACGCGAATTGTTCGCGATTCTGGCAGAGGTGGGAATGGTTAGCAATTGGCCACTGGTCAGGTGGCATGACGAAGACCGCGTCATCGTTGCTCGCGAAGAGGCCATAACAGCCGTCGAAAATCTAAAAGGACGGCGCCTGTTGCCGGCGCTTCCATTGGCTCAACCGCTGCTGCAAATTCAGCGGACTATGAATCTGCTGCCCCCGCGCCCGGCTGAACAGAATCAGTGTCAGTTCCGCCGTGGCCAGCGCATCGGCACTGGCGTTATGCCGTTCGAACACTTCGAGACGAAACCAGTTGATCCACTCATCCAGCCCCGCCTCGCGATTATTTGCCTGCGGGCAAAGCAGCGGCGCGATGTCCGCGACATCCAGAAACACCTGCTGCAACTTGTGCCCCAGATGCTCCTTCAACGCCCGACCGAGCATGTGCTGATCGAACGGCGCATGAAAGGCGAGCACCGGGCTGTCGCCGATAAACTCCATGAGCTCAAGCAACGCCTCCGCCGGATCGCTGCCGGCGGCAATCGCACTCGGTCCTAGGCCATGAATCAATACGCTGGGGCTGAGTTTCAGCTCGCGGCATTGCAGCGTCCTTTCGAATTGCTGGCTGAAATCGATGGCGCCGTCCTCGATCACCACCGCGCCAATCGACAACACCCGATCCTTGTTCAGGTTCAACCCGGTGGTTTCCAGGTCGAGCACCACCCAGCGTTGTTCACGCAGGCTGCAATCGCTCAACTCGCGGATCGCCGGCAACTGCGCCAGGCGTTGTCGCAGGTTGGCCGGCACCACCGGACTCGTCGGGCGCAGCCACGAGAACAGGCTCATAGCTGATACCGCAACGTCAGGCTGCTTTGCAGGCGTTGAGCCTGACGCAGGGATTCGCGCAGGATGCGCCGGTCGAGGTGGTTGAGGCTGTCGGGATCGACGCGGTTGGAGTAGGGCAGATTTTCCCGGGTCTGGATCTGATGTTGTTGCATGCGCGTTTGCTGAATGAAGTGGTAGGCCTCCTCATACGCGGCGCCGTCGAGTCGTTCGATGACTTCTTTATCGACCAGTTGGCGGAAGCGCTCGAGGGTGTTGTTGGCGTCGATGCCGTTGGCCAGCGCTAGAAGACGTGCGCCATCGACGAACGGCGCCAGGCCCTGGACTTTCAAATCCAACGTGGCCTTCTCGCCGTTCTTGCGTGCCAGTACAAACTCGCGGAAACGCCCCACGGGCGGGCGGTTGCGCAAGGCATTGTCGGCCATCATGCGCTGGAACAGACGGTTGTCGCCGACCTGATCGAGAATCCCCCGACGCAGTTGCGCGCAGCCCTGTTCATCACCCCAGACCACCCGCAGATCGAAATAGATGCTCGAGCCCAGCAGGTTTTCCGGTGTCGCCTCGCGAATGAACGCCGCAAAACGCCGCGCCCATTCTGCCCGCGACAGACACAGTTCGGGGTTGCCGGCCATGATGTTGCCTTTGCACAGGGTGAAGCCGCACTGCGCCAGGCTCTGATTGATCTGCTGGGCAATCGGCAGCAGCTTGCCGCGAATCTCCGCCGCATGCGCCGCATCGCGGGCGTCGAACAGAATGCCGTTGTCCTGATCGGTGTGCAGCGTCTGCTCGCGGCGTCCCTCGCTGCCGAAGCACAACCAACTGAACGGCACGCCGGGGTCACCCTTTTCGGCGAGGGTCAGTTCGATCACCCGGCACACGGTGTGGTCGTTGAGCAGGGTGATGATGTGGGTGATCTGCGTCGAGGATGCACCGTGGGCGAGCATGCGTTCGACCAGTTGGCCGATCTCGCCGCGCAGGGTGACCAGTTGCTCGACGCGCTGGGCGCTACGGATCGTCCGGGCCAGGTGCACCAGATCGACGCGTTGCAGGGAAAACAGATCACGCTCGGAGACCACGCCGCACAAGCGCTGATCCTTGACCAGACAGACGTGGGCGATGTGCCGCTCGGTCATCGCAATCGCTGCATCGAAGGCACTGTGATCCGGCGAAAGGTAAAAGGGCGCACGGGTCATGTGGCGTTCGATGGCTTCGCTGAAGTCGCCAACGCCTTCAGCCACCACGTGGCGCAGATCGCGCAGGGTAAAAATTCCCAGCGGCGCCTTGTTGTCATCTACCGCGACGATACTGCCGACCTGCTGCTCATGCATCAATTTCACCGCTTCACGCAAGGGCGTTTGCGGGCTGCAGGTCACCGGGTGACGCATCGCCAGTTCGCCGAGACGGGTGTTCAGCGAATACTGGGTGCCGAGGGTTTCCACGGCTTTCTGCTGGACTTGCTGATTGACCTGATCCAGCAGGCTGCTGACCCCGCGCAAGGCGAAGTCGCGAAAGGCATTAGAGAGCGCGAACAGTTTGATGAACGCCAGTTTGTTCAGTTGCAGGCAGAAGGTGTCCTCGCCGGCCAGGTGCTCGGTGCGCGTCGCGCGTTCGCCCAGCAGCGCGGCGAGGGGAAAACATTCGCCGGTGGTGATTTCAAAGGTGGTTTCGGTACCGGGCCGGGTGATGTGCTGACGCTCACCAACCACCCGGCCCTGTTTGACGATATAGAAGTATTCGACCGGGCCGTCGGCCGGTTTGATGATGCTTTCGCCTTGAGCGTAAAAGCGCAGTTGGCACTGCTCCACCAAATAGGCGAGGTGAGCGTGTTCCATCTGATTGAAGGGCGGGAAGCGCTGGAGGAATTGCAGAGTGCCCTGAATGTTCTGCAACACCGCGGTTTTCCCTGCCTGGGTGAAGGCGTCCGCTTTACTCATAACCATTACCGCAGTCTTTTTCGAATTGTTGTTGTCGGATCAATGCAGCCATGGTCGGCCCCATCGCACGGGGTGCCCA
Organism: Pseudomonas atagonensis; assembly: GCF_011369485.1. Taxonomy (GTDB): domain Bacteria; phylum Pseudomonadota; class Gammaproteobacteria; order Pseudomonadales; family Pseudomonadaceae; genus Aquipseudomonas; species Aquipseudomonas atagonensis. Next base: position 98,005 of record NZ_VXCA01000030.1, on the reverse strand, counting down.
TTGGACGTAAGTCTAGGTTTTGCCACCGTTCGTGAAGTTTCGGAGATGCCCTACGCAAACAGTCGGTTTTTCTCTTGTTTGCCCTCTTGGAAAAAATTCCGACGAAGTGCACATTGAAGCTCTGCTTAGCGATGTCTGACGACTGTGCCAGGTGATTGATTTGAACACTTAGAGAACGCCATGTCCGACCACGATATTTTGAGCGATGCCGAGCGTGAAGCGCTCAGCGCAGTGATGCTCGAACCCGATCTTCCGCCCCAGCGAGTCCTGATCGTCGATGATGACAAGGATGCCCGGGAGCTGTTATCGGAGATTCTCGCGTTGGATGGCATTCGTTGCATGACCGCCGCCAGCGGCGAAACCGCGCTGAAAATGCTCGAAGAAAAACCATCGATCGGCCTGGTCATCACCGACCTGCGCATGGGCAATGTCGATGGCCTTGACCTGATCCGCCAGGTGCGTGAATCGGTGCGGGCAGCGATGCCGATCATCATCGTCTCGGGCGATGCCGATGTGAAAGACGCGATTGCGGCGATGCATTTGAGCGTGGTGGATTTTCTGCTCAAGCCGATTGATACGGTGAAGTTGTTGGGACTGGTCAAGCATGAGCTGGGGATTGAGCCCTGACTTTCAGTAACACCGAGAAAAACCACAATGGATCTCCAGTGATTCAGAGATTTTAATCGGCCAACAAAAAGCCCTGATCGAAAGATCAGGGCTTTTTCATGTCCGGCATTCAGCGCAAGTTACAGGCCGTTGGCCTTCTTGAACTCGCGACGACGACGGTGCAGGACCGGCTCGGTGTAGCCGTTCGGCTGTTTGGTGCCTTCGATCACCAGTTCGACTGCCGCCTGGAAGGCGATGTTGCTGTCGAAGTTCGGTGCCAGCGGACGGTACAGCGGGTCGTTGGCGTTCTGACGGTCCACCACCGGCGCCATGCGCTTGAGGCTTTCCATCACTTGCGCTTCAGTCACCACACCGTGGCGCAGCCAGTTGGCGATGTGTTGGCTGGAGATACGCAGCGTGGCACGGTCTTCCATCAGGCCGACGTCATTGATATCTGGCACTTTCGAGCAACCCACGCCCTGGTCGATCCAGCGCACCACGTAACCGAGAATGCCCTGGGCGTTGTTGTCCAGTTCGTTCTTGATCTGCTCTGGCGTCCAGTTCGGATTGACCGCCAGCGGGATGGTCAGAATGTCGTCCACCGAAGCACGGGCACGTTTGGCCAGCTCGGCCTGACGGGCGAACACGTCGACCTTGTGGTAGTGCAGCGCGTGCAGCGCAGCAGCGGTCGGCGACGGTACCCAGGCAGTGTTGGCACCGGCCAGCGGGTGAGCGATTTTCTGTTCGAGCATCGCCGCCATCAGGTCGGGCATTGCCCACATGCCTTTACCGATCTGCGCGCGACCTTGCAGGCCGGTGCTCAGACCGATATCGACGTTCCAGTTCTCGTAGGCGCCGATCCACTTCTCGGCCTTCATGTCGGCCTTGCGTACCACCGGGCCGGCTTCCATGGAGGTGTGGATTTCGTCGCCGGTGCGGTCGAGGAAACCGGTGTTGATGAACACCACGCGCTCGCTGGCCGCCTTGATGCAGGCCTTGAGGTTAACCGTGGTGCGGCGCTCCTCGTCCATGATTCCGACTTTCAGCGTATTGCGTTTCAGGCCGAGCACATCTTCGATGCGACCGAACAGCTCGTTGGTGAACGCCGCTTCTTCCGGGCCGTGCATCTTCGGTTTAACGATGTAGATCGAACCGGTGCGGGTGTTCTTGCGCGAGGTGTTGCCGTTGAGGTTGTGCATTGCCGCCAGGCAAGTGACCAGACCGTCAAGAATGCCTTCCGGCACTTCGTTGCCGTTTTTGTCGAGGATCGCGTCGATGGTCATCAGATGGCCAACGTTGCGCACGAACAACAGCGAACGGCCGTGCAGGGTCACTTCGCCGCCATTCGGCGCGGTGTAGCTGCGGTCCGGGTTCATGGTGCGGGTGAAGGTCTGGCCGCCCTTGGATACCGATTCCGCCAGGTCGCCCTTCATCAGGCCGAGCCAGTTGCGGTAGATCACCACTTTGTCGTCGGCATCGACGGCGGCCACGGAGTCTTCGCAGTCCATGATGGTGGTCAGGGCCGCTTCCATCAGGATGTCTTTGACGCCGGCGGCATCGGTCTGGCCGACCGGGGTGCTGGCGTCGACCTGAATTTCAAAGTGCAGACCGTTGTGCTTCAGCAGGATCGCGATCGGTGCGTTGGCATCGCCCTGGAAACCGATCAGTTGCGCGTCGTCGCGCAGGCCGCTGTTGCTGCCGCCCTTGAGGGTGACCACCAGTTTGCCGTCAGCGATTTTGTAGCCGGTCGAATCGACGTGAGAGCCAGCAGCCAATGGCGCGGCTTCGTCGAGGAAGGCACGGGCGAAGGCGATGACTTTGTCACCACGCACCTTGTTGTAGCCTTTGCCTTTTTCCGCGCCACCGTCTTCGCTGATCGCGTCGGTGCCGTAGAGGGCGTCATACAGCGAACCCCAGCGGGCGTTCGAGGCATTGAGAGCGAAGCGGGCATTCATCACCGGCACAACAAGTTGCGGGCCGGCGGTACGGGCGATTTCATCATCGACGTTTTGCGTCGTTGCCTGGAAATCAGCCGCTTCTGGCAGCAGATAACCGATTTCTTGCAGGAAAGCTTTGTAGGCCACAGCGTCGTGTGCTTGACCGGCGCGTTCCTGATGCCAGGCATCAATGCGAGCCTGGAAGTCATCGCGTTTGGCGAGTAGGGCTTTGTTCTTCGGCGCCAGGTCGTGAATGACCTTGTCGGCACCTTCCCAGAATTTGTCGGCGGTGAGGCCGGTACCGGGAATGGCTTCGTTGTTCACGAAGTCGAACAGGACTTTGGCGACCTGCAGGCCACCGACTTGAACGTGTTCAGTCATTGCTTGCCTCACTCTGCTCAGCTATTTCGCTTTTCAGCTCTTCAAAATTGACAATGAAGCCTCTGGCCATTTAAACCACAAACCTGCCGACCAGTACATGCCATTGCTGGCGGCTGGGCTGGGACCAATCAACGGCTGGAGGCCTTGCTGACGGGGCTTTCAGGGTTGCGAACAGGCTTTGGGCAGACATCGATCCAGCGTTATGTAGTGCGCGCTGCGGCATACTACATGATGAGTTGCGCTTGTGAAAATCAGACTAATTACGTCGTTCTGCGACCTCATGACGCATTGCGGTCACGTCGCGGAACGGGATGTTCTCAAAAAACTATCGGATTGTTCCAGCTAAATATCAAAAGTTGTACACATAAATGCTGTTTGGCTGCTATGGCCCATGACTTCTGCCACGAAGGGCTTCGTGGTGAAGTTAATTGTGGCGCGGGGATTTATCCCCGTTGGGTGGCGAAGCCGCCCCCTGCGTTCTGGCAGGTAAACCGAGTTGGCAGGATTTACGACTGCTGCGCAGCCGGACGGGGATAAATCCCCTCGCCACAGATCATCATCTGCAGGTGATTTCCACATACCGGCACTGGGCCGGGCTTAATCAAGACGCTTGCCTATACTTGCTTTTCTATAACAAAAGTCATGACAAGAGGGCGGCGCCATGGACCATCTCGTACTCACCGTTTTCGCCCCGGACAAGCCCGGGCAGGTGGAGCGCATCGCCCAATGCATTGCCGAGCACGGCGGTAACTGGCTGGAAAGTCGCATGTCGCGGATGGCCGGGCAGTTCGCCGGGATTTTACGGGTGGGGGTACCGGCAGAGGCTTACGATGAATTAGTCGATGCCTTACAAGCGCTGTCGACTCACGGCATTCGCGTGTTGATCGCTGAAAGTGGTATCGAGCAATCCTGTACCTGGAAACCGATAGCCATGGAGCTGGTAGGCAACGACCGGCCGGGGATCGTGCGCGACATCACGCGACTGTTGAGCGAGCAGGGCGTCAATCTGGAGCGGCTGGTGACGGAGGTGCGTCCGGCGCCGATGAGCAGCGAGCCGCTGTTTCACGCCGAAGCGATACTCGCGGTGCCGCTGACGTTGTCGCTCGACGTGTTGCAGTCGCGTCTGGAAACCCTGGCCGATGATTTGATGGTCGAACTGGTGTTACGCACAGACGTTTAAGGCTTGAACGGGTTATCCAGTTTAAACGTGCACCTGCCTGTGGATAACCTGTAGAGACAGCCCGCAACGCCACGGCCGACGTGGCTTTGCCGTTGCTGATCAAAAAAACGCCAGTATTCAACAAGTTGCACACAAACGGCGGGGATCACGCTGTGGATAACCTTGGGAAGGAACGCTGCAGACCACGAGAACCGTGGCCTGCGGAGGGTTGTGCGTTTTTTGATCAGGTGCGGCGGCGCAAACTTATCCACGCATCGACGCTGTAAACTGCCAGGCCGGCCCAAATGAAGATGAACGCGATCAGGGTGCTGGACGACAAGTGCTCGCCGAACAGCAGCACCGCCTGCAGCAACACCAGAGTTGGCGCCAGATATTGCAGGAAACCAATGGTGGTATAGGGCAGGTGACGCGTAGCAGCGTTGAAGCACACCAGCGGCACAAGCGTCACCGGACCGGCCGCGACCAGCCACCAGGCTTGCGACGTCGTCCAGAACTCAGGTTGGGCGCTGGTCGCGGTCTGATTGAACAGCAGCCATGCGATAGCGATCGGCACCAGCATCCAGGTCTCGACCACCAGCCCCGGCAACGCTTTGACCGGAGCCTGCTTGCGGATCAAACCGTAGAAGCCGAAGGTCAGCGCCAGCACCAGTGAAACCCACGGCAAACTGCCGACCTGCCAGACCTGTTGCGCCACGCCGACGGCCGCCAGACCGACCGCGACCCACTGCATCCGGCGCAGGCGCTCGCCAAGAATCAACATCCCCAGCAACACGTTCACCAGCGGATTGATGTAGTAACCGAGGCTCGCTTCGAGCATGCGCCCGTTGTTTACCGACCACACATACGTCAGCCAGTTAGCCGCAATCAGCGTGCCGCTCAAGGCCAGAATTGCCAGGCGTTTGGGGTTATCCAGCAGTTCGCGCAGCCAGCCCGGGTGTTTCCACACCATCAGCAGCAGCGCGCCAAACAGCGCCGACCACAACACCCGGTGGATGATGATTTCGACGGCCGGCACTTCGGCGATGGCTTTGAAATAGATCGGGAACAGGCCCCAGATGATGTAGGCACTCAGGCCCAGAATGTACCCGCGACGCGGGTTGGCGGCTTGCATGCAGAATCCTTGCTTAGGCAACTAACAAAGGAGGGATTGTAAGGAGATTTGTCCACAAATGCCGCAGCGCAGTGGTCGGGAAATTGTGAACAGAGGACAAATGTGGGAGGGGGCTTGCTCCCGAATGCGCCGTGTCAGTCAACATAATCGTTGAATGCAAGTCCGCTTTCGGGAGCAAGCCCCCTCCCACAAGGGGTCGTGATGAATCAGAAGAGTTTCAGCGGTTCTTCGTTGAGCGCTGAAAGCTGTTCACGCAACGCCAGCACTTGATCGCCCCAATAACGCTCAGTGCCGAACCACGGAAAACTGTGCGGGAACGCCGGATCGTCCCAGCGCCGTGCGAGCCAGGCGCTGTAGTGCATCAGACGCAATGCGCGCAGAGGTTCGATCAACGCCAGTTCGCGCGGATCGAAATCGTGGAATTCGTTGTAGCCGTCCATCAACTCTGACAGTTGCCCTAGGCATTCCTGACGATCACCGGCAAGCATCATCCAGATGTCCTGCACGGCCGGGCCCATGCGGCAGTCGTCGAGGTCGACGATGTGGAACATCTCGTCGCGGCACATCATGTTGCCGGGGTGGCAATCGCCGTGCATGCGGATGTTCTGGTGCGGCGTGTTGGCGTAGGCATCTTCGACACGTTTGAGCAGGTCGCGGGCGACGGACTCGTAGGCCGGCAACAGGCTTTTCGGAATGAAGTTGCCTTCGAGCAAGGTGTTCAGCGAGGCATGGCCGAAGTTCTGCACTGCGAGCGCTTCACGGTGTTCGAACGGCTTGGTCGCGCCGACCGCGTGAATGCGTCCGAGCAACTGCCCGAGGCGATACAGCTGGTCGAGATTGCCCGGCTCCGGCGCGCGGCCACCACGGCGGGGAAACAGGGTGAAGCGGAAACCGGCGTGCTCGTGCAGGGTTTCGCCGTTGTGAATCAGCGGCGCGACCACCGGAATCTCGACGTCGGCGAGCTCGAAGGTGAATTTGTGTTCTTCCAGAATGGCTTCGTTGGTCCAGCGCTGCGGACGGTAGAACTTGGCGATCAGCGGTTCGGAGTCTTCGATGCCGACCTGATAGACGCGGTTTTCGTAGCTGTTGAGCGCCAAAATGCGCGCATCGCTCAGGAACCCGATGCTTTCAACGGCATCGAGGACAAGGTCGGGTGTGAGGGTTTCAAACGGGTGGGCCATGCTGACTCCTGCGCGCAGCAGGCTGCCGCGTCCGGCCCGGCATGGTAGCGCAGACTGTGGGGGTTGGGGGGTTTGCCTTGTCTGGGAGGACCTCTTCGGTAGCAAGCCCCCTCCCACAGTAGAACTCTGGTGTATGGAAGACTATCCCCACGCAGGCGTTCCCCTGTGGGAGGGGGCTTGCTCCCGAAGACGGTTTATCAGGCGCCGACGATCCCGCCATCCTCACGGGTAATCGCCATCACCGAAGAGCGTGGCTTGCCGTTCGGCAGATGCTCGGGGAAGGTCGAGCCACCGTTCTCACCCGGATGCTGAATCCCGACAAACAGGGTTTTCTGATCCGGCGAGAAGCTGATCCCGGTGACTTCGCAACCGATCGGCCCGACCATGAAGCGGCGAATCTCACCGGTCTTCGGATCGGCGCAGAGCATCTGGTTATTGCCCATCCCGGCAAAATCCCCGGCATTGCTCGAATCGCCGTCAGTGAGAATCCACAAGCGTCCGGCCTTGTCGAAACCCAGACCATCCGGGCTGTTGAACATGTTCTGCGGGGTGATGTTGGACGAGCCACCTTTTGGCGTGCCGGCGTGCACGCCCGGGTTGCCAGCAACCACGAACAAATCCCAGGCGAACGTCTTCGACGCATGATCGTCGCGGTCGGTGCGCCAGCGCAGGATTTGTCCGTAAACGTTTTTCTCGCGCGGGTTCGGGCCGCCCACCGGTTGCCCGTCTTCGCCGCGCTTGGCGTTGTTGGTCAGGGTGCAATAAACCTGACCATCCTTCGGGCTGACCACGATCCATTCCGGGCGGTCCATGCGCGTGGCGCCGACCACACTGGCGGCGAGGCGAGCGTGAATCAGCACTTCGGCCTGATCGGCGAAACCGCTGCTGGCGTCGATTCCGTTCTTGCCGTGGGTCAGTTCGATCCACTGGCCCTGGCCTTTCGGGTGATCGGGGTTGCTGTCGCCGTTATCGAATTTCGCCACGTACAGCGTGCCGTGATCGAGGATGTCGCGGTTGGCTTTGGCGTTACGGTGGTTGATGCGGTCGCGGCTGACGAATTTGTAGATGAACTCACCACGCTCGTCATCGCCCATGTACACCACGGCGCGGCCGTCATCGGTCTCGGCCAGTGCGGCGTTTTCATGTTTAAAGCGACCCAGCGCCGTGCGTTTGACCGGCGTCGATTGCGGATCAAACGGGTCGATCTCGACCACCCAGCCGTGACGGTTGAGTTCGTTGGGGTTCTTCGCCATGTCGAAGCGCGGGTCATGCGGGTGCCAGTTGATTTCACGGCTGGCAGCCGATACGCCGTAGCGTTTTTGCGCCGGATCGAATTGCTGCTGAGCGTTGCTGCTGCCGAAGCAATCGGTGAAGTTCTCTTCGCAGGTCAGGTAAGTGCCCCACGGGGTTTTACCGTTGGCGCAGTTCTGGAAGGTGCCGAGGACTTTCTTGCCGTGCTTGTCGGCAGCGGTTTTCATCAGATCGTGGCCGGCCGCCGGGCCGCTGATGCGCAACGGCGAGTTGCCGTGGATGCGGCGGTTGTAGCGCGAACCCTGGACGAACTGCCATTGGCCGTTCTTGCGTTGCACCTCGATCACCGACACGCCTTCGCAGGCCAGCGCCTTGCGCACGTCTTCGGCCGATTGCGGCATGCCGCCGTGCGGGTAGAGGTAGCGGTAGTTGGTGTATTCGTTGTTGATCGCCATCAACGCACGGTTACGGTCGTCGGGGAATTCGAACAGGCTCATGCCGTCGTTGTTGTCGCCGAACTGCACTTCCTGAGCGGCGGCGGTGCCATTGCCACTCGGATCGAAGGCCGGGCCGTTCTTGTGCAAGGGCTGGCCCCAACTGATCAGCACCGAAGACTTGTAGCCTTTGGGCAGGCTGATGACGTCTGTGGTCGCCGCGGCAATGCTGTCGAAGCCGAGCAGGCGACTGTTGCCGGCGCTGACGCCAGTGGCGAGCGCACTGCGGCTCAACAGGCTGCCGCCGAGGAACATGGCGGCACCGCACAACGCGCCGGCGCCGATGAAACCGCGACGGCTGAGGCCGACCATTTTTTCCAGGTCGGTGGATTGGTTTTCTTCTAATAGGCTCACATCAGGCTCCCTGCTTGGTTTTGGCAGCAACCTTAATGGGAGGCGATGAAGTTTTTGTTGCAGGGCCTGACTAGAGCGGCGTGCCGATCAAAACGTTAGACGGGGAAAACTGCACTTGCACCGGTTGTTCGAGGGTCAGCCCGCGGGTACGCAGGTCCAGCGGTTCCGCCAGGGCGCAGAGGGTATGGCCATTGGGCAGGGAGATGCGCACTTCACTGGGGCCGTCCTCGGCATCGAGAATCGCCTCGATGGTCCCGTTTAGAATATTGTGACCAGACGTTACAGGTTGGCCGGGTGCGAGCAGTTCAAGCCAGCCTGCCTTGATCAGCGCCACGACCTCGGTGCCCGGTTGCAGCTCCAGATGCACGGTGCTGTCGTGGGTGATCTGCGCGCCGATGCCCAGACCTTCGGCCAGTTCGAGACGGATCAGGTCATTGCGGCCCTGAGCCTCTATCGCGACCACTTTGCCGTGCAATTGATTGCGCGCGCTGGTGCGCAGCATCAAACGCCCGAGCAAATCGAGATCGCTGGCATCTTCCGCCGCTTCCAGCACCTGTGCTTGCAACGCCTGCAGTTTTTGATACAGGCGCAGCACGCGCTCGCCTTCATCCGACAGCTTCGCGCCGCCACCGCCCTTGCCGCCGACCGCGCGTTCTACCAGCGGTTTCTGCGCCAGATTGTTCAGCTCATCGATGGCATCCCACGCGGCTTTGTAACTCAGGCCGGCGCTTTTCGCGGCGCGAGTGATCGAGCCTTGTTCGGCGATGTGTTGCAGCAGGGCAATTCGCTGCGGACGGCGGACGATGTGCTGGGACAACAGGGAAGGCATGGACATGAATGGGGCGCTTTTTTTGTTGAGGCGGTGGGACGTGAAGTTGGCCGCTTGCAACGCGAGAGTCAAGTTCAACACTGATTAACCGCGTGGGAGCGGGCTTGCTCGCGAAGGCGATGTGTCAGCCGGCATTGAGGCCGGGTTTGACGGCCTCTTCGTGGGCAAGCCCGCTCCCACAGGGGGCATGGTGTTGCCTTCAACTTCCGGGTTTCGGCGTTCGGGCCAGGCAGTACACGTCGACTCGCGCGGCGCCTGCAGCCATCAACAATCGCGCGAGCGCTTGTGCTGTGGCGCCAGTGGTCAGCACATCATCGACCAGTGCCAGATGCCGGCCGCGTACCTGAGCCTCAGGCTCAAGGGCAAAGGCACTGCGCAGATTGCGTTTGCGCGCCTTGGCATCAAGCTCTTGCTGGGCACTGGTGTCCTGAACCCTGCGCAAGACATTCTCTTCGCACGGCACATCCAGTTGCTGACTCAACCAGCGCGCGAGCATTGCGGCTTGGTTGAAGCCACGTTGACGCAGGCGTTTGCCCGCCAGCGGTACGGGTAACAATGCCTGCGGGCGCGGCAAGTCTTCTTCGAAGCGATGATGCAGGTATTGGCCGAGAACGTCGGCGAGCAGGTGGCCAAACGGCCATTTTGCATTGTGTTTAAAACGCGTAATCAGACTGTCCACCGGGAAGCCATACATCCAAGGCACCGCGACCGTTTCGAAGGCCGGCGGCTCTAGCAGACACTCGCCACAGGTCAGACCCGGAGCGGGCATTGGCAATGCGCAGGTCAAACATTGCTCGCCGAGCCACGGCAGATCGGTTTCGCAGGCCATGCAGAGTGGTGTTTGCGCGTCGGCGGGTTCATCGCATAACAAGCAGTGGTGTACGTTTTTTAAACAGATGTAAACCTCGCCTTTGTATCGTGGTTGACAGCGCATGACTCTTCCTTAAATATGCCGAACATCCGTGTAGCGCCTGTGGGTATTCGGTTTCCCCAGTCGCCAGTCAAGCATAACCAAGGAAATACCCATGAGCGCGAGCACCACAGCCACCCTGCGTCACGACTGGTCTCTGGCCGAAGTCAAAGCACTCTTCGTGCAGCCATTCAACGACTTGTTGTTTCAGGCGCAAACGGTGCATCGCGCGCATTTCGACGCTAACCGCGTGCAGGTTTCGACCCTGCTGTCGATCAAGACCGGTGCCTGCCCTGAGGACTGCAAATACTGTCCGCAGTCGGGTCACTACAACACCGGCCTTGAAAAAGAAAAGCTGATGGAAGTGCAGAAAGTTCTCGAAGAGGCTGCCCGCGCCAAGGCCATCGGTTCGACCCGTTTCTGCATGGGCGCGGCGTGGAAACACCCGTCGGCCAAAGACATGCCGTACGTGTTGAAAATGGTCGAAGGCGTGAAAGCCATGGGCCTGGAAACCTGCATGACCCTCGGTCGTCTGGATCAGGAGCAGACCGAAGCGCTGGCCAAGGCCGGCCTCGATTACTACAACCACAACCTCGACACTTCGCCGGAGTTCTACGGCAGCATCATCACCACCCGCACTTACAGCGAGCGCCTGCAGACGCTCGCTTACGTGCGTGAGTCGGGGATGAAGATCTGTTCCGGCGGCATTCTCGGCATGGGCGAATCGCTGGACGACCGCGCCAACCTGCTGATCCAGCTGGCCAACCTGCCGGAACACCCGGAGTCGGTGCCGATCAACATGCTGGTAAAAGTCGCCGGCACGCCGCTGGAAAACGCCGAAGACATCGACCCGTTCGACTTCATCCGCATGCTCGCCGTGGCGCGCATCCTCATGCCGCAATCCCACGTGCGTTTGTCCGCCGGTCGCGAGGCGATGAACGAGCAGATGCAGGCCTTGGCGTTCTTTGCCGGTGCCAACTCGATTTTCTACGGCGACAAATTGCTCACCACGGCCAACCCGCAGGCCGACAAGGATATGCAATTGTTCGCGCGTCTGGGCATTCAGCCGGAGGCTCGCGAAGAGCATGCCGATGAAGTGCATCAGGCTGCGATCGAGCAAGCGCTGGTGGAGCAGAAGAGCAGCGAGCAGTTCTATAACGCTGCGGTCTGACCACCACTTGAAATGCAAAACCTTGTAGGAGTGAGCCTGCTCGCGATAGCGGTCTGACATTCACCAATAATGTCGACTGATACACCGCCATCGCGAGCAGGCTCACTCCTACAGGAGATCTGTGTCACTTGAAAGTCGAGGCCTGCATGTCTTTCGATCTCGCCGCACGCCTTGCTGCCCGTCGTGCCGAAAACCTCTACCGCCAGCGACCGCTGCTCGAATCCCCCCAAGGGCCCGAAGTGGTAATCGACGGCCAGCCCTTGCTCGCGTTTTGCAACAACGATTACCTGGGCCTGGCCAATCACCCGCAAGTGATCGAAGCCTGGCGCGCCGGTGCCGAGCGCTGGGGCGTCGGTGGCGGTGCCTCGCATTTGGTGATCGGTCACAGCGGCCCGCATCACGCTCTGGAAGAGGCGCTGGCCGACCTCACCGGGCGCCCGCGAGCGCTGCTGTTCACCACGGGTTACATGGCCAACCTCGGCGCCGTGACGGCGCTGGTCGGGCAGGGCGATACGGTGCTGGAAGACCGCCTCAATCACGCCTCGTTACTGGATGCCGGCCTGTTGTCCGGCGCGCGATTCAATCGCTATCTGCACAACGACGCCGACAGCCTCGCCAAGCGTCTGGAGAAAGCCACCGGCAATACGCTGGTGGTCACCGACGGCGTGTTCAGCATGGACGGCGACCTTGCCGATCTGCCGGCGCTGGCGCGTGAAGCCAAGGCCAAAGGCGCCTGGCTGATGGTCGACGATGCGCACGGCTTTGGACCGTTGGGCGCCAATGGCGGCGGGATTGTCGAGCATTTCGGCTTGGGCCAGGAGGATGTGCCGGTGCTGGTCGGCACCCTTGGCAAGGCGTTCGGCACGGCAGGCGCTTTCGTCGCCGGCAGTGAGGAGCTGATCGAAAGCCTTATTCAGTTTGCTCGCCCGTATATCTACACCACCAGCCAGCCCCCGGCGCTGGCCTGCGCGACATTGAAAAGTCTGGAACTGCTGCGCAGCGAACACTGGCGCCGTGAGCATCTGCAGACGCTGATCCGACAGTTCCGCCACGGCGCCGAACAGATCGGTCTGGAGCTGATGGACAGCTTCACGCCGATCCAGCCGATCATGATTGGCGATGCCGGTCGCGCTGTACGTCTGTCGCAGATGCTGCGAGAGCGCGGGCTGATGGTCACGGCGATTCGTCCGCCCACCGTGCCGACCGGCAGTGCGCGCTTGCGCGTGACCCTGACCGCCGCCCACAGTGAGGCGCAGGTGCAGCTATTGTTAGAGGGACTGGCCGATTGCTTTGCCCGACTGTCGCCGGAGCCAAACCATGCGTAACCGCCTGATCCTGCTGCCCGGCTGGGGCCTCGGTGTTTCGCCGATGGAACCGTTGGCGGCGGCGTTGCAAGGGCTCGACGAGCACCTGAAGGTCGATATCGAGCCGTTGCCAGCGCTGGAATCCAGCGACGTAAAAGATTGGCTCGACGAACTCGATGAGCGCATTCCTCAAGACGTCTGGCTCGGGGGCTGGTCGCTCGGCGGCATGCTCGCCTCCGAGCTGGCGGCGCGCCGTGGCGAACGTTGCTGCGGTTTGTTGACGCTGGCGAGCAATCCTTCTTTCGTTGCCCATGAGCAATGGCCGAGTGCGATGGCGGGTGAGACGTTCGATGCGTTTCTCGCCGGTTGCCAGGCCGATCCGCGTACAACCCTCAAACGCTTCTCGCTGCTTTGTGCTCAAGGCGCGCAAGACCCACGCGGCTTGTCGCGGTTGATGTTGGGTGGTGCGCCGAATACCGCGGCGGCGGCGCTGATGGCGGGGCTGGAATTGCTCGCTCAACTCGACACTCGCGAAGCATTGCAGGCGTTTCGCGGCCCACAGTTTCACCTGTTTGCCGGCCTCGATGGTCTGGTGCCTGCCGAGGTAGCGGCTGCGTTGTTTGCCCTGTTGCCGGATATTGAAATTGGCCTGATCGAACAGGCCAGCCATGCGTTTCTGCTGGAGGACCCGCACGGAGTGGCGGGTGCGATCCAGGCTTTTTTACACGAGAGCGGTGATGACTGATTTGTCTCAAGTTGCGCTGCCTGGCGGCTTGCCGGACAAGCGACAGGTCGCGGCGTCTTTTTCCCGAGCGGCAGCCAGTTACGACAGCGTCGCCGAGTTGCAGCGCGATGTCGGTACACAACTGCTGCAACGTCTGCCGAAGGATTTTGTGCCTGAGCGTTGGCTCGATCTGGGCTGCGGCACCGGTTATTTCACCCGCGCATTAAGCGAACGTTTTGCAGAGGGGCAGGGGCTGGCGCTGGACATCGCCGAAGGCATGCTCAATCACGCCCGGCCGTTGGGCGGTGCCGAGCACTTTATCGCGGGTGACGCGGAACGCCTGCCGTTGCAGGATTCAACCTGCGATCTGATCTTCTCCAGCCTGGCGGTGCAGTGGTGTGCGGACTTCGAAGCGGTACTCCGCGAAGCCTTTCGGGTGCTGAAACCCGGGGGGATTTTTGCATTTGCTAGTCTTTGTACAGGGACGTTGTCTGAGTTGCGCGACAGCTGGCGTCAGGTCGATGGCCTGGTGCACGTCAACCGCTTCCGCGAATTTGCCCGCTACGAGCAACTGTCGGCGGTCAGCGGCTTACGCGCGGTGAGTCTGGAGCAGCAGCCGCACGTGTTGCACTATCCGGATGTGCGCAGCCTGACCCATGAACTGAAAGCGTTGGGTGCGCACAATCTCAATCCCGGACGGCCGGGTGGTTTGACCGGGCGGGCACGGATTCTCGGTTTGGTCGAGGCATACGAGCAGTTCCGTGAGGCGTCGGGATTGCCGGCGACTTACCAGGTGGTCTACGCCGTGTTGGAGAGACCCGTATGAGCGCAGCGTATTTCATCACCGGAACGGACACCGATGTCGGCAAGACCACCGTCGCCGCCGGGCTGCTGCACGCGGCGCGCTCGGCGGGGTTGAGCACGGCGGCGGGCAAACCGGTCGCCTCCGGGTGTGAGGTCACGCCCAAAGGCTTGCGCAATTCTGACGCGTTGGCGCTGTTGGCCGAGTGTTCATTGCCGCTGACGTATCAACAGGTCAACCCGGTGGCGTTCGAGCCGGCGATTGCTCCGCACCTGGCGGCGCGCGAGGCGGGGGTGGCACTGACGGTGCAATCGTTGCTGGCACCGATGCGCGAGATTCTGGCGATGAATGCCGACTTCACGCTGATCGAAGGCGCGGGTGGCTGGCGGGTGCCGTTGGCGGATCAGGATAATTTGTCGGACCTGGCCATCGCGCTGAAGCTGCCGGTGATTCTGGTGGTGGGTGTGCGCCTGGGTTGTATCAGTCATGCCTTGCTCACGGCCGAGGCGATTGCCCGTGACGGGCTGCAACTCGCGGGCTGGGTGGCGAACATCATTGATCCGAAGACGTCACGACTGGAAGAAAACCTCGCAACGCTGGCTGAAAGGATCCCGGCGCCGTGCCTTGGGCGAGTGCCCAAACTCAAGGCCTTGAGTGCAGAAGCGGTGGCTGAACACCTGCAACTGGACTTGCTCGACTGATTTTGCCTATGAACAGGCACTGTGCCATTAGTGTTTTTGACGGGTGTTTTTCTGGCGCCTCTGCTTCAATGGCGGCAATTGATCCTTCCCAGGGATGAGAACCGTTATGGAAATCTCCGGTAACACAGCTTTTTATGCGGGTCTGAGCTCGATTCAGAGCGGCCAGAACCGTGTCGATCAGGCTGCCAGCCAGATTGCCAGCAACACCATCGAACGTTCGGTCACCAGCCAGTCTTCGCAGGCGCAGGTCGATCGGCTGCGTGGTGTTGATCGTGCGCAGCAATCGGATCTGGCAAGTAACATGGTCGAGATGTCTCAGGGCAAGATTCAGGCAGAACTGGGCGTCAAGGTTGCCAAGGCATCCGATGAAATGCTCGGGACGATCATCGATACGTTTGCCTGAATTTTCTCGCTGACAGTCTTCAGAACGCCGCGCCTTGTCGCGGCGTTTTTCGTTGTAAGTCCTTCTCCCTCAACTAATCTTTTTTCAGTGTCTGTGGCTACTTTGAGCACACGGCGTTGCGTTGTGCCCGGGATTTGAAAGTCATGAAGACGAACGGCAAAAGATCGATGCTTGACAACATTTCGGCGTAAACGTATGTTTCAAACAACTGTTTGACCGTCACAACAAATCAACACGGTCGTTCATTCCCGGTTACATCAGCAGAGGTTTATCGCTATGCCTGACTACAAGGCCCCCTTGCGTGATATTCGCTTCGTTCGTGACGAGCTGCTCGGCTATGAAGCGCATTATCAGAGCCTTCCGGCTTGCGCAGACGCGACTCCGGACATGGTTGACGCCATTCTCGAAGAAGGCGCCAAGTTTTGTGAGCAGGTATTGGCACCGCTGAACCGCGTGGGCGACCTCGAAGGTTGCACCTGGAGCGAGTCCGGCGTGAAAACCCCGACGGGCTTCAAAGAGGCTTACAAACAATTCGTCGAAGGCGGCTGGCCAAGCCTGGCCCATGACGTTAAGCACGGTGGTCAGGGTCTGCCTGAATCGCTGGGTCTGGCCGTCAGCGAAATGGTCGGCGAAGCCAACTGGTCGTGGGGCATGTACCCGGGGCTGTCGCACGGCGCGATGAACACCATCTCCGAGCATGGTACCCCTGAGCAGCAAGAAGCCTATCTGACCAAACTGGTCTCCGGTGAATGGACCGGCACCATGTGCCTGACCGAGCCGCACTGCGGCACCGACCTGGGCATGCTGCGCACCAAGGCCGAGCCTCAGGCCGACGGTTCCTACAAGGTTTCCGGCACCAAGATCTTCATCTCGGCCGGTGAACACGACATGGCCGACAACATCGTCCACATCGTACTGGCTCGCCTGCCGGATGCACCGGCTGGCACCAAAGGCATTTCCCTGTTCATCGTTCCGAAGTTCATGCCGAATGCCGACGGTACTGTTGGCGCACGCAACGCCGTGAGCTGCGGTTCGCTGGAACACAAGATGGGCATCCACGGCAATGCCACTTGCGTGATGAACTTCGACGGCGCGACCGGATTCCTGATCGGCCCGGCGAACAAAGGCCTGAACTGCATGTTCACCTTTATGAACACCGCACGTCTGGGCACCGCGCTGCAAGGTCTGGCCCACGCCGAAATCGGCTTCCAGGGTGGCCTGAAATACGCTCGCGATCGTCTGCAAATGCGCTCCCTGACTGGCCCGAAAGCGCCGGACAAAGCTGCTGACCCGATCATCGTTCACCCTGACGTACGCCGCATGCTGTTGACCATGAAGGCATTCGCCGAAGGCAACCGCGCGATGGTGTACTTCACCGCCAAGCAGGTCGACATCGTCAAATATGGCGTGGACGAAGAAGAGAAGAAGAAAGCCGACGCACTGCTGGCCTTCATGACTCCGATCGCTAAAGCGTTCATGACCGAAGTCGGTTTCGAATCCGCCAACCACGGCGTACAGATCTACGGCGGCCACGGTTTCATCGCCGAGTGGGGCATGGAGCAGAACGTCCGCGACAGCCGCATCTCGATGCTGTACGAAGGCACCACCGGTATCCAGGCGCTCGACCTGCTGGGCCGTAAAGTGCTGATGACTCAAGGCGAGGCACTGAAAGGCTTCACCAAGATCGTCCACAAGTTCTGCCAGAACAACGAAGGCAACGAAGCCGTCAAAGAGTTCGTCGCTCCGCTGGCTGCAATCAACAAGGAATGGGGCGAGCTGACCATGAAGGTCGGTATGGCTGCCATGAAAGATCGCGAAGAAGTCGGCGCGGCCTCCGTGGACTACCTGATGTACTCCGGTTATGCCTGCCTGGCTTACTTCTGGGCCGACATGGCACGTCTGGCAGCCGAGAAGCTGGCAGAAGGTACCGGCGACGCGGCGTTCTACACCGCCAAGCTGCAAACCGCGCGCTTCTACTTCCAACGCATCCTGCCACGTACCCGTACTCACGTGGCCACCATGCTGTCGGGCGCCAACAACCTGATGGACATGAAAGAAGAAGACTTCGCACTCGGCTACTAAGCCTTAACGCGGTCTCTTGAAAAAAACCGCTGCTTCCTTGGGGGAGCAGCGGTTTTTTTTTGGCTGAATTTTTTGGCATTGCGAGGGAAAATCCGGTCCTGGCCATCAGGCATAGTGGCCATTAACAATGATTCATTCGTACAGAGGCAAAAAACATCGTTCGATGGCTCAGCAATCAACATTTTCGGCCGTTAAAGAGACTGCGTGTGATCTGTATCACATTGTGTGTGCTTAACTGGCCACATTGCAGGCACAATGCCATCTCTTTGATATGACGGGTCGGAGCTTTACCCTTGCCGCGTTCTTCCGCTGTACGTTTCAGCCATTTTCTACCTTCACTGCTGTTGTTACTCGCGGGGTTGGCGGCTGCGTACGTCAAAGACCTCAACGTGTTCTTCACGTCTCTGTTTAATGTACTGCCGACATTGGTGCTGTTGCTGGGCGGCGCGTACTGCGCGGTTTACCGGCGTCAGCGCGAACTGTTTCTGATGCTTACGGTGTACATCGCCTACTTTTTGCTCGACACCCAGACCGACTATTACCGCGACAACGGCAAGGTGCGCGAAGACGCCGCTGTGGTCTTTCATCTGGTCTGCCTGCTGCTGCCGCTGTTGTTCGGATTGTTCGCCGCGTGGCAGGAACGCACGCACCTGTTTCAGGACATGGTCGCGCGGTTCGCCGTGCTGCTTGCCTTTGGCAGCGTCGCGCTGGGGCTTGAGCAAAGTTACCCACAGGCGTTGCTGATGTGGCTTTCGGAAATCCGCTGGCCGGCGCTGCATGGCGCATGGATGAGCCTGATCCAGCTGTCGTATCCGGTTTTCATCTCGGCGTTCCTGCTGCTGGCCTGGCAGTACTGGCGCAACCCGCGTCCGCTGCACGCGGCGCAACTGGTCGGTTTACTCGGGGTGTTCTGGATGTTGCCGAAAACCTTCATCCTGCCGTTCACCCTGAACATCATGTGCAGCCAGGTGATGCTGATGATCGCCGCCGCCGTCGCGCACGAGGCTTACCAAATGGCCTTCCGCGATGAACTTACCGGTCTGCCGGGGCGCCGCGCACTCAACGAACGCATGCAGCGCCTGGGGCGCAACTATGTGCTGGCGATGAGCGACGTTGACCACTTCAAGAAATTCAACGACACCCACGGCCACGACGTCGGTGACCAAGTGCTGCGATTAGTCGCCAGCAAGCTGTCGAAAATCAGTGGTGGCGGTAGGGCATATCGATATGGTGGTGAGGAATTTGCCCTGGTGTTTGCAGGTAAAACCCTTGAAGAGTGTATGCCGCACCTTGAAGTGATCCGCGAGTCGATTGCCTCCTACAACATCCAACTGCGCAATCAGGAAAACCGTCCGCAGGACGATCAGCAGGGCCGTCAACGTCGCGCCGGTTCCGGTGCTTCCAGCGTTTCGGTCACGGTCAGTATCGGCGTTGCCGAGCGGATCGAGCAGCGCAACCCGGAACAAGTGCTGAAATCCGCCGACGAAGCGCTGTACGCCGCTAAAGGCGCGGGGCGCAACTGTGTGATGGCCTACGGGCAAAACCGTCGCGGCGCGGTGCGCATGGACAGCGCTGCGGGTTGAGTGATGACGGCGCATTCAGCGTCCGCACAATGATTGTGGGGTGTGGTAGCCGGCAGTAGCTTGAAGCGATCTGCTGACGGAGAAGCCACCATGCCTGAGTACAAAGCTCCCCTGCGCGACATGCGCTTTCTGATCGACCACGTCTTCGACTTTCACGCCAACTACGCTGCTCTCGGCGCCCACGACGCCAGCCCGGACATGATCAACGCGATCCTCGAGGAGGGCGCGAAGTTCTGTGAGAACGTACTGGCGCCGCTCAATCGCAGTGGTGACGAAGAGGGCTGCCATTTCGACAACGGCGTGGTGACAACGCCTACAGGCTTCAAGCAAGCCTTCGCACAATACGTCGAGGGTGGTTGGCACGGTCTGGCGGCAGATCCCACCTACGGCGGCCAGGGGCTGCCAGGTTCGCTGGGCCTGGTGATCAGCGAGATGGTCGGCTCCAGCAACACTTCGTGGGGCATGTACCCGGGCCTGACCCACGGCGCGATGTCGGCGATCCACGCCCACGGCACCGCCGAGCAGAAAGAAACCTTTCTGAGCAAACTCACCGCCGGCCAATGGACTGGCACCATGTGCCTGACCGAAGCCCATTGCGGCACCGATCTGGGCATCATCAAGACCCGCGCCGTGCCGCAGGCTGACGGCAGCTACGCGGTCACCGGCAGCAAGATTTTCATCTCCGCCGGCGAACACGACATGAGCGAGAACATCATCCATCTGGTGTTGGCCAAATTGCCGGACGCACCGGCAGGGACCAAAGGCATTTCGCTGTTCATCGTGCCGAAGTTTTTGCCCGATACGGCGGGCGAGCCGAGTGAGCGCAACGGCGTTTCCTGCGGTTCGATCGAACACAAAATGGGCATCAAGGCCTCGGCCACGTGTGTATTGAACTTCGACGGCGCCAAGGGCTTTCTGATCGGCGAGCCGAACAAGGGCCTGAACTGCATGTTCACCATGATGAACCATGCGCGGCTCGGTACCGGCATGCAGGGTTTGTGTCTGGGCGAGGCGAGTTTTCAGGGCGCGATCAAATACGCCAACGACCGCTTGCAGATGCGTGCCCTGACCGGCGCCAAAGCCCCGGACAAACCGGCGGATCCGATCATCGTCCACCCGGACGTGCGGCGCATGCTGTTGACCATGAAAGCCTTCAACGAAGGTAACCGGGCGCTGACCTATTTCACCGCGCAGATGCTCGATGTCGCACACCTGAGCGCGGATGCCGAAGCGCGTCAGGAGGCCGAAGACCTGTTGGCGTTCCTCACGCCGATCTGCAAAGCGTTCATGACCGACACCGGCCTGGAAGTGACCAACCACGGCATGCAGGTGTTCGGTGGCCACGGTTTCATCCGTGAATGGGGCATGGAGCAGTTGGTCCGAGATTGCCGGATCGCGCCGATCTACGAGGGCACCAACGGCATTCAGGCGCTGGATCTGTTGGGGCGCAAAGTGCTCGGCAGCCAAGGCAAGCTGTTGCGCAACTTCACCAAAATCGTCCACAAATTCTGTGCCGCCAACACTGGACATCCGCAGTTGGGCGCCTTCGTTGCGCAGCTCGATGGCCTCAATCAGCAGTGGGGCGAGCTAACCATGAAGGTCGGCATGGCGGCGATGAAAAACCCGGACGAAGTCGGCGCCGCGTCAGTGGATTATCTGATGTACAGCGGTTACATCATCCTCGGCTATCTGTGGCTGCGCATGGCGCTGGTCGCCCAGGCACAGATGGAGTCGGGTGAGGGTGATGGCGATTTCTGTCAGGGCAAACTGGCGACATGCGAGTTTTACTTCAAGCGGTTGTTGCCACGTACTGCGGCGCACCGTGCGGCGATCGAAGCGGGCAGCGATTGCCTGATGAAACTGCCGTCGCAGTTGTTCGCGCTGTAAAACGTCCCTGTTAAACAAAAGAGCCCGCTGATCGCGGGCTTCTTTTTGGTTGACTGTTGGTGACTAAAGATAACAAAACAGTCACTGCCTGACCCTATGTGTCGCAAAAGTTGTTGGGTTACACTCCGGCTCAACGAAAACACCCTTCACGAATAACCTGTTTACATCCTGCGAGGTTTGCCATGGCTGACTACAAAGCGCCGCTGCGCGATATGCGCTTCGTCCTCAATGAAGTGTTCGAAGTCGCCAAACTCTGGGCCGAGTTGCCGGCGCTGGCCGAGACTGTCGACGCTGAGACCGTTGAAGCGATTCTCGAAGAAGCCGGCAAGGTCACCAGCAAAAGCATCGCGCCATTGAGCCGTGCCGCTGACGAAGAAGGCTGCCACTGGGCCGACGGCGCCGTCACCACGCCGGCCGGTTTCCCACAGGCTTATCAGACTTATGCTGAAGGCGGTTGGGTCGGCGTTGGCGGTGATCCGGCCTACGGCGGCATGGGCATGCCCAAAGCTGTTTCCGCTCAGGTCGAAGAAATGGTCAACTCCGCCAGCCTGTCCTTCGGTCTCTACCCGATGCTGACCGCCGGCGCCTGCCTGTCGATCAACGCCCACGCCAGCGAAGAGCTGAAAGCCGCCTACCTGCCGAACATGTACGCCGGCGTCTGGGCCGGTTCCATGTGCCTGACCGAGCCGCATGCCGGCACCGACCTGGGCATCATTCGCACCAAGGCCGAGCCTCAGGCCGACGGTTCCTACAAGGTCAGCGGCACCAAGATCTTCATCACCGGTGGCGAACACGACCTCACCGAAAACATCATTCACTTGGTGCTGGCCAAACTGCCGGACGCGCCGGCAGGCCCGAAAGGCATTTCGCTGTTCCTGGTGCCGAAGTTCATGGTCAACGCCGACGGCAGTCTGGGCGCGCGCAACCCGGCAAACTGCGGTTCGATCGAACACAAGATGGGCATCCAGGCTTCCGCGACCTGCGTGATGAACTTCGACGAAGCCGTGGGTTATCTGGTCGGCGAGCCGAACAAGGGTTTGGCCGCGATGTTCACCATGATGAACTACGAGCGTCTGGGTGTCGGTATCCAGGGCCTGGCCACCGGCGAGCGCTCGTACCAGAACGCCATCGAATACGCCCGCGATCGCCTGCAGAGCCGTTCGCCGACCGGCGCACAGAACAAAGACAAGGTTGCAGATCCGATCATTGTTCACCCGGACGTGCGTCGCATGCTGCTGACCATGAAAGCCTCGAACGAAGGCGGCCGCGCGTTCTCCACCTACGTGGCGATGCAACTCGACACCGCCAAGTTCAGCGAAGACGCCGCCACCCGCAAACGTGCAGAGGATCTGGTTGCCTTGCTGACGCCAGTGGCCAAGGCGTTCCTGACTGATCTGGGTCTGGAAACCACCGTCCACGGCCAGCAGATCTTCGGCGGCCATGGCTACATCCGCGAGTGGGGCCAGGAGCAACTGGTGCGTGACGTGCGCATCACCCAGATTTATGAAGGCACCAACGGCATCCAGGCGCTGGACCTGGTGGGGCGCAAGATCGTCGGCAGCGGCGGGGTGTTCTACAAACTGTTCGCCGACGAGATCCGTCATTTCACCGCGACCGCCAGTTCTGATCTGGGCGAGTTCACCAAGCCGCTGAATGACGCCGTCGATACCCTCGACGAGCTGACGTCCTGGCTGCTGGATCGGGCGAAAAACAACCCGAACGAAATCGGCGCGGCTTCGGTCGAATATTTGCAAGCATTCGGTTACACGGCGTACGCCTACATGTGGGCATTGATGGCCAAAGCATCGCTGGGCAAAGAAACCCAGGACGATTTCTACGCCAGCAAGCTTGGCACTGCGCGCTTCTATTTCGCCCGTCTGCTACCGCGTATTCATTCGTTGAGCGCGTCGGTGAAGGCCGGTAGCGAATCGCTTTTCCTGCTGGATGCGGCGCAATTCTGATGAGGTAACGTCATGTAAGCATTCTCTTACATGACGTGCTGCTGTTCTCCCATATGCGTAGATTGGATCCACAGCTAATCTACATTTCATGGACGTCGCGCAGGAAGCGCAAAGCAACAACACGGACACGTAGGATTCTGCCAGGGTGGCGGAGTGAAATGGATGTCAGGGAAACAGTCTGCAAAGCCCCGCTTCGGCGGGGTTTTCTTTTGCCTGAAGAAAAGTGTTCAGGCCAAGGGATCGAGCGGCGGCGCACGTTTTTCCTCGCGTTCCATCACTTCTTCCAGCAACGTGCGCAACAGCGCCAAAGACGCCTGTTGTCGTTGTACATCGCGACACACCAATCCGACCTTCAGCGGCACCCGTGGCTCGCTCAACGGTTTCCACAACAGATCCTGATCGTCGTACTCCTTCTGCGAACGCCCCGGCAGCACCGTCGCCAGTTTGGTGTGCGGCAGACTGTCGAGAATCCCCACCATGTTGTTCAGCTCGGCTTGCACCTGCGGACGACGACCGAGACTGGCCAGTTGCGCCTGCCAGATCTGGCGGATCTGAAATTCTTCGCCCAACAGCAACATCGGCAACTCGGCCGCCTGACGGATCGAGACCTTCTTGAATTCGCGCAACGGATGATCCGCCGGGATCACCAGTGTCAGTTCATCTTCGTACAACATCACGCCCTGCAGACCGGGCTGACGTGGCGGCAAGTAGCTGATGCCGATGTCCAGCGAGCCATTGAGCAGACGCCGCTCGATCTCCAGTCCCGTCAATTCATAAATCTGCACCACCAGATGCGGTTGCGCCTTGCGCACGCGCTCGAGCATTTGCGGTACCAGACTGGTGTGAACCGTTTGCAGCACGCCAATTGCCAGCGTGCGCAGCGCCTGCCCCTTGAAATTGCCCAGTGCCTCCCGCGCCCGTTGCAAGCCGTCGAGCAATGGCAGCGCGTGGTTGTACAGCGTGTGCGCGGCGAGCGTTGGCAACAGGCGTTTGCTGCTGCGCTCGAAAAGGGTCACATCGAGGTTTTGTTCAAGCTGACGGATCTGCTGCGACAGCGCTGGTTGCGAGATCGACAGGCGTTCAGCGGCTCGGCCGACATGGCCTTCTTCGTAGACCGCGACGAAATAACGCAGTTGTTTGAAATCCATAAGTAATGCTTATCGAAAATGCTGGTAAATCGAAATGGCCTGACGCCTGCAGTGAGCCTAGTCTAACCGCATTCACAAGGCTTATAGGGCCAGAAAGCGCGATGACCAGCATCAGCTTCAAGAGTGTTTGCATAGGCAGTTCAAAAAACCTCAATCGAGGTTTTTTCCAATGAATCTGTTCAGTTTGCGGCGTTCTGCGCCGAGCCTTGATGACCTGGCGTTCGAGGCCAGCCAATCAGCTATTGACGACAGCCTGAGTACCGAGCGCCTGATGCCAAGTGTTGAACGGCCGCAGCAGGTCTTCGTTCGCGGCCAGGGTTCCTGGCTGTGGGACAGCAACGACCGCGCTTACCTCGATTTCTCCCAGGCCGGCGGCGCCAATAGTCTTGGCCACAGCCCTTCGGCGCTGGTCAAAGCCATTGCCAGCCAGGCCCAGGCGCTGATCAATCCCGGTTTCAATCTGCACAATCGCGGCATGCTCAGCCTCGCCGAGCGCCTGTGCGCCAGCACCTCCAGCGATCAGGCGTACCTGCTCAACAGCGGCAGCGAGGCGTGCGAAGCAGCGATCAAATTGGCGCGTAAATGGGGCCAGCTGCATCGCGGCGGGGCTTCGCGGATTATTGTCGCGAAGCAGGGTTGTCACGGCCGCAGTCTGGCGACGATTTCCGCCTCGGACAGCTGCAATCTGCACAACCGCTTTGCGCCGCTGCTGCCGGGGTTCGATCTGGTGCCGTTCAACGATTTGCCGGCGCTGCACGCGGCGGTCGATGCGCAGACCGTGGCGATCATGCTCGAACCCATCCAGAGCGACGCCGGCGTCATACCAGCAACCGAGCATTACCTCAAAGGCGTCGAACGTCTGTGTCGTGAACTGGGCATTCTGCTGATTCTCGACGAAGTGCAGACCGGCATCGGTCGCTGCGGCAGCTTGCTCGCCGAACAATCCTTTGGCGTGCGCGCTGACATCGTGGTGCTCGGCAAAGGCCTGGGCGGCGGCGTGCCGTTGGCGGCGCTGCTGGCGCGGGGCAGGGCATGTTGTTTCGACGCGGGTGAACTCGGCGGCACGCATCACGGCAACGCGCTGATGACGGCGGCCGGTCTTGTCGTCCTCGACGCCGTGCAAGACCGCAGCTTTCTCGAACAGGTCAAAGAAAATGGCCAACATCTGCACGAAGGTCTGGCGCGACTGGCGCACCGTTATGGCCACGGTGAACTGCGCGGTCAAGGCCTGTTCCATGGACTGACCCTGTCAGACGATTCCGCCGATGCCGTCGTTCACGCTGCATTGCATGAAGGCCTGCTGCTCAATGCGCCTCAAGCCAACTGCCTGCGCTTCACCCCGGCACTGACCGTGAGTAAAACCAACATCGACGAAATGCTCCTGCGCCTGGCCCGGGCCTTCGCGCGCGTGCGCACTGCACAACTGCAGTGCCGCAAAGGGATTGCCGTCTGAGCTGAAATTTCCTGCCCGATTTCAAGAACCGTCTCGCGGTATAACGCACGCCCCACGCCTGATTCTTTTGGCGTGGGGCGTTTTTTTACAATGGATACTGGCAAACAAATGGCGATCGCACTGAACCCTGACGAACGGTGCGGGTCGATTAGCTTGTATGGCTCAAGTGAGCCAACCCCTATTCAGGAGCTGACCCATGGACTTCATTCGAATCATCATCGCCATTCTGTTGCCACCACTGGGTGTGTTTCTGCAAGTCGGGTTTGGCGGGGCGTTCTGGTTGAACATTCTGCTGACGTTGTGCGGCTACATTCCGGGGATCGTGCATGCGGTGTACATCATCGCCAAACGCTGAGTCCTCCGCCGTCGGATAGATCGCTAACGCTGGCAAGCCAGCTCACACAGTAGTCTCGGTCGTACATCGATTTTGTGTACACCAAAGAACCTGTGGGAGCGAGCTTGCTCGCGAATGGGGCAACGCGGTTTTGAATGGGGCGCGGTAATCAGTCCGCCAATCCCATCACCCGCCGATAAAACTTCCATTCCTGTTCCAGCGCATGCGCCTGATTGGCCGCGCGGCGGAAGCCGTGGCGTTCGTCGGGGTAGTAATGGGCCTCGACCGGGATGCCGTTGTGCTCCAGCGCCGTGACCATGTCGCGGGTCTGTTGCGGGACGACCACGGCGTCGAGTTCACCCTGGAAGAAGATCACCGGCACGCGGATGTTGTTTGCGTGCAGTAATGGCGTGCGGGCGGCGTAGCGTTCGGCGTCTCGCTCGGGATCGCCGATCAGCCAGTCCAGATAATCGCCTTCGAACTTATGCGTCGCCCGAGCCAACGCCTCCGGGTCGCTGACCCCGTAAAGGCTGGCGCCAGCGCGGAAGACCTGCTTGAACGCCAACGCGCACAACGTGGTGTAACCGCCCGCGCTGCCGCCCCGAATGAACGCGCGATTACCGTCGATCAAACCCTGTTCGGCGAGATAGCTCACCACAGCACAAGCATCCTCGACATCCACCTCGCCCCAGCTCAAATGCAACGCCTGACGATATTCCCGGCCATAACCGCTGCTGCCGCGATAGTTGAGGTCGGCAACGGCGAAACCGCGTTGCGTCCAGTACTGGATGCGTGGGTCGAGTATCGGGTAACAGGCCGATGTCGGGCCACCGTGGATGAACACCACCAGTGGCGGTTGCGCCTCATCGTTCATGGCTGGATAGAAGAAACCATGCGCATGACCCGTATTGGTCGGGTAACGCAGGGTTTGCGGACGGCTGATGCGTTCAGCGGGTAAAGGCGCCACGCCACCGGCCAGCACTTTCACTTCACGCGTCCCACGATCAATGGTGATGACCGCCGAAGGACTGATCGGCGAGGCGGCGATGCAGTAAATAAACTGCGCATCCAAAGCCAGATGACGGAAGCGACTGTAGTCGCCAGTGAAGTCTTCATCGCCCAATGTCAGACGGCCAAAACCACCTTCACTCCAACTGGCTAAAACCGAATCTTCAACAGGCAACCAAGTGCCGCCGCCCAATTGCCAAGGCGCTGGAGCGTGATCGGCTGGCGCGGCGGGCAATGGCTCCAGACCCTCAGAACTCTCAGCCCACGGCTGCCAGAATCCGCCGCGATCGGTCAGGCAATAGAGGCGACCTTCGTTATCGAATCGCGGTTGTTGAATGGATTCTTCAATCTCGGTACCAGCAACACAGCGTGCCGAACCGAGTGCACCGCCAGGTAAACGCTGCGCCACCATCAACCGCGTCGATGTCCATGGCTGATGCGGCCGGCTCCATTCGATCCAGGCCAGTCGCTTGCCGTCCGGGCTGACAGTCGGCGCGGCGTAAAAGTCTGCACCTTCAGCCAGCAAATGCCGCGTTCCGTCCACCAGATCAATCGCTACAAGTCGATGCAGGTCGTGCCGTTCTTCCACGGCCAGCACTTGGCCGAACGCAAACTGCAGATCGCCATAACGGCACTCACCCGAAGTCAACGCCTCAGGTGCTCCAGACAAATCCTGCCGATACAACTGCTGATCCGCCTCGGCGACGAAAACCACCCCGTCAGGCGTCAGACAAAACGCACCACCGCCATATTCGTACACCCGACTGCGCACGCTGAAACCGCCTGGCGTCAGACATTTCGCCACGCCATCGCGCCAGTGCCAGATCCGGCATGCGGCCTCTTCCGGTCGATATTCGTTCCAGAACAAACCGTTTGCACCGAGCAGCAGCTCGGCGAAATCCATCCCGGCTGCGACGGCTTGCGAGGCGCTGAAAGGCTCAGCCCTTGGCGATGAGGCGTGAGTTTCGTTCATTGCGGAAGGCCAGTTGTTCGATGGTTTGAGTGGCGTGCTCGGCTTCTTCGCGGGCCTTGAGGATCACGCCGTGATGTTCGGATTTGCTGCACACAGGGTCGGCATTGCTCGCGTCACCGGTGAGCATGAACGCCTGGCAGCGACAGCCGCCGAAGTCTTTTTCTTTCTCGTCGCAGGAGCGGCACGGCTCGGGCATCCAGTCATACCCGCGAAAGCGGTTGAAGCCGAACGAGTCGTACCAGATGTGCTGCATGCTGTGGTCGCGCACATTGGGAAATTGTACCGGCAGTTGTCGGGCGCCATGACAGGGCAGGGCGGTGCCGTCCGGTGTGACCGTCAGGAAGATGCTGCCCCAGCCGTTCATGCAGGCTTTCGGGCGTTCTTCGTAATAGTCCGGAGTGACGAAAATCAGCTTGCACGGATGCCCTTCGGCCTCCAGTTTGGCGCGGTATTCATTGGTGATGCGTTCAGCGCGCACCAGTTGTTCCTTGGTCGGCAACAGGCCGACACGATTGAGCTGCGCCCAGCCGTAAAACTGGCAGGTGGCGAGCTCGACGAAGTCGGCCTCCAGCGCAATGCACAGCTCGATGATGCGGTCGATCTTGTCGATGTTGTGCCGATGGGTGACGAAGTTCAGCACCATCGGGTAGCCGTGGGCCTTCACCGCACGGGCCATTTCCAGTTTCTGCGCGAAGGCTTTTTTCGAGCCCGCGAGCAGGTTGTTCACTTGCTCGTCACTGGCCTGGAAACTGATCTGGATGTGGTCGAGCCCGGCCTTCTTGAAATCGCTGATTTTCTGCTCGGTCAGGCCGATGCCGGAGGTGATCAGGTTGGTGTAGAAACCCAACTGGCGCGCTTCACGGATCAGCTCGGCCAGATCCTGACGCACCAGCGGTTCGCCCCCGGAAAAGCCCAGTTGCGCCGCACCCATCTCCCGCGCCTCGCGGAATACCTTGATCCACTGTTCGGTTGTCAGCTCTTTGCCTTGCTCGGCGAAATCCAGTGGATTGGAGCAGTACGGACATTGCAGCGGACAGCGGTAAGTCAGCTCGGCGAGCAGCCACAGCGGCAGGCCGATTTCCGGTTTGGGCGGGACTTGCACCGATGACTCAGGCAAGTTCGATCCAGTGCTGCGCACGGGCAACCTCCATGAATTGCTCGATGTCGTCACCGAGCTCGGGTACGCCGGGGAACTGCTCATCGAGTTTGGCGATGATCGCTGCGACATCGCGCTCGCCGTCAATCAAACCGCCGATCAACGCGGCAGTTTCGTTGAGCTTGATCATGCCTTCCGGGTACAGCAGCACGTGGCCTTTCTGGGCCGGTTCGTACTGGAAACGGTAGCCGGGACGCCAGGTCGGGGTCTTGCTGCGGTCGAAACTCATAAGGCGATTCCTTTGTGCCAGACCCGTTGATCGGTGACGCTGTGATACGGCGGGCGGTTCAGTTCGTAGGCCATGCTCATGGCATCGAGCATGCTCCAAAGAATGTCCAGTTTGAACTGGAGAATTTCCAGCATGCGCTCCTGGCCTTCGCGCGTCTTGTAGTGCTCCAGCGTGATCGCCAGACCATGCTCGACATCGCGCCGCGCCTGCCCGAGGCGGGTACGGAAGTATTCGTAGCCGGCCGGATCGATCCACGGGTAATGCTGCGGCCAGCTGTCGAGACGCGACTGGTGGATCTGCGGCGCGAACAGTTCGGTCAATGAGCTGCTGGCAGCTTCCTGCCAACTGGCGCGACGGGCGAAGTTGACGTAGGCATCAACGGCGAAACGCACGCCGGGCAGCACCAGTTCCTGGGAGCGCAGTTGATCCGGATCGAGGCCGACGGCCTGGCCGAGACGCAGCCACGCTTCGATACCGCCGTCTTCACCGGGGGCGCCGTCGTGGTCGAGCAGGCGCTGAATCCACTCGCGACGAATCTCGCGATCCGGGCAATTGGCGAGGATCGCTGCGTCTTTCAGGGGAATGTTCACCTGATAGTAGAAGCGGTTGGCGACCCAGCCCTGAATCTGCTCGCGGGTGGCGCGGCCCTCGTACATCGCCACGTGATACGGGTGGTAGATGTGGTAATAGGCGCCTTTGGCGCGCAGGGCCGCTTCGAATTCGGCGGGGGACAGCGGGGTGTCGGTCATTGCGGTTCTCCGGGCCATTCGTTACAGGACAATGCTCATGCCGTCATACGCCACTTCAACATTGCGCCGAACCAGTTCCGCGCGCTCCGGGGAGTCTTCGTCAAGAATCGGGTTGGTGTTGTTGATGTGGATAAGCACCTTGCGCTGCTCGGGAAGCTGTTCCAGCACTTCGAGCATGCCGCCGGGGCCGTTCTGGGCCAGGTGGCCCATTTCGCGGCCGGTGCGGGTGCCGACGCCACGGCGCTGCATCTCATCGTCGTCCCACATCGTGCCGTCCACCAGCACACAGTCGCTGCCGGCCATGATGTCCAGCAACGGCGCGTCGACCTTGCCCAAGCCCGGCGCGTAGAACAGTTTGCCGCCGGTGCTGAGGTCTTCGACGATCAGGCCGATGTTGTCGCCCGGGTGCGGGTCGAAGCGGTGCGGCGAGTAGGGCGGTGCTGCGCTGCGCAACGGCAGCGGGGTGAAGCGCAGGTTCGGGCACGCCGCCAC
Organism: Pseudomonas atagonensis; assembly: GCF_011369485.1. Classification (GTDB taxonomy): domain Bacteria; phylum Pseudomonadota; class Gammaproteobacteria; order Pseudomonadales; family Pseudomonadaceae; genus Aquipseudomonas; species Aquipseudomonas atagonensis. Next base: position 67,611 of record NZ_VXCA01000030.1, on the reverse strand, counting down.
TGTGAAACTCTGGTCGAGTTCAATGCGGTTCCAGTCCAGGCCGCCGTTCCAGTGGGTGAGCATCTTGAACAGCGGGAAACCGGTGCTGAGATCTTCGTGAACCATGTCCGTGCACCAGACCTGATGCGGGCAGCCTTCGCGCAGGCTGAGCAGGCCGGTGGTGTGGTCGATCTGGCTGTCCATCAGGATGATCGCGCTGATGCCGGTATCACGCAGGGCACGGCCCGGTTGCATCGGGGCAAAGCTTTGCAGTTGCGCGCGGATGTCCGGCGAGGCGTTGCACAGCACCCAGTTCACGCCGTCATCGGAAATCGCGATGGACGACTGGGTGCGGGCCTTGGCATTCAGGCTGCCGTCGCGAAAACCTGCGCAGTTGACGCAGTTGCAATTCCACTGCGGAAAACCGCCACCGGCGGCCGAACCCAGAATCTGGACGAACATGAACGCTCCAATCTTTCAACGCTGAAAATAAAACGCCTCGGCGAGCCGAGGCGTTGCACTGCAATTCTGACGAGGCAGAACTCAGCGGCTGGCGAAGTACATGGTGACTTCGAAGCCGATACGCAGGTCGGTGTAAGCAGGTTTGGTCCAAGCCATCGGGTGACTCCTTCTTCAGGTGGGTGAGATAGCGCTATCCATAGGTATAGTCCACGGCAGCGCAAAGATGTTCCAAATAGTTAGGTGGCTATGTTACTCAAAATTTCACCGGGTTTGCCCGTGAATCTTTGAGAAAGCTCCTTGCAGCCTGAGTAATGATCATTCTGCCGCTTGCCACGATGAATCCGGCATCACTCCAGTGGCGAGACACAGCCAGCCACCTACGGCGCTGTTCAAACGGTGTGCGGCGGCCAGCAGAGCCGGGCGGTCCAGTTGACCGACAGCCTCAATCAATTGCGTGAGGTAATCCGACGAGTGGCCAGCAAGCTTTGCTTGCCAGAGCAGTTCGGCAGCGTCTTTGGCGGACAGATTGCTCTCGGTGAATTGCTGCGCGAGTGACTGACGTAGCTGATTGAAACTGCGGTCATCGAGGTTTTCGATCAGCGCAGGAACGCTGTCGAGGAACTGCTGAAGATGACGGAGCAACTGAACCGGTGCAATGTTCGGCGACTGTACGCCAAACATCAGTCCGCTCTGGCCGTGAATCTGCCGCAGGCCGCTGAGCACCGCATAACCCAATTGCAACTCCACCCGCAGCCGTTGATAGAACGGCGTCTGGCACAGCTGCGCGAGCAGGCGCCACGCCGCTTCGTCGGCAATTTCGCGGCTGGTTGTCGGACAGAACAGCAGCAGGGCGTGCTCACTGGAGCCCGTATCGATGTGGCTCCACAGGCGTTGGGCATTCATCATAGGCGTTGCCGGCAGTTGAGTGTCCGGTGTGCCGGGGATGCGGCTGAGGGCCAGCCCCATCGCCGATTGAGTCGGTGCGCTGAGGCCCAAAGCCAGTCCGTCCCAACGCGAAGTTGTCCACAGGTGTTTGATGTCGTCTGACTCGGCGGCCGCTGGCAGGCAGCGCTCAGGCAACGCCATGAGCAATTGGCGGATCGGTATCAACGGCGCTTCTGGCGCTGCGCGTACGGAATCAGTATCAGTCTGTGTCAGATTTTTCAGCGCATGCTCCAGGATTCCGGGCATCGGCTCCTGCAGGCCCGTCAGTTTCAGCAGCCATTGAGTGCCGGTGGCATTGAACGACAACTCGACCCCGGCCTGACGCGCATCTTCCTGAGTGTCCCGCAGGCTGCGCTGCAGCTTGCCTTGCAGATCGGCACTGGCTGCGGCTTGCAATTGCCAGCGCAGATAAATCGCGCCTTGATCGCTGGTGTCCGGCAGCGCCTGGCTGAACTGCATCGGCGACCGCTCGCGACGGCCGCGCGAACGATCCTGGGCGAACGTGCGAAGTCCCCGGTGGGCACTGGTCTGGCCGCGAATCAAACCGGCGTTGGTCAACGGTTCGCTGGAACGCAGGAAAGGATTGGCTGCCGGCAGGTGCCAGTGCTGGCTGAAGTTATCCACAACACCGATTTCGTGCAGCACCTGTTCAAGCGCAACAACGCCGTTTTCTGACAAGCCGTGGTCGAGTTGTTCACTGTCGAGGCGCACCAGTTGCAGGGCGCTGCTGATTTGTTGCTGACGCTGAAGCAGATTGGCGTATTCCTCGCGCAACGCTGACCAGTCCTGCTGCGTAGCAAAGAAGCTCAGCCAATCCATTAGTTGTTCGCGAATAACGCTCATGGCTTCGTGAGGAGCAGTGAAATGCACATGCAGCAGCGCTTGTCCGGCAAAGTGATACAGCGCAGTGGCTTTCAAGTCGTCTGCGAGATTTTGTTGCTGCAGATGTGCGAGCAGACCGCCCGGTTTGGCGTTGTTCAACGCATGGCAGAGAAACCGCAAGGCTTCGGCAGACGATGCAGGCAATGAGTCAAAGGCAAACAGCAAGTTGTGATGCCGCTCGCCGGCCTGTTGATAACTTTTCACTCCCAGTGGCCATGGTGCTGCCTGGGCATTTTTATCCCCAACCGGCAGCTCCGCCGCGAACTGCTCCGCCAGTGCGCGCAGCGCCTCAATGCTTTGCGGGCCGGCCAGGCTCAGAGTCATTTGCCCGGTGCGATAAAGCTGCTGATGGAAATCCTTCAGCGCCTGCTGAAACGCCGGGTGCTCGACTTGCAGTGTGTCGCGGTTGCCCGCATGAAAGCCGCGTAACGGGTGATCCGCAGGTAAACCCTCGTACAACGCAAACGCCTGCTGCGCCGTGGGATCCTGCGACCAAGCGACAAATTCCGCCTGCAACACTTCCCTTTCCCGCAATTGATCGTCCGTATTCATCCGTGGATGGGCGAGCATGTCTGACAGACGCTCCAGCCCGCCGCTGAACGCGTGGGTTGGCAACTCAAAGAAAAAGTCGGTCGTGCGCTCGCGGGTGCTGGCATTGACCTGACCGCCATGCCCTTGCACGTAGGCCATTAGCCCTTCAGTTGCAGGAAAACGCTCGGTGCCAAGAAACAACAAGTGCTCAAGGAAATGCGCCAGCCCCGGCCACGCCAGCGGCACGTCGTGGCTACCGGCAGCCACACGCAACGCGGCGGCGCTGCGCTTCAGACCGGGCACGTGACGCAGGGTCACGCGCAAGCCATTGGCCAGGGTTTCAGTGTGGGGGCGGGGGTGGGTCGGCGCAGGCATGGGCACTTCCAGAACAGTGAAGTGCCAATGCTAGCGGATTAGCGCTTGTTGAGCGCGTCGTAAAGCTCGGGACGGCGGTCGCTGAAGTAGCGATTGGCGGCGCGGGAGTCGACCATCAACTGGCGATCCAGCTCACCGACGATCAGCGCTTCATCGAGACCGGCCTGAGCGATACGGCTGCCGTCCGGTGCGGCGATGCTGCTTTGTCCGCAATAGTGGATGTCGCCTTCCTGGCCGCAGTAGTTGGCGTAGGCCACATAGCACTGGTTTTCGAAAGCCCGGGCGCGCACCGAAACATCGGCGATGAAATCGAACGGGATCATATTGGCGGTTGGCACCAGAATCAGTTCGGCGCCATCGAGGGCTAGGCGACGGGCATTTTCCGGGAACTCCAGGTCGTAGCAGATCAGGAACCCGAGCTTCCAGCCGTTCAGTTCAACCACCGGAAAGTCACCTTCGCCGGGGCTGAACATCGATCGATCGAGATCACCGAACAGATGCGTCTTGCGGTAATTGCACAGGCGCTCGCCGTTCGCGTCGATCAACTGCACGGCGTTGTAAATCTGTCCGTCGGCGTTACGTTCGGGGTAGCCGTAAAGGATCGCCAGGCCGGCAGCCTTGGCTATCCGACCGATCTGCTGCGCCCATTCTCCGTTGTAGACCTCGGCCAATGTACTGACTGCTTCGGCTCCAATGTTGTAGCCGGTCATGAACATCTCCGGCAGCACCAACAGATCGGCACCCTTGGCCTCCATCGCCAGTTGATGCAGGCGTTGCAGATTGGCGGCGGGGTCCAGTGGCAGCGGCGGACATTGGTAAAGGGCTACACGCATCAGGGATTCCTCTTACTCGGGCAGGGCGATAGGGCCGATGTCTTTGAACACATCACCCGGGCCCGGGTTCGCTTTATGTGTCGATCCGCCGAAGTGCTTCATGATCCCCCACACTGCGTTGAGTGAAGTCTGCACCGCGCCTTCGACCCACGCCGGGGTCCACGACACGTCATCGCCGGCGATGAAAATCCCGCGCTGCTCGGCGGGCATGTCGTCCTGCATGAAGTGCGCGTACATGCGCTGGTTGTAGCGGTAGTGGCCGGGCAGGGCGCCTTTGAACGCACCGAGGAAATACGGATCGGCTTCCCACGACACGGTGATCGGATCGCCGATGATCCGCGCGGCGATGTCGACTTTCGGGTAGATCTTTTTCAACGCATTCAGCGCCAGCTCCACGCGTTTTTCCACCGGGTGCGGCAGCATCTTCAACGCGTCGCTCATCCACGAATAGGACAGGCAGATCACGCCCGGCTTGTCGTCGCCGTTGTCGAAAAGATAAGTGCCGCGAGTCAGGCGATCGGTGAGGGTCATGCTCATCAGGTCGCGACCGGTTTCCGGATCCTTGTCCTTCCAGAACGGCCGGTCGACCATCACGAAGGTTTTCGACGACTGCATGTAGCGGGTGCGGTCGAGGGCCATCCACATCTTCTGCGAGAACAGGCTTTCGTCGCATTCGATCTGGGTCGTCAGCAGCCAGCTCTGGCACGTGGTCAGGACAGCAGCGTATTCGCGGGTGTCGCCATTGTTGTCGGTGACGGCGAAGCGGCCATCCGGCGCGTGGGCGATTTTCTTCACGCCGGAACGCGGCGCGCCACGGTGCAGAGATTTCAGGCTGGTGCCTTCAGGCCAGTGCACGCAGCGTTCAGGCACATGGCGCCAGATGCCTTGTGGGACTTGCTCGACACCGCCGACTACCAGATGCTGGTGATCGTCGCAGTTGGTCATCACCACGCGGAAAATTTCCAGCATCGAGTTGGGGAAGTCCGAGTCCCAGCCGCCCGTACCGAAACCGACCTGGCCGAACACTTCACGGTGGTGGAACGACAGTTTGGCGAAGGCTTTCGAAGTGGCGACGAAGTCGTAAAACGTGCGGTCGTCCCACAGCGGCACCAGGGTGTTCCACAATTCTTTCAGGCGAGGTACATCGCGGTCACGGATGGCTTGCTGAATATCGGAGAACTGCGAACCGGCCTCCAGCGCATCCGCCCAGGCGTCAGCCACTTCCTGGAACAGGGCAGGAAGATCCGCCAGTTTCTGTGCGTAATGGGTTTTGCCTTCCAGGTCGATCACTGTGCTGCCAGAGGCGGGCGTGAGCGGGTTCGGGAAAGGTTTGGTCTCAAGCCCGAGCTTGTCGACGTAGTGATAAAACGCTGTGGAAGATACCGGGAAGCGCATGCCACCGAGTTCGGCGACGATGCCATCGGTGCCGTTGAACGCCTGCGAGCGTAGACGACCGCCCAGCTTGGAGGCCTCGTAAACCACCGGTTTCAGGCCGAGCTTCATCAACTCGTAAGCGGCCACAAGGCCGGCGATGCCCGCGCCGACAATCGCCACTTCAGCGCCGTGATTGTGTTCAGGAATGCTGCCGAGGCCCGCCGGGTGTTCGATCCAGTCGTCAAAAGCGAAAGGAAAGTCCGGGCCGAAGATGGTGACTGGTTTCTTACCGTCTGCAGGATGGCGATTGTTCTTGTTCATGGATGACCTTGCTGGCGACCCGACGCGGGATGCGCGTCTGAGTATAGGAAAAGATGCCAGCCATTCTAGGGAGCGTAGAACACGTTAATAAGACGCAAAGTGTCGTCGTTTTGAGTGTTGGTGATGCAATCTGACGGAGTTGATGATCAAACTGGATGGCCGCGATCAATCTTGCTGCTGAGAATGATCGACGTCGTGGTCTTCTCTACACCGTCTACGCTGCCGATCTGATCCAGCAACTGATCGAGCTGCTCCGGTGAGTCCGTCCGCAGCCACGCCACATAATCAAATTCGCCACTTACCGCGCACAGCTGCTGTACCTGAGCCATCGCGCTCAACCGCCGCAACACCTCTTTACCAGAGCGCGGCTGCACCTTGATCCCGACGTAAGCCTGCAAGCCGCCATCCACTACACGCTGACCCAGTCGTACGCCGTAGCCGGTGATGACCTTGGCCTTTTCCAGCCGCGCCAGTCGCGAAGTCACGGTCGTGCGGGCGATCCCCAATTGCCGGGCCAGCATCGCCACGCTCTCGCGGGCGTTGATTTGCAGGGCCGCGATCAGCTGGCGGTCGATTTCATCGAGCACGGGTGGGCGGATGTCGGGCAAGGGCAGGCTCCAGCGGTACGGATCAATGGGGTCGCATGTTACAGGCTCGCCACGCGAGGCGCTTGTGAGCGTTGATTGAGCGGCTGGGGTTAGGCTGTCGCCGGATCGGGAGATTTTACTGAAACAAAAGAACAGACAAATGATTTGACTTGCCTGCTGCCTTTATCAAAAATGGCTTCAAGAGCGCGAAATCTGCTGCCTTGCAGGGCTTCAGCAGACGTAGGTACCTCAGCGATGCTGCAACATCGGTGTAAGGTGAGACCTCTTCATCCCATTTCCTGAGGATGCCAATATCAGGATTCAAATATTCAAGGGGAGCCAACAGGCTCCCCTTTTTGTTTGTCCTGAAGAACGTATCTCTTGTAGAGAAGTTCTCCCTGGCGGTGCTTGTTCATAGCTCTTGCCGGGGCATGCATGAAGTTCCACAGGACGTGCCCGTGCCTGACATCCACTACGACGAGCATGTCATTCTTTGCCTCGTAGGCGTTGATGAAAGCCATGCGGTATCCGCCGTTGTCGTACAGCACTCTCCATATTTCAAAAGGTCCCGTCAGCGTATCAATGGCATGCCGAACATAGCGCTCTCGTGAATCAGCGCGTTTTTCGACGATGTGGGCGAGTTTGTCCCTCATGACTGCAACGTTTCCGATCGGGGTGAGGATGGTGACTGCGAGCACCGCCTCATCGATGAATCCGAAGTGAGCCAGGAGAATTCTGAGGGCTCCTTGCGCATCGTCTGCCCTTTTCACTTCATCAATTGCGGCCGAGCGAAGCTCCCTGACCAGCGTTCGCAGGTCGGGCAAAGCTAAGTCGATCCATGTTTGTTGACCTCCTGATTCTTTTATCAGTGGCGCAGCATTCACGAGCATGAAAGTAATCCTTGGCGAATAGCGGCGCCCGGAGATTACTTGCTCGGAGAAAAGGCCAACAAGGTTGAAAACTCAGTGAAAACACAGCTTGGGAAATTACTTACAGACCTTGCGGTGGTATTCCGAGCGTTGCGCTTGTGAAGACCTTGATCGCCAAGCGACAGGCGAAAAAAAGCCGCACATAAGCGCGGCTTTTTCATTTTTGGTGGGCCCACACGGACTTGAACCGTGGACCAAAGGATTATGAGTCCTCTGCTCTAACCAACTGAGCTATAGGCCCTCAGTAGGCCGCGGATTATAGCGACGGTTTCTCGGCTGTGCTATCCGAAAAATCCGATACGGTTACACGAAGAAACGTTGCCGCGAATTCTTCCGGTGGTAGCGGCAGGCTGACGATGTAGCCCTGGATCTGTTCGCAGCCTTCGGCGGCGAGGAATTGCTGTTGTGCCTGGGTTTCCACGCCTTCGGCAATCACAGTGAATTGCATGCTCCGGCCCAGGGCGATGATGGCGCGGACAATCGCCGCGTCGTGGGGGTCGTCGGGCAGTCCGCGGACGAAAGACTGGTCGATTTTGAGGATGTCCAGCGGCAGGCGTTTGAGGTAACTGAGCGAAGAATAGCCGGTACCAAAATCATCAATGGCCAGTTGTACGCCGAGGTGTTTGAGTTGGTGCAGCACCGCCAGCGCCTCTTCGGCCTGACTCATGATGAAGTTTTCGGTAATTTCCAGTTGCAGTAAATCGGGCTGAAGGCGGTTGTCCTTGAGCAGTTGCTCGATGCGTCCGAGCAGGTTGGGTTGACGTAGCTGCGCACCTGCGAGGTTGACGGACAGCGGCCCAAGGCTGTCGTAGACCTGACTCCACTCGAACATTTGTCGGCACGCGGTCTCCAGCACCCAATCGCCGATCTGCAGGATCATGCCGTTCTCTTCTGCCAGCGGGATGAAGTGCTCCGGCGGCACCTCGCCAAAGGTTGGATGACGCCAGCGGATCAGGGCCTCGGCGCCGACCAGACTGTGATCGTCGAGGCTGATTTTCGGTTGGTAGTAGAGGAACAGTTCGTCGCGCTCGATGGCCCGACGCAGCTCGTGCTCCAGCGCCACGCGCTCGCTGGCCTGGGCGGTGAGGTCGCGGGTGTAGCTCTCGACGCGGTTGCGGCCCTTGGCTTTAGAGCGATACATGGCCGCATCGGCGTTTTTCACCAGCGTGGCCACGTCGCAACCGTCGCGCGGGTACAGGCTGGTGCCGATGCTGGCGCTGATGAAAAACTCATGCTCGCCGGCCTGAAACGGCGCGCCAAAGCAGTTCAATAGTTTGGTGGCGATATGGTCGGCGTCGCTGGCCTGCTGCAGACCGGGCAGCAAAATGATGAATTCGTCGCCTCCCAGACGTGCGACGGTGTCGATGTCACGCAGCTGTTCTTTCAAACGTACGGCGATGCCCTTGAGCAGCAGGTCACCGACCGGATGACCGAGGCTGTCATTGATGTGTTTGAAGCGGTCGAGATCGAGAAACAGCACGGCGCCCTGGCCGCCGTTTTCCTGCTGGCTGTTCAGCGCCATCTGCAAACGGCTTTCAAACAGTGTGCGGTTCGGCAGGCCGGTGAGCGGGTCGTGGTGCGCCTGATAATCGAGTTTGGCCTGGGCGTGCTTGAGGCTGGAAATATCGGCAAACACGGCGACAAAGTGGGTGATGAACCTGTCGCGGTTGCGCACGGCGCTGATGGTCAGCCAGCTCGGGTACAACTCGCCGTTTTTGCGGCGATTGGAAATCTCGCCCTGCCAGTGACCTTCGTCAGTCAATTGATGCCACATCGCCGCATAAAAAGCGCTGTCATGCAGTCCCGAGGCGAGCAGACGCGGCGTATGGCCGAGCGCTTCGCTTTCGCTGTAACCGGTGATCTCGGTGAAGGCCCGGTTGACCGCACTGATGTGCTGCTGAGTGTCGGTGATCAACACACCTTCGGCTGTGCTCTCGAACACGGTTGCAGCCTGTTGCAGTTTTTCCTGCATCAGGTGGCGCTCGGTGATGTCGCGGGCGATGGTCAGCATGCAGTCTTCATCGCCGATCGGCAGCGGACGTGCGGACACCTCGCAGAGGCGGATCTGCCCGTCGCTGCGGCGGATATGGCAGCTGAAATCACGGACATAACCGTCACGGTGCAGCAGGTCGAGCATCTGTTTACGTTCGTTGAGGTTGACCCAGATCCCCAGATCCAGCGCCGAACGATCTACCGACATGGCGCTGTTGAACCCGGTGATGCGGCTGAAGCCTTCGTTGACCTCCAGCAGCAAACCGTCGCTTTGGCGTGACAACAACAGGCCATCCGGAGAAGCGTGGAAGGCTTTGGCGAATTTCTCTTCGGAGGTTTGCAGCTGTTGTTGGGTTTCCTTCAACTGGGTGATATCGCGCACAACCACCACCAGCGCGGGAGTCGTGTCGAGGTCGAAAGGTTCAGCCGAGATCAGGCCGGTAAACACCTGCCCGTTGTTACGGCGAAAGGGCATCTCCAGGTTACGGATGCTGCCTGCCTGCAAACGCTGCAACAACCCCGGCCCCACACCCGGGATGCCCCAGATGTTGAGATCGGTGGCGGTTTGGCCAATGACTTCTTCGGCCTTGAGTCCGATTTGTTCCTCGAAGGCTTCGTTGACCTCCAGCAGACAACCGTCGGACAGCCGCGCGATCACCAGGATGTCCGGGCACTGCTGGAACACCGAGGCGAATTTCTGCTCCGACAAGCGCAGCGCTTCCTCTGTGCGCTTGGTTTCGCTGATGTCGATCATCAGCCCACGCATCACCGGCTCATGGCCGTGCTCGATCAGGCTGACGATGTCGCGTACCCAAAGACACCGACCATCGGCGGTGATCACGCGGTAATCGAGGCTGTGATCACGCCCGGCCAGCACTTCGTGATCGCAGAAACTCTGGGCGCGGGTCAGGTCTGCCGGGTGAATGATGTTGCGCCAGAACCCCGGAATCAGCCAATGCGACAGGGGGTAACCGAGCAGGTCTTCGGCGTGCGGCGACACATAGCTGTAGGTGAAGTCGCTCATCCGCGCTTCCCAGGCGATGGCCGACAAACTTTCTACCAGGCCGCGATAGTGGTATTCGCTGCTGCGCAGTTCCTGTTCGAGGTCGATGCGTCGGGCAATCTCGGAACTCAAGCGCCGATTGATGCGGATCACTACCGCCAGAATAATCATCAGCAAGAGCAGGCCGGGCAGGCCGTAGATCAACAGATCTGACCACAATGTCCGGTGATCGAGGACGTTGCCCACCCAGTGTTCCTGAATGCTGCTGATTTCGTCCGGGCTCATATCGGCCAGAACTTTGTCCAGAATACCGACCAGCATCTTGTTTTCACGCGGTACGCCCATCGCCAATTGATAGCGGTACGGGGTTTCTCCGCTGACATACAGACCATCGAGTTTGAGCTGGCGTAGGCTCCAGACGCTGGACGCGAGGTCGCCAACCACAGCGTCCACTTCGTCGGTTGCCAGCGCTTGCAACGCTGAGCTGACGTTGGGCATGGCAACCAGATTAAGGTCCGGGTGATGGGTGCGTAGAAGCTCATGTGGCGCGTAGTTTTCCACCACGGCGATCTTCAGACCGTACAGATCGTCCAGTTTGCGTGGTTGCGCCCCTCCAACATGGGCGAGGATGACGATGGGGAAGTCGAGATAAGGGCGGGTAAATGACAGATAGGTCTGACGTTCCGGGGTAGACATGATGCCCGGTAGCAGATCGATCTTGCCTGCCTTGACCTGCTCCAGCACCTCCGTCCAGCTCACCGGCTCGATGGGCGTGAGTTTGATCGCCAGGCGCTGGCGAATCACATCGATATAGTCCGCCGCCAGCCCCTGATATCGGGCCTGATCGTCGCGAAACTCAAAGGGCGGCCACGAGGCGTCCACACCCAGGCGCAAGTCCGGGTGAGCCGCCAGCCAGCTACGTTCTTCATCGGTCAGAGTCAGCGCGTCAGCCGTTGCGGTCCAGATCATCAGTGACAGCAAAAAAAGCACGGACGCCAGTCTGGGCATAACGCTCTCGTTATGGCTCGGGGATGATTGTTTCGAGTGTAGACGGGGTATGCGGGGGAGGGGTGTTGCGAAGGATTTTATCTGCCATATAAACAAAATCCCCGGCCTGGGCCGGGGATTCTGGTATCACTCGTCGAGGAAGGAGCGCAGATGCTCGCTTCGCGTCGGGTGGCGCAGCTTGCGCAGCGCCTTGGCTTCGATCTGACGGATACGCTCACGCGTTACGTCAAACTGTTTGCCCACTTCTTCGAGCGTATGGTCGGTGTTCATGTCGATACCGAAACGCATGCGCAGTACTTTGGCTTCACGTGCAGTAAGGCCGGACAGCACTTCGCGAGTCGCTTCTTTCAGGCTCTCAACAGTGGCGACATCGATTGGCGACTGCATGGTCGAGTCTTCGATGAAGTCACCCAGATGGGAGTCTTCGTCATCACCGATCGGGGTTTCCATGGAGATCGGCTCTTTAGCGATCTTCAATACCTTGCGGATCTTGTCCTCAGGCATTTCCATGCGTTCGCCCAGCTCTTCCGGGGTCGGTTCGCGACCCATTTCCTGCAGCATCTGGCGGGAAATACGGTTGAGCTTGTTGATCGTCTCAATCATGTGCACCGGAATACGGATGGTGCGGGCCTGGTCGGCGATCGAGCGAGTGATCGCCTGACGGATCCACCAGGTGGCATAAGTCGAGAACTTGTAACCACGACGGTATTCGAACTTGTCCACCGCTTTCATCAGACCGATGTTGCCTTCCTGGATCAGATCGAGGAATTGCAGGCCGCGGTTGGTGTACTTCTTGGCGATCGAGATCACCAGACGCAAGTTGGCTTCAACCATCTCTTTCTTCGCGCGGCGGGCCTTGGCCTCACCGATCGACATGCGACGGTTGATGTCCTTGATTTCTGCGATGGTCAGGCCGGTCTCGGTTTCCAGTGCGATCAGCTTCTGCTGGCAACGGATGATGTCCGGCTGAACGCGACCAATGGCTTCGGCGTACTTGCTCTTGCCTTTGGCCAGGGCGTCGGACCAGCTTTCGTCGACTTCGTTGCCCGGGAACTGACGCAGGAAATCGGCGCGTGGCATACGTGCATCACGTACGCACAGTTGCATGATCGCGCGCTCTTGCTGACGCAGACGATCCAGGGCGCTGCGAACACGCTCGACCAGGCCTTCGAATTGCTTCGGCACCAGTTTGATCGGCATGAACAGCTCGGCCAGGGCCAGCAACTCGGCAACCGCTGCCTTGTTGTGACGACCGTGCTTTTTCAGAGCCTTGCGGGTGATTTCCATCTGATCGGACACAGCGCCGAAACGCTGGGCAGCGATGACCGGATCCGGACCGCTTTCGGCTTCTTCTTCGTCATCGGAAGATTCGGCTTCATCGTCGTCGGTATCGTCGTCCGCTTTTGCGGCTTTCGCTTCGATCGGTGGCGGCACTTCGGCAGGCGGCGCAATGCCGTCGTCCGGGTCGATATAACCGCTCAGAACGTCGGACAGGCGACCACCTTCGGTGGTGACGCGAGTGTACTCGGAGAGAATGTGGTCAACCGTGCCAGGGAAGTGCGCAATTGCGCTCATCACTTCACGGATGCCTTCTTCGATACGTTTGGCGATTTCGATTTCGCCTTCACGAGTCAGAAGCTCGACCGTACCCATTTCACGCATGTACATGCGCACCGGGTCAGTGGTGCGACCGATATCGGTCTCCACCGCTGCCAACGCGGCGGCTGCTTCTTCCGCAGCGGCCTCGTCGGTATCGGCGTCGGCCAACATAAGGGCGTCCGCATCCGGAGCACTCTCGTGTACGGGGATCCCCATGTCGTTAATCATGCGGATGATGTCTTCCACCTGCTCCGGATCTGAAATATCCTCGGGCAGGTGGTCGTTGACCTCGGCGTAAGTCAGATACTTCTGCTCACGACCCAGTTTGATCAACTCAATAATACGAGACTGCTGTTGCGCTTTTCCGGACATAACACCCTATCCACTGAAGGTCTTGGCGGGCAAAAAACAAGCCGAGGATTATACCTGAGCTATGACCTCACGCGCCAGTTGAGGTCGGGTTTGATGCGGAAACATTGCGACTTAGAAGGTCGCGCAGTTGATTTTTCTCTTCCAGGCTCAGTTCGCTTTGACGCGCTTTCCTGAGCAGTTGTTCCAGATTTCGCTCGCGTTGGCGGGCTGACAAGCTAGTAATGGTGTCGAAAAACTGTTGTTCAAGGTTATCTCCGTCAATCAGCCATTCCTTTTCTGCCAGTGCCTTGAGCAACCGACCCTGTTCGGTGCCGTGCCATCGCGCGATCAACTGAAATGAGTTTAGCTTGGGATTCTTCTGTACGGCTTCGAGCAGCGCCACAAGCAACTGGGCGTTGGTCTGATTCTCGTCGGCAATGTGCCCGGCGTCCTCGACGCGCTCGGCCAGTTGCGGGTGATGAAGCAGTGTGCGCAGGGCGGTCAGGGTCGGTGACTCGACGCCGATCGGCGTGCGCGGACGTTGCTGATCACGATCACCGCCACGCTTGCCGTTCTTGTCCCACGGTTTCTTGTCCCACTTCTTGCCGCCGGCGCCGGGTTTCTTTGGCGTCCACTCCTGCTGCGGCACATACATGTCCTGTGCCTGCGGCTGATGGTAGTCGCTGTAGTCCGGCATTGCGTCGTAATCGATGCCCGGATCGTAAGCCGGTGGCGCTTCCTGCGGGGCGCTTTGCGCGAGCTGGCTGACGGTTTCGCTGCTCAGGCCGGTGATTTCGGTCAGGCGTTGACGCATCAGAATGCGCAGGTTGGCGCCGGGTACTTTGTCGATCAACGGTGCGGCGAGGGTGGCCATGTGGGCCTTGCCTTCGAGCGAGCGCGGATCGGCTTCTTCCGTCAGTTGCTGGAAAAAGTAATCCGCCAGCGGCTGTGCATGCTGATTGATTCGGGCCTTGAAGGCATCGGTGCCTTCGGAGCGAACCAGTGTGTCTGGATCCTCGCCCTCGGGCAGAAACAGAAAACGCGCTCGACGACCATCCTGCAGGCTCGACAGTGTTGCTTCCAGGGCGCGCCAGGCGGCGTTGCGGCCGGCCTGGTCGCCGTCGAAACAGAACAAAACGTTCGGCACGACGCGGAACAAGCGCTTCAGGTGTTCTTCACTGGTCGCGGTGCCCAGTGTTGCGACGGCATTTTTCAGGCCTTGCTGGGCGAGTGCAATGACGTCCATGTAGCCCTCGACGACGATGATTTCGTCAAGGTTGCGGTTGTTCTTTCGCGCTTCATAAAGGCCATAGAGCTCCTGGCCTTTGTGAAATACCGGGGTTTCCGGTGAATTCAGATATTTCGGTTTGTCGTCGCCGAGCACTCGGCCACCGAAAGCGATGATCCGGCCGCGGGTGTCGCGAATCGGGAACATCACGCGATCGCGGAAGCGGTCATAGCGTTTACCGGTTTCGGCGTTCTCGATCAGCAGGCCAGCGTCGATCATGGCTTTTTGTTGCAGGGTGTCGCTGCTCAAGTGTTTGAACAGGTTGTCCCAGCCTGGCGGCGCAAAGCCAAGGCCGAAATCCCGGGCGATTTCGCCGGTCAGGCCACGACCCTTGAGGTAATCCACGGCTGCCTTGCGGGCAGGATGGCTCTTGAGTGCCTGCTTATAAAAGTCAGCGGCGGCGGTGAGCAGTGGGTATAGCGGCGAGTCAGTCGGTTGTCGTGGCTTGCGCTCGCGACCGCTTTCTTCTCGAGGGATTTCCATGCCCGCGGCTTTCGCCAGATCCTCGACGGCCTGGGGAAAATCCAGGTTGTCGTGGTCCATAAGGAAGCCGAGGGCATTGCCGCCGGCGCCGCAGCCGAAGCAGTAATAGAACTGCTTGTCGGGGCTGACGCTGAAGGACGGGGTTTTCTCTTTGTGAAACGGGCAACAGGCGGTGTAGTTCTTGCCGGCCTTCTTCAATTGCACGCGCGAGCTGACCACGTCGACGATGTCGGTGCGGTTCAGCAGGTCGTCAATGAAGCTCTGGGGAATCAGCCCGGCCATGGCGTTCTCGTCGTCTGCGCTGTAATAAGTCCGATGCGAAGGGCTGCCGGACGCGGGTCGTTGTTTGAAGCACGCAAAATGTGCGGCTCGACCGGTGTCGTCTGCTTGATCGCTGTCGGGAAGTGTATCTGCCGAAAATCCACTGACGTGAGTACCTATCAGTCTTCGACTATTTGAAAGTGTTGCGCTGAATCCGCTGACGGCCGGTTCAGGGCCTCGGATAGCTCAATAAAGCGGGCACGCGTGTAGGTGCCTTGGGCTGATCGTCGTAAGAGGAATCAGTGGGTGTGCTCGTCAGTAGCCTTGAAAGGCTCGTCAGAAAAGACGTGCACCGCTGGCAAAAGAGCCAGGTCTGACGCGTGAAGCAGATTTGTCTCGGTCGCGTGTGCGGCTTCGACGGTGAAGCATCAAGCGTTTTACGCAAATGCCATTAGCCCGGCTGAGGGCCGGGCTTAGGCAAGAAGCTTGCTACGAACGTCTGTGTATTAGTACAGACGAACGGCGCGGCGCTGTTCGCGCTGAACTTTCTTGGCGTGACGCTTAACAGCGGCTGCTGCTTTGCGCTTACGCTCAGAAGTTGGCTTCTCGTAAAATTCGCGGCTACGAACTTCAGCCAGTACACCGGCTTTTTCGCAGGAGCGCTTGAAACGACGCAGAGCTACGTCGAAGGGTTCGTTCTCTTTAACTTTGACGGCTGGCATCCAGAGCTACCTTCATTCATTACCGGGGTCAACATCCTCGCGGCAAAAGAGCACTTGAAGACGTCGGTTTTTAAGGGTTGCGGATGTTAACCCCTCATCGCTCGGAATGCAAAGCCTCTGATCGAAAACCGCTGGTCTGGGCATCACGTGGGGACTATTATGCGCGCCTTCGAATTCAGCCTAAACAAGGCGCAAACCCATGCTAGTACTGGGATTAGAAACCTCCTGCGACGAAACCGGCGTCGCATTATATGACAGTGAACGCGGTCTGCTGGCCGACGCGCTGTTCAGTCAGATCGACCTGCATCGCGTGTATGGCGGTGTGGTGCCGGAGCTGGCCTCGCGTGACCACGTCAAGCGCATGCTGCCCTTGATTCGTCAGGTGTTGGCCGAGGCTGACTGTGTGCCGACCGAGATCGATGCAATCGCCTATACCGCGGGTCCTGGCCTGGTTGGCGCGTTGCTGGTCGGCGCTTCCTGCGCCCAGGCGCTGGCCTTTGCCTGGGGCATTCCGGCGCTTGGTGTGCACCACATGGAAGGCCATTTGCTGGCGCCGATGCTGGAGCCGAAACCGCCGGAATTCCCGTTCGTCGCTTTGTTGGTGTCTGGCGGTCATACGCAACTGGTTCAGGTCGATGGCATTGGTCAGTACAGCCTGCTCGGCGAAACGCTCGACGATGCTGCCGGCGAAGCTTTCGACAAGACCGCGAAAATGATGGGCCTCAATTACCCGGGCGGTCCGGAAATCGCCAAGCTGGCGGAGACGGGCGTTGCAGGACGTTTCACCTTTCCGCGTCCGATGTGTGATCGACCGGGGCTGGAGTTCAGCTTCAGTGGTTTGAAAACCTCTGCGCTCAACACTTGGCAGCAGTGCGTCAGCGCCGGGGACGACAGCGAGCAAGCCCGTTGCGACATCGCGCTGGCGTTCCAGCAGGCCGTGGTGGAGACTTTGACCATCAAGTGCAAGCGTGCCCTGAAACAGGCGGGCATGAAGCGTCTGGTGATCGCTGGCGGCGTCAGTGCCAACAAGGCGTTGCGTGTTTCGCTGGAGAAAATGCTCGGCGACATGAAGGGCGACGTGTTTTATGCCCGTCCCGAGTTTTGCACCGACAACGGCGCGATGATTGCGTTTGCCGGTTGCCAGCGTTTGCAGGCCGGTCAGCAGGAAAGTCTGGCGATCAGCGTGCAGGCGCGCTGGCCGATGGAGCAGTTGTCGGCGTTGTGATGCGTGGCGCTCATGAACGGTATTTAAAAATGCCGTTCGCGCCCGGCAAACAGGTCGCGTAGATTGCCGCGGTGGCGCCAGACGATCAGTAATGTCAGGGCGCTCATCGGCAACAGCGCCTCCGGTTCCTGCCAGGCCAGCAACGGCAGAGTCAGCGGCGTGGCGATCAGTGCCGCCAGCGAGCTGGTGCGGGTCAGGTAGAACGTCAGCAGCCAGGCGCAGATGGCCAGCAGTGCGGCGGGCGGATACAGGCCCAGCAACATGCCGGCGGCAGTGGCAACGCCCTTGCCGCCACGAAAACGGAAATACAGCGGGAACAGGTGACCGATCACGGCGCACACGCCGATCCAGGCCTGATCCTGCAGCGAAAGGCCCGCCGCCGCTGCGATCAGCACCGGCAGCAAGCCTTTGCACAGATCACCTAGCAGGGTCAGGATCGCCAGTTTGCGACCGGCCAGGCGCAGCATGTTGGTGGCGCCGGCATTACCCGAGCCACTCATTCGCGGGTCCGGGTTTCCGGTCAGGCGGCTGAGCAAAATGGCGAAGGACAGCGAGCCGAGCAGGTAGGCGAGGATCGCCAGTAACCAAAACATGCTAACTATTCCGGGCGAGGACGCCCTGATTCTAACGGCGCATTGCGCCCTTGTCGTGCAGCGGAGAAAAGTGCTTGGACAGAGTGTTTATCGAGGGCCTGGAAGTCGACACCGTGATCGGTGCCTACGACTGGGAGCGCGGCATCCGACAGTGCCTGCGTCTTGATCTGAGCTTCGCTTGGGACAATCGCCCGGCCGCCGCCGGTGACGACCTGACTCTGGCGCTGGATTACGCCAGCGTTTCCACGCGTATTCAGGCGTTTGCCGAGCAGGCGCAGTTTCAACTGGTCGAGACCTTCGCCGAGCGTCTGGTCGAAGTGCTGATGGCCGAGTTCAAGATCACTTGGGTGCGTCTGAAGCTGACCAAGCCCGGCGCCGTGCCGGCCGCCAAGGGTGGTGTGGGCGTGGAGATCGAGCGCGGATGTCGCTGACTCAGGTCTATCTTGGGCTCGGTAGCAATATCGAGCGCGAAACCCATTTGCGTGCCGGGCTCGATGCGTTGGCCACGTTTCTGGTGGACATCCGTTGTTCGGCAGTCTTCGAAAGCCAGCCAGTGGGCATCAAGAGCGGGCCGTTCTTCAATTTCGTGGTGTCGGCGTATACCGACCTGCCACTGATGGAGCTGGATCGGCGCTTGAAGTTCATTGAAGCGGACAACGGTCGTTATGCGCCGGATCGCAAGGGTTTGCCGCTGGATATCGACGTGTTGTTGTACGGCGATCTGGTGGGTAACTTCGACGGTCTGGTTCTGCCGCGGGCAGAAATCCTGAAAAATGCTTTTGTGCTGTGGCCGCTGTCGCTGATTGCCCCGGATCGCGTGCATCCGGGCGTGGGAAAAAGCTTCGCCACGCTGTGGGCAGAGGCGCAGATCGATCAGGTGTTGGCGCCGGTTGCGTTTGAATGGCGCGGTGAGCAGCTCACGTCTTCGGATCTCCGTTGATCTGACTGCCGCCTTCGCGAGCAAGCCCGCTCCCACAGGGGAGTGCATTCCAATGTGGGAGCGAGCTTGCTCGCGAAGCTTTTCAAGAGGCGCAAGCCTCTTTGTAAGTCTCGAGTGCCTTAAGCCGCTCGCGCTTGAGCGCCTCGCCCAACTCCGGCCCCTTGAATCCCTGCTCCAGCAACGGCTGTACCGCGACTTCCCGTGCTGCCTTGGCCGCACCGCGCAAATATTCCGCCTGTGGATAACTTCTCTGCTCCAGTCCTTTGCGTCCTCGCGCATCCATTTCGCAAGCCGCAATGAATTCTTCAAAGCGCTGCGGACGGCGATACACATCAAAGCTCTGCAATAACTCCAGCAACGTTGAAGCCTTCAGCTCAAGCGCGCGGTGCCCGTGCGTGTGATATTGGCCAACCAACAGTGCCAGCTCCTGACAGTCCTTCGGTGCCTTGAAGCGTTCGTTGACCGCTTTGATCAACTTCAGGCCTTTATGCTCATGGGCGATGTGCCGAGGCCATTCTTCCTCCGGCGTCAGGCCTTTGCCGAGGTCGTGCAGCAGGCACGCCCAGCGCACGGTCAGTGGCTGTTTGTGCAGCGCTGACTGCTCCAGCACGCTCAAGGTGTGGATGCCGCTGTCGATTTCCGGGTGATGGGCTTCCGGTTGCGGCACGCCGAACAAGGCATCGACCTCTGGCATCAGCACCTTCAAGGCGCCGCAATCGCGCAGCACCTGAATGAACATCTGGGGCTGATCTTCCATCAGTGCACGGGAAATCTCTTTCCAGCTGCGTTCGGCCGTAAGGGCTTCCAGTTCACCCGATTCGCTGAGCTGACGCATCAGCTCCAGTGTCTCGGGCGCCACCTTGAAGTCGAGTTCCGCGTAGCGGGCAGCAAAGCGCGCAACACGCAGAACCCTGAGCGGATCTTCGGCAAACGCGGGGGAAACGTGGCGCAGAATCCGCTCTTCGAGATCGCGTTGGCCGTGATATGGATCGGTCAGATTCTGCTGATCGTCCTCGGCCATGGCGTTGATGGTCAGGTCGCGGCGGATCAGGTCTTCTTCGAGCGTGACTTCGGGGCTGGCGTGAAAGGTGAAACCGCCATAGCCGCGACCGCTTTTGCGTTCGGTGCGGGCGAGGGCGTATTCCTCGCCACTTTTGGGGTGAAGAAACACCGGAAAATCTGCGCCGACCGGACGATAACCCTGCGCGAGCATTTCTTCGGTGGTGGCACCGACAACGACCCAATCGATATCAGTGACCGGTTTGCCCAGCAAACGATCACGTACCGCACCGCCAACCTTGAAAATCTGCATAAAAAACCTCCGTTAGCCCGACAGGATAACTCCTGCGTCAGACTTACGGAGGCCACAAGCGGATCAAAGATGAATGACGGCGAGGTCGAGCCGGCCGTAATCCCCTTCGCTGTGTTCACTGCGTGGCGGAACATGATGGGTTTTCATGATCTGGTCGCCCTGCAGGGTTTCCAGATGAATGTCGAAGCCCCACAGACGATGCAGGTGTTTGAGCACCTCGTCAGTAGAGTCGCCCAGCGGTTTGCGGTCATGTTGCTGGTGACGCAAGGTCAGTGAGCGGTCACCGCGCCGGTCGATGCTGTAAATCTGCACATTCGGCTCACGATTGCCGAGGTTGTACTGCGCAGCCAGGGTTTCTCGGATGATTCGGTAGCCGGTCTCATCGTGGATTGCCGGCACCAGCAGGTCATCTTTCTGATCGTCATCGAGGATACTGAAGAGCTTCAGATCGCGGATCACTTTGGGTGACAGGTACTGCAGGATGAAACTCTCATCCTTGAAGCTGCTCATGGCGAACTTGATGGACGACAGCCAGTCGCTACCGGCGAGCTCCGGGAACCAGCGGCGGTCTTCTTCCGTAGGGTCTTCACACATGCGACGGATGTCGCGGTACATCGCAAAGCCCAGTGCGTAGGGGTTGATTCCGCTGTAGTAAGGGCTATCAAAACCAGGCTGGAACACCACGCTGGTGTGCGACGTGAGAAATTCCATCATGAAGCCGTCAGTCACCAGCCCTTCGTCGTACAGGTCATTCATCAACGTGTAGTGCCAGAACGTTGCCCATCCTTCGTTCATCACCTGGGTTTGGCGCTGTGGATAAAAATACTGGGCGATCTTGCGCACGATCCGCACGATCTCGCGCTGCCAGGGTTCCAGCAGCGGCGCGTGTTTCTCGATGAAGTAGAGGATGTTTTCCTGCGGTTCGGCCGGGAAGCGTGCGTTGTCCTTGTCGCTGTACTTGTCCGCGCCTTTGGGAATGGTGCGCCACAGATCGTTGATCTGCTTCTGCATGTGTTCTTCACGATCCTTCTGCCGCCGGCGCTCTTCTTCAGCGGATATCGGGTACGGACGTTTGTAGCGGTCGACGCCGTAGTTCATCAGTGCGTGGCAAGAGTCGAGCAAGTCCTCCACCGCATCGATGCCGTGGCGTTCCTCGCATTGCATGATGTACTGCTTGGCGAACACCAGGTAATCGATGATTGAACTGGCGTCGGTCCAGGTGCGGAACAGGTAATTGCCCTTGAAGAAGCTGTTGTGGCCGTAGCACGCATGCGCCACCACCAGCGCCTGCATGCAGATGGTGTTTTCTTCCATCAGATAGGCGATGCAGGGGTCGGAGTTGATCACGATCTCGTAGGCCAGGCCCATCTGCCCGCGACTGTAGGATTTTTCAGTGCTGAGGAAGTGCTTGCCGTAGGACCAGTGGTGATAACCCAGCGGCATGCCCACCGAGGCGTATGCATCCATCATTTGCTCGGCAGTGATCACCTCGATCTGGTTGGGGTAGGTGTCCAGCGCATAGCCGGCCGCGATACGGGCGATTTCGCGGTCGTAGGTCTGGATCAGCTCGAACGTCCATTCGGAGCCGGTGGAAATGGGTTGGCGCTTCTGCTCTTTGGCGGTCATGTCACTAACCTGCGCTGGAAGAGTTCACGGAAGACCGGATAGATATCCCCGGCCGAGACCAGTTGCTGCTGGGCAAACGTGTCGGAAAAGGCTTCGGCGATGCGCTCGTATTCGTACCAGAGAGCCTGGTGTTCGCGCGGGGTGATCTCCACATAAGTGTAGTACTGCACAAACGGCATGATCTGATTGATCAGAATATCGCGGCAGATCGGCGAGTCGTCGTTCCAGTTGTCACCGTCGGAAGCCTGCGCCGCATAGATGTTCCACTCGTTGCTCGGATAGCGCTCGGCCATGATTTCCTGCATCAGTTTCAGGGCGCTGGAGACAATGGTGCCGCCGGTTTCGCGGGAATAGAAAAATTCCTCCTCGTCTACTTCGCGGGCACTGGTGTGGTGGCGGATGAACACCACGTCAATCTTGTCGTAGTTGCGCTTCAGGAACAGGTACAACAGGATGAAAAATCGCTTGGCGATATCCTTGGTCGCTTGAGTCATCGAGCCGGAAACGTCCATCAGGCAGAACATCACGGCTTTCGAACTTGGATTTGGCTGCTTGATCAGCAAGTTGTACTTCAGGTCGAAGGTGTCGAGAAACGGCACGCGATGGATGCGCGCGCTGAGTTTTTCAATTTCGGCCTCGAGTTCCTGAATGTCGCCGAAGTTGTCCGGCTCTTCGCGTTTGAGTCGTGCCAGCTCCTCTTTGACTTCGCGCAGTTTTGCCCGACTGCTACCGGACAAAGCGATACGCCGTGCATGCGCCGAGCGCAGGGTGCGGATGATGTTGATCCGTGACGGATTGCCTTCGTTGCTGATTCCCGCTCGTACGGTTTTGAAGGTGTCGGTGCCGCTGAGGTTGCGTTTGACCAGGTTCGGCAGTTCAAGGTCTTCGAACATGAACTCGAGAAACTCTTCCTGAGTGATCTGGAAGACAAATTCGTCCATACCCTCGCCGGAATTGCCGGCCTTGCCAGGCCCGCGTCCGCCGCCGCCTCCCGGTGGTCGGGCGATGTGTTCGCCCGCGGTAAATTCCTTGTTGCCGGGATGAACCACGGTCTGCTTGCCGCCACGACCGTGGTGCAGCACCGGCTCGTCGATATCGCGACCGGGAATGCTGATCTGTTCGCCGTGCTCCATATCGGTAATGGAACGACGACTGACCGCCTCTTCGACAGCCTTCTTGATGTGGTCACGGTAACGCCGCAGGAAGCGCTGACGGTTCACCGTGCTCTTGTTCTTGCCATTGAGACGTCGGTCGATCACATAACTCATGGGAAGCCCTCCGGGCAGCTTCAAGTTGTGAGCCTCAAGCTGCAAGTAAAAGCAGTCTCCCGGGCATCTGTGGGTTACGCGCTTTGTTCTTGCAGCTTGTAGCTAGAAGCTTGCAGCTGCTTCACTGCGACTTCCGGACCCGTAGGTACCATTCGGAAAGAAGCCGTACCTGTTTGTCGGTGTAGCCGCGCTCGACCATTCGTGTAACGAAGTCGTTGTGTTTCTGTTGATCCTCTTTGCTGGCCTTGGCGTTGAAACTGATGACAGGCAGCAGATCCTCGGTGTTCGAGAACATTTTCTTCTCGATGACCACCCGCAGTTTTTCGTAGCTGAGCCAGGTCGGGTTCTTGCCGTTGTTGTTGGCTCGGGCGCGCAGTACGAAGTTGACGATCTCGTTGCGGAAATCTTTCGGATTGCTGATGCCGGCCGGTTTCTCGATTTTTTCCAGCTCTTCGTTCAGGGCTACGCGATTGAGGATCTCGCCGGTTTCCGGATCGCGGTATTCCTGATCCTGAATCCAGAAGTCCGCATACAGCACGTAGCGGTCGAAGATGTTCTGGCCGTACTCGCTGTAAGACTCGAGGTAGGCGGTCTGGATCTCCTTGCCGATGAATTCGATATAACGCGGTGCCAGGTATTCCTTCAGGTAACGCAGATAGCGCTCGCGGGTTTCGGCCTGGAACTGTTCCTGTTCGATCTGCTGTTCCAGCACGTAGAGCAGGTGCACCGGGTTGGCGGCGATTTCATGCGGGTCGAAGTTGAAGACCTTAGACAGGATCTTGAACGCGAACCGGGTCGACAGACCGTTCATACCCTCATCGACGCCTGCCGAGTCGCGATATTCCTGGATCGACTTGGCTTTCGGATCGGTGTCCTTGAGGTTTTCGCCGTCGTAGACGCGCATCTTCGAATAGATGTTGGAGTTTTCCGGCTCCTTGAGGCGCGACAGCACGGTGAACTGCGCGAGCATCTTCAAGGTGTCCGGCGCGCAATGGGCCTTGGCCAAAGAGCTGTTGAACAGCAACTTGTCATAGATCTTCACTTCGTCGCTGACTCGCAGGCAGTACGGCACTTTGACGATGTAGATCCGGTCGATGAAGGCTTCGTTGTTCTTGTTGTTGCGGAAGGTGTGCCACTCAGATTCGTTGGAGTGGGCGAGCAGGATCCCGGTGAACGGAATCGCGCCGAGACCTTCGGTACTGTTGTAGTTGCCTTCCTGAGTGGCGGTCAGCAACGGGTGCAGCACCTTGATCGGTGCCTTGAACATTTCGACGAACTCCATCAGACCCTGGTTGGCCCGGCACAGCGCACCGGAGTAGCTGTAGGCGTCGGCGTCGTTTTGTGGGTATTCCTCGAGTTTGCGGATGTCGACCTTGCCGACCAGGGCGGAAATGTCCTGGTTGTTTTCGTCACCCGGTTCGGTCTTGGCCACGGCGATCTGGTTGAGAATCGACGGGTACAGTTTGACCACGCGGAACTGGCTGATGTCGCCGCCGAATTCGGCCAGGCGTTTGGTCGCCCATGGCGACATGATGGTGTTCAGGTAGCGCCGTGGAATGCCGAAGTCTTCTTCGAGGATCGCGCCATCTTCGGTGGCGTTGAACAAGCCCAGAGGCGACTCGAAAACCGGCGAGCCCTTGATCGCGTAGAAGGGCACTTTTTCCATCAGTTGTTTCAGCTTCTCGGCCAAGGACGATTTACCGCCACCGACAGGGCCGAGCAGGTAGAGGATCTGTTTCTTCTCTTCCAGGCCCTGGGCGGCATGGCGGAAATACGAAACGATCTGGTCGATGCATTCTTCCATCCCGTGGAAGTCTTCAAAGGCCGGATAGCGACGGATCACCTTGTTGGAGAAGATGCGTGACAGCCTCGAATTGGTCGAGGTGTCGAGCAGCTCCGGTTCGCCGATAGCCATTAACAGACGCTCGGCGGCGGAAACGTAGGCGCTGCGATCCTTTTTGCACAGTTCCAGATACTCCTGCAGGGAGAATTCTTCCTGGCGTGTGGATTCAAAGCGTTGTTGGAAGTGGCTAAAGATACTCATGACGTCACCTCGCTCGATACGTGGAGCCGACGCCGGGTCACTCAGTCGATGCTGGCATGCAGCCGCGTTGGCAGCTGATGTTTACCCCCCAGAACACTTTCGAGGTCGACAACCTTGAAAGTCACTCCCGATGACCCGTGCGCCGGTGTACCGGCTCTCCCCTGTTTTGGATGGCCTGGGCTTAAGGATAGTTGGGAATTCAGGAGGTAAAGGCGAGATACGTAATTAGTTGTGGCAGACCGTTCGTCTGCCACCGCGCAGGCCCACGGCAGCCGGGGGTCTGCAGGTTACAAAAAAATTATTCGGAGGTGTCTTGCGCCGTTTCCGCAGGATAAGTCGTACGCCACAGCTCGAAACCACCGTCCATGCTGTAGACGTCGGAGAAGCCCTGACTGATCAGGTAAGCAGCCGCCCCCTGACTGGAGTTGCCGTGGTAGCAGACCACCACGGTCGGTGCGTCAAGGTCGGCACCCTGAATGAAAGCGTGCAGGGAGTGGTTGTCCAGGTGCTTCGAGCCGCTGATGTGCAGGGCGGCGAAAGTGGCCGGGTCGCGAACGTCGACCACGACAGCACCTTGCTCACGCAGGGCCTGGGCCTGCTCCGGGGGGATTCGTTTGAATTCGCTCATGGCGTGTTCCTGTTGCTCGGCTGAATGCGCAGTCTAACGCGGGGCGCTGACTGGCGAAGTTTCGGGGATAAGTGGTGCGACGGTTAGGGCGAGGCCGCCATGTTCATCGCATTTGCACGACAGGCGTTCGCCGCTGTCGACGTTCATCAGGGTCAGGCTGCCACCCCAGACACAACCGGTGTCCAGCGCAGAAATACCCGGCTCATGGATATTGCCTTCCAGCGCCGCCCAGTGGCCAAAGATGATTCGCAGGCCTTTGGTCTTGCGTTCCTTGTGCTGGAACCACGGTTTGTAGCCGGGCGGGGCGGTGTCGAGGCCTTCCTTGCTCTTGAGGTCGAGCTTGCCTTCGGCGGTGCAGAAGCGCATGCGTGTGAAATAGTTGGTGATGACGCGCAGGCGGGTGACGCCTTTGAGGTCGTTGTCCCATTTCGCCGGTTCATTGCCGTACATGCCGTCGAGGTAGGCAGGAAACAGATTGTCGTCGCGCAGGGCGGTTTCGACTTCAGCGGCACACTTCAGGGCACGGCGCAGCGACCATTGCGGCGGAATGCCTGCGTGAGCCATGGCGACATCACGCACCTCGTCGTAGTGCATCAGTTTCTGCTGACGCAGCCACTCCATCAGCACGGGGCCGTCCGGGGCTTCGATAATTTCGCGCAGGGTGTCGGATTTCTTCAGACGCTCGATTTTTTTCGCGGCCGCCAACAAGTGCAGGTCGTGATTGCCCAGCACGCAGACCAGCGATTCACGAATGCCATACAGAAAACGCAGGGTTTCCAGTGACTGTGGGCCACGGTTGACCAGATCACCAACCAGCCACAGCCGGTCGAGCGCCGGATCGAACGCTACCTGCTTGAGCAGGCACTTCAGTGGATCAAGGCAGCCCTGCAGGTCGCCGACGGCATACGTCGCCATCAGTGCAGGGCTCCGGGGACGGCGAGGCGGAAGGGTTTGATGATCGCGTCGAAATGTTTGCCGTCGGTGGCGACCATCTCGTAAGTGCCTTGCATGGTGCCAACCTTGGTGGTCATGACTGTGCCGCTGCTGTAGGTGTGGCTTTTGCCTGCATCGATCAGCGGTTGCTGGCCGACGACACCCGCGCCGCGTACTTCTTCGACATGGCCGTCACCGTCGGTGATCACCCAATGGCGCGACATCAGGCGTGCGGATTGCTCGCCATTGTTCTGCACGGTGATGGTGTAGGCGAAGGCGAAGCGGTCGTGCTCGGGTTGCGATTGGTCTGCCAGATAGTGGGTAACGACGCTGACATCGACCTGATAACGAGGATCGGACATGCAAAAGGGCCTTAAACGAAGCGGAACGCGAGGCGTAGCTGATGGGGAATCAGTCTAGGCAAGTATCGGGCAGTAAACCAGAGTGGCGTCCTGCCCGATAGCGTTCATCGTTTGTCAGTCGGCGGCGGGGGTTGCCGGGACTTGTACGGCAAGCTGGTCGGCCAGACGTACGAATGCTGCCAGATCCAGTTGCTCGGGACGCAGGCTGCCATCTACGCCGGCGGCTTCGATTTCTGCGTTGCTGAGCAATTGTTTGAGGGTGTTGCGCAGGGTTTTGCGGCGTTGGTTGAACGCTTCGCGCACAACGCGCTCCAGCAACTTGTGATCCTTGGCCGGGTGCGGCAATACCGCGTGCGGCACCAGACGGACGATGGCGGAGTCGACTTTCGGTGGCGGGTTGAACGCACCCGGCCCGACGTTGAACAGATGTTCCACGCGGCAATGGTACTGAACCATGATCGACAAACGACCCCAGTCGCCACCGCCGGGGCCAGCGGCCAGACGCTCGACCACTTCTTTCTGCAGCATGAAGTGCATGTCGCGAATGATGCCGGCGTTGTTCAGCAGGTGAAAAATCAGCGGCGTGGAGATGTTGTACGGCAGATTACCGACAACGCGCAGGCTGTTGGGTGCGGCGTTGAGCGTGTTGAAGTCAAACTTCAGCGCGTCGCCCTGGTGCAGGTTGAAATTGCTCTTGCCGGCAAACTGCTGGTTGAGGATCGGGATCAGATCCTTGTCCAGTTCCACCACGTCCAGTTGCGCACCGGAATTGAGCAGGCCGGCGGTCAGTGCGCCCTGGCCCGGGCCGATTTCCAGCAGGCGATCTTCAGACTTGGCACTGATGGAGCGCAGGATGCGGTCGATAACGCCGGCATCGTGCAGGAAGTTCTGGCCAAAGCGTTTGCGCGCCTTGTGTTGGTATTGCTCGGTCATAAACGGGTCTCGGCCATCTGGTAGGCGGTTTCCAGGGCGACTTGCAGGCTGCCGGTGTCGATCTTGCCGCTGCCGGCCAGATCCAGGGCAGTGCCGTGGTCGACCGATGTGCGGATGATCGGCAAGCCCAGGGTCACGTTGACGGCAGCGCCGAAGCCTTTGTACTTAAGCACAGGCAAGCCCTGGTCGTGGTACATCGCCAGCACTGCGTCGCAGTGCTCCAGATATTTGGGGGTAAACAGAGTGTCGGCAGGCAGCGGGCCACGAAGGTCCATGCCCTCGCCGCGCAGGCGCTCTAATGTCGGTTCAATGATGTCGATTTCTTCATGGCCCAGGTGTCCGCCTTCACCGGCGTGCGGGTTGAGCCCGCACACCAGGATGCGTGGCCGGGCGATGCCGAATTTGTTCTGCAGATCAGCGTGCAGGATCCGCGTAACCCGCTCCAGCCGCTCCGGCGTGATTGCATCGGCAATCTCGCGCAGGGGCAGGTGAGTGGTGACCAGTGCCACGCGCAAGCCGCGCGTGGCAAGCATCATCACCACTTGTGCGGTATGCGTCAGGTCGGCCAGAAATTCCGTGTGCCCGGAGAACGCGATGCCAGACTCGTTGATCACGCCCTTGTGCACGGGCGCGGTGATCATCCCGGCGAAGTCGCCGTTCAGGCAGCCGTTACCGGCGCGGGTCAGGGTCTTGAGGACGAACGCGGCGTTGGCCTTGTCCAGTTGTCCGGCGACCACCGGGGCGCTGAGCGGAGTATCCCAGACGTACAGGCTGTCGGCCGGCGCCGGAACATCCGGCCAGTGATCTGGCCCGACCTCCAGCAGATTGACGGCCAGCCCCAGTTGCGCGGCCCGCTCAAGGAGCAGGTCGCTGCTGGTGATGGCAATCAGGGGATGTGGCTGGGCTTGCGAGGCGAGCAGCAGGCACAGGTCGGGACCGATGCCGGCTGGTTCGCCGGGTGTCAGCGCGAAACGCTTGGGTTTCACTGCGCTGCCTGGTCTGCACCAGGGAGTTTGATCTCTACGTACGCTTCGTCACGGATCTGACGCAGCCAGGTTTGCAGCTCTTCGTCGTATTTGCGGTTACGCAATACGGTCATGGCCTGCTGCTCGCGGGCCTGTTCGGTGCTGTCGGTGGCGCGACGGCCAAGGACTTCCAGAACATGCCAGCCGTATTGGGTCTGGAACGGCTTGGACAGCTGACCTTGTGGGGTCTTGGCCATCACTGCGCGGAATTCCGGAACCAGTACGCTCGGGTCGATCCAGTTCAGGTCGCCACCGTTAAGGGCGGAACCCGGGTCTTCCGAGTATTTCTTGGCCAGTTCGGCAAAGTCTTCGCCGGCTTCGATGCGGTTGTAGAGCGACTGAACCAGTTCTTTGGTCTTGGCTTCGTCGCGAACCGGGCTTGGCTTGACCAGAATGTGACGCACATGCACTTCGTCGCGCATCTGGCTTCCACCGCCGCGTTTTTCCAGCAGTTTCAGGATGATGAAACCGCCCGGGGTGCGTGCAGGCTGAGTGATGTCGCCGACGGCCATGCTGCTCAGTTCGCGGTCGAACGGCGGTGGCAGTTGCGCGGCTTTACGCCAGCCCATATCGCCGCCTTCCAGTGCGTTGTCGCTGGCGGATTTGGCCACGGCCATCTGACCGAAGTCAGCGCCTTGCTTGAGCTGCTGGTAAACCTCCATCGCCTGACGGGCCGCGCTCTGAATCGCTTCGGAGTTGGCGCTTTCAGGGGTCGGAATCAGGATGTTGGCCAAGTGCAGTTCTTCGGACAGTTGCATCTTGCCCAGATCGGAGGCGAGGAAGTTTTTCACTTCCTGCTCGGACACCTGAATACGTTCGGCTACACGGCGCTGACGCACACGGCTGATGATCATCTCGCGACGGATCTGGTCACGGGCGTCGTCGTAGGACAGGCCGTCGTGAGCCAGAGCGGCGCGGAACTGGTCAACCGTCATGTTGTTGCGCTGGGCAATGGTGCCGACAGCCTGGTTCAGTTCTTCATCAGTGATGCGGATGCCGGAACGTTCGCCGATCTGCAGTTGCAGGTTTTCGACGATCAGGCGCTCGAGCACCTGTTGATCCAGCACGCCCGGAGGCGGCAAACCGCCGCCGCGCTTGGCAATGGTTTGCTGAACTTCATGGACACGCTGGTCCAGTTGGCTTTGCATGACCACGTCGTTGTCGACGATCGCTACCACTTTATCGATGGACTGTACCGCGGCGTTGGCCGCAGTACCCAGGAACAGCGCGCCCAGCACTAGCGGGCGCAGACAATCAGAAAGCTTGGTCTTCACGTTCACGATAACCTTGAATGCCTTTGTCGAGGAAGCTCTCTACCTTGGCGCCAGTAAGGCCACCGAGTCCCTTCAGAACAATTTGGAGGAAGACGCCATGGTCGCCTTTTTCGTTTTGCGGAGCTTCCTGACTGAACTCGTCGTAGGAAACCCAGTAACGGTTGATCAGGCGCAGTTTCCAGCAGCAGTTGTCGTACTCGAAACCACCGAAGGCTTCCAGGGTACGGTTACGGTTGTAGTCGTACTGCCAGCGGCTGATCGCGTTCCACTGCGGAACAATCGGCCAGATGACCGAGAAGTCATGCTGCTGGATCTTGTAGTAGTCCTTCACGTAGCCAGGCTGGCCTGGCGTGCCGTAGTCGCCACCACCCACCGACCATTTACCGGTGTTCTGGTCGTAACGAACCTGGTCATTGCGATAGCGATAACCGGCGTTGATAACCTTGTTCGGGTTGTCTTCAGGCTGGTAGTGGAACATCGCACTGCCGGAACGCGGGCTGCGGCTGTCCGGATCCCAGTTGTAGTCGGCCGTGGTGCGCCAATCGCGGTTCCAGCGATATTCGTATTCCAGTGCGTATGGCGAAACGTTGGATTTCGCGTCATCACGGGTTTTCGCATCGATGCCAGGCAGCTGGACTTCACGATCCTTGAAGTACAGCGCCTGACCGACGCTGATACGTTGACGTTCGAAACCGTCGTCTTCGATCCAGCGGCTGGTCACGCCCAGCGACAGTTTGTTCTCGTCACCGACACGGTCGGAGCCAGAGAAGCGGTTGTCACGGAACAGCGAGGCGTAGTTGAAGGTGTATTCGCTGGTGTCGAATACCGGAATGTCGGACTGGTCTTTCTCAGGTACGTAGAGATAGAACAGGCGTGGTTCCAGGGTCTGACGATAATTTTTGCCGAAGTACGACGTGTTGCGGTCGAAGTACAGGCCACCGTCGATGCTCGCAATAGGTACGCCGCGGTTCTGGTTCGTGTCAAAAGTGCCGTTGAGCTTCTGTTGCTCGGCCGTCATCGCGTCAATCTGCGACTTGCCGGTGCCGTCCAGATCCAGTTGATACTGGGTGTACTGATACTTGAGCGATGGTTTCAGGAAACCATAAGTCCAGTTCATCGGCAGGCTGACACCCGGTTTGAGGTTCAGACGGTCGCCGTTGGCACGAGCCAGGCCTTGAATGTTGTTGTCCAGACGAGACTCTGTAGTAACGCCGTCTTCCTGGGTAAATGTCCCGGTTTTCAGATCACGATCAAACCGCACGATCTCGGTCTCGTAATCGAAGTTCAAACCTTCCGGATGATACGGCAGCTGACCATTGAAGGTGATCTGCGGCAGACGGCCATACGGCGTGATGTTCGAAACGGTAGCCAACTGGTACTGCTGAGCATTCAGGCGAGCGGTGTAGTTATCACCACGATAAGTAACCGAACCCTGCTGGTTCACGAAATCGCTGGATTTCACACCAATCTGATCGGTCTGCAGATCCTGGAAGTAATACGGATCGCTGATCTTGGTGTAGTCAACCTGAGTAAGCACACGGGAATCGAGACCGCCCTTGTGCTGCCAGTTGTACATGTAGCGGGTTTTTTCGTAATCGGTCTGCTTGCTGCGTTCGGTATCGTCATCGTTCAGATACGCCGCACCGAACTGGCCTTCACTCGACTTGGTCAGGTAACGGAACTCGCCTTCCACCAACATGCCACGCTTGCTCATGTAGCGCGGGTACAACGTGGCGTCGTAGTTCGGCGCCAGGTTGAAGTAGTAAGGCGTGACCAGCATGAAGCCGGTATCGCTGCCGCTGCCGATGGTCGGCGGCAGGAAGCCCGACTGGCGACGGTCGTCGATAGGGAAGTAGATGTAAGGGGTGTACAGAACCGGAATGTCTTTTACGCGCAGCGTCACGTTGGTCGCGGTACCGAAGCCGGTGGCCGGGTTCAGGGTGATGTTATTACCCTTGAGCTGCCAGGCGTTGCTGTTCGGTTCGCACGTGGTGTACGTGCCGTCCTTCAAACGGATGATCGCGTTTTCGGCACGCTTGGCGTACAGCGCGTTACCGCGGATGCGCGATTTGTGCATCACGTATTCGGCGTTGTCGACCTTGGCTTCACCGGTGTCGAGCTGCACATCGGCGTGGTCGCCGACGATCAGCGCACCGTTGTCACGGATACGTACGTTGCCGGCCAGTTCGCCACGGCTCTCGGCCTGATACAGATTCGCCTCGTCGGCTTCAACCTGCATGCTGCCCTGGCGCATGACCACGTCACCGGCCAGGCTCGCGACTTGCGAATCCTGCTGATAACGCGACGCCTTGGCGCCGATGAAGGTCGGTGCGTCACTTTTATTCGTCTTGTCATTCATGCCAGGACGAATCGGTTCGATATAGGAACCAGAACAGTAAGGACCGGTCTCGGCCAATTGGGCGGCGGTGAGCTTCTCGCGCGGAACCCAGTCGAGGTGACTGTAGTCTTCGCTACGGGATTTCAGGCCACGGCCCTTGGATTCGGTGACCAGTGCGGGCTTGGCGCCTGTTTCGGCCACCGAACCGTTCTCGGCCGGGGCTTCGCCGGTGGCGCTGACGGCACTGCCGTCATGCACTGGACGCGGCGGCAATGCCGCAGCCGACGTCTTGGGCGCACAGTCCCAGCCACCCGAAGCCGAGACGGAGCAGTCATACTGCTCGGCGGCAACAACGAATTGACTGGCCAGAGGTTGCATAGCCAGCAGACTGCCGGTTACCAACAATGGAAATTTTTTACGAAACGCGGGGGATTTCAATGCCATCTTATTAGTCCGGGCTTCCTGCGTGCCATCTGCCCGCGGTGTGGGCCGCACGCCTCTCGATGGTCTGAAAAAGATGCTGGATAATAAAGCATGACCCGCTTGACGGCTAGCGCCGTCGGAGACCCTTGCAATGCCTGACCAAGATGTACGCTTGCAACACCTGAAAGTTTGGCTCGATGAACAGTTGGCAATCCTTTTTGCAGCTCAGGGCTGGGGCACCGTGCCCCCGGCCACGTTGACTGCGGCCAGCAGCGACGCGAGTTTCCGCCGTTACTTCCGTTGGGAAGGGGCGGGTCGCAGCTTTGTCGTGATGGACGCGCCACCCCCGCAGGAAAACTGCAAACCGTTCGTGGATATCGCCTTTTTGCTGGCGAAATCCGGAATAAATGTGCCGAAAATTTATGCCGAAGACCTCGAGCGCGGTTTTCTTTTGCTCAATGACCTGGGCAACAAGACCTATCTCGACGTG
The DNA here is from genome assembly GCF_011369485.1 of Pseudomonas atagonensis. Classification (GTDB taxonomy): domain Bacteria; phylum Pseudomonadota; class Gammaproteobacteria; order Pseudomonadales; family Pseudomonadaceae; genus Aquipseudomonas; species Aquipseudomonas atagonensis. Next base: position 34,272 of record NZ_VXCA01000030.1, on the reverse strand, counting down.
ATCGATGGCGAAAATGCCGACGCTTTATTCAGCGATGCCCTGCAAGCACTGCTGGCTTTTCAGCAGTTGCCGATGGTGGCGCCGCTGCCAAGTTACGACGTGGCATTGCTGCGTCGTGAGCTGGAACTGTTCCCTGAGTGGTACGTGAAGCGCGAACTGGGCGTCGAATTCGATTCGATCCAACAACAGCAGTGGCAAAACATCAGCGATCTGCTGATCGATAGCGCCCTGGCCCAGCCGAAAGTGCTGGTACACCGCGACTACATGCCGCGCAACCTGATGCTCAGCGAACCGAACCCCGGCGTGCTGGACTTTCAGGACGCGGTCTACGGCCCGGTGACTTACGACGTGACGTGCCTGTTCAAGGACGCTTTCCTCAGTTGGCCTGAAGAACGCGTACGTGGCTGGCTGGAAAAATACTGGCAACAAGCGTCGGCACTGAACATCCCGGTGCAGCCGGACTTCGAAGATTTCCTGCGTGCCAGCGATCTGATGGGCGTGCAGCGGCACTTGAAAGTCATCGGCATCTTCGCCCGCATCTGTCATCGCGACGGCAAGCCGCGTTACCTCGCGGATGTGCCACGCTTCTTCTTCTATATAGATGCGGTGATTTCGCGTCGTCCCGAGCTGGCCGAACTGCAAGCGCTGCTCGTCAGCCTGCGTGGTGGAGCGTCGGCATGAAGGCGATGATTCTGGCGGCAGGCAAGGGCGAGCGCATGCGCCCGCTGACCCTGACCACTCCGAAACCGCTGGTGCGTGCCGGCGGTGTACCGCTGATTGAATATCACCTGCGTGCCCTCGCGGCGGCCGGTTTCAACGAAATCGTGATCAATCACGCATGGCTCGGTCAGCAGATCGAGGACTACCTCGGCGACGGTTCGCAATTCGGCGTGAGCATTCAGTACTCGCCGGAAGGTGAGCCGCTGGAAACCGGCGGCGGGATTTTCCGTGCGCTGCCGTTGCTTGGCGACGACGCGTTTCTGGTGGTCAACGGCGACATCTGGACCGATTACGATTTCAGCGTTTTGCATCAGCCGATCTATGGTCTCGCGCATCTGGTACTGGCGGATAACCCGGCGCATCACCCGGCGGGTGATTTCACGCTGACCGACGGCCAGGTGCATGACGGTCAGGCCGATGCACCGACACTGACGTACAGCGGCATCGCCGTGCTGCACCCGCAGCTGTTCGACGGCTGTGCGGACGGCGCTTTCAAACTGGCACCGTTGCTGCGCAAAGCCATGGCGAACGACGAGGTCACGGGCGAGCGTCTTAAAGGTCATTGGGTCGATGTCGGTACGCATGAGCGTCTGGCTGAAGCCGAAACCTTGATAGAAGCGAGTCGCTGATATGTTGTGGCCAGGGACTCTGATTGGAGCCGGTGCGGGTTTTGCGATTGCCAGCATTCCGGGGGCCATGCTTGGGGCATTGTTGGGGCAGGCGCTGGATCGGCGCCTGCACTTGCAGAGCTGGGGACATTTGCGGGAAAAGCTCGGCGGGCGGCCGATGCTGCGCAACGACGAATTGTTGTTCGTGTTACTCGGACGTCTGGCCAAGAGCGACGGGCGGGTCACCGACGGGCACATCCAGCAGGCGCGTAACGAGATGCGTGCGTTGGAAATGAGTGAGCCGGCGCAGCGGCGGGCGATTGCCGCGTTCAATCGCGGCAAGTCCGGCAGCGACAATCTGCGCGGTTATCTGCGACGTCTGAGTGCGCAACCACACGCGGCTGAAGGTGTGTTGCGAGCCTGTTGGCGAATGGTTTGGGCCGATGGCCGTGCCGGCGTCAGTGAGCGTGAATTGCTGGCGCAGTGGGGCAAGTGGCTGGGCTGGACGACGCATCAGGTGCAGGCGTTGGCCAGTGATTATGAACCCGGCAAACGGCCAATCGTCAGTGCGGCGGTGAGTTATCAGGAGGCGATGCGTTTGCTCGGCGTGTCGGCGAGCAGTGAACCGGCGCAGATAAAGCGCGCGTACCGGCGTCTGCTCAGTCGTCATCACCCGGACAAGATCGCCGGGACCGGCGCAACACCCGCGCAGGTGCGAGAAGCGACCGAGAAAACCCGCGAGCTGCATAACGCTTACACGTTGATTCGTGAGCGGCGGGATTTTCGTTAAGCGTTAGAGGTGCGTTGTTTGCACTGGCCTTTTCGCGAGCAAGCCCGCTCCCACACTGGATCTGTGGCGTACACAAAACCAGTGTGGGAGCGGGCTTGCTCGCGCATGAGGCGACGCGTTCTTCGGGTCAGTCCGTGTTCTGCGGATTCAGCCAGCCACGCACGCGACGGAACAATTGCTCCTGTTCAGCCTTGTTGTCCGGCAACGCCTTGAGCGCCACCTGGCTGAACGCCGACGTCTTCAAGCGCTTGCTCGCTTGCATGCGTTCCAGCGCCGCCTGACGATCCAGCGCCTTGTCCATGTAGAAAAGATCAGCGGTCGGCAATTTCAGTGTCGGCGTCAGTTCCGCCAGGGGCGGCTTGGCCTTGGTCGGGGTTTGTGCATCGACCATGACGAATTTCTCGACCTGCGCGGTTTGTCTCTCGCTCAGAAAGCGCGCCGCCCAATAGGCGCCGGTGCCGTGACCGAGTACGACAATGTGCCGGGCGCTTTGCTGTTCGGCGTAAGCGATGGCGGCGTCGATGCGCGCGAAGATTCGCTCGGCATCGGCTTTGCTTTGTTCTTCCGTGGTTTCGGCGACAACCTGATCCGCCACTTCCGCTTCACCGCCAGCCGCCTGTTCGATCGGTTGCGCGGTGGTGGAATCCTTGCTGCCGCTTTCCGGCGCCTTGGGTGCCGCCGGCGCTGCGATCACGCGGGGTGCGATCGCGTCGCTTTGCAGATCGGGCAGGGTGATACTCAGGCTGCTCCATTCCACGTCGGGCAATTTGCGCCGTAATGGACCCACGGCTTGCGGCCAGTCAGCGGTTTCGCCGGCGCCGGGAATAATGATCACCGCGCCTTGGGGCTCGGCGGTGTTGGCCGGTTTCCACAGGGCGAGAAAGCTGTCGCTGCCGGCCTGCAACTGTTGCTGTTCTTGCGCCGGGACTTTACGTTCCAGTGCCGCCGCTTCTTCCTGACTACGCTCAAGCAATGGCTGGCGTTCGGCCGGTTTTTCTTCAGCGGGTTTTTCCGCAGCGGCGGCAGGCGCCGGATCGGCCGCATTGACGGAAAACGCACAAGGCAGGATCAGCGACAGGCACAATGCTGGCATTGCCAGGCGGTAGACAGAGGGCATTGGTTATTCCAGGCCAGAAAAGTATCCCGGCAGCCTAATGGGTTGGTCAGAATTTGTCAGTGTATGAGACTTCAATGAAGCGATTTTGCTGCCTGTGGGTTATCGGCTGTTTGTGGCTTCCCTTGATGGGCTGGGCAGCGCCTGCGCCACCGGCACACATCGCGCAGTTGTCCGCCGGTCAGCAGCAATGGCTGGCGCAACACAACGAATTGCGCGTCGGCCTGGTGTTGCAGGCGCCGTACGCGCAGTACGACCGACGCTTGCAGCGTCTGTCCGGGGCCAACGTCGAGTTGATGAAGTCGCTGGCCAAGGCACTCAACGTCGAATTGAGCTGGCGTAATTTTCAAGATCTGGCGCAACTGGAAACGGCCGTGCGCGAGGGCGAAATCGATCTGGCGCCGGGACTCACGCAGACGCCGAGCGCGTTGCGCCTCTGGCAGTTTTCCGATCCTTACATGCGCGTGCCGCAACTGGTGGTCAGCGATCAGAAAGCCAGCGGCGTGGTGGAGCTGGAAAAACTCGACAGCCAGACCCGCATTGCCGTGCGCATGCCGAGTACGACAGCCGATTATTTGCGGGGCAACTATCCGCACCTGAATCTGCAAGGTGTGCCGATGGAGCGTCAGGCCTTGCAGTTGCTGCTGAGTCAGCAGGCGTCTTACGCCGTGGTCGATGAGGCGCAGCTCGGGCGTCTGTCGGCCGAACCCGAATTTGCCGAACTGGTGGTGGTTGGCGACATCGGTCTGCCGCAACTGCTGCGCGTGGCTTCTCGACGTGACTGGCCGGAACTGGCCGGTATCGTCCAGAGCGCCTTGCGTGCGATCCCGGCCAAGGATCTCGAACGCCTGCACAATCAATGGCTGCAACCGAAATACCCGCGATTGTCGGAGTCGCCCGGGTTCTGGCAGAACCTCAGTCTGCTGTTTGCCGTGATGCTGCTCAGTTGTGTGGCCATCGTTTTCTGGCAGCGGCGCCAACAGCACAGTCTTGAGCAGCGGCTGCTCGCCGCGCGTGAAGACATTGCCCTGCGCGCCGCCAGCGAAGAGGCGTTGCGTCTGACGCAGTTTTCCATCGATCAAAGCACCGTCGGCATTCTCTGGGTCAATTGGGACAGCCACGTGCGCTACGCCAATCGCGCGGCGGAGCACATGCTCGGTTATCCCGCAGGCGGCCTGATCGAACGGCCGCTGATCGACTTCGAGCCCGGTCTGCACATGGATCGCTGGCTCAACCTGTGGAAGCGCGCGCGGGCCAGTGAAGAGGGACCGTTGAGTTTCGAGACCAGTTGCGTGCGCGCCGATGGCAGCGTGCTGCCGGCGGACGTGTCGCTGAGCTTTCTGCGCTTTCGCGACAGTGAATATCTGGTGGTTTATCTCACCGACGTCACTGAGCGCCGCCGCGCACTGGCAGCGTTGCAGGAAAGCGAAGCGCGCCTGCAAGGTATTGCCGCCAACGTGCCGGGGCTGGTGTTCCGTCTGGAGCGAGCGCCGGTGACCGGGCAGATCGACTTTGCCTACATCAGTGAGGGCAGTGAAAGTCTGGTCGGTTATTCGCCGGCGGCGATCGCTCACCGCGACATGGGTTTGCGCAGTCTGGTGCACCCGGACGACAAGGCCAGTTATCACCAGACCCAGGATCAGGCGCTGGACACCGACCGTGACTGGTCGTGGCAGGGCCGCATTGTTACCCGCCAAGGCGAGCAGCGCTGGGCTGAAATCAAGGCCATTACCCGACAACTGGAGGATGGCGCTTACGTCTGGGATGGCATCGTCTGGGACATCACAGAGAGCAAGCGCATCGAGCTGGAGTTGGCGGCCTCACGTGAGCAACTGCGTGAATTGTCGGCGCACCTTGAAAGCGTGCGCGAAGAGGAAAAGGCGCGGATCGCCCGTGAGGTGCACGATGAGCTGGGGCAGATGCTCACGGTATTGAAACTGGAGACGTCGATGTGCGAACTGGCCTACGCACAACTGGATCCGGGCTTGAACGAACGCTTGAACAGCATGAAGCGCCTGATCGCCCAGTTGTTCCAGCTGGTGCGCGATGTTGCGACGGCGTTGCGGCCGCCGATTCTCGATGCCGGGATTGCTTCGGCAATCGAATGGCAGGCGCGACGCTTCGAGGCGCGCACGCAGATTCCGTGTCTGGTGCAGGTGCCGGATAATCTGCCGACGCTGAGCGATGCCAAAGCCATCGGCCTGTTCCGGATTTTGCAGGAGGCGCTGACCAATGTGATGCGTCACGCCCAGGCGCATACTGTCGAACTGACGCTGGCGCTGGAAGGCGACGAGTTGTGTCTGACGGTCAGTGATGACGGCGCAGGATTTGTCGCCGCTGCGGGCAGGCCGACATCCTTTGGACTGGTGGGCATGCGTGAGCGGGTGTTGATCATGGGCGGTTCGTTGTTACTCGACAGCGAGCCGGGCGAGGGCACCACACTGAGTGTGCGAGTGCCACTGGATGAGGAGAAGTAAGTGATCCGTGTACTGGTAGCCGAAGACCACACCATCGTCCGTGAAGGCATCAAGCAATTGATCGGCCTGGCCAAGGACCTGCAAGTGGTGGGGGAGGCGAGCAATGGCGAGCAACTGCTGGAAACCCTGCGCAGTGTGCCGTGCGAAGTGGTGTTGCTGGACATCTCCATGCCCGGGGTCAACGGACTGGAAGCCATCCCGCGTATTCGTGCGCTGAACAATCCGCCAGCGATTCTGGTGCTGTCGATGCACGACGAAGCGCAAATGGCCGCCCGGGCGCTGAAGGTTGGCGCCGCCGGGTATGCGACCAAGGACAGCGATCCGGCGCTGCTGCTCACGGCGATCCGCAAGGTCGCGGCGGGTGGGCGCTACATCGATCCGGAGCTGGCTGACCGGATGGTCTTCGAAGTCGGCCTGACCGATACGCGACCGTTGCATTCGTTGTTGTCCGAACGCGAGTTCTCGGTGTTCGAACGCCTCGCCCAAGGCGCCAACGTCAACGACATCGCCCAGCAACTGGCGCTCAGCAGCAAGACCATCAGCACGCATAAGGCGCGACTGATGCAGAAGCTGAACATCACCTCGCTCGCCGAACTGGTGAAATACGCGATGGAACACAAACTCCTCTGAAGATCACGGCAATCAAAAACTGTGGGAGGAGGCTTGCTCCCGAAGACGATGTATCAGTTGCTGAAAGGTTGGCTGACCCACCGCATTCGGGAGCAAGCCCCCTCCCACATGAGATCCCCACCATGATCAGGATTGTGGGCATATCCATTAGCGACAGCCGCTTTTGCTTGTTCTTGCGGCTTGCAGCTCGACGCTTGCAACTGCCTTGTCCGTTAGCGTCATCCTTGTAGGGCAATCCCTACCCTCAACCTTCCATCCGGCTGAGGCGATTCTCTCCTGCGCCCCGATTTGCGTGCCTGCCGCCAGCCACTAGGCTTGATACACAAGCAGTCATCAACAACAAAGGTGTGGGTATGAGCCAGGTCGATTCAAACGCAGGGGCCAGCGATGTGCTGGTCAGCTTTCGTGGAGTGCAGAAGAGCTACGACGGCGAGAACCTGATCGTCAAAGACCTCAACCTGGACATTCGCAAGGGCGAATTCCTCACCTTGCTCGGGCCGTCCGGCTCCGGCAAGACCACCAGCCTGATGATGCTCGCCGGTTTCGAAACCCCGACCGCCGGCGAAATTCTTCTCGCCGGGCGCTCGATCAACAACGTGCCGCCGCACAAGCGCGACATCGGCATGGTGTTCCAGAACTACGCGCTGTTCCCGCACATGACCGTCGCGGAAAACCTTGCTTTCCCGCTGACCGTACGTGGTCTGAACAAAAGCGATGTCAGTGACCGCGTGAAGAAAGTCCTCAGCATGGTCCAGCTCGACGCATTTGCCTCACGCTATCCGGCGCAGTTGTCCGGTGGTCAGCAGCAACGTGTGGCATTGGCCCGCGCCTTGGTGTTCGAACCGCAACTGGTGTTGATGGATGAACCACTCGGCGCTCTCGACAAACAACTGCGTGAACACATGCAGATGGAAATCAAACACCTGCACCAGCGCCTCGGCGTGACCGTGGTCTACGTGACCCATGATCAGGGTGAAGCGCTGACCATGTCCGATCGCGTTGCAGTATTCCACCAAGGCGAAATCCAGCAGATCGCCCCGCCGCGCACGCTCTACGAAGAACCGAAAAACACCTTCGTCGCCAACTTCATCGGCGAGAACAACCGACTCAACGGTCGCCTGCTCAGCCAGAGCGGCGAGCGCTGTGTGGTCGAGTTGGGCCGTGGCGAGAAGGTTGAGGCGCTGGCGGTCAACGTCGGCCAGACCGGCGAACCGGTGACCTTGTCGATCCGCCCGGAGCGCGTCAGCCTCAACGGCTCGAGCGACCAATGCGTCAACCGCTTCTCAGGGAGGGTGGCGGAATTCATCTATCTGGGCGACCACGTCCGGGTGCGCCTGGAGGTCTGCGGCAAGACCGACTTCTTCGTGAAACAACCGATTGCCGAGCTCGATCCCGCGCTCGCGGTCGGCGACGTGGTTCCGCTTGGCTGGCAGGTCGAGCACGTTCGCGCGCTTGATCCGCTTTTAGAGGCGCACTAAACGCCCCGGCAATACCAACACCAACCCTGCACGTGGAGAGAACAATAAATGTTGAGATCCCTGAAGTTCACCGCCCTGACTCTGGGCCTGATGGGTGCGGCCAGCGCAATGGCCGCAGGTCCTGATCTGACCGTGGTTTCGTTTGGCGGGGCGAACAAGGCTGCGCAAGTCAAAGCCTTCTATGCACCGTGGGAAGCGGCGGGCAACGGCAAAATAGTCGCCGGCGAATACAACGGCGAAATGGCCAAGGTCAAAGCCATGGTCGACACCAAGAGCGTCTCGTGGGATCTGGTGGAAGTTGAATCGCCGGAACTGTCCCGTGGCTGCGACGAAGACATGTTCGAGCAACTCGATCCTGCGCTGTTCGGCAAGACTGAAGACTACGTCAAAGGCGCAATTCAGCCGTGCGGCGTGGGCTTCTTCGTCTGGTCGACCGTGCTGGCCTACAACGCCGACAAGCTGAAAACCGCACCGACCAGTTGGGCGGATTTCTGGGATACGAAGAAATTCCCGGGCAAGCGCGGCCTGCGCAAAGGCGCCAAGTACACCCTCGAATTCGCGCTGATGGCCGACGGCGTTGCGCCGAAAGACGTTTACAAGGAACTGGCCAGCAAGGGCGGCCAGGATCGCGCGTTCAAGAAGCTCGATGAGCTGAAGCCGAACATCCAGTGGTGGGAAGCCGGCGCCCAGCCGCCACAATACCTCGCTTCCGGTGACGTGGTGATGAGCTCGGCTTACAACGGCCGCATCGCTGCGGTGCAGAAAGAATCCAACCTGAAAGTTGTGTGGAACGGCGGCATCTACGACTTCGATGCATGGGCCATCCCGAAAGGTCTGGATAAGGCGCGTGCGGACGCGGCGAAGAAATTCATCGCCTACTCGGTGCAGCCGCAGCAGCAGAAGACCTACTCGGAAAACATCGCCTACGGCCCGGCCAACACCCAGGCAGTACCGCTGCTGAGCAAAGACGTGTTGAAAGACATGCCGACCACCCCGGAAAACATCGCCAACCAGGTGCAGATCGACGTCAGCTTCTGGGCTGACAACGGCGAGCAACTGGAACAGCGCTTCAACTCCTGGGCGGCGAAGTAACCACAGCTTTACCTGTGTGAAGGCTTTTGTGTCGAGGGAGCTGGTGTGGCGAGGGGATTTATCCCCGTTGGGTTGCGAAGCAGCCCCGAAGCCATCCCACTCGGTGTGTCAGGAAAACCGGATTCTCAGGTTTACGACTGCTGCGCAGCCGAACGGGGATAAATCCCCTCGCCACAAAAGCTGGCCCCCACAGGTTGTGGTGTTTCAACACAACAGAGGTGGTTAGCCACCTCTGTAACGATCAAAGATTTGCGGAGTACGTCATGGCCACCGCCATTCCCCTGAACGCGGGCACCGACCCCACCCTGAAGCAGCGGCTCAAGCGCGCCGAGCGGGTTAACCGCTGGAAGGCCCAGGCGCTGATCGCGCCGCTGGTGCTGTTTCTGTTGCTGGTGTTTCTGGTGCCGATCGTGGCGCTGCTCTACAAAAGCGTCGGCAACCCGGAAGTGGTCGGCGGCATGCCGCGCACCGTGGCGGCCATCGCCAGTTGGGACGGCCGAGGCCTGCCCGCTGAACCGGTCTACAAAGCCGCCGGCGAAGACCTCGCCGAGGCACGCAAAAACCAGACCCTGGGCGATCTGTCCAAGCGCCTGAACATGGAGTTGGCCGGCTATCGCAGCCTGTTGACCAAAACCGCCCGGGCGCTGCCATTCGCCAGCGAGCCGTCCTCTTATAAAGAAGCACTCGAAGGCCTCGATGAGCGTTGGGGCGATCCTGCCTACTGGCAAGCGGTCAAACGCAACACCAGCAGTATCACCCCGTATTACCTGCTGGCGGCGGTCGACCACCGCATTGACGACCTCGGTGAACTGGCCCCGGCCACCCCGGATCAGGCGATCTACCTCGACATCTTCGCCCGCACCTTCTGGATGGGCCTGATCATCACCGTGATCTGCCTGGTGCTGGCCTATCCGCTTGCCTACCTGCTGGCCAACCTGCCATCGCGTCAAAGCAACCTGCTGATGATTCTGGTGCTGCTGCCGTTCTGGACTTCGATTCTGGTGCGAGTCGCCGCGTGGATCGTGTTGCTGCAATCCGGCGGATTGATCAACAGCGCGCTGATGGCGATGGGCATCATCGATAAACCGCTGGAGCTGGTGTTCAACCGCACCGGGGTCTACATCTCGATGGTGCACATCCTGCTGCCGTTCATGATCTTGCCGATCTACAGCGTGATGAAAGGCATCTCGCCGACCTACATGCGCGCCGCGATTTCCCTGGGTTGCCATCCGTTCGCCAGTTTCTGGCGGGTGTACTTCCCGCAGACCTACGCCGGTGTCGGCGCCGGTTGCCTGTTGGTGTTCATCCTCGCCATCGGCTACTACATCACCCCGGCGCTGCTGGGCAGCCCGAACGATCAAATGGTCAGTTACTTCGTCGCGTTCTACACCAACACCAGCATCAACTGGGGCATGGCCACGGCGTTGGGCGGGTTGTTGCTGCTGGCGACCGTGGTGCTTTATCTGATTTACAGCTGGCTGGTGGGCGCCAGTCGCCTGCGCCTGAGCTAAGGGGAATTAGAAATGCTGAGTCCTTATATGTCGCCCATCGAACGGGTGTGGTTCTACAGCTTGCGGATCCTCTGCGGCTTGATTCTGTTGTTCCTGATCCTGCCGGTGCTGGTGATCGTGCCGTTGTCGTTCAACTCCGGCAGTTTTCTGGTCTATCCGCTGCAGGGCTTTTCGTTGCACTGGTATCAGGACTTCTTCGCCTCGGCGGAATGGATGCGCTCACTGAAGAACAGCATCATCGTCGCCCCGGCCGCGACCGTGCTGGCCATGATCTTCGGCACGCTGGCGGCGATTGGCCTGACCCGTGGCGACTTCCCCGGTAAGGCGCTGGTAATGGCGCTGGTGATTTCGCCGATGGTGGTGCCGGTGGTGATCATCGGCGTGGCGAGTTATCTGTTCTTCGCGCCATTGGGGCTTGGCAACAGCTTTTTCTCGCTGATCGTGGTGCACGCAGTGCTGGGTGTGCCGTTTGTGATCATCACCGTGTCGGCGACGTTGCAAGGCTTCAACCACAATCTGGTGCGCGCTGCCGCAAGTCTTGGCGCTTCTCCGCTGACCACCTTTCGCCGGGTGACTCTGCCGCTGATTGCGCCGGGGGTGATTTCCGGGGCGCTGTTTGCCTTTGCGACTTCGTTCGATGAAGTGGTGGTAACGCTGTTTCTTGCGGGTCCCGAGCAGGCGACGTTGCCTCGGCAGATGTTCAGCGGGATTCGCGAGAACCTGAGTCCGACGATTGCGGCGGCGGCTACGTTGCTGATCGCCTTCTCCGTAATTTTGCTGCTGACCCTGGAATGGCTGCGCGGGCGCAGCGAAAAATTGCGTACCGCCCAGGTTTAAGATCGCAATCGGTCAAAAATGTGGGAGGGAGCAAGCCCCCTCCCACAAGGGATTTGTGTTGTGTGTGGAGTTTTGGGGCATTCATGGTGTGAATGGCAGACAACCCCAAAACCCCAGCTAACCTTGTGCTCAGCTCCCACATTTATAAGAGGCTGCGCACGATGAGTCTGTCCCAGTTCAAAATCGCTCACAAACTGATCACCGGCGCCGCAGCCATCGAGCAACTGGCGGCCGAACTGACACGCCTCGACATCGACAACCCACTGATCGTCACCGATGCCGCTCTGGTCAAGTCCGGCACCGTCGAGTTGGCGCTGGTGCAACTCGGCGGGCGCGAATACGAGATTTTCGACCGCGTGCTGCCGGACCCGGAAATCGCCATCGTCGAAGACTGCATGCGCGTGTACCGCGAAGGCGGGCATGACGGCTTGATTGGCCTCGGTGGCGGCAGTGCTATCGATATTGCCAAGAGTGTTGCGGCGTATGCCGGTTATCACGGCGCGCTGGAGGATCTGTTCGGCGTTGACCAGGTACCGCGCAAAGGCCCGCCGCTGATCGCCATCCCGACCACCGCCGGCACCGGTTCGGAAGTCACCAATGTCGCCATCCTTTCGGACAAGGTCGCCCAACTGAAGAAAGGTATCGTCAGCGACTTTCTATTGCCGGACGTAGCGTTGGTCAGTCCGCAGATGACCCTGACTTGTCCACGCAGCGTCACCGCCGCCAGTGGTGTCGACGCGCTGGTGCATGCCATCGAGTCCTATCTGTCGGTGAACGCTTCGCCGATTACCGATTCGCTGGCCATCGGCGCGATCAAACTGATTGCCAACGCGTTGCCCAAGGCCTACGCCAACGGCGCCAACCTGCAGGCGCGCGAAGATATGGCCACTGCCAGCCTGATGGCCGGCATGGCATTCGGCAATGCTGGCGTCGGCGCGGTGCATGCGTTGGCCTATCCGCTGGGCGGGCGCTTCAACATCGCTCACGGGGTCAGCAATGCCTTGCTGCTGCCGTATGTCATGACCTGGAACAAGATGGCCTGTGTCGAACGCATGCAGGATATTGCCGAAGCCATGGGGGTGAAGACCGCTCATCTGAGTGCCAGCGAGGCGGCGGACAAAGCCGTGCAGGCGATGACCGATTTGTGTATGGCAGTGGAAATTCCCGCGGGTCTGCGCAGTTGCGGCGTGCCGGAAGAGGCCATCCCGGCAATGGCCGTGGAGGCCGCAGGCATCGAGCGCCTGATGCGCAACAACCCGCGCAAACTCAGCGCTGCCGACATCGAGAAGATCTACCGCGCGGCGTACTGATCCGGCATCGACCACCCGTCATGGCATAACCCAATCATCGCGGTCACGGTGCGCGCGTCCAAGCATGAGGCTACAATGCGCGCCATCGTGATTTAGCTCAGAAAAGGTGCGTCATGCAGCCCTTCGTAATTGCTCCGTCGATTCTCTCCGCCGACTTCGCCCGCCTCGGCGAAGAGGTGGACAACGTTCTGGCCGCCGGTGCCGACTTCGTTCACTTCGATGTCATGGACAACCACTACGTGCCCAACCTGACCATTGGCCCGATGGTCTGCGCGGCATTGCGCAAATACGGCGTCACCGCGCCAATCGACGCGCACCTGATGGTCAGCCCGGTGGATCGCATCGTTGGCGACTTCATCGAGGCCGGCGCCACTTACATCACTTTCCACCCGGAAGCCACGCTGCACGTCGATCGTTCGCTGCAACTGATCCGTGAAGGCGGCTGCAAATCCGGTCTGGTGTTCAACCCGGCAACCCCGCTGGACGTGCTCAAGTACGTGATCGACAAGGTCGACATGGTCTTGCTGATGAGCGTCAACCCGGGCTTCGGCGGGCAGAAGTTCATTCCCGGCACCCTCGACAAACTGCGCGAAGCGCGGGCGATCATCGATGCCTCGGGCCGTGACATCCGTCTGGAAATCGACGGCGGCGTCAACGTCAACAACATCCGCGAAATCGCCGCCGCTGGCGCCGACACGTTCGTGGCCGGTTCGGCAATCTTCAACGCGCCGAACTATCAGGAAGTCATCGACAAGATGCGTTCCGAGCTGGCGCTGGCACGTCCATGAGCGGTTTTGAGCAGCTGTTCCCGGGCAAACTGCCACGGTTGGTGATGTTCGATCTGGATGGCACGCTGATCGACTCGGTTCCCGACCTGGCGGCGGCGGTGGACAACATGCTGCTCACCCTCGGCCGCCAACCGGCGGGCGTCGAAGCAGTACGCGAGTGGGTCGGCAATGGCGCGCCGGTGCTGGTGCGCCGCGCCTTGGCGGGTGGCATCGATCATTCCTCCGTGGATGACGTCGAGGCCGAGCATGCGCTGGCAGTGTTCATGGAAGCCTACGGTGCCAGCCATGAGCTGACCGTGGTCTATCCTGGCGTACGCGACACCCTCAAGTGGCTGCACAAACAGGGCGTGGCCATGGCGCTGATCACCAACAAGCCGGAGCGCTTCGTCGCGCCGTTGCTGGATCAGATGAAGATTGGCCGCTACTTCAAGTGGATCATCGGCGGCGACACGCTCCCGCAGAAGAAACCTGATCCGGCCGCGCTGTTCTTCGTGATGAAAATGGCCAACATTCCGGCCTCGCAATCGCTGTTCGTCGGCGACTCGCGCAGCGACGTGCTGGCGGCGAAAGCAGCGGGGGTCAAATGTGTCGCGCTCAGTTACGGCTACAACCATGGCCGGCCGATTGCCGAGGAATCCCCGGCGCTGGTGATCGACGATCTGCGCAAGCTAATTCCCGGTTGCCTCGTTACGGCCGCTGAGATAACGTTGCCCGACGCTTCTCAATCCCCTTCTGGAAACGCCATCGTGGTGGTCACTCGCAAACTCTGGATGAAAGTCATCAAGGCCCTGGCCCGCTGGCGTTGGCGCGCCTGACTTGTTCCTGGCCGGCCTGCCGGCGCGTTTGCACACCTGACTGATTTGCACCTCACACCACGAGGCACCTTATGATCCGCGAAGAATTCCTGCGCTTGGCCGCCGACGGCTACAACCGCATCCCGCTGGCCTGCGAAACCCTGGCCGACTTCGACACGCCGCTGTCGATCTACCTGAAACTGGCCGACCAGCCCAACTCCTACCTGCTCGAATCGGTGCAGGGTGGCGAGAAATGGGGGCGTTACTCGATCATTGGTCTACCGTGCCGCACTGTGCTGCGGGTTCATGACCATCACGTCAGCGTGACCGTCGATGGCGTCGAGACCGAAAGTCACGACGTTGAAGACCCGCTGGCCTTCGTCGAAACCTTCAAGGCCCGCTACAACGTGCCAACCATTGCCGGTCTGCCGCGATTCAACGGTGGTCTGGTCGGTTATTTCGGTTACGACTGTGTGCGTTATGTCGAGAAACGCCTGGGCAAATGCCCGAACCCGGACCCGCTGGGCGTGCCAGACATTTTGCTGATGGTTTCCGATGCGGTGGTCGTGTTCGACAACCTCGCCGGCAAGATGCACGCGATTGTGTTGGCCGACCCGGCGCAGGCCGATGCTTTCGAACAAGGTCAGGCGCAATTGCAGGAGCTGCTGGAGAAACTGCGCCAGCCGATCACCCCGCGTCGTGGCCTGGAGTTCAGCAAGCAACAATCGGCTGATCCGGTATTCCGTTCGAGTTTCACCCAGGACGACTACGAAAAAGCCGTCGACACCATCAAGGAATACATCCTTGCCGGTGATTGCATGCAGGTCGTGCCGTCGCAGCGTATGTCGATCGACTTCAAGGCCGCGCCGATCGATCTGTACCGTGCACTGCGTTGCTTCAACCCGACGCCGTACATGTATTTCTTCAACTTCGGCGATTTCCACGTCGTCGGCAGTTCGCCGGAAGTGCTGGTGCGGGTCGAAGACAACCTGATCACCGTGCGCCCGATTGCCGGCACGCGTCCGCGTGGCGCGACCGAAGAAGCGGATCTGGCACTGGAAGAAGACTTGCTATCCGACGACAAAGAAATCGCCGAGCACTTGATGCTGATCGATCTGGGCCGTAATGACACCGGTCGCGTTTCGGAAATCGGTTCGGTGAAGCTCACCGAGAAGATGGTCATCGAGCGTTATTCCAATGTGATGCACATCGTTTCCAACGTCACCGGCCATTTGAAAGAAGGGCTGACGGCGATGGATGCACTGCGGGCAATTCTGCCGGCGGGCACTTTGTCTGGTGCGCCGAAAATTCGTGCGATGGAAATCATCGACGAACTGGAACCGGTCAAGCGTGGAGTGTATGGCGGGGCGGTCGGTTACTTCGCGTGGAACGGCAACATGGACACCGCGATTGCCATCCGTACCGCAGTCATCAAGAACGGTGAACTGCATGTGCAGGCCGGTGGCGGCATCGTTGCCGACTCGGTACCGGCGCTGGAATGGGAAGAAACCCTGAACAAGCGCCGCGCGATGTTCCGCGCCGTGGCCTTGGCTGAGCAAACTCCGGAAAGCTGAGCCGGACATAGTATTTGTGGGAGGGGGCTTGCTCCCGAAGTGGGTAGGTCAGTCAGATTAATGTCGACTGACCCACTGCCTTCGGGAGCAAGCCTCCTCCCACACTTGTTTTTGCAGGCCTGCGATCTTTTGCGCTTAGAAATCCAGCGCTACACCAACGTTGATCCCTTGCTGGGTAAAGTCATCATCCTTGCGAATGTTGTAACTGGCGCGCAACGCCAGTTCCTTGGTGAGGTTGTGGCTCACGCCCAGGTTCAAGCGATTGAGGTTGGTCTGCGGGGTGTAGCCCGCCAGGGTGTAGTGGTTGTTCGGCAGGCTGTTGAGATTCATCGTCACATTCTGGGTGTCGTCGTTGTACTCACGCTCGTGAGCCAGTTCGCCGAACACCTGGGTTTGCGAAGTGATCTGATATTTGCCCTGAAACCCGAGGCCCAGACGCCGGGAGATGCGTGACTGGTCATCGAAGGTCAGCGCGGTCGAGTCAGCGCCGTTTTCCGAGTAGCCATCGACTTCAACCTTGGCGAAATCCGCGCTGACGAAAGGCGACAGGTGCCATGGGCTGCTCGCCTCAGGCGCGATGTCGTAACCCACCCGGCCGCTGAACGCCAGAACGTAGCCATCGGTGTCACCCTTCTCGCCGCGCTCGTTGACGCCCAACTGGAATTTACGTTTCAGGCTGTCGTAGTCCAGATGTCCGGCGGTCACCGCCGCGTCACCCCACCAGCGATTCTCCTGATACTGAGCGAATGCAGTGCCCATGTAGGTGTTCAGCTTGTAGTCCGAGTCGTTATCGCCCGCTTCGAGTTTCTGATTGTAGAAACCCGCCGCCAGACCCACGCGCCAGGCCTCGTTGAGGCGATAGCTGCCGCCGATGTTCAGGTTGTAGCCGTTGCCGTCGGCGCTGGCGCCGCTGTCTTGGGTGTCGAAGTCCTGATGCTGGCCACCGCCGGCGACAATGGCTCGCCACTGGCCAACGCCTTGCCAGTTCTGCCAATCGGCCAGCCATTGGTTGCGCAATTCATCCTGATGCGAGCGCAAGGTGCCTTGCGCCATTTGCGGCAGTAAAGTCGCTTCCCACGGCGCGGCCAGCAGCGAGTAGGCGTAGTCGGCAATCAGGCGTTGCCCGGCTTCGGTAGGGTGCACTGCGTCGTTGTAGATCAGCTTGGTCGGATCCGGCGTCGCACTGTTGATCCCGTACCGGGCGTTTTCCGTGCAGCTGTTGCCGCTGAAGCAGGTGCCGACCAGGTTCTGGTCAGTGGCCAGACCGAACTGCGCCGGATTGGCGAACGCCTCTTTCAGCAGTACCGGAACGTTCAGCGGGATAACGTTGGCATTAACGCCCTGCAACTGGCTCACCAGTTCAGTGTTGAACTGGGCGCTGAGTTGCGAGGTGAAGGCCTGTAACGGTGAGCCGTTGATGGCCGGGGTCAGGCCGATGTCCGGCAGCAGCCAGACCATGATGTAACGGGCGCCTGCACCTTGCAGCGTGCGTACGCTGTCGACCAGGCGATCGGCGGCGGCATTCGCCTGAGGAATACTGGTGACGCGGCCCTGCAGGAAGTCATTGCCACCCCCGGTCAGGTAATACAGGGCATTCGGGTCAGCCCGGAAACCGTTCGAAGGCAGATAACCGGTGCGGGTGCGTTCGCCGGTGGCGGACTGGCTAGTGATCGAGTCGAGAATCTGGTCGGTGCGATAGCCACCCACTGCCCAGTTATTGCCGTCCGGCAAGCCTTGGTCGGGACGTACGGTGGAGGATGACGCGGCGGTCTGGTCTGGAGTGAATCCGAGGCGGCCGCCGAGCAGTTGCGTGGCGTTCAGGGAGTAGAACTCACCGCTGCCGTTCTGATAGTTCGGGCCGGTGCGGTTGGTATAGCGTGTGCCCGACCCGGCAGGGCCGCCGCTGTCGGTGAATGTCCCGGCATCGCTGAGGCTGTCGCCAAAGACCACGAAGTTCGAGTAAGGATTGGGTGCAGCATTCGCCTGGGCGCAGGCCAGTGCGAGCAGGCAACTGGCGAGCGGTACAAACAACGTCTGTTTGATCATGAGCAAGTCCGTTTATTTATTGTTGTAGGTGAACGAAACGACAGTACCAAAAACTTCCGGCGTTTTGCCATCGGTCGCGAATCCTCCCCCGGTTTTATCTCCCGCAAGCCCCGCCATATTGCACGCTCTGCCCAGCTAAGTTACTGTGCCGGAACGTATGAACGAGACCTTCCCCGTGTTGATCACCAGCAAACTTCTGGATCAAGTCATCAAGGCACACGCCCGCTGGCGTTGGCGCGCCTGAATCTTTTCTGCCGGCTCCGCCGGATCTGTATCGCTTTGCCTTCCTTGCCCGTTTGAAATGCCGCTTTGCCGACGCCACTGGCGCGTCCGACATCGTGCAGCGCCCTGCGGGCAAGTCACCTGAAGGCTGTCTTCTAGTCAGAATTCAAGAGGTTCGAAACGCCATGTTGCTGATGATCGACAACTACGACTCCTTTACTTACAACGTTGTGCAATACCTCGGCGAGTTGGGTGCCGAAGTCAAAGTCGTGCGCAACGACGAATTGACCATCGCCGAAATCGAAGCGCTCAACCCTGAGCGGATCGTTGTATCCCCAGGCCCATGTACTCCGACCGAAGCTGGCGTCTCCATCGAAGCCATCAAGCACTTTGCCGGCAAGCTGCCGATCCTCGGCGTCTGCCTCGGCCACCAGTCCATCGGCCAGGCCTTTGGCGGTGACGTAGTGCGTGCCCGGCAAGTGATGCACGGTAAGACTAGCCCGGTATTCCATGAGGACAAGGGCGTGTTCGCGGGACTGAATCATCCGCTGACCGTTACCCGCTACCACTCGCTGATCGTCAAGCACGATACTTTGCCCGATTGCCTGGAGCTGACCGCGTGGACGCAACACGATGACGGCAGCGTCGACGAAATCATGGGCCTGCGTCACAAGACCCTGAACATTGAGGGCGTACAGTTCCACCCCGAGTCGATCCTGACCGAACAGGGTCATGAACTGTTTGCCAACTTCCTCAAACAAACCGGCGGCACGCGCTAAGGACTTCCCATGAATATCAAGACAGCCCTGAGCCGTATCGTCGATCACCTCGATCTCAGCACCGATGAAATGCGCGACGTGATGCGCGAAATCATGACCGGCCAATGCACTGACGCGCAGATCGGCGCGTTCATGATGGCCATGCGCATGAAAAGCGAGAGCATCGACGAAATCGTCGGCGCCGTGTCGGTGATGCGTGAGCTGGCCGATCAGGTCGAACTCAAGACCCTCGACGGTGTAGTCGATGTGGTCGGCACCGGTGGTGACGGTGCGAACATCTTCAACGTGTCGACCGCGTCTTCCTTTGTTGTCGCAGCGGCCGGTTGCACCGTGGCCAAGCATGGCAACCGTGCGGTGTCGGGCAAGAGTGGCAGTGCCGATCTGCTGGAAGCCGCCGGCATCTATCTGAACCTGACGCCGGTTCAAGTCGCTCGTTGCATCGACAACGTCGGTATCGGTTTCATGTTCGCCCAGACCCATCACAAAGCCATGAAGTATGCCGCCGGCCCGCGCCGCGATCTCGGCTTGCGTACGTTGTTCAACATGCTCGGCCCGCTTACGAATCCGGCCGGTGTGAAACATCAGGTGGTAGGCGTGTTCACTCAGGCTCTGTGCCGGCCACTGGCCGAAGTCTTGCAGCGTCTGGGCAGCAAGCATGTGCTGGTGGTGCATTCGAAGGATGGTCTGGACGAGTTCAGTCTCGCCGCGCCGACCTTTGTCGCCGAGCTGAAGAACAACGAGATCACCGAGTATTGGGTCGAGCCGGAAGACTTGGGCATGAAAAGCCAGAGCCTGCACGGTCTGTCGGTCGAAGGCCCGGAAGCGTCGCTGGCGTTGATCCGCGATGCCCTCGGCAAGCGCAAAACCGAAAACGGTCAGAAAGCCGCCGAAATGATTGTGCTCAATGCCGGTGCGGCGTTGTACGCCGCCGACCTGGCCAGCAGTTTGAAACAGGGCGTGGAGCTTGCGCACGACGCTTTGCACACTGGGCTTGCT
Organism: Pseudomonas atagonensis; assembly: GCF_011369485.1. Classification (GTDB taxonomy): domain Bacteria; phylum Pseudomonadota; class Gammaproteobacteria; order Pseudomonadales; family Pseudomonadaceae; genus Aquipseudomonas; species Aquipseudomonas atagonensis. Next base: position 14,506 of record NZ_VXCA01000030.1, on the reverse strand, counting down.
CGGGAAAAACTCGAGGAGCTGGGTGCCTTTACCGCGGTATTCAAAGTGGAGAATGAGGGATGAGTGTACCGACGGTTCTGGAAAACATTCTGGCCCGCAAAGTTCAGGAAGTCGCCGAGCGTAGCGCTCGCGTCAGCCTGAGCGAGCTGGAAAGTCTGGCCAAGGCGGCCGATGCACCCCGTGGTTTTGCCCAGGCATTGCTGGCGCAGGCCAAGAAAAAGCAGCCGGCAGTGATCGCTGAAATCAAAAAGGCGTCGCCGAGCAAAGGCGTGATCCGCGAGAACTTCGTGCCCGCCGACATCGCCAAAAGCTACGAGAAGGGCGGGGCGACCTGTCTGTCCGTGCTGACCGACATCGACTACTTCCAGGGCGCCGACGTTTACCTGCAACAGGCCCGTGCCGCGTGCAAACTGCCGGTGATCCGCAAGGATTTCATGATCGATCCGTACCAGATCGTCGAAGCCCGTGCGCTGGGCGCCGACTGCGTGTTGTTGATCGTCTCCGCGCTGGATGACGTGAAAATGGCCGAGCTGGCGTCAGTGGCGAAAAGCGTTGGCCTGGACGTGCTGGTGGAAGTGCACGACGGCGATGAGCTGGAACGCGCACTGAAAACCCTCGACACGCCATTGGTCGGGGTCAACAACCGCAATCTGCACACCTTCGATGTCAGCCTGGAAACCACCCTCGATTTGTTGCCGCGTATTCCGCGTGATCGTTTGGTAATTACCGAAAGCGGCATCCTCAACCGGGCCGACGTCGAGTTGATGGAAATCAGCGACGTTTACGCGTTCCTGGTCGGCGAGGCCTTCATGCGTGCGGAAAGCCCGGGCACTGAGCTGCAGCGTCTGTTCTTCCCGGAGCGTGGCGTTCCGGTGAGCGGTTCGACCCTCGACTGATCAAGTCTTTGCAGGCACCCGCGTCCCTTGTGGGAGCGGGCTTGCCCGTGAAGGCGGCATAAGATTCACCTCAGACTCATCGTCCTACGGAAACCTTATGATCCCCACCTCCCTGACCATCGAAGCCGGGCTGCAAGCCGAACAGGATCTACTGGCCTCGATCTGCAGCGGCGACGCCGAATTCGGTCTGTTGTTCTGGCAGCCCAGCGACCGCGCCCTGGTCATGCCGCGCCGGCTCAATCGCCTGCCCGGTTTCGAGCACGCCTGCGAAGTCTCTGCCGCTGCCGGTTGGCCAGTCCTGCTGCGCGAAACCGGCGGTGAACCCGTTCCGCAATCTGCGGCCACCCTCAATATCGCACTGGTCTACGCCCCACCTCGCAGCGAAGGTGATCTGAACCGCATTGAAACCGGTTACCGGCGTCTGTGTGATCCGATCTGTGAACTGCTGGATGAGCTGGGCGGAGTTTCATCGGTGGGCGAAATCGACGGCGCGTTCTGCGACGGACGTTTCAACGTCAATCTCGACGGTCGCAAGATGGTCGGCACGGCCCAGCGCTGGCGCCAAAGTCAGGGCGGACAGCGTCCGGTTGGCTTGGTGCACGGTGCGATGCTGTTGGATAACGAGCGGGAATCGATGGTCGCTGCGGTCAACCGCTTCAACGAAGCCTGTGGCCTGGAGCAGCGGGTGCGTGCCGAAAGCCACATTGCGCTGCACGAGAAGTTTGCCGCGCCAACGGCATTGGCGCGTCTTGATGAGTTGTTTCGTTTGATGCTGGCGCAGATCTACAGCGCCTGACTGTTCCCGCTTAGCGTGTGCCGAAGACCACCATGGTCTTGCCTTTCACATCGACAAGGTTGCGTTCCTCAAGATCCTTGAGCACGCGACCGACCATCTCCCTGGAACAACCGACAATTCGCCCGATTTCCTGGCGGGTTACCTTGATCTGCATGCCATCGGGATGGGTCATCGCATCCGGTTGCTTGCACAGTTCCAATAGGCAACGCGCCACTCGGCCGGTCACGTCGAAAAACGCCAGATCGCCCACCTTGCGCGTGGTGTTGCGCAAGCGTTGTGCGATTTGTCCGCTGAGCACGTAAAGAATGTCCGGATCCTGCTGGGACAATTCGCGAAACTTGGTGTAGCTGATTTCCGCAATTTCACACTCGACCTTGGCTCGCACCCAGGCGCTTCGCTCTTGCTCCTGGCCCGCCTGTTCGAACAGACCCAGTTCACCGAAGAAATCACCGGCGTTGAGATAGGCGATGATCATCTCGCGACCATCGTCGTCCTCGATCAGGATCGTCACCGAACCCTTGATGATGAAGTACAGCGTGTCCGAGCGGTCGCCGGCACAAATGATGTTGCTCTTGGCCGCATGGCGACGGCGCTGGCAATGCATCAACAGCTTGTCGAGGTTCTTGATTTTGGGTGTTGGGGTAATAGCAACCATGGTTGTATCCCGAAAAGACTGCACGGTGATGTTTGATTTTTTTATGAGGCGCTGAAGGCGGTCGCTACACGGCTGGCATGGGCGCCAGCCAATTGGCGCCAGCTTACCAGACACTTCGTCGAAAATTCGAGAAATTACCTACGCTGCAGAGGCAACTGTCCTAGGATCGTCGCTCGCTGTCAGACCGGGGCGCTGTGCTAAGCTGGCGACCCTTTTTTCTACAGTGGAGTCTTGGCGATGAAGGCACGCATCCAATGGGCTGGCGAAGCCATGTTCCTCGGCGAATCCGGCAGCGGTCATGTCGTGGTCATGGACGGTCCGCCGGACGCCGGTGGTCGTAATCTGGGTGTCCGCCCGATGGAAATGCTCCTGCTGGGCGTTGGCGGTTGCAGCAACTTCGATGTGGTCAGCATCCTGAAGAAGTCGCGTCAGGCCGTTGAAAGCTGCGAAGCCTTCCTGGAAGCCGAGCGCGCGACCGAAGATCCGAAGGTGTTTACCAAGATTCACATGCACTTCGTGGTCAAGGGCCGGGGTCTGAAAGAAGCCCAGGTCAAACGCGCCATCGAATTATCCGCCGAAAAGTATTGCTCGGCCTCGATCATGCTGGGCGCAGCCGGCGTGGCGATCACCCACGATTACGAAATCGTCGAACTCGGTTGAACCGACATTCAACTATCATAAAAGCAGTGCAGACTCTGGCGATCCCCCGCTGACGTCTGCATAATGCGCCACTTTTTTCAGGGCAGTGATCGGTCAACCGATGGGTCAGCCGCCTGAACAGATAACCAAAATCGCCATCGCGAAGAGGTGTTAACCGTCCTACGCAGGTGCGTTGTTCGCACTTGACGGGCATGCTTGATCACGCGGCCGTGCCGCATACATAGAGAGTTTTTAACGGTGAAAAGCAAACTCAAGCTCCACGGGTTCAATAACCTGACAAAGACCTTGAGCTTCAACATCTATGACATCTGCTACGCGGAAACCCCGCAAGACCAGCAGGCTTACGTCGAGTACATCAATCAAGAGTACAACGCGAAACGCCTGACGCAGATTCTCACAGAGGTTGTCGAGATCATTGGTGCCAACATCCTGAACATTGCCAGTCAGGACTACGAACCTCAGGGCGCCAGCGTCACGATTCTGATTTCTGAAGAGCCGGTCACCCCGACTGAAAGCCAGATTGAAGAGTCACCGGGCCCGTTGCCCGAAATTATCCTGGCCCACCTCGACAAGAGCCATATCACGGTGCACACCTACCCGGAAATCCATCCGGACGACGGTATTGCAACCTTCCGTGTGGACATCGACGTGTCGACCTGTGGTGTGATTTCACCGCTGAAAGCGCTCAACTTCCTCATTCACCAGTTCGATTCGGACATCGTGACTGTGGATTATCGTGTGCGCGGCTTTACCCGTGACGTTGAAGGCAACAAGCACTTCATCGACCACGAGATCAACTCGATCCAGAACTACCTCTCCGAAGACACCCGCGACGCGTATCAGATGACCGACGTGAACGTGTATCAGGAAAACCTGTTCCACACAAAAATGCTGCTGAAGAACTTCGAACTGGATAACTACCTGTTCGGCGACGCCACCAGCAACCTGTCCCCGGAGCAACGTGCTCAGGTGACTGATCGTGTGAAGCACGAAATGCTGGAAATCTTCTACGCGCGCAACATGCCGACGTAAGATTCCCGGGCACAAAAAAAGGCGACCTCTCGGTCGCCTTTTTCATTTCTGTTGTGAAAGCCTGCGGGCTTTCTCACTAGAAGGCTTTCTGCGGCAACACGGATCTCAGATCCGGTAAGTACTTTTGGTCATCACCTTCGCCAACAGGCTCATCCCGAACTTCACCGGTGCCGGAAAGCGGAAACCACCAGCCTCCAGCGCACTTTCCGCGTGATGTTCTTCATCAATGCGCATCTGCTCCAGAATCGCCCGGGACTTTTCGTCCTCAGCCGGCAATTGCTCCAGATGTTCGTTCAAGTGTTTGCACACCTGATGCTCGGTCGCCGCGACAAACCCCAGGCTGACCTTGTCGCTGATCAGCCCGGCAACCGCGCCGATTCCGAACGACATCCCGTAGAACAGCGGATTCAACACGCTGGTGTGGCTGCCCAGCTGATGAATGCGCTGCTCGCACCAGACCAGATGATCGATCTCTTCTTCGGCGGCGTGTTCCATGGCCTCGCGCACCTGCGGCAGTTTGGCGGTCAGTGCCTGCCCCTGGTACAACGCCTGGGCGCAGACTTCACCGGTATGGTTGATGCGCATCAGGCCGGCGACGTGGCGGGTGTCTTCGTCGCTCATTTGCACTTCAGGCTGCACAATGGCCGGCGACGGACGATATGGCTGGCCACTGAAGGGCAGCAAGGTACGCATCGCGGCATCGGCTTGCAGCAGAAGGCGGTCAATCGGCGAGTAGTGACGTTGGGTAGTCATGCTGACCTCCGGAAGAATCTCGGCGGCCAGTTTAACCGAATCGGCCGGGGAAGGTTTGCGCTGGGTCATGCGGGAGCGGGGCTCCCGCACGTTTTGCCGTGAATCAGCCCGGCGGCCAGTTCATCTGACGCTGACCGAGTACATGCATGTGGATGTGATAGACGGTCTGCCCACCCTTTTCATTGCAGTTCATCACCACCCGGAAACCTTCTTCGCAGCCCAGTTCCAGTGCCAGACGCTGCGCGGTGAACAGGATATGCCCGGCCAACGCCTTGTCGTCTTCGGTCAGGTCATTGAGGGTGCGCACCGGTTTCTTCGGGATCACCAGAAAATGCACCGGTGCCTGGGGAGCGATATCGTGGAACGCCAGAACCTGGTCGTCCTCGTAAATGATCTTGGCCGGAATTTCCCGGTTGATGATCTTGGTGAACAGAGTATCCACTGCTGTTTTCTCCGTTGTTTGGGCTGGTCTGAGTGTACTCATGGGGAATGAACCCGCCCAGTGTTTTGCTGTAGGACGGTTCAGCGCGGGCAGTAAGCCTTGTTGACCATGCCGACGATGGTGCGGTTGAGCCAGCGCGAACCCAGTCGCGGCAGGAACGCAAACCAGCGGTTGCGCCGTCCCGGAATGATGATCGCGCGATTTTTCTCCAGCGCGCGCACGGTGTACAGCGCGACTTCCTCGGGGCTCATCAGCAGTTTGCTGTCCTTGAGCTTGTCGCTGTTCAACTGCGCCGTGCGGAAAAAGGCAGTACGGGTCGGGCCGGGGCAGAGCACCGATACCTTAACCGCGCTCTGTTTGAGCTCAACCCGCAGGGCTTCGGAAAAATGCAGCACGTAAGCCTTGCTGGCGTAATAAGTACTCATCCACGGGCCGGGATTGAACGCCGCCATCGAGGCAACATTGAGTATTTGTCCGCCACCCTGCAACGCCATGCTGTTGCCGATTGCGTGGCACAGACGGGTGAGGGCGAGAATGTTGACTTCGATCAGATCCTGCTCGGTCATCCAGTCCTGCGCGAGGAACGGGCCACAAGTGCCTATGCCGGCGCAATTCACCAGCAAATCAATCTGCCGGTCGCCTTCTTCCAGCTCAAGGAGGAAGCCGGACAGGCGTAATGGTTCGCCCAGGTCGCAGGCACGGAACAACACTTCCACGCCGAAGCGTTGGGTCAGTTCGATTGCGATACTTTCCAGCTGATCACGCTGTCGTGCTACCAGAATCAGGCTGCGGCCGCGCCGTGCCAGCGCTTCGGACATGGCCAGGCCAATGCCGCTGGAGGCGCCAGTGATCAGAGCGTAACGGGTCATGCAATTCTCCATCGCAACAGCTCCGCGCCGACGACGCGGGTGTCACGGCGGGGAGCGCTGTTCATTCTTTTGCAGAGTCTACAGGGGGCTGCGCCGCTTCGGCTGCATCCTCGGCGGAATTCGCCGCCGGTTCGACTTCGACTTCGATTTCATCGGTGGTTACCGAGCCGCTTTCGTAACTGCTTTCCAGATTGCTTTCGTATTCTTGCTGAATGGCCGAGATCCCGCCGAGCATGCCCCCTGCGAATATCAGCGCGAAGAACACGATCCACAACGAACACAGGACTTTGACTGCCGTGCTGTTTGGTGGCGGCGGTGGGCCATAGCGGTTGGCGCCGGTGTTGCCCGGCACGACCATGATCACCAGCGGGAAGAAGCTGCCGACGAAGGGTACAAGGTTCAGCAGCCACAACCAGCCCGACCAGCCGATGTCATGCAGACGTTGAACACTGAACAGAATGCTGACGATGACAAAGCCAAGAAACAGGAAGAACGCGAGGATTCCCCCAATGATCAGGCCGGTGGTGGAGTCGCCGCTGACCAGCCCCAAGGCGACCAGGGCAAATATGCCGACCACGGGCAGAGTGACCAGGCTCAGCACCATCGTCCACGCCAGAAAACGCAAACGGCCGATCCGTCCTTCGACGCCGAACGGCTTGAGTGTGGCAAAGGCCGGCAGGCTTTCGCCGACGCTGGCGCGTGGTGGCGCGTACGGAGAATCCGGCTCCGCCACGACGGGGGCGTGCTCGTGGACGTCCGACAGGTTCAGTTCGATGGCGGTTTCGGTCTCGATTCGCGCGTCGATCCCGGTTTTGTTCAATGCCTGCAGATAAGTCTGCGCATCGCTGTGGGACAGGTCGCGTTTGAGGGCTACGATTCGGCCATTGAACAATCGCTCAATGCCAGCCACATCGCTTTTGAACAGATCCGCCAGATTGAGTTTGGCCGTGGTGATATCGACACCGGGCTGTAGAGCACCGTTGAAAACGATCTTGTAACGGGGTTCGCTCATGGCCGAGGCATCCTTGTCGCGAGTAGATTGAAAAGTCGTCAGTGTAAGGCCGGTCGCGGAGTGACTGGCCTGGTTTTTTCAGCGGGGCCAGCGGGTCGACAATTGCCGCGTGCGCTCTTGAGCCTGGCGATACTCGCCGTCGAGACGCGCGATCAGTTGATCCACACTCGGCAGATCATCGATTTGCCCAACGCCCTGACCTGCCGACCACACGGTTTTCCAGGCCTTGGCTTCGTCGTTTATCGGTTTGAGTTTTTCGCCAAAATTGACTTCGCCCTTGCCCTGCAGCGCGGCCAGATCGAAACCGGCGGCCTGCAGGCTTTGGCGCATGAAACTCGCCGGAACTCCCGACACCGCTGGAGTATGGATGATGTCCGCGGCCTTGGCTGTCAGCAGCATCTCCTTGTAGGCGTCAGGCGCATGACTTTCCGTGGTGCCGATAAAACGCGTACCAAAGTAGGCCAAATCCGCACCGAGCATTTGTGCGGCCAGAATCTCATGGCCATGGTTCAAACATCCTGCAAGCAACAGCGTCTTGTCGAAGAACTCGCGGATCTCGGCAATCAGTGCGAACGGGCTCCAGGTGCCGGCATGGCCCCCGGCGCCAGCCGCCACCGCGATCAAACCATCAACGCCAGCCTCGGCAGCCTTTTCGGCATGCCGGCGGGTAGTGACGTCGTGGAAGACCAGGCCGCCATAGCTGTGCACCGCGTCGACCAGTTCCTTCACCGCGCCGAGGCTGGTGATGACGACCGGAACCTTATGTTCGACGCAGATATTCAGATCCGCCTGCAAGCGCGGGTTGCTGTTGTGCACAATCAGGTTCACCGCGTAAGGCGCCGGGTTGTCCAGTGTCGCGAGTCCCGCCTCGATCTGTTCCAGCCAGGCTTTGAACCCGCTGCTGTCACGCTGGTTCAACGCCGGGAAGCTGCCGACCACGCCGTTTCGACAGCAGGCGAGCACCAGTTCCGGATTGGAAATCAGGAACATCGGCGCCGCCACCACAGGCAGACGCAGACGTTGTTCGAGCAGAGCGGGCAGCGACATTGTGAACACCCCAAATATCTGTACTTGTTGAAGTTAGAACGGCTTGACCACGACCAAAATTACGATAGCCAGCAATATCAGAACCGGCACTTCATTGAACCAGCGATAAAAGACATGGCTGCGGGTGTTCTCGCCACGGGCAAAACGTTTTACCTGTGCGCCGCACATGTGGTGATAGCCGATCAACAGAACCACCAGGGTCAACTTGGCGTGGATCCAGCCACCCATGCTGAAGATGCCCGGGTTGAGATAGACCAGCCAACCACCGAAGATCAGTGTGGCGATCATCGCCGGCCCCATGATGCCGCGATAGAGCTTGCGCTCCATGACGCTGAAGCGTTCTTTGCTGATCGTGTCCTCACTTTGCGCGTGATAAACGAACAGTCGCGGAAGATAGAAGAGGCCGGCAAACCAGCACACGATGCTGACGATATGTAGCGCTTTGATCCACAGATAGAGCATTTTTGGTTATTCCCAGGTTCACGGTAGCCGGGATAGTAGAGGCTTGAGCGTCCGCACGTCACCTTGACGGTTGTCGCAGGGGCGCGCGGCCCCTATTATCGACGGCTTTCCAGTGGGTTCGTTGAGGGCAGGTTTATGGTCAAGGTCGGTATCGTCGGCGGCACGGGTTACACCGGTGTCGAACTGCTGCGTCTGTTGGCACAGCATCCGCAGGCAGAAGTGGTAGTGATCACTTCCCGATCCGAGGCCGGTCTGGCCGTGGCTGACATGTACCCGAACCTGCGCGGTCACTACGACGGTCTGGCGTTCAGCGTGCCGGATATCAAAACCCTGGGTGATTGCGATGTGGTGTTCTTTGCTACGCCGCACGGTGTTGCCCACGCATTGGCAGGCGAGCTGCTGGCGGCGGGCACCAAGGTCATCGACCTGTCGGCCGACTTCCGCCTGCAGGACGCTGAAGAATGGGCCAAGTGGTATGGCCAGCCGCATGGTGCGCCGGAGCTGCTGGATGAAGCGGTTTACGGTCTGCCTGAAGTCAATCGCGAGCAAATCAAAAAAGCGCGCCTGATCGCCGTGCCGGGGTGCTATCCAACTGCGACTCAGCTGGGTTTCCTGCCTTTGCTTGAGGCAGGTCTGGCCGATGCATCGCGCCTGATTGCCGACTGCAAATCCGGTGTCAGTGGTGCCGGTCGCGGTGCGGCTGTAGGGTCGCTGTACTCCGAGACGTCGGAAAGCATGAAGGCTTATGCGGTAAAAGGTCACCGTCATCTGCCGGAAATTCGTCAGGGCCTGCGTCGCGCCGCGGGCAAGGATGTTGGTCTGACCTTCGTTCCGCACCTGACACCGATGATTCGCGGTATTCACTCGACGCTTTACGCGACTGTGGTCGATCGTTCGGTGGATTTGCAGGCACTGTTCGAAAAGCGCTATGCCAACGAACCGTTCGTCGACGTGATGCCAGCCGGAAGCCATCCGGAAACCCGTAGCGTGCGTGGCGCCAACGTCTGCCGTATCGCGGTTCACCGTCCGCAGGATGGTGATCTGGTGGTGGTGCTGTCGGTGATCGACAATCTGGTCAAAGGTGCCTCGGGTCAGGCTGTGCAGAACATGAACATCCTGTTCGGGCTGGATGAGCGTTTCGGCCTGTCCCACGCCGGTATGCTGCCGTAACACTTTATCGAGCACAGCAAAAAGGCCCGTCAAATGGGCCTTTTTGCATTCTGAGGAGTTGATCGGCTTTATTGATATACCGTAACAATAGTTGACCGATTTTCTAGGACAAGCGGATAATGCGCGTCATCACGCATTATGGCGGCGTAACGCCGGGAGATAGTCAGCATGAGCGTCGAATCCTTCACCCCCACGGCTTTGCAATTCACTCAAGGTGCTGCGCACAAGGTGAAGAGCCTGGTCGATGAAGAGGGGAATGATCGCTTGAAGCTGCGCGTATTTGTTACGGGTGGCGGTTGTTCAGGGTTTCAGTACGGTTTCACCTTCGATGAAGATGTGGCCGAGGATGACACCATTGTCGAGCGCGAAGGCGTGAGTCTGGTAGTTGATCCGATGAGTTTCCAATACCTGGCGGGTGCCGAAGTGGACTACCAGGAAGGTCTGGAAGGTTCGCGCTTCGTGATCAAGAACCCGAACGCCACCACGACTTGTGGTTGCGGGTCTTCGTTCTCGATCTGATTGCACTTCGCTGCACATAACAAAACGCCGCAGAGCCTCACGGTTCTACGGCGTTTTTTTTGCCAGCATTTCGCTCAGTTGGGATAGATGGCGCCGAGTACGCGCAGGCCTTTGGCGCCGGTAACGCTTGGCCGGTTGGCAGCGATACCTTCGAGGCAGCAATGGGCTAGCCAGGCAAAGGCCATCGCTTCGACCCAGTCAGGATCTACGCCGTGGGTGGCAGTGCTGGCGACGGTGGTGCCCGGTAGCAAGTCGGCAAGGCGCTTCATCAGTGTGGCGTTGTGCGCGCCGCCGCCGCAGACCAGTAGTTCCTGAGTATCGCTTTGGGCACTTTGCAGCGACTCGACGATAGTCAACGCCGTCAGCTCGAGCAGTGTTGCCTGTACGTTTTCTGCGGCGAAAGTCGGCAGCCGTGAAAGGTGCTGCTCCAGCCATGGCAGGTTGAACACCTCCCGGCCGGTACTCTTCGGGCCTTTGGTGGCGAAGAATGGGTCGCTGAGCAGTGCTCCGAGTAGCGTCGGCTCCACCTTACCGCTGGCTGCCCAGTCACCATTGCGATCGTAGTTTTCGCCGCGCTGCTGCTTAATCCAGGCATCCATCAGAACATTCCCTGGGCCGCAGTCGAAACCGGCTACAGGCCTGGTCGGCTCTATCAGACTCAGATTGCTGAAACCGCCGACATTCAAGACCGCCTGATTGCCGGTACGCTCTTCGAACAAAGCTTCATGGAAGGCTGGCACCAGAGGTGCGCCTTGGCCACCGGCAGCGACGTCTCGACTGCGGAAGTCACTGACGACGGTAATGCCCGTCAGCTCGGTCAGCAGAGCAGGGTTGCCAATCTGTACCGTAAAACCGCGCGCGGGCTCATGGCGGATGGTCTGGCCGTGACTGCCGATTGCGCGGATGTTTTGAGGTTTGAGCTGCTGCTGTTCGAGAAGAGTGTGAATGCCCTGAGCGGCAAGTTGCACCCAGTGCTGCTGCACAATTGCCGATCGGGCGATTTCGTCGGGGCCGCTGGCGCACAAGCCAAGGAACTCGGTGCGCAGCGATTCAGGCATGGGGATGTAGTGCGTGGCGATCAGTTTGATCGCCGAAGTCTGCTCGATCAGGGCAATGTCCAGACCGTCGAGGCTGGTTCCGGACATCACGCCGATATACAGGGCCATCGCTTAACGTTTGCTCGAGGCAAGCATGGTGGCCTTCTCTTGATCCATGCGCGCCATCAGCGGCTGGCTCTGGGCGAGGAAACGCGCCCGTTCGGCTTTGGCAATCGGATCGGCCATTGGCAGCTTCTGACCCAGCGGATCGACGTGCACGCCGTTGACCTGGAACTCGTAGTGCAAGTGAGGGCCGGTCGATAGGCCGGTAGTGCCGATGTAGCCAATCACCTGACCCTGCTTCACGGTGCCACCGGTTTTCACGCCTTTGGCGAAACCCTGCATGTGACCGTATAGGGTGCGATAAGTATTGCCGTGTTGAATGATTACGGTGTTGCCGTAGCCACCACGGCGGCCGGCGAGCAGTACTTTACCGTCACCGGCTGCCTTGATTGGCGTACCGCGTGGGGCTGCGTAATCGACGCCCTTGTGAGCGCGGATCTTGTTCAGGATAGGGTGTTTGCGGCCCATGGAGAACTTGGAGCTGATGCGGGCGAAATCCACCGGCGTACGGATGAATGCCTTGCGCATGCTGTTGCCATCAGCGGTGTAGTAGCTGCTGTTGCCCTGTTTGTTGGTGTAACGCACCGCGGTGTAAGTCTTGCCGCGGTTGGTGAAACGCGCGGAGAGGATCGGGCCATTGCCGACAGCCTTGCCGTTGACCACTTTCTGCTCGTAGATGACGTCGAATTCATCGCCTTGACGGATGTCCTGGGCGAAGTCGACGTCATAGCCGAACACGCTGGCCATATCCATAGTCAAGCTGTGGGACAAGCCTGCGCGGGCTGCGGATTGCGACAGCGAACTGTTGATGACGCCATGGACGTAAGCGGTGCGAACGGTTGGTTTTGCAGTGACGCGATTGAAGGCATAACCCTTGTCATTCTTGGTCAGGGTGATGGTTTCAACGTCACTGACCTTGCTGTGCAGGCTGGTTAGTTGACCTTCCGGGTTGAGTTCGAACTCGAGTTTCTGGCCGTGCTTGAGCTGGCTGAACTGCTTGGCCTGCTTGTCGCTGGCCAGAATTTCATGCACGGCTGCGGCCGGCAAACCTACCTTTTCAAACAGCGTAGAGAGCGTATCGCCTTTTGCGACAACGACTTCTCGATGACCAGGGGCTTTTGGTTTTTCCGCGACGGGTGCTGGCGCAGGAGCGGCTTCAGCCGTTTGCGAAGTGGTTTCGTCGCTGTTTTCTATCTGTGCAAAGGGGGAGGTTACGGGCTCATTTGTGGCTTGAGCCGTGTCAGCAGCGTCTTGATCTTGTGTCAGTTGTTCAGCAGGACTTTCCAGTTCAAGGCTCAGGGTCGTCTTTTTGGCTTCAACATCACTGGAAGGAAATACCAGGAGCGCCAGGCTGAGTAGGGCGGCGATTCCACTTGCAGCGAGCAGGTGGGTCTTCGGGTAAAGCGGTGGCGCTTTAGACGGTTCAGTGGTCATAAGTAATTTTGACTTTGAAAAATGATGAATTGGAAAAGATGAATGACATGATGAAGATGAAATAACTGTATAAAATATAACCAAATCATCTCTGAAGCAAGTCTACAGACAGTGCGTCTGTGGATTGGTGTCCGTGCGCCGGGCAAAACTTGTAATTGGTGCGCGATCTTGTATGGTTGGTTCCCTTTGAATCTGAGCCTTGCGGGTCTGTTATGAAGTCGGTTGAAGAGCAGCTAGCGCTGATTAAACGTGGTGCGGAAGAACTATTGGTCGAGTCCGAGCTGATCGAGAAGCTCAAGCGCGGCCAACCGCTGCGTATTAAGGCTGGTTTCGATCCAACTGCTCCGGATCTGCACCTTGGTCACACTGTCCTTATTAATAAGCTGCGCCAGTTCCAGGAGCTGGGGCATCAGGTGATCTTCCTTATAGGTGATTTCACCGGGATGATCGGTGATCCGAGCGGCAAGAGCGCCACTCGCCCGCCGCTGACTCGTGAGCAGGTTCTGGAGAACGCTGAGACGTATAAAACTCAGGTCTTCAAAATTCTTGATCCGGCAAAAACCGAAGTCGCATTCAACTCCACCTGGATGGATCAGATGGGGCCGGCGGACTTCATTCGCCTGACCTCGCAATACACCGTCGCTCGAATGCTCGAGCGCGACGATTTCGACAAGCGCTACACCACCAATCAACCTATCGCTATTCACGAGTTCCTTTACCCGCTGGTTCAGGGTTATGACTCGGTCGCTCTGCGCGCGGATGTCGAGTTAGGTGGTACTGACCAGAAGTTCAACTTGCTGATGGGGCGTGAGCTGCAGCGTGGTTACGGTCAAGAGGCTCAATGCATCCTGACCATGCCGTTGCTTGAAGGTCTGGATGGCGTGAAGAAGATGTCCAAGTCGTTGGGCAACTATGTTGGTATTCAGGAAGCGCCGGGCGTCATGTATAGCAAGCTGGTTTCTATTCCGGATGCGCTGATGTGGCGTTACTTCGAATTGCTCAGTTTCCGTTCGATGGATGAGATCAATGCTTTCCGTGCTGATGTAGAGGCGGGTGCCAATCCGCGTGATATCAAGATCAAGCTGGCTGAAGAGATCGTTGCGCGTTTCCACGGTGAAGAAGCAGCGGCGAATGCTCACCGAGGTGCGGGTAACCGTATGAAGGATGGTGAGTTGCCGGATGATCTGCCGGAGATCGAGTTGGCCTCCGCTGAGGATATGCCGATTGCTGCTGTCCTTAATAAGGCGGGTCTGGTGAAGAACTCGGCGGCGGCTCGTGATCTGTTGGCGGCTGGCGGCGTGCGTGTAGATGGTGAGGTGGTTGACCGCTCCTTTATATATGTACTGGGCGCAACCCACGTTTGTCAGGCCGGCAAGAAGGCATTTGCGCGTATCACGCTGAAATCTGAGTGATATCGAAAATAAGTGTTGACGGCGAATTTCAGATGTCTATAATTCGCCCCACTTCCGGCGCAGTCGAAACGGAAAACTCCTTGAGATTCAATGAGTTATGTAGGTTTCGGCGGTAAGTGCTTCAGTTCATCGAAGCCAAAAGGAAGTTGAAAAAGAGGTGTTGACAACAGCGTGTAACGCTGTAGAA